>CAXXFR010000017.1:0-13816 GCA_963667455.2 Pseudomonadales bacterium | reverse complement strand
CGGCTTTCTCAAGACTAGTGGGAGTGGCTAGAATCATTGCCCGAATGCCACGCTTCAGCGTTGGTTGCTCGACTCTTCGGACCTTTGCGACTCACAGAGATTGGTTGGACAGATCAAGGTAGTCTTTACTCATCCAGACGGTCTCAGCGAGTGCTGGACTGGGCGAGCAGGCGAAAGCGTCATGGATGTGGCCCTAGATCATGGGGTTCGTGGAATCCAAGCCCAATGTGGAGGTGGATGTACATGCTCCACTTGCCATTGTTATGTTGGCGAGTCTTGGTTCTGCCGAACCGGAGCGATGCATCCGGACGAAGTCGACATTTTGGAGTTCACTCCTGAGCGTCGTTCCAACAGTCGACTTTCGTGCCAGATCGCACTCCATCAGGAGTTGAGCGGCATTCAGATCTACACATTGCCTGAGACACAAAAGAGTTGAATCGATGAAGGACTTCAAAGGAAAGATTGCAGTCGTAACGGGTGGCGGCACAGGAATGGGTCGGGAGCTTGTGCGGCAGCTCGCTCAGGAAGGATGCCACGTTGCAGCATGCGATGTGATAGATGCCAACCTTCAAGAAACCATGGAAATCGCTCGGTCAGAGTCTCCAGATGTTCAAATCACGGCACATCATTGCGACGTTGGAGTAGAGAAGGAGATCCAGGAGTTCGCTCGCGAAGTTGCTCAACAGCACGAGACCGATCACATCAATTTGCTGTTCAACAACGCGGGAATCGGCGGTGGCGGTAGTTTCGTCAACGACTCCCGAGAGAACTGGGAACGTACATTCAACATTTGCTGGAACGGCGTGTATTGGAGTTTGCGCGAGTTCCTACCCCTCTTGCTTGCCAGCGAAGAAGGTCATGTCGTCAACACAAGCAGTGTGAACGGCTTTTGGGCCTCTCTCGGTTCACAGATTTCCCACACGGCCTACTCAGCGGCCAAGTTTGCCGTCAAGGGACTGAGCGAAGCGCTGATCACGGATTTTCGACTCAATGCTCCACACTTGAGTGTTTCTGTGGTCATGCCAGGCCACATCGGCACATCCATTGCCATCAACAGTCAGTTGATCATGACTGGCAAGTCCAAGTGGGAGTTCACACCCGAACAGATCGAGAACATGCGCAATTGGATGATTTCGTCGGGTGAACCAGTACACAACGAAAGCCCGGATCAAATTGCGCAGCGCATGCTGCAGCAGCGCAATGCATTTCGCGACAACGCTCCGACCTCCGCGTCCGAGGCCGCAACGGTAATACTTGATGGCGTGAAGGAAGGTCGTTGGAGAATCTTGATCGGCGACGATGCCCGATCACTCGACGAACGTGTCCGCGCCAACCCGGAGGGGGCCTACGACGAGGACTTTGTTTTCAAGCTCTTGTGAGCAAGTCTTTGATCTTATTCAAGATGTTTAATGAATAGAGGAGCGACAAGAATGACAACGAGTGATATCAGGAAGCAAGTCATCGTTGCGCTTCAGATGGGAGATAAGAGGTGGAAACACTTAGAGGTTATCTACGACTGCGTGAATCAGGATCAGCGAACGGTTAGAGACGCCATTGCGGATCTTATGGATGAGAAGGAGGTCAGTGCTGATTTGGACCCCAGAGATGGTCAGCCCGTCTATGCGCTCACTTCAAGGCTCTAATCTTCTCAATTTGCCGACATCAATTGGTGTTGCCAAACAACCTCTGCTCAAGTTGGGTTGATTGGAACTACAGACACCGGCTGAATGAAGGCTCAGAAGAGAGCTTGCGGAGTCAATTGTCTACGAGGAGAAGCCAATCCACCGTCCTGCACCGGCGACCGTAAACCACATTACCAACGATGCTAGTCCGATGAAGAACATCAACGCCCGCGGAGCTCTCTCGGATCGAATCAAGGGGTTCTTCAGTGCGAAGGTAAATATCAGCACTATCGCAAGTGTAGTCACTTTGACCCAGAAGGATCGGTTGTACAACAGCTTGAGCGTTTCTGACAGAGCCAGCGGAATACCAGTTCCGAACATCACAGCCAAGCTAACGAGGAAGTAAGGTCGGATCTTGTCCGACACCTGCCTGATGGTTTGCTTCGTCAGACCCAAACCAAGCAATCGCAGATCGACGACTATCACACAGCCGCCCAGCAATGCAAGACCGATGAGGTGAAACGCTTCGATCACGGGAAAGAGCCAATGCGAAGTACGAATCGCTTCACCGATGAAAGTCTGTTCCAAATACTCGAAGACGTCGTAGAGGCTCATGGTGAGGACGGGTCTTGCGCGCATTCAGTCAGAAACAACAACCAACCGGGAAGCTGCTTGTAGCAATCGAACCAGTTGTAGGCAATCATGCGACCGCAAATGATCACTCCGCACCAAGTCAGGACGGAAGTCAGTGCCGTGAGGCGTACAGCTACAGGAGGTTTTGCGTCACTGTCCCAGTAGGTTCGTCGACGCGAGACACGTCGGTGAAACACCCAAGCATTGATGGCGGCGACGACTAGCAAGACCACCTTAATCCGGAACCAAATGCTGTGATAGGTACGTATGGGTATTGCATAGAACAACAGCAGGCCTGTAGCAACGCTGACGACGAATCCGAACACGGTCCACGGCAGGATTCTGCTGGTCACTTGGGAAACGGGGACATCGCGAAACGCGATTCCCAACAGCCTGAAATCGACGATGAAGATCGTTCCAACGAACAACATCAATGACAGAACGTGTGTCGATTCGATCCACGGATATAGAAAGAGAGATTCGTGCAGAGCTGTGCTCCACGCATGAGTGTCCAGCCATTCCGCAAACCAGCGCACGGGTTGGTCTCTTCAGCCGAACCAGACGCAGTTACGGATCACGAGGCTAATCAGTTGCTCGATGTGATCCAGTATTCGTTGTGGCAGTCGAGACATGACTGATAGAGACTAGCTCCGGCTTCGAACAATGCATCGCCATCTTGGTTGAACGCCGCGTCGCGCGCCAATTTTGCTTGCTCGGCCATATTCGACGAGTAGTCGTACCAAGACTCTGCTCGATCCAGTGACCGCGAAGGCATCTTGAGCAAATCGCTGGACTCGATGATCACGCCGGCCGCACTTTCTGTGGCAAGCCAGCCTTCTTCGGTGGTTGGAGTGAGCCAGGTTTCACCTTCGAGAGTCATGACTACACCGGCGGAGTCCCACAACACATCTGCTGAGGGCTCGATCACAAGGTGCATTAGTTCGTCGACGGTAAGAAACTCGTCGAACTCGACTGAGCTACGCGAAGTGTCGGTCTGTTGGCAACCTGCGATTAGGAGTATTGCTCCAATCGCTAGGGGCGGAGCTTTCAATCCGAAGCTTCAGATGCTTCTTCACCTTCTTCGGCTTCTGATTCTGACTCAGTCTCAGTTGCCGCTTCTTCTTCCGAGTCGCCTTCTTCTTCGTCCCGGACATCCTCCAGCCGTTGCTGCTCTTCCTCAGTTGCACGCTCAGTGGGATCGGCACCATCACGGGGCGCACCCGTACCCGATGAACCCATGAACAGAGTTCGACCGTCGTCGTATGTGATATTTCGTCCGTTCGCACGATTCGAAAGATCCTTGGATTGATATCCGTCAACGATGATCTCGGTTCCGGGCTTCAGCGAATTCCGTGTGATACCACGACGAAGCAATGTGTTGGGAGTGCCGCCTTCTACCATCCAGGACTCGGTGGTTCCATCTTCCTTTTCGTGATCCAGATGGATCCAAGCATGAGGGTTAACCCATTCGACCTTGGTGACCTTGCCTTTCAACAGCAACGGTCGGTTCGGATCGAATTCAGCACCGAAAGCATGATGGGCCAAGGCTGAGGAACCCAACGCCATCAGCGCGAGACAGACTAAGACTTGAACAGCTCTCATTCGCCTGTTTCTCCTTGTTCGGCGTACCACGCCTTCTCAGCCTGGCGAGCTCCTTTCAGCATCCCTTGAATCGAATAGTTGCCTTCGTGACATGCGTATTCGTAGATGCTTGCATCGGTCTTCGGCCACGTATATTTACCTGACCACTTGTCCTTCCAAGCCATCGGATCTTCAACTGTGAAGTCGTAGAGCATGGTGTCTTCGTCGACCATGGAGAACCGTTCAACCACGTGCAATTCCCGCGTCGCCCCTCCGAGTGCCGGGGTGTCGTTGAAGTTTGTCGTGTCCACAACCAGCGTATCGTCTTCCCACCATCCGATGGAGTCACCAAGCCACTTGCGTACATCGTCAGGTAGGTGTTCGCCGCCAATGCGAATGATGCGGGCGTCATGAACCATTTCGACAAGGATCATCAGTGTGTCTTCGGACTGTACAACACGCTTAACGTTGTTGTACAGAACGGGCAGCATCGGAGGTCCACCTGTCGATCCGAAACCTAACAGGCATCGATCGGAAAGAGTAAGAAATTCTGGGTGGTCCGAGGGTCCCGCGATGTCCTCGTCCAGCCAATATGCGCGTCCAGTATTCTGACGCCAGTGAGCACGCATAGACGTAAAACGTGCTATAGCTTCGTCTGTCCATCCCGGTCTTCGACCGTTTTCCGGGTAGTACACGATGGAATTTCGATACTCGCCGTCGACCTTGGTGAACTCTTCGCCATTGTCGATCCAGAATCTGTTGTAGCCGCCGACGTTTCCGGCTGGACCTCCAGATCCATCTCCTCCCTTCGGTGGAGCGGTTCTATCGGGGTCTCGAACTCTGTTGTCCTCGGCTCGATTGCCTTCCTTGACCGCGTTAGACCATCCTTCTGCAGCTTCTGCAGAAATGACGGTCTCGTTTCCAGATTGAGGTCTCCGCTCCAGCGGCGTGATGGTCTTGATGTCGTAGGTTCCCGAAAAGTCCGGCTTTCCGGTAGCCGTACGTGGAATTTCGACGGCGACAATGGGAACAGCATCCACAGCGCTCTCGTGCGCCACTTCGTCGGAAGCCGTTTGCGCACTTTCGTCGGCGATGAGGGGAACGGCAATGAGAGATGTCAGAGCCGCTATCGTGAAAGTCTTCATTTCTTTACCTCTATTCCTCTGGCTGAACGGATTCCCGTCGCCATTGACCGTAGAGCAATTCCTCTACAAATTGTACGCACTTGAAATCCATAATTACCGCGTTTTCTTCCATCCTTCGATACAACGGCATCTTGATGGTCCACGGTTCGGAGAACGTTTCAGGATCTTCGATTGTCGCTTCATATTCGATGTGATTTGGACCCATTGGAGTCCATTTTTCGGTCACAACCATGATGTTTGAGTGATGATTCCCTGATCGATCGAACCAAGAGGAATCGAGCTGTGCGGTGACTTCGACAACCAAGGTGTCTCCTTCCCACTGTCCAACTGACTGTCCCATCCACGAATCCACAGGTGCCGGACCTGGGTCTTCATAAAGAATGTCCCTCACTGCCCCCGCATATTCGTAGGCAATGAAGAAAGAGTTCTCGCCTTGGATGATTTGAAACGGGAAGGGCATGTAGTTTGCACGGGGTACGCCAGGAAGATAGCACTTCACCTCTGGATCCCTATCTGCCCAGTTGGCGCGATTCTCCTCGCGCATCGCCGCCGCTTCGGGGAGGTAGGGGATTTTCTTGCCGTCTTCAATCACTCCCATTCCCCCAGGAACGGAGCCAACCGCACCCATGGCAACGACTCGGAAATGGGGAATGGGTCCTCGGGGTCCTTCTACGGTCATTAATGCTGGAGCGGCCAAGTGACGTTCGACGTTGTAGTTGGCGGCGTTGAGAGCTTGCCAGATACCGTTGAGATCGGGATGGTCAGTCCCCGGAATTCTCCTGATTTCGGGTTCTTCGGGCTCAGTGGACTGAGCCTCTTCGTCAGTGTTGGCCTTGCCAACTGCAAAAGCCACGATGTTTGTGCACGACGTCGAAAACATGAGCACCAGAACCAGTAGACACGCACTGGATGCAATGTAGCGAAACGATTTGTTGGCTTGCATTCGATTCCCCTCTGATCTCTAAGCGTCGGGAGACACTTTGCTAGGTAGCCTTCGGTTCAATATTACTTTGTAGCGATTCGGATTGCCGACGCTATCGGGTGCCAAGATTGCACCGGGAGCCCGCTGAAACAGTTCTCACCGTATAGATCAGGGCATTGGAATCGAAAATGATGTGAAGGATCGCGTACTCGACCCGTAGAGGGTCGTTGGCACCCAATACTTGATCTATTGAGGGCTTGAGTTTTCGAGGATTTCGTCCAAATCGACGGACTGGCCATCCGCTGGACCGCAATCTCGTATGAACAAAGCACAAGAGCTCAATGACATTGCGACAACCAACGCGACGAAGATCGCCGCCACCTTCTTGATCCATGGTGAATTCACTTTAATCTTCCTCCATTGGGTTAATTTGCGACGTCAGGTCACGGCCTGCCGCAATGATACAGGGTTCTAACAACTCCCCTTCAAAATCGAGCTGGTTGCTATCATAAAAGCATGCCCACTCTGAACAGGTTTCCTATGCATCGCTACACGATCTGTCTCTCAACTCTTGCTCTTCTGCTCGCATTGAGCGCATCCGCCGGAATGAAGTCAATGGTCGACAACTTCACGTTGTTGGATCACGAAGGCAAAGCGCACGAGCTCTACTACTACTCGGATAGTGATGCGGTAGTCATCATGGTTCAGGGCAATAGCTGCCCGATTGTGCGGAATGCATTGCCTGATCTTCGTGAACTTCGGACGCAATTTGAAGAGCAGAATGTGCGTTTCTTGCTCTTGAACCCCGTTGAGTACGACAACCGGGTATCGATCCGAGAAGAAGCGGCCGAGTGGGACATTGACTTTCCCATTCTCGACGACGAGTCTCAAATTGTGGGCATGGGACTCGAGCTGACTCATACAGCTGAAGTGCTCGTAATCGATCCGAAGAACTGGGAATTGAAGTATCGAGGTCCGATCAATGACCGCCTCGAATACGAACGGCAAAAGGCTGAAGCCGACGAACACTACGTCGCCGATGTGTTAAGTGCGATGCTGGCGGGAGAGGAGGTCGAGTACAGCCAAGTTATGCCCAAGGGTTGCCTAATCAACTTTCCTGATCGATCCGAGGATCAAACTGAGATTTCGTACGCCAATGATGTTGCTCCTCTCCTGATTGACAACTGCGGTGGTTGCCACACGGACGGAGGAATAGCTCCGTGGGCCATGACTAGTTACGAGATCGTTCGAAGCTTTGCACCCACCATGCGTCAAGTGCTGCGCGAACGAAGAATGCCTCCTTGGCACGCGGATCCCCATGTGGGCGAATGGAAGAATGATCGCAACATCACACCCGAAGAACGGCAGCTGATCGTCCGATGGATCGAGGCGGGAACGCCTCGAGGCACAGGCCCCGATCCCTTACAGGAACGCATGGAAACCGCTCCCGAATGGCCATTGGGAGAGCCTGACTACGTCATTGAGTTTCCGGAATTCGAAGTTCCTGCAACCGGAGTGGTGGAGTACAAGTACTTCACCGTTGACAACAACATGCCGGAGGGTCGATGGCTTAGAGCCGTCACCGTCGTTCCTGGCGACACTCGAGTGCTGCACCACGTACTGATGGGCACTGTTGAAGCATCCGGCCCAGGTCGGCGAGGTGCCCTGTTCTCGCAGTTTCTCGGAGGCTATGCACCGGGATCGAATGTCAGCGGTACTTCTGGACCTGAGGATGCTGGCGTGTGGGTCGATGCAGGTATGAATTTCCGTGCGCAGATGCACTACACGCCCATTGGCAAGGTCGTCACCGACAAGACCAAGATAGGTTTGTACTTCTACGACGAGCCGCCCAAGACTATCCTGCGAAATGGTGTCGTACTGAACACGATCTTCGAAATCCCGTCGAACACCAAGGACCACCTGATTCGTTCCTACATCTCGTTCGACCGCGATGCGACGCTTCACTCACTCTTGCCTCACTCACACTATCGAGGGAAGAGTTCGTCGTTTACGCTTGAGTATCCGGACGGTACGAAAGAGCTGTTGCTTTCGGTGCCGGACTACGACTTCAATTGGCAAACCAGCTACGAGTTTTCGGAGCCCTTGGCAGTACCTGCAGGATCAAGACTTTTGCACTCGACGGTCTACGACAATTCAGTGCAGAATCCAGCCAATCCCGATCCGGACAAGGTAGTCAGATGGGGTCAGCAATCATGGGAAGAAATGCTCTACGGAAGCTTCGAGTTTACGTGGGATGGCGAGACGATTGACAATCAAGTCCACGACAGCCGTCGCATGCAGACAGCCCAGTCCTTTGGATTTCTGGATACCGACCAGAGCGGCCTGATCGAGAAGGACGAGCTGTCCGGCGGTTGGGCAAATCGACTCAAGAACGGGTTTGATTTGTTGGACTCGGACAAGAACGGCGGAATCGATCTGGACGAGCTGATGTCGATCGGCAGGTAGATAGCCACGAGACATTCGAACATGCCGGTGGATTTGGAGTTCGTTGAGATGTGCTCTTCGAACTCGTTGGGCATGTGAGAGTCAATATCCTCGCTAAGCCTCGGCTTGGTTTTGCTTTGGTACGACTGTTAGTCGGCATCGTTTGGTCAACTGCATGTGGCCGTACAAAGTAGACGAATGGTCACGGCATTCCGAAGTAGCTGAGTGAAAACCGACGTACCCTTCGTTCGAGACTTGCTTCTAGTCGGTGGCGGTCACGCCAATGTTCAGGTGTTGCGCCACTATGGCATGAGGCCCGAACCCGGGGTTAGGATCACTGTGGTGGCCCGCGAACCCCATACTCCGTATTCCGGAATGCTCCCGGGCTACCTCGCGGGCAAGTACACCTGGGAACAGATTCACATTGATTTGCTGAAGCTGTCCACTTTCGCCAACGCACGCTTCATTCCCGATGAAGTGACACGGGTGAATATCAAGCAAAACTCTGTCAGTTTTCGCAATAGACCTGATCTGCACTACGACGTCATTGCGATCAATACCGGTGGTTCTCCCGGACTGAAGTTTCAGGACCACGAGTCTGTGATTCCGGTCAAGCCCATCGGCCGATTCATTCCCAAGTGGCAGAAGGTGGTGGCGGAGAATGCAGACGGCGAGGGATGTCGTCTAGTTGTGGTGGGCGGCGGTCCGGGCAGCGTAGAGGTCGCACTGTCGGTTCGAGAGAGATACGGAAAAGCGTTCGATATCCACTTGGTTACTGCCAATTCCGAGTTGCTGATCGAACACAATCGGTTTCTGCGACGAGGGATTGTTCGAGAACTCGATCGCAATCGAGTCGAAGTTTCCTACGACTTTGAAGTCATCGACGCTACGAACGACGTGGTAGTAGCTGCGGATGGGCGCACCTTGGATTCCGACTGTGTCTTGTGGGTTGCTGGAGTTGAAGCACCGGATTGGATTCGAAAGTCTGGTTTTGCCGTGGATGATCGGGGTTTTCTACGGGTCAACGAATTCCTTCAAAGCGTCTCGGCAGACAATGTGTTCGCCGCTGGAGACATCGTGTGTTTGGATGGACAGCAACGCCCGAAATCGGGTGTCTATGCAGTTCGCGAGGGACCGTTTCTGACAAAGAACACACGTCGGATGTTGACAGATCGACCTCTGAAGGCATTTCGACCTCAGAAGAGAGCTCTGGCTATTTTGCGTTTGCCGAATGATGCTGCAATTGCAACGAAGGGGCCGATTGCCCTCCGTTCGAAGACTATCAACATTTGGAAAGACTGGATTGATCGGAAATTCATGGATCTGCTCTCCGATCTGCCTGTAATGCAAGCTGAGAACGGGAAGTCGCTCGCCAAACCCTTGGTTCCAGATTTACCGACTCAGCTTCGCTGTGGCGGTTGCGGCGCAAAACTCGGAGCCGATTTGCTCACAAATGTGTTGCGCCGGTTGGAATTCGAAAACGGTTCTGAATCCGTCGCAGGAATTGGAGACGATGCAGCAGTGGTGGATTGGCAACAATCACGGTTGGCAACGAGCTGCGACGGCTTCCGGGCGATGATTTCCGATCCGTATCAGTTCGGACGAATTTCCGCCCATCATGCGTTGAATGATTTGTACGCGATGGGATCGGATCCGGAAATTGCCTTGGCTCTCGCTACGGTGCCCTTGATGTCGCATCAGTTGATGGAAGAGGAACTGTACCAGCTGATGTCTGGGGCAGTTTCGGTCTTCCGGGAATGTGGGGTTCGACTGGTCGGTGGTCACTCGGCGGAAGGATCCGAGCTGTCAGTGGGATTTGCGGTAACAGGGTCGGTTTCTCAGGGACCTCTCTACAAGTCGCGGATGAAGACCGATGAAGCGATCGTGCTGACGAAGCCGTTGGGAACGGGAGTCATTCTGGCAGGAGTCATGCACGGATCGACCACCGCACAAGAATTGATTGAAGCGGTTCGACACATGGATCAGTCCAATGCGGATGCCATGCGCATTCTGCGGGCGAACGGAGCAAGTGCTATGACCGATGTGACGGGCTTTGGATTACTGGGTCACTTGTTGGAGATTACTCGACGTTCCAACATCGGTGTACACATCTTTGTGGATCGAGTTCCATTGATGCAAGGTACGAAGCGAGCTTTCGAGTCGGGAGTGAGAAGCTCCTTGCATGAGAACAACGCACAGGCACTGCGAGACTACGAAGGAGCCGGTGAGTTTGAAGTAAATGAAACAGCGCCGTTGGTGGATCCTCAGACGTGCGGAGGTCTGCTTGCGGCCATTCCGAAATCCAGTGTGGCGAAGTGCATTTCTGATCTCCATCAAGCTGGCTACGAAGTAGCAGCTCAAATCGGCGTTTCGGTGCAAGATTCCGCATCTTGTCTGCAACTTAGCACGAGCTAGTCGAACTCGAAACACGATCGAGTTCCACATGTCTAACAACATGACCTCAAGGTCGTTGGCAATGGCAGGAGTGTGGACACACCATGAACAATACTATTGAAACCCCCAGAGCTCGAGTGATTTGTATCTTGTTGCTGATGTCCAGCTTTGTGCTGGCGACAAGAGTGGCACTCACAGAACCGACACAGATCACAACGGAACCAACGGCCGACAGAGAGTCGATCAGTGATCTGCCGGCTCCCGCCGCTTGGTTGGAGCATCCTTCGCCGGTCATGAAGGATGGAACGATGGTTGTGAAACGGACTCCGCCATATGTGGAAGCCGGCCACTCTCCTGTGAATCTTGGGATCTCAATGTCGAGGAGCCTTTTAAATTCTCCCGCCATTCAGTCGTTGCCGGAGGAACAACGTGAAGAGGCCTTTGGCTTGTACTATTGGATGGGACTCGCGAAACCGATAGGTGTGTGGTTTCCAGGAAAAACGGGATTCTTGGAAGATGTACCGATTGCGTTCATTGCGGACGACTTGGAGCGACTAGGAGTTGATCCAAATGACGATAGGGCGATCGGGGAGGCGTTGCTCGACTTATTTCATATCAAGGTGAGGATACCGAGCTACGAGTCGAACTTGCCGCGCCGGGGCGTGCTCCATCTCAAATTCATCGACTACAACAGAGATGTGATAGTCAACGGAGCTTTGGACATGGTTGAACGTAAGAGCGGAGACTACTACTTGGCGAATAGGCGTGATGCTTGTGAGACGCTTGAGGATCTCGTTCGAAGAATGGGTGAAGAGAGAAGAGACTCCTCTCCTACGGATTCTCAGTCCCGCTACTCTCGAATCCTGCCAGAATTGAAAATTGTCCGATTCACAGGGTTCGACGAGTCTGCGGTTACTGTTGAGAATCTGCCAGAGGTGGAGGGAGCGGTGATGACTCATCAGCTGTTCTTGGGATCCCATCAATTGGAATCCGGATGGCAGTGGTTTGGTCGTCCCGAAGGGCTCTTTCATTCGCAGCAACCGGGTTTTCTTCAACCGTGAGAGATTTGCCAAATAAGGCGGTTTCCTTGGTCTTGTGCTTGGGACTCGCTCTGTTGATGTTCGGGTGCGCGAGCTTTCCCAGACTTCCGTATCAACCAATCAATGAAGGTCTATTGGACGTCATTGACAAAGAGTCAGTTGGTACTACTCATCGGGCCCTAATTCAGTGTCAGAGTCGCGAGAAAAGAGTATGGGTTCCAAAGACGGACAGGAAAGGGCAACTCACGACTACGGACGAGCTAGCCTACGAGTTTGAAGTAAACATGAGCCTCGAGCCGTCAGTCAAGAAACGTACGACGTGTCTTGCAATCATCAATGTAATCGATGACGAAGGGAATACGTACACATCAGTCACCTCTTTACAAGACCTTCCAGAGCACCCGGACCTTATAGTCGACTTCAGAGGTTGCGCCAGTCAGGGTAGTAAATTGGAAGCCGAAATCGAAATCCGCGAGGTCACTGACGAAGAAGTGAAGATCGCAATTGACTGGGACCCTTGCTGATCGATCGTTTGAGTACATTCACTGACCCATCGACAGCCCACTACCAAAGGAGAATTCGATTCCTGTCAACTGTGCTCGAATCGAGGCGGCCGCGCCTCAGTTGCTAGTCAGTCTTTGTGTGGGCTAATTGGAACTGAGTCCTTTGATGGACCCTATGTACTCCAAGGTTCGAGAAAGTAGCACACGCAGTCTTGGAGCGCGATGCGTGGGTCCTCGGTATACATCGACATTACGACGTCATTGCGTAGAGAAATCGCATCCCCGTTGATGTCCAGGTACGTGTCGGTAACGTCGTTCATTTCTTCGTCGAAGGCAATCAACCGTCCGCTAGATGGCTTCAGAGTTGCGAATTTTGTGCCCCGTGCTACACGTTCAAAGTTCAACGAACGCAGACTTGAAGCAAACCTTGGGACTTGCTGTTCGTTCATCTTTGCTGCATCTTCCAAGACGACCCGAATCTTGCTCCGGAAAATGCGAAGATCAGTACTGTCCCGACTAGGAAAGCTACCCTGAGTAACCACTCTCTTTAGGAATGACTGAGCGCGTTGAGTGCTGGTGTCATCGGTCGGCATGCCGACTTCGATCGTGATTGAGGTTGTAAATTCCGAGCATCGTCGTGACAGGAAACCATGCGGCTGATGGGCGTAGACCGCAATATCGCTGAACTCTCGAGCTGCGCTCAGAGTCTTAGCACGAGTGTCGGAAATTACCGAGTGGTGCGGGTTCGGCGCCGTTGTATTGTGAATGTCCAACATGAACCAAGGCCGCTTGGGAATGATCTCTTCCATGACTTCCTGCGCCCAGTTCGTCTTGTCGAAGTTCTCCCCACTCCATACCCTGTTGAAGTCCAATTGCCCATTTAAGTGGCGTCTATTGAACTTCGCAGCCTCGATGTTTCCGATGAAGAGATACATAGATGGTAGAGCGGCAACGGATTGTTCCTTTAGCTGGAATCGAACAGCATCCCAGCCTGAAATCTCGTTGCCGTGAAGTAGTACCGCTACAAACAACGGACGTTTATCGGGCTTGGAAAGGTCGATCAGTGTCGGACCGCTGAAAGCCTCGTGCAACCGCTCGGCAGGCAGATCCAAGATTGCTGGATCGATGCCAGCCGCACGTGTAAGTCTCAATTGAAGTCCCACGTGTGGACTGGTTCGTTGGTTTCCTGCAGTCCAACGTAGGCTCTAGTCAGAGCGGCCCAGTCAGCTTCGTGCCGCTCTACCCACTTTCGTTGCCAAGTCGATCCGTTCATGCCAGAAGCAACACGGTCGCGAATAATCCCCATGTACTTCTCGACTTCATCCTCGGGTATGTCTTCGGCCAACAGTGCTTCTTCCGCTCTGGGCAGTAAGTCGTCGAGAATTACTTGCTTAACAGGTTGTTCTTCGTTGCCTTTCCACTTGATGGTTGCATCCAACCCATCTCTCGCAGCCGCATAGAAGTTCGCTTGTGCGACTTCGAATGGGATTTGTTCTTCGATCGGAACGTCGTCTTTGTACAGCGCACGCAC
>CAXXFR010000016.1:0-11178 GCA_963667455.2 Pseudomonadales bacterium | reverse complement strand
GCTCCTCCACTCGAAGAGATCGAGTGGCAAACATCAATGCTGCTAGCAGGAGCAACAGCAAGACCGTTCCTACGAGCAACGCATACTCATTCATTTGGAGCACCGCGAACAACGCCACGTAAAGAACCAACAACACGAAAGCCACAGCAACTGCCACAGTCTGATTGCGGGTCACGAGCCAAACATAGGCAACGTTCATTGTTGCAAGCAACGCAGCGGCGAGGATATAGCCCACGCCAAACCCCACGTGTTCGGAGAGCGAAAGAAGCGTAAGAAAGAACAACACCAATCCCGTACCGACTACACCGTATTGAATGATGTGAAACCGTGCCTTGGTTACCAGCTCGAGGCAAACGATGCTCACCAAGGTCATCACAATGAACAGGACACCGTACTTGATTGATCGTTCGACAGCCCGATACGGCGTATTCAGAGTCAGAATCGTATAGCCCAAATCGGTGTAGCGTGGACCTTGCGGCCCGTATCTGATTGAACTCATCATGTTCTCGAACTCCGACACCGCGATTACCGCCGGAAACCCCCGGGACAGTGCGTGCGTAGTCCACGAAGCCGAAAATCCGTTGTCACTGACATCTCGCTGGTCTGGCAAGTAGCGACCGTCAAAACTGGGGTCTGGCCAATCCGAGACCATCGAAACTTCTGTTTGGTCGCCAACGGGGAGGACCGAGAATCTTTGCGTGCCCCTCAACTCTAGTTCGAAGGCAACGCTTCCGCCTTCTTCCAGCACGGAACTATCCAATGGGACTTGTATAGCGTTGCCAATTCCACGGATTTGCGTTGACTCGGTTCTATCTTGTTCTAGACCGTTCCAACTCAGTTTCGCCTTACGAATGCCTCTGCTATCAGATATTCCAAACACTAATCTCACTTCTTCCGCGGTTCCTAAGACAAGCTGTGGATCAATTGGGCGAAATTCCGCGCTTGCAGAAATGGTTGCAGTGAAGACCGGCATGTCGTAGATGCCTCGTTTTCGCATTTCGTGCGAGGACTCATGGCTAACGACAAGCTGACTTGGCATATAGAGCACAGAGTGCGAACGATTAGTCAACTGCCCCTCTGACGTTCTGGTGAGTTGCCCAAATTTGACCAACAACACAGGGCCCGCTAGCGATTGAGGACCGGACCAAGCTTGGGATACTTCGTCAACTGCCTGTCTGTAGTGGCCCTGTCTCTCAGTGGAAAGCACGAACACTGATACGAGGGGAATCATCAGCGCGATGATGATCAGAATTACAAGAATGAAGCGTAGTGTGATGGGCTCGATTCGAATCACGGATTGAATTCCCGATGGCTGTTCATGGTTGCAAGTTCGTCAAGCATCAGCAGGTCGCTCAGCTGACAATGACGAGAATTGGATCGAAGGAGGAAGCGACCGACACGGATCTCAAGGCACAACACTCGCGACTTAGTCGCAGTATAAACGGCGTAGTATTCGCTGGAGAAACACTGCGCCATCGCCTCTCTTGCCAATCTAATTGCCTGTTGTTAAACGAAGTTTGAAGTAAACGTAACGACTCGGCGAGACCAATTGGTCAAGTGCCCCTTCCGCACCCAACGGCATCGAAGACTGAGTCGGTGCCTGTACGTCGAAGAGATTCTCGACGCCGAAGATGTAACTGAGCTTGTCGGCGTTCTCTATCGACCCGTAGCCCAAGACAACGCTCTGATAGAACAGAGGATCGCCATTGGTCGACTCCGACTCTTGAGTCTCCGTTGCACAAATTTCCTGCGCGGACCATTGAATGGACAATCGAAAAATGGAAGAGTCGCACTTACCTTCAATGGGTCGAACTAGACTCGACTTCCAAGTAAGAGCCAATGGCCCGTTTCGCCACGAAAGCTGCGTCGAATACGCCAATTCCGATTCGTCTTGAGCATTGTCGAGCTTCCGCGTCCATCGATGCAATTTCGAATCGTTCCGGGTCAACGATTTCTTCGCTCGATTTGTGAACTCAACATGAGCGACGTTCAACGCCAACTCGAAATCGCCGATCATCGGATCCCTCTGGACATAAGAAAATCCAATGTCGGTTTGCATCTTCTGGGCCGAGTTCAAGTTGAATTTCGCCGCGAAGTCAGGACTCAACACAGGAGCAATGGCCGCACATGCCAAGTCATTGCGAGATGGTTTGCAATCCTCAGTGGCCGACTGATAGCGAGAATTCAGGTACTGCCTTGTTTGAATTCCGAGATGGTGGCGCAATCGCAGAGTGAGTTCTCCTAAACGCTGGAACTGATAGTTCAGTTCGAACGTCGCATCCTGGCCGTTCACTGGTTCGGAGTACGAATGGGGCCAGGTGTACAAGGCGTTGCGTGCCACCATTGGTTCCGAAGTTGAGTCTCGTACTGGAGCTTGGAGTTCACACGACTCTCCCCAAAGCTCGATTCCCAACTGTTCGACCCATGAACACGTAGCACTGAAATTCGATCCGATGGATCCCTTGAGCTGCATGTCATCAAGAGGCGACCAATGCAACGTGGCGTGAAATTCCGACTGCAGGTTGGATGAGCCTAGTCCGAACACGCTAATTTCGAACCCGCTCACTACCGAATCGACAATCGAAGTGTGCGTTTCGATGGATAAGTTGCTTGAGAAGTCGTCAGTGGAACCGTTCCACCGCTCTGACGACCCCGCATCGCTGAAGAACTGCTCGATGGCAATCTCAAACGCACCTTGGGAATTTCCTCCATCGAAATTGGGGATCTCCGAACCCCAACGAGGATCTAGGGGTTTCGACCAGTCTTGACTCAGTTCAAGTTCCGACTCATCAGGTCGAGTCTGAGGTAGCTGTATGCTGAATTTCCACTCAAGCAGTGGCAAGTAGGCATCAAGAACGAACGGGGAATCAGGAGTACTGGAGGAATCAAAGGGCCATTGAAACGCAGGATTCAATAAGTCTCCGTTAGGCTGGAGAACGTCGTAAATGGCGTATTCAAGACGGTGACCGTCAAGATCAAGTTGTTTCTTGGGTTCAGGTCGCTCCACTTGGATGGGTTCGCTTGCGCTAACCGCCTGAGTCCCCAGAGGAAACGATTCGCAATACGGCACGGGCAACAGTCCCATGCTCGTTATAGAGAGAGAGGCCACAACAAGGCGGGTTGATCGGAGAACATCCATGTTCCACTCCAATTTGACGTGTTGCCGAACTCAATGGACCGACTACCATTTAGCACACAATACGACCTTCCGTGTCGATTGCCATCGCATGGGATTGTCGGTCAACAACCACTTGCTCGAGTAGCGAGTAGCAACAATCTGTCTTGTCTTCGTCCCCGATTATAGTGTCAACTTCCCCCTCTTCGTAGACCGAGCGGATTGATCTCGTGATTGCCCACAACCCTAGTGATTACTGGCAATTTGCTAACAAGTCGCTCCTTGTTTCGACGTTGATTTGTTGCGTTCTTGGGGCAACGCTCTTGAAGTCTGCAAGAGGAGAGGACTACACCAGCCACTGGGATCTGCAGTATTCGGAGAACCCTGGATTCGAACCTCGATTAACCAGTCTGGACATCCATGTACCACAAGACGTTCAAGGTGCGCCCATTCTTTTCTACATTCATGGAGGGAGCTGGGCGTTCGGCGACAAGCACCTGGGGAACTCCCCCAAACTCTCCTTCTTCACTGAGCTTGGATTCATTGTCGTCAGTTCAAACTATCGACTTAGTACCAAGGACATCAAACATCCAATTCATGTCAACGATGTTGCTGATGCCGTCCGGTGGGTTCACGAGAACATCGATGAATACTGCGGAAACCCAAATGCCATCTATCTGATGGGGCACTCCGCCGGTGCGCATCTTGCCAGTCTGCTAGTGCTCGATGAGTCAAAACTCGAACGCGCTGGCGGTGCCGATACAACAATTCAAGGCGTAATAATGGTCGATTCGGCCGCCTACGACATGGTTCGAATGATGGAGGAACTTCAAGACACACCTTCGAGCTACTTTCACGTCGCGTTTGGCTCTGATCGCAAGACCTGGATCGACGCATCTCCTCAACACCACATCAAGCCTCGAGATAGATTCCCCGGGTTCCTAGTTCTCATGGCGAGTCCCGTGCGAATGCCCATGTCGGGTCAATTGAAACGTGCTCATTCCGCGAAATGGGAGGAAGTGTCGGATTTCGTCTCGAGACTTCGAGATGCAGAAGCATCGGTTTACACCGTTGACGCAATGAAACTAGCCAGTCATCGGTCGATTAATCGTGATATCGGTGTGAAAGGTGACCGCATAAGCGAGGTGATCGCCAACTTTCTTCGAATGCACGAGGCAAAACGCAAAGGTGAGGAGCACCTAATGTCTGTTGCACGGCACACATCGTTCTCGGTGTCCATCGACGAATGGAAGCGAGTGAGTCAGGAACTTGGCGACTACGCAACGGATGTCTTCTTTCGATTCCGAGATACCAATGGCGATGGTCGGTTGGAACGGAATGAACTGCAGGAGCACGAACTCGACCACTTCGAGACCTGGGACTTGGACAAAGATGGCGGCATCACGAGAAAAGACATCGTGCGGGGCTATCAAGCTCTCGACCCGCCATGACCCAGCACTGCCGCCCACTGCCAGGCTGTCAGTTTCTCTAAAGCACTAACATTGAGCATTCGTCAGTTCTTAGCACCGAACGAATGACCATGTCCACCATTTCTGAACCGCACACTCTTGAGCAACCGCCCTTCAACGCTACTTTCATGGGCGTGGTCGTAGGTGCTGCCAAACACTTCGACTCGACTGTGTCTGTCGCGGAGTTCTATTGCGAGTCCGGTTTTGCATTCGCACTCAACATACACTCAGAAATCATGTGTCCAAGTGGACCGTACTGCTGGAACCACGCACCGGTTTTGGAACGATTGAAACTCTTGGGACTGCACGGCACCTACGTGGGTTCGGATTCTGACGGAGAAAAGAGAGACCGCAGAATCAGCATCGAACAACTGGCACGCAAGGCGTCGGATGAAGCTGTTGCGTCGATGGAGGGCCTCGAACACCAATTGATTACGTCGAACGACGAGACGTGCTTCAATCTTGCAATGCCTTGGGGAGACGACGCACCGTCCTGTCTGCCCGAACTTTCCTACGAATCTTGGCGCAATCAGTCGGCCAATGCGTTCGGTTTCTACCGGTTCGATCCGTGCGACGACAGTGTGAAACGGCAGAGGATGCTCGCAGGTCTCGAATGCGCGTTGGAAATGTACGAGTCACCAAGCGCGTTTCAGCAAGACGGATACCAGTTCGGTCTTTCAGCTTACGACGCGTGGCAAAACGCCCTGGATTCCGATTCCTACGACAAACACGGACATTGGTGGAACGCTATGGTCTGGTCCGAGTGCAGGAATGTCGCCTCGAAGTACTTTCAAGATTGGCCTGGACCGAGCGAGGAGTGTGCCCAGTTGTTGTCAAACAGCTTTTCCAAGGTTGGCGAGTTAATGCAGACAGCTTCACCTCACGAATTGGATCGCTCAAAGAAGAAGGAGTTGATTGGAGAAGCCGCAGAATTCGAATCCACCCTACCCCACCTGATCCGAGAATTGGCGGAACCACTACGAAGCTGACGCTTGGTACAAGTGCCCCTAGAGGGCTCGAGCGACGGCTGTGTGCCAGCGTTCCAATTCCCGCACTCGGTCGGATTCGCTCATGGCTGGGTAGAAAGACGAATCAACCGTCCAGAGTCTCACGGCATCTCGAAGATTGGAAAGGCGACCCAGACCCAGCAAAGCCAGA
This sequence comes from Pseudomonadales bacterium, assembly GCA_963667455.2. Classification (GTDB taxonomy): domain Bacteria; phylum Pseudomonadota; class Gammaproteobacteria; order Pseudomonadales; family Azotimanducaceae; genus Bin55. Next base: position 5,436 of record CAXXFR010000016.1, on the reverse strand, counting down.
ATCGCCGCTCCCACCGAAGTTGTCTCGACATTTGTGGGTCGATCCACTTGCAGTCCGGTAATGTCGCTCAGGAACTGGCAGAACCAGTCGTTGCCAACCATTCCACCATCCACTCGTAAGCGGTCGAGAGGGACCTCGTCGTTTTGAACGGCAGCTACTAAATCCGCAGTTTGAAATCCCACGCTCTTTAGCGTTGCCGTGACGATTTCATCGGTGCTTGTATCCAACGTCAATCCACAGATGAGACCTCGAGCATTGGGTTCCCAATGCGGTGCACCCAGTCCCGTGAATGCGGGGACGACAAACACTCCATTGGTTTCCCCGTCAATTCGTTGTGCAGCCGCTTCGGACTCCGCTGAGTTTTTGATGAAGTTCATGTTGTCGCGCACCCACTGTATAGCAGTACCCGCGTTGAAAATACTGCCTTCGACTGCATAGGTGGTGACTCCGTCGATCCTATAGGCGATGGTGCTCAGCAACTTAGATTTCGACTCGCACTTTGTGCTCCCGGTGTTCGTAATGAGAAAGCAACCGGTGCCGTAAGTGCTCTTTGCCATGCCTGGTTCACAGCAAACCTGGCCGATTAGTGCAGACTGCTGATCACCCGCGATTCCCAGAATCGGAATCTCTTTGCCAAACCAGTCTTTGTGGGCAGTCCCGAAGAAACTGCAAGAGTCCTGTACCGTGGGAACTACGCTCCATGGCACTCCGAAGTAATCGAGTAGATCCTCCGACCACTCGTTGACGATGATGTCGTAGAGTTGGGTCCGCGAAGCGTTGGTGTCGTCAGTCGCGTGGACTTGCCCTTGAGTCAGCCGCCACAACAAGAAGGAGTCGACAGTTCCCCACTTCAGTCGGTTGGCATCCGCAAGTTCTCGATACGGTTCTCGTCGCAACAACCACGAGAGTTTCGTACTCGAAAAATAGGGATCCACAACCAGTCCCGTCCGCTCGGCGATTCTCTCTTCCATTCCGTCGTCCAACACCTTCTGGCAAAGATCCGCCGTTCGCCTATCCTGCCAAACGATGGCGTTTCCGACAGGTTCCGAGCTGATGGAGTCCCAAACAATCGAAGTCTCTCTCTGATTGGTTATTCCAATGGCATCAATCGCACTGACGGAGACGCCCGAATTGGCGATTGCCTCTCGACATGATTCGAGGACTGAATCCCACAATTGATTGGCATCCTGTTCGACCCAACCATCTTGTGGATATATCGAAGGTAACTCCCTCTGACCAGCTCCCAGGGGACGCAACTGATCGTCATACACGATCGCTCGCGAGCTTGAGGTCCCCTGATCGATGGCTAGGACGTTGGGCATCACGCGGTGCCGGTGAAGAGGCTACTGACCCGTCTTCCGCGACGGCAACTCGACCGTTGCTGTACCCATGGCCGTCGGCAAGCCCGATTGATTGACGTTCTCGATGTTGAGATCCACCAGACAGTGGCCGTTCAACTGGTACTTCTTCAGCACCGATCCGTGAACGGTGTTGGTGTCGCCCACAATATTGGGATGCCGGATGGATGCGTTCAACTTTCTCAACGTTCCCGCATCGCCCATCCAGTCTGTGGCGATTTGGGCTAGCCAACACACTCGCTGAGGTCCGAAGTCGAACTGACCCGGCATGTTGCGTCGCTTTTGAGCATGTTCCTGATCAAATCGACCTCCGCCTCCCAAGTCGGGCGATCCTTCCGCCTCGAGTGAGGCTCGGGTACTTCTGCCTGTACCTAGAACGCCGTGAGTAAACAAGAAGAGCTCGGTAACTGAGTAGGTCCCTTTCTGCAACGATGGAATCGACTCGCCTTCGACGACATCTTCCCAGAACAACGTGTCCGATCCTCGACGAGTCCTTTCCCAAACCAAGGGATCCGCGGGCACCAATTCTGATCTGACGTTGCTTTCACCTTGGTCGGCCTTGGGCTTTCGGTCGTATTCCAATGTCGCACCAGTGTTTTGGTAGCGAGCCATCAAAGTCTTGACCGTTGCAACAACCTCTTGGCGTTGATTGCTGAAGACGATGTGTCCCGTGTTGAAGTTGATTGGGCCGATGCGTTTGCTGGTCTTACGTTGAGTCTCTCCAACGGTCTCCTGCGCCGTTATCGTGTCGTTGCGCCAAACCGGTCGCACAAAGTCAATTTCGGCTCCGGCGTAGTTTACGGGTAGAAATTGCGTCGATACCCTTCGCCGGTCGATGGCACCGGTTTCTCCAGCCACGACACCTAGCGAAACCGAGTAGAGGAACGTAGGAGGAGCGGTTAAGTCTCCGAATCGGCTAGATCGTGCATACTCGAGGTCTCGATACAGCGGGTTGTAGTCTCCCACCCCATCTCCGTACCGTCGAATGTTGTCCACATTGGCCTCTTTCGAGGGCCGATGAGGCAACACCATTCCGATCGTCTTCCGGTATTCGGATTGGAATTCGTCCAATGTTTCGATGAGCTCGATTGCCGCTGCCATGTCTCCCTCTATTCAGTTCATGGCTGGGGCTGACAAGCCAATGAAGCCATGATTGCTACGCTGACTCTTCGATTGTAGAACGAACAATCCTTGTAGGAACTCTCTACATCTCACAGCGGACTTGTGTCGACGGGAGTTGAGGTCTGCATCAACATCGGCTAAACGTACAGCCCGCTCCTAGAGCTTCACTCCATGCGTAACAACACACAGTTGGCATAATTCCCAGCGTTAAATCCGCTAGGAGTACAGGCAACAGAAGCCTGTTCCGAGGAACATCAATGGCTGCTGAACAGCAAGAACAGACTCTGGTGGTGGATGGGCTCAACATCACCGAGCGAGTCGCCGAGATCCAGGATCGCGGCTACACCATCATTCCCAATTTCATCTCCCTCGATGTCGTAGAGCACATCCGAACAGTCTTTGACACCGAAGTTCCGCTCACAGAAATGCGTGCAATCGGTACCAACACCGGCAGGACCTTTCGTGCTCACAACTTGCTGGGAAAGACTCGACGGGTCGACTTCATGTTTCTCGATCCCCGCCTCCGCGCAATAGTCGAAGGAGTCATCGGACCACGAACGCAAGTAAATGTAACAACGTTGTTCAATGTGCTGCCCGGCGAAACCCGGCAGTTTCTCCATCAAGACGATGGACTGTGGCCAATACCGCGACCTCATCCGCCGTTCTTGTGCAACGCACTGTTGGCAATCGACGACCACGATATCGAGAACGGCGCGACACATCTAGTTCCGTACAGTCATCGGTGGCACGACCGAAGAGTCGACCAGGAAGTAGAAACAACCCGCATCGAAATGAAGTCCGGCTCGATCGTGTTTTGGGAAGGAGGAATGTGGCATGCCGGCGGTGCGAACAATTCCAAGAATCGCGAGAGGCTTGGATTCTTCATGAGTCACGCAGTTGCTTACCTACGTCCGCAGGAGATTCAGCTGATCTCCGTTCCTCGAGAGCAAGTCCGGGAAATGCCTGAAAAACTGCAACGATTGCTGGGCTACCACCGATTCGGATTGGGCGTCGACGGACGCGACCCCATCGACGTGCTCAACGATGGAATCGTCTCGCACCCTACCGCCAAAGTTCGTTGGTGGGAGAACTTGGAACGGCAAGGTGTAGAGAATTAGATCCAACGAATAGCAACGACATCATCCGTGTCCGTTGTTTCGATTTTCCTTTGCAAACACTCCCAAAATTGACATGCAGTCCGTTACGGCTATTCTGTAATGCTCCTTAGACATCAACCCCTACTCCCTTGAGCGAGGATTCATCTGCGGACACCACCGCGAATCTGAATCTGGAACCCAACGACCATCGTCGATTAGCCGTGTTGTGCGGCCCGTTCGATCAGAACATCCGGCAGTTGGAGAAGCGACTCGGCATTTTCATCAGCAATCGTGGAAACGCGTTTCGGTTGACGGGTCCTGCCAAGCAGGTCGAGACCGGTGTCGCCGTCGTGTCCGAACTGTATGCCGAAACCGAATCCACCGAGACGTTGGATCCGAAGACAGTGCATTTGCACCTTCAAGACTCGGGTATTGACGATCTGGTCTCCGGGAAGCAGTCCGAGACCCAGCCTTCTTGGATAAGGGTCAGAAAACGCTGGATTAAACCGCGCGGTCCCAACCAGACCAATTTCGTTGCGAACATGCGCAAGTTCAGCGTCAATTTTGGTGTCGGACCCGCAGGAACCGGCAAGACCTATCTGGCTGTAGCTTGTGCCGTGGAAGCCTTGGAAAAGGAGCAGGTCGGTCGCATCCTGCTAGTCCGTCCTGCAGTCGAAGTCGGAGAAAAACTGGGGTTTCTTCCGGGCGATCTGGCGCAAAAGATCGATCCGTATCTACGACCGCTGTACGACTCGTTGTACGAAATGCTCGGTTCCGAACGAGTGAGTCGCTACGTTGAGCGCAATGTAATTGAGGTTGCTCCGCTTGCCTACATGCGCGGACGGACTCTCAACAATGCCTTCGTGATCCTGGACGAAGGGCAAAACACAACCATCGCCCAAATGAAAATGTTCTTGACGCGAATTGGGTTTGGTTCGACAGTCGCGATTACCGGCGACCTAACTCAGATTGACCTTCCTCGAGATCAACACAATAGGCAGTCGGGTCTTGTCCATGTTCTTGACATAGTCGGAGGTATACCCGGGCTGACAGTAGTGCGTTTCAACAAGCGAGACATCGTTCGCCATCCCGTCGTTCAACACATCGTGGACGCATACGAGAAGTCCGAAGCGGGTTTGAAGCGATCCAATGGTTCAGGTCGGAAGTCTTAACCCGCACAGTGTCTTCAGTTAATCGGCGGATGAGTTCCCAAGTCGCAGTACAGTTTGCAGACGACGTTGACCCACTCGACGAGTCTTTGGTCGCGAGTTGGGTGAAAGCGGCGTGTTCAGAGCAGCATGGCGATGTTTGCGTTCGTTTTGTGGGTGAGCAGGAAGGCAAGACGCTCAATCAGAGATTTCGAAACATTGACCGGCCCACCAACGTCTTGTCCTTTACCGCCAACGAAGATGGAATTCTCGGCGATATTGCGATCTGCATGCCGACTGCCATGCAGGAAGCCGACGAACAAGACAAGACGCTGGCTCAACACCTCGCACATCTTGTCGTACACGGTACGCTGCATCTCTGCGGCTTCGACCATACTAACCATCAGGATTCACAGGAAATGGAGTCCCTAGAAATCGGTATTCTCTCGAATCTCGGGTTTCCCGATCCGTACAGCAAATATGACTGACATAGAAGGCAACGGTCCCAAGTGGCTCGAATGGCTGAACGAACGCTTCAGCAACGGCGATACGGCGAACCTGCCCCCCGAACTCAACGAAATCCTGACCGAAGCGACCGCCGGCGACTCAGTCGATCAACACACGTTGGCGATCATCAAGGGAGCGTTGCAGATGTCGAACTTGCGAGCCCGAGACATCATGGTGCCTCGCACTTCGATGATTTGCATCAAC
>CAXXFR010000015.1:0-2758 GCA_963667455.2 Pseudomonadales bacterium | reverse complement strand
CGAGACAAGCGGTACTTCATTGCGAATCGGTATCGGTCACGGCCTCGTTTGTCGGACTTCCTGTTCGGTCAGCTCATGGCGAAGATAACGTCGTCATTCCTAGGACCGACGGTCTACTTGTTTCACGAACAATGGGTGGTCAAGGGTCCGCAGCAAGGCATGAAGTTCGCATGGCATCAGGACTCAGGCTATGTCAAGTTTCGCGACCCGAAGACGCAGCATGAACCATATTTGACGTGCTGGTGCGCGTTGGACGACATGTCCCACGAAAACGGAACGATTTCCGTCTTGCCCCATGACTCCGTCGGATCGAAGAATCACATCTTCGACCACACTCAGGAGGAGGGATCCAACGACCTTGTGGGCTACACCGGAGACGATCCGGGAATCGAAATCGAAGTCTCAGCAGGAAGTGTTGTGGTGTTTTCGAGCACCAGTGTTCATCGAAGTTCCGCTAACAAGACAGACACGCTACGCCGCGCGTATCTCGCACAATATTCCAGTGCCCCGCTGTATTCCTCAAACGGCCAGTTGTGGTCTCAAGCGGTACCTTTTTTGCAACAGGGTCAGCTTGTTTACGACCGCGAATCTGACTTGGCGAGGGTCAACGAGAAACGGTTCCACGGTTCAGCGTCGAAGTGAATTTCCTCGACTCGTAGAGAACCACAACGTTCTCGGCAAATCAGCAGATCCCGGCAAGAGTGAGAGTCCAGCTGAGTCAATCTGTCGAGATTCAGGTGCAACCACCCATGCAATCTTCGAGGTCTGGCCTCCACCGAGTCGGTCTCGATTCTTGGTCTCTGCATCCTCGCTTTCATCGAGTTCATCCTACAGATCAGGAAGCTCTTCGCTCAAGTTAGCAATACTTTTCTTCTGACCTTTTCCAGACGACTACCGAAGACGAGCAGAATCATTTCAGGCTGGACGCGAACATTGCCCATCCATGTCTTTCGGTGTGCTTATACAATCGTGGATACTTCAACTGAGCTTTAGGAATCGATTGAATGGACAAACTTTGGAGAGTTCTGTACGAACCAACCCGAGTCTTTGACGAGATCAGAGACGACTGCCCGATCATGCTCCCGCTTGCGGTAGTTGCGGTCCTTAGTGCGATCATTATGGGCCTCACCTTGGGCGTGTTCACCTCCGACGAGGCAATTAAGAAACAGCTGGAAGCCGAGCTGGAAGCCCAAGAGATGTTGCTTGAGATGAACAGTCCGCTTGTTAATGCGGAAACTATTGAGCAGGTGCGGGAATCAATCGAAGATGGATCCGCTATTCCTATCGCGAGGATGTCCGCAGCAATTGGAAGCCCAATTGCATTTGCAATAGGTTTGGTGCTTGGATTTCTCTTAACGGGTACTTACTTCTTCATCGTCGGCAAAATTGTGCGTGCTGACATGGGGTGGGATAGCTGGTTTGGATTTGCGTGCTGGTGTGCAATGCCTGTGGTGATCGGGCTAGCGGTTCAGATGGTGCTCACAGCTACAGGATCAGCGAATGCTCCGACCTTCTTGTCTCCACTTACGTGGTTTGGGATGTCGGATTTTTGGGCAACATACCTGTCTATACCCGTTCTGTGGTCTGTCTACATCGCAATTTGTGGATTGCAGAGTTGGATGGACAAGGGATGGGTTACAAGCGCGATCGTTGCGATCATTCCAGTTGCGGTTGTCGTGCTGATCGGGAACTGGGCAACCACTTTCTGGCAGTCAGTTACGCAAAACCTGGGAATGGGCTAGCCTCGCTCAGAGGTGGATCGCCGTTTCGCGGGGAGAGAGATGTCGGCGTAGATAACCATACCAAATAGGAGAAAGACCCCAAGTAGAAGCGCTTTACTCAGAACCCGAATTGTTCTGGATCAATCCCGGTAGGCGTCGAATCCGTAAAGGCGTGCGGCGTTGTCGCACACAACCTTCTGTTTGCAGGTGGCTTCGACTCCGACGAATTCACGCTCGATGAATTCCTGAGAGTCGGGCCAGACCCCGTCTGGATGGGGAAAATCGCTACCCCACATGACGTTCTCTTCGCCAATCAAGTCGAGCAAGCGAAGGCCGACTGAGTCGCTTTGGTACGTGGCAAAGCACTGGGACTTCCAACACTCGGACGGGCTCTTTGTAAGTTTCAAGTCCGCAAACTGGTCGCGCCACTCGAGATCCATGTGTTCGAGCAAGTAGGGGATCCATCCAATTCCGCTCTCACCCACAACCAACTTTAGGTTTGGGTGTCGATCAAGCACTCCGCCATAGATCATTTCCATGATGTACTTGGACATCGCCATTTGAAATCCCGTGATGTGGACTGCAAAGGCCTGACGCCTTGCAAGGTCATCCAACTCTGAGTAGTTGTAGTCGTTGCGAGGACCAACTGTGTGGAAGTGAAGAGGTAATCGGGTCTGTTCGATTGCGTCCCAAACGGGATTCCAATCGGAGTGGAATAGTGGTCTCATTCCATGAGAGACGGCGATTTCGAATCCGCGCACCACTCCTCGTGTTGCAGTACGCTCGATTTCAGCGACTATCAAATGCGGATCGAAATTTGGAAGACTTGCAATGCCGGCGAACCGATCAGGATGAGTGGAGCAAAATTCAGCCAACCACTCGTTGTAGATCCGGATCATTTCGAGGCTGGCCTCATCGTCGTTGAGACGCATGCACGCTCCCAAGACGCCATACAGCACCTCGGCTTGAACACCGTCGAGGTCTTGATCGAGCAGCCGTAACTCGGGATCCGTTAGACGCGGCACTCCGCTTGCACC
>CAXXFR010000014.1:0-136395 GCA_963667455.2 Pseudomonadales bacterium | reverse complement strand
ATTTGAGCCTTTAATGTATCGAACTTGGATTCCATCGCCTTGAGTTTGTAGTCGAATTTGGATTCCATCGTCTCAGATTGAACGACGAGACGTATCTCAAGGACTTCCAAGCCCTTTTGTACAAGCTCGATGTCAGTTTTGGTGGCCACGTTTGCTGTGACCGCTGATCTGACCAGTGCCAACATCACTTCTGCTTGTTCCGGCGTGAACCGACCGTCCTCGGTCAGTTCGAGATAGGCAGCGTGGGTGTCGAATGCTTCCGTCATGTCTTTATCCTAACAGAATGGCACACTAGCCATCCAGGGTCTCGACGAAGAACTAGGAGCAGATCTAAGTGAAAAGAGTCGTTTGCCGCACTGTGGTGCTCTTGGCGTTGCTGTTTCACGGTTCACACGTGTCCGGATGCAACACGCCCAAGAGCGTTATATTTGAAACGGACATGACGTTCGATGTCGATGATGTTGGAGCATTGGCGTGTCTACATGCTCTTGCTGACTTGGGAGAAGCCGACATCTTGATGGTCAGCTTCAACGAGGTTCATCCCAATGGACCCTCGGCAATCCATGCGATTAATTCCTGGTATGGTCGTGAGCACATTCCAATAGGTGTCGCTCAGCGTGATCTGAGTAATCCTGATGGCTCAAGGTACCTGGACCACATTGCGAAAATGGCCTCTTCGAGCGGTGAAGTGCCCGTTCAGGAGGCAGTGAAACTCTATCGAGAGGTACTAACTCAACAGCCAGACAAGTCAGTAACCATCGTGAGTGTGGGATTTCTCAACACGCTCGCTGAATTGCTTGAGCAGGAGCGAGATTTGATCGAACGTTCGGTTGCTGAGCTTGTGTTAATGGGAGGTCACCGAAACGATCGTTTCAACTTCGTGCGCCACAACTTGGTGGAATCCACACAGCAAGTCATTGAGAACTGGCCTACACCAATCGTAGTCACCGATTTTGGTGTGGAAGTTGAGACAGGTGGCCCTCTGGCCCACACGGATCCAGAGAATCCCGTACGGGAAGCCTACTTTCGTTGGTTCAATCGATCTTTCGGCAATCGCGCAAGCTGGGATCAAGTTGCAGTGCTGTACGGTGTGCGTGCAACAGGGAATCTCTTCGAGCTTCAAACTAGTGGTTCTGGGTCGTTGCCAAATGGCTACTCGTGGTCGTTTGGCGAAAATCGGCCCTACCTCCGTCCGATAGCTGAAGCGGATGTGTTTGAAAAGGTAATCAACGAATTGATGATCGCCGAACCAAGGCGCACAGACGAGCAATGAAATTCAACGTTGTTGGTACATGTAAGTCGCCCCCACAGAGCCATTAAGCAAAATAACAGCCCGTTAGGCCAAGGAACCTCTCGAATGACCGAGACTGCTAAAGCTCTAAGCGGGGTGCGAATAGTTGATTTCTCCGATGAGCGGGCTGTTTATGGAGTCAAACTCCTCGCCGATTTAGGGGCTGATGTCATTCGACCGGTTTCTGATGAAGGAGACCCCCTTGCCACTCGAGGACCGTTCGACCAGCAAACAGGTCAGTCTCTGTGGTACGCATACCACACATCGAGTCGGCGTGTGCTGCATGTTTCACCGGACCCTCAACAACCCAATCTGTTGAATGATTTGTGTGCGCACGCTGATGTGGTTGTCGTCAATGACCGCCATCCCTTTGAGTCGGAACTCGATCTTGCTCAGGTTCGCCAGCGAAGCCCATCAACCGTAATTGTTGAATGTACATCCTTTGGCAAGACTGGCCCGTGGGCAAATTTTCTAGCCCCAGACCTAGTGGCTGGAGCGATGGGAGGCTCAGTGGGAATCACGGGAGATGCCGAGACACCTCCTCTCAAACCATTTGGAGATCTGAATTTCGCGGTGTCGGGTGCATATGTCGCGATTGCATGTCTAGCAGGTCTCTACTGTGCACGGAACTCTGAAGAGGGGCAGTTTGTGAGAGTGTCCGCGCACGAGTGCATAGCGTCGTGTTTAGAGCATGTATTCATGTGGTATCTCTACAACGACTCCTTTCCGCGTGCACAGCGACGTGCTTTGGAACGACGAGGGAGTCTTCACTGGACTGATCTGTACCACGTGATGGCCGCGCAAGACGGCAACATCATGGTTACTCCAACGCCTAGTCTCGACAATCAACTGGTTTGGCTCATTGAAGAAGACGCTCACGATGACTTGCTCGATCCGGAGTATCAGGAACCTCAGGCCAGGGGCAAGTGGGCACGCAGAATGATGGATGTGTTGCGGAATTGGGTGGCAACCAAGGATGTCGAATCCTTGTTCTTCGAGGCCCAAGAACATCATGCGCCGTATGGCTGGGTGCACAGCATTCCTCAGGTAGCCGACAATCCTCAGCTGGCCGCAAGAGATTGGTGGGAGTCGGTGAAAGTGGGTGGAAACACTGTGACGACGACCGGTGTTCCCTATCAACACCATGACACGCCAGCCGCTCCTCGAGACACCGAAGAAATCGTTTTCGATTCCGAAGATGTGATCAACGCGATAGGGTGGGGAGACGAAGAATGAGGCCGCTCGACGGAGTCAGAATTCTCGACTTTACCCATGTTCTTGCAGGCCCATTCTGCACTCGTCTCATGGCGGACATGGGTGCTGATGTAGTCAAGGTCAATTCGCGCACCCGAGTGCAAATCAACGCTCCGGCGGGACCTTACTTCACATTGTGGAATCGAAATAAACGAACAGTCGCACTTGACATGAGTCGTGAGGAAGCACGCAAGATCGCATATGAACTGGCATCCAAAGCTGATGTTGTCATTGACAACTTCTCCATGGGAGTGCTGGATAGATGGGGCATCGGCTACGACGAAATCAGCCAACATAATCACAAAGTCGTTTACGTTCAGATGTCGGGCATGGGCGGCGACGGACCTTGGTCGAACTTCGTGACGTACGCTCCCACGATCCATGCATTGGCAGGATTCACCTACACGACGGGTGTTCCTGGTCGACAAGACATTGGATTGGGCTTCTCCTACAACGATCACCAAGCCGGACTGCATGCTGCGGTCGCCATTCTATCTGCACTGGAATCCCGCCGAAGAACAGGTAAAGGACAGAAGATCGATATTTCGCAGTTTGAGGTCGCAGTGAACCTACTTGGTCCCACTTTGATGGATTGGTTTGCTAATGGGATCGAAGCTCAACCGTGCGCCAATGACATGCCCCACGACAGAATTGCGCCTCACGGCTGTTATCGTTGCGCCGCGCCGGACACCGGAGAGGTTCTTGCTGAACGTTGGATCGCGATTGCGTGTATGAATGACGATCAGTGGCGCTCGTTGCAAGGGGTATTGGGGTCTCCCAGTTGGGCAATGGATGCAGATTTCCAGTCTGGAGAAGGAAGGTATCAGCGTCGCCGATTCATCGACGCAAAGCTAGCGGAATGGACTGCATCCCAAAATTCTGCAGAACTAATGACTGAGCTGCAGAACGCTGGAGTTCCCGCAGGAGTTGTTCAAGACGGCGTGGACTTGATGGAGAGGGACCCCCAACTACAGGCAAGGGAATTTATCCAAGAGATCGAAGAGCCTCATCCTTCAATGAAAAGGACATACGCCGACAAGTTGCCTATTGAGTTCGAGAGAACCCCGTGCGATGTATACAAGAGAGCACGAACGTTGGGGGAAGACAATGTTGCCATTTTGTCGGATTGGCTGGGTATTGAGGAAGAAGCTGTAAGAAAGGGCGAAGAAGAAGGCTATTTGACGTGACTGCACGGAACGAGCCGCTCACCGTTGGGTGTCCAACTCAACACCAAGGCTCGGATTGGTGCTGGATCTCTCGAAGTGGTGTACTCCTTGCATTCGTGTTCTTGGTCTCGAGTTGTTCCCAGGCACCCGATTCGTCAAGTATTACTAAGCGTGAAGTCTTCGATGCGGTGGCGTTTACTCAGACTGCCCTCGTAGTGGATGGCCACATCGATACTCCCTATGCGATCTATCGCGACGCTCGCGACGTTGCTCTTGGAGATGAGACCCTCGAGTTCGACTATCCGAAAGCTGTGGCTGGGGGTCTGGACGCTGCCTTTATGGCCGTCTATGTTCCACCAAGGATGGAAGACGACGGGACTGCTACCGAGTTTGCAAACGAAATGATTGATATGGTCGATGGATTCGCCGAGGACCATCCAGACAAGTTTGCAATCGCCACCTGTACAGAGGACATCTATCGTGCGAAGGACCTTGGGCTAGTGGCTCTTCCGCTGGGAATCGAGAACGGTGCTCCGATTGCAGGAGATCTCAATAATCTCGACCATTTCATTGACCGGGGTATTCGCTACATAACTCTCGCCCATTCCAAGAGCAATCACCTGGCCGATTCATCGTACGACGACTTAGAGCTGTGGGGTGGACTATCAGAGTTTGGAGTGGAAGTGGTCTACCACATGAACGACAAGGGAGTGATGGTGGACCTTTCGCATCTGACGGATAAAGCCGCGTGGCAAGTATTGGAAATTACCAAGACACCCGTAGTTGCGACCCATTCCTCGCTACGTCACTTCGTACCAGGATTCCATCGAAACATGCCGGACGAATTGGTTGTTGCGGTAGGCGAATCCGGAGGAGTCGTGATGATCAACTTTGGAAGCGGCTTCGTGAAGGCTGAATCGCGTCAATGGTCAGATACCCGCAAGGAAGTGATTGAGTCGTTGAACTTCCAGTTCCCTGCGGACGAGGCTAAGTTCCTGAGCTTCTCAGAGAAGTATCGAGAAGAAAACCCGTACCCTTTCGCGACAGTTGAAGATGTCGTCGATCACATTGATCGAGTTGTTGAACTAGGTGGCATTGATCACGTTGGGCTCGGTTCGGACTACGAAGGAGTGGGTCCAACTATGCCCCGAGATCTCAGTGATGTCTCGAAGATTCCCATCATCGTTGAGGAACTGTGGTCGAGAGACTATGCGCTCGAAGACATCGAGAAGATCCTCGCACTGAATTTCATGCGCGTATGGAACGAGATCGAAGCATTCGCTCTCGGTCAAGGCAATCCTGTTACTTGCGTGCACGACTGAGCAGATTCAGTCTTGAAACACCTTTGCAATCGCATGTGCGGCAAATCGTTCGCCCATCCGAATGTAGCCTGTCGGATTGGGGTGTAAATCGTCTGGCAAGTCTTCGGCATCGGCCTCGCCGAACAGGTCCAATCCATGGAAGTAATGCAGATTTGCATCGCCGAGTTCGGTTCTAGTCTCGACAACTTGCTTGACCAGCGTCCGGATCCGCTGCAATGTAAGCGAACCCTGACGAAGCTGCTCCATACCTTCAAACGTCACAAACTTGCCTTTCTCGTTAGGAATCGTCGGTCCCGGTCGGGACTCGGCACTTGGACAGTAAATTGGCGAGCACAGGATGATCGGCGTTGTAGTGTGGCGATCACGAATGGTGTCAAGAAACCCATGTAGAAGGGGTACGAATACTCGTTCACGCATCGAATCCATGTTGACGATATTGATTCCCGATTTGATGCTGATCAAGTCAGCCTCGAGATCGCGGATCGTACGTGCGATGAGCGGATCCAAATGGCACTGGCCACCGACCCCTAGATTGATGAGCGAGAGATTGGAGTGCCGGGCAGCTACTGCTGGCCATGTGTACGCTGGGGCTTCGGCTTCCATGCAGTGGCTTATCGAGCTTCCGTAGTGGACCCAAGAGGGACGTTGACTGTTAATCGGTTCGACGACCGAGTCTTTGGATATGTGCAGTGCGTGAAGCTCTACGAAGGCATTGTGGGGGAGCCACAGCTTGACCATCTTGTTGATCGGCGGGAGGTCTTGGAACCACACCAGATCGCATTCGCCATGAACAACACGAAATCCTTGTTCGCTGGAGGCGTCTGGGACAATCGTGTTTCCTTGGGTTGCATGGTTGGTGAGGACTTGATTGTCGAATTCGAGGTTTAGGGCGACAGGTTGATTTCCGCCCATTCGAGTCACCAGAAGTTCCAGACCGATTTCGGTCGCGGCTGATTGAAATTCCAGACGAACGCCGGATGGCATTCGAACCATTACATCGAGACCCTGCGGCACTTGGGCTCTAGTCCATGCTGGAAGCCTGCGAGGACGCAATGCGGATTCGCTTTCGTCAAAGTCAAGAGCACCGATGCACTGAATTCCCGCTTGAAGTAGCGTTTCGATGGGAATTGCGCTTGTACTCACCTTGTAATGGAGATCAATACGCCGCTAGCAGAGATTAGATTGGTCGTTATTCGTCGGGGAACACGACTGTAACCGCTCGACCGTCTCGGTAGTACTTCAGAGCTTGGATGCGCTGTTCTGTGGCCAGCTTTCGAAACTGCGTCATATCCGTGACTGTCTCTCGGTTTAGATGCGTTATCACGTCGTTCTTGCGTAATCCAACGGAATAGCAGATGCTGGAGTCATCGATTTCGGCGATAACTACTCCCGATATGCCCTGCGCCTTGAGCCGGCGATAGCCTTCGTGGTTCGAGCGAAGCTGATCAAACGATACTCCATTCAGTTGGGGGGAGAGGCCAACTGATAGATCGATCTCCCTTCCGACTTTAGCATTGACTGTTCTCAGTTGTCCATCGCGCAAGAAGGCGACTTCCACCAGGTCTCCGACTCGTCTGAGACCGATTTGAGCTTCATATGCGTGGCCATCGACGACTTCGCGACCATCGATCGAGACGATAATGTCCTCGATCCGTAGTCCGGCTGCTTCGCCGGTCGATCCCTCGACTACATCCTTCACGATTGCACCCTTCAATGAGTCGAGCCGAAAATCCTCGGCAAGATCGGCCGTTATGTTCATTGTGCCAATGCCCAAGGTTCCTCGATCAACGTATCCGTGCTCGATGAGCTGAGTGATAACGGAGTGCGCCATATTCGAGGGTATGGCAAATCCGATTCCGATGCTCCCCGCATTGCCGACGATTGCCGTGTTGATACCAATTACGCGACCTTGGAGATCCATCAGAGGCCCGCCGGAATTTCCAGGGTTGATTGACGCATCGGTCTGAATAAAGTCTTCGTACTCCTCGATGTCGAGACCGGTGCGTCCAAGTGCGCTGATGATTCCCGATGTCACCGTTTGTCCCAAGCCAAATGGATTGCCGATCGCAACAACGAAGTCTCCGACTCGAATGTCGTCGGAATTGCCGAGGTCAAGTGCTTGGAGATCGTCTGCTTCAATCCTCAATAGGGCTACATCGGTACTTGGGTCGCTTCCGACCACTTCAGCGACGAATTCGCGCCGATCCGACAGTGTGACGCGAATCTTCTCGACTCGATCGATGACATGATGGTTGGTCACGACGTAGCCTTCTTCGGCATCGATGATCAGACCGGATCCGGCACTGGTAAAGCGTCTTGCTTGTCGTGCTCCAGAACGACCCAACCACGAACCAACGCGTACTTGTCTGACCTTTTCGACGGAAATGTTCACGACGGCAGGTGTGACCTGCTCCAACATAGGAGCCAGCGATGTCTGACCGTCAATTGGATGTGCTTGAACTAACCCACAAGTAGCGAGTAGCAAACCAAGGCCAAGATAGCGTGTAAACCGGCAGATCATGGGTGACTCCATCGAGCGGCTATTGCCTGGTTGATTCTTGTTCTGGGGATTTCGGCCGTCACTCTAAGCTCTCCAATTCCACGAACGGTCACTCGTTCAGCAGGCTATTTCCATGGTTCATTATCGTTGAGAAATGTGCATGGATCGATGCCGTACCAGTGGACTTGCTTGCGCTGGTCCAAATGCACTCAGCGAAGAGAGGTCGCATCGAAACCGTAAACAGTTCTAACAGTTTCATTGACAGCGAACCCTGCAAACCAGTTCCGTAAAGTCGACCACGGTTGCGACAAATGATAGATGCGCCCCATGTTTGCGGACCTGCGTTGAATGTTCAGGGTACGCCGCCATCGGAGTGCGACGAATCGTTCGAGAGAATCCGAAGGACTGACACTCTCGGCGAGACACCGAGCGAGAGCGAATGCGTCCTCTATGGCAAGTGCTGCCCCTTGTGCCAGGAACGGAAGTACCGAGTGACACGCGTCGCCGATGAGCACTGCTCTTTGAGCTTTCCAATCTCCTGGTCGCATTTGGTGCCGATAAAGACCCCATCGAAAGAGACGTTGCTCGTTGATGGAGTCGATGAGGTCCGCTATCTCCGGATGCCAGTCTGCGAAGAGGTTGCGAAGCTCCGTTGTGGAACCTTTGACTCTCCAAGACTCTTCCACACTCTCTTTTCCTCGAGTGATAAGCACCAAGTTCAGCAAGCCTTCCCGGTTTACTGGATAGTGAACAATGTGCCCAGTTCTCCCGCTCCATACATTTGTGGCTTGAGAGAGTCGAGAGTCTCTGCATCCTGATTCGATGATCGTTCGCCAGGCCTGCCATCCCGAGAACGTTGGGCGATTTCGGATACCGATGGAACGTCGAACGACGGAATGCACACCGTCCGCTCCGACAATCAGCAGGCCTTGCTGGGACTTGTTCCTGACAGACATCGACACTTGACCCGTAATGGGATCGACGTGGTCGATGGGGTGCTTTTCAAAGAGCTGAATCTTCGAATCGCTCTGACATTTTTCTGCGAGTACTTGAATGAGAAAACGTCGCAGGACTTGAAGATAGGGATAGCCGCACTGCTGTTCTGCCAGTCTTCCCAATGCGTGTTGGCTTTCTACCCGACCACTCTTCCAATTTCGTACGATGAGAGCGGATGCAGGCATTGCATGTTGGCGAAGCGCGTCTTCGAGTCCAAGCTGAAACAAGACGCGGGTGGCGTTGGGAGAAAGTTGAATGCCCGCCCCAGTCTTGTCGCTGAGGTCATCTCGTTCGAACACACGTGTCTCGATGCCAAAGTAGCTCAAGGCGATTGCAGTCGTTAGCCCACCGATGCCTCCTCCGATAACCAAAACCGGCTGCTGCATCAATCGGAATGTTCGAGAATCGCTCTCGGATCGCCTGCGTTGATGTGACCGACTCCAGCACTGCTACTGCGGAGTCCGACGATGCGCTGTAGTTCTTCAGGAAACGACGCAAGCTTCGATCGCGTATGCGCCAACATGAGATTCTCTTGTTGCCGTTGGGATCCTGCGCAATAGTTGATGGTCAAAGCCCATCTTCGATGCTTGGTTCTGTTTGCTGCGGCAGAGTGATAGCACGTGCCAACGACGAAACAGATACTTCCCTTTGGCATGCATGCCTGTATAGCCGGGTAGTCTTGATCCGATCCTGTTGCTGTGACCTGTTTGCGTTGTTCAGGAGTCAGTTGTTCGTCGGGATAGTGCTCGAAGCGATGGCTACCGGGAACTAGCTGCGTTGCCCCATTCTCTTTGGTGAAATCGGACAGAGCCCACATTGTGTTGCAAACGAGATTCTTGTGTGGACGCGAGATGCCGTAGAGCTGGTCGTCGCAGTGAATTCTCTGCGGTGTTTCACCTGGACCGATAACCGCCGTTCCCATGGTCGACAATAGCATGTCAGATCCGAGAACGCCTCGAACGACTTCCATGACCAAGGGATGCGTGGCTACTCGTTGCCAGACCTCGCCTTGATTAAGCAAATCGAAGTAGCGGAGCGTCTCGAATCCGGTGAACTCATTGGGATGGAGGTTTGGTGGACCGATAGACTCTAAGCGTCTAATCTCGTCTTTGATCTCCTCGCAGAACGTCTCGTCGAATGCGCCTTCTGCAATGCTGTAACCCTGATCTTCAATCTCAGAGATATGGTCGGAAGAATTCACTGAACTACGAAGCGATGAACGAAGGACCGCAGGAGAAAACTAGACAAAATCACACTATTTGGGTCTGTACCCATGATCCCGAATTATAGAAAACCGAACACTGCACCGACCGATACTCAACACAAGCCACATCCTCATCTACAGTTCCATCGTGACGCTCTTGACCAGTGCGTAGACGTTCTTTCCGGGCGAGAGATTCAAGTCAGAAATTGATGCTCGCGTCACTTGCGAGAGTATGACTTCGTCGCCGCACCGGATCTGGACGTTTGCGTACGGACTGTTGAGATCCTGCTCAATCGTCGAGACGGTGCCTTGCAAGACATTCCTGATACTGATCTGCGAAGGTTTTGCGGTCGCCAACGACACATCACGAGCGCGTATCCGAATCCTGACTTCCGTTCCAGGTTCCACATCTTCGCCATTGGGCACTGCAATGGAGTGGGGTCCTACAGCAACCTTCGTCAGTTGGTAGCCTGAGTCATGCTCGACAACACTTCCATGAACGACTGCCCCAATGTTGGATTCTCCGACAATCTCAGATGTGTTGAGAGTCTGTAGGACGGTTTCGGTGGATCCATGTTGTTCAACTTTGCCTTGTCGCAGGGCCAAGGTGTACTCGCATAGGCTTGCGACTTCCGCCAAACTGTGCGACACGAACAGCATTGGAATCTTGAATTCGTTCATGGCCGATTTGAGATAGGGCAGGAGTTCTGCCTTTCGGTCAACATCGACGGATGCCAGAGGTTCGTCCAAGAGCAACACACTGGGGTGGCACACGAGAGCTTGAGCCAAGGCCACTCTGCTGGTTTCGCCGCCCGACAGATGCGAGGGTTTGCGGTTCATCAAATGGGTCAGATCAAGGGACGCGACCACTTCCTCGATCTGAGTGAATTCAGTTGGGGCACGTTTTCGCCGCGAAAAGTACTCCGCATATCGCAGGTTTTTCTCGACGGACAAATGCGGTAACAACACGGGGGTCTGCGATACGTAGCCTACCGGCCTCTTATGAACCGGCATGCATTTCCTAGATTGGGAGTCTAGCCAACATGCTCCATTCAATTCGATTCTGCCTACGACACGTTCCAGACCTATTAGTGCTCGCAAGAGAGTTGTTTTGCCGGATCCATTGGGACCAATGACGGCAGTTGCGCCATGCAGAGGTAGCTCGACGTCCACGTCGAGTTGAAACGACGGCCTGGTGACCTCTATGGAAACTTGCAGCATGCTACGTAACGCGAACCGGCATGCGTCGATTGAGCGCATAGACACCCACAAGCACCAGAAAGCAGAAAGCCAGCAAGGTGATCGCCAGTTGGTGCGCTTCGGCATACGAGAGAGTTTCGACGTGCTCGTAGATCGCAATCGAGAGAACTCGCGTCTCTCCTGGAATGTTCCCCCCGATCATGAGAACGACCCCGAATTCGCCCACAGTATGAGCAAAGGTCAATACGGCTGCGGTAAGGAAACCTCGAAGCGAGAGAGGAACAACGACTGTCAAGAACCGCATCCAGCGGTTTGCGCCAAGCACTTGTGTGGCTTCAAGCAAATTGGCATCGACGTTTTCAAAGGCCACGCGAAGCGGTTGGACCATGAATGGAAGCGAATAGATCAATGAAGCCACAACAAGACCCCGAAAGGAAAAGGCAAGGCTCTCTCCTGTTAGGAAGACGAAGAACTGCCCTAGCGGCGCGTGTGGATTGAAGGCAATCAGCAAGTAGAAGCCCAGAACTGTGGGAGGTAGGACTAAGGGGAGGGCTGTTAAGGCTTCGACGATGGGACGGAAACGACTGCGCGTGCTCGCAAGCCACCAAGCGATGGGTGTTCCAATAAGCAGCAACAGCAGCGTGGTAGTGGCCGCTAGTTGGACTGTTAGCCAAACTGCTACCCAGTTGGAGTTGCTCAATCGGACGCGTACCCGTGGCTGCGAATGATTTCTTTGCCTTCCTTGCTAGTCAAAAAACTCAAGAATCTCTTTGCCGTTCGGTTCTCGGATCCTTGGTTCAACAAGACTGCATCCTGCCGAATGGTCGGATGGGTATCGTCTGGAATGACATAGTAGTGACCGTCAGAAACGGATTGGTTCACTAGAGAGGAAAGTGCGACGATTCCGAAACTTGCGCTCCCTGTCGAAACCAGCGTGAACGCATGTCCCACAGACTGCGCGGTAACGATCTTGATTTCGTGGACCTCAGCGTCGTAGCCGATGTGGTCCAATGCTCTGAGGGCTGCATCGCCATAGGGTGCGACTCGTGGATTGGCTATTGCCAATTGATCGAACGCTAGTTCCTTAAACGCTTCCTCGACAGTCTTTGAAATCTCGGAACGAGGGTTCATATAGAAGCAGATGCGACCGATGGCGTAGGTAAAGCGACTTTCTTCTTGTGCAAGCTCTCTCTTGACCAGCTCGTCGACACGTTGCTTGTCTGCCGACAGAAATACGTCGAACGGAGCTCCCCGCGCCGTCTGTGCGAATAATTGCCCCGTCGATCCCGACCGCAACTGTATTTCCTCCTCGTTGTCGGACATGAACTCTTGTGCCAACGCTTCAGCAGTCGGAAGAAAATTGGTTGCAACTGCCACGACAGCTTCTTCAGCAGGGCATGGTGTGGCAACGTACAGAACGCCAAATACGACTACGCGTAGGAGATAGCTAGAGAAGTCTTGCATACCCGGTCATTGCTGCCTAGGTCTCTAAACCGAGCAGTTCATCTAGCGGTATTGTTCGGCCTCGTCTTGAGGTACGAATCCAATGATGTTCTCGGTGTGGGACAAGTCTCTATAGCCCCACTGGTTCCGAGAGGTGACGAAGTAGGTTGCAAACTTCGAGGCTGCTGAGGCTTGGATGCCACACATCAATGCACTGACGATATCGCGTTGACTGCACCAAATCGCCCAATCTCTTGGACGGGACGGTCGATCATCACGATTCACATAGCCAATGCGCACACAATGCACGGAAAGATCCGTCTTATCGGCAAAGTGGCGACAGATACTTTCGCCCCAGACCTTGGTGCTACCGTAGATTCCTGATGGCCAAGTAGGAGAATTGTGGTCGATTAGCTTCCAGCTGGTTGGCGATCGCGAGTACTCGCCGCTAACTAACGTCTTGTAGGGTTCAATCGCTTCATAACCAGACACTGTCGCCCCGCTACTTGCGAAAATGAGCCGTTTGCAACCCGCGTCTGAAGCAGCTCTCAGCACGTTGTAAGTGCCGAGTATGTTCGTGCTATTGAGCTCCTCCCACGAGTAGCGCTCCCCTGCCTTGGCCGCAAGATGTACGACGGTTTCAACACCGTTGAACGCGGCACGAATGTCGTCATATTGATCAATACTGGCACGAATGCAATCGACACCTTCAACTTCGCTTCGATTGAGAGCGCGAATCGGAGCCAGCTCGATGACTCTCGAATGCAAAGCACGGCCGATCAGTCCGCTTAGACCAGTGATGAGAATTGCGTCGTTCATTGTGCGAATCCGATGCGAGTATTGCTCCAAATTGGTCAATACATGTTAGAAAAACCTGTAGCGGCGGCTGACCTGCCCCCGATATTCATCGGTGCAGTGATTGGCTGAGATTGTGAGAACCCTTGCTCTTGAATGTCACTTCTGGATACAGTGCACCGCAAAGGCAAGGAAAAGATTGCCGGCCCACTTGAGGAGTTATGCGCGAAGACTGTTGTGCAATCTGCGATCTTTGTGTTGCCTTTCGTGCGGATGTCAGCTTGTTTCTTCTCGGTGAGTAACGATAATAGGCACTTGGTAGTTAGCTACGGATGGACTGCGGCTTGACTTGACGTGTTGCGAAGAGAGATTTTCGCACCCAAAGCCGTTCGCGTCCACCAACTCGCGGAGCAAAACCAGGAGGGTACTTGACGTGAAAAAGTATCAGTGCATGACTTGCGGCTTCATCTACGACGAAGCTGAAGGACTTCCGGATGAAGGGATTGAACCGGGAACGCTTTGGGCCAATGTACCCGAAGATTGGATATGTCCGGAATGTGGCACACCAAAGAGCGATTTCGACATGCTAGAGGTCTAGCAGCTCGCTACGACTCCTACGAGTGCATTGGTGCTCGTGTCAGATCAACTGAGCAACTCGACAATTCGTTGGTGCTTCCGACGTCTTGCCCACGCAATCGGCCTCGCCCAATCGGGTTGATTCAACGGTCGCAAGTCTCGTAACTTTGGCTCGTGATCGAGCAGGAATTCGATGAATTCCTGTTGATTCTTGCGAGCGGCCCAGCCAAGGGGTGTCGAACGGTATTCTTCATCAATCAGCGTGGGATCGGCTCCGTACTTGAGGAATAACTTGGCTGCCTCGACATTGCCAGTCGCTGCCATGTGATGTAGCGGTCTTACGAGTTGCCAGTTTGGCAAGTTCGGATCCATTCCGTTTTGTAGTAGCAGTTCTGCGATGCGCAGAGACCTCCACAAGTAGGTCTGACAGGCGGTGACGTTGTTCGGGACTCGAAGTCCTCTTGCAAGTAGAAGCCGAATCATGTCCTCGTCGTCATTGCTGGCGGCCATGGTGAATCCTTCTGCAACTTCCGACTCGGTAATCTTCTCTGGACATCGTTCCAACAAAGCGGCAATGACATCCATGTTGCCTTGGTGGAAGTGAGCGGCCAGAATGACGCGTCCACCATAACGGTAGAGAAGATTGCGCATCTTGTCGTCTTTTGCGGAGTCTATTGGGGAGCCAGAGGACTCCACTTGAGCATTGGGGTCCGCACCGTGCTCAAGCAACAGTTCGGCGACTTCCCGATATCCGAATCGAGCTGCGCTCCACAGTGCGTAGCCCCGCGGACAGTTGGGACCCTCGGGCAGGTTTGGATCCGCACCGCGACTTAGAAGCAGTCTGACGATGTCCAGATAATTTCGTTCAGCGGCGGCCGAAATAGCTCGCTTGCCCCCGGATTCCTGAAAGTTCGGATCGGCATCGTCACTATCCAGCAACTTCCTTACTTGATCTTGGTCGCCCATTGCCGCGGCTATGGGCAGGGTGTATCGTGCACCTCGATTTAGAAGTAACCGTGCGATAGCCAAGCAATTGCGCATACGCCAGTAAGGGTGATGCCACATTGCGAGCGTAACCGGTCGAAAGCCGTGACCGCCCAGACGATCGTCGCTGCTGAAGCCTTGTGCATCGACATCAGCGCCACTTTCCACCAGCAACTCAACCAATGCTTTATCTTCGGTCTCCACTGCATAGTGGAGTGGGGTTCGACCCAACTGGCCAGGAGAATTGGCAAGGTCTGGAGACTCCTTCAGCAATGAGCGAACTTCATCGTGTGCACCTCGCTTGATTGCCGTGTGAATGGACTGTTCCACGGCAAACATCGGGGCGTCTCGTTGCTTCAGAAAATCGACAACATCAACATGCCCACGATCCGACGCAAAGTCCATGAGTGTCTCCTCGCCATCCAGTGAACGGTGGGAGGCATCGGCACCTGCTTCCACAAGCAGTTTCACTGCATCGAGGTGTCCCTCTCTTACAGCAAAATGGATGGGCGGCGTGTACCAATAGTCCGCATGGACTAGCGAGGGATCCTTTTCAACTAGCCTGGCAATGGTTTTGACGCAGCCAGAGCGCGCCGCTTGAAGCAGTTCCCAAATGTCTTCCGCTGCCCAGTCTCCGTACCAATGAGATTGGCCTGGTTGCAACTCAAAGGGTCGTACGAGACTCGGAGGATTCGATTCAGGCACGAGAAAGCACCGAACAGACTGTAAACTCGTTGAGAGTTACTTTCTCTTGTAGGTGTCGGTTCCTCGGTAGGGACTGTCTCGCCACTCCAGAGCAGCCTTCCATCCGTTGTTCGCCATTTGATCGCGCCACTGATAGGCGTATCCTGTGAACTGCGCCATCGCATCGTGTTCCGTACTGCTGCGTACGGAGGAATAGATGCCCATGTTTTCGTAGAACCGGTTCATGTTGACCTTCAAGATGGCCAGGTGATCTGCCGTCATATTGGCAATACGATCAGCAAACGCGATGGTTCGTTCTTCGAGTTCATCTTTGGGCCAAGCGTAGTTGATCATGCCAATTTCTTGTGCTTCAGTCGCAAGAATGTTCTCGCCGGTGTAGGAGAGTTCCTTCGCCTTCCGCATACCGATAACCAACGGCCAAATCACGCCATTTCGAGCAACTCCCAGGCCGCGGTGTCCAGGGTGTCCGATTTGAGTGTCGTCTGCCGCAACTACCAAGTCGGCCATCATTGCCAACTCGCAGCCGCCTGCGACCGCATAGCCGTGAAGCGATGCAATGGTCACTTTCGCCATGTTCCAGAAGTACATTTGGATGTCGGTGACCTGCTGCATGCTCGTTCGCAAACCCATGATCAGCGTTCGCCGCTTGTCATCGGCGGACTTGTAATGCCGCTTCGGACCGGGAGCCCCTGGATTGGGTGTCAGGTCGTACCCGGCACAGAACGCTCGACCGTGTCCCCGCAATACCAGTACACGAACGCTGTCGTCGGCTTCCATGTCGTGGAGAGCTTCATTCAATTCAAAGATGAGCTCGCTGGACAGTGCGTTTAGTTTCTCGGGTCGATTGAGCGTGATTCGGCCAACACGTCCGTCGGTACCCACTCGGTCGATGATTAGGGTGTTAAAGTCGGCCACTGGAGCCTCCATTTTGCAAGCTAAACCGAATTGTATTGAACCGCACCGAGCGAGCCAGATGGCTAGATCAGGATCTACAACCCGTCCGTCTACCAACCACTCTCGTCATCGTTACGGCAATAGCTTAAAGGTACCTGTCCAGCAGGTACGGATCGTTGAGTACGAGATGGGACGGTCGTGACACCTTGGATTTTGGGTTGCACTCGTGCCAGCAACTCCAATGTGGGATGGATTGTGGCCTTAGACACTACCTCACAGCTATTCAGGGAAACTCCTGTCAGTTGAGAGACGTTTGAATGTGTCCTTGAAAAGCGCTAGGGCACTCAAGAAGACCGAGTTGAACTAACAAAAGCGTATTGGGACTAATTACTGAGAGCGGCGAAGCCTGCGACCCGTATGTGCAGTATGTTCACGTTCGCTACTATGTTGTGGGAAACCTAGCGATAGCCGATGTGCTTTTCGCTTGATGAAATCGGAGGGTTTGAAGATGATCTTGCTACACAATGCAAGCAACAGTGAATCTCCTAGTGGCAGACGACGGATGGCAGGTAAGAGAGTGAATTCTCTCGTCGCAGTCTGCCTTTGCGTGGGTACTGCAATGCTGTTCAGCGGCTGTGCCACCATGACGCGTCCGCCGCCGATTTCACCTGAAGAGGTGGCAGATGAATTGAGCCAGCAGGAATTGATGCTGGCGAACAATCTCTCGTCTGGGTCTCAGCAAGTCTTAACGGCCGCTTGGCCAATTCTGTCGAAGAACACCGTTCTTTGCGAAGGTCAAACAAGCTATCGCATTGGGGTTGCACCACCACCTCCACGCCCCAAATCGCGCTTTGTCTTCTCTGTGGTCCTGGAAGTTCGAAAAAAGAGATGGAATGAGCCGGAAATTTGGGGAGTGGCTGAGGACTCGCCCGCAGCGAAAGCAGGGATCCAGGTTGGAGACACGGTGATTTCAGTGAACGGCGATGCGACTAGAACATCGGCGGCACTGAGAAAGGCACTGACGAAGGTAGCGAAACAACAAGACCCTAACCCGGTTTTGATCGAACTGAAAAGAGGAACCAAAGTGCTAGATCCAATCGAGGTTATCCCCGTTGAAGTATGTCGGTCCAACGTCTACGTTGCTGACGACGGATGGGTGAATGCTTACGCAGACGGTAATTCTGTGTGGATAACCACTGGAATGCTTCGATTCCTCGACGATGATGAGCAGGAACTGCAGTACATCTTGGCTCATGAACTAGCACACAATGTCTCTCGACACATGCGAAAGAGATTGGCTCGAGCCTCTGTCGGAGCAATCGCAGATGTGGCATTGTTGGCCCAAGGTCGCTGGTTGAGTGGGGTATTCACTCAGCTTGGAGCAGTCTCATACTCACATCGGTTTGAGAAGGAAGCCGACTATGTGGCTATGTACCTTCTTGCCAATGCTGACATTGACAATACCGGAATCGAATCTCTTTGGCGACGATTGGCAGCGGAAGACGGAGCTCATATGCGTGCCAACATGAGCCATCCGATTTCACCGGTAAGGTACGTCTTGATGAAGAAGACAAGGGAAGAAATCGAAGAGAAGCGACTTGCGGGAGAACCTCTGCAGCCTGAGACAAACTAGCTCAGGTACTTGCGGATTCGAGCTCATGCCAAGCACTGTCTGATAGATCGACCGACGGGGAGGGAGGTACGAAATGAAGGCGATCATGGTCATGTACGATTCGTTGAATCGTCACATGCTTCCAAACTATGGGTGTGATTGGACCTTAGCTCCGAACTTTGTTCGCCTTGGCGAACGGGCAACGACTTTCGAAAACCACTACATCGGAAGTATGCCCTGCATTCCAGCCCGGCGCGAATTGCACACCGGGCGTCACAACTTTCTCCACCGCTCGTGGGGTCCCTTCGAACCATTTGACGACTCGACGTTTTCCTTGATGCGTCAGAACGGGATCTATTCACACTTGGTCTCGGACCACTATCACTACTGGGAAGATGGAGGTGCAACCTACCACCATCGTTATTCGAGCTGGGTCAATGTGCGAGGCCAGGAAGGAGATGCATGGAGAGGTGAGGTGCAGGATCCGCCATACATCGAGCACCTCGGACGTGTAGCCCGCCAGGATCAAGTCAATCGCAAGTACATGCAGGAAGAGCAGCTGACACCGCAGGCGAGAACTTTCGCTGAGGGCAAACTCTTCCTCGAAAACAACTGGGACCAGGACAACTGGTTTCTACAGATCGAGACATTCGACCCGCACGAGCCGTTCTTCACGCTGAAGCAGTGGAAAGACAAATACAACTACGACTGGGAAGGTCCGCACTTTGACTGGCCCAAGTACGAACGTGTTACGGAAGATCCCGATGCCGTGGAATATCTTCGATTTCAATATGCGGCATTGCTTACCCAATGTGATCACTACTTGGGAACCGTAATCGACTTCATGGACGAGCACGACATGTGGGAAGACACGATGCTCATGGTTGTGACCGATCACGGATTCTTCCTCGGAGAACACGATTGGTGGGGAAAGGCTCGAATTCCTTGGTACAACGAGACTGCACACATCCCGCTATTCATCTGGGATCCTCGGTCGATGAAATCAGGTGTGAGGAGATCAAGCCTCACACAGACGATTGACATTGGACCTACCTTGTTGGGCTACTTCGGCTTAGACCAACCCGAATCGATGCAGGGGTCCGATCTCTTGGAGTTGATTCGTAGCGATGTCGCGGTTCGCGATGTAGCGCTGTACGGTATGTTTGGTGCGCATGTGAACATTACAGACGGCAGGTACGTGTATATGCGTGCGCCGGAAGGATCGAACGAGCCGCTCAATCAATACACCCTGATGCCGACACATATGAGGAGTCCGTTCAGTCCTAGAGAATTGGCCAATATGCAATGGAATGAACCGCTAGCATTCTCCAAGGGTTGTCCGGTCATGCGGATTCCCGCGTTGGGAAGGAGAGACCTGGATGGACTTTTTGTTACACAACTGTTCGACTTGTCGAGCGATCCTGGACAGACAAGTCCCACCAGCAATGCTGAAGTGGAAGCAAGACTCACGAATTTCATGATTGACGCGATGAAATGGAACCATGCACCAGCAGAGCAATTTGAACGGCTAGGCCTTAGTGCATGAAAATAGTTGTGTCTGAATTCAGAGAGGATCCCAATCCATGAATCAATCTGCACTGCCGCGAGCCGCCGCCGCACGTCACGACTATGGACAAGCCGAGTCGGCGATGGTCGAGTATCGGTCGGAAGGTACTCGCCGGGCGATGGCTTTGGGCAATCGGGGCAAGATCAAGTTCTCGAAATCGGGCGAATTGGACAAGGCGATTCTCGATGCGTATTCCGAATTTGGTTTCTACATCTTCGAAGGAGTGATTGACCGCGAAGAACGAGCAGAAATCGAAAGGGACTTAGTCAACCTCATAGATCGTCTTCCTGTCGCTCGAGGGGAATCCGTCGACAGATTTGGTCGGCCTGCAATTTCTGGAGGTCGAAGCGCACGCACGATCAGCTGGGTCCGCCCGCTCTCAGATCCGGTTGGAGGTACTTCGGCCGCACACGGAAGGCATCCGTCAAGAATGTTGGAGCTTGAGCCGCCTGACGATGCCCCGAAAGAAATCGTGCAAGTAATTTCAGGAGCATTGCAGTTTTCGGAAGCCTATCTTCGAGTCTACGGACATCCACAGCTGCTTCGCGTTGCGGAAGCCATTCATGGGTCAGACTTTACGCCATTCAACGAAGTCCTTTGGATTAAGCAACCGGGCTTAGGCGGCTCCGTTGCATGGCACCAGGACGGCTGGACGCATTGGGACAAACCTGATCGCGACGAGAACACGCATGGCTTCAATTTCATGGCACAACTGTACGGTTGTGACGCCGAAAACGGCTTGTGGGTCGTACCTGGATCGCATCGCAACGGCAAGGCAGACATCAAGGCGATGGTCGAGAGTGCAGGATCTGATCGACTGCCTGAAGCGGTTCCCTTAATCTGCAATCCTGGCGATGTTGCAATAACCAACCGGCAAGCGATACACGGCTCATTCAACAACACCAGCTCGAAATTTCGCGTAACTCTTAACTTCGGATTCCACCGCCGGAAGTCTGTCTTGAACGTCAAGAGTGGCGGCATACACAATCCGGTCTCGGTCTACGACGAGAACTACATTCGATCAAGATCGCGCATGATCATGTTCGGCATTAGCGCTCGCCAACAAAAGTACCCGAATGAAATTCCGTACGAATATCAACCATTGGCCAGCGAATCCAAACAATATGTCTGGGACTCCAGTCGTATGGAAGAATTGAAAGACTACAACCTCCAGGACATCGGAATTTAGTCCGCATTAGCTAAGGGATTGGAGTTGTGACCGAAGGCAAGAAACTCCGGATGGCCCTGGTGGGTTGCGGAGGAATTGCTCGGGCTCACTGGCACGGCATTCAACGAACGGCCACACGAATCCAAGTCACCGCCTGTATCGATAGCGATCTCGATGCGGCCAAGGCTTTCGCCGACCGCACATCCAGTCGAGCCTTTGGGTCGCTAGAGGAGGGCTTGGAAAAGGGAGACTTCGATGCGGTGGATTTGATGCTTCCTCACGATACTCACGAGTCCGCGTGCTACACAGTATTCAACGCCAAGAAACACACCGTTCTTGAGAAACCAATCTCGACCGATATCGACTCTGCTGAACGAATTCTGAAAGCCGGCAGGGAAGCGGGTGTTGTCTTGATGGTTGCTGAGCAAGCTCAGTACTGGTGGGACATCCACAAAGCACGCGATCTCATCGACGAAGGGGCCATCGGTGAGGTGCTCACTGCCCATGGCACCTTTTACGACCCCATGCGAATCGATCCCGATGCGGCTCCGCCGTGGCGTTTCTTCAAGGATCGAGCCGGTGGAGGAGTTTGCATGGATGGAGGGGCACACTGGATTCGCCCAATGCGAATCATGCTTGGCGAAATCGACGAGGTCATTGCTTCGACCGGTTCTCACATTCCAAGTAGGGAAACAGAGTCTTTTGGTCTTGCTCTGATTCGGTTTCAGTCGGGCGTGATCGGGACCTTCAAAGCCGTTCTCACTGGAGGAGCTGTTGGACCCGTAGAGGACTTCAGAATTACTGGATCTGAAGGCGAAATCGTGATCGAAGGGGGTCGCGACGGAAATCTAGTGCTGTTCAACGGCGACCACCCCAAGGGCCAAGTTGTGATGAGCGCTTTCGAGTTCAAGGTGGAGGGCTATGGGGCTGAACTGGCCGATTTCAGTTCCGCCGTCTTGGATGGAACTAGACTTCAAGCGGAGCCCGAGTACGCAATGGGGGAATTGCGTGCCGCCAAGGCAATGTATCGCTCCGAGCAGACTCGGCAATGGGAGAAAGTTTGGTGAGACGACGGACGCAAACCGCCGAACTCACTAAGCGTTGTATCTAGACTCCTTCGAGAAGCTTCCGCAGTTCCGATCCCAATCTTCCGATTGCAGTCCGAAAGATGAATCGATCCCAACCGATGCAGAAGTGACGCACTCCGAGATCGATGTAGCGTTTGGCCTGTTCGACTTCCCCAATCTCAATGCGCGGAGCAACTCCGTATTCGATGGACTTCTTGATTACCAGCTCTTCGTACTGACGCAGTTCGCTCCCTGCCAACCCACCTGGACCTTTGGAAAACCCAAAGTCCGCGGGTCCCCATTGAGTCATGTCGAATCCTAATGATCGTGCTCGGTCCAAGACAGAATCGATGTTGTCTACCGTGACGCTCTTCTCGATCATGATCACCTTGACAATGGACTTGAGATCTTCGGCGTACTGTTCCGTGCTGTAGCTCGCTAAGGCGGGACGGCGGAGTTTGACACCCATAAAGCCGTGAACTCCGGGCTGATCCGGTGCGACGGCCCGGTGGCATGCTTCGACATCTTCCGGGGTTCGAACATCCGTGAACAGCACTGACTTGAATCCTGCGCCCAACGCTGCTTGCGCCCAAAAGGCTTGTGCCTCCTGGTCCAGCTTGATCATCAGAGGCAGATTTCCACACTGAGCCGCCCGTGCTAGGTGATAGAGCAATGACATGTCGAATGTCGAGTACTCACCGACGAATTCAGCGTAGTCGAACAAGCCCGTATCGCCAATCATTTCGGGAATATCCGGTTCAGCAAAGAGGAAGTGGGTGCCCATGGTTGGCAGACCCTTGTCCAAGGCTTCGCGAAACGTGTTTTGCAAGATCATGTGATTGTCCGGGGAAATGAGTCAGCGAGTTCAACCAGCCTGTCGGTGGACTGTTTGAACAGTGAATTGAATCTGCATTTTA
This sequence comes from Pseudomonadales bacterium, assembly GCA_963667455.2. Lineage (GTDB taxonomy): Bacteria > Pseudomonadota > Gammaproteobacteria > Pseudomonadales > Azotimanducaceae > Bin55. The sequence continues at coordinate 113,734 of CAXXFR010000014.1, read as the reverse complement.
CGGACAGCTCCGACGCGGGCAGACCGCTTGCACGTTCCGAATTAGAGAGTGTGGGCCACACTCTTCTGCCAATTAAACTGCCATGTGTGGTTTGATGAATGATTATCTTGGACAGCTCGCCTTTAGCGCTCGGGAATGAGTTGTTGACGGGCTCCATGGCTCTGATGTGTTGTTATGATGGGATCAACGAAGACGAAGGTTGCCCAAGTTCGAAGCTCTCAGCCCAGCCCTACTTGCCAATGACTGAGTCTTAGCGTGCCAATTCGCATGAAGGCAGACGAGGAAATACTGATCCTCGGTGCTGGCCACAACGGTTTGGTATGCGCTTGCTACCTCGCTTCACAGGGGCTGAAAGTTCGGATTCTCGAACGACGAAACATCGTCGGAGGTGCAGCGGTAACCGAGGAGTTCTACCCGGGCTTTCACAATTCCACTGCAAGTTTCACTGTGGGTCTACTCGACCCGCAGATCATCGAAGATCTCAAGCTTCGATCCCACGGTCTCGATATCCGTCCACGACCCATATCGAATTTCTATCCGTTGTCGGATCAGGAGTCGTTGACCATCTATAACAACGACGAACAGACGAAGAAGGAGTTCATGCGATTTGATCGACAAGATGCCGAGTCTTTGTCAGATTTTCGCAGTGAGATTCGCGAACTAAGCGACATGTTGGCGGAGTTCATGCAGAAACCACCGTCAACCATAGACTCTCAACGACTTTGGATTGACGAAATGTTGGCGACTGAGAGCGGCAAGCAATTGAGTGTGTCACAGCGAGCGAATCTCTCGGAGCTACTAGCCTCTCCCGTAGCGGACTTACTGAAGAGTCGGTTTCGGAATCCGCACATTCAAGCAGCGTTTGCCTTCGATTCAATTGTTGGCCATAACGCCTCTGTGTTCTCGCCAGGTACTGTTTATGGACTGCTTCATCACGCTGTAGGCGAGTTGGAAGGCCAACGCGGTATGTGGGGCTATCCCATCGGCGGTATGGGAGCAATTACTGAATGCATGTTCAAGCAAGCACAAGCATTGGGAGTGAGTGTTGAAACCGAGGCTGAAGTTGCTCAAGTTCTGGTCGACTCGGGGAGAACTACAGGAGCGGTCCTTTCGGACGGAACGACTCGCCGTGCACCAATTGTGGTTGCCAATCTCGATCCGCAGCAACTCTATCTTGAACTGATCGATCCGTCTGAGCTAAACGTAGAGTTCCGTGAGCAGTTGGAACGTGTAACAGCAGAGTCGGCAGTCTTAAGGATCAATGTTGCGCTATCCGAACTCCCGAGGTTTACCTGCAAGGGAGGGAAGAGCATCAGCAAAGAGCACCTCCAAGGCGGCATTGTTATCGGTCCGACGTTGGACTACATGAAACAAGCCTACATTGATTCACGTCAAGGCTTGTGGTCCAAACAACCCATCGTAGAAATGTTCATTTCTTCCATGGTCGATGTCGATCTTGCGCCACCGGACAAGCATGTGGCGAGTCTTTTCTGCCAATATTTTCCTTATGACCGCGATTGGGATGACCTTCGAGATGAGGCTGCCGATACAGTGTTCAGAGCAATAGATCGCTTTGCTCCAAACTTCAGTGGTGCCGTTATTGGTCGTGAAGTCCTCACTCCGCTCGATCTCGAACGGCGATTTCGGTTACCGCGAGGAGATATCTTCCACGTTGCCCAGATTTCGAATCAGCTGGGAGGCAATCGTCCGGTCAGTGGTTGCGCCCACTATCACGGACCGATTGGGGGTTTGTATCACTGTGGAGCTGGTTCACATCCAGGTGGTGGGGTCACCGGATTACCCGGTCGCAATGCAGCTCGAGAGATATTGAGTGATATCAACTTGGCTTGAGTCACAGTCCCGGTTCGCAAGCTTTCGGAACGAACGTTTGCATACTCTAGCTCAAGCGTCTTCTAAGTCCCGAGCCCAACCTATCCACGTTTTTTGCGAACGCCCGCTACGAGAACGAGAAATAGGAGAGAGAAGGTTGGCTCCACCTGCTGGGCTCGAACCAGCGACCCGCTGATTAACAGTCAGCTGCTCTACCAACTGAGCTAAGGTGGAATGCGAGATAATTATATTTGACGCCTAGGTATGGGTCGAGTGAGTTTCGACCCAATCCACAGAGCTACTCTCAATTCGAATGTGCCCAGACGACTCTTCAGACAACACTGAACTTCCAAAAGTTCACGTCGTCACATTCGACGGGACAGAGCATGTCTTGGAGTTGGTGCCGGGCAAGTCGTTGATGCAGACTATTCTTGACAACGGAATTCCAGGAATCGATGCCGATTGCGGCGGTGAGTGCTCGTGTGCAACTTGTCATGTCATCTTGCCGTACGAGTGGTATGTTCGACTAGGAGATCCGAGCACAGACGAGCTGGCAATGCTGGAGCTCAATCCAGAAATCACCGAGACTTCCCGACTATCGTGTCAGATTAAAGGATCACCTGCAATCGATGGCCTTCGAGTGCACATTCCCGAGTACCAGTTCTAGTTTCCAATTAGTCCGGGAATCTAAGTTTCTATCGGCAGATTGACTCTCCGAATGGAGAGCGCGTTACTCTCTTAGAGCGGCCTCAAGCGAGACCTACATTGCCCAACCAGTGGCTAATATGATGAACCTTGCAACAAACAGAGCGGGAGACGACGATTCATGGGTGGCAATGCACACTTGATAGTAGGAGGCTTTCCGATTGGTTCAAGCGCCGGTCACGACATGGACTTCGCTCGGATTCAGTTGCTTGAAGCCTTGTATCGACACCAATTTCGAACCACGGTTTCGCAAGATTTCTCACAGATCGAGGATCGGCTTGCAAACACCGATTTGCTCGTAACCTACGTTGCCGGCCCTTATCCAGATGACCAACAGTCTCACGATCTCGAGAACTGGTTGAGTGAAGGGGGCAAGTGGTTCGCGTTACACGGAACCAGTGGTGGTCGCGCCAAACGCATGGACGAGTCAGGAAGAAGAAGACAAATGGTGCGACTCCCGCATCACGATCTACTTGGAGCGTTCTTCTTAAACCATCCACCGGTGCGGAAATTCCTCGTCAAGAACGAAGCTCCTGATCATCCGATTCTCAGTGGACTGCCGGCGGAGTTCGAGGTCGAAGACGAACTCTACTTGGTCGAGCCCATCAATGTTGACTCGACCTTGCTAACGACCGAATTAGTTGCAGATCCATCTCCTCCAGGATTTGGCTTTCACTATGAGCGAGACACATCGTTGCAATCGGACGGCAAGACCCGAGTGTTGGGACTCGAACGCAGAGTAGGCAAGGGATCGGTGTGCTATGTTGCCTTGGGACACACCCATTCTCCGCTTACCAATGCGCAGCCTTTCGTCGATGCCAGTGTTGCAAGTGACGGCAAAACACCACAGACCTTCAGAGGCGCATGGTCTACAGCCGCATTCGAGAAGATCATTGACAATGCAATGTCTTGGGGCGGCACCTGATGATCGCGTACCGACTTACCAGCCTTGGATTTGTGCGGCTTCCTCTCTGACCTGATCGGGAGTGCCGAGCAGTTGCCGATTCAGACCAACTCTCTTGAACCAGTAGTGCAGCCCTAGTAGGTCGGTAAATCCCATACCACCGTGAACTTCCGTCGCTTTTCGGGCAACGAACTGACCCACTTCGGAAAGATGAGCCTTAGCATGGCATGCGACGACTCGAGTCTCGGATGGAATGGCAAGAACTGAGTGAGCTGCGTACCACACAAGTGAACGGCACGGTTCGAGTTCGGCGGCCATTTCTGCGCACATGTGCTTGACCGCTTGAAAGGAACCGATCACACGATTGAACTGCATACGCTCCCCTGCATAGGCGACGGCTTTGTCTAGCATGGTTTGGGCGGCACCCAGGGTGTCTGCAGCAATCATGATTCTGCCGACATCGATGGCTCTCCGGAGTAGCTGGGAATCCTGAGCGGAGCCCGGTAGGACTTCGGCCGGGGATGAATCCAATTTGACCTGAGCAAGTGATCGAGTGCGGTCAATGGACTTTAACGCTGTGATCTCGACATCCTTTACGTCGACGATGTGAATTGCACAGTCTTCAGAACTTACCAACAAGTGGTCGGCGTCGCATCCATCCAAGACGAAGGTTAGTTCCCCCTCCAATCGTCCTTGAGTTGCCTGTATCGACTCTCCGACTCGCCTGCCGATGCTCTCAGTGAAGGCGATACCGAAGCACGCATCTCCTGCCGCAATTTTGGGAAGCCACTCAGACCTCTGCTGATCGCTCCCGGCTTGTGTCAGAACGTATGGTGCAACCACACAGGGACCCAAGAACGGGTAGGGCGCAACCGCACCGCCCATTGCCTCAGCAATGAGTGCAGCTTCCAAGTATCCGAACTCGGTTCCACCATGTTCTTCAGGTACGACCACGGCGGGGATGCCCAGTTCTGCTAGTTCATCGGACAAGCCTGAGTCTCGCGTGATTGAGTCGTCAACACAATCGCGTACCTTGTCGAGAGGACACTCTCGACCGAGAAAGTCCGTTATCGTGCTTTGTAGAAACTGTTGTTCTTCGCTTAGCGCAAAATCCATGCGTAGACCAACTATTGGGCTACTTTGGGCTCTTTGGGAAGACCCAACGCCCGTTCGCCGATGATGTTCTTTTGGATTTGGGCCGTACCTCCGCCGATAATCAACCCGAGATCCATCATGTAGCGTTGTTGCCATCGACCACCGTCTCGAAGTAGAGGAGATCGGTGGTAGAGCGTGCCGAGTTCACCCAAAGCATCGATGGCGAGACCGGCCATTTGATGATTTAGTTCGCAGCCTTGGAGCTTGACGATCCAACGAGGCATTCCGGGTTCTTCGTCTTTCGATCTACTGGTAAGGATCCGCATGCCGTTGTACTTCATAGCAAGCACTTGTCCCTGAAGTCGTAACAGACGGTCGCGATAGATGGGATTGTCGATGAGTCTCAGACCATCCACGGTTTCCCGTTGTAGTAGGGAAAGTAACTCTTGCAGTCGAGTTTCGCCTTGATTGGGGTCTCCTAGGCCTTCGCGTTCAAATTTCAGTGTGTGATTTGCGACGAACCATCCTTCGCCGCGCTTTCCGATGATCTGCGTGACCGGAACTCGAACATCGGTGAAAAACACTTCATTGAATGTGGCTTCGCCGGTCATCGTAATCAAGGGACGCACATCAATTCCGGGTGTGTCCATCGAAAAAACAAGATAGCTGATGCCTTGATGCTTGGGAGCATCAGGCTCGGTTCGCACCAGACAGAACATCATGTCTGCACGTTGTGCTCCCGAAGTCCAGATCTTCTGACCATTGATTACGAAGTCATCGCCGTCGACGTGTGCACGCGTGGAAAGCGATGCCAGGTCCGAACCACTCTGGGGTTCCGAATACCCCTGGCACCACGTCATTTCTCCACGTATAGTCGGTGGTACGAGCCACTGCTTTTGTTCTTCAGTACCAAGTTCGAGCACCGTGGGAACAAGCCTGTTATCTCCCGAATGTCCGGGCCGCACCCGAAATCGCGTGAATTCCTCGGCAATGATGTGTGAAATCAACGGATCGGGGGTGGCACCGTAACCTCCGTAAGCACGCGGGATTGTTCGCGCGGCGTACCCATGCTCGATTAGAAGCTGTTGCCATTCTCGCGCTGCACGGTTAACGTCTTCTCCCGAGACTCCCACAGGATGAGCACCCGGAGACCGATGTTTGTTCGCTTCAAGAAAGTGATGTAGTTCTTGTCGAAACTCTTCGTACTCAGTGCTGTAAGCCAAGTCCATTGCTATTCAACTCTCATTAAATTGATTTGAATCAGAGACATAATCACGAAAGTTCATTTAAAACATCTACTATGTCCTAAACGGAACCAGCTCGTAGAATCTCTTGCACTTCGGAACGAATGCCGTCCCATTCGAGCCAACAGTCACAAAGTGCATCTGGATAGTTTGAACCTGCTGTCTTTGGACGTTTCCCTGACGTGAGTCGAAAGTATGCCATTACTCGAGGTTCATCGGTTTCGCAGCGGCTAGCGCTGTGTGGAATTGCGTGTAGAGTCAATACCGCATCGCCGATTTCCATCTTAATCAAATCAGGCTTAGGCCACAAATGTCCATCGTCGGTGTAGGCGGCTTCTTGCGTGAAGATCCGTCGAACTTGATCGGGGTAGTGGCGCAAGCCGTACCCGTTCGGTGCATCACGATGCAAACGCTCCCATCCCGGACCGTCTGGTCCTAAGGGACCACCTTGGTCTCGTTGATATCGAAAAAATTCCGCAACCGGGTGATGTGCTCCACGTAGCAGACCCAGATTCCCTACACCGTCTCTCGTCTGACTGGAAAGAGGAATGCCAAGTAGGGCTGTGAAGTGAACCATGTTCGTACCAGTTCCCGGATACGTCTTCATAACGCCATTGCGCCCCTTTGCTTTGGACCATGCTGCCCACTCGGTGTCGTCCATCGGACGGGAAGTGTGTTGATGGGGAGCGCTCGCTCCATTCCACAGTCCATCCAAGTGACCGTGCCAGCCGAAGAATGGGATGACTCGATCGGGATATCCCGATTCGGTGATCTGATCCGATGGTTTGGAAGGCTGGCGTATCGCAATTTGAGCGAACTCCCAACCTCGTGCGGTGCCTCCCATAGCAGACTCAACGAGTTCTCTGGCTTGAGTTCCCTCTGTCACAAGTTCCCGTGTGGCAGCTTGAGCGGAGCGCCGAGACTCGTCGTCTCCGTTTCTGCGAACTTCCACGAGTGCTCGCTGAGCCTTGGAGACTGCTTGTTGAGAAATGATGTCAGGCAGTACCAAGTAACCGTCGCGAACAAACGATTCGATTTGCTGAGCTGAAAGAGTCAACGCTTCAAGCTATACGATTGTCGGGTGCGGCCACGCGTTGCCCGCCAGAATTGCTGAGTAGGTGTCTACTAGGAGACGCGCAATCCCAGAACGTCGGCAGGAGTAATTTGAAAAGCACTTGCGATTGCATTGAAGAAAACCACTTCTCGATTCGTGATTTTCTCGTCGGACTTGATCACGCTGACCAACGCGCTGAGAATCGCGAGTTTCTGTTCGATGCTGAGTATTCTGTTGGTGCGAACCAAATACCTCTCAAGAGGTGCTTCCTCGTAGAGCTTGGAGTTGGCTGCAACCCTTACGTCAGCTGCCGACACCTCTTCGCCGGTCGTTTCCTTGACCTTTTCTTGAACCGTTGACACTTCGGCTCGGTTGATGTTGGAGTCGGTGCTTGTCGCTCGCGACAGGATCATCAAGGTCGCTTCGTTGAACACGTCGTCTTGCGACTGTTGCGTTCCCGACTGAAACAAGCTGAGCAGTGATGTCAGGCTGGATCGGATCATGGTTTTGAGAGGGCCAGGCTAGAGGAGTTCCCGCCGCAAAGTATATTCGACCATTGCTGTTTGATTGGACAGAACTCGGAATGACTTGTGTGTGCTGTTGGCACAAGCTCCATCCTCGTGCTACAGCCGCGTTCAGTCCTGTAGTAGCCGACTACACAGAAAACTGAAACTAAAGTCGATCTCCTCGGCTGGAACTTCAGGGTGCAAGCCCGGATTGGCATGCATCCGTTTGTCGTTCGACTTGAACGAGTCAAAGAGATCAAAACAGCCTTCTCGGGGAAACAGTTCATCTTCCAGCTGAACAAGGAAGAGCAAGGGTGTTTCGATCATGGCGGCAGCTTCCCTTAGACGTTGTGCGAGTGCTACGACAGCACCCGAAGTTCCGAGAAGACCCAATGTCGCAGCTGTGACGGGTTGCCCGTTGCGAACTCGGTGTGCCAGGTAGGGAATCCCAAAGATGGACCCCATGGATAGTCCGAAGTAGCCGAATTTTGAAGCGGAGAATCCCAGTCGTGATTCCGCGATTGCTACTGAGGCTTGCCAATCGCCAACCATATCTTCGATCATCGTTCGTCGACGCATTTCGTCTTGGAGTGCGGCTCTTCCGCCTTCAGCTTGTTGCCGGAGACCGTGAACCGGTCCATCCATCGACAACGAAGCAACTCCTTCCTTGGCAAGGCGTCGAGCCAGATGCGGGATTGGCATTTGATAGCGGTCTCCCGATGCACCATGGCCAAAAGCCATCAACATGCCTGGTTGGACAGTGCCGTTGGGAATCCACAGACAACCGGTTATCTTTCTCTGTGCCTCGGATTCCGCGATGAATTCGAGAGTTGGATAGTCTTGTGGATCCTTGCCTTCTTGCCAAACTACATTCAAGATGAAACGCTCTTTGTTGCTGTGAATCTATGGCACGTTGGGCAGTACGTCTCTCGCCAAACGTTCGATGGATTGATAACGAGTGTCGAAGTTTGGAAGAACCATGACTTGATGCAGACCTGCCTCGCTCAAACTACCCAATTGATCAATTAGCTGGTCTCGAGTACCGATGAGACTAGATGCTTTCAGCACTTCGGGTGTCAGAAATTTTTCTTCCTCTGGAATAACCCAGCAGTTGTGGCCTGCATGGATTCTCTGGTGTCTGTCTCCAGCTGGATACGACTCAATCATCTTGCGATAGTCGTCCCAAACATAGGCTAGGGCTCCGCCAGGTCTCTTGCCGAAATTGCGCACTTGCTCGTAGCTGAAGTGGATTGCCGCCATCGCCATGGCTCCACACTCAGCTTTGACTCTGGGACTGTCCACTGGCTCGCCGGGATCCAGCACAACGATGGCGGTCAAAGCGGTTGTGAGGTATGTTGAGCGGTTGATAGTCCTTTCCGCAGAACCTGCACCAGCGTCCAACATACGCCAAATGTTTGCCATGATGTTGGCGTTTGCAGGCATGGCAAGAACTGCCCCATCGCCGTGTTTGCCGGCAACTCCCAGAGACTTCGGCCCGAATCCGGAGACGTAGAGAGGAATTGGATCGTTGAAATTCACAAATCCACGATCAGGCATGATGTGGCGTATGGCGACACGTTCGCCTTTGGACTGGATGTAGCTTTCTTCTCCGCGGAGTAGCGGACGTAGTTCTTCCAAATACTGATCGAACTGAGCTATGCGGTGGGGAGGCAGACCCATCACACGCATTGCCGTATTTCCGGAACCTATTCCCAAGAATGTTCGACCAGGAGCGAGTGCATTGATGGTTGCGATGCTGCTCGCTGTCACTGGGGCAGGTCGGGTTCCGGTGACTGCTACACCCGTTCCCAGCTTGATTGTCTTGGTCTTCGTCGCCGCCAGAGCCAAGGTTGCGTAGCAGTCGGACCAGAGCATTTGGCTATCAGCCAGCCATGCGGACTCAAAGCCCAGTTCTTCAGCTCGAACGACATAGTCGATGTCATTGATGTGCGAAGCGACGCAAACGCCGAATTTCATAGCGACAGTGCAGAAAGAGAGAAATGTGCCCTAGAGTCCAACTCGATGACCTGGTGGTGGCGGATCTTCAGGTGGTCCCGCAAAGCACTGAGCGATACTCATCCAGGAATTCGCCGAAGCACCGACCACTTCCAGTGGAACATCGGCTATGTTTCGTCCTTGCGTGACTACTCGGGCAAAGTCAACGGCATCTCCCTTGATGTAGTCGGTCGAAGAAGCATCGTTCCACTCCCACACTTCACCTGAAGGGGCTGTTAGCTGAACAAAGGGAACAGGCTCCGGTGGAGTTTGCTTTCGATTGACGAAAGTCCATCCGTAGGTTCGCACTCCAATGTGACAAATGTTCTTGACACGATCGGTGTGTGTTCGATTGACTTGAAGCAAGTCGTACACATCCTGCCCATGCGACCAGGTTTCCATCTGTCGCGCAGTTGCCATCATTCGGATACCCATGTCCGGTCCGAACCACGGGGCTCGCATGGACGGGTCCGCTTTGCGCAGTCCGTCGCAAAGATCTTGAAAGTACGAGTTCCATACTTCGAGTAGTTCTCTACCTTGGTACTTGGGCGCATCGTCGGGCTTCCCGCTGGACCGATCCTGCATCCACTGCCGAAATCCATCTGGATCCGTAATCGAATGAAAAGCCCATCGGTCTGCATCGTGAAGATGCTGTACCACCCAGTTCACGGTGCGATTCTTAAACGGAGTTTCGAGTTCCCATTGATGGTCTTGTAGCGTCGTGAGAAAGTCGTATAGCACGCTTCCTTCTTCATGTAAATCGTCGATCTGCTGCATTGGGATCACGTGTCGAACAGTCGATTTCATTGTATTCAGCGGCATGCAACTGGGCTTGCGTTGCTAGCCCTGTAGGGGAGTTTGACGGCCAAATTGGACCCGCTTAAAACTGCATTGCTTTGCTAGAATTCGAGTGCAGAACTGGTGAATGTCAATGGCCGAACAACCCGCACTTTACTTCGACACGTTGCCGCCCGACTCGGTGTCTGATGAACTAGCTCCAACCATCGAAGAACTGGGCTTGCAGGAGAATTGTCGAGAGCTGACCATGCATGGATGGACCGTGATTCGGGATGCCGCTTCAGAGTCGTTCAACGATGCGTTTCGCAAGAAAATCATCGAGGTGGCGACGAAAGACAAAGCGTTCAACATGCTGCTGGCCAAGGACGACTTGTTCGTCGAAGCCGTAATGAATCGCAAACTGATGGCGATGGCGGAGTATTCGGTTGGACGTGGCTTTCTAATCAGTCAAGTTGCGGCCAGTATTCGTCCCGAGGGATCAAAATCGATCGGATTGCATGCCGATCACAACTGGCTGCCAGCCCCGTTTCCTGCACACAATATGTTGCTCACGGCTTGTTGGGCTTGCGATGAATTCACCAAGGAACACGGATCGACTTTGGTCATTCCAGGAAGCCACGTACTTCGACGGCATCCCAATGCTCAAGAAGTGACCGAGAAGAAGGGAGCGATTGCCGTCGAATGTCCAGCAGGTTCCGTAGCGATGTGGAACGGCAATATCTGGCATGGAAACTGGGATCGCACAACGCCGGGCGCACGAGTTGTTTGCCACATCACATACACACGGTTAATGATGCGTCCGGTTGAGGACTACTCTGCCTATGCCGAGGAATTGATAAGCAACCACGGCGATGACATGGCTCAGTTGCTAGGGCGCAAGGACTTTCTCAATGGCCCGAATGGCGCAGAATACGACAAACTTCTGCAGACCTTCAACAACGCTAAACGGTGACTTCCCGCGATCGCGAGCAACAGACTGCCACTCCTCGAACGTTAGCGTTCAACCTAGCCGACAGTCGTCTACTGTTTGTTCGGACTGAATTTGAATCGTTGAAGTCGTCATGAAGTGGCGTGCTTCTCGTTTGTGTGATGCGCCAATAGTCGACAAACACAGCGACCCAAGCATTGGTGAGAACATACAGGGACCCTCAGCGATTCGAGTTCCAGATTGGGTCACTGATCGTTTGGGCAAGTACTACCTGTACTTCGCCGACCACAAAGGGAGGTACATTCGCCTGGCGTATTCGGACCGGATCGAGGGACCGTGGACTATCCATGCACCAGGAACACTTCAACTTCGCCAGTCCAGATTTCCTACGATTCCACCTAGTCCGACAGGCCAGATAGATCATTCGATACAGTTTGATGCGTTGCCACATAGTCTGCACAAGGAACGAAGCACTCCGCACATCGCTTCGCCCGATGTCCACGTAGATCACGAAGCCAAACGCATTGTCATGTACTTCCACGGATTGGAGGCATACGGCTATCAAGCGACACGCATGGGAGTCTCCAACAACGGACTGAATTTCGAAGTGCTCCCAGAGATTATTTGTCCTTCCTACTTACGGACTTTTGTGTACCAGGGGCAACTTTATGGCATGACCATGCCTGGACAGACGTGGCGTTCCACAAGCGGCCCAACAGTCTTCGAAAAGGGCAAAAGGCTCTTCAATCCGAACATGAGGCACTTTGCACTATTGGTGCGAGGAGACTTCCTCGATGTGTTCTGGACCCAAGTGGGAGACGTTCCTGAGCGAATACTTGTATCGACAATCGATGTCAGCAAACCGTTCGACCAGTGGACCGAATCGAATTCCTACGAGTTACTTCGTCCCGAGAGAGATTGGGAAGGATCCGATCAACCGCTGGAGCCGTCAATTCGAAGTGTGGCGTACGGGCTCGTCAATCAGCTACGAGATCCAGCGATCCTTGTAGACGAGGGAAGGGTCTTTCTGTTCTACGCTGTGGGAGGAGAGAGTGGAATCGGCGTTGTGGAACTTGCAAGGGACCCAAGCTCAATGTCGTAGTTTGGATGTACTTTGGATGGGATCTGGACACATAGTCCGAACACAAGCCGTTCTGCCAGTCCTAATTGACGTAGCGCCCTTCAATCATCAGGCGATTTAGCTGATTCAAGCCCGCCCAATAAATCAGTTCCCGAGGGTGGTCAACGTTCCACTCGGCAATGTCTGCTCTCTTGCCGATCTCGAGTGTGCCACGATCAGCATCCAATCCGAGAGCTAGTGCTGCATTTCGGGTCACTCCAATAAGACACTCTTCTGGAGTCAGTTGAAACAGACTCGCCGCAAGATTCATCGCGAATCGTAGAGAACAAAGCGGAGATGTGCCTGGATTGCAGTCTGTCGCAATGGCGATGGGGACGTCTTCGTCTCTGAGAGCTGCTATCGGCGGGAGCTGAGTCTCTCCCAGCATCAGGAACGGACCTGGAAGAAGTACCGCTACGGTATCGGTGCCTGACAGTGCCCGCACACCCTCGGTCGATGTGTACTCGAGATGGTCGGCGGACTGTGCATTAAATGCCGCCGCCACCGCAGCACCCCCTCCATCACTTAGTTGATCGGCGTGGAGCTTCACAGGTAGGCCGCGAGCGGTTGCATCTTCGAACAAGCGAGCGACCTGGTCTGCGGAAAATGCGATGTTCTCGCAGTATGCATCCACTGCATCTGCGAGTCCTTGTTCGTGAACGACTGGAAGTACATCGTCGATCACGTAGTTCATGTAGTCGTCGCTTCTTGAACTGAATTCGGGAGGAATGGCGTGCGCGCCCAGAAATGTTGTGACAATTGATGCATCAACCTCGTTAGCCACTGACCGTGCGGCTCGCAACATGGTCAGCTCGGAATCGAGATCGAGTCCATATCCCGACTTGATCTCGATGGTTGCGACACCTTCTTTCAAGAGCACGTCGAGACGTGAGCGTGCGGATTCAACCAACGACGACTCATCTGCCTCGCGGGTCGCTCGCACGGTGGACACAATGCCTCCTCCCGCACGTGAAATTTCTTCATACGAAGCGCCGTTCAATCGCTGCTCGAACTCTGCAGCACGATCTCCTGCAAACAACAAGTGTGTGTGACAGTCGATCAACGCAGGTGTCAACCACCGACCACTGATGTCGAAGGTCTTGGTGGCTTGGTTGTGTGGAAGCTCTGACTGCGGTCCAAGCCAGTCAATTCTTCCGTTGGCGATGCCTATGGCGGCATCGAGAATCACGCCATAAGAACCCGCATCTGCAGCCATGGTCGCAATGTTCGCGTGGGTGAGCAAAAGGTCCCAGTCAGACATCTTGTAGTCAACCGCTAAATCCTTCCAACATTCTAGTTCGATGTTCAGTCGCTAAATTGGGGAACAGCTTGATCAGAAGATATTGAGAACAGCCTTCCATCCTTATCTCGAACGGGTGCAACCGCTCCCATCTGACCCTCTTTCAAACAAGCCAGCATTGATCCAAGAACAACCCTCTCATGAGCCAATTGAACATGCGTGTCGCAATTCTCAAATTGCGTTAGCATAGGAGAGATTTCAATCTTTAGTGCAATCCACAGATCAATTGACGACACTCTTTGCAGATTGGGCATATTTGCACGACGGCTGGGCAGAGAATGTTCGCTTCATCATTGAAGATGGTTTGATCGAGTCCATTGACACTCGATGCTCACGAGAACCGTCGGATGCGGTAGTTTCAATCGTAATTCCTGGCGTTGTAAATGCTCACAGCCATGCGTTTCAGAGAGCGTTGGCTGGCCACACGGAGCATCGAAGCCTAGCGAGCGAAGACAATTTCTGGAGTTGGCGTGTCCTGATGTATCGGTTGGCAAACCGAATCGATTGCGAAGCGCAAACCGTCGTTGCGCGTCAGGCATACACGGACATGCTCAAGTCCGGTTATACGACTGTTGTTGAATTTCACTACCTTCACGGAGACCAATCCGACAACGGGAAAGTCAACGACATGTTTCACGCCCTCGAAAGGGCGGCAATCGAAACCAACATTCGTCTCGTGTACGTTCCCATTTTGTATGAGAGGGCAGGATTCGAACAGAGCGACCCAGCACCCGAACAGCGTCGCTTTGCGATGGGTGTCAATCAATACAGTGAACACGTCGAGTACGCTCGTGAAGCTTCTTCCGACCAAGTAACAGTTGGAGTTGGAGCACACAGTTTGCGTGCAGTCCACGAGTCCTCGCTTCCCAGATTGGTGGAGCTGGCGGCTCACGACAATTGCCCGATTCACATTCATGTTTCGGAGCAGACGGCCGAGGTGGAACAGTGTTTGGAACGGCACCGAGCCCGACCCATCGAATGGCTGATGAACGCAGTTCCGTTGAACCAACAATGGTGCCTAGTTCACGCCACACACATTTCCGATGAAGAGATGGATTCATTGGTTCAAACGAACGCAACTGTGTGTCTCTGTCCCACCACAGAGGCGAACTTGGGAGATGGATTGTTTCCACTTAGATCGTGGCTTGAACGGCAGGGCAACATTGCGATCGGATCGGACAGCCACATAACCATCAATCCGTTCGAGGAATTGCGATGGCTTGAGTATGGCCAGCGACTCTTCGGCCGGTCTCGGAACGTTTCTGCAGTTCACGATCTTCATACCGGGACTGCATTGTTCAATCACGTCTTGCATGGCGGTGCTCGAGCGGCTGGATTTCGCGCCAGTGACCTTCGACCGGGTGCCCAAGCTGATTTGGTTTCAGTGAATGCATTGGATACTTCTCTGGCTGGGCACTCCCCGCCGTCGCTGCTGGATGCGCTCGTCTTTACTGGGAATGAGCCTCCCATTGATCGAGTGATGGTTGGTGGAAAGTGGTGCGTCGTAGACGGCTCACATGTGAATGAACAGTCCACCGGAGCGGAGTACCGGAAGGTCGTTCAGGATTGTTGGGTCGCAAATTAGATGGAGCTACTTTGGCGATTCCACCCGAAACGCTCATTGATGGAGGTATTGATTCGAATCTGCTATGAGAAATGAAAGCTTAACTTCTTCAACGAAGCGAACCGTTAGAGCTCCTACTGGAACCAGCTTGAACGCCAAGAGCTGGCTCACTGAAGCGCCGTTGCGACTCTTGATGAACAACTTGGATCCTGCTGTTGCCGAGCGTCCCGAGGAGCTCGTCGTCTATGGTGGAATTGGCAAGGCCGCGAGAAACTGGGCTTGCTTCGATGCGATGGTCGACCAGCTGAAGAAGCTCGAAGCCGACGAAACGTTGCTCGTGCAATCCGGCAAACCGGTAGGTGTTTTGAAGACGACTATGGATTCACCGCGTGTGCTGATCGCGAACTCCAATCTGGTTCCCGCTTGGGCAAACTGGGAACAGTTCCGCGAACTCGACCGCAAAGGCTTGATGATGTTCGGCCAAATGACTGCTGGATCCTGGATCTACATCGGCAGTCAGGGAATCGTGCAGGGAACATACGAGACATTTGTCGAAATGGGTCGGCAGCATTACGGAGGCGATCTTCGCGGCAAGTGGATTCTCACCGCTGGACTTGGAGGGATGGGTGGGGCACAGCCACTTGCCGCAACCATGGCCGGAGCTTCTCTCCTCAGCATCGAGTGTCAGTCTGATCGCATCGATAAACGACTGGAGACCGGCTATCTCGACCGACGCGCAGAATCGCTAGACGACGCAATCTCCATGATCGAAGATGCCGTCCAGTCCCGTAAGGCCGTGTCGGTCGGCTTATTGGGCAACGCTGCCGAAGTGCTGCCGGAAATTGTGAGGCGGGGAATTAAGCCCAACGCAGTGACTGATCAAACATCCGCGCACGACACGGCAAACGGATATTTGCCGGTGGGATGGAGCGTTGAGGAATGGCTGCAAATGCGCAAGTCCGATCCCGACAAGGTAGCTGCTGCAGCTTCGGAGTCCATAGCGGTTCATGTCTCCGCCATGCTGGCACTTCACAAGCAAGGGATTCCAACATTCGACTATGGAAACAACATCCGACAGGTAGCCTTGGAACAGGGGGTGAGCAACGCCTTTGACTTTCCCGGATTCGTGCCGGCCTACGTCCGACCACTTTTCTGTCGAGGGGTCGGTCCGTTCCGTTGGGTTGCCCTTTCAGGTGACCCTGAAGACATCTACAAGACTGATGCCAAAGTTAAGGAGTTGTTTCCCAATGACGAACATCTGCACACTTGGTTGGACGCAGCACGTAGTCGCATCCAGTTTCAAGGACTTCCCGCACGCATCTGTTGGGTTGGATTGGGACAACGCGACAAGTTAGGTCTTGCCTTCAATCAAATGGTCCGTAGCGGAGAACTGTCTGCTCCCATCGCAATTGGAAGAGACCATCTGGACAGTGGTTCCGTAGCCAGTCCGAATCGCGAAACTGAGTCCATGCGAGACGGTTCGGATGCAGTGTCCGATTGGCCGTTTCTGAACGCCATGGTCAATGTCGCGAGCGGAGCAACTTGGGTTTCCATCCATCATGGAGGAGGCGTGGGAATGGGCTACGCTCAGCATGCAGGGCTTGTGATTGTCTGCGACGGTACTCCTGAAGCAGATCAACGCATCGGTCGAGTGTTGTGGAACGATCCGGCAACGGGGGTTCTCCGACATGCAGATGCAGGCTACGAACTCGCCGTGGATTCTGCTGACCAACAAGGATTGACATTGCCGATGAACAGGGACCCGTGAACTCAGAGACTGGCATGAAACTTTTGATT
Organism: Pseudomonadales bacterium; assembly: GCA_963667455.2. Classification (GTDB taxonomy): domain Bacteria; phylum Pseudomonadota; class Gammaproteobacteria; order Pseudomonadales; family Azotimanducaceae; genus Bin55. The sequence goes on along the minus strand of CAXXFR010000014.1, from coordinate 96,894 downwards.
GACGGCGATCCCCTGCCGTTGGCGGTTTGCCGTCAGATATGGGAAGCGCCGATCAACATTCGGTTCGGCGATGCTGCTCGAAGAGCAGTGTCGGAGTCCCGCAAGTCGGTAGATCGCTTGCTCAATAGCAATCAGACTGCATATGGCATCAACACCGGATTTGGAAAGTTGGCGACTTCCGATATTGGCATCGACAACCTTGAACGTCTGCAGAAAAATCTCGTCCGTTCGCACGCTACCGGAGTTGGCGATCCGCTGTCCGACTCGGTGGTGCGTCTCGCCATAGTCTTGAAGGTTGTAGCGTTGGCTCGAGGGTGTTCTGGTGTTCGTACGGAGCTAGTCGACGTGCTGTGTGAGCTTGTGAATCACGGAATCTACCCAGTAGTGCCTAGCAAGGGATCCGTGGGCGCTTCAGGAGATCTCGCGCCTTTGGCTCACATTGCCAGGGCCGTGATTGGCGAGGAACGAGTCTCTCTCGACGGCACGACGATGGACGCATCCGAAGCATTAAGAAAGAAACGCCTAAAACCATTGAATCTTGCGCCAAAAGAAGGACTTGCGTTGTTGAATGGAACGCAAGTGTCCACGGCACTAGCGTTGGCTGCTCTGTTTCGGTTGGAGCACGTCTTGTCCGCTTCGTTGATTGCGGGAGCAATGTCGACCGACGCAGTCTTGGGTAGTGACACTCCCTTCGACGACAGAATCCACCAGCTACGTGGACACGCTGGACAGATTGACGTAGGACGACTGCTGTTTGGACTCATGCACGATAGTGAAATTCGAGCATCGCATCGGTCTTGCAGACGGGTCCAGGATCCGTACTCCATCCGTTGTCAGCCCCAGGTCGTCGGAGCGTGCTTAGACAGCATGCGGCATGCAGCTTCTGTATTGCGGATTGAAGCCAATGCAGTGACCGACAACCCTATTGTGTGCGACGACCAGGTTTTGTCCGGCGGCAATTTTCATGCTGAACCCGTCGCTCTCGTTGCCGACCAATTAGCGGTGGTCATAGCCGAGTTGGGATCGATATCGGAACGACGCATCGCCTTGCTTTTGGACTCCAATCTCAGTCGCTTGCCGGCTTTTCTAGTGGGCGAGGACGGTCTCAACTCTGGATTCATGAGTGCTCAAGTGACCGCAGCGGCATTGGCATCGGAAAACAAGTCGCTGGCACATCCGGCTAGCGTTGACACTATTCCGACTTCCGCCAACCAAGAAGATCATGTGAGCATGGCGACGTTTGCCGCACGCCGACTTCACGACATGCTCGACAATGTGGAGCACATCTTGGCGATCGAATTGCTAGCCGCCGCACAGGGCGTCGAATTGCGGCGACCGTTCAAGTCTTCAGTAGACATCGAGACTTCCATTGAGACTATTCGGGAAATTTCTCCTCACTATTCAGACGATCGTTCTCTTGCTGACGACATTCGGGGAGTTCGGGACATGATCGATCATCGACTGTTGAGCAATGTCGGAGAATCCGTACTGCCAAGTAGTTGTTTGTGAGCGAAATCTACACGTTTGAACAACGAGACTCACCGCTTCTAATTAGCATCCCGCATGACGGTCGCCTATTGGCACCGGGCATGTACCAACGAATGACCGACATCGGTCGAGCACTACCCGATACCGATTGGCACGTGAAGCGGCTGTACGATTTCGCCGGAGAATTGAGAGCAAATGTGTTAACTGCCAAGTTCTCGCGATATGTAGTTGACTTGAACCGACCTCCCACGGACACATCCCTCTACCGGGGACAAGTCTCGACTGGCTTATGCCCCACCAAGACCTTCGATGGCGAGGACATCTACTCTCAGGATGAGTTTAGGACCGCAGAGGAACTGCAGACACGACTCGAAAGCTACTGGCATCCATATCACAACAGGTTGCAATCAGAACTGGAGCGAATTCGAAGAGAATTCGGATTCGCCGTACTGTGGGACGCCCACTCCATTCGGTCTCAAGTGCCCGCGTTATTTGAAGGTACACTGCCGGACTTGAACATTGGGACCAACGATGGGTCTAGCTGCCACCCACGACTTCAGCAAGCGGCGTACTCGATTGCTGAAGCGACTACGTACTCCGTCGCACTCAATGGACGCTTTACGGGCGGCTACATCACACGTAACTACGGAAGGCCATCGGAAGGAGTACACGCACTACAACTGGAACTCGCCCAGTACATCTACATGGACGAAAATTCTTATCTTTACAACCAAGACGCGGCAGACCGATTGCGCAAGGTACTGCGAAATGTGGTCATTGGACTGGTAGACGTGGCTCATGCGAACTTCCCATCAATCACTGACCAATGACCTGATCGTTGAACAGTTTCACTGATGATCCCCGCAACCCAAATCAGGACTGACTTAGAGTCTGCACGTGAAGTGTGAATTGTTGGGCAATCGATCTTAAACGGGGGTGAAATCCTAGCTTGGATCCTACAGGTTCGGACTTTGGATCTCAGACTACTCTGGAAGAATGGCGTCTCCTGCGTTTTGGTCGAATGGATGCTTGAAGTGGAGCTTGCATTTGTTCGTACAGCGTGAATAGATGCTCCGCCCGCTCTCGGTCAGAGGCAAAGTTTCTACCGTAGAGTCGATCTACAGCTCGATCAACAGCTTGATGGACACGTCGGAGTGTTACGGGCATCAAATCCGGATCATAGAGTTCTGCAAGAGTCGCTTCTGGATACTCGGAACGTGCGTCGAGTACGGACTGAGTCAATGCCTTCAGTCTTGTCATATCCAAATCTGTTTTTTTGCCTCTTGGCGGTGTTGGAAAAGTGTTGTAGACCAGTCCGATTGAATACCTGTAGTCGCTCTTCAATCGTCCGCCGATATGGCGTAACCATGCCATGTGCATAGATGATGTTAGTAATGCGAAATCTTCGAGAGTAGCGTTGTTCAAAATGAACACGGCATCGCTAGGAACGGCTGGCGGTTCAAGCCATCCGATGGGGACATATTCCCGACGCTCAGAGGAAGTCTTTGGAACCACGAGAAATGGATCAGTTGGAATAACGTTGATGTGGTAGTTGGTGGGTGTTTGCGCCAACTCTTGAGTCGGTTGACTCTTACTCGCTTCACGGTAGGTACGGACTGCAGCGATTCTCTCCCGTACTGTTGGAAGTCTCGCTAGTTCATTGGGGGTGGCATCTTGAAGGGAAAGAATCCATCGTTTTCCACCTTGCAGGAATTCGCGAGCGCCGACGTATGGCCGAATGAACTTTTCGGATCCGGGCTCAAACTCAATGAATTCCTCACGTTGCTCAGCGTTAAAGATGTAATTGCCTCCATCTATCGGTTTGGAACCTATGATTAGTCGCTCAAACCCATTGATTGGTTTGCTCTCTTCCTTCACGGTCAGGTGGGGATTGTTCAGACCGCTGGCATCGAAAAGGTACGGCGAAAGGGACGAGTGGCGACTCTCATCTGGATCGCCGTTAATGTCCGGATAACTGAACAGTCGTTGGTCCCGCCGAGCTCGCTTGCTGCGATCCAATCCGATGATCACAACGTGGACATGAGCCTTTCCCCTGGCATCTGATCCCCAAGCAAACGTTCGATGTGCAAAAGACAGTTCCAGATTCAGCCGGTCGAACAAGACTGGCCACAACTGAGCGACCTGCTCTCCCTGAGAAATCGAGTTGGTGGCCACAAAGCCGACTCTTGCAGTTCCGTCAGCGATGTACTCTCCGGCTTTGATGTACCAAGCTGCCACGTAGTCGAGTGAGCCACCACTTCCTCCAAGACCAGCGATACGTCGAACTTGCTCACGTTGCAACTTTGTTTGCAACTTTGCACCCGCAAACGGAGGATTACCGAATACATACGAACACTCTCGAGCATCCAGTAACCGTTGCCAGTCCATTTCGAGAGCATCTCCTTGGACGATATTTGGAGAAGTCCTTAGTGGGATACGAGCAAACGACTGTCCGAATGCCAATGTCAGCTCGTTGTTCATGATGTGATCCATCATCCACAGTGCAGTTTCCGCGATCCTCACGGCGAACTCACCTATCTCAATCCCGTAGAACTGATCTACATCGAGTCGGGAGAACGATAGATCTCCCGTCTCGCGAATAACCTCCATTTCCAACTTTCGTAACTCGCGATAGGCAATGATGAGAAAGTTCCCGCAACCGCAGGCAGGATCAAACAGTCGTAACTCTCCGAGCTTTTCTTGGAATCGAAGCAGGGCATTGCGTCTACCAGTGTCCCGACGTTCTCGTAATCGTGAGAATTCGGCCCTTAAGTCATCTAGGAATAATGGCTCGATTACCTTGAGGATGTTCTTTTCGGTCGTGTAGTGTGCGCCCTGTGCGCGTCTTTCGTCCGGGTCCATGACAGATTGAAAGAGGGCACCGAAGATGGCTGGCGAGATTTTTGACCAGACAAACTGGCACGCATCAAGCACCGCCTGTCTCATGGAAGCATTAAATGAAGGGATTCGCAACGCGCCATCGAATAGATCTCCGTTCACATACGGGAATTGAGCCAAATCCTCGTCAAGTGTGGCTGTTCTCTGCTCTACGGGAGTGTCCAATACTTCAAACAGCTGTGCCAACCACGGCCCCATGTCTGCACCGTCCGCACTTGTCCGACCTTCAACAAACTCACGAAAAATGTGGCGGGGTTCGAAAATACCTGTGTCGTCAGCAAATAGACAAAAGACAATTCGCACCAAGAAGCGTTCCAGGTCGTGACCTCGGTAGCCAGCGTCCGCCAATGCATCGTGTAGCCGTCCCATGATCTCGCTAGCCTCGATGTTGACCGGGTCCTGATCACGATATGTCCTGCGCTGGATGCCGAGGATGAAACCGAATTCTTCTACGTGATTCGGCAATTCAGCAAGAGTAAACGAGGATGTCTCGTCTTCGTCGAGATCGCGAAGCTCGAATGTTTGGAAGTCGCTTACAAGAATGTAGCGAGGACGTTCGTGTTCGGCTAGCGCATCGAAGTATTCCGCTGCTTGATCGTAAGCGTGCCTGAGACTGTGTCCGGCACTTTTCTGCTCGACGATCAGAACTCCAGGCCAGAAGAGATCGATGAATCCCGAGCGATTGTCTAGTTTCGCAACATGCTCTTCGTAACGGGCGACGTTTCTGCGTTTAACCGCGAATATTTCAAAGAACTCGTTGTAGAAGCTCTGAGTCTCACCTTTCTCGTATGACGCATCTTGCCATTCCTTGGCGAAAGTGGCGGCCCGTGTGCGAATCTCGTTCCAAGACAGACGCAATGACTACTCTTCGACTATTTCGAGCCCATTCTTTTCGATCTACAGGAAGCCTGACGAAGGCTTCGAGGACCGATTCTTACTTCTTCTTTGGTGGTGACTTGGGTGGAGATGGTGGCTTGGGATTTGGTTTTGGACCAGGTTTCGGTAGCGGTTGGTATCCCCTTTCGCCTTCTGTCGGTCGCGGTTGTTTGTGAACGATTCCGTCTGACTCGGTATTGATTGGTCCATTCAACGTCGTCGCGACTCGTTGCTCTTGGGTGGCCTCTGACTTGTACATGCTTACTCCTAGGGTTTACCGATCCAGTTTCTTTGTACGAGGTTTTCTTGGAGGCGGAGGCGGCGGAGGCGGAGGCGGAGGTTCTTTCTTAGGTGGAGGCTGACGACCCGCGACTTTGGTGCTTCGTTGCGTGTCGCCCTTTTGTCTCTTGCTCATCGATGATACTCCAGTAGGTCACTCGGTTTGGCTGTTGCTAGTCCCGTGAAACTCGATCCGTTCTATGCTGTTCACCCTGAGAAGCATTCCTTCAACTCGCTTATCCTGTTCAAGTTTCCCGTCGTCGGTCCAGTTGTGAACGTTGCTGACATAGAGATCACGTTCGTTCGGATCGGTGGAAACGAAACAATCTGAGTCGTATAGAGATACAAGACTCGTCCCGTCCTTCAAGTGGACAGTGATCCACTGTTGGGGTGCTCGCATGAACTTCCAGTCCCAAGCCGATGGAATGCTATGGACTGGGTGAAGTCTGCAAAGCCGAAGTACGTCGTATATCCACCCTTTTTGAACTACGAACCCGACCACCATGCCGATCGCAACCGGGATGACGATTACGAAGACTCCGACAATCCAGTTAACCTCGAAGTTTCTGATGTGATTTGCCACTTCAACGGTGGTACCGAGCCGGAACAAGACCCAGACGATAACGTAGTAAGTGCATGAAACAGCGAGGCTAGAAGCGAATGAGGGTCTACCCGTGGTGAACCGTGAAATCATGAAGAGTATCAAGTAGCCAGGGGTGACCAATCCGGCGGCCAGTAAGGGCACAATCGAAACACTGATGGCAAACTGCTCGTTCATAATTGGTCAACGACTCTTATGGGATCCCAGCTCAAGAGAGTATCGCAAATGAGACCTCTAATTGGCTCAATCTGATCAATTCTTTAAGGATGAGCATTATGACTGACTATGTTAGGCAAGCATAAGACCCAAGTTTGCCGCTGTCAAGAGTACTCACTACACATCCAGTTCCAATAGCGGCCCTTGTGTATGCCCTGAATACGTTGGCCCAGCACCGTAGTGTTGCCGGCAGCAATTGAGATAGCGGTGGACGTAGAGTCCTCTGATTCGCCTGCAACGATCAACCAATGTTGCGATACACGGTCCATCCGTAAGTTTCTATCGATTGTTACTGTAGCAACTACTCGCTAATTGAGGGTGCCGAGGGCTTAATGCCCGAATAAGCGCAACACTCAATGGTTGCTATCGGGTACAAACCTCCTGACGTTTATCCGCTCTGCGTGGTGGAACACCACGATTAGGAGTTCGTTGAGGTTGATGACCAGCGGTTAATCTTGCGCCAGATCTGGACCAGTATCGGCCAATTAGTACGATTGCTGTCTCGGATATCGCAAGAGAAACGGGATGCACGTGCAAACCATCTGCAGGCACATTGACAGCCCGACTCGCACAACGCAATTGGTTCGTTCTTGTATGCGTTTTTTGTGCGTGTTGCGACTGTGAATCTCGGTGGCTATGCAACCATCTTGGTTGACGTGGCCGCGGCGATGAAGTTCTCTTCCAGTATGTCGAAGTTCTGGACGTCGGCGTTGACGACGTCCATCCCGTTCTCGAGCACGAAGGCATACGACTTCTGAAACGCAGAGAATTCAGACGATTGAAGCTTCTCGCTGTAGTACGGATCATAAGCCTGTTTGGCGGCGCGGCCACCAAACATTTGTCCTGCCAAGTGACGCCCGACTTTCATGCCGACCAAGGCGATTCCGGCATTTCGTGCCTTGTCGAAGACAGGCTTCAATTCAACCATCGAAGGAGAGTCCTTGAGTACGTTGCGGGTGCTCCAGTCGTACCATCCAGCTGGAGTTATCGCAACCATCGCCAGATCGTACCAACCAGTTTCAGCAGCAGCCAACAGCACGGCTTCAGCGTTGTCGTGAGTGCTCAATCCGAAATAGGAGACTTTCCCGGCTTCCTTGGCTCTTTCGAATTCGCGATAGATTTCCTCGTTTTTAACCATCACTGGGTTCTTTGCATCCATGGTGTAGTAAGCATCCACGTGCTCTTGCCCAAGTTCCTTCAGGCTGAGTTCCATTTCCGCTCGCCATTCGCCGGCAATTTCCTTCGCTCGCTCGACGCTGGGCTCTTCGTCGCGTCCAGCATTGAGCCAAGCTTTCGAAATGAGAAAGATCTTGTCGCGATTGGTCTTGGCGAAGTCGGCCAGATTGCGTTCAGCAGCACCGTAGTACTTGCTTGTTCCTACGTCGTACACGTTTACGCCTTTCTCGAATGCAGCGTTCAACGTGCGGTCGGCGCGTCGACGCGAAAGGGCAGCACCGCATCCGTACACCAATCGACTTGCCTCGAAGTTTGTTCGACCCAGGGTCGTGTACTTCATTGCTGGCCAACCCTTTAGGCGTAGGGCATCGGCCTCCGAAACGGCAGCACCGAGTGATCCGGTGCGTAGGAGGGCATGTGTACCGATCCCTAGCAGAGCGGCATTTCTCAGAAACTTTCGACGTGGTGTCATCGGGGGAACCCCTGAATGCAGATTGATGGAATTGTACTTTACACCGACAGGCAGCTACGGATTGATTGGAGCACTCGCTCCAAGAGAGATCGGACTCGGTGAGCCAACACTCGACCTCCGTAGATGCAAGATCGAATCGAACGCGCTGAGGAATTCCGAATCCATCCCCAACGTGTCAAGGGGGAGTCGGCAAGCGTTGATCGAGACAGCCGGAATCGAGGCTACTTGCGTGCACTCACTAATCCTATTAAAGTGTCGATTTTGCAAGCCAAAAAATGAGACAGGCGAAAACTTGGTTGCAAATAGAAAAATTCGTTGAGCGACTTGTTAGTCAATTCGATGATTGACGATTTAAATGGACTCTGTAGAACTTAACTTTATGTTAAAAACCATGCGTATATTGCGTTTGCGGTACGACACTTCGGCACATGCAGTTTCGCCGAAACGATACGGTTTCAATGCAGGCAGGAATTTGTTATGATATTGTTATCTTTTTACAAGGAAGGTAAACAATGAGCGTTTACGAACATGAACAGGGATCGTACAAGAGCTATCGAGTTGCTCGTTCCGTGAACGGAAAACTTCGTCAGAAGTACTTTCCGCGATCCGATGAAGGATTGAGTGCCGCACGCGAGCTGGACGAGGAATGGGCGGCTGAACAAGCACAGGCTCAGATGAGCTTCAGCGGCATGAAGGCAAGATGGCGTCGTGAACCAGCTGCAGCGCAAGCCTCCTCACAGAGTGGTCAAGCGAAGCAGTCGGGAAGGGGAGTAGCCTAGTTCCGAGCAACGGACAGCTACATCTTCTCAGTTGGAACCGACTAAGTCTCGATGTCGGTGTCAACACCAACGGGACAATGATCTGACCCCATGATGTGGGGCCATATGAATGCGTTGTTGGTCTGTCGTGAAGCCGATGGAGATGCAAGAACGTAGTCGATTCTCCAACCAACATTGTTTTCTCGAGCACCTCCCCACTGCTTCCACCAGGTGTAGTGGTCTGGTTCTCCCCGATGCTGTCGGCGAAACACGTCGACCCAACCTGAATTCGTCCACTCGTCGAGTGCTTTCCGTTCGATCGGCAAGAAACCGGTTGTGCGCTGGTTGGACTTTGGCCGAGCCAGGTCAATCTCGGTGTGTGCGGTATTGAAGTCTCCAGTTACAAACACTGGTCCGTAGCGTCGCATGCGGTCCAGTTCTTTCTTTGCACACGAATAGAAATCAAGCTTGTACGGAACGCGACTGTTGTCTCGATCTTTTCCAGCACCATTGGGGAAATAGATGGACGCTATCGAGACCCTTCCGTAGCGAGCAACGAGAAAACGTCCCTCGTTGTTGAATCGATCTTCCGGCAGTTTCGACTCCACCTTGGTCGCTGGCTTCTTGCTGTAGATTGCCACGCCGGAATAACCCAGTCGCTCCGCACCTGAAAAGTAGGAGTGCCAGCCGTCGGGCTGGCGGATCTCATCGTTCAACTGAGAGGGGAGTGTGCGGGTTTCCTGAAGCGTTACGACATCGGCTCGCGAAGACTCCAGAAACTCTAGGAAGACTTCCTTTCGTGCAAGAGCACGAAGTCCGTTGACGTTCCAGCTAACGATTCGCATGTTTCGGTGCGGACTGATTCCGTTGAAGTGATTCTGAGAGTCGCACGCTGCATTACCGAATAGGCAAACATTCATGGAACCTCAACTGTAGAGGTTTACCAGGAAGTGGCTTGAACAAACTGACAACGAGTTCAGTTCGAACTTGGATGTACCTGCACCACGTCGAGAATGCCCTGGTTCAACGATCCTGACTTGAATCCGGCGAGATCGAGAGCTACAAATCGATAGCCACATGCACGGATCTTCTCACTGATGGTGGAGTTAAGCTCCAAAGCCTTTGCCATTTCATTAGCCGGAATTTCCAGTCTTGCGACATCTCCGTGATGGCGAACCCGAAACTGCTCGAATCCAAGATCAAACAGTTGGTTCTCAGCGCTCTCGATTTGGTCAAGGATCGATTCGTCGATGCTGGTTCCGTAAGGCACCCGACTCGACAAGCAAGCAGCCTGTGGTTTGTCGGCGTTCTCAAGTCCCAAATGCGACGCAAGTGACCTAATGTCTTGTTTGACGAACTCTGCTTCAACAAGCGGCGACCGAACGTTGTAGTCGTCCGCCGCGATGAGTCCGGGACGGTGGTCGCCCAGATCGTCCGCATTGGTCCCGTTGACGATGAAGGGATAGTCTTCCTCTTGGGCAATAGAAGCCAACAAGCTGTACAGCGAAGTCTTGCAGTAGAAGCAGCGATTCACGGGATTGCTGCGATAGCCTTGCTTCGACAGTTCGTCGGTAAGCACAACTCGGTGATTCAGTCCCCACTTGCTGGCTAGATCATGTGTCAAGGCGAGGTCGCTTCGTTTCAAGCTCTTCGAAGCGGACGTGACAACCAGCGCGTTGTCCCTGAGTTCCTCGTTCGCAACGAATGCTACGAGTGAACTATCGATCCCTCCAGAGAACGCAACTATCACACGCTTCATGCTCTGAAGCGTGTTGCGCAATTTCTCGTATTTGCGGTCGAGATCTGCTGACAGTGCAACCATTGATCTATAGGCGATTGATGATGTTGGCTAGGAATCCAGCTCCAAAGCCGTTGTCAATGTTAACAACTGACACGCCCGAAGCGCACGATGTCAACATCCCGAGCAACGCTGCGATCCCTCCAAACGAAGCCCCATAGCCAACACTAGTCGGTACAGCAATTACTGGTTTGTCCACGAGACCCCCAACCACGCTGGGAAGTGCACCTTCCATGCCGGCAACCACAATGATCGAACGACAAGAGCGGATCGTCTCAACTCGCCGAAGCAATCGATGAACGCCGGCGACACCGACGTCGAAGATTCTCTCAACCTTGTTTCCATAGAACTCTGCAGTCACAGCAGCTTCTTCAGCGACCGGAAGATCGCTCGTACCAGCCGTTACGACACCCACCGAAGTCGCCGGCGTTTCCGGTTGCTTGCTCTCGTCAACCCAGCAAGCGATTCGTGCACTTTCGTGAAGTTCAACTCCTTCGATCTCCTGCACAAGCAATTTGGCTGCCTCCGGCGTAACTCGCGTCGCCAAGACGTTTTGCCCACCTTCCCGGATCGAACGAAACGCAGAAACTACCTGTTGGGGGGTCTTGAACTCAGCATAGATAACCTCTGCCGATCCCGTGCGACGTTGACGATCATGGTCGATTGTTGTGGCTTCTACAAACTGGTTTTCGACTTCAGATATTCGCTGTACAGTCTCTTCAAAGTTCGCAGAGCCATCTCTATAGGCGTCAAGAACTGCTCTCAATTCACTCATGGTCTGCAATCTCCTTCGCTACATCATCGTTCACTTGACTCCGCACCTGCAGGTACGGCAATTCCTTGTCGGTTGCGATGGCCTGAATGTCGTCGTGCTCGACTTTCCACCGCGTCGAACCGTCGGGGAGTGTGCCCAATTTCACATTGACTATTCCGAAGCGAGTTGTCACTTGCTCCACACGGCGGGGAATCATGTGTTTATTGACTCGATGCGTTCGAACACCGAGCGTAGTAGTTTCTTGCAGCACTGCTTCGACAATCGACGACTCGTCGAGTTGACGGCACAACACGCTCAATCGGTGAGCCGGCCGAGACTTCTTCATTACTATCGGGGTCACGAAGACATCCAGCGCACCAACGCGAAACAACCGATCGACCGCCGCTCCTAATGCTTCTGCGCTCATGTCGTCGATGTTGCACTCGATCTCAATGTTGGTTTCGCGCTCCAACGACGATTGGGCTTCTCCTATTGACACTCTGAGAACGTTAGGAACTTCGAAGTCCTTCTGTCCTATACCGTAGCCAATGCGGGCGACACAAAAGTCGATTGGCATCTCAAAAGAGTCAACAATTCCCGAGAGTATCGCTGCTCCTGTTGGAGTTGTGGCTTCCCCTCGAACACGACCGCGAGTAGTCGGTCGGTTCTTCAACAACTCTGCTGTCGCCGGTGCGGGAACCGGCATCACTCCGTGCTCGCACTTCACGGTTCCCGATCCGAGTTCGACAGGCCCACATGCCACAGAGTCGGGTTTCAGGTAGTTCAAGCAAATGGCCGCACCGACTACATCGACGATTGCATCTGTAGCGCCAACCTCGTGAAAGTGCACTTCCTCGGGAGTGATTCCGTGGATCTTCGCTTCGGCTTCGGCAAGATTTTGAAACACCGTCAAGGATGTCGCCTCCACAGCATCGGGCAAGTCTGAGTTCTTGATCAGACTTTGGATGTGCGGCAGATTACGGTGTCGGTGAGTTGGACGGCACGACACGTTTACGTTGGTGCCAAAAATGCCTTGCTTGCTGGCTTTGGAGACGACCAGTTCGTATTCGTCGTCCAGATTCAGGAGCGAGAGTTCCTGCCTCAGATGCGATTCGGGCACACCGACATCGATCAGTGCGCCCAAATTCATGTCTCCCGCTATACCGCTAAAGCACTCGTATAGCAGTACTTGCATTGTCGATGGAGCGTTATGCGAGCATGCGATGCGTAGGCGCACTCAATGCAGCGATGGAAACGCCGTACGTACACGCGTCTGCACATGGTTTCCCCGTACATGTGATGCACGCGCTGGCATTGGTTGCGATGTTGGCATAGCCGTCTCGTGCCAGTCCAATGTCCTTATAGTCCGTGGCGTACATGCGCGTTCGAAGGACATCGCCGATCTGCACACCATAGGTACAGCTACCCTCGCAGTCGTTACAGCCTGGGCGACAGTAGGTTGAGTTGTTCAACGCCAAGTACTGATTCAGCAAGTCGATGTCGTACGAACTCGATTGTTCAGCTCCTGAAGCACCTAGGAATTCCGAAACCTGCACATCGGTGCGCATGGAAATGATCAGTGCATCCATGTCTGAATTCGAAAGAACCCAACGAAACGCCGCTTGTGCAAATGTGCCCTCTTCGGTCTCGAAAGGTTTCATATCGTTCAAACGAGCACCCGCCAGCGTCTTCATCGCGACAGTTCCAACATCGTTGTCTTTGGCTTTCTTCAGGAGGCGAGGCAATTCAGGTTGGCGTGCCACAAAGCCTCCTCCACGTGTTAGATTGGACATGAAGCCCGGGTCTTGACCAAAGTTGTACGCACAGAGGATCACATCGCAAAACTCCTGCTCAAGAGCGTAGTCGAGACACTCTGCCAGTCGCCCACCGTGTCCGGACATGCCCGTGAAGCGGACTTTTCCTTGTTCCTTGGCTTTGTCGACGAATTCGTGCCACTCCGGTGATTTCACACGCTCTATTTCATTCACTGCGTGGTTCATGTAGACATCGACGTAGTCTGTCTGAAGTCGCTTGAGCGAACCTTCGAGATGCGACATGAATTCGTCGCTACTCCAGTTGGCACGTGATACGACCTTGGAGACGATGTAGACCTTGTCCCGCTTGTCCTTCGTGACGTTTCCGATCACCTTTTCCGAGTTGCCGTTGGTGTAACTTTCTGCAGTGTCCAAGTAGTTAATGCCTCGGTCGATCGCGTAGCGCACGAGATCTTCCTGGCCGTTACGCAATCCGCTCGAACCGAACGAGATGTCGGAGACGTTGAAATCGGTTCTGCCAAGACGCTTGTATTTCTGCACCACCGGAATGGTCATCAAGGCCTTTTCCTCAGCCAAGGCTCGAGAGCCGATTAGTGGTCCGGTAAGCCCTGCGGCGGTTCCCCATTTGAGGATCTGACGTCTGTTTGGGCTTGGTGTTGGAGTATTCACGAGATGCTCCTGAGCAATTTGTTAAAGCATACCTAAAAACAATTGGAGATAATCACTGATTCGCTATGCCGAACAACCAACCAAGCAAGACGCTGGTCGGAGTCGGCGGGATTGTTGTACTCGACAAAGGAGAAATCGTGTCTGACTACGAATTTGTACTGACTGACCGTACCGGAACGGACGACCGGGTGGGAGTCATCACTTTGAACCGTCCGGAAAAACTCAACGCGCTGTCGCAGGAACTTCTGTTTGAGTTCAATGAAGCACTGCACGACATGGAGGCCGATGACTCGATTCGGGTGATCATCGTCAAGGGGTCGGGTCGCGCGTTCAGTGCCGGCTACGACCTTGCTCCCTCCGGTGGTCGAGGGGCTGATGCTGTGGTGCGGCGATTCCGAGGGGCGGACGACAAAGGACGCCGACTTGTGATGGGCATTCGAACCGGAATGCAGCAAATCACCGACATCCACATGTACTTCTGGAACATGGCAAAAATCACAATTGCACAGGTGCACGGCTACGCCATCGCGGGCGGTTGCGAAATCGCCATGATGGCTGACTTGGTCGTTGCCGCAGAAGATGCACAGCTGGGTCATCCGGGTTGCCGTGGACTCGGCACTTCCCGAACTGGCGTGATTTGGCCGCTGGTCATGGGAATGCGTAAAGCCAAGGAGCTGTACTACACCGGCGACAACGTGACCGGTGTGGAAGCCGAGGAAATCGGCATGATCAACTACGCATGGCCGGGCGACGAACTCGAAGAGCGAACGGTTGCCTTCGCTGATCGATTAGCGAACATGACCGCCGATCACCTTGCCATTCTCAAGGTCAACATGAACCGCTTCTACGAGAATATGGGCATTTATTCGTCCGTTCGAAGTAGCACCGATCTGGATGCAGCGGGCCAAATGACCGGATTCAGCTACGAGTGGCAGGATCACATGAGAGAAGGCGGTTTGAAGCACGCAGTAGGATGGCGGGATGGACTGTTTCGAGACAACGACTGGTACAAGTATCCGACCAAGAAAGAGGACTAGTCCAGTCCCATAACGCTGCCTTGAAGCGTCGGGGCGTCAACTCTTGGAACGTGTCTCGAGTCTTCGAAATCCACGCGTCGCACTAGCTCTACGGCTACACCGCAAACGGTTTCGCGATCGGTTTGGGTTATTTCTTGTCGAAGGCATGCGCGAACTGCAGCGTGCAGCGGATGCTGGTTTGGTAGTCGAGACGCTGTTTGTCCGAGAGCAACAGTCGTCGGACCAATCCGTATTGGAACTGTTGGCGAAGTTTCGGGAAACCGCTGAGACTCATGCCGTATCGGTTGGCGATTCCGTCTTGAATGCAATCAGCTATCGCGGCGACTCAGCCGAAGCCGTCGCGATAGCTCAAACGTTTTCGCTGGAACTGCATCAGCTGCCGACTCCCAAAAATGCTCTGTTTCTCGTGGCAGCTGGCCTTGAGAAACCCGGAAATCTCGGAAGCATATTGAGATCTGCTGACGCAGTCGGTGCAACAGGAGTAATCATTTGCGATCAGGTCACGGATCTGTTCAATCCCAACGTCGTGCGTTCGAGTTTGGGTACGGTGTTTTGTGTTCAAGTAGCTCGCACAACTGTGCAACCGTTCGTTCGTTGGTGTGTGAAGCACAACATTGCGTTAGTAGCGACTTCTCCTGACGCTGAGACCATGTACACGGACTTTGACTATCGAAAGTCGACGGCAATTCTCATTGGAAGCGAGTTGGGAGGATTGGATCAGTCCTGGATGGAATTCGCGACTGAATACGTTCGCTTGCCACAGAAGGGGTTTGCGGACTCGTTGAATGCAGCGATGACAGCTAATGCAATTCTGTTTGAAGTAATTCGACAGCGAGACTGCGCTAGTTCAAACTGAGACTAGTCGTTGTTCTTGAGCTTCAGGCGTCGCGGCTTGCGTTCTCGCTCGAGCGAATGGTCCCAGATGGAGTCTTCATTGAGGGAATAGACATAACGGTACGAAGATGGACGCTTGCGATGGATTGAGCCATCGATGTCCAACAATCGAGTGCCGATGTCTTCGAGATGAATGGCAACCAAAGCATGGTGTTCTCGAGCCGAACGGTCGTATACGATCACGATGCGCAGTTGATCCGGTTCGTAGCCGAACAGCTTGAGCAATACGTACTTAGCAGTTGCAAAGTCGTCGCAGTCGCCTCCTCGCTTGCGAAACTCCAGCAAAGTAGACCACTCCTGCTTCCTCAAGACACGAAAGTCCTCGAATTCACGGTAGGACCTTCTATCCGTCGAGTATTTTTTCGATCGATTGACGTACCAATTGATGAGCCGCAGTTGCTTTGCCGGTTCTAGGGTGCGTCCCCGAAGAATCAACTTTCTCAATGACTTCAAGTTGCCTTGGCATGATTCTTCATCGTCCAGGCAAGCCTCGATCTGCTTGAGTTCGGCATCGGATCGTTGCATGGTTGCTTCCCAATCTTCCAACAGACTTGCCGCTCCGATCCGCTCGTCGCCCTCGAATTCGAATGCAAATATGCCGTTGGACCAAATCGCGAACAGGACGATCAGTACGTACCAATACCAGCGATTGATTAGCTGAAAACCATTCGAGCTTCGCATGGCGTGAAAGTGATTTGGGACTGATTCGAATCGCTCAGGTGTCTTCATGTCCTAACAGCACGCTGGGTAACATTGAATAAACCGAACATCGACCTTGCCGCAGGCGGTTTCCGCGCTACGTCACTGCACACACTGAGGAATCCTGACCATGCCCTACGATACTAGCAACATTTTCGCGAAGATCATTGAAGGTTCTGCTCCAGCACACATTGTCGAGCAGGATGAGTGGACTCTGACGTTCATGGACATCATGCCGCAAAGCAAAGGGCATACACTTGTGATTCCCAGGGAGCCGGCGACGGACATCATGGAGATTTCGGATGAAGCTCTGTCGCATGTGATTGTGCAAACCCGACGAGTTGCTAGGGCTGTCGATGTTGCTTTCAATCCGAAAGGGGTCATGGTCGTCCAGTTGAATCGAGCCGGTGGAGGCCAGAGCGTGTTCCATTTGCATTTTCACGTTATTCCAAGTTGGAAAGGACTGCAAATGGGATTTGACAGCAAAGTCGTCGCGGCATCTGAGGTACTTGAGGAGCACGCAAACAAAATACGCGAGGCCTTGGCAAGCTTGTAGTCTAAATCGCCATAACAAGTCGATACTTGGAGACGATTGATTATCATTCTTCCTTCGGTCGGAACACGCCGCCCAACGAGGTCTACCCTCAGTACGGAGTGTCGTAGCGGCGCGTGAAGGTGACAGGTTGGCAAGAGTGAGGAAACATCCATGCAACAAGCGCTAACAGTTGAACAGAAAAGAGATTTGTATCGCGATGGCTACGTGATCGTCAAAAACGCCGTGTCGGAAGAACTCGTCGATGCCGCGTTGGATCGACTCGACAATCCAGTCGAGGGGCAGTACGCGGGAGGCGCGAAGGAGCTGACGGACTTGGTCAACGCTAGTTCAGTGACTCCGATTCTGCATGAAGCCATGGGCTATTTCGATCCGCCCATCGTGTGCCAGGTGGGACTGCTGGGCGTACGCAAACCCGGCAAACACTTCAACAATCTCGGCTATCCCGACAAGGACATGCCGTACTACGGCGCAGAGTCCCACATGGACGGACTGTGCACCATCGGGGTTCCCCAGAAGCCGATCTCCGGCACTCCGGAAGAGCGATACAACCACTACATCACATCGGGTCCTAAGGGTGACATCGGCCGATCCCCCGAAGTCATGGGGCACAACAGCGTTCCGCTGTTCGAGGATCCGGAAATGACCTTGGGAATGGGCAGTTTTACGGCCTTCGTTTTCGTGTGCCTCAACAACCAGCTTCGCGAGGGTTGCGGACAGACC
The DNA here is from genome assembly GCA_963667455.2 of Pseudomonadales bacterium. Taxonomy (GTDB): domain Bacteria; phylum Pseudomonadota; class Gammaproteobacteria; order Pseudomonadales; family Azotimanducaceae; genus Bin55. The sequence goes on along the minus strand of CAXXFR010000014.1, from coordinate 79,228 downwards.
GCTTTGCTACGGGGTGCCCACCACGAGACGGAGAAGTTCTTTCAGTGGCAGCGTTCTCAGGGCAATCTCATGGGTCCGGAAGGTCCCGGATGGCCTCGTCTGAACTACGACGCTCCTAACGGTTGCGGGCACGTCTACCTGCCTGAATCTGTAAGGGAAAAATTCCTCGACGAAACTTCCGAAAGCACTCCGGATGGTGTCAGATGGCCGAGACCGACGCAGGTCCTCATGGACAAAGGTGACGCTTGCATCACCCTGTACCACATTCCGCATTCGGGGACGCGAAACGAAAACGGAACCGAGCCCCGTAAGAACATCATCTTCCGCATCCGAAACAAGAAGCGGCAGCCGAACGTCATGGTGAACGGCATTTCCGACCATCCTGACCGAGGTCAACGCGGCGAGTGGTTGGAGTTTGAGGAAGGCAATAATCCGTGGGAGCGTTCAAAGGACATGCTGTGCGACATGTGGAACGAGTGGGAAGGAATGCAGGAAATCGTCGCTGAGGAAAAGGCCAAGGAGGCCGCAGCCGCATCCTAGCTCGGAGGTCCTAATCGTCCGTCGATTCGGTAGTCTCGGATTGCTTGATCGCGGATTCTTCGGCTCTTGGATTGGCATACAGCTCGGCGATCTGTTCAGCTGCCCAGGTGAGCGACCGAACATGGCCTAATAGCTTGTCCTTGAACATGCCTGGCAACATTTTGACCTGCACCCGTTCCAGATCGATGTCCTGTGGATTCTTGGGAAAGTAGAAAAACACCTTGTCGCGACGGAACTGCGTCTGCCAGTGCGTCACATTGACATTTTCAGGTAGCGACTCCGGAACATCGGCGTCGCAATGCCACATAGTCCAAATTCCCAAACCGTTGACCGGCGATGCCACAAGGTGAATGTCGAACTCCACGTCATCGGGAAGCGAAGGTACTGCGGACAAGGAAACGACTCCACCACAGCTGTGAGCGACGATGATGACTCTCTTGACAGGTTCTTTCCGTTCGCCCAGCATCTTGTCCAGTTCATCGAGAAGTAGCTGTTCCGCCCGTTCGGCACGACGCCAATACGCCCACCGCAGAAAGTACGTGTCCAAATTCTCGTTGTCCAGAGTCACCAAGGGATAGACCCACTCGAATCCACGAGCTCCCCAACCGTGAGCGGCGATTAGGACATCGTTTCCCTCGGTGATCTCGTGATCAAGAAGGTGGAGGCCCTCTTTCAATTTCAACAACCTGCCGCCGTTCTTCCACAGTGCGGGAGTGCTCCTGAGCGTTTCAGGCCACTTGCCCGGCTCGAGTGTTGAAATCCAAGGGAAGTTTTCGTCTTTTTCGGAAGCTGTATTGCAACCGGACGCGACCTGCATGAGACAAATAGCCAAAACCAGCACTGTCGCTCTAAGAATCGTGTGCATGAAAGTCTCGGTTTTCACTGTGTTTCCTTCGTAGAATTAGATGAGTGGAACACAACGAGGTTCGTGGACAGTGGACGATTGTCGAGGCCACAGTTCACAACCCGCATGGGGCGAGAATCCAACGACATGGAAGAAGTGCAAGCTCAACATAGGATAGCAGTACCTCCAGAATTCTCGGAGGAGCACGTTGCTGCGAATTCCGAGGATGAATCGCAAATGCAAGATGCTAAATGGTTCTATTCGGGAGAGCCGTTTAAGTCGATGCACAAGAACAACCCTTGGCTCAAGCCACCGGCCGGAGGAAATGGGGTCCCGGCAATGCGACCTGATGGGTCGTTGACCCGACGATTTCGATGCGAATTGTTTGAGCAAGGTCGAAGTGCTGAAGGCGGAGGTCTCAACGGAACTCCGTATTACGACACCACGGTTCCGCGCAAGCACAACTATTGGAAGCAATTCGACGATCTTCCTCGAGAAACCAAGGACATCCACAAGGCTCGCCGCGATCTCCAGAAATACGGTTTTTGTCTCATCGAAGATGCGATGAGTCCCTATCAATGCGAGTACATGCGAGATCGATTGGAACGTCAAGCGGTGGCGGAACGGGAATGCGGTCTTGCCGACATGTCTCCGCATTTTCACATCATGTGGACTTTGGTGAACAAGGGCGACTGTTTCGCCAAGTGCATCGAGTTCAATCCGGAGTGGGTTCAAGGCGGTCCTATGCTCGAGCAACTCAACAACGAGCTGCTTGGGGCAGGGCACTACGCCTATTCGTTTGCATCCAACATCGCTCGACCCGGAAGCTATCCTCAAAACCTCCATCAAGATTCAGGTGCAATCCATCCAATCCAGACGCCTTTTGCGCCAATCCTCGTTAACACTGTCTACATCATGCAGGATGTGAGCGAAGTCAATGGGGGTACTTTGGTCATTCCAACCAGCCACCGGATTGTTTCCAACACACCGGCAGGAGAGGAGGTAGGGGCATTGCCTCCAGCGGTGAATGTGGAGGCAAAGGGTGGCACCGTAATGCTCATGGATGGTCGTTTGTTGCACGGAACGGGAGTCAACCACACAGACGAGTGGCGATACATCATGACGAACTCCAACGTCAAGCCGTGGTTGAGACAGCAGGAGAACTGGCAATTGTCGATCGACCCTGAAGTACTGGAAACCGCTTCGGACAAGCTACTGCAACGAATGGGCTACTTCAGTTCTGGATTGCTGGAGATTGCTAGTTACTCAGGTCCCAAGACTACGGTGGCGACACGGTTGGCAATGGAACAGGGCAACTACCTCCGCATTCGTGCTTTGGATTCTCCGGTACCCGTAGAAACCAAGGAGAATCTGCACATCTTTCGAATGAAACAAGCGATCGAAAAGAGACGGCAAGCAAAGGCCGCCGAGCAAAACGGTTCGAGTGCATAGCCGAATGGATCACGGCGTTGGGTAGCGAACTAGATTTGTACTTGTAGATTCGTTTCTGTCTGCAATCATCGCTAATTGCTGTCAGAGAACGCTTGTTTGTGTTGGTGTGAGCTAGTAAATGCTCGCACGCCGATTTCTTCGTAGGTACCCGGCATTTCTCTATCCGGCGTTTCGCCGCTATTGGACTGCGTCATTCGCTGCAGTTGCCGCATCCAATCTCATGATTCTCGGCCAGGGATGGCTGATTTTCGAACTCACTCAATCGCCACTTCAGCTAGGCTATCTGGGAGCTGCCGCTGCGGTTCCGGGAATCACGGTCAATTTAATCGGCGGAGTAATCGCTGATCGGTTCAACAAACGAACGATCCTTCTCTACACATGCGTTTGCAATTCCATTCTGATGGCGGTGTTGGCGTTGCTGGAGGTAACTGGGTATGTCGCCGTCTGGCACGTGCTGACCATTGCAGCTCTGTCGTCTTTCGTAACGGGAGTTGACTGGCCGGTACGGGCGGCGATCTATCCGCTGCTTGTGCGCCGTCACTCCTACTTAAGTGCAGTCGCACTGAACGCCTTCATTTGGCAGTCCTCCAGGACAACCATTCCTGCGCTGGGTGGTGCGATTCTCTACTTCGGAGGAACTGCAATGGTCTTTGCGGTGGGTGCGGTGGGATTCTTCGCAATGTTTCTGGTCATGCTTACCATTTCGGTCCAGGATCCCATACGGACAGAGTCTTCGCCCATAGAGGAGCTTGTCGAAGGGCTGGTCTTCATCTATCGGCACGACTTATTCAAGTGGTTGCTGGCCATTACGTTTCTAGGCATGTTTTTCGTTCAGTCGCATGTTCACCTCATGCCTTACATCGTTGAACTACTCAATCAGAACGAAGCTGTATATGGATTGCTGCTGGCCGCCGGTGGCTTGGGTTCGACTATTGGCACATTGATTGTGGGAGGGCGCAGATGGAATCGGTCGACTAGTAGAGTGATGCTGGGTGGTGCAGTGCTCTCTGCAGTTGCGACGTTCTTGCTGGCGCTGGTTGTCTCGTGGAACGTTCTATGGCTGACTTTTGCGTTTTCTTTGGTCGGCGCATTCTTCGGCGCGGTGTTTCAAATCCATGCGGCAACGGCGATGCAACTTGCCGTTCCTCACAGATTGCGAGGCAGGGTCATGGGATTCCATACAGTTTGCTACAACCTGATCCCGCTGGGAGGGCTATTTCTCGGTTCGCTCACACAACTCTTCAACATCGTTGTCGCGATTGGGGTTGGGTGTGCTGTCTATGCTGGAGTCGTTGTGTACGTTGGAGCTAAAAATCAATCGATTCGCAATATCGGACAGGGACCAATACGCGAAATGACGGTATGAGATGGGGTTGGACACCGATCTTCAGGTCAGATGGAACTGAGTTGCTAGTGAATCGAAACAATCGCTTTCGTTGGATATGGCCTCGATTGTTTGAGCTATTGAAGGATTGGTGGGTTTCTACTGGTATCCGCCAATAACTGAGACGTTGAGTAATCCTCCACGACGACGAACTTGACTTCTTACATTAAGAGGATTCCGCTTGGTTCGAGACCAAGCAAGGCACGGCCAGCATCGTACATGTGATGTGGCGACACTGTCGCATGCTGTTGCACAACGCGAACGTCTCTTACGATTCGTTCGAGAGGGTGTCCACGATCATTGGCTGTCGTGCCGGATGCCTCCGCCACGAAGGTCACGGCTTCGATGCAAGCCTGTACCGAATCGCACGCCAAGACGTGCGTTAGAGCTCGATCTTCAATCTCCAGTTCATCGTCACTTTGGCAGATTTCCCATACACGTTCAGCTTGTTCATAGATGGCTGCTCGTACACCACGCAATCTTGCTTCAGCTTTTGCGATCGCCAGCTGAGCGATCGGACGATCATGGAGTTTTCGTCTGGCAAATCGTGGGATCTTGCCACTAGCCAAGTCTCTAAATTCATTCATTCCTGCACGTGCTATACCCAACGCAACAGCCACTTTGTTAAACGTAAGCCGTACGCCGAGCGGAATCTTCAACTGTCGCGAGGGCAACTCGCCTCGGCCGAGAGTCGCGACTATTCGATTGGCCGGAACGCGTGCATTGTTGACTGCAACGTCGTGTGAACCCGATCCACGAAGACCGCCGACATTCCAAGTATCGATGATTTCGTAATCTCCTCTTGGAATCATCGCGTAATAGAGCGTGTCTTCGATTGGTTCTGCATTGCTGGTGAGACGTACCGTTGCTCCGAATACATCGGCGTTGTGAATTCCGCTCACAAATTGCCACTGGCCCGCTACAACAAAGTCCGAACCGTCTTGTTCGGCAGTGCCAACGGAAGCAGTTGATCCTGCCATGATTGTCAAAGGATCGGCAACCAAGACTTGGCAGTCTTTCATGGATGGAGCGACCAATCCAAATATTTCCATTCCAATCATCAGGTTCCATCCCGCTGCGCCACCAGCGGTCGACACGGTCTCGATTACGAGCATTTGAGTCTTGGTGTCGGCATCGATTCCGCCAAATGATGGAGGAGCGGCGATGCGATACAGGTTCAATTCAGCCATGCTCAACGCAACAGAGTGGGTCAACCTTCGATTGGCATCTGAAGTACTTGCGTCTGCACGCACCAAGTCACTGATTGACTCCGCGCGACGAATTGCGGTTTGTGGTGTCACCGAGGGCTAGAGATGGAGTGCAGGCTGAAGTGGTAGATTAGCAGGAAGGCGAAATGATTCGCACCGTTCAGTTTGATGCTCTGACAACTCCGTGATATGGATCAAATCTTTGGTCAACGAGAAAGCCATGATTGATCGTGCGTGGACTTACAATGAATCGGGATGTCCGAATGAGCTCTTTTTCTTGCTTAATCACACGCTATCGACGCGATGACCGAACACACGGTTTCACGGGTGTGTACCAATTGTGGTGCGGAGCGGACGGGTCCGTTTTGCTCTCAGTGTGGACAGAACGACAAGCACTACGACCGATCGTTGTGGCGCGTATTGGGCGACCTCCTGCGAGAGACCTTCGACTTTCAATCACGAGCCTCAAGAACATTTGTCAAACTGTTTCGACATCCTGGGGCTGTCTCACAAGAGTTCCGCCACGACCGTCGGGCCAGTTATGTCTCTCCAATTCGAATGTATCTGTTTACCAGTCTGCTGTTCTTTCTGGTGGTTGCGATCATCGGCGAAGTGCGTTCCGACCCCGTTCTTGGCGGCATATTCTTGAACGACGGATTTGACGCCGAATCGAGTGAACAAACTACTACTACCACTGATTTCACTGAAGCACTTGAGCGGTTGGAGTCTGTGACCAATGAGAGCACTCGACAGCTCGCTGAAGAAATATTAACTCGTTCCAGTGAGTCCAACACAAGGCCAATGTTGGAATCACTACTTCTGTCAGTTGGGGAGCCACAAGACGTGCCAGAGATTGCTCGAGTGGCTCTGCGAACAGCAGTCAAGGTATTGCACGATCCCGAAGAACTTGGGGACGAACTGCAGAACAACCTCCCTCTCATCATGGTCATTCTCCTTCCTTGGTTAGTATTCGCTTCCTATCTTTTCAATTTCACAAAGCGCATACGAGTAGTGCACCATCTTGTTTTTTGCATGCATGTGTTTACTGCAGTCTTTGTGGTGTGGACGTTCAAACTAATCCTTAGTGAGTGGATTGTGACACACGACTTGACTGAGTTTGTATTCTCTACTGTCATGTTTCTTTACATCTATGTACACATCTACCTAGCATACAAGAACTTCTATTCCGACAGTCATATAATTGCTCTCTTGAAGTACATACCACTGCTACTCTTCACACACCTGGTTGGTTTAGTTGCCTTCGCTTCAATTCTGTTATTCACCGTCGTCAATCTATAGGAGCTTAGAACAAGAGTGAGTTCACCTTCGGGAAACAACATCTGCGATAACTGTGGAGCAGTAAGAACGGGTCGTTTTTGCTCGGTATGCGGTCAAAGTGACTTAGATTACAATCGCAATATTTGGCGTGTGCTTGTAGACTTCTTTAGAGAGCAGTTGGATCTGCAGTCTCGAGCATCGCAGACAATGAAAACACTCTTTTTGAAACCTGGCACTCTGTCCTTGGAGTTTCAAGCAAACAAGCGCTCGAGCTATCTCTCTCCCATTCGACTCTATTTGTTCTCGAGTCTTCTATTTTTTGTTCTGGTTGTGTCATGGGGTACTGGAGTATTGTATGAGTTCGGACCGGGAAGAGTCTATAGCGATATGAATAAGCATATGGAGAGTCTACTAGGTACTGACACTGAGAAGGCGAATGAGTTGATGGATGAGTTGATGAGTGAAATAGACACGGGGTCAGCTATCAGTCGATTCGAGGAAGAGCGCGCCGCCTTATATGGATATGATCCGGGAACCGTAGTTAGATCGTTCTTGGTGCAGCAAATGGAAGAAGTACTTGCACGACCTGGTCGATACTGGGACAAGAGGGTAATGGTATCGATATTGGCTTGTATAGAGGATCCTGACAGAGGCGATTTACCGAGAATCTCCATGGTCGAGACCTGGATTAAGTTACTGCATCAGGGTAGTGCCGAGCTGTACTCCTCTCACGGCGACAACTCTACCCTCATAATGATAATCCTATTACCGTGGTTGCTTGGTATAACTGCAATTCTAAACGCACGGAAGAAGGTCAGATTGGTTCATCATCTTGTTTTTTGTATGCACGTGTTCACAACAATCTTCTTGTTGTTGTCGTTGGAGATTTTGCTGTCCTATTGCCTCGTCGAGGTCATGGTTAAGATTCCTAGCACCTACGGCTACATCAGATATGTGGAGAGATCATTTTCATTCGTAGCCTATTTTGTAATTGCGGTTCATGTTTATCTCTCGTTTAGGAAATTCTATGGTGATGGGCACTTCATAGCTATAATGAAGTACCTTGTTGTGTTGCTACTTGTCGGAGCAGGATGGGTAGCTGGTAGCCAATTGATTCTCTGGTATACGCTGATTAATATTTGAGAAGGACTGGAAGCTCTAGAACTGGTTCTCGGCCATCGCAGAATTCATAGCATGCTACAGTGAATAATCCGGTTGTAGTTCCAAGCCGTGCTGGTCTGCTGGTTTGGGAGCAGGTGCCGTTCAGCTATACGCACTCGCGGATTTCGCCGAGTTTGTCGATCATCGCGTCCACTGTTCTGTAACCCGCTTGAAATATTGCTGTCGCATTTACCGATCCCCAATCGAATCCCAGTTGCTGGACTGTCTCGATACGGGACTTGATCTTGTCGGGGTCTTGGTAGAACCGTTTTCCTTCATCATCTTCCGGTGGAGCGTCGAGCATCATCTGAAAACCCAGTGAATCTGCATCTCGTCCCTGGCTACTAGCGATGTCCTTGATGGTCTGGACCGCCTGTTTGCCTGTTTCCAGGTCTGGGAGCGGAAGAGCTAGCCATCCGTCTCCAAATTCTCCGACTCGACGAAGTGCTCGATCACTCATTCCTCCGATCCAAATTGGAATCTTGTTTCCTTGAGGAGGCTTTGGTTCGAAAGCCATTGTGTCGGCAGTGTAGTGATCGAACTGATAGCTGATCGGATCGTCTCCCCAACATGCTTTCAGTACTTGGATGGCTTCATCGGTTCGTACGCCTCTATCGGAGAACGACTCTTCCAGCATTTCGAATTCGGACTCTTGCCAACCTACACCTACACCGAGACGCATCCTGCCCCCTGAAAGTATGTCCAGAGTGGCTACCTGCTTTGCCACGAGGACCGGCTGTCGTTGCGGCAACACCAGAACCTCTGTGCCGATTCCAATTGTCTTGGTATTCGCAGCAATGAAAGCTAACGTTGTAAAGCACTCGAGGATTGGCATCTTTGATGGGTAGCGGGGAGGAGGTCTAGTGTCAGTGGGATATCCCATGACAACGTGATCGAAGATGTCTATGTGGTCGTAGCCGATTTCTTCGATTGCTCGGGCCAATCGAGCCATCGCCTCGGGGCCTTCACGGAAGCTAATGGCGGGGAACTCGACCGAGATCTTCACTGCTATTGCTTGGGACTTAGGCGGCTATCGATTCAATTGAGGAGTCTGTCAAGATGTACCTGTGGCTCGCTCGGTATCAGGTCGCATATTGATTCAAAGACCTAAAAGAAAACAGCCGAGCCGGTTAGGCTCGGCTGTCCAATCATGGGAGTTAGAGTAACCAACTCCTCTTGACTGTTGACATTTGAACACCTCCTTTAGCAACCACGAATGGGGCGATTATATGCACTAAGGCGTGTTGTTAGCCGTCCAACTGCACGAGCACAGTCCCTTCGGCGGTGTGTAGTCCAGATTGGTTCTCGTTCCACACACTCAGCTCAACGAGGTTCTTGTCGTCTTGCTGGAACTTACGAGCTACGTTTCCATAGACCGTGTTGGTGTCTCCCACGATGTTTGGGTGCCTCACACGTGTGGTGAGAGAGAGGATCGTCGCATCGTCTCCAGCCCAGTCTGTCGCGACTTGGCAGAGCCAACAGACCCGTTGTGGTCCCCAGTCGAACTGCCCAGGCATGTTGCGTCGAACCTGTGCATGTTTCTTGTCGTAGCGACCGCCCCCTCCGAGATCTTCCGACTCTTCTGCTTCCAGTGCTGCCCTGGGGCTTCTACCAGTGCCAACAACTCCATGTGTGAACAGGAACAGCTCGGTTACGTTGTATGTTCCTTTCGGAAGCGTTGGTATTGCTTCGCCTTCGATCACATCTTCCCACTTCCTGACATCGGAACCTCGACGTTGACGTTCGTAGACGAGAGGGTCTGGCGAGGTTATGGATACGTTAGTCTTGGTTTCCCTGTCGTACTGCATGGTGCGACCGCCGCCGAGATTCTTGTAGCGGGCCATGTTGGTCTTCTTGGTCGCGACCAGTTCATTGCGATTGTTGAAGTACTCGACCAAAGCTGTGCAGATGCAGAAGTCGCCGATTCGTTCGCTTTGCTTGCGCTCGATACCGACGACCGTCTCCTGAGCTCGAATTCGATCGCCTTGCCAGATTGGGCGGAGGAACGAGATCTCACCACCAGCATAGTTCATCGGGAAGTTGGCTGAGGAGAGTCTACGGCCATCGATCGTTCCGTTGATGGCGGCCCCGATACCAAGACTTGCACCGTAGATGAACATGGGTGGAGCTGTGATTCCGCCGAATCGGCTAGCTGACGCATAACGTTCGTCTCGCCAAAGCGGGTTGTAGTCGCCCACTCCGTCGCCAAACCGTCGAATGTTGTCTAGGCTTGCTTCGCGGTATCCTCGGAAGGGAAGAGTCTTCCCGATTCCTTTGCTGTATTCGGTTTCGAAGCCGTCGAGAGTTGTGATGAGTTCTGGCATGTTCGTTCGTCCGAAGTTTAGTTAACGCAATCCGTGTCTATCGAGAATAGACCAGTACGCAGTCGGTTCGGGAATACCTAGGTTCTCTCGAACCACCTCGATGTCTTGACTGAGCAAGTCTTCAAAGGATTCTGCTGCTAGCCATCTGGCACGCTTACCGTCCTTGTGTGCACGCAAGAGCGCACGAACCGTGCCTCGTCCATATCCTCTTGTCAATCGTTGTGTTCCCAACACAAGAATGAAGGCGACACCCGGATTTCGCAGTTGAGCATAGGTGAATGCGAGCAGGCAAGCTTCGCCCAATGGTTCGCGGCCGTAACGAGTCAGCGTGTGCCACAGATCGTGCATGTCACGAACACGCTCGGTGTAGCGAAGTACATCTGAGTTACCGATTTGCTCAGTCACCTCGTAGCTTGCATCGACGAGTCCATCTGCAGTGAGATCCTGAGACTTAACGAATTCCAAGTAGGCAGCACCGAACGACTCAGCGCCCAATTGTGCCAATTCATCGCGATTTTGAAGCGTCTTCAGCAAGTCCACTTGATCGCGAAGCACACGAGAACCCGTGGGAGTTGCTTTGAATCGTCGATAGGCCTCTTCCAACGAATCCCCACGAAGCGAAGAAATTACAGTGAACACCTTTTCGGTGTCTTCTGGATCGTCGAACAATGCCTTGACAGCCGTGTATGCGGTCTTGAGACGTTGCCACCGAGCTTTCAAACTCTTTGATCGTTTAGGAAATTCGACACGGACCTGAAGGTTCGTCTCAGTTCTTGGATCTTCTGATCTTGTAAGTTCTGCCATGATGTCGTTAGATTGGTGAAACCGATACTTGATGGGTTGCAGTACGTCCTTCGTCGATTAAGAGCGCGATTCCGCCTTCGGGTAGATCCTGGTCGTTTGCTTCCAACAACTCTTGACCATCGATCGAACCAGAAATGCTCGTTCCGTCCACTCTCAATGAGAGTTGGTAAGTTCGTCCAAACTCCACAGCGAAGGCTACTTCAGCGAGGGTTGTAGTCTCGTTCAGTTCCTTGACCAATCGCAGATGTTTGTCTTTGGTCAGCACCAATGCGTAGTACCTCTTCATACCTTGAACTCGGCAAGCAACTCCCACGCGATTGACGAGGTGCGGGGTAACGTCGGCGGAGACACAATAGTCGGTCCAGTCCCTGCAACCGTAGAGGAGCAATCCAGTACCACGATTGTGCACGAGTCGAAAGCTCTCGGGATACCTGGGTCCGTATGCATCGACGGCGTTTACCCATGCACGCCACCACATGTCGCCTGCACACTTGCGCAATTGCACACTTGGCGCACCAGACCAGTCCAATCGATCCAAATAAACGATGTCTCCCGGCGCCGAAGTTTCAACCTCGATACCGACGCATGAAACAGGAAACCCCTCATAGTCCGGGATCTTCCACTCCAATTGCATTTCTTTCATGGAAGCGACGCTGCATGTCGCACCTCTGTGGTATACGACCTCATCGTTCTCATCGAAGACACCAACGCAGATCGAGACGCTTGCCGGCGTTTCCGATAATGCACTGGATGCGACTTGGCATCGAACGACTTGTCCAGGATTCAGGGACGGGCTCGTCATGAGTCCATATCCTCGACCTCCAAAATACTTGGCAGTCTCTTTGGAGTCAATGAACGTTCCAGTTACTGCTCGTATCGAAGAATTCGACTCCGCATTGGGTCGAACAGCTAGAGCACGTTTTCCTGTACCAGCGACTTCAACATTCTCAACTTCGCAGTTCTCACCACGAAATCCTTGAACAGATCCTGGATAGGAGAAGTGAAACCTTGCTCCGTCTTTGGGGGGAACGTCGTTGGACTTGTGAAGTCTTCTGCCGGAACTGACAATGTGTCGAGTAATGGTCGCAGCATCGGTAACTCCACCTCCGCTATCCGCGGTTGGCACGTAGCAAATGTCCGCAATCGGGCCACGCCAGTCTGGCCCTGAGTCGATACCTTCGATCCCATTGCGAATTCCCATGAGACATCCCAAATTTCCCGAATTGCAATCCGTATCCCAACCGGCAGTATTGACAATCTTCAGTGATCGATGGAAGTCTCCATTGCCGTGAAGCAACGCCAAAATAATAAGTCCATGATTGGGGACAATGTGACAGTTTCCGCCGTACTTGTCGTAGCCGTACAAACCTCTGAGTCGTGCGAAAGTCTTGCGCCAGTCGTCGCCGGATTCCACATGCCAGTCGCGAATATCGCTGATCATTCCTGCCACTAGAGAATTTCTTGGGAACACAAGCCAGGCCAGTGTCGATTAGCTCGTCAATATCTTGCTCTACATACGCTTGAGCCTCCATCGCGGCAAGAATCTGTGCGCCCACTACTGCTTCGCCATCATGGGAGACCGATGCAGCACGCTTAGCGAAGTCGGCAGCACGTTGGGGGTCGCCGGGGTTGACCATTGCCCATCCGTCAATAAAGATCTGAGCTCCAATTTGCTCGGCAACAACTTGCCCATTGGTTTCGATGGCCCCGCTCTCCGGCGCATCGATGCCAGCTACCAACCGTAAGTACGCAGTGTGTTCGGTGGAATTTCCGAGACCTCCCCACCACAGGACGGATCGTCCATCGATGAGATAGTTGAGCCAGGATCGTCCAATCTGTTTCGGTGTAAGGTTGGGATCGTAGTCGTTGTCTTCCAACGCTCGAATGAATGTAAACGTACCTGAAATGTCGTCATCGGTGACGATGAGTCGGACTCCGACCTTGTCATGAACGTAGTAGTCAATCTCGCCCAGTCGTCGTTCGATGAGCTCGTTTGGCCATCCTTCGAAAGGACGCCCCAGATAGACTCCGATGATCTTTCCCAGCACTCCGGCGTATGTACGTTGTTCGTAGTCTGGGGGAAGGGTTCCTGTATTGAGCTCTGGTTCGTTCATGGAGATCCTGGTGACGGCTTACGGAATCTTCTTGCAGTGTCCACAAACAATCTGATAGACTGAGTTAAGGCAAGCGACTGCGTCGTCTGGTTGTCCGGAGGGTTCGGTAATCCCGATTCACACTATGTTACGTAGGTTGAGAGTGGGAGTCATCGAAGAGACCTCTAGAATGCTTGCAAAGGACAGGACTTGCTCGTCCGAACCGCAGAGTAAACCACATCGGCGGTCGTCTGGGAAGTCCAGCCAATCTTGAGGGACGCTGGCCAAAGAGGGGAGTCTCATGAAGACTCGCGATCAGCGTAAGTAGCTCTGTAGCCGTCGTCACACTGAGCTTTGAGTTTCCCATGCCGAATCCAGCAACGTCCTACTCAGAAAAGAAGCCACACGGCTTGCATGTTGCATTGATCGACTTTCAACGACTTGATGAAGTTCGTAACTTGCCCGGCACCTCAACTCACAATTCAATGAACACTCGGTCATAGGTCACGGGCGGAAGCAGACATGCGAAACGAAGTGGTGTCCAACGAGAGAGAACCGTTGATTTTGGTCGACGAAGACGATCTGCAGATCGGCACTCTCGACAAGTCAGCCTGTCACGATAGCGACGGTATCTTGCACCGAGCGTTTTCATTGTTCGTATTTGATACCAATGGCAACACACTTCTTCAACAGCGCCATTCTGACAAGAGACTTTGGCCCGGTTATTGGTCGAATGGATGTTGTTCGCATCCCCGTGATGGTGAGGACTTGGAAGAGGCGGTCATAAGACGTGCGGAGCAAGAATTGGGATTGGAAGTCGATCCCAAATTTCTGTTTAAGTTCACTTATCGCGAGTCATTTCAAGACCTGGGTACTGAATTCGAGCTTTGTTCTGTGTTTGTCTGTCAGACCACATCTTCTCCGTACATAAACGAAGCGGAAATTGCGGAGTGGCGGTGGATCTCGCCTAAAGAATTAGACCGTGAGATCCGCATCGAACCAGCGAAATTCACGCCTTGGCTCAAGATTGAGTGGCAACGATTGCGTTTGGAGTTCGCTTCTGAAATTTCCCCGAACTCGATGCGAGACTGCGAAAACTCTGCGTCGCACAACGAGGGATCAGCACCTAAGGTCAATCAATGATTACATCCAGGGTCGCAGACGAAGCGAAGGTGCAATATTGAGCTCGACTGAAGTAGCGAACAAATCTGGCTCGCGTATTCCCAATTTCTTTCGACTCAACGTCGCGCAACGAATAGACGAGTTGCGCGAACGCACAGCACTTACCGAGGAAGACCTGCTCGCTCTCTCTGGAGGGACTCACACACTCAAGCTTCGAACCGCCGATAAGATGATTGAGAATGTCGTCGGCGTGTTCGGCCTTCCACTGGGGATTGGGCTCAATTTTCTCATCGACGACCGTGAAGTCATCGTGCCGCTTTCTGTGGAAGAACCATCCATAGTTGCCGGACTATCGGGTGCTGCACGCACTGCTCGGCTTTCTGGCGGCTATCGCACAGAGAGTGCCGAAGCCATGTTGATTGGTCAGGTTCAACTGGTCGATATCGAAGATCCGGAGCGCGCACGACAAGCACTGCTCGAGGGTCGCGACGAAATCATCAGTCTTGCCAATAGTTTGCACACCCGAATGGTTGCCAGAGGTGGCGGTGCGCGTGATATCGAAGTGTTTCATCATCGTGCTCCAGAGGGTGGAGTCGCCGGCGCGGAAGAACGAGACATGTTGGTGCTCCATCTGCTGGTAGATACTCAAGATGCCATGGGTGCCAACATCGTCAATGGGATGTGTGAGGGAGTTGCCAGCCTCGTGGAGTCCATGACAGGCGGCAATGTGTTTCTTCGCATCTTGTCCAATCTGACGGACCGAGCGCTCGTACGAGCTCGAGTCAAAGTGCCAGTGGCCAATCTCAGCATGAAAGGATTTGAAGGCCACGAAGTCCGAAACGGCATCATTCTGGCCAGTGATCTAGCTCAGGTCGATCCCTACCGAGCGACTACGCACAACAAGGGGATCATGAACGGTGTGGATGCTGTCGCCATTGCTACCGGAAACGACTTTCGTGCGATTGAAGCGGCAGCTCACGCGTATGCAGCCCGCGATGGACGCTATCGAGCACTCTCGCGTTGGTTCAAAAATAGCGACGACGACCTTGAAGGCGAGATAGAAATCCCTATGAAGGTCGGAACTGTCGGTGGATCCATGGAAACCAACCCCACTGTACGCCTCAATCATCGTCTGCTCGGCAATCCAAACGCTTCGGAACTGGCCAGTGTTATGGGTGCGGTTGGATTGGCGCAGAACTACGCCGCGCTGCGCGCTCTTGCCACGGCTGGCATTCAGCAGAATCACATGACTCTGCACGCGCGAAGTGTTGCTTCCACTGCGGAAGTCCCTCCAGAACACTTCGACGCCGTAGTCGATGCATTGATTGAGTCTGGCGACATCAAAGTTTGGAAAGCGAAAGAAATCGTCAAACGCTTTACGAGGAAGTCCACGGTTGCTCGAAAGCGAGAGCTGGAAGAGCGAAGCACAGCATGCGGCAAGGTTATTTTGCTTGGTGAGCACGCGGTGGTGTACGGTCGAACGGCACTCGCCGCGCCCATCCCGCTGGCCGTCGAAGCACGTATTGTGGATGCCGACGACGGAGTACAGCTACTTATTCCTCGATGGAGCGTTGAGCAGAGAATTCATCCACTCAGTCAACATCCAACCGGACTCGCTGGAATACTCGCAATGTTGTTGCAGCGACTTGATCTGGCCGATCGTTCGATGACCATAGAGATCTTCCCTCATGTACCTCGAGCAGTAGGACTTGGGTGCTCCGCAGCGTTGGCGTTGAGTGTGACACGAGCACTCGACAATCACTTCCATTTGGGATTGAGCGACGAATGCGTCAACAGTTTCGCGTTTGAGTGCGAGCAGGCTGCACATGGCAATCCTTCCGGTGTTGACAACACGGTGTCCGCCCTAGGTAGGCCGATAGTTTTTCGACGAGAGGACGACAAACACCACGTGGAAGAAGTGACTCTACTGCGCAGTTTGCCATTGGTTGTAGGATTCTCGGGTCACGAGAGCCTTACGGCGAGGACTGTTGCCGCTGTGGCAACTGCGTGGCAGAACAACAAGGGCCGCTACGATGCGCTCTTCGATCAGATAGGCGACTTGGCAATTGCGGGAGCTGAAGCCATTCGCAATGGAGCGCTAGATGAGTTGGGGGAAATGATGAACCTTTGTCACGGCTATCTCAACGCATTGCAGCTTTCCACCAGGGAGTTGGAGGAGCTTGTTGCGATTTCACGACGGCACGGAGCTGCCGGCGCGAAACTTACTGGTGGGGGAGGAGGCGGAGCAATCGTCGCACTGTGTCTCGACGGTACAGACTCCGTGGCTGGAGGAATCAAGGCGGCCGGTTACGAAGCTATGACCTTTGAAGTGACATGAACACGTGCGCCACAGTGCTCGACCGACGCGGGATAGTGCAAGGTCCCGTAAAGTCTGATTGATCTCCTGAACATTCGAGCACTACATTGAATACAGAGTCTCAGCAGTCTAGGAGCGCTTCGAAGCCTCCGGTCCTGGTCACCGGAGGATCAGGTCACGTAGGCGCGAACCTCATACAGAGGTTGCTGAGTGATGGTGTGCCCGTAAGGGTATTGCTCCGTAAAGAGAGCAGGAACGAAGCCTTCGACGGAGTCGATGTTGAACGTGCATATGCGGACATAACGGACTTGGATTCGACAACGCGAGCGATCGATGGCTGTCGAGGCGTGTACCACTGTGCTGCCAAAGTATCGACGATCGACGGAAATCTTGTTCATCGTCGGGAGATTTTCGAGAGCAACGTTCTTGGCACACGCAACGTTTTACAAGCCGCCCGAGAAGTTCAAGCGGGAAGAGTCGTTGTAACTGGATCCTTTAGTGCGGTTGGCTATGATCTTGACGATCCTTCAGCCCCCAGCGACGAGTCTATGCAATTCTTTCCCATGGAGAGAACCATGCCGTACGAACGGAGCAAGGTCTTAGTGGAGCATGAGTGTTTGCGTGCAGTTGCGCTCGGCCAGGATGTCGTGATTGCAACATGTTGTGCTGTCGTAGGCGGTCATGACTACGTTCCTTCGAGGCTCGGTCGCACACTGTGCGACTACGCCAATCGCAAGCTGGGAGCGTATGTAGATGGCGGTTTCGCGTTTGTTGCTGTACGAGACATCGTTAATGGTCACTTGCTGTGTATGAACCAGGGACGAACTGGCGAAAAGTACATCTTCGCAACCGAATACAAGACCATTTCTGACATTCTCGACCTCTACGAAGAGGTAACGGGAGTGCCCCGACCAAGACTGAAGATGCCGTCTTCCATCATGTACGTGCTCTCTGAGATTGCGAGCTCCTATTTGAGTCGCTTTCATCCGAATGTACTTCAGCGTTTTACGCCCGGTGCAATTCGTCTGCTCAAGATGCAGCGCCATGCCAACATCGACAAAGCGAAGAACGAACTCGGCTATCAACCCACTAGCATCCTATCGGCGGTTCACGAAGCCTATGCGTTTCACTACGGACGCAACAAGATCACCAATCCGAATGCCAATCTGCCTTTGTCTCAAGTTGACCCGGCTGAGACCAGCGTCGAATCAGTAGAGGCTCGGACAACGGTGTCCCAAGGTGCACCATGAACGCCGTTTCAAGTACTCCACCTAATTTTGAAAACGCGAAGCGGTTGCGCCAGAAAGCTCGTGCGGCGGGACTAAACCCGAACTATTGGTATGCCGTGGAAGAGGTGCGAGCGATGAAGCCAGGCACTGTGAAAGAGATCGTGTTCTGGAAGAAGTCCATAGCACTCTTTCGCGGTGAAGATGGTTCGTTTCACGCTGTGGACAACCGATGTGCACACCGTCAGATCAAACTGACTTTGGGCGATGTGGAAGGATGTCGACTAGTTTGCGCATATCACGGTTGGAAGTACAACGGCGACGGTGAGATAGTTCACATTCCTCATGATCGGTACGGTAGGGATATTCCAAAACTTCGGTTGCGAACATACCCAGTCAAGGTCCGTTACGGTCTTGTCTGGCTCTTCGCAGGCGACTCCGAACTGGCTGAAACCCGCCAGATTCCAGATATACCCGAGTTGGAAGGTCCCAAACGCTGGGCCTGTGTTCCTCTAGTGTTCACCTGGGCCGCACATCACTCGATGGTGATAGACAACGTAAGTGACTTCACACATGCTCACCTGCATCGCAAGTACCGACCGTTTGAAGGAGCGACCTTAACGAGATGCGAGACCATCGGCGACGACGTGCATGTCGCCTACGACTCAAAGGTCGGACGGGGCCGAATCTCGGGACGCTTCGTCGAACACGACAGCATTGACACCGGACATATCGAACTCTGCTTTCAATATCCCTATCAGTGGTCCAACACCGATGGTGCAATCAAGCATTGGTTGTTCGTTCTCCCCATCGACGAACGCACCACTCGAGTGTTCTTCTTGTTCTATTTTCGATCACTGAAGATTCCATTCTTGCCAATCCGTTTCCCACGATTCATGATGGATTGGGTAATGAAAATTTCGAATCGTATGCTCATAGCTCCGCTTTTGGATCAGGACCGTTTCGCGGTCGAAGCAGAGCAGGATGGCTACGAACGGCATTGGGACGCGCCACCGATCGAATTGAATCCTGCAGTCATAGCGTTTCAAGATGTGACTGTTCGGAAGTGGCAAGAACACTTGGAACAGGAAGTGGAGACCGAAATTGCCCGAGGCTAGAGACGGCCTGATGTTAGGTCTGGAACTTGGTCCCATGCTGACAGCATCGGCAATATTCCTCGCATTCCTCGTGTTTCTGTTTCTCGGTTCATTGCTCCTTCCCGGACATAAAGTCGAAATGAGCGAAAGCGGAGGAGCAATTAGAACGTTCAAGTTGAATGGGCTTGCATTGTTTGTAGCCACACTTGTGATCGTCGGAATTGGTCAAGCGATGGGTTGGTTCTCGCTTTCGGTCCTCTACACGCACTTCATCGAGTTGCTGATCGTCGCCAACGTTTTCTCCTTCGGTTTTGCAGCATGGACTTATTGGCGCGGAAGGCATGCTGAGGGCTCACCTGAGGGCTTCTGGCGAGGATTCGCTCAAGGTACTGCGCTGAATCCCATTTGGGGTGGAATCGATCTGAAGTTCTTCAGCTATCGACCTTCCCTGATTGGACTTGCTCTGCTCAATGTGTCATTTGCTGTGGAGCAGTTTGAGACCTACGGCCATCTGACGCTCGCGATGGTGCTCTATCAAGTCTTCACATTGCTGTACGTGCTGAACTACTTTCAGTTCGAAAAGGGAATGGTTCACACATGGGATATCGTGAGTGAACGCTTCGGTTTGATGCTGATTTGGGGCGACTATGTAGTAGTGCCATTCTTCTATTCCATAGCCGGATGGTGGTTGGTGCACGCAACCGGACAGCTTGCTCCGGCTGTGGCAGTACTGCTAGTTCTGTTGTATTTGTTCGGATTCTGGTTGTTCCGCGGTGCTAATCAGCAAAAACATCGCTACAGACAAGATGCCAACTCCAGAATCTGGGGGAGGCCGGCAGAGTCTCTGGATGGGCGTCTGCTGGTGTCTGGGTTTTGGGGAATTGGGCGTCATCTCAACTACACCGGTGAAATCTGCGTCTATTTCGCGTTCATCTTTACAGTGGGCTTCGAGTCGTGGATACCGTATCTCCTGCCACTCTGGCTGACAGGGCTGTTGTGGCATCGTTCACGACGCGATGATCGACGGTGTCGCGCCAAGTACGGCGAACTGTGGGAGCGCTACGTCGAACGAGTTCGATTCTCGATGGTTCCTTTCATTCATTAGCGGAACCATGTCCGACTTAGTGCAAGAACAAGAAATCAAGGGGTCACTCTCCCAGCCTCCCGGCACAGTCCCCATCCTGACCGGTGGACGACCATTGCTGGGTCACTTGTTGGAGTTTCAGAAAGATCCGCTTGCGATGCTCATGCGGGGCATTAAAGAGCACGGAGACCTCTTTCAATTTCAATTGGGGCCCAAGAATTTCGTCCTATTCAGCGGATTGGAAGCGCACGATGCGTACTTCGGAGCGCCGGACGATCAGTTGGACCCGAAACCGGTTTATCAATTCACTGTTCCAATTTTTGGTCGTGGGGTAGCGTACGACGTCTCACCCGAGATCATGACCGAACAACTGGGTTTTCTGTTTCCGGCATTGCGCGAATCTGCCATGCGCAGATTTGCCCGGATCATGTTCGAGGAAACCAATCTTTTCGCCGACGGCATGGGTTCCGAAGGCACGATTGATTTGCCGGAAGCCATGAATCAACTCACGGTGAACATTGCAAGTCGCTGCTTCCTAGGTGAAGAAATGCGTCGCGAGGTGGACAAGGGTTTTGCCGAGGCATATCACGAGCTGCAAAACGGGATCAACACGATTGGTTTCTTTTTCCCTCGATTGCCTATTCCCTCTCATCGAAGGCGTGATCAGGCACGACGCAAAGTCACAGAAGTCTTCGGACGCATTATGGAAATGCGAAGAGCGAACAACGAGCAAGCCGAAGATTTCATGCACACGCTGATGCATTCTCGGTATCAGGATGGTCGAGCGCTGACCGACGATGAAATCACTGGCATTCTCTTGACTGCTCTCTTTGCCGGCCAACACACTAGTGGAGTTCTGGCAACGTGGACCGGACTGGAAGTGGTCCGGGATTCGGTCTATCTCGACAAGGTCAGAGAGGAAATGCGCGAAGTCTATTCTGAAGACGGCACGTTTAGCTACGAAGGTCTGAAGCGGCAGCAGTCGATGGAGAATGCTGTACGAGAGTGCGAGCGCCTACATCCTCCGCTAATCATTCTTGTCCGCCAAGTTTCTCGAGCAATCCGCTTTCGGGGTATGGTCGTTCCAGCCAACACTATGGCCATGGTGTCTCCGGCCGCATCGCATCGCCTTCCACAAGTCTTTAAGGATCCGGAGAGATTCAATCCGGATCGTTTCGCCCCTCCAGCGAATGAAGGCAAGCAACACCAATACACACTCGTCGGTTTTGGCGGCGGCAAGCATCGATGCATGGGAAAGAACTTCGGAATCATGCAGATCAAGGCGATTTGGAGCGTGCTTTTCGACCGCTTTGAGTTCGATTTGGACGGTAATGAATTTCCCGTTCCCAACTATGGCAGTTGGGTCACGGGACCCAAGGTTCCGTGCCGTTTACATTACCGTGCACGTTCACAAGACACCGTGTTGGTGTGAATAGGGACTCCATCGCCAACTATGATGTTGCCGTAGTCGGTGGTGGTCCTGTAGGTAGTCTGTGTGCTTTGACGCAGGCGCGAAAGGGCTTGAGCGTCGCGTTGCTGGAGGGAAATCCCAAGGCTTCCTCCCGATTGGCAGGCGAATGGCTGCACCCGCCGGCTCTACGGATCCTGCACGATTTCGGCATTACGCTTGACGGAGATCCTCACAGCAGCCCCGGCAAGGGTTTCGTCGTATATCCAGACGACGGAACCGATTCTGTGTTGCTCCCCTACCAAGACGGAACTGCTGGCCTGACCTGCGACCATGGCACGTTGGTTGGCGAGTTGCACAAGGCGATTGACGGTGAATCGAACATAGAGTTCTTGCGCAGTGCCAGAGTCCGTAGCGTTGAAGACGGGCAACTTTCCTACGCGATTGACGGCGCGGTTCGGACATTGAACGCTCGACGCATCATTGGAGCAGATGGTCGAGCGTCGATCGTGCGTCGTTCGCATGGGCTTCTTCAAAAACGCGCTACATGCTCGAGGATGATCGGTCTAGTCACCGAAGGTGTTGATCTGCCTTACGAGGGATACGGTCACGTCATACTCGGTGGTCCAGGTCCAATCATGTTGTTTCACTTAGGCGAGCAACGCGTACGGATCATTGCTGATGTACCGTTGGATCACTGGGCATCGAAGGATCGGGTGGGAATGTTGAAGGAATCCTATGCCTATCTGTTGCCAGAACCGGTTCAGACCGCTTTCATCGAAAAATTGCAGGAAGGTCGATTCCAGGCTGCAAACAACGAACTGCGCCCTCGAGTGTCCTATGGAACCTCGAGTCGGGTGCTGATTGGCGATGCAGCAGGGCACTACCATCCGCTCACTGCTGTCGGATTGACACTTGGCTTCGGCGATGCTGTTGCGCTGGCCGAAGCTGATGACTTCGACAAGTTCAGTGCAAAGCGCATGCAGGAAATCCGTGCACCGGAGATGTTGGCTCTGGGTTTGTACGAGGTCTTTGCCGATCACCATGCAGAAGTCTCAGCACTCAGAAAGGTGACATATCGACACTGGAGGGAAAGTTCATCCTTTCGCGAGCGAACGATGGCGCTGCTCGCCTGTGAAGTCACGTCCGTTCCCAGTCTTGCGGTTGCTTTCTTTGGTCTTGCACTCCGAGCGGTAATTAGGTCGATTCCCGCAAGCTTCGAGGTTAGAGCATGGCGTCGCACCGGAGATGTTATTAAGGCCTTAATCGTCCGAGTCGGATACTTTCTGCGGGCGGTACACGCACTGAGAAAGTCGAAGCGATCAGCGGAAGTGCGGCAGGAAGCCGCTCGTGACCTATGGGTTCACGCATTGCTGACATCGATGCAAGGCATTGAGGGAAACACGGAGAAATCTTCTCGTTCCAACACCTCAAACACTTCTTTGGTCGATGTGGAACAAGCGATGAATCGCGCCTCGAAGCGGCTTGTCGCGCAACAGAACGAGGATGGTAGCTGGGAAGGTGAGATGGTGTGGTGCCCCATGCTCACCGCACAGTACGTGTTGCTTCACTACATCCTTGGCAAGAAGCTGGATCCGGAACGACGCTTGTTGGTGCTACGTCAGTTTGCACGCACGCGATTGGAAGATGGAACATGGGGATTGCATGAACACTCGGAATCGTATCTCTTCGTAACGGCGTTGGTCTATGTTGCAGCACGTCTGTTGGAGGTTGACCGAGACGATGCACTGATTGAACGGGCGGGAAGTTTCCTACGAGTGGAAGGAGTAGTGAACATTCCGAGCTGGGGCAAGTTCTGGCTGGCGTTGCTCAATCTCTACCAGTGGGAAGGATTGAATCCCGTTTTGCCAGAACTGTGGGCGTTGCCGACTCAATTGCCGTTTCATCCGTCCAAGTGGTATTGCCACACACGACTCATCTACATGTCGATGTCGACGATTTTCTCGACCCGATTTCAGGTTGAAGTGACTCCTTTAGTGGAGTCCATTCGGGACGAACTCTTTCCCGATGGCTTTGGCAACGTAGATTTTGATTCCAGCAAGAACCGGTTACGCAAGGAAGAGCTTTTCTCTCGTCCAACGATTTGGTTGCGCACAGCCTATGTGATGGCGCGGATGTACAACAGTCTCCATAGCAAAGCACTTCGTTCAAAGTGCGTAGAGGACTTGCTTGAACGAATTCGCTGGGAACTTGCTAGTTCCAGCTACACGAGCATTTCTCCGGTCAGTGGCTTCCTCAATATTTTGGCGTTGTGGTTGCACGATTCAGACAGCATCGAGTGTCAACGAGCTCTGGACAAGGTCGAAGACTGGATTTGGGAAGACGAGGAAGGAGGAACGAGAGTCACCGGTGCGAGAAGCGCATCATGGGACACAGGATTTGCGTTGCAAGCGCTGGCGAAGGCCAAGCACCTAGAAGATGTACCAGACGCGCTCGACAAGGGAAGTGCCTTTCTCGCAAGCCAACAGATTCAGCGTAGCTTTGACGGCTTTCAGGAGGCGTATCGGAACGATCCCAAGGGTGGATGGTGCTTTGCCGGTGTTTGGCATGGCTGGCCAGTAACAGATTGCACTGCTGAGGCCGTGCTGGGCATGCTTGCCGCAGGATCGAAGGATGTGAACCCACAGAACTTGAAGGATTCGATCCGGTTTATGTTGCGCGGTCAGAATCGAGATGGCGGATTCGGAAGTTACGAATCAAAACGGCCACGGTTTGGATTGGAATGGTTGAATCCGGCAGAAATGTTCGGTGAGTCCATGACCGAGAATTCGTTTGTGGAATGTACAGCTTCTTGTTTGTCAGCACTCTTTGAGTGTCGTCTTAAGTTTCCTGAAACGGTGGACGAGGTGGCAGCAGAGTCCATAGTGCGAGCTGCAGCTTGGTTGCGGCGTAACCAAGCAAGCAACGGTTCTTGGCGCGGCGTGTGGGGCGTTCAATACATCTACGGAACCATGTTTGGGGTTAGGGGTCTGGTTGCCGCAGGTGCTGAGCCCGGCGATTCGTCGGTGCGTCTTGCTTGTCGTTGGCTATTGGAACGTCAGCGCGAGGACGGTGGTTGGGGAGAGCATCACAGTGGCTGTCGAACCGGGCAATATGTTCAGCATAGTGAAAGTCAAGTCATTCACACTGCTTGGGCCTTGTTGGCACTCTTGGATGCTCGCGATTCCAACTGGGGAGCAATTTCGAGGGGTGTACAGTTTCTGCTGAATACCCAGAACGAAGACGGTTCCTGGCCCAAACAAGACATGGCAGGAGTCTTTTTCCGTACGGCTCTTTTGGATTACGTGCTATACAGACAGTACTTTCCGCTACACGCGCTGGCTCTCTATCGAGAGCGCAGTCGCGACCGAGAGATCGGGCCGACTTCTACATCAACACGCTAAGGTTGCCGTCGACAACAATACGGATGGATGCGTACAGCCCAAGCAAGGGAAACGCTATCCACGGCAAGTTTGAACCCCAGACATAGAGATAGAGTTCACGCCGGCTCACGTTGAGATGTCGCTTGGCGACGTAGTAGCTCACAAAGTAGATGCTGGTCATGTAGGTCCACTGCCAGAACATCATGATTCCGAGAATTCCTGTTACGTAGGTCGGCAAGAAGTGGCTGATGAACGTTGCGTACAGGAGCACCGTGGGAATCCACGTTACGAAACCATTGCCGATGTCCACGTTGAACCCGAACGTCCGACGGTCGGCGAACGACGGATCGAACTGAGCGTAGGTCGCCCAGACGTCGGCCCAGACTTTGGACGACAACGCCTGTGACCACGGGATTTTGGATGTGAAGTACTCGGCATGCGGAACTCCGCCCGTTTCTTCTCTCCATCGCCGCCAATACTCTGTCCGTTCCTCTACATGCTGTCGTTGAAAGAAGAGGCAGGCTTCCCAATAGCAAATCAGGATGTTGATCGCCAGAAACACAATGAGTATGGCAGCGATTGGATTGAGGTTTCCGAGCAGGTAGTACCGCATTCCCAGTCCGAGACCGATCAGCACAGTCAAGAACAGGAAGATTAACGTCAGCACTCGCACACTTGGTCCGTGGCGAGAGTCAGTTAGTCGGTTGCTAGATGAGTTCATACGGAATGGATTCGATGGGGACTACGAATGAGACTGGCATGGTGAAGAGCTTCGAGACCGAGGGTTGCATGAAAGGACGACCTATTCGAGCAACACAACCAGAGCTTATGTTTGGTTCGAGGATAGAGGCGGAGCAGCGGAATTGAACAGCCAGCGTAATGCAGTATTGGACCCAAGGCTGAATCGAGAAGCTGCAATCATGCCCGCAACTTGACGACGTGATACCTTGACTTCACTACCAGACTTGAACTGTGGGTTCGCGGCGATGCGTCGAAGGGTGAGGGCGGCGAGACCGAGAGTCCACACAAGAAATCGCCGAATCCCTCGCTCGTGAGGGGGAATCAACAGTGTGAAGCTGAGAGCACCTTCCAAGTGCTGGCGAGCGAGGTTCACCAGAAAGGGAATTCGCGGATCGGCGGACAAGCCATCGTAGTCTGAGGAGAATGACTCCTGACCTTCTTCGCCAAATCCATCATTTGGCAGCCACGACACTCCGCGCTGAGAGTCTTCGTTGTGATCCTTGATGATGTTGACAAGCTGCAATCCTCGTCCGAATTGCGATGAAAGGTCGAACAATTCGTCTCGATGAGCTGCGATTTGCGGCGAGTAGGCTGAAATGACATCAGTGATCATCTCCCCGACCACGCCGGCCACGTAGTACGTGTAGCGGTCCAAGTGATCGACGGTGGGCAGGCCGTGCGCATCGGTTCCGACAAACTCAGCCATGCCTTCACACATGATTTTGACGCATCGTTCAATGGGTTTGCTCATCCTCTGAGACAACCCCAAATTGAACTCCACGATCATCGGCGTATTGGATACCAGGTCTCTTTCGTCTCGAGGAGTTTCCTTCGACAACAACGGTTTGATGTCCGTTGAAAATGATTCCGCAGAAGAGTTGCCCTGTACAACATCGGAAAAACGGAGGAGCATCCTTCGCTTGCTTTGCTGATCCAGAACGGGTTCGTCTTCGATGGTGTCAGCGATGCGGCAAAGTAGATACGCATTGCCGATGGCACTGCGTACAGGAAGCGGCAATTGAGGAACGGTTAGAGCGAACGTCCTCGATACCTGTGTGAGTGCACGACTTTGGTAGTCGAGAAAGTCGTCGCCGTTTAGACGAGTATCGAGAGCCATCAGACTGGCTCTTGACCGCTAAATTTCAACATTCACTCGACCGTGGGCGGCTGTTCGTAGATTGGAGAATTATGAACAATTCCAAATTCCTTGGCCTGACTCGTCCAAGCACACCAGTCACTGAGCGATCAAAGGCATGTCCTGCTCGACGGTCTATTGACAACACGGTGTAGGCGTGAGAGACTGTTTGCTTGCCGTTCGCTGGCGAAGTCGAATACAACGCGCAAGGGACTGGTGATTGGTTAACGTCATACGTAAAATTCACTCTTATCATGTCGCGGAACAGTCGGAGAAACCATGAGCGAATCTCTTCAAGAAGCTTATGAAACACTAAGCACAAATATCGGTCAGCAAACGATTCCTACCGAGTGGTTTGAAATAACTCAACAGCGAATCAATGACTTTGCTGACGTTACGATGGATCACCAATGGATTCACATCGATGAAGATCGAGCCAAGGAAGGTCCTTTTGGCACTACGATCGCACACGGCCATTTGACCCTATCAATAATGAGCCATTTACCTCGAATCGCGAAAGAGACTGGTCCACGTGTTGACGCGGCCAGAAGCTCGCCATCAACTACGGGTTTGATCGAGTGCGGTTTCCCTCTCCCGTTCCGGTTGGAGCCCGGATACGTGCAAACAGCACGCTGAAACGGGTGGAGATCAAGGGAGGAATGATCGAAACGATGAATGAGATTGTGGTCGAGATCGAAGGTCAGGAAAAGCCTTGTTGTGTTGCTGAGAGTCTAGGACGCTTGGTGTTCTAGCCAAGTTTATGCTAGGCATTCTCTCGTAGAAGAGCCGAGACTGTGACGACAGTCTCGGTGCGGAAATGTCCTGTGGTCCCACTCTAGGCCAATTTCCTACTGAATCTGGGATCTGTGCAACGGGGAAATCGGAGCTTCTGTTAGGTGTGCTCTGAAGAAGGCTTGCCAATCGCGGACAGCGATGCCGCGAAGCAATATGGACTGGATGTCGGAAATGTATCCATCCATGAGACCGTATTGTGCGAGTCGGCCGAAGTTTCCTTCATTGTCCGTTGTTGGATGATCAGACACATTGAACTTTGAAATTGGATAGGGTGAGACTCGGGTAGGACTCTTGATTGAGCCAGTGTCTCCAGTGATTTGTCTCTCATGTAGCCAATAGTGGTTGTGCTTACGTGCACAGTAGAGTGCAGACTCGACGAAGGGACGAAAGAGCCGCGGCGATCCAGCGAGGATGTCGGAGAGAACCCACGGTACGACAACCAAAAGGTCTTGTTCGGTGCAAGCTGCCTCGGTTACAGTGAATACGCATGTGGGGACATCCTCTTTGCTGAACAGATACCAATCCCTCATTTCGATTCCAAGAAGTGCAGAGTGGCCATTGTCGATCTGTCGCAGGGCGATGTTAGGAAACGATTCACGTTGTTGAACAAAGGAATAGGCTTCGTATTCTGCCTTCGGATCCCAAACGGTACGGAGATCGTTGAGGGCTTTGACCATAGAGTCTTCGATCGAAGCGGACATGGCGACGTTGAGAGTCAAGAGGTCTGCTCCCGAGTGACCTTGAATACTTGTAGCTGTTGAAAATCGATCAACGCAAGCGAACACAGCTCTTCGAACTCCAAGCCAGAGGTCATAGTGCTTCCAATTTGTGGGCTGAATCCGCTGAGGTCCTCGAATTGCTGGACTCATCTGACATCCTCCTTCGTGCTGTACAGAATTCCTTACAGCTCTTGTGCATTGTGACGGTCCGCCTCGACCTGTAGCCAAGACAGAAGCAAGGGGGGGACCTGCAAGGTCTCACCGCGAGTCGATAGCAGTCCTAATCGTCCGCTATTTGGCTAAAGCTGTTAGGTGTATTGTTTCCTATCTATCTTCCCGATGTTCGCGGCCCAGAATTGTCTGGAAGTTTGCGTTTCTCGACTAGACAATCGGCTCAGTCCATCCAGACTTGTAATGCTTGTACAAGCTCCTTCTCTGCCGCAAGCGAAGATACAGTAGTTCCTGAGACCGTTTCAAGGCGTGCCATGTCCTTTGTCGGAATGCTCTTTCGGTTCTCAAAGACGATGACTGAGTTGAACTGAAGTTCATTGACCTTAAAGTGCAAGAGATTGATGGTGGTGAGGCGAGCTTTGTCTTGATTGGGTACTCCGTACAGAAAGAGTGGGCTCCTTGTCGCTCCGTTGAAGCAGTAGTCAACGGGGTAGTTCTCCCTATCGGGTATACCACTAACGATATAGTCTGGAGTGAAAGCTTTTTCACTGAACTTCCGGCTGAGAATCTGGCGCAGTTCCTCGTTGAATTCCGAAGTGCGTCGTACTTGACCAAACTCCGTTAACCCATAAATTTTCGTAATTGCCTGAACAAGGCGAAAGAGTGCTTCAGCAATCTGATCCGGTGCGGTCTCGACTGAGAATCGGCCACTCTCCTCTCGTACTCCACACTGCGAGACTATTCGCTCTCTGTGTGTGGCTCGATTCCCTCTATAGAGAGTGTCTACATCGTGATCGTAGCTCATGTGCATCAGTGTGTGCCCGAGATCGCTCAATTCGAGCCTTCCTGAGGTAGTTTCCCTGACGTATATTGGATAGTGGTCTCCGTCCGGAAAGGCAAAAGGTGTGTCGAGCATAAGGAGCCCGTCTTCCCGCTGGTGCACCCCGACAGTGTCACACAAGCTCTTGCTGATACTCGCTTGGAGATGTTCGAGGTCAAACGCCATCTAGTAGATCTCTCTGATATACATCTGCCGAAATACCGTCCACGAAACAGTCATCGATTAGACATGCAAGAGCTTCTTTCCAAAGAGTGAAACGATCAGTCGTATCTGCGTACCAATCAATCCTCTTGCCCTCCACTTGAGCTTGATAGGAAGCTCGATGAATGTGGTTTTGATAGGCAATTTCTCCGTGCCGGTGATTCGCACCGTTGTAACGAACCAATGGCAGCTTGCCTCGACTCGGGTGATCTAGGATCAATCCGCAGGAAAAGTCGCTCTTGTCTGCCAAACTTTATCGTACATAAATGCGGTAGTTTGCTCCACAATCAGCTGGCAAATCGTAATTCAATTGCATATAGGTTCCGCGTTTCTCTGTCCACGTGGCATTGGGATTCGAAACGCACTTCGGCTTGGAAATGTATGCACGGGTCTAATCCAATCCGACCGTTCAGTAACCGAGACGATGAGTCTCCAGCGACTCTCGATTGCACCCTTCCGATTCAATCGACTAGTTCGATTGAAAATCCTCGTTATGGAGTTGGAATCCACTCTGTCAAGCCCGGATAGCATGATCGGACTCGTCAATTTCGTTGATACGCTACTCGTTTCGCAAGGATTCTACACTCTTTGAGTTCCACGCAGACAGAGACTCGTAGCCGTTCGAAAGCAGCACGCTTGACTTCGTGTGCCGACGGAATCGAACTCTCTTCCAGTGGCAGTAATCTTCTCAGTACCATTCTTTGCTGGCTCTTTCGTTTGAGAATGAATTTGAGATTGAGAAGTGGTGGGGTTAGTCCGAACTACAGGGGTCGATTCAGACGGATCCCCTTGTATTTCATAGCGTGGACAGTCCGAAGACGATGAGTTCAACAACCTACACCAACCTGCGCATTTGGGACGGTCTTTCTCCTGGCTATTCCGAGGCAGTCTCGTTAACTGTAGTCGACCAACAGATTTCGTCCGTAGGCGAACGTGGCCCTAATGCCCGCGACATGTCGGGACTCACAGTCGTGCCGGGACTCATCGATGCTCATGTTCACATGACCTTGGATCCATTCATTGCGTCGGTCTCGGAACAGCTCGCACAATCCGCAGAGCAAATCCAATCCAAGATGGATGTTCGAGCGTCAGAAATGGTCCGAGCTGGGATCACCACTGCAAGAGATCTGGGAGGTGGAGAGTGGCTTGAGCTGGGACTAAGGGATCGCATCCAGTCTGGAGAAGTGGAGGGTCCTCGCCTGCTATGCGCTGGCCAGCCTCTTACATCGCCCGATGGTCATTGCCACTTCTGGGGTGGAGTTGCGTCGAACAAAAATGAAATCAAAGACGTAATTGACCGACAGCAATCCCATGGTGTAGATCTCGTCAAGATCATGGCCACTGGTGGGATGTATACAAAAGCCAGCCACCCTGGTCGTGCACAGTTTTCACAACAACAGATGTCCTACGCTGTAAGTCTTGCCAAAGAGCTGGGTTTGTCGGTGGCCGCACATTGTCACGGCACCGAGGGCATCGAGAGAGCTGTCAAAGCGGGGGTTGCCACCGTTGAACACTGTTCGTGGCTGAACCGGGACGGCAGAAGATCGCAGTGCAAACGAAATGTGACACGGGAAATGGCGAGACGAGGTACATGGGTCTCCCCAACGGTCAATGCGGGTTGGAGCCGTTTTCTGGGTGGAGACGGGAAATTCAAGGAATCTCTTCAGGATACGTTTACCAAGATGCGAAAAGACGGAGTGCGATTCATCGCATCGACCGATGCAGGCATCCCCAATGTCAGACACCATGAATTGGCCGCGGCGTTGAAGGTTTTCTCAGAGTTGGCAGGTTTCACCCCCGTGGAGACACTTAGGTCAGCGACCAGTGACAGTGCGATAGCACTTGGAATCGAAAAGTGTACGGGTACTATTGGTGTTGGAAAGTTTGCGGATTTGCTGTTCGTCGAAGGTGATCCGCTGACCGATCTGACAGTTCTACAGAAGCCAGCACTGGTCGTGGCTCGAGGCCAGGAATACACGAATCGGAGTTAACGATGGACTTTAGAACGGAAACTCGGGAATGGATTGAGGAAAACTGTCCGCAGTCGATTCGCGACCCCAAGCAAAGCGCTTCTCGCGAGGAATCCCTGCTGTGGCGCGGCAAGTATTTTGACCG
Source organism: Pseudomonadales bacterium (assembly GCA_963667455.2). Taxonomy (GTDB): domain Bacteria; phylum Pseudomonadota; class Gammaproteobacteria; order Pseudomonadales; family Azotimanducaceae; genus Bin55. Next base: position 47,785 of record CAXXFR010000014.1, on the reverse strand, counting down.
TGGTTGGAGCGCTCCGACCTGGCCGAGCAAGTACGGCGGTGCAGGTCTTGAAGGATCCGAGGTGCGTATTTTGCAGGAGGAGATTGGAAGAGCCAACGCTTGGGTTCCAGCTGGCGGAATGGGTCTTACCATGATTGGGCCAGCGCTATTGGAGTTCGGCACTGAAGAGCAGTGTCACGAACACTTGCCTCCGATCGTTCGACAGGAAATCGTTTGGTGCCAAGGCTACAGTGAACCTGGTTCGGGATCCGATCTCGCAAGCCTGCAGACCAAAGCGGTAGAAGACGGTGATGACTACATCATCAATGGGTCCAAGATCTGGACTTCCGGTGCAGACTACGCGGATTGGATTTTTTGCTTGGTTCGTACAGATTCGAATGCACCGAAACACGAAGGAATCTCATTCATCCTGTTCAGCATGAAGTCGCCCGGAGTGACGGTTAAGCCGATTCGACTGATCAGTGGTGCATCCCCATTTTGCGAGACCTTCTTTGACGATGTTCGTGTACCCAAGCGCAATGTCGTAAGTCAGGTGAACAAAGGTTGGACCGTGGCCAAAAGATTGCTTCAGTACGAACGGACTTCCATTGGAGGAATGGGAAACGCCGGTGGTGTCGCGAGTCGTGGCAGAGTTCGAACTTTCGCCGACATTGCGAAAGACAGCGTTGGAGAGACGGACGGCAAAATTGCGGATACCGATCTGCGCGAGCGATTGATAAAGCACCAAATCGACGGCCAGTCGTTTGGTCTCACTGCTCGACGAATCGGCGAAGAGGGCAGAGCTGGTGTGGCGCCCACATTTGCGTCTTCGATGCTGAAGTACTTTGGCACGGAACAGAACAAGAACCGCTACGAGTTGCTCATGAACATGAGAGGGGTCAATGGATTGGCATGGTCTGGTGAGAGCTTTGATCGTGGCGACATTGACATGACTCGACAGTGGTTGCGTTCAAAGGCGAACTCTATCGAAGGCGGTACTTCGGAAGTTCAGCTGAACATCATCGCCAAGCGAATTCTTGGCTTGCCGGACTAGCTGTTCAGCACAGACGCGCTTTCTGTGAGTTGGTAGCCAACTCTCTCAAGTCGGTTTCCGATAGATTCAACGCGTCCGCAACGGCAACGAAGTTGTCGTTGATGTAGCCGCCGAAGTACGCTGGATCGTCGGAATTCACCGTTGCAACCAAACCTGCGTCCAACATTCGTTTGAGGGGATGGTTGCGAAGCTCATCGACTACGCAGAGCTTGAGGTTGGAAAGCGGGCACACGGTCAGAGCAATTCCGTCTCGCTCGATTCTGTTGACCAGTGCAGGATCCTCCATTGCACGATTGCCATGATCGATTCGATCCACTCCTAAGACGTCGAGTGCTTCCCAGACATATTCGGGAGGACCTTCTTCGCCCGCGTGTGCGACAAGCCGATACCCTTGCTTTCTTGCCTCTTCATACACTTTTCTGAACTTTGAGGGCGGATGTCCAACTTCGCTGGAATCCAATCCGATCCCAAGGATGGAGTCTCGATAGGGTTCAGCTAGTTCCAGCGTTGCAATTGCGTCGTCTTCGGAGAGATGGCGCAATATGCACAAGATGAGGGCGACGCTAAAGTCCTCAGAGGTGTGGTCTTCCATGGCTCGCAGCATCCCGTCCATGACGGTGTCGATTGCCACTCCGCGTTCGGTGTGGGCCTGCGGGTCAAAGAACATTTCGACGTGATTCACGTTGTCTTTCTTGACGCGACGCAGATACGCGTCGGTCAAGCTGTAGAAGTCATCGGAATTGCGGATGACCTTGAGTCCTTCGTAGTACAAATCGAGAAAGTCCTGAAGGCTGCCAAAGTCGTATGCCCGGCCAATCTCCTCCACACTGGAATAGGGGAGGTCAATACCGTTGCGCTTCGCCAAGTCGAACATCAGATCGGGTTCTAGCGAACCCTCGATATGAATGTGCAGTTCGCTCTTCGCGAGGCTTTGAACGAAGGTTCGAGTGGTCATAAAGCCCTAGCTACATACGAATAAGTGGCGACTGCAAATAGGACTGTTACTTCCTGACCACTTGTAGGAACGTTTTCTAAGTAGCCTTCGGAAGACCGGACTCTAGCCCAATCCAGCAAGTTAGAACCCAATGCTGTGGGTAGCGCGTGGATCCCCGCATTGGCTTCCTTCGTAAAAGCCGATGTTGTCAAGATCGACTGTTGCGCGATTCTGAGCAAGGTCGAATGCCACACGGGCAGTAATGTCCGTTTCATCGACGGTGAACGTGTATTCGAAGTCCTGCCAACTGTTGGTCAGTTCGGCGGTGAACTGACCGCCACTGAGGTTCTGCCAGCCATGCATGTTTCGGTCCAAGTACGCTGTGATGTCACGGTCGCTGGTTGCTTTGGCTCGGAAGCAAAGTGTGTATTGCTGACCGGCCTCGACTGACACGGTATGACTGATCTGCGCTCGCCAAGGCTGTGAGGTGTTGACTGTGCGAATAATCGCGCGAATCGCCGAGTTTCGATGCTGAATCTCATTGTTGTTCAACTCGACAGTGTTCCAAAAGCGTTGCAACGGAAACTCGAAGAAAGTGAAGTCGCCTCCACTGGTAATGAGATTTCCTGAAAATCCTGGTTTTTCAGTGATTTGCGAGTAGAACATAATGTCATTACTTATCATCCCACCGGGTGTTTGGAGTTGTAGGAAGTTCAGCCCGTATTGGCTCGGAGCAGTGTCAAGATCCACATGTACTGTTTCGGCTTCACAATTGGGTAAGTCTCCGGTTACACAAGAGACTGTTCCTCCGACACGTCGACCATTCACGAAAATCAGCGAATCCGGCTGGATGTGACGACCCTTGATGCTCAGGGAAAGATCGCTTGACAAATATGTGATTTCCACTGTTGGCGACTGTTGCTCAATGCCGTTGAAATCGTCTTCTCCGACTGTCCAATACGGCCAAATTGCTGGCAGAGGAGTGTCAAAACCGATGTTGTCGTCCATTCTTCCCGTAAAGGTGAGGACAAGTCGGGCTTGACTCGCTAGCTGAACCAATTCGTCGCGCGTGCGCTTGGTCTCGCTATCAAGGCGATCCACAAACTCCCCGTCTCGATACTCGAAGTTCAAGCCTGTCACTTGACCTTCTTCAGCGTCCACGATGAATACACCCTCCGCTTGGAGAATGATGCCTTCATCGTCCGCAGCGGCAATCAGGGCATCGAGAATCGCTGTCGTTTCGTCTCGTCCGATCGATTGGCCACTGAGTGTGACTTGGCGAGCGTAAGCGCCGTGAAAACCCGTGCCAAACTCGAGCACCATGTCCCAGTTTGCCTGCGTGCGTGCGCCCGCATGGAACCAAATCTCTTGCTCGGGTAGGTCCCCGCCCAAGTTCATTCCAATGCGTTCGATCAAGTCGATGACGTTGAACCTTGCTTGGGGTGTCACAATCCAGCGGTCGTAAGCTCCCCGCCAAGTCGGTGCATCCATGCCATTGAACGATCCGACATCCGCTTCTAGATTGCCGGAGGAGGGAGTGTTGGTACTGGTCAAGAACGGCGGTTTGTGGCAAGCACCGCATGCTTGCGCACCGGTAGTGAGTCCGGAATCGTTCAGAAAATTGAACTCGAAAAATCCTTCTTTGGCAGATGCTGACAGATCGTTGTCAAACGGCCGATGCGGAGCGGGTGGATACGGGACGCTCAACAAATAGTGAGATAGGGCATCTCGCTCTTCGGCATTCAATGCGCCGTCCAATTCCTCGTCGTTTTGTGGACAGTTTCCGTCTTCGCACATCGTGGTTGCCAGACTTCCGTTGACCAGATCTCTAATGCATGAAATTGGATCGTCCAGTTCACAGTTAGGATCAACTGCTTCCCAGAGAGAACTGACGTTTACTCCACCGAAGGGATCGCCAGGAATTCCATCCCAGTGGTAGGGTGCAGTGTCGCGCAGTCCCCGAGCTGGCATAGTGAGCCGAGGTGGGATTTGCGTACATCCAGGATGATTGCACTCGGGTGTATCCAAGACCCAAAGGAGTTGATCGACATTGTTGTCGGGATGGCAACTATCGCATGAAAATGTGCCGGTTGTGGACGCGTCCGCATCGTTAAAGGCGATGCGGCCTTGCTTGACAAGATCGGGAGTTGGATCGAATAGTGGAACGGTGTGAGTAACCGTAGGCGAGCTAAGGTTACTCAGGTTGATGCGTGAAACTGAATTCGCAACCGAGTTGTGAATCCACGCATATTTGGGAGCCCCTTCGTCGTCGGAAACTAGGAACGCTCCACGCGGCACGGCTTCAACGGCGACTCGACCTAGGATCGAACCAGTCCCAGCATCCATCACAAATAGCTTGTCGGACCCAGCCGCTGTTGCAATCAGCGTCTCGCCATCGTCGCTCACCTGAATCGCAAACGGCGTGGCCAACGCCGTACCAGATGCGGGTTGATTTGGAGGCAAGGGTTCTAATTCGAAGAACTCCGGTTCTTCGCACGGAAAGCTCGAGCAATCGATCTTGGTGATCTGATTGAGAAATGCACGATTCTCCATCTCTGCGAGTCCGTGCTTCTGTGTACCAGCACGACCGTTGGAATCGTTTCGCGCATCGGCTTGAGCGACATAGATGTTTCCCTGTCCATCGACAGTCATTCCGTAGAGCAGAGTTCCAGCTCCTTCAATGACCTGAACCAGCTCGTCGGTTCTAGTATCGAAAATGAAGACATCACGGTCGGGAACCTTGGAATTCTTGACGATATCGGCATCGTAGTTAAGCGAAAGAACGTTGTTGGTCGTGTGGGTTTCCTGAACTGCGTCATAGGTACAGGTATCGCCGTCGATATCCTGCGGATTGCACCCCGAGAGCTGGCTCTGATTGCCGGATTCGAATGCTACAACGTAGAGGAAATTCCCCTTGACCGTCATTGCTCGTGGGTCTTGGGCGTTGATCTTGAGATAGCCATCAACAGTTCGGTTTTCGACGTCTATCACTGCAACCCGATTCTCTGGACCGAGCGCAACGTAGGCTTTGGAATTGTTAGCAAAGGCAATTCCAATGGGCTCATCGAAGTTTGTTGTCAGCGATTCAACGTCGACATCTTGAATCGTTGCGACGACCTGATGGTAGAAAAGGCTGGCTGGATCCGTATCAATCACGTTGACCGTGTCGGAAATGTGGTTCGCTACCCAGAGTTCCCTGCCATCGGGACGACCTGCCACTGTAACAGGATCGATTCCCACATTGATTCGCAGAACGACGTTGTTGGTGTTCGTGTCGATGACATCTACCGTATCGGCGGGAGTATTCACTGCATACACAAGATCGTCGATCATGGTGATCGGTTCAGTGTGAGGGCTTACAAACGTCGGATGTCCCAGATCATCGCTCACTTCCAACTGAATTCCATAGTCGGTGTCGGTGGCGGTGATCGAAGCGCTAACAAACAATGAGCAAACGAACACGATTGCCATCGGACTAGCCAAGAGGCCGATGCGAGAGGTGCGTCGAGGGGGAGTCTGGGTGAATGCGTTTGCGGCTCGGTGCATGTTGGTGCAGTGAGCGTGCTCTATCGGAGCATCAGCTATCGGTAACTACATCCTGTTCGATGATATTAGATTCGACTGGGAAACTAAAGCGTTCCCGAGTTGATAGGTTGCATAAAATCGCTAACAGGTTCAAAGGCCCGCAGTAAATGTTGCCCCTCCAAGATCTCGTTGTTCTCGATCTCACAATAGCTCGAGCGGGCCCTACTGCTGTGCGGCTACTCGCGGACTGGGGAGCCAATGTCGTCCGCATTGAGCCTGTCTCTTCGAACTCTGGTTCACTCACCGGAAGGCGAGACGGATCCGATGAGCAGAACCTGCATCGCAACAAGCGAAGTGTTTGCATCGATCTGAAGTCCAAGCGGGGTCAGGAGACTTTTGCCGAGCTTGTGCGACGCGCTGATGTCGTGGTCGAGAACTTTCGGGCACCGGTCAAACACCGACTCGGTGTTGACTATCAGAGCTTGCGCGCGCTTAACGAAAGAGTGATCCTAGCCAGTATTTCGGGATTCGGACAGACAGGCCCGTACAGTGATCGAGGTGGGGTCGATCAAATCGTGCAGGGAACTTCAGGGCTCATGTCCATTACGGGTCACAAAGATCAAGGGCCGACAAGGGTCGGGATCGCCATAAGCGACACTACAGCCGGTATGTTTCTGGGGCAGGGAATCTTGCTGGCTCTCATACATCGGGAAAAGACCGGAAAAGGAGATTGGGTGCATACATCTCTTTTGGAAGGAATGCTCTGCAAACTCGATTTTCAGGGAGCACGGTACACCATGCTCGGGGAGGTTCCCGAACAGCAGGGGAACGACCATCCCACTGCATTTCCCATGGGTACGTTTCGATGCAAGACTGGTTGGGTGAACATTGCCGCTATGTCTGACAAGATGTGGAATGCATTGCTGGATGTGTTGAACGCTGCAAGTCTCAAGGAAGTCGAGGACTATTCCTCAGTGGCTGGACGCATTCGCAACAAAGAAGCGCTTCGTAATGACCTTGAGCAAGTCTTGGCTAATTTCTCAGTAGAAGACTTGGTTGAACCAGTCAATGCTGCAGGAGTTCCTTGCGGTCCAATCAATTCGGTTGCCGATGCATACGAAGATCCGCAGGCCAAACACCTGAAAGTCACCAAGACGGCTCCGCACAAGCGCCTCGGAGATATTGGGTTGCTCCGCTCTCCGATTCAAATGGAGAATGCTCCTCAGTCGGAGACATTTGATCGATCTGCACCAGAACCCGGCGAGCACTCCAGGGAGATTCTTTTGGAGTTTGGGTTTAGCGACCACCAAGTCGATGAATTGGTCGCTTGCGGTGCCGTTGGGGAATACTGACGAATCAGGCGGGTCTACACTCGCCCAGCGCAAAGCCTCTCGCACTCTGAGGTATTCCCGAAGTTTCTACGCGATCAATGCGGCTTCGACCGCGTTGAGACACACTTCAGCTTTTTCACGCATCTCAGCATCAGTCGTTCCTTGAATAGGATGCGAAACGAACACACACTTGGCGTCTTCCATTCCCAACGCTGTGGCCTGTGTGGCCGCAGCCGTCTGAAACTCCGTTGATGCAATGCTGACTGCAGGGATCCCTTGGATTTCAAACCATACCGTGTCATGCAAACTGCACGTGGTACAGGACCCTCAGTCGGCGAGGGCCTCAACGACAATGTCGTTGTTGGCTCGGATCTCCTCCCGCAGACTATTCGGTGCTGGCTTGGTGAATGTTGGCTTGCTGTATCGCTGAACCTGCAGGTCGGGATACTTCTCGCCAAGTAGCTCTTCGAGCCTGTCCAGAAGCACGTTGCCTCGTGGCTTTGCAATGTCCAGCAATGCCAGACGTCCGCTTAGCTGGTCTGACCGAGGTGTGACGGAACGAACAACTGGTCGTCGTTCGTCAGTTGGATCCAGAATTGTCTGCATACGTTGCTCCTAACCGCTGCAATCTGTAAATCATACAAAAGGACTCGGCAATACTTCGAATCGACTAGCTCTCGATTTTCCGCGAGGTTGGAATTGATCCCATGGACCCACTGGCCCAACCGTGAAAGGCCGATGTGAACATTCCGGCTTCGGATCCAGCGAAAACGATGTGAATGTTCTCGTTGTTCGCAAATTTTGGCACTAGTCGGTTTAGGGCGTCCTCGTCCATCGTGTTCACGGCATGAGGGGGAATGCCAACGGCGTTCTCCTCATCTGCCACAAGCTCTCGAAATGGCACTGCGGAACTGCTCTGAATCTTGTCGCGAACTTGGCTTTTGCTCCATCGATCCTGTTTGAACCGGTCTCCGTGTTCGGGGCTAATTACAAGCATTGCATCGCCTGATCGGTGCGACCGCACATGGTGTTGGGCGCGAAGAGACTGACCGTAGCTGGTAGCCAACTGATGTGCCTGTTTGGATGCCTGGTCCACGATTAGAACGGGTCCTCCGGACATTGCAAACAACGTAACAACGGAGTCATCGGCATTGAACCCTCGTTCGACATGCAGAGGTTCCCACGGACTTCGTTCCTCCCACTCCGCGAAGCACATGGTGTACTTAAGGGGACTACCCAAAGTAGATCGCTCAGTTCCGCCCGGTCGTGCGCCTCCAATGTTCCGGACTACCAGACGTAGTGCTCGTCCAATAGCTGCATTGGCTCGATTGCCTTGTCCGAGTGCCGACATTCCCATCTCCATGCCCAACTCATGTCGGATGGGTCCGTTCACAACCATTACTGGGGATGCACCCATGGTGGTGGCAAACACTCCGTGTCCGTTGAATTCGTCGGTACACAGAGCTTCCAAGGCTGCGATGACCACAGGCAAATGCGCAGGTTTGCACCCAGCCATCACTGCGTTAATGGCGACCTTCTCCACTGTTGCTGGAGCGAGATTCGGCGGAATTGTAGCGACTAGATCCTGTGGGTCTCGGGTCGTTCCGTCCATCATGCGAAGTACACGTTCGGGAGTAGGGGGCACTACGGGTAGGCCGTCTGTAAATCCCTGATCGAACATGAATTCGTGCACATCGTCTTGGGTGCCGACTTGGATCTTCCGAGCTCGGATAGGGCTGTTCTCCGACTCTGCTCTTAACCGCTCAGCAATCACCGGATCTTGTGTAAGAGATCCACATGCAGGTCGCCACTCCGGATATGACGACCAATCGACGAAGACTGAAGAGAAGTGAGTCTTGAACAGCGTTTGCCATTCGTTTCGATCGAATCCAACGAGACGGGAGATCTCGTGTCCCGATTCGTCGGCCAGTATGAGCAAGGGCACTGAATCTAATTCGTATGCAAACGAGACTTTCAGAATCGAATCGTCGAGTATTGGGGCCTTCGGTTTGAATTTCTCGTTAAGTACTTGATTTCCTTCTTCCGTTTGACCGGGAAGTAGGACGCGAATTGAGCTCTGTCGCGCTACTTGGTCGACCAAAGGTAGAACGAGATTGCAGGTTGGACAGTCTTCTTTAACGAAACACAAGAGAGTCTGGGTTCCGTCGGGAAATGAGTGGTCCGTTCCTCCCAGATCTCGAAGCGAGAACTCGGGCAGAGGAGGTAGCTGAGAAGTCAATGGACTTCTGCTTGTCGCCCCCAGGCTTTCTTCAACGCTTCGAAATCGAAGCCCGGTTGCTTCGCGGCCTCGATCACAACTGCTTCGACTCTAGCGATAGCGGCTGCGGCAGCGGGAACATCTGCCGCCACAGAAGATGGCACGACGACTGCGCCGTGTTGATCGGCGTGGATGAGGTCACCGTCGTTCACCTCCATGCCAGCCACCGTGACTGTTTCGCCAAATCCCGCCACATGAACGAATGCGTGCGAAGGACCAATTCGGTCAGCGAGCATTTGAAATCCGTCGGCTGCATCGGGAATGTCTCGAACGCTGCCATCGGTGATTACGCCTAAACACCCCAGCCCGAAGTGGATGTTGCTGTTGACTTCACCCCAAAATGCACCGTATCCGCGTGACTCGGCATCAAGATCCTGAATTACGACAATCGAGGGCTTTGGACCTCCATCGATGTATGCGTAATAGCCTTGGCTGAGATTTCGTGCCTCGGCTCCCCGAACTTGAGAAGGTTGCATCGCACGTATTGTTGCGGTTCGAGCAAATCCCACCATACTTCCCAATTCGGGGCGAGTGCAAACAAGAGGATCGGTCGTGTAACCGAATCCTCTTCGATCGGGAGCGACGCGCTCGAGCGCATTGCACACTGTGGGAGTGTCCAAAGATTGGAGTTGATCGAGAATCGACTGATCGATGTCAGGCATGAGTACAAAACCCTCTGAAGTTGTGGGAATATTAGCAAGTCGAGACACTATGGCGCAGCCTTTCAAGCGGCGACACATCAATTCGCTGTGTGTATGTGGACGGCTATAATTTGCTCTGTAATAGCTGATCGGTCAGAGTCAAGAACTCTATCCAGATTGGCGTGTCTCAGTGGTGCGGTAAAGCACCAACCGAGAAGAGCGATGGAAGGGTGCTTAGCTCAGTCCGGGAGAGCGATGGCCTTACAAGCCATAGGTCGTAGGTTCGATCCCTACAGCACCCACCAAATCACGGAGAACGTGTAAACGGAGCGGTAGTTCAGTCGGTATAGAATACTAGCCTGTCACGCTAGGGGTCGCGGGTTCGAGTCCCGTCCGCTCCGCCACACTTCTTCAATATCTATTTGTTTTATAGGCAAATAGTTTAGATTTTCTACGTCTAACTGACCAGTCGAACAATCGACCTTGGGGACTCTACAGAGCCTGAAATGGGGCTGACTAGTGAGCTGTCAGTAAATCACTCTGTTGAAGAGTGTCAGTTCGAGTCGTTTGACGAGATTCGATCTTTAATCGCATGGCTCAGGAATGCCGGTTGTAGGGGTGCCCGAGTTTAGTTCTATTCAAGACGCACGTTAATTGGTTCAATCAAGTCTAAGTTGTTCGGAATTACCGAAACCTCGAATCGCTGAACATCCGGTAGCTTATGCCGATCGAGTCGGGGAATGGTACGTTGAGAGAGCATCCAATATGCATCGCAAGTCCCATGGCATTTACTTCACACCAGTCCAAGTTGCCAGTTTCATTGCTGGGCAGATAGCGACGAAAAGAAGGAAGGTCAGGGTTCTCGACCCTGCCGCGGGAACGGGGATTCTCTGTTGTGCATCTGTGGAAGCGGTCATGTCTCAACTAGAGAAACCCGATGAAATTGAACTGGTCGCCTACGAGATCGACGGCGAGCTCATATGTCCGCTACAAGCTGTGCTTGCCTACCTCGCCGTTTGGTGCGGAGAGCAATTTGGCGTGATTCTGCGCGTTAGTGTTGTGCATTCGGACTTCATCTTGGCAAACGCACACGGATTGAACCCGATTGACACGGTACATCGAAGCTTGAAGGTTGGAAAGTTCGATGTTGTAGTTGCAAACCCTCCCTATTTCAAAATAAACAAGTCAGACCCCCGCGCGGTGGCGGTTCGGGAGGTAGTCCACGGCCAACCGAATATCTACGCTCTGTTCATGGCTGTCAGCGCTGCAATGCTTCGTCTGGGCGGATCGTTCGTATTCATCGTTCCCAGGAGCTTTACCTCCGGAGCGTACTTTCGTCGTTTTAGGTCGGTCTTCTTCTCCATGATTCGGCCGGTCTGTGTTCATGTATTTGACTCGCGGCGAAACACCTTTCGTCGCGATGGCGTACTTCAAGAAAACGTTGTCTTGTCTGGTATCCGACAGGATGGGTGGTTGAAGCAGGATTTCGAGGAGCATGTGACCATTTCGTCAAGTGGCGGGCTAACAGATCTAACAAGTGGTGAGACGCGTTTGCTCCCCATCCAGACATTGCTCGACCTTTCGAGTGAAGACAAAGTGCTTCGACTCCCCCTACATGAAGCGGACGATGCTGCAGTAGCGATAGTGGATTCTTGGACGACTGACCTGCGAGGACTGGGTTTAGCGGTCTCGACGGGTCCGGTAGTTCCATTTCGTGCAAGCAATCTGCTGTCTACGAAAGGCAAGATTCCGCATAGCCACACAGCTCTGTTGTGGATGAGTCATGTGCGACCGATGGAAGTCATATGGCCGCGTGCCACCCAAAAGCCCGAGTACATCGAGAGAGAGCAAGCAAATGCTCTGCTTCGATCGAATAAGAACCACGTACTGCTTCGGCGGTTTACAGCCAAAGAGGAATCTCGTCGTCTTACGGCCGCCCCTTGGATCGCATCACACTTTGCGATTCAAGATGTTGGATTGGAAAACCACCTCAACTACATTCATAGACCAGGTGGTTTGCTCTCTGACGATGAGGCCTGGGGACTCGCAGTGCTACTTAACAGTCGGATCCTCGACACATGGTTTAGAGTTGTAAACGGCAACACCCAAGTGAATGCAGCAGAGTTGCGAGTGATGCCGCTTCCTCACCATGAGGTGATTGTTAAACTTGGCAGACTGGCAAGACAACTAGAGGACCCTCGAACACGTGCAGACGAGATTTTGGTCAACGTACTTGGTTTGCCGGATTGAGGGAGTCGGTCGAGTCGATTAAGCCAACGATCGTTCAAGCAAGAATTGATGGAATCTCTGCTTTGATCGGTCTTGTTTGTCGAGAGTGTTTCTTGCTAACGATCTGTAGCGAAGTGTCCATCTCAAATGCACACAACACCTGTGAAGCTGGGGTGGGGGTAGCTCGATGTTCGGAAATTCATTGGTGATGGAACCCCCTCGTCTAAATTAAGAGGAGAAAGACTGTTGGAAAAGAAATTTGCAAGTGACGAATTGCCAATTGCGCAATTGCTCGATCAAGGGGCTAGAGGGGACTTGCAGTTACCGGATTTCCAACGAGGATGGGTGTGGGACGACGATCACATTCGAAGCCTGTTGGCTTCGGTCTCGCTTTCATATCCGATCGGTGCAGTCATGACGCTTGCCGCGGGCAATCCCGACGTGAACTTCAAGGCGCGACTACTAGAGGGTGTTAAACAAGGTACACCGTCAGACCCTGACATTCTTCTCTTGGATGGCCAACAAAGACTGACATCCTTGTTCCAAGCATTGCACTCATCCGAACCGGTCGCGACACGCGACAACAAAGGCAATGAAGTAGGACGCCATTACTACGCGTACATCACAGCATGCACGGATCCGGAAGCAGATCGTGAAGAGGAAGGAATTGTTGGAGTACCTTCAGATCGAGTTGTCCGGAGCGATTTTGGGCGTCGAATCGATCTCGATCTGAGTACGAGGGAGCGGGAAATCGCGGCAGAGATGTTTCCCTTGGAAATTGTGCTCGATGGAGGCCGGACGATGGACTGGCAGATGAAATACATTGAATCGGGACCCGGAGACATGGCAGCTAGGATTGAAAAATGGAAACAGTTTCAAGCTGCAATCATTGTCCCGTTCCTTCAATATCAGGTGCCAACAATACAGCTCGCAAAATCGACTCCGAAAGAAGCCGTCTGCCAAGTGTTCGAGAAAGTCAATACTGGAGGAGTCACCCTTACGGTGTTCGAACTGCTGACTGCTACGTTTGCAGCTGGAAATTTCGAGTTACGTAAAGACTGGGATCAGAGGAGAGATAACCTTTCGCAACACGAACTCTTGGAGTTAGTTGACGGAAAGACGTTTCTGCAGATTGTGACACTGTTGGCGACATATGATCGACGTCGGTCCCATGAGGCAGACACGTCTGTAGACGAGAGGGCTCCAGCCGTCTCGTGCAAGCGAAGAGACGTGCTGAGACTGACCCTCGAGGACTATCGAAGATGGGCCGATGTAGCCGAGAACGGACTGATGAGTTCAGTACCGTTCCTACACAGCCAGAGGATTTTCAAGTCCAACGATCTGCCCTACGCTACACAGCTAGTTCCTCTAGGAGCTATTTTCGCCCGATTGGGTAACGAGGCTGAACACTATGCGGCGCAACAGATGTTAGGACAATGGTTTTGGTGCGGCGTACTTGGGGAGATGTATCACGGGGCGACCGAAACTCGATTTGCTATTGACTTGGAAGATTGCATTGAATGGATTCTGAATGACGAAACTGCTTTCCCACGAACTGTACGCGCAGCACAATTTCAAGCCGACAGACTACTTACGCTTCGATCTCGCAACAGTGCCGCGTATAAAGGGCTCTACGCCCTTCAAATGAAACAGGGTAGCCGTGACTTTGTGACCGGGCAACCGATCGACGAGAACGCCTATATTGAACACGCAATCGACATTCGTCACATATTTCCACGACGATGGTGTGAAGAAAACCAGATCGATGCACGGATTGCAAATACGATTGTGAACAAGACAGCGTTGGATGCTCACACATACAAGCGTATGGGAGGAAACGCACCCAGCGGTTATCTTCCACGAATTGAGAAATCTGATCGCATAGAACCGCACGTGCTTGACGGATTCCTACGCTCGCATGACATCGATCCACTCTCGATTCGTCGAGACGATTTCGCGCAGTTCTTCAATGAACGCTTTGAGAGCCAATTAAGGCAAGTAGAGAGTGCGATGGGCAAGCCTGCTAATCGAAGAGCGGATCGTAGCGAGAGCCCGTTTGCAGCAGAAGGTGTGGGAGAAGAGCAATTGGCGGTGTTGATTCAATCTGGCGAGTCAACTGAGCTCGAGTTTAAGTCCACAGCACGGCACAACATGCACACCAAAGCGACAGACGATGCAGTTACTTGGTCTGTGGTAAAGACGATTGCAGCTTTCATGAATACGAACGGAGGCACATTGCTCATCGGAGTTGATGACAACGGCAGACCAATTGGAATCGATCTGGACTACTCATATGTAAGAGGCCGCGACCGCGACGGATGGGAGCTATGGTTGACTGGTGCATTGAAGACTTCGATTGGGAAAGTGGCAACTACGGATGTCGCGATCTCCTATCACTCTCTTGAAGGCAAGACGATTGCGCGTATGGATGTACGACCGGGTGTGGATCCAGTGTTCGCATCAGGATTAGGTCATGAACAAGCGTTTCATGTGCGATTGAACAATTCGACCCAGGAACTGTCCGGTCCGGAGTTGTTGGACTATCGATCCAAGCGTTGGAAGTCCTAATTGCCGATCACACTCATCTAATTCAAAGTGTGAGTTCGGGGATCTTCTAGTCGCCTTCCGCGCAGAGTACTTGCGGTCGATCTCTGATGATCTCGGGTGTGTTAGGGCGGTACTTGTCCTCCAGTCTAGTCACGATACTACGAGAGTCGCTGGAGCATCATCATCGGATCATGACCGATCTTCAAGTTGGATGAAATGAAAAGCCAGTAACTGTTAGTTCACGGCAATAATTTTGTAACTTTCAGTAGCAATGCTCAGCTTCGAGCACTTTATTCGTGTAAAATACCTGCGCTCGAATATGAGCGTGAAGCCTGCCATTGCGTCTCGAGACCCTGAGCTGAGCAACGAACTCACGCGGCTAACGTCGGAACCACAACTGTTCCCCAACCTTTAGTTAGGTCAGAGACCGTAACGGTCGATACTCTCATTGCATCGAATCAACAGGCAAACAACCTTACTCATCGGCTGAGCAGTGTCTGCAAGTACATAACTGTCGTCGATTGAGGAAAGCAACTACCCATTTGGAGGTAACGAATGAATCGCATTGTGCCTAGCTCTTCACGGCTCGACAGCCTACGCACGGGCCTGACGCTCGTTGGAGCGGCTGTGTTGTTGCACTTGGGATTACCCATCAATGCACAAGATGCTCCTGAAGAGGAAATCGAAGAGATCATCGTGACTGGGTCACGGATTCTTCAATCCGACACCGAGTCGTCGACTCCGCTGGTTCAAATCGACGGAGAAGAGCTCAATCTGCAAGGAACCGTACGTGTTGAAGACATGCTGCGCAATCTACCGCAGGTCTGGTCGAAGCAGAACACCGGTCAATCGAACGGAGCATCCGGAACTGCTACCGTTGACCTACGCAATCTTGGTAGCGTTCGAACCCTCGTTTTGCTCAACGGACGCAGATTGCCAGCGGGCTCGCCTATCGGTACGCCCGTGGACATCAACCAAATTCCTGGTGTTCTGGTTGACAACGTCGAGATCTTGACCGGTGGCGCATCGGCGGCCTATGGATCGGACGCCGTTGCCGGAGTCATCAACTTCAAACTCAAGGACTGGTACGAGGGTTTTGAATTCACGGTTCAACAAAGTGCCTACAACCACGCAAATGACGATGGCGACGTTCAAGGGATCGTTCGCAATAGCGGTTTTGCACTACCCGACGACAACGTGACCGACGGCACTATGACCCAGGTATCGATGCTTATGGGCGGGAACCTGGAAGATGGCCGAGGAAACATCACTCTATATGCGTCCTATCGTGACATCAAAGCCGTTCGGCAGGCCAATCGTGACTACAGTGCGTGTGCACTCAACAACTCTGCAGACTCCTGCTGGGGTTCCAGCACGATTCCCGAAGGTCGGTTCACGAATTTCGCAGGCGGACCAATTGGATTCGACTACAAAGTAGCAGGATCAGAATTCGTACCTCGGGCAGGAACGCTCTTCAACTACGGTCCTTTGAATTACTTCCAACGACCCGATGAACGCTACGCTTTTGGCGGGTTTGGCTCCTATCAGCTCAACGACTTCAGCGAGGTGTACGTCGAGCTAATGTTCATGGACGACCGTTCTGTATCCCAAATCGCACCTTCCGGCGCATTCTTTGTGACTAGCAGGCTGAGCTGTGCAAATCCATTCCTGAGTGACCAGCAGTACAACCTCCTCACCGAAGCTAGACTCTCAGCAGACCAACAAACTGCACTAGACGACTATCTCGCAACGTTAGGCAGCGATGCACAACGAGATTCGTTCATGGACGGCGCTTTCTGTCAGAACCGAGAGGATGACTTCATCAACGTCTACATCGGCCGAAGAAACATCGAGGGTGGCCCACGACGTCAAGATCTCCGGCACACCAACTTCCGGATGGTTCTTGGATCGCAGGGAGACATCAACGAGACCTGGCGTTACGACGCATTCGTTCAGCGTTCCGTCGTGAGCATGGAAAACACTTACCAAAACGACCTCGGCACCACGAAGATCAAAAGAGCGCTTGACGCATTGCCGCATCCTGTCACAGGCGATCCGGTATGCCGGTCCGTCTTGGACGGTACTGATGGCAATTGCGTGCCGTGGAACATCTTCGAGACCGGTGCTGTTCAGCAAAGCATGATTGACTACTTGGTCTTGCCTCTGTTCGCCCGCGGAACTACCGAGCAGGAAGTCTTCATGGCCTACATCGCCGGCAACATGGGCGAATACGGCTGGCAACTACCGACTTCGGACAATGGACTCGACGTCGTATTTGGATTTGAAGCTCGTTCTGAAGGCATGACGTTTGATCCTGATGAAGGCTATCGCAATGGCGAAGGTGCCGGACAAGGCGGCGCGACCAACCCCGTGGCGGGTGAATACGACGTTGCTGAACTGTTCGTCGAAGGAAACGTACCCATTACCGAAGGCAGGGAATTCGTCGAGAATCTCGAACTCAATGTGGGATATCGGTTCTCCGACTACTCCACTGGGCACCAAACCAACACTTGGGGCTTTCGCCTTGGCTGGGATATCGATGCAGAATGGTCGGTTCGCGGCAGCATTCAAAGAGCTGTTCGAGCCGCCAATGTCCGCGAGCTATTCACACCCCAAGGATTTAATCTCTTCGATATGTCGGCAGATCCCTGCGGCGGGCCGGTTACGAATGGCCAGACCAGTTCGGGTCGAACGCTTGCGGAATGTCAGCGAAGTGGTGTAACAGCTGCACAGTTCGGCAACATTCAGCACTCGCCAGCGGGACAGTACAACTTCCTGCAGGGTGGAAATCCCGATGTGAGTCCTGAAGAATCGGATACGTTTGCGCTCGGATTCGTGTGGACTCCTTCGTTCGCACCCACTCTGGACGTGGCCTTGGATTGGTACACCGTAACAATCGAACTTGGAATTTCAAATCAGACCCCAGAAGCCATTTTGAATGAGTGCCTCGACGGCAATGACCAACAGTGCGCACTCGTCAAGCGTAGTTCGGCGCGTGGAGATCTGTGGATCGGATCCGAGGTGGACAGTAGTGGACACATCGTCGCACTGAATGACAACTTAGCAGTTGAAGAAGTGTCTGGAATAGATGTGACTGCCAACTACTCCTTCTACTGGTCGATGTTCGGCGACGTTGACATCAACAACGTCTTGGGCTTCATGACGAAGTGGGATCTCCAGGAAGCTGCTTCAGCTCCGGTTGAAGACTGTCTTGGCCAATGGGGAGGCGTCTGCGGCTATCCAGTACCTCAGTTTCGCAATAATCTCAGAGCGACGCTAACGAGTGACCGATATCCGTTGACCGTCAGCGCGATGTGGCGCTTTACGGCGGGGATGGACGATAGCGCAGGCACAAATCCTGATCTTGATGCAGTCCACTACTTGGATGTAGCTGGAATGTACGAAATCAACGACATGACCACCTTGCGTGGTGGCGTCAACAACCTGTTGGACGTTGATCCACCCATCGCTGGAAACGCCGCCGGCCCGTCAATTTCGGGCAATGGCAACGTCTTCCCGGGCTCCTACGACGCCCTGGGACGATACTGGTTCCTGGCGATGCGAGTTTCCATGTAGAGACTTGACCTAGTCGAATAGGGACGCGGCGCGGATCTCAAAGAATCCGCGCCGCGTTTTCTTTTTGGGAATAGTGGGTGCAAACTTGGTGGCGGGGGAGACAATCTCTCTCTGAACTTCAAGCTCCACAGCATCTGTGGCCAATTAGATTCCGTAAACTAGCACGAGCGTTTTGGACCGTACCATGACCGTAGCAACCGCTCAACACTCCACGTCAGCGTTGGATCGAGTCCGAGAGATCCACCCAGACATCGTTGCGCACGGCGAAGCGATCGACCGGGAAAGGGAATTGCCTTCATCGTTGGCAGATCGGCTCAAGAGCTTGAACATCTTTCGACTCCTCGTTCCCCAGTCGCTTGGGGGAGACGAAATGGAATTCCCGGAGTACCTCGACGTTGTTCGACTGGTCTCTCACGCCGATGCGAGCGTAGGTTGGTGCGTTAATCAAGGTGCAGTGTTCGCGACTCATGCAGGTCGTGCTCCTCGTGCTCTTGCGGAAGCGGTTTGGGGCGATAGCGACGGAGTGGTGGGAAACGGTCCTCCCAGTGGTGCAACCTACAGTTTGGAAGGAGACGGCTACCGTCTCAACGGCAAGTGGAACTTCTCAAGCGGAAGCCGACATGCAAATTGGCTCGCGGCAATCGCCAATGGACCCTCCGGCCATCCAACGCTGTTGCACTTCATTCCGAAATCGGAACTTGGTTTACTCGATGTCTGGCAGGTTCATGGATTGCGAGGAACTGGGAGCTTTAGCTTTGAAGCCAAAAACCATTCGGTTCCACGCGGGCGGGCTATGAGATTGGATCAACCTCCTGTTGAAAAGGGACCGTTGTACATCATTCCCCAGTCGCTCTTGTTTGCTTGTGGATTCGGATGTGTGGCGCTCGGCACGGCGCGTTCGGCGATCGATTGCGTTGTCGATCTCGCACTAGCTAAGAAAGCTCAATTTGCACGCAACACATTGGCTCAAGATCCTGTAGTTCAAAGCAAGATCGGTCTTGCAGAAGGTCTATGGGGCGGTGCCAAGTCCTTTCTCTACGATTGTGTCAGGGAAGTCTGGGAAAACACATGTAGGTCCGGGGCCATCACGCTGGACGATCGAATCCGTCTAAGGCTTGCTGGTACACATGCCATACGTCAGTCTGCCGAGGTGGTCGATATCGTGTACAACCTCAGTGGCTCCACAGCAATATTCGAATCAACTCCGATTCAACGGAAATTCCAGGATATCCACGTAATCACGCAGCAGGTTCAGGGTCGTGAAGCGCACTACCAAACAGTTGGCACGCATGTTTTAGGGCAGGAGCTCAAGAGCGGGGTGTTCTAGTCGGCTGGCTTGGAGTCTTCGTCCATCTCCGATGCTGCATGAGCTTGTAGAGCGGTCGTTGATCGCGCTGCTTCCTGCTGAGCTTGCATCGCTGCCCGAGCACGTTCGTTTTCCTGTATCTTGGTCATGATCGCCAAGCCGGCCCGTTGCCAAGAATCTCGGTTCTCAATGACGTAGACGTTCGACTCTCGATAGTCATGAAGCATCCCGTTTACTTCTGGAATCACATATCGAGCGACTAGATCCCAACTGTTGCGGCTATCTTCACGATTTGCCCAATCGTGCACAAAACCGATAGCTGCACCGAATCCTCCTGAAAGCTCGTACAGGTCGTGGATACGAGCGACCAAATCTTCGGGGGTTCCGACAACGTTCACACTGCCCGGACTGAAAGCCATTGCGTCAACTGCTTCGTCGGCGTCCTTGTAGATGGCTCCTTCTCCTGCCGCCAATGTTCCAACCAAGTACTCGTTGTTGTGTCGAAGCAACCCATCTTTGGCTTGCTGTCGTGCCTTGTCGCGAGTCTCGGCAATGTGCCAATTGAGCACGATTCGCCATCGACTACGGTCAACCGTGTTGCCGTGCTTCTTCGCAGAATCTTCGGCGAATCCCCACTGTGTCGGCAATGCTTGAATCCCAGCCTGGGAAGTAGATCCCACCGATAGCACTCCGGTTCCATGCTTACCTGCTAACGTCATGCCGGACGGGCTGATAAGAGAGGCAACGGCAAATTCGAGATTCTTCTGAAGTGGTTTGAGCTGGAGTTTCGCGTCTCGCAACGTAAACCACTCGCTCTCGACCGAGAATCGTTCATCGGATTCAAATAGTCGTCGAATCACACCTATGGCTTCGTCTTGTCGGTCGCGTAGCAGCATCGGATCGACTCCAAGTGTGTGGGCATCGGAGGGTAGGGCACCTGGTCCGGATCCGAAAATCACTCGACCCCGTGATTGGTGATCGAGTTGCGTAATGCGTTGCGCAACCATGAAGGGATGGTGGTAGGGAAGTGAGACGACTCCAGTTCCCAGCATGATCCGGTTTGTGCGCTCCGCGGCCGCCGCCAGAAAAAGTTCTGGAGAGCCGATGGTTTCCCAACCCGTCGAATGATGTTCACCGCACCAGAATTCGTCGAAGCCAAGAACATCCAAGTGTCTGACTAGTTCGAGGTCACTCTGCAACTGAAGTGTGGGATGTTCTCCAATCGGATGGTGGGGTGCGAGAAACGCACCGAATTTCATGTCGTTCAAAACGTGAACCGCTTAGGAAAATCGACCGAATTGTATGTGGTGCAGGCTAGGCCCAGGTGGAAATCGGATTCACTCAGCAGGGAGGGGCTCGGAGTGTTGGCGTTCGACCAATGCGAGCACTTGCTCCATGTTTTCTTTTCTCAAGGCATCAGTTTCCCAATGGGTCGCAATCGTTAGGTAGTCCGTTGCTTTCTCGTAGTCTCCCAACTGGCGGAACGCTTCTCCCAAGTGAAAGTTGACACGTGCGGACCAAGGAGCATGGCGGTGTGCAACTCGAAGATAGTTCAACGCGTCTCCGGCACGCCCTTCGTTGAGATAGAGAATTCCCAGTCCGAATGCTGCGTCCACTCTCAAGTGGTTGATTTCCAATGCCTTTAGGAATAACTCTTGAGCCTCTTGTAGAAGCTTGTTGCAGCTGCTGTCTTGGACTTCAACGCAGACTCGGATCAGTGCCGATGCTTTGACGATATTTGTTTCGGCATCATTGGGGTTCAAGCGATAGGCCTGCATTGCGTATGCAAGAGAGAGGTCGGCATCGCCCCGGGTAACTTCAGAGAGTGCCGCAAGCACGTGATAGTTACCAGGTCGTATGCGATTCAATCGAAACAGGATGTAGTGTGCGCGTTGTACATTGAATTCGGCGATTGAGTCGGCCAGCAGCATGTAGCGCTCTTCCACGTCCAGGCAGCCTTTTTCGGTAACCGCCGCATCGACCGATTCGAATCTGAACTCCATGGGTTCCTGTTCGGTCGTTAGGTACTCGTACAGTGCGCGGTCCAGTTCTTCTTCGTCAGTATTGGTAATCGACATGTAGCTTGCCAGTGCGTCTTCTCCGGCGTTGACCCGTTCCAGGAGTTGACTGACTCGATCAAAAGGAGAATCCTCGGATGGCCCATCAAAACCGTGAACCAGATAGTGAACGAGTACCCACGCCACGTCATACTGAACGAGCAGGTCCTCGGCATCTGAATGCATGATGTCGAAGTCGAGAATTTCCGCCCAATCCTTGTGCTTCGATTCCAAGAAGGAGACAAGAACCCGACGTCTTTCCCATGCACCGGCGCTAGCACGATCCGAGCTTTCGATTTTGAGAGTGGAGAGATACTGTGCGAGACCTTCCTCAAGCCACCTAGGTGCAGGCCTTTCGAGTCTCGACCGTATGATGTAATGAGCATATTCGTGAAAAGGAACACGCGTGTACTCCTTGCCACGAACGTTTGCAGCCAACAGAAGCTTGTGCTCCTGAAACGAAGGTTGCATGATGCCGACGAACTTCGACTGACGAAACTCCCTAACGAACTCGCGTTGATAACGAAACAGCACGATGTTCATCGAGGTGCCTTCGATGGCGTTCGGAGCAAGTAGAACGCTCGACGCATTGTGAAATGCGAGAAGGTCGCGCGAAATGCGAATAGCATCGCGACTCTTCAAGTCCGAGTACACGGTGAAGAACGGTGTTTCGTACGCGCACCAGGATCGAGAAAGGACGGACCCGTATGCCGACACCGAAATCAGCACCAATAGCAATCCTGCCAGGAGTTGTTTTAGCAGCGGCTTTGCTGGTCGTTCCCGCTTCGACGGAGCTTGTAGATTCACCGGATCTGTTCCAAACCGTTCTCTGTGTGGCGGATCATACGGTGGGTCTGCATGACAAGGTAGAACAGGAAACGGTAGTCGAGAACTTCGAGCCCGGTGTATTTTCGACTTCACGGTTCAGACTAACCGAGAACCTTACATTTCGAGATCTGCTGGAGTCTGAAGACATCGATCTGTACGTCTCTTTGCACTCGGACGAGTCTACAGACATTCATGAATTCACCTGCGAACGGGTCCAAGGGTTTGGAGAACGTAGCGGCTACTCGTGCGTCAACAACCCTCCAACCGAAATCCTCACATTTGATCCTGAAAGCTTGCGTTTCTCGCGTGCTTCGGTAGGTGCCTGGACGCTATACACCGCGTCAGACACCGGCACGAGCGCAACGCTGTTCGTCGAGAAGGGAACGTGTACGCCAGAGGAAGCTGAGTAACGTCAGCCTTGTAGCTAGAGCGGGCTACTCGTCCTCGGACTCGCTTTCTGACTTCTCTTCGGATTGAGGCGTCGGAGCTTCGATCACGGCTTCGAGTTGGATTTTCCTTTCGAGTTGAAGTTTGGTTGCCAACTCCAGCGATTCAAGCTCAAGTTTTCTTTGGAGCACCGATTCCTTCTCGGTCGGGAGTTGCTTCTCCTTCACAGCGACTTCATCGACAATTTCGCCGTCAGTGCTGGTTTCCGTCTCAGAGTTCGACTCTTGCAATTCAGAGACGATTATCTCATCGGCAATTTCAACTAAGACGGTATCCTCCAACGGTACGACTTCTTCGCTCACCTTCGGTGTGGAGGTGACATCAATCGATTCGATAATCGAGAGTCTGTCGATTACATCTTTGGCTGAAGTGGCCTGAGTCTTGTCTGCGTTGATTCCTGCGCTAAGGAACAAAGCAGAAACGAAGAGAAGAATCAATGAGTGCTTGTGTGTCATGTCGCTCATCCAGTGGGGCTTTAGATCGTAGTTTAGCACTGAGTAGGCGAAAGGATTCGGTGATTGTGGCTGTCTTGGAGAGTTGGTGCTCGCACTTCGCCGACTCGAGAGTCTTGTCCAAGACGCCAAGACATGTTCAGTTGTCGAGTAGCGTCTGAACCACGATGGTTGCACACCTCTCTGATTCATTGCTACGAACTATGTGTGCCATTGCGGGGTCAAGAACAAGCCCGTCGGTTGAAAGCTGGATTCGGTTGTTGGCTTTGAGCTGGCTGATACCTCTGATTAGTTTGGACTTCCGGGAACTTGATTGTTTCTCCTCAAGCATGATCACTCCTACACGAGCTTGAGTTGCCATTGCTTCCGAGAGCATTGTGACGCTATCGCAAGTGACCCAGGTTGCTGAGCTCGTGGCCAGCAGATCTGTGAGAAAGGTCTCGTCTGTTTCTTGCCACGGGCGCTTCTCGACATTCTTCAATGGTTCGATTTCTTTCAGAGTCGAATCAGGGGTTCTGGGAGAATCGCAGACAAACCATGTCACATCTGGTGAACTTTGGGCGATGGTGGTGGCGATCTCACCAATTTCCTGGGGATTCCAATTGAAGTGTCGGCTAGAACCGCCCAACATGATCACACCTGTGTTTGGAGAGGGTTCGCGATCAATGCTCGGAGTCAAAACACCCTGCGTAAAGTGCACATTGCCGATGCTCGTGCACACATCGTGTTCGGGCACAAACACGAGATCGAACCACACTGCAGGGAAACTCGGCTTCATGAGCAGTACCGTACGCCCACCGAAGAGAACCCTAGCGAGCAGCATAGGCATGTGAGTTGCGTGTCCTGCACCGATGATCAAATCTGGCGTAGGAAGATGTCCCAAGTTGCGCAAACTGTACGAGCTGTCACACTGGTGAATATCGAAGTCGAATCCAGCGACAGACTCGAGACCTTGAATCAAGCCCTGAGTTTGCTTTTCGTGGCCCTTCTTACCGTCGGTGAAACGCCACACAACTTTTGAGCTACTGGGCATTGCGCACTGCCTTACGTTTGAACGAACTCGAAACGAAACTTCTCGAAATCGAGCGGACGGGGAGGAGTGAGACAAGGAGTGATTGGAGACACCTTGTGCTCATTCACTCGACTCTCCTTTGCACAAATAGGCATCTCCTGCAATTTCAATCTGGAGTTGCGCCTATTCAACGATGGGACGCATCGATACAGTTTAGCGAGAGGCATCTATGGAAGAGGACGAGCACTCCTTGGACACACTGTGATCGGACATGACCCAGCCGACTGGGGCTGAAGAACTATTTTCATGCGGATTGGAGTTTGGGAAGGTCGGGGGTGAGTCTCGATGGCTAGAATCGATGCACCAACCGAGTTGCTATGACTTCATGGAATCGAACGTCCTCAGCCGACGGAACGACGTGTTCGGCGACGGCTCACCGTTGTTCTACTCCCAACCGTTGCACATTATCAAAGGCGAAGGTGTGACGCTCTACGATGCTGACGGTCGAAAATTCATCGACATGTACAACAACGTGCCATGTGTTGGTCACAGTCACCCCCACGTAGTCGATGCAATTCAAAAGCAGGCGGCGGAACTGAACGTCCACAGCCGATATCTTCACGAATCGATCATTGAGTACGGCGAGCGGCTACTCGCCAAACACGCAGAGAAAATCGAATGCGTCGTTTTCTCGTGCACCGGTACGGAAGCCAACGAAATCGCGCTCCAAATGGCCAAAGTAGCAACTGGTGGAGTTGGATTTGTGTGTACAGATGCCGCCTATCACGGAAACAGTACCGAGGTGCGGAAACTCGTGCGTCCCAGCTCCAACGAGGGTCTCTTTCGTTCAATCCCGTTTCCGGAGACCTATCGTTGCAACGCTTCTGATCCCTTGGCTTACTTCTTGGATTGTGTCCGTTCTTCCATACAGAGCTTTGCCGACGACAACGTTCCGTTCGCCGGAATGGTTGTGTGCCCGATTCTTGCCAACGAAGGACTGCCCAACATTCCATCCACATTCATGGATAAGGCCGCCGAAATAGTGCACGAGGCAGGTGGCTTGATGATCGTGGATGAGGTGCAATCCGGCTTGTGTCGAACAGGCGAGTGGTGGGGCTACGAGAAGGAAGGATTCGAGCCGGACATCGTGTCCATGGGCAAGCCGTTGGGGGCAGGGGTACCTTTGTCGGCGACGGCATCGAGTCGTGAGATTGTTGAAGACTTTCGCAAACGGACTCGTTATTTCAATACTTTTGCGTCAAGTCCTTTACAAGCGGCCGCAGGCAATGCAGTGTTGGACGTACTTGAAAACGAAGACCTGCGATCTCGTTCTGCGGAGGTTGGCAACTGGATGTCGAATCAACTGCATTCTCTGCTTAGTGGTCATCCTTCCGTCGGAGAGATCCGATCCAAAGGGCTGTTCATTGCCATCGAGTGGGTAAAGGATGTAGAGTCCAAAGACCCCGATCGAGTTGGCGCTCGTGAAATGGTGGAGAGACTCAAGAGGGAAGGATTCTTGATTGGCGCCGCCGGCAAGTTTGGGAACGTGCTAAAGATCAGGCCGCCCCTAGTCTTCAATCGGGAGCACGCTCAAGACTTCCTCGATGCCGTGGCGAAAATCATCTGACGCCCATTGAACTATGTCTATGTAACAGCCGCGCAAGATGCGCTTGAGCAATTTGCGCTCGATTGCGCGGATCTCCAGTTCATATCTCATTCGGAAAACGTTTCATTTCGGGTTGACACTCGGAAACAAGGGTGCTTTGTTCTGCGTTTGCACCGTCCGACCTACCACGATTTGCAGGAATTAGTTTCGGAACAGTTATGGACAGAGGCGTTGCTTGAGTCCGGTGTGGATGTTCCTGTTGCTATTCGAACAACCAGTGGCCAGCGTTATGCAAGTGTTGATTGTTCGGGTGAACAACGATATGCCGGAGTACTGGAATGGGTGGACGGCGACTTGCTCCGGGATCCTGCGACTTACTCTGAACTGTCCGAACACGGATCCAATCCCTACAGGTTGCTGGGCCGCCTGATCGCCCAGCTTCACGACCAAGCCGTTGACTGGGAGCCACCAAGAGAGTTCACGCGGCACTCGTTCAATATGGAAGGATTTGTCGGCGAAGATCCTTTCTGGGGGAGGTTTTGGGAGTGTGGTTTTCTGAGTCGGTCGCAACGCAAGCGGCTACTCGAACTGCGGGATGGAATCCGGGAGATTCTGACCCAATACGGAGAATCGACGGATACCTACAGTCTCATTCATGCCGATTTACACGAGAGCAATGTGGTTGTTAGCGGCGATCGATTGCACATCATCGACTTCGACGATGCTGGATTTGGCTGGCATGCGTACGACCTTGCCGTTGCCTTGAATCATCGCCGAGACCTACCGGATTACAAGACCGAAAAAGACGCATTATTAGAGGGTTATTGTGACATACGAAGAATCAACTCGAAGGATATCGAGATGATTGATGTCTTCTTTGTAGTGCGCAGTCTTGCGTCCATTGGATGGGTCACAGCGCGTCCGGAGGTCAACCCCAAAGGTCACGAGGTGTGCCAGAGTTTGTACGAGGATGCCGTCTCGTCATTCGACCAGCTTGGAACCTAGGGACGCCGTTCGTTTCCTAGCCAGCCAGAAATGCTAGTACGGTCCAAAGTACAGCTGCGATTGCGGCAGCGAATGAGGCTTGAGGGATCTGCGTCTTGACGTGATCCATCAAATCGCAGCCTGTGCACATCGAACTCAGCACGGTTGTGTCAGAAATGGGAGAGCACTGGTCACCGTAGACGCTTCCATCCATGACAGCGGCAAAGCACAGCGTCATGAAGAACCACGGATGCGCGATGTCTTGACCATTGGCGATTGCCCATGCTAGCGGCATCGCCAGAGGAAACGCCACAGCATAAGTGCCCCAGCTTGTTCCAGTGGAGAACGAAATCGTCATGGTCATTAGTTGCAGCAGCACGGGAAGCAGGAACCACGGAATCGCAGAACCGAGTTGGTCGACCAAGTAGGCGCCACCCCCAGTTTGGGTGCTGATGCCGCCAATCGTGATGGCGAGGAGCAGGATGATCGATCCTCCGACTACGCTTCGCACGCCTTGCGAGAATCCATCAACCAGCTCTTTGAGCGTCATACCTCGAGCCAGAGCTAGTCCGCCCGCGACGAGTAATGCAGCTCCAAATGCCCAGTGAACGTTGGGAGACCCAAAAGCAACGAATGTTCCCACGGCGATGGAAATGAGAAGAACCAGAGGAAGTACAAACTCCGTGACACTTGGCTCGTAAGCGACGGGAACTTCACTCTCTCCAATCTCTGGTAGTGCAAGAGGTGCTGCGTCATCGTCGTCCAGTTTCCCAGTTTCGCGAGATCGCTTCATTGCCGCCCGAAGTTTCTTTCCAAGAAAGAGTGGCTTTTCAATACTTATCAGGAACGTGCCTAACACAGCGAATATCGCGTAGAAGCAGAGAGGAACGCTGGAGAAGAAGAACTTGATTCGATCCGCTTCGGTTGCCAAGAAAGTCACACCGGAGACGAATATGAAAGCTTGCACGTAAGCCGGCCAGGCGTTGAACGCAAGCTGGGATGCGATGGGAGAGGCGGTTGAGTCAACGATGTAAGCCAGTTCTTCGTGACTGACATTTTCCTTGTCGGCTATAGGCCGAACGGTGGTGCCAACCAGAACTGTACTGACAGTACCTCCCTGGAAGAAGGCAACTCCCAAGAACCAAGCTACGAGCTTAGCTGTACGTGGACCACGGACGAGTGTACGAGTGGCCCATTCTGCGAAGGCCATCGCAGCTCCGGACTTGGACCAAACTCCGAGTAAACCTCCTAGCAACCACAGATAGAGAACGAGAATCCCAGCTACGCTGGTTGTACCGAGAGCGGGTATCAACACTGCTCCAGTCAGGTCGAACTGTCCGAGAATCAATGCTCCGGACACAATTCCACCAAGTAATGCTGTGATCGGCTCTCGAGTGACCCAACAGAGGAGGACAGCGCAAAGAGCAGGCAGGAGTGACCAGAATCCCCAGTGACGGCGCGCCTCCAGACGGGCAACGGATGGATTGCCAGCTTCGTCGGTGTCCAGAATGAATTCTTCGGTTGTAGCTATGTCGCCTCGTAGTTCGGACTTTTCAGCGTTGGCCAGAAACGATTCGCTGACATCAATAGGAGTTATGGCGACTGAGTCTCCGCGTGACGTGTAGTGGTAATCGCCGTTTCCAACTGGTCGGGCATCGATCGATGTCCGCTCGACGATCCAATTTGGGGAGACGAAAGCTCCTACCAAGTAGGAGAGCAACATGAGACCGAGAAAGGATGTAAGTACGATTGCGCCACGTCGGGAAAACGGAGAGGTCCTAAAAGGCATGCGTGCTACCTGCTGGATGAATTGGCTTCGTCAGATTGATTGGATTGTACGAACGATTCATAAAATGAAGGGTCGTAGAGCGTAGTGAGAGCTACTCACTTCCAGGAGTCGGAGGACCGCGTGAAAGCCGTATTGTCCCAACCCATTGACGAGGTAGTTGAGAACTTCAGCGTGAAGCAAGACTATTCCTACTACACCGATGGGGACCACGGGACTTGGCGGATTGCAATGGACAGGCTGGAGGAAGTCCTGGAGGGAAACACCGTGGTTGACTATGTCGAGTCAGTCCGAGCCACGGGCATGGCAAAAGATCGCATTCCAACACTTGAAGGAATCAATCGTTCTCTAGCTACAGTTGGGTGGAAAGCAATCGTCGTCGAGAGCTTCATTCCTCCGGATGTGTTCATGGAATTGCAAGCGAATTCGATCTTGCCTATCACTCGGTCGATCAGGCCTAGAGAGCAGCTTGGCTACACCCCCGTTCCCGACATCATTCATGAAGCAGCCGGCCACCTGCCGATGCTCGCTTGCTCCGAGTATCGTTCTTTTCTGCAGCGACTCGGAGAGATCGGTGCACGGACTCGCATGACCGAGTGGGACATGCGGCTCTATGAACGCCAGAAGAACTTTGCTGAGCTGGTTGCACAGGAGGATGCACCCAAGGAACAAATTGCACGAGCAAAAGAGGCGGTTGCAAGTCTGCTAAAAGAAGACAAGGGCCGCCCAGTGTCTCCGGCCAGGCAGTTAGCTCGATTTCACTGGTGGACAGTTGAATACGGACTGATTGGCGAGAATCACCGTATTTACGGTGCTGGTTTGCTGTCTTCAGTTCAAGAAGCGAAGAACTACCGTAGCCTTCCGCATGTACGACTCACCTCCGAGTGTTGCGAGCGGGGATTCGACATCGATCACATCCAACCACACTACTACGTTGCGGATTCGTGGGAACACCTGATGGACGAAACCGAAGCAGTGGGAGAACTGGTCGCCAACTAGCCTGCATTTCAAGTGGGCATGACGACACGCGTAGAAGTCTGGCTGAATACATGCTTGGCGATTACGTTGTGGACGTGACCGCATTGGGAGCAATAAACAACAAAAAACCAGGGTTCTCGTGTTCGGCTACGTTGCTCGCTCTCGCGACTGGCGAAGTTCTCGATTCCTTGCGCACCGCATGCTGGACACTTGGGTTCGACTTCCGTCAAGTTTGAGTCTTGTTCCATGGAATTCTCTGTGTTGACTGTACGGCAATCTACTAAAGGGAAGACCGTCTCATGTTAGCGGGAGATTGAACTCCTATCCCTTATGACAGTGCCAGCGGTCGTAGTCCTTGCCACCACCGCGCACGACATTCGTCAAGTACTCAATGAGGCGGGGAGCATCAGGTTGCACGATCGACTCAAACAAGTGATCGGACACCAGATCCGCCAAATCATGGATTCCCCTAAAGTACGAATATGTCCGAAACAAGCCGCTAGCCAACTCATGGACACTTGCCTCACGGGCTCCTTATAGGAATCCCGATTGGATTGGATTCTTCGTACATTGCAATCGAGACAACCTCGATACGGAGAGATTCTGTGTCGCTCTCAGACGAAGGCTGGATGATCTGACCCTCCATCCGTTCGCTCCACTGGTTCCGTCAGACTGGGTTTGCTTTCGAAAAATCCAACTGTGCCAGGAGCTGGTATTCGTGATGGACGCACGACTTTCCGGTTACGGCAAGTGGTCGTTGGGCTTATGTCAAAAAGTGAAGAAGTATGGTTAGCTGATCCTGGAAGACGAAACTTGAGGTTGGTTTCTCAGACGTTTCAAGAAAGGGGTGTCTCATGGCGTGAGGCATGGAGTTGCAATCTTGTGTGTTGTGAAAATCGTCCGATTCTCATGCCGGTCTAGTGTTTAAGCGAAACGCGTCCAAATTTGACACAATCTGTACTATGGGTAGACCGTCAACGAAGTGTCCCGGTCATTCTGACTGCCACACTCGAATTGCGTAGCACTTAACAGATTCATGGACTTCAAGAAGCGCGAATTCAAGGTGGTGGGGCTTGTTGGCCGACACGACAAGCCCATCCGTGACTCGTTGCAGACATTGTGGTCGACCCTGATTGCCGCAAACCGAAAAGTCCTTATCGAGCAGAATACTGCTGCGTTGCTGTCAGGTGCCGATGATTGCGCAGTTGATCGAAGCAAACTCGCTCGATGCGATCTGGTTATCGTGGTCGGTGGCGATGGAAGTATTCTGGGCGTGGCGCGTGAACTAGCCGACACCAACGTGCCTGTTCTCGGAGTGAATCGAGGCGGTCTGGGGTTTCTGGCCGATATTTCGCCGGATCAAATCGAACCGAGAATTCAAGACGTTCTGAATGGCAACTATCGGTTGGAAGTTCACTTCCTGCTCGAGAACACGGTCTATCGAGACGGGGTCGCTGTCCATAATTCACCAGCGCTGAACGATGTCGTTGTCAATTCCGGATCTATCACTCGAATGATGAGTTTTGAGTTGTTCGTGAACGAGGAATTCGTGTATGAACAACGATCGGATGGGTTGATCGTCTCGACGCCAACCGGGTCAACTGCGTACTCCCTCTCAGCTGGTGGACCGATCATGCATCCATCGTTGGACGCCATTGCCATTGTTCCCATGTTTCCCCACACTCTCACGTCACGACCTCTTGTTGTGCGAGGGGACTCGACGATCAGAGTAGTCATGTCGTCGGAAGACGACTATCCGTTGGTAAGTGCTGATTCGCAAGTCTCATTTGTCTTGCATCCCAATGACGAAGTGCGGATCCGAAAGTTTCCAAAGGGATTGAACATCGCCTACGCGTCCACCCACAGTTTCTACGAAGCTTGTCGAAGCAAGCTCAATTGGGGTTCGCGACTGGGACGATCAGTCAGTTAACTTTCCCTTCTTTGGAGAGGAAGTCTGATTCACCGATCGGTTTGACGGTGCTTTGTCTGATGTTTCATTTCGTCGGGAGTATCCAGGTCGATCAAGATTCCTTCGTCTTCTACATCAATAGTTGAAACTGCAAGTTGCTGACTCTCAATGACCGACTTCGCGCCCTGATCTCCCTCTATGGATCTCAGTAGTTCGAAGCACGCCGACGGAAAACCGACTGGATTTCCATACCGTCCTCGATAGCGAAGACGGATTATCTTGCTATGAGTTGATTCCATTTCGATTCGCAGTGTTCGGAGCGTGCCTTGCTGGACAAACGGCATGTCAGCCAGGGCGATCACTGCCCATGGAGCATTTCCGATCGCCTCAACACCTGCAGCAATGCTAGTCGACATTCCTTTCGAGGCGCTGATGTTCTCAATGACTTCGACCTTTGAGCGGAGAGGACGGACAAGAGAACTCTCTCCGGGACGCAACACAACGACAACTCGATCGAAGGCTTCTAGGTAAATGCCACAGGTGTGCTCCAGCAGGGAGTCCGACTTAAACTGCTCGCGTCTCTTGTCGCGACCAAATCGTCTGGAAAACCCAGCCGCAAGAATTATTGCCGCGCCCGTTGATTGGGCATCACTCGACAAGCTTGCTACACACTCTCGGTTTGAGGGGCGGTTACTGAGTTCTCAATTGCCACAGCGTGTCGAACAGCGGTAATCTCCGCCATGATGGAAACTGCAATCTCAGGAGGGGTCTTGCTTCCGATGGCTAAACCGATCGGAGCATGCAGTCGATCCAACTGTTCTTGCTCAATTCCAAGTGCTTCCAGTCGGATCAGACGATTGGCAGTCGTTCGTTCGGACCCCATTGCTCCTATGTAGAAAGCCGGGGTATCGAAAGCTCCCATTAAGCCCATGTCGTCGATTCGCGGATCATGGGTAAGTGCAACTATGGCAGATTGCGAATCGTTGGCCCTCGCAAGTAGAACATCATCCGGCATATCGCACGCCTTGACTACTCCAAGAACGTTGAAGGCATTGAGGTTCTCTTCACGCGGATCGATGACTGTGACTTGATAGTCGAGCATTTGAGCGAGTTCGGCGACGTATTGAGAGACCATGCCCGAACCGATGATGAACAGTTGGTAACGCGGACCGTACGTTTGCGTCAGTCTTCGGTGTTCTCCGTCGTAGGAGAATGGATGCAACTCATCCGATTCTTCGATTTCAATGGTGTCCGATGGATAGTCTGCATGGCGGGTAACACGTTGTCTCTGATCGAGGCGGTTCGCGATGGTCGAAAAGAGCTCGACGGTCTCGAAATCCGGATCTAACGGTTCGACGACAATATCGAGATGCCCGCCGCAAGGAAGACCGAGCCGCTCTGCTTCTTCTGCTGTCTCTCCGTATCGAAAGAACTGAGACTCGGATCGAGCCAACAGGCCGTTGGTGAGTTTTTCGAGCAAGTCTTCCTCAACGCAACCTCCAGACAATGAGCCTACGGCGATGCCCGATGTATCGCACGCCATGACCGAACCCTCTGGGCGAGGCGAAGAGCCATAAGTGGCTACAACCGTTGAGAGCCAGCAACGCTTGCCATCCCGTAGCCAAATGGCTACTTGATTGAGGACCTCGTGATCTACGGCTTGCATATGAGTATCTGGAAGTCGCAGAATCAGCGACGTAGGGATTATAGAAGCGTGGTAAGTGTTGGACGTGAACTTGGGGGTGCGATTCTCGTTCAATGCGGGAAGCTTGCTGTGGTAAAGAGACAATGTGAATACACTTCGTGGCGAAACGGCAGAGGTTGCACGCTATAGTTCCTTGCATTAGCGGTTTCGTAGTGATCCACGTCAGAACGCAAGAATGTACAGCCTTAGTAGTCGACTGAAGGCAAAATTCCTGTTAGAGGAGGGGCTCTCGAAATCTGCCGTAGCACGAATTCTGGGTGTGAATCGCAGAACAATCTCTCGTTGGTTGACGGAGCCGAATGGCCCGAAGAAGCGTAAACGCCGGACGCACAAGTTGGATCCGTACAAGGCGACCGTTCGTCAGCGTCTGTGCTGCGATCCGACTATCTCGGTTGCCCGGCTGTTCGAGATAGTTCGAGCGGACGGCTATGACGGGAGCTATTCACGCGTTCGCGACTACGTGAGGCAAGTTCGCAAGCGATC
Organism: Pseudomonadales bacterium; assembly: GCA_963667455.2. Classification (GTDB taxonomy): domain Bacteria; phylum Pseudomonadota; class Gammaproteobacteria; order Pseudomonadales; family Azotimanducaceae; genus Bin55. The sequence goes on along the minus strand of CAXXFR010000014.1, from coordinate 14,138 downwards.
GCTCGACTCATCGATCTCGTGGTGAGGTAGGCAGATAATCCGGCAGATTCGTGGATTCTTGTGTCAGCCCAGAGTGCGATCCTCCACACTCTACTGGTGCTTAGGAGCGTTTGGTCCATGAGGTTTGGGTGGCTTTCCAAATCCTTCAAGAACTCGAAACAAGAGAATGCACACAGCCACTGAGACGAGTACGACAAGCCAACCCTCCCACTGAGAACTCACGGGATCATGTAGGAGGTGCACTATGGATAGGAACAATCCCGTGATTAAAGCACCGTTGAGACTCTCCTTCTTCATCGTCACACTTCTAACAGCAATACCAGTCTTGTTGTCACATTCACAATTCGCTGGTTTCGAGCAGATCATAGCTTGACCGAACAATCGGTTTGCGACGCTCCGATCGGAATTCGGGAATTGGAAGCGTCTTGTCGATCGACCTACGAACGAAACTCACCAGCACGGCACAAACATTCCACTTTCCAGAGGCAGTCAAACACAACCAAGCCCAGCCTAGGTTCTTCTCATCGCTTGGAAGCGCATTCAGCCAGTGATTGAGCAAACTGTATAGCCGACCGCTTACCTAAAATGTGTCCAGTTGCGCTTTGATCACAGAGTTTGCTCCGATCGATCTAGCCGAGTTAGGAGATATTTGATTGAAAGAACCCGAGAGCACCGTCGTCAAACTTGAGGATTACCAACCCTACGGGTGGAAACTCGAACGGACGGATCTGAGATTTGACCTGCATGATCACGAGACGTTTGTCGAATCGAACATTGCGTTCGTTCGCGATGGAGCAGAGGAGTCTTCGGTCTACTTGTACGGTGAGGAGCTGGAGTTGCTTGAAGTCGCCATCGATGGAAGGGCTCTGTCGAACAACGAGTACGCCGTTGACGATGAAGGATTGACCATTTTTGATGTTCCTGATCAGTTCCGACTCTCGACCAAATCGCGTATCCACCCGGAAACCAACGTGCGATTGGAAGGACTGTACAAGTCCTCGTCGTTGTTCTGCACGCAGTGCGAAGCGGAGAGTTTTCGAAGAATCACGTATTACCCCGATCGGCCCGATGTGTCTTCGATATTCACGACAATTGTGGAGGCCGACAAGAAATCGTTTCCTGTGTTGCTGTCGAACGGCAATCGCATCGAGTACGAAGAGCTGAGCAACGGACGTCATCGTGCCACGTGGCACGACCCCTTTCGAAAGCCTTCGTACCTATTCGCGCTGGTAGCTGGAGACCTCAGTTCGTTGGAAGGATCGTTCACAACGATGTCGGGGCGCGAAATTCAACTGTCGATCTTCTCCGAACCACACAACATCGACAAGTGCGAATGGGCGATGGAGTCCTTGAAACTGGCAATGAAGTGGGATGAGGATCACTACGGTCGGGAGTACGACCTAGATCGATTCATGATCGTTGCGGTCGAGGACTTTAACTTCGGAGCAATGGAGAACAAAGGCCTAAATATCTTTAATGTCAGTGCTTTATTGGCATCTCCTGACACAGCAACTGACCAAGCGTATCAGCGAATCGCCGCAATCATCGCGCACGAGTACTTCCACAATTGGTCAGGCAACAGAGTCACGTGTCGCGACTGGTTTCAGCTCAGCTTGAAAGAAGGCTTTACGGTGTTTCGCGATACTCAGTTCAGCGAGACATTCGAAGGAGCGACGACCAAGCGAATTGATACAGTCTCAATGCTTCGTGCCGCTCAGTTCTCCGAAGATGCCGGCAAGCTCGCACACCCCGTTCGTCCAGACCAGTACGCCGCGATAACCAACTTCTATACAGCCACGATCTACGAAAAGGGTGCAGAAGTGTTGCGAATGATGCACACCATGGCAGGTCGGGAATTGTGGAGGAAGGCAACCGATCTCTACTTTGAACGACACGATGGATGCGCAGCGACTTGTGAGGATTTTGTAGCTGCCGTGAGCGATGCAACCGGTTTGGACTTGGGCCAGTTCTTTCTCTGGTACAAACAAGCGGGAACGCCCCGACTGCAAGTCGAAGAGAGCAGAGAACAGGGCAGTTTGATCCTGAAAATCGAACAGACATGTCCACCAACGCCGAATCAGCCGACCAAGCAACCATTTCACATGCCAATTTCACTGGGAATGGTCGATTCTGAGGGAAACGAGTTGCTCGGTGCAAGCGGTAAAGCAAACGGCTATTCCGTCAACTGCAAGTCAGACCTACAGGTCGAAAATCCCAATAGCGACGGGACACTGATTGTTCACCTCAGGGACGCTGAAGGAAATTTGCAGTTCGATGGTGTTCCGACTGACTCGGTCGTAAGCTTTCTGCGCGGATTTTCGGTCCCGGCGTATGTGGACTATCAACAGTCCACTGACGACTTGAGAGTGCTTGCAACACGAGACACCGATGGCTTCACGCGATGGAATTCCGGTCAGACACTTTTCAGCCGCTATATGCGAGATCAAAGTGTCGATATCGATTCGATCACTGACTTGGTGACTCATCTAGTCGAGCGACTATTGGATGTCGAAGTCGAAAGTGAAGAAAAGTCGGTGCTCACAGCATCGATGGTCTTGCCGTCTCCGTTGACGGTGTTGGATGCCTATCCCGGCACAGATTTCGACACCATCTTGGACAATCGGGACACACTTGAGATGCACCTGTCCAAGAAGCTTTTGCGCCTGTGGGAGAGAGTGCTCGTCAAGCATCCCGCAGAAGAGGAGTTCCATGTTACGACCGCGAGCATAAATTCAAGGACTTCGAGAATCATCGGGCTGGCAAACATCCGACGAGCAAATGGCGAGACGCATCCACTTGCCATCGCACGACTTTTGTCCGATGGTTTCCGAGCGGCTAACAATCTGACTGATCGGCTAGCAAACGTGACTCAACTGCTCGAACTGCCTGACCAGGTTCAAGACATCAAGGATGAGGTGCTCAACGAATTTCATGATCGATTCAAGCACGAGTCTCTGGTAATCGACTCTTGGTTCTCCCGACAGGCCAGTTGCACGTTGCCGAGTACGCTCGATCGTGTACGCGAGTTAGAAAACCATCCTTCTTTCAACATCCGCAATCCCAATCGTGCACGGAGTCTCATCAGTGCTTTTTGCGGAAACGCCAAGAACTTCCACAAGAAGGATGGCAGTGGCTATGAATACATTGCATCCAAGGTGGTCGAACTTGAGCAACTGAATCCGCAAATAGCGGCGCGTCTCGCCACGAGACTGACTGATTGGACGAAGTTTGACGATGTTCGTCAGAGCTAGCATGAAGGATGCACTGCGCGAGATCTCCAGCCACATGACCTCGAAGGATCTCACTGATGTGGTCAATCGAGGACTTGCCGACTAGCACCTATCTTGGTGAATAGCGTGGAACTGAAGAGATGTAGTGCTCTGTGAATTGCTTTCGACGAGAAAAAGGAGTTCAGCTTTTACAGATTGGAATTAATGTGAGGCTACTTGGAGCGTTTTCTTTCAATTGCACGTTCTCTGGCCCGAGCCGCGTTGGCTTGTATCCACTGATCGAATGCCGTTGAGTCGCCGGTCTCGAGCATTATTCGCTTGGCTTTCTGGCCTTGTTCATAGAGGTCCGCGTCTTTCTGCGTAAATGGCGGCTTGGGGTTGCCGTCGGAATCCCACACCATACCGATACCGGGTGGATCGCTGAATCGTTGCGCTGTGCTGTCACCGGGTCGCTTGAGTTTCTCTAGCCGACGACGTTTTTCTTCTTCAATCCTACGTTGAACTGCCTTGGAAACTGGGGAGACTCGAGATGCCTCCTTCTCTTGATCTTCACCGACCCTGTCTCCCTGTTGTTTCGAGGCCTTGGGTTCTTCAGGCGAACCCGTAGTGTTGGTGTCCGATGCTGCTCTGGTGTGCTGTTCATCCGGATCCTCAGGTGTCGGTTCGTTGAGTCTGAGCCGGATGCCGTAAAGAGCATCGATCTGCTCTTGGGTTAGCTTCCCCATGTCCCGGAAGGTCTTGACGTACAAGAACTTGGTGCACGACGGATACCTCATACCAGCAGTGTTTCGGTGGTAGCTGTCGTCATCGGCACGCGTATAGACTTTCAGATAGTCCGGATTTGAGCCGTAGGCGACGAATCGTAGCTCTGAGTCAGAAAACTCCACGCATTCGAATTTGCTTGACATTGTTGGCTAGGCTGGCCAGAGTTGCGCACCGCCGTCGATTCGCAGCAGCTGTCCAGAAATATACGAAGAGTCGGAAGTCACAAAGAACTCAACGGCTTTGGCGATCTCCAATGGCCAGCCATAGCGGGTAAGGGGACCCGCTGTGACCTTGCGTTCATCTCTCGTAGGTCGGCTCGCTTCAAAACGAGGCGTAATGATCTCACCGGGTGCAATGATGTTGGCGTAGACGCCATGCGGACGCAACTGTGCGGCGAGACAGCGCGTATATTCATGAGCGGCTGCCTTTGCCGTACTGTAAATCACCTCGGATCTGTGTCCGGCCAGTCCGGCAATGCTCCCAATGGTGACGATCCAACCTTCCTGCCTTTCGATCATCCCTGGTGCCGCAACTTTGCTTACCAAGATGCAAGTCAGCAAGTTGCGTTCGAGAATCGTTTTCACATCTTCCAGTGAAACGTCAATCGCATCGTTAGTCAGAGGCTTGCCAGCGTTGGGTCCGGATGTTCCCGTAGAGCCGATATCTCCTCCGGCGTTATTGATCAAGATATCGACCTGACCAAACTCATCGCAAATTTGCTTGAAATTCTCAGTGACAACAACTGGGTCGGTTAGATCCCCGTGTACGGCAATGACTTCGGAGCCATGTTGGCTGCCAATCTCATCGGCAACCGATTGAAGCGAGTCAGCTTCGTTGAATGCTCGCGTCGATGTAGGAGTTGTTCCATGCACTGCGACCTTCGCACCTAGAGACGCCAAGTGATCGGCCACCACTCGTCCGATGCCACGAGAAGATCCCGTTATCCAAGCAACTTTCCCCTCGAGTCTTTTCTCAGTCATGTCTTCCCTCGCTTGTTTTCGATGCGCCTTAGACGTCGTTCCTCTCCCATCAGACGAAGAGTTTCACGATCTTCGTCTCGAACTCTCATATAGTTGTCACGCCAGGATTGATCGGAACCCCAGTCAAAGGGAGCGACTCGGGTCGTCTTTGGTTCTGAAGCCTGTTCCAGCAAGTCCAATGCTTGTCGAACAATCGATTCTTGCATGTCTCTGTCGTAGGGGATGCCGAATGGATTGCCCAATGGAAAATCCGTGAAGAGGAACCGCGCTACTCCACAGTGCTCAACAATGGATCTTGCCGACCCTACGATGACCGTCGGAATTTCTTCATGCTCCAGCAAGCGCGATATCAGACTCACGGTCTGATGGCAAACCGGTCACAACGGAACCAGTAGCATTGCGTCGATTCCATCTTCCCGGCAATGATCGAGCAGTATTGGCCCGTCTTCCGTGTTGGTCTTTCGCTGGCTGTACTCCGTTGGAAGCAGGTACGACCTTGGTCCTACAGCGCCAATGATTCTTTGGCTGGCCAATTCTTGCAAAACCTCAATGGGGAAGAACGAACGCCGGTCGTCAAGATGAGTCGCTTGCTTGTCCCAAGCGAGATCGTCCGCATACAGACTGTCAGGGAGCGAATCGTTCGAGAGTGGGACGACTCTCCTAGGTTCCAATTCACCTCTATGGTAGGTCGCAGCTGTGGAGGCTAATCCAAGTGTCATTTCTGATAGGGGTCTATCCAGAGCCGCAAACGGAGCTGTGTCGTTGTATGCCCAGCGATAGGGCTTCTCGAACCCTTGCGCAGCGTAGTACTGCGTTGTGCGATCCATGTAGTCCACGGGACTGTGAGTAGCTTTCAATTTCGAATTGCGATAACAAGGAGTTTCGTGAATGAGCGAATTTTAGTGGCAAGGAGGCATGGATGCTAATGGGGCAGACAATGACGATAATTGAGTGGTCGAAATTGCCCGAGAATCAATTGTGCGGTATTGCTTGAGTCGTGAAGAACTGGGTGGCGGGAGTTTATGACTGAGCAACAACTGGGTTACTTGGAGCAAGTTGACCTTCGGCAAGTTTGGGAGAGTGAAGACAGAGGATTCACGCCTTGGCTAGCCCAGCCTGACAACCTCAATGTACTGGGTGAGACGCTTGGAATGGGACTTGCTGTCGAAGCGATTGAAAAGACCGTGGGATCCTTTCGAGCCGATCTGGTTTGTAACGACTCCAGCAGTAAAGCTACCGTCTTGATCGAGAATCAATTGAACGCATCCGACCACTCACACCTTGGTCAACTGTTGACCTATGGCGCTGGTCTCGAAGCAGTCACTGTCATTTGGCTTGCCCGAAATTTTCGTGAGGAACATCGGGCAGCTGTCGATTGGCTCAACCGAATTACTCACGAAGAATTCCGATTCTTCGCATTGGAAATCCAACTGTGGCGTATAGGAGACTCCGCCATCGCACCGAAATTTAGTGTCGTCTCCATGCCAAACGATTGGTCGAGGTCTGCATCATCAGCGATGGAGGGTAACCGGCACTCAACGCTAAACCTTAAGAGAAGGGAGTATTGGTCAGGACTCCTCGCCGAACTAGATGAGCAGAACGGTCCTGTTAGCGGAAATCTTAGACCGCAACCCCAGAATTACATGATCTACTCGATTGGACGTGGCGGATTCAGTCTAAGGACAACCCTCAACAAAGACAATCAGGTGCGTGTGGAACTTTACATCTCTGGAGAAGCGGCGAAGGAGCGACTCGCAGCGCTGGATGAAGACCGTGCTGGAATACAACAGGAGTTGGGCTACGAGCTAGTCTGGGGGGACCAAGAAGAGAGCGCTCGAGACCGTAGGGTCAGTTACTATCTTGCCGAATCTGATCCAGAGAACGAGTCAGACTGGGCCCGCCAACACCGATTGTTAGCCGAGCACTTGAACAAGTTCTACCGAGTGTTCTCGGAGCGTGTAAAGCAATTGTGAACCGTATGTACGCCCCAATTTGCACAGGCATGAAGTTTTTGTTTTGCTGACTAGCCCAGTGCAATTCGCGGATACCTTCTGACATGAATTCGACAGTCGCAAACAGAGACATGCGAATTCGCAAAGCGTCATTCGCGCACTTGCAGAGGTTGGTTGATCGACACGGAATTTTGGGAGAAAGAGACCTAGGTCTCGAGTCAGACCTAGGACCCTTCGTGTTTGAGAGAGAACAGATCTACTTGATGACCCGTGCCAAAGGCATTTTCAAACCTAAGGCTATGGAAGAAATGCTATCAATCAAGACGGTCATTCCTCGGGAGCAACGAGTTACACGATACGAGGATCAAACCAGAGTTAAAGCTGACACTTTTGACAGCGTTGAGTCAGTGGCGTACTCGTTCAGGGGTAGCGACCCTGATCACAGCGACAATCAACTTCTACGCCGTGCGGCGGAAAAGCAACTGCCTTTGATCTATTTTCTGGGCGTAGGTCCCAACCGATACCAAGCAATATTTCCGGTGTTCTTGTCGAGTTGGAATCCAAACTCTCTTTCGGTCAACGTAACTTTCTCGATGATGGGTAGAGAAGAACTGACCATACCGACTGAATTTATCGAGCGTAAGTATGCGCTTCGCGAAGTGCAATTCCGGTTGCACCAGTCGCTATTTCGGGAAGACATGCTCGTTGCATACGGGAAGCGATGTGCACATTCAGGACTGCCCGAAGAACGATTGCTTGACGCAGCTCACATCATTCCGGACGGCGACGATGAGCTCGGCCAGCCAATGGTTCAGAATGGATTGTTGCTGTCCAAAACGCACCATGCCGCGTTCGACGCACATCTGATCGGAATCTCTCCCGACTATCGAATTCACGTATCCGAACAACTGTTGGTTCAACACGATGGTTCTGAGCTCGAGGCCCTGAAGAAGTTGAATGGGGAACTCCTGCGAAGGCCGAAACGCGAAGAGGACTGGCCGGATCAGGAACGACTTGCGAAGCGGTTCGAGGACTTCCGAGCGTTTGTCTGAATCAGAGCTGGTTGAAAGGACGTTTGCTAGGCTCCTTAGACTCCCGGCACGAAATGGAAGTGGTGTTGCTTGGGTTGGTTCTCGGGAGCTGGTACTTCAATCTTTTCCAGCGAAACACCATCACTTGACAACGTTGCAATAGCGAAGAAGCCGCCACGTGCTGTCGCGAACGCCTTGACGGGAGAACCCGGATAGCAGGCGAGGGTATTGCCCAGGCGGTATTCCTCCCACACATGAACGTGGCCAAGTGCCAAGTAGTCGAATCCAGACTGTGCGATTTCGTCTTCGGAAATCGTCGACGAGATGTATTCCGTCGCGTTCTGAACAACCTGACCATGAGCCAACCCAATGTTCCACTTAGTCTCAGGTTGCGAAGGAATCGACTCGAGAGGCTTATTCTCTGGTGTGTGTTCCGTCATCGCTCGTCCCCACAACGACACATCGAGCTGAGGCAGGCACAGGCTCATTCCTTCCTCGTCAAGGAAAAGATGTACATCAGAATCCAGGTTGGAGCTATCGAATCGCTTCCAAACAGAACGTTCGTCGTGCACATCGTGGTTTCCGGGTATGACGACGATTGGACAGTCGAGCTGTTCAAACTGTGTGCATACAAAATCGATGTCATGATCCAAGATGCGAGCGTGGTCGAAAAGGTCGCCTACAACGAGAAAGAGGTCGCATGCTTCCTCTCGGACCGCTCTGACCACATGTGCAAACGCTGCTTCCGCAACATTGCGATAGCCGTTCGCTGGCTGTGAACTTGCATTGCCGTCCAAGTGGACGTCGGATGTGTGGGCGATTCGAACTGTTTGTGGCATGGTGGAATCGAGCTAGCCAATCAATTGAAGGAACTCGGCTCTGGTCGCTGGGTCGTCGCGAAACGATCCGAGCAAGACAGAAGTCTTCATGCTTGAGTGTTGCTTTTCTACACCCCGCATCTGCATACAGAGGTGCTGTGCTTCAACGAGCACTCCGACTCCTCGAGCGTCGGTCACTTCAAGAATAGCTTGCGCAACTGAGTGAGTTAACCGCTCCTGGATCTGCAGTCGACGAGCGTACATGTCAACGATACGAGCGATCTTGGATAGCCCCATGACTTTGCCATTGGGAAGATAGCCAACGTGACATTTGCCGATGAATGGCAGGATGTGGTGTTCGCACAATGAGTACAGTTCGATGTCTTTGACAATGATGATTTCGTCGATTTCCGACTGGAATAGAGCATTGTTGACGATGTCTTCCAATGTCTCTCCATAGCCCTTCGTCAGGAATCTAATCGCGTTGGCAGCTCGACGAGGAGTATCGACCAAGCCCTCTCGATCGGAGTCCTCCCCAACGAACTCGATGAGTTCCTTGTACAGCGATTCAACGGAAGATATTGACATTTACGGGGATTCCTTGGAAATCAAGACAGTATTAGGCTTGGTTGGGAACATCGGCATTGGGATCTAGCAGTCGAAGACGCTTTAGATCACTCCAAAATGAATCAGGAATCTCCTGATTGGCAAGCCTGTAGTTCCCAGTTACCTCTTCAGGGGACTTTGCGCCCGGAATTACTGCTGCAACGAGCGGGCACGCCAACTGAAACTGCAACGCAGCGGCAGGAAGCGGTACGTCGTACTGCTTGCAGACTCGCTGAATTCTCTTGGTCTTGCCGCGAATCGTGTCGCTTGCACTTCCATACATGTAGGTGGTAGCACGTTCGGGGTCCGCGAGCCAACCTCCGGCAAACGGCGTTGCGGCAACAATACCGATTCCGCGTTCGCGACACATGGGGATTATCCGACGTAGAGCACGAGTTTCCAAGAGAGTGTATGCACCTGCTACGACAAAGAAGTCGAGGTCCACCAGGTCTGCGATGCGCTCGCACAGTTTTTCATGTGCATCGTCGTCCCAACTGTGTGCGTTGCGAGCCTCGAGATTACATCCGCACCCAATCGCATCAATCAATCCCCGTTTACGGAGATCTTCAAGCCGTTCTGCTCCACCACCGCCGGAACGGTCGAGTTGGTGCAGATGTTCTTCGATCTGATCGGCGTTGTGGTAGCCAAAGTCGATGTCGTGGATCGTCAGACTGTTCACACGAGCAAGTCCTAGTCGTTGCAAAGACTCGTGGTGTTGGCTACGAAACGCTTCTGCTGTGTATTCGAATCGAATCCTGAATCCTGTAATTGCGTCTCGAGGAGTGGCGAACACTTCCGTCTGCACAAAACGTCTTGTTGGATTCGTCCCGATTGGGTTCGGGAACAATCGACTTTCCAACCTTGGTGTTGATCTCGAATTCGTCTCGGTGGTTGAGATCGCCAAGTGCCATTCCCAATCTACGTTCAGAGCGACCAATTCCGTACCAAGGTGCGGTGTCGAAGAATCGAACGCCAGCATCCCAAGCAGCCGAAACAGTATCGAATGCGTCGGCCGTGGTGACCAAGGGACTGCCAATAGTTCCCCCACCGAACCCAAACGGATTTACATGTAGCCGGCTAGAACCGACTTGGCGAGATTGTGTGAGATCCATTTGCATTTCACATGCACATACTTCCGTCACATGCAACAGCATTAGTGTTGCAAGAAGGCGGAAGGTAGAAGCCGACGACCCGACCGAGCGAGTCGTCGGCAGACTAGCTGTTAGCTATTGAGTCGGAGCACCGTACCGGGACGTGTGCCAGTGTGCTCGCCATCTTCCAGCGTGACTTCGCCGTTGACGATTGTCGTCTTGTAGCCCAAGGACTTCTGAATGTAGCGCGGGGCACCACCGGGGAAGTCGTGAACGAGCTCGGGCTGTCGCTCGGCAACTCGCTCGGGATCAAGAACATTGACATCGGCCTTCATGCCAACCTTTAGAGCTCCGCGATCATTCAGACCAAGGACTCTTGCCGGTGCAGAAGTCAGACGGCGAACTCCTTCGCTCAATGAATAGAGTCCGGATTCGCGTACCCAGTAGGCTAGGGTGAAACTTGCCCAACCCGCATCCATGATCTGGGATACGTGAGCACCAGCGTCGCCAAGGCTTGGGTGGCAGTATTCGCTCTTGAATAGGTCACCCAGCTCATCGAGGCTTTGATTGAACATGCGAAGGTTGAACAGACCTCTTCCATCGCTTTCCTTGGACAAACGCAGGAACGTTTCAACCCAATGTTCGTTAGCCGCTTCAGCGAGAGCCCCGATGTTCTCTTCGGGAGACGAAGTGTAGTCTGGAGACTCTCCGGTTCCCAGCCAGAACACATTGTTCATCGGGAAGCGACGTTCGGCGTTCTTGCCTTCTTCGACTAGCTTGGCATAGGTGTCAGGATTGTTGATGGCCTTCAATCGACCTTCAAAGTCCATGGCTCGCAGCTTGTTCCAAGTCTCTCCGCCCATCGGCAGATTGGATTGCAAACCAAACATAAAGCCGGATCCGCGGACCTGCGTGATTGCAGTGATGTCGCGGCCTTTGCAAAGTTCGGCTAGCCGGTCTGCAGCAGCTCGACCAGAACCTTTCTGTGGACCGGTTCCGTAGCTGAATAGAACACGTCCTTGGGTTGTGTCCGAAATCTGGCGCAGAACATTGAAGTCAGCTCCAACCGCTTGCATTAGCCCATTGCGAGGACCGACTTCCTTGGCGATCTCGACGAGTTCCTTCGGATCAGCAAAGGTACCCGGAATGGAACGCCCATCTGGAAGCTTGTGGGGCGGATAGCGGTTCGTTGAGAATCCAATGGCTCCTCGGTCCAGCGAGTGTCCGACGACTTTTGCCATTTCCTTCAACTCTTCCGGGGTTGCCTGCTCTTCAACTGCCCGTTCTCCCATTACGTAGAAGCGAACAGCGCAATGTCCCACCATTCCACAGACGTTGACCGCTGGTTCCAATCGCTCGATTGCATCGAGGTAACCGCCGTAGTCTTCCCAGTCCCATGGCAGCCCCGTTAGGATCGCATGTTTTGGAATGTCTTCGACAGTTTCCATCATGCCAGCCAGCAGCTCTTGATCTGTCGGCTTGCAGGGAGCGAAAGTAACTCCGCAGTTGCCCATCAGGGCGGTGGTAACTCCATGCCAGCTCACCGGCGTCATGAAGGGATCCCAACCGATTTGCGCATCCAAGTGTGTATGCAGATCAACAAATCCTGGTGTGACAGCCAATCCGGCAGCGTCGATTTCTCGAGTGCCGCCACCGTCGACCTTGCCGACCTGACTAATCACTCCATCATCGATGGCGAGATCACCTTGGACTGGGTCGTTGCCCATTCCATCAACTAGCTCTCCGCCTCGTATCACGATATCGTGTGACATCTTTATCTCCTTTGTGCTCGTCGCACAACGTTGGGACTCAACTAGCCCCTGTAGTGTTAGCTAGTGGAAGGCTGAGAGAATTTCCTCTTCCACACGCTGGTAGGCCTCGACATCTCCTGTTTGGATCCCTCCAAACATGATTTCCGAGACCCCTTCTTTTTCGAATTCTCCGATGCGATCGATGACGAAATTTCGAGGTCCAGCCATGGAACCTCGACCCAATCCGCGTTGAAAGCGTTCGATCGCGTCCTTGTCTTCGGTGATCAGCAAGGGCATCAGTAAAGTCTTCTGAATCTCATCGGGGTCGCGCCCAACGTCCTTGCAGTGTTTCTCCAATACGCCCACTTTGTGCTTGTAGACTTCCATGGACATACCTTGGCCGGCCCATCCGTCCATGTTCATGATGTCGCCAAACATTGCGAGAGTCCGAAGAGTTCTTTTCTCGCCGGTTCCTCCCACCATGATGGGAGTGTGAGGCTTCTGATAGCACCCTGGCGACATCGGCGCCTGATCGAGGTTGTAGTACTTTCCTTGGTAGTCAACGGGTTCTTCCGAGGTGAATAGCAATCGAATCAGTTCACAGGCTTCCTGAAACCGATCTTGGCGCTCCTTCATGGAAGGAAAATTCCAGCCGTACGCTTCATGCTCACGTTTGAACCATGCCGCTCCCAGAGCTAGTGTGAACCGGCCTTCCGATGCTTGATCAAGCGTGGTGGACATCTTGGCAAGCAGGGCAGGATTTCGGTAGGTGTTGCCCAACACCAAGTGGCCGAATCGAATTCGTTGCGTCATACCTGCCGCAACAGCGATCAGTGTGTAGCCTTCGAATGCTGTGTAGGGTTCGTCTTGTCTTCGACCGGGTGGGGGAAGAAAGTGATCTGCAAACCAAATACTGTCCCAAGTACCGGCTTCCATGGTGTCGATGGATGTTCGAATTGCATCCCAGGTGGTACGGTAGCAGTTGACCTGCACCCCAAATTTCATACGGCTATTTCCTGACCCCAGAGTCGACGAGATCTCGCAACTCGCTAGCTGAGTTCGCCTCATCTAAATCCAATTTTAGCAATTTGACGATTCCAGCTTCCTTCAAGCACCGTTCAAGCGAGTCCGCCTAACAAGTTGTCTCGACGAAGCGAACTCATTTCTGATCGCCTTGGTTCGTTGGGGAAGACACGCTGGAGGCCAGATGGAAATCACGTCGGCGCTGGTCGAGAGTCTCGAAGAGTCTGTCGAGAACGTCCGGTGTTTTCAGTTCACATTCCCACACCACAATTACGGTGTAGCCGGCTTGTTGTAGTTGCTCTCGGTCTCGTCGGTCTCGCTCTACATTGCGGTCGAATTTCTCTTGCCAAAACTCGACATTTGACTTTGGTGTTGATGAGTAGCGACAGCCCTCGTGGCGATGCCAGAAACAGCCGTGAACAAAAATCACTGTGCGATAGCGGGGGAGCACAATGTCGGGGCGACCGGGAAGTCCTTTGGCATGCAGTCGGAACCGGAACCCCTTCTTGTGCAGGAAAGAGCGTACGAGCAGCTCGGGCTTGGAGTTTGTGCTCCGAATTCGCTGCATGATCTCGCGGCGTTTCTCGATTGAGACAGTGTCCACCATGTAGCGACTACTGTTCCGCTGCTAACAGGTGTGTTGGAAGTGGCTCGAAGGACGAGTGGCAATCAGGAATAAATCTCCGGTATGACGTTTTGCGACTCGAACGGAGGTCGAACATAAGAGTCGTCTGTAGGTCGAGGAGGTAGCACGAGCCTTTTCGGCTCAGCCTTCTCGTAGGGAAACATGCTGAGAAGATGGCTGATGCAGTTCAGTCGGGCGAGAGGCTTCACATCGCCGTCGACGACGTACCAAGGTGCTTCAGGAATGGTGGTCCTCGCCAGCATGAC
>CAXXFR010000013.1:0-408508 GCA_963667455.2 Pseudomonadales bacterium | reverse complement strand
CTGAGCGAAGCGTTTCGTGGACAGTACTGCTAGATAAATGGACAATACACCAGCTACCCCCACACTAATCGTGGCCTCGATCAATTGCAAATCTAGTGCTGTCTTGGGAGACTCTATACTATTGAAAATCCAATTGATTCCTTTGTTCAACAAGTAGTACAGGAGAACAGCCCACAAGACTACAACCGTGGTTCGTATTCCCCGTCTCAGGTAGTTGACCCTAGAGGAAAGACTGTGTCTGGCAGCGGCAAGTAATCCGCCAAGAACCAATCCTGCCGCGGTTAGTGTGGCGATCATTTCGACTACACCCACACAATGCCCGCATCCAGATCCCATCGCCTGGCCACGGAATGATGAGGCAATATGTCCGACACCTGCTCCTCCGAACACGCGAGGCGCAGGGACTACCAAAACCGTACAACTGGATGTCTCCGATGATCGAAACACTCGGGAGATGTCCCAGCAACATGAATGCTATGACAACGCTTAAGACGCTCTTTCTTGCATTCGGATTCATTGATTGGCTATTCTCGATCAGTGATTACTGACGAGACCGGAAAAGTGGAGGGCAACACACGATCTCGTCAATCAGCTCCAGACCTTCCACGTATGTGAAGTCAAGAAATCTTAGCACACAAGCAGGTTTCTCCGGAATCTAGCGGTGGCCCACACTACCTCCCACGAATCGAGGCAGGAATGAACAGTAAGACGGAATCCACTCCAAGAATCGCTAGCCGTGCCTGCTCTACTTTTTGAATGGGAATTTCGACTAACACGAAGATCCATGTGGCATGCGTGGACATCCTCAAGACGTTCGCAACAGTAACATTCAATCGCTTCAAGAGACCTTTCCCAAGAAAATGAGCAGAGACCGAATTACCAAAGTCGTCACAACGAAGGGCGATTCCGGGCGAACAACCATGGCTGACGGCAAGGTACACGAAAAGAGTGGCGATTCCGTGGAGTTGGTCGGCGTGTTGGATGAAGCCAATAGCTCGATCGGAGTTCTGATTGAATTCATCCGTCCGAAGTATCGCCCTGACCTGCTGCAACATCCAATCTCGACTCTTCGACATCGGTGCTGCCGTGGCGACAGGCGTTCCTCAGCCGGTTTGGGGAGAGCAAAACTCAAAAGGTTGCCGACGATGCTAAGAGGACTGAACGATGCGCTTGAGCCGCTTCGGGAGTTTGTGCTGCCGGGTGGAGGGTTTGCACTGTGCTCACGCCCACATGGCACGCACTGTGGTCCGCCGTGCCGAACGTACCTTCTGGCGTTGTGCATCTGATGAACTCAAGGAATCCGGTATTGGTTCCTATCTAAATCGAGTATCCGACTATCTCTTCGTTCTAGCTCGCACGGTTTGCTGACAGGGACAGTGCTGTGGGGAACCGCTGTCTTCCAAGGAAGACTAGTTGAACGGATCAGCTGTGGCTGGACAAATCCAGTCTCTAGCTAAAGAACCAGCCGCCGTATATCTACCAAACCTGCAATCAATGATTGCATGAATCTACCCGCCTCCGCACCATTGATGGCTCGATGGTCGTAGGACAACGACAAGGGCAGAATCTTGCGGGGTACGAACGCACCCTTCATCCAGACCGGCTTGGTCGTCACTCTTGAGACACCAAGTAATCGCGACTTCCGGCGCATTGACGATCGGGGTAAATCCGGTCCCACCGATGTTGCCCAAGCTGGACACTGTAAATGTCGCGCCCTGCAGGTTATCCGGTCGGAGGCTTCTTGCTCTGAGCCGCACGAGCCAGATCCTTTGATTCGGAAGAAATCTGACGGATTCCTTTCTTGTCGACATCTCGAATAACGGGCACTACTAATCCGTCTTCGGTGTCTACAGCCATCCCGATGTGGAAGTATTTCTTGTGTATGAGCGTCTTGAGATCGGGCGTGATCGATGAATTGAACTGCGGGTACTCACCGAGAGTGATCGCACAAGCCTTGATGATGAAGGGAACCGGAGTGAGTCGGTCGTCTGACTCTCGAGAATCCGAATTCAGCTTGTTCCGAAATTCCTCCAGTTCGGTAATGTCAGCCTCATCGTGCTGAGTAACGTGGACGACATTCAGCCAACTGCGAGAGAGATTCTCTGCTCCTCGTGCCTGGATTCGAGTGAGCGGTACTTCCTCGACCGGACCAAAGCGACTGAAGTCCGGCAATTCGATTCGTGGGATCGCAGACCCCGGCGATCCAACCGTTCCCTGCGTGAACGCCGTTTTGAC
The DNA here is from genome assembly GCA_963667455.2 of Pseudomonadales bacterium. Taxonomy (GTDB): domain Bacteria; phylum Pseudomonadota; class Gammaproteobacteria; order Pseudomonadales; family Azotimanducaceae; genus Bin55. The sequence goes on along the minus strand of CAXXFR010000013.1, from coordinate 406,273 downwards.
AAAAGACTTGACATCGTCCTTGACAATTCTGCCCTTCGCTCCGGATCCGTTGACCTGCTTCAGATCAACTCCCAACTCTCTGGCGAGCTTTCGCACCGCCGGTCCAGCGTAGACAGACGTTTCCGCCAGATTCCTGTACTGGGGCTACTTCTTGAGCTGTAGCTTGCGATGCACCGTCCAGCCACCTCTTCAGTCGTCGATTTCGATCCATCCACCAAGGATGTCTCAGCAGTTTCCTCGGTGCTCTCAATGCTTTCACTTTCCGTTTCCGCTTCGGGGTCACTCTCAGCTTCAATGACAGCGATCTTGTCGCCGGTGTTCACAACATCGCCGATCTCCAGCAGGATCTCTTTGACGACTCCGTCGAACGGAGACGGAACTTCCATCGACGCCTTGTCTGGACTCAATGACGATCAGAGCATCGTTCCTTCTGAACCTGATCGCCAGTCGCGACGCAAATCTCGATTACTTCGACATCCTTTGCATCGCCAATGTCAGGAATTACTACGTCGGTCGGCTTCATAGCAGAACTGGGTTCGGTTTTGTGGGATCGATAGTCAAGTGCGGACATTGCAGAGGCAACTTCCTGATAGCTTATGGTCTGCGCGTCCGCAAGACCCCTAAGCGCGGCAACTGTAATGTAGCGATCGTCCACCTCAAAGTGTCCACGAAGCTTCGCCCGCGTATCGCTTCTTCCGTACCCGTCCGTTCCCAGACAAGAGTAAGGAGACTGAAAGTAGCCTCGGATCGATTCGGCGTGAGACTTCACGTAGTCGGTCGCTGCGATGGTTGGAATGCCGCCATTCAAAACGGTGCCAACGTAGGGGGTTCGCGACTCCTCATTCGGGTGGAGCAAGTTCCATCGCTCGGTGCTGTAGCCGTCTTTCGCCAGTTCTGTGAAACTGGTCACGCTGAACACTCGTGCTGTGACATCGAACTCGTCGCTCAATCGTTCGGCTGCCCGAATCGCCTGTTGCAGAATCGTCCCGCTACCAAGGAGATTGACGATTTTTCCGCTCGTTCGGGAAGCATCGCCCAACGTGCAGTAGTGATACATGCCTTTAACGATTCCTTCGGAGACACCCTCGGGCATCGGCGGATGAGCGTAATTCTCGTTCATCAAAGTAATGTAGTAGAACACCTTTTCAGCATCCACAAACATCCGACGCATTCCGTCGCAAATGATCACTGCCAATTCGTAGGCAAAACACGGATCGTAGGCAACGCAACTGGGATTGGTACTTGCCAACACGTGACTGTGGCCGTCCTGGTGCTGCAGACCCTCGCCGTTCAGCGTCGTTCGTCCAGCAGTTGCACCCATCAGAAATCCACGTGCCTGCATGTCGCCTGCGGCCCAGGTGAGGTCGCCCACTCGCTGAAATCCGAACATCGAGTAGAAGATGTAGAACGGTATCAGTGTGTAGCCATGACTGCTCGAGGAAGTTGCAGCTGCCAGCCACGCGGCGAATGCTCCAGCTTCATTGATGCCCTCTTCCAGCACTTGCCCGTCGCGAGACTCTCGATACGCCGCCAGCTCGCCAGCATCCACGGGATCGTACAACTGGCCTTCCGACGAATAGATTCCCAGTTGTCGGAACATTCCTTCCATACCGAAGGTACGCGCTTCATCCGGAATGATCGGGACGATTCGGTCTCGAATCTCCCTATCGCGCAACAGGGTTGCCAATATGCGTACAAACGCCATAGTTGTCGAGATTTCCCGATTCCTTGATCCGGCTATTTGTGCATTCAACGCGTCGATTCCCGGAACCTTGAGGTTCTCTTCAGATTGAACGCGACGAGGGATGACTCCGCCGAGGGATTCCCGCCGTTGCCGCATATAAACCATCTCGGGTGCGTCTTCAGGAGGCCGGTAGTACGGCACGCTTTCCAGATCTTCATCGCTAATTGGAACTTGGAATCGGTCGCGAAACTGCTTGAGTTCTTCGATACTCAGTTTCTTGACTTGATGAGTCGTGTTTTCCGACTCCCCGGCATCGCCAATTCCGTATCCCTTGACGGTCTTGGCAAGTATCACAGTCGGTTGACCGCTGTGATTGACCGCTTCGTGATAAGCGGCATACATCTTCTGCGAGTCATGCCCGCCGCGATTCAGTCGTTCGATCTGCGCATCCGACATGTCCGTAACCAGATCGAGTAACTCTGGATACTTGCCGAAGAACTCATTGCGCGTGTGGTTTCCGCCTTTGGCCTTGAAGTTCTGATACTCACCGTCGACAGTTTCGTCCATGAGCTGCTGAAGCAAGCCGCTGCTGTCTTTGGCGAGCAAGGCGTCCCAGTGGCGGCCCCAGACAACCTTGATTACGTTCCAACCGGATCCACGAAATCCCGCTTCGAGTTCCTGGATGATCTTCCCGTTGCCTCGAACTGGTCCGTCGAGCCGCTGAAGGTTGCAGTTCACGACGAAGATCAGATTGTCGAGCCGTTCCCGTCCGGCCAGCGACAACACACCAAGCGACTCGGGTTCGTCGCACTCTCCGTCGCCCAGAAACGCCCACACCTTCCGGTCGCCCATCGACACGAGACCTCGGGCATCCAAGTACTTCATGATGTGAGCTTGGTAGATGGCTTGTATCGGCCCCAGCCCCATGGAAACAGTCGGAAACTGCCAGTAGTCCGGCATCAAGCGGGGATGTGGGTAGGAAGACAGACCGTCGCCATCCGTTTCCTGTCTGAACCGATCCAGATGCTCCTCTTCCAACCGTCGCTCCAGATAGGAACGCGCATAGATTCCAGGTGAACTGTGCCCCTGGTAGTAGATCAAGTCACCGGGATTGGAGTCGGATGGTCCGCGAAAGAAATGATTGAACCCAACCTCGTACAGAGTTGCCGCCGATGCGAAAGTCGAGATGTGACCGCCTAGATCGCCCTCTCGTTGATTCGCACGAACCACCATTGCCAAAGCATTCCAGCGAATCAAGCTCCGGATCTGTCGTTCAAGGTGCCCATCGCCGGGCATCCGTGCTTCGTTGGCGACCGGAATGGTGTTGCGGTAAGGTGTTGTGGTGAGAAACGGCAACGGTGCGCCGGTTCGAGTGATTCGCGCCGATAGACGCGAAAGTAGATAGGAAGCCCTTTCTGGCCCTTCATACTCGAGAATGTTCTCGAGCGCATCTAGCCATTCTTGGGTTTCTTGCGGATTTTCGTCCCGCAAGTTGGGCTTTTTCGGCATCTAGTTCGCAAAATTTCTCGCTTTGCGATTATAGAACCAGAGAGTTGAGCGAATGTCTGCCTTGGCGAACCGTCGAGGCCTGCTAGGTCTAAGCTCATTGCGGATCAGTGAATCAGTGGAGTGTGTCAGTATTGAGAGAACCTCAAACACCGTCCTAACGATCGGTCACTCGATCCACCCAGCGGAAGTCTTTCTCAAGCTTCTCGTTCAGCATCAAGTTACTGCTTTAGCCGATGTGCGGTCTGCTCCGTACAGTCGGTTCAATCCCCAGTTCAATCGAAAAAGGCTCGAGGAGACACTCGAAGCTGCCGGCATAAAGTACGTGTACTTGGGAGAAGAGCTGGGCGGTCGGGCTAAAGATCCAGCCTGTTACGAGAACGGGCGCATCCGCTACGATCGCGTCGCCCGCTCTCAGAGATTTCAGAGTGGCTTAAAGCGAGTCGTCAATGGAGCGAGCACTCATCGCATTGCTTTGATGTGTGCAGAAAAGGAGCCGCTTCATTGCCATCGAACGCTTCTTGTTGGGCACGAACTCGACAAAGTTGGAATGAATGTCGCTCACATCCTGGCCGATGGACAACTTGAAACACACGAGAACGCGATGAACCGCTTGCTTTCCGATTTGAATCTTGAACCCGAAGGAGACTTGCTGAGCGAAGATAAGCCCCGAATTGAGCTGATCGAGGAGGCGATCAGGTGTCAAACGCAACTCGTCGGGCACTCCCTAAAGTGATGCTTCCAGCGAGCACGACTTTCTCCGAAGAGGGTGTTTCAGACCCGGAGCTCTGAGCTAGGAGACACGGCTACCTTGACAATCACTGAAAGACACTGTCAAATCTACGACCTCGCCTGCGTACAGTAACTCTTATCAATCCATGCTCTAGGAGTGCAACCCAGTAATATCTGGAATTCGTGATGCTGGCAGTATGAAGTGCATTTCGACTATTGGGGCAACATGATCGTGGTGCCAGTTTTGCTGTTTGATTGGGATACATCACAGGGGCATTAGTGCCGTCTGACGACCCGTACAGACCTCCCAGGTCAACAGTGGACGATCCCCGTATTGCAATGCGGGCCCGTGAAGCACAGCAGGCTCAGAGGAAGAAAAAGCGGGGAACATTTCGCCTCATAAACTTGGCATTTTTCGTTCTAGGAATTGTTGTTGGTCTCGTTATTGTGTATTCCCCTGTTGTGGATTTTGTGTTGGGATTGATCGGTCCACTCTTTCGTTAGGGCAGTGGTGGGTGTGTAGCACAAGTTTCGACAGCTGCGTGAACCCGTACCTCAGTACGTCCAACGCGTTCTAGTCAACCCTCGAATACATGCCAAACAGGAGCAATTTCGAGTGCATTGGCTCCGGTTGCTAACCAAACAGCCAAGCAGCTCCGCGGACGCCGCTGGAGTCTGAATGAACAGCCCGGGCCACCTCCGTCAAGCCATCGGAACTGCACGAATACTCGTGCACTCGCTTCGGCAAATCGGCATAGATAGAGTCAATGTTGGATACACCGCCACCCAACACGATCATGTCTGGGTCCATGGCATTCACGATCACAGCCAGAGATCTGGCCAACTGCGCCACGTAGAGATCGAGAACGGGAGTCATTCCCCGTTGTGCAATCTCCACACCGGTAAGGCGTTCGCCAGTGAGTTCAAAATGTGATTGCTCCAATCCGGGACCGGATACAAAACCTTCGATGCAGTTGGTCTGTCCGCAGTGACACTGACGATCTGAAAGCTGGTCTTCCTGCTCTTTAGTCCCTGGATCCCTTCGAAGACGTGGAAACGGAGTGTGCCCCCATTCTCCGCTCAATCCGTTCGGTCCAGTGAGGAGCTTCCCATCAATGACCCAACCACCACCTACTCCGGTTCCAAGGATCACGCCAAACACGCAACGTTTACCGGCACCGGCACCGTCAACCGCTTCGGAGAGTGCAAAGCAATTGGCATCGTTTTGGATACGAACTGGACGACCAAGCACTTTTTGCATGTCAGTAAGAAACGGCTTGCCGTTCAAGCAAGTCGAATTGCAGTTCTTCATCGACTGACGCGACTCGATCCAAGCACCCGGAGTGCCCATGCCTACAGGAGGAGACTCGTCAATATCTTCATCCAGTCGGGAGACAAGCTTCTTGATCTCAAGAATGGTGTTGGCGTAATCGGGGGGCGTTGAGACTCGGTCTCGACGGACGATGGATCCTGTCTCGTCCATCAGGATGCCTTCGATCTTGGTTCCTCCTAGATCAACGCCAATACGCATAGCCATCAAATTAATCCTGTCAATTGGCTTCCCGGATCATTCGCATCAGCCGTTGCCAGTCGAACTGGGGCCCGGGATCCCACTTTCGACCTCTTGCGACTTCGCTGTGACCCACAATACGACCCGCAGAAATACTCGGATATCGTGCCATCAATGCTTGGAGAATCGATGCGAGACGAGTGTATTGAACATCAGCAAAGGGTTCACTCTCGGTTCCCTCCAACTCGATTCCGATCGAGAAGTCATTGCAGTTAACACGGCCTTGATATTCCGAGACTCCCGCGTGCCAGGCACGTCTGTGGAACGGCACATACTGTGTGACTTGACCGTTTCGATCAACCACAAGATGACTGGAGACCCTAACCCCATCCAACGATTCAAAGGATGGATGGGCCTGCAGATCGATGGAGTTGGTGAACAACTCATCGATATACGATCCGCCAAACTCACCTGGTGGAAGCGACATTGCATGAATGACCACTAGACCTACACTCTCCCCCGCAGGTCGATCATCGCAATTGGGACTTTCCACCTGTCGGGCTGGTATCAGCCTGTTGTTCTCGTCCACTCTCATCGGCTACCCATACACCAAAGCATAATTGCGGACTATGAAAGTTCCTCATGACGTGGTTCAAGCAAACGTTGCTACGGCGTTGCGAGAAGACTTGGGTTCAGGCGACGTTCACGCATCGTTAGTCGCATCGGACAGTCCACAGCGAGGAATCATCATATCCCGTTCAAACGGGGTGTTCTGCGGTCGACAATGGGTCGAGGAAACTTACCGACAAGTCTGCGATACAGCCTCTGTCAAGTGGGAATGCGATGAAGGTGGAACCATAGCTCCAGATCAGAATCTTGCCACGATTACCGGACCGGGTTCAGTTCTACTGACTGCAGAACGCACCGCACTCAACTTTCTGCAGCTGCTTTCAGCGACAGCTACCCGTACTCGTCACTTCACCAAGCTGATTGAACATACATCGGCACGAATTCTCGACACGAGAAAGACGCTTCCGGGACTGAGGGATGCGCAAAAACATGCCGTTCGCGTCGGAGGAGGTGTCAACCATCGAATGGGTCTGTTCGATGCCATTCTCCTCAAGGAAAACCACATCGCCGCATGCGGCGGGCTGGAACCGGCCATCACACGGGCTCGAGAGCAACACCCAACCATGTTTCTTGAAGTCGAAGTGGATTCGCTCGATCAGTTCGATCAAGCCATGCGGTTTGACGTGGACCGCATCATGCTCGACAATTTCTCGCTTGCTCAAATCCGAGAGGCAGTCCGGATGGCCAGCAACTATCTTCGAATCGGGAGCAATCCGGTTGAACTCGAGGCATCTGGCGGGATCGACGAGTCCAACATTGTTCAGATTGCCGAAACCGGAGTCGATTACGTGTCATTAGGGACTCTGACGAAAGACGTAACAGCAGTCGATCTCTCCTTCAAAGTAATCGATTGAAATCCGCTATCCCGACGGGACTCCGAGTCCCGATCACATGACAGCCTAGCATCCTTGTGCTGGTGCGACAAATTCTTGATTCAATGACTTGCGACAAGAACTAGGCTGGACATCGCAGTCTCCGCGTGAGTGGTAAGTTGCTGTGTACCCTTGCCTAGAGAGATAGAACTCTATCGGGATCGTCTCCGAGAGCGACGAGCCCTTAATGCATCCCTCAGATTCGTACGAATTATTCCGTAGTGCAAGAGGTTCGCGAGGAAATTCCGGGAGTTGTTCCAGGTAACGTTGCCTGCTACATGAAGATCACCCAAGTACAGGTGTTCCCTTCCGTTTTCGCGTTCCTGAACTAGATCACCTAGACCAGACTCTTCACAGGATTTCAACACATCTTCGTTCTTTGCCGCAGACATTCTCCCGTCGTGGAAAACTCGCCAGCACCGCTTCCGCTTATCCCATTCGCTATGTTTCATATTCATCTGTAGCGCGTGGTGATGCATACCCGGCTTTCGGACTCCAACACAGATACGAATTTCCGATGGTGACCAGGTCCATGGGTACACCGAAACTGAGAGTGCCTCGACTCGACCAGATGTTGCAGCAATAAAGTCCGCATATAGCCCATCCCAGCTTCCACCGCTTGCGTTGCCAAACACATATCTACTGGGACCAAGATCCTCAAGCACATGAACACCGTTGAAAGAATAAGGTAGCTTCTTCTGTACCTGGAACAAGAGTCTGTGCACCGCAAGAACAATCTGTCTTTCGTTTTGTGCTAGGTCCGCGAAGCCATAATCATAGAAGTTCTGCTCAAAATACTCATCAACTACACTGGAGTCGTCCGAACTAGGAACATCGAAGTGATAGTCCCGTTGATCACACTCTGCATTCAATGGTTCGATTGATGAAGAAGGTTCCCATCGCCCCTTTGATATCCGTCTCAAGAACTTGTGCTGCTCTCCATTCGAGAGCCAAATGTACTGGGAATTGGTCTTGATGGCGTATTCGCGAGCCTGTTTCTCGACTTGTGGTCCGAGCGGAGTATCGGGAGCCTTGCATTCCACAACAACGACAGTCTCCTCGTCCTCGCCGATCAGTTCAATGTCGGGCCGGATACGGTCTCGGTTCGGATCTCCTACCCAATCGTAACTCCTCTCGAATTTAATCTTTTTCTTGGGCCACTTTTTGTCGACCATCAACCACCTAACGATGCGTTGACGTACCAATTCCTCAGGAGTCGCGCTGACTGCCTTTCCACGCTTCAGACACTGAAGCGTATTTCGCGTTCCTAAAACTGTTTGACTCGGGATGTGTTCAGGGAGAAAGTTCTGGACCACCGCTAACACTTTGAGCAAAGAACGATTATGTCTCATTATAGTAGTTTGATCAGAAAATCTATCGTAAATCCAACGTAATTGAATTCAAAATCAGCCGAACTCCTCTAGCAATTGCCTGAAGGACTTACTGTCCCACCTGAAAAGATTCAGATTCTGGTTCATTGTCGATACCCACCAATCGACCAGTGTTGAGTCCCTTCTTGCGCACTTAGGCCGGGTGGTGACATCAACCTTCATGCACGCCCGTGAGAGCCAGTTCGCCTGTAGCCGACTAGCGGTCACGCCGACCTTCAGTGAGCCTTCTCGACGGTGGCCGTCCCTCCAACGACCATGCTCTTCCTTTCGTTCCACACTGGCAACTCTACATCCGGTCGGTCGTACCCATTGAGCATCCGTACGATGCTCCCGGTACAACCGGACCTCCATGTCTCGATCCGACCTAGGTGCTTCCGCTCCTTCGTGTCCACAAGATTCAAAGAAATCAATTACATAATCGAGATCATCATGTCTTCTCAAACACTTGCCTAAGCGAGGAGAATGGTCGGAGAGCCCAAGATTTGCTACCATATTCGCCGAATCCCGGGCTAGCAGGCACTGCGATCACCTGTGCATTGCTCGATTCCTAATTTGACCGGTTTAGGAACGCTACGATTGCGGCAGATCTAAACTGGATTTCGACTCAACACGCTTTTGCTACACCGGTGAGCGAACGGTCTTGCTTGCATGTTTTCTTCCCACTCCGCCGCATCCTTCAGGGTAGAAGAATGACGTGGGTCAATCTGGAGAAGATGTCTTAACGATGATTGAGAAAACACAGAACCGTAAAAGATGGATTCTGAATTCGCCCTACGAAGAGCCCTCCGGACACTGGATACTCGACTCTCAAGGAAGAGCGACTGAATCAGTCGCCAAGGGTCGCAGAGAGAGTGCCGAACTGGTACCGGTTCCAAGCGATAGTCACTCAAGAGTGGCAGATCCCAACTTGGAACCCTATCAAAGCATTAACCGAATACGAACCCAAGTACGCAAGTGGAGACACGACGGATACCCAACCGCCAGCTTGCTCACTCGCAGTCTTCTTGAATACTTTGCAGGTAGCGACTTAGAGCCCCGACCATTCTGGTGTCAGGTAGAGTGCCTAGAGACGATTGCATGGATCTTTGAAGGCGGATATTCATCGAAATCAGTGGAGCGAACCCAGTGGAATGAAATAGTCGATTCGATCAAGAGAATTAGTGGTCAATACAATGAGGAAATTGAACGTTACGCATTTAAAATGGCGACGGGATCCGGCAAGACCAAGGTGATGGCCATGATGCTTGCCTGGTTAGCCATTGTTAGAGGAACAGAGAACGCCTTGGTAATTACCCCCAACCTATCCATCAAGTATCAACTATTAAGCCTAAAGGAGCAAGCAGTCGATATGGTTCCAAGAAAGTATCGAGAAGACATCCTAAAGCTCAAACTGTCGGTACTGAATTTCCAAACCTTTGCACCAAGAGATGTGTCCGGCTTTAGATCTCCACCAAGTAGAATTCACAGGCAAGTTGTAGGAGTAGCTGGCGATGAATGGGTCGAGACACCCACCCAGATGATTGACAGGCTCCTTAGAGATCACGACAAGTCCAAGAAGTTCGTCGTTCTCAACGATGAAGCGCACCATTGCCGATTTACAGCCCGAAAGGAGCAAGGAGAGGACAATCGAGAGCGACGGAACCGGATGATGTGGGCAAGTGCTCTGAAACAACTTCACAAATCTAATATGTTAGACATGGTACTCGATTTCTCTGCTACCCCAATGTACTTGCAACACCAGAAGTCAATGGATTCTATGTTATTTCCATGGACAATAACAGATTTTCCGCTATTGGAGTCAATTGAATCAGGACTGGTTAAAATCCCTCGCCTTCCAAGTGTTGACGGGGACGAGGCTCAACAGCCAGTAGCGAGAAAGATTTACGAAAATACTACAGATAAGGAGCTCAAGTGCGAGAGTCTTCAAAATCCTGTGAAAATTCTGCTGGACTCCCTTGCTCGCAACCACGAAGAAGAAGCCGCTGTTACCTGGAGGCAGTATCGAGGAGTCGAGCCTGTATTCATAGTGGTTGCGAACACAATTGCCAATGCGGTTGAACTCTACAAGTACATTGCAGGCTATGAGTCAGCCGACGGTTGGGTGTCGGGAAGAATTCGTCACTTTTCAAATGTCCGAGACGACGCAGCCGGGCCGGTATCAAAGCCACGGACTGTATTGGTCGCGTCAAATATGGATGAAAGCAACCAACTATCTATCGGAAGTGATCGGTCGATCTTGGACGAACAAATTAAGGTCCACGCGCCGGATCTTCATGGAGTGAGGGGAGCAAGAACTAAGTTTCAGGAACGCCTGCGAGATATCTATATGACAGTGGGCAAGAAGGGGGAATTGGGATCAAACATTCGATGTGTGGTCTCTGTCTCAATGCTTACTGAAGGTTGGGACTGTAGAAATGTAACTAGTGTATTCGGATTCAGACAATTTGGTTCAGCCCTTTTGTGCGAGCAGGTTGTCGGAAGATCGCTAAGGAGAACCGAGCATACGATTCAAGCAGATGGTAAACTAACAGAATGTTATGCTGACATCTTTGGTGTACCGTTTGAATTTATGAAGAGTCGGGATAATACTCCGCCAGTGGAATTGACTCATATTTATTCAGTACCAGAAAGAAAGCAGCGGTACCATATAGAATTTCCATGTATCGACCACTACAGATACACAGTCGACCAGATCGGCAAAATCCACTTAGATTCAAGCAAGATCATGAATTTTAGGTTCGACGAGATGCAACTTGAGAGTATCGAGACAAAAGGTGTCATTGGAGAGACTTCATCCATCGAAATTAAAGGCACCTCAGAACGATCTGCGATTCTTCGTTTGGCTGCTGTTTGTACTGACAGATTCTTGGCACGGATTGGTACTCAAAACATGGGGTTTTCATCATTGAACAACCGAAATGTGTTTCGCCAATTCTCACAGATAGTTCGGGACTGGTGGCGTCACGAGAATACTTCAGTGTTCCCCCAGTGTATATCATTAGATACTCAACAGCCCGACAGCCTAACAAGCATCATAGCAGACCAGATATTGGACGCTATCACTTCCGAATCGCTGGGGTGGAAGGTCGCTCTCGAGGGTGTGATTGACAAACAGATTCCGGTCAAGTCTACTAGTAATGTCAACTACAAGACAGCGTGCCAGCTTTGTCCACCGACAGAACGTTCGGAAATCAATCGAGCTGTATGCGATTCCGAACCCGAGAGTAGAATCGTGCAAGTATTGGATTCACACTCACACGTATCTCGCTGGGCTCGCAATGAAAAAATTGGCCTACAGATTCCATGGTTTGATACGGCTAGCTTGCGATGGAGACGATATGAGCCTGACTTCATTGCTCACGGTATCCCTACAGAGGGAATGACGATTGTTCTTGTCATCGAGTTTAAGGGAATTGAAGACGACGACGCACTCGCAAAGCGCATGTATGCCGAGGAGTTCTGGATTCCTAGCGTAAACGGAATGCAGGCGTGGTCGAAGGGCAAGTGCTGGAAGTACTTGTATTTGAGAGACTCAAGAAGCCGATCCATTCGCCGAGCGCTAACTGAGGCACTTACAAGCTAAGAGGAAACTAGTCAGCATGACTAAGAAGCCAAGAATTATCGACTCTTTAAAGCACGAGAGTTCCTCACGAACAAATGTGCCCACTGAGCAATCGGTTCCGTACATGCGGCCCGAAGATACACTTCCGCAGCCGTATCAACCATCAATTCGAACAAGGGAAGGACCTCTCTTAGCATGGGACCGGTCCGAGAACCTATCAGCTATCGAATCATCGGCTTATCCGTTATACATCCATGAAAAACTTCATCCGGAGAGTTGGATAAGGCAGCTTCAAGGCGATTCTATTGAACGAAGTAGAGGAAACTACGGTGACTTGTTTTCTGACTTTAATGGATTGCCCGAAGATGCGAGATATAAATGGTACGAATATGAAGGCAGTTGGCAGAATCGCTTGATAAAGGGAGATTCGGTTTCGGTCATGTCGTCGCTAGCTGCAAAGGAGGGTTATGGGCACGGAACAAAAGGAGTACAGATGTTCTTTTTTGATCCGCCGTTTGGAATCAAGTTCAACTCAAACTTTCAACCAAAAACAGATTCAAGGATTGTAAAGGAAGACCGAAGCTCGCTTCCGATAGAACCTGAGAGTATCAAACCATTTCGAGATACTTATAAAAACGGAATTCACTCCTACTTGGATCAAGTCTATCGTATAGCAACGCATGCAAGGAGCATTATGCTTGAAAGCGGAAGTTTTTTCATGCAGATAGGAGACGAGAACGTCAATCGTTGTGCTCTAATTCTTGATGAGGTATTTGGATGTGAGAATAGGGTATCGATGATTCAATTCCAAAAGACCAGTAATAGTTCCTCAAACCTGCTACCAAATGTTGGCGACTTTCTTCTCTGGTATGCCAAGGATATTGCTAGTATCAAATTTCAGAAGGTGTATGAAGACTTGGGCAGTGTTAAAGAGCAGCTTGAATTTCTCAGTAGTTACGCTATGGTTGAAGATCCAGACGGTTCCTCACGACCGCTAACTCAACGGGAAAGAACCGATCCTTCGTTGATTGAGACATCTGGAGGTCGACTCTTCAGGAGGATAACACTGGCATCACAAGGCGAGTCTACCACTGGGAGATCAGAACCATTCGAGTGGAACGGTACAACATGGCGAGTTCCGCCGAATACCCATTGGTCTATCAGCCACTCTGGCTTGGAAGAGCTAGCACGAAAAAACAGACTGGCACATGCACCCAGTGGCGGAGAGTTGATGATGAAGCGTTACATTGATGAGTACCCTGGTCGTCAAGTAAACAATTTTTGGTCCACTCAAATGTTTGCGAACGATCTTCACTACGTTGTCGAGACATCCGAAAAGGTTATCGAGCGTTGTATCCTGATGGCTACACAACCCGGTGACCTAGTTATGGATATTACCTGTGGTTCTGGTACTACCGCATATGTTGCCGAAAAATGGGGAAGAAGATGGATTACCTGCGATTCGTCACCGGTGCCGATTCAATTGGCAAGGCAAAGGTTGCTTACCGGGACATTCGACTGGTTTCTGTTGAGGAGCTCAATCGAAGGAATGACGAAGGAAGCAGAGTTGAGTGGTGGTGTGCCTGAAATCGCCAGACAGGGGGAAGAGCATCCTGTCGATCCCTGTGGAGGATTCGTCTACGAGAGGTATCCGAAGATCACGGCATCCATCCTCGGTTATGACTTAGTCGTCGAACCAAACTACGTAGTCAGTAGACCCTTAGTCAAAAAGGGTATCGTTCGAGTAACAGGACCATTTACAGTCGAAAGTACGTCTCCTTACAAGTACGAAAGTCTTGCTGGAGACTCTGATGAAGTCGATCATCGTCTATATAGTGTGAACTCTGTCATTGATGCGCTTAGAGTTAGCGGGCTCGTCATTGGAAATGATCGTCTTGTGTTCAAAGACATAGAGCCTGGACAGTCGCACTCGTTCTTAACGCATACTGCACGGGTGGTCGGTAACAGTGGCGAATCGAAGCAAGCGGTTTTGGCTGTAGTATCGGATGACCAAACCGTGCCGCAATTCCTAGTAGATCGAGCCGCCGACGATGTCGCCCACACCGCTGCGGACTTGCTAGTTGTAATTGCTTTCTCATTCGCACCTGACACAAGATGCGAACGAAAGTACTCGTTAGGCCGTTTAGACGTTATCAAAGCTCAAGCAAACCGAGACTTGATCATTGCAGGACTAAAGGACTCCGAAATGGATCGGGCGATTGTTGCGATTGGAGAGCCCAATATTCAGATAAATGACGAGTCTGGTAATCATTATTCAGTTGAGATTATTGGGTGGGACACCTATGATCCATCCTCGGGAAATGTACGCCGTGGCGAGCAGTCTGACATTGACACATGGATGTTGGACATCAATTACAACGGAAGTTCTTTTTTCGCTAATCGTATTCACTTCCCAAACAAGCGAAACGATCGTCAGCTAGGTCGCTTGAAGAATGCTATTGCTGGACAACTGGACCAGAGAGAATGGGAAGCAGTTCTCTCGTGTAGGTCAACACCCTTCAAGAAGCCGACTAGCGGTAAAATCGCAGTGCGGATCATTACTACAAGTGGAACGGAAATGACCAATGTAGTCGACATCACCTAACAATTTGCATGCTTTGGGGATTTTACGATGCAAAAAATGCAAAGAATGGTCGGATTATTTGACTCACATTCCGGTGAAACTTTAGGGCCTGTATGGAATCGCTTTTTGGATGAGTAAGAAGACTAAGTCGTTCAGTTCGTGCGTGTCAGTTCACTATTCTTGCATCTCATACTATCCCCTAAAGGCGAACAAGAGAGTCTCGTCAAACAACTTCTCATTCGTACATCAGATGCTTACGAGCCGGAATTCCGTTCTGCCTCTTCGGTTGATATTCGCACTCCGCCAATGAAACCTTGGACGGAAGTGCGCAGGATATCTGAGCGAGCTCTTTGGGGCGCGTTGGATGCCGTGAAACCGGGGCACATCCACGTCTACCCAGAAAAAGGGGGAAGATGCTTTAGCATTGCTGGGCACGTCCTTGATCGGTATGAGACACCACCCTCGGTGTCTTGTGCTCATCCAATCTTGGTGCCGGAACGCAGATTCGAACTGCGGACCTACTGATTACGAATCAGTCGCTCTGCCTAACTGAGCTATTCCGGCATCGGGAGTCCGATTAAATTATATTCTTGACTTCGGTAACCACCGTCCCAGCCAATCGATGCTAGAACTGCCAATCTGGATTGCTTTGTGCATCGCCGGATGCTTCGGACTGGCGATCGGCAGTCTGACCAATGTAGTCATCTCGCGCATTCCGGTCATGAATGAACGACGCATACGCACAGAAGCTCATGAAATCCTGGGCATTGAAGCTCCAGAGAGCACGACGCTGAACCTTTTCTGGCCTCGCTCACATTGCCCATCGTGTCAGACACCCATTCGTCTGCTGGATCTGATACCCATAGTTAGCTGGATCTTGATTCGGGGCAAGTGCACCAGTTGCGGAGCGGACATCTCTGTGCGCTATCCCATTGTTGAAGCGATCGTCTGCGGTTTGGTGGTGTGGATCGTCGCAATTGCCGGAATGTCCGTCGAGTCTCTATTTCTGATCGCGGCGGTCGTCATCTTGACAGCCTTGGCGATAATCGATTTCGAGCATGGTCAGCTCCCGAACGAACTCTCATATCCCCTGCTGTTCCTTGGACTATTGGCTTGTGTGCTCTTGCCCACTTCTCGATTCCTTGCAACTGTCGACTCTGCGGCTATCGGTGCAATTGCCGGCTACCTATCGTTCTGGCTCATCAATCACGGATTTAAGTTAGCGATCGGCCGAAATGGAATGGGCGAAGGAGACTTCAAGCTCCACGCCGCTATTGGAGCGTGGGTGGGGTGGCAATTATTGCCCATGCTTGTGGTGATTGCGTTTGCGCTCGGTATTGTTTACGGACTGTGGGAACTCGTTCGAGGAAGATACTCGTCGGAAGAAGGCATTCCGTTCGGACCGTTCCTTGCGACAGCCGCAGTCTCTACGATTCTGTTACGGGAGCAACTCATGCATCTCATAGCACTGAGTCCGTAGGAGCTTCAACACCTCGTCGTTGTCGGCGAGAAAACGTTAGGGAGCATTGCACACTCTATGTCCAAATGGACTGTAGTACTGACTGGTGGAATAGGTTCCGGCAAAAGTGTGGTGGCAACTCTCTTCGAGCAACTGGGAATCGACATCGTTGAGCAAGACCAGATCTCTCGGGACATCGTTGAACCCGGAACCGATGCTCTACGAAGCATCGTTGATCACTTTGGAGAAGACATCCTGCTCGAAGACGGTTTCTTAAATCGTGCTCGGCTTCGCCAGCTTGTATTTGACGACACCGCCGAGCGAAGGTGGCTCGAACGTCTAACCCATCCGCTTGTTGGACAAAGAACCGTCGAACTCATCGAGAGTGCTTCGTCGAAGTATGTGATTGTGGTCAATCCACTCATGCGTTCTCGAAGCCCTCTGTACGATCGAGTATTGGTGGTCGATGTTCCCGAGGAGGTTCAGATTCGCAGAACAATTGACCGAGACAACATCGGCGAAGAACTTGCGAAGACCATGATCGGGTCACAACTCGGCCGGCAGGCGAGATTGGCTCTTGCAGACGACGTTCTGACCAACGATGGAACCATCGAGGACTTGGTGCCGAAAGTACAATTGCTTCACAACCGATATCTTGAGCTCTCAGACAGATCTCTCGAGAAGTCAACGCCCGCCTAGAGTCCCTTCCACAACATTCTCAGATCCCGTTCATACGGCTCGTGCCTAATTCCAAACCAGACACACCCGCAACTGAAACAGTACCTTGTCCCCGGTGCGACAAGTCGGTCGAGTGGACCGAAGAAAATCAGTACCGACCCTTCTGTTCGGAGCGCTGCAAACTCATAGATTTAGGTGAATGGGTCGAAGAACGTAGGTCAATACCTACGGGTAGATCCTCTAGCGAGTCACCCTCATTGGATTTTGACGACCAGGACTATTGATTGAGCTGGGTCTGATTCGCCGGCCGCATCCCAGCAGACTAGTCAACGACTATCTAAGTTCGATATTCGGCGTTGATCGTCACGTATTCGTGAGAAAAGTCCGTTGTCCAAATCTCCGCTTCTGCGTCTCCCCTACCCAAACTTATTCGAACAGTGAACTCGGGCTTCGACATTCGGTTGGAAGCCGCAGATTCATCGTAATCATCTGCAACCATTCCTGATCGCGCTATCGGCACATCGTCGATATCCAACGAGACTCTGGACGTATCCAAATCTTCAATGTCGGAACGTCCGATCGCCATGCAAAATCGACCCCAATTCGGATCTCCTGCAAACGCCGCAGTCTTGACGAGCGGAGAGTGACCAATCGTGTAGGCGACTTCCAGACACTCTTGCTCCGACTTCCCTCCACTAACACTCACAGTAATGAACTTGGTCGCACCTTCCCCATCGCGCACAGTCCGAATCGCAAGTTCTCGCGCAACCGGAGTCAAGCCGTCCAACAGTTGTTGATAAGCCGACGAGCCCACTTTGTCGACAGGCTTAGATCCGCTCTTGCCCGTAGCCAAGAGTAGAAAAGCATCGTTCGTCGATGTATCGCCGTCAATCGTCAACCGATTGAAACTGAGATCCGCGAGATCCTTGGCAAGACTATTCGCAACTTCCGCCGTCATCCCTGCATCGCATCCAACAAATGCAAGCAACGTCGCCATGTCCGGTCGAATCATTCCAGCGCCTTTGACCATTCCGGTCGCGTGAACAGCTTGACCTGATAACTCAAACGAAGACGACAGCCCCTTACTTGCGGTATCGGTTGTCAGAATCGCTTCGGCGGCACGATTCCATCCGTCTTCCTCTGCGTTCTCGAACGCCTGCCTTATCCCCTTGCTCATTCGATCCATCGGCAAGAACTCGCCAATGACTCCAGTGCTGAATGGCAACACTTCGGACTCTTTGCAACCAACCGAGCAAGCCAGTTGCGCACACGACCCACGTGCATCCTTGAGACCTCGATCTCCCGTAGCAGCGTTTGCATTGCCGCTGTTGATCACGATTCCACGAACCGGTCCGGTTCTCGACTGCGCAACGATCACAGGTGCGGCCTTGAATTGATTTTGCGTGAACACAGCTCCAGCAACGGTGCCTTCGTCGCACACCATGACAACGAGATCATCCCGATCTTGGTAGCGAATTTCTGCCGCCGCAGTTCCGACTCGAATGCCTGGAACGGGTTCCAACGGCAATGTGCGAGGAAGATTTACAGACACAATGGTTGTGTTAAGACGAGTGGGAAACGATCACTGGCGGCCGTGACAGTGCTTGTACTTCTTGCCTGATCCGCATGGACAAGGTTCATTGCGTCCGACTTTCGGTTGTTCGCGAACGAACGGTTGGACAGCTGCCTGTTGGCGTTGTTCGCTTGGCTCAGCGGATCCTTGATGTCGGAATTGCATGTTCGCCAACGCTTCTCTACGTTTGCGAAGTTCTTCAGCTTGCGGATCTGCTTTCTGCTCGATTTCCATTCGACAGAGCATTCGTACCGCATCGTGCTGAATGTTCGAGAGCATGTCTTGGAACAACAAGAAGGATTCGCGTTTGTATTCCTGCTTGGGTTGACGCTGCGCATAGGCACGCAGATGGATGCCTTGGCGCAGTTCGTCCATGGCGAACAGGTGCTCTTTCCACTTCTGGTCCAAGATCCGCAGCATGATCTGCTTTTCGACCAGATCTGCATTGATTCCGGCCTCTAGCCAACGACCCCGCTTCTCTTCATAGGCACTTTCGATTTGCAAGAGAAGTTTGCTCTGAACTTCCTCGGTGCTTTCCACTTCGTCTTCCAGCCACTTCGAAATGGGTGCTCGGACTCCAAATTCCGATGCCAGCGTTTGCTCGAACATCCCGACGTCCCACTCTTCGGGAACCGAATTGGCTGGCATGTAGCTTGCGGTCATTTCCTTGATCACTTCGGCACGCATGGTGCCGATCGTCTCACCGACCTCGGAAACTTCCATCAGTTCGTTACGCTGGGTATAGATCACTTGTCTCTGATCGTTCGCAACATCGTCGTACTCAAGCAGATTCTTCCGTGCATCGAAATTGCGGCCTTCAACACGTCGCTGTGCACGTTCAATGGCGTTGTTCACCATCTTCGCCTCGATGGCTTCTCCGGGCTGAATTCCCAGCCCTTTGATCATGTTGTTCCACCGCTCCGATGCAAAGAGCCGCATCAGGTTGTCTTCCATCGACAGATAGAAACGTGAGGATCCCGGATCCCCCTGACGTCCGGAACGCCCCCTAAGCTGGTTGTCAATTCGCCGTGATTCGTGTCGCTCGGTTCCGACGATGTGCAAGCCTCCAGCCTCGACAACCTGCTCGTGGCGTTCTTCCCACGAATTCATGATCTTGTCGACCTTCGTCTGGGCGGGCTCTTTGCCAAGCTTGGCTATTTCAGCGTTGAAGTTGCCGCCGAGCACGATGTCCGTTCCCCTACCAGCCATGTTCGTTGCGATGGTTACCTTGCCTGGACGACCCGCTTGCGCGACGATGTCGGCTTCCCGTTCGTGCTGCTTTGCATTCAGCACACTGTGGTCGATCTTGTGCTTCTTCAGTTCCCGCGACAACCTCTCCGAGGAATCGATCGACACAGTGCCGACCAGCACAGGCTGCGACCGATCAATGCAGTCCCTGATGTCTTCAACAATGGCGTCGTATTTCTCATCCAGCGACAAGTAGATGAGATCGTTTCGATCATCTCGCACCATCGGCATGTGAGTCGGAATGACGATGACTTCAAGGCCGTAGATCTGCTTGAATTCGAAGGCTTCCGTGTCTGCAGTACCGGTCATTCCCGCCAATTTCGAGTAAATGCGGAAGTAGTTCTGGAAGGTCGTTGACGCTAGCGTCTGCGTCTCGTGGCGAATCGACACGCCTTCTTTCGCCTCGATTGCCTGGTGGATACCTTCGGACCACCGACGACCCGGCATCGCACGTCCGGTGTGTTCGTCGATGATGATCACTTCACCGTTCTGCACCATGTAATCGACATCCCTCTTGTAGAGGAAATACGCCTTAAGCGCTACGTTGACGTGATGCAATAGCCCAAGATTGCTGGACGAATAGAGACTCTGTCCTTCCTCGAGCAACCCTGACTTGACCAAATGCTGCTCAACCCGACCATGACCCCGTTCGGTCAATTCCACTGATCGGTTCTTCTCGTCGATGAAGAAATCGCCTGTGTCTTCCTGAGTGGTTCCACCTAGTACGGCAGGAAGCGCATCTTCCTGCATCTCCTGCTGCTCCAGTCGAGGAGCTATTCGATTGACGTGTTTGTAGAGCTCGGTGTTTTCGTCTGCAGGTCCCGAAATAATCAGCGGGGTTCTCGCTTCATCGATCAGAATCGAGTCCACTTCATCGACGATGGCGTAGTTGCGCGCACGTTGAAAACGATCTGCGGCTCGAAGCGCCATGTTGTCGCGCAAATAGTCAAAACCAATCTCGTTGTTGGTCCCGTATGTAACGTCCGCCTGGTAGGCAATGCGTTTCTCTTCCTGAGCTTGCCGTGTTTGGATGACCCCTACACTCGTTCCAAGTGCACGGTAGATGGGACCCATCCATTCAGCATCGCGACGAGCCAAATAGTCGTTCACCGTAACGATGTGAACCCCTTCGCCCGACAATGAATTGAGATACGCGGCAAGCGTCGCCACCAGCGTCTTGCCTTCGCCCGTACGCATCTCTGCGATCTTGCCTTCGTGAAGCGCGATCCCGCCGATGAGCTGAACGTCGTAGTGGCGGGTGTCATTGGTTCGTTCGGCCGCTTCCCGTACTAGCGCAAACGCTTCAGGAAGGATTCGATCCAGCTTCTCGTCTCGACGCAGGCGATCTTTCAGCTCGTCGGTCTTTCTCAGCAACTGTTCGTCAGTAAGTTCACCGATCGAAGTGGAGAGTTCATTGATGTGCCGAACGATGCCGCCCATTCGCTTGAGTTCACGGGCGTTTCGACTACCAAACACCGACTTTAAGAGTTTGGCGACCATATAGATTTGCTAACCTAATCGGGTTGGTATTCTACTTTTGATATGGAGTCGCACCTTGCGCACTTCAACTCTCGCAAACCTTCTGCATTCATAGGTTCGAAATTGGCTCACTATCAATTGAAGAATATGCTCAAGCCGCATCGCACGCCTTTCTCAAAACTCTCGAGACTGAACAACCGAGTCGAGGAGGAACAGGAGTCCACCGCCATCGTTCGAGCGGCTCTACGCGAGCGAGAAGCCGCCCATTGTGTCGGCGCATCGGTTCGAGGGAAGACGCTGGTGATTCTTGCGGATTCCTCCGCATGGGCGAATCGACTGCGATTCCGCAGCCAAGACCTATTGAACGAACTCAAGCAAATCGAACGCTTCGCCGCTGTCGAGGAAGTAACTCTAGTTACCAACGCAACCCTGGCTGCGCAGCAAAGGGATCCATCCGACCGCTCGCGACGCTAGCAGGCTCGAGCAATTCCCTCAGCTTACTGCGGATCCTGTATCCAAGTCTTCCGAAGTCGCTGAGTCGTCGAAGTCCTCTCGATAGCCCATCGGCAGCGCCGAAGCACTGGCAAACGTCACGTACTCCCAAGACGCTAGCGAGGCCGCCATCCGTCGCAACAGCTGTTGGTTGACCTCGTGGCCCGATCTGGAACCTATAAAAGTGCCTATGAGGTTGTAACCGCACAGATAGAAGTCACCGAGAGTATCCAAGATTCTGCTCTTCAGAAATTCATCCGGAAAGCGAAGACTATCGGAATCTCCGCTCGTTTCGCCGATGATCGAACCTTCATGGCCTGACGAGAATGATGCTCGTCGAGCTCGACTCAGATCCTTCAAGAACGCGGTTCTCGAGAACTCGATCGACGTGTATTCCGGTCCATTGGTTATGCCTGGATACGAATAGACCATCGAGAAGTCGTGATACGGCTTCAATGACGCATAAACTCCGGATGTCTCATTGGAGAGTTCGATTGAGTCCAAGATTCGGATGAAGCGTTTGGGTGCAATCTGTTCGACAAGGCCTGCAGACTCCAAGAGAAACACCCAAGGCGACGCACTACCATCCAGCATGGGAATTTCGCCCGCCGAGACCTCAACAACGGCGTTGTCCACTCCCATCCCTGCAAATGCCGCCATGAGGCGATCAATTGACTCGACCGTCACATCGTGCTTGGCGATGGTCGTGGTCGAAGAACCGAAGGGCAGCAGATTCCTAAGTACTGCTTCGATTTCCACGGCAGGAAACAGATCGCGTCGTACGAATCGAATCCCAGTGTTCGGCTTTGCAGGGGAAATCGACAGTTGTATTGTGCGTCCAGTCTCCAAGCCGGCACCGCTCGCCTTGACCGGGTTTCGTAACGTTCTTTGTCTGATCATGCAATCAACCTGCGGCGGACAGCCGCAAGGCATCGGCAAACACTACGGTTCGACGAGTCACCTCAGTTGCCGTCCCTTCCTAAGAACGAAGAATTCGTGCGCCCTTGCAGCACTAATCTGCTTGATCTCGAAACAGTGCCGGGATATCGCTTGCGCTGATCCGCCTTCCGATCGTTCGATTGTGATCACGGTCTCCAAGTCCTGGAATCGAAGGTTGTCCCACCGATTGCTCACCAGTCGCCTGATCGGGGTTTTCAACTACCTCCTGCTGAGAAATTCCACCATCGATTGATCGAAGCTGTGGCGAACCGAAGGGCTGGATTGGTTCCTCTCGCATGCTCAACGAATCTTCGACACCCGAGACAAGAACCGTAACCTCGATTTCGTCTTCCATTTCCGGTTCGATCACAACGCCGGACCAAACTCTGCCGCCGGAGTGCATCAGGCGACTGAAAATGCCCTGGATTGTCGCGTTCTCGTCAAGAGTCAAGTTCCCAGTCCGAATGTTGAACAACGCATTGCGGGCACCCGACAAGTCGACGTCGTCGAGCAATGGACTCCGGAGAGCATTCATCGTCGCCTCTTCGGCACGATTCTGACCGCTCGCGACGCCCGTTCCAATGACGGTGACCCCATTACCGTTTGACGAGAGAACGCTCCTCACATCGGCAAAGTCAACATTCACGATTCCCTGCTTGTTGACGATATCGGCGATGCCTCGAACGGTGTCCGCCAGATAGGCATTGATGTGATTGAATGCATCCCAGAACAGTATTTCTCCGCCAAAGATGGACGTCAACTTGTCGTTGGGAATCGTTATCAGAGCATCAACGGAGGAGTGAAGCTCCCGCATACCCGTTTGTGCAACCCTCATTCGAGCTTCTTGTTCGCTCGTGAAGGGTCGTGTCACAACGCCCACGGTCAGAATCTGCAGTTCCTTGGCGATTTCCGCCACGACCGGTGCGGCTCCAGTGCCGGTCCCGCCACCTAGGCAGGCGATGAGAAAGACCATGTCTGCGCCACGCAGCCGATCTTCCAGTTCACCGACGCTTTCCTGAGCGGCCGCTCGCCCGACTGCCGGATCCATTCCAGCACCCAGACCTCGCGTTCTCATTGCGCCCAACTGCACGCGATCAACGCCTTCCTGAACGGTATTCAGGTCTTGGATATCGGTATTCGCCGATATGAGGTCCACTCCCTGAAGACCGTGTTCCGCCATGTAGTTAATGACGTTTCCACCGCCACCGCCTACACCAATTACTTTGATCACTGCCCCGTTCGCGCTCGGTTTTGCACTTTGATCGGCAATCGTGTACGCAAATGGTTGCTTTGTCTGTTGAGGTCCGTCCATGTTCACATCCTTGTTAAATGTTGTCGTAAGTCCTACGCATCCAGGTTCCAATCGATCTGACCGATCGATGGATGGAATTCCGTTTCCGTTTGAAGCCTGTGCGACTCTCCTGAAGTTGGAGATTCGCCCAAGAGAGTAGTCCGCAGCATGTTGCATACGCGGGGTTCTCAAGAATTTGATCGAGTCCAGCAAGATTCCGCGGCCTGCCAAGCGATACCGGAAGATGAAACTCCTCCTCGGCAAGTTCCACTGCACCTTCCATGTTTGCCGCTCCGCCGGTCAGCACTACGCCGGAGCCGAGTTTGGTAGTCGGTATGTCGACTGACTGAAGCATTTCCTGCACCATACCGATTAGCTCGCGATAGCGAGATTCGACTACGGCTGCCAAAGTCTGGCGAGAGAGATTCGAATCGGGTCGGTCGGCGACTCCGGGAACTCGAATCGATTCGTCGTCGTGTGCCAAATCCTGTAGTGCACACGCATATCGAATCTTCAGGTTCTCCGCGGCTTGGGCAGGTGTTCGTAAAGTCATCGCGATGTCTCGG
The DNA here is from genome assembly GCA_963667455.2 of Pseudomonadales bacterium. Lineage (GTDB taxonomy): Bacteria > Pseudomonadota > Gammaproteobacteria > Pseudomonadales > Azotimanducaceae > Bin55. The sequence continues at coordinate 382,077 of CAXXFR010000013.1, read as the reverse complement.
GTCACTGAATCCCCGGCCATCGACAGAACCTCGGTGTGTCGCAACGCACCGTCGGTGTACACCGCAACATCAGTCGTTCCTCCACCAATGTCCAACATGCACACCCCTAATTCCCGTTCATCAGCGGCGAGCGCGGCAGAAGCTGAGGCAATCGATCCAACCACGATTCCGTCAATGCTGATTCCGCAGGTGTTGACGCATTTCGAGACGTTCTTGACAGCGTTCTTTGCGCACTTCACGATGTGCACGTTGGCATCCAGCCGAGTTCCCGACATACCGATCGGTTCTCGAATTCCACACTGCCAGTCAATGACGTATTCCTGCGGAATCACGTGCATGATGCACTCGTCATTGCTCAACGGAACCGCTTGCGCCGCCTCCAAAGCGTGTTCCAATTCGTCCGGTCTGACTTCCCCAGAACGAATGGCGACATTTCCTTGAGAGTTCACACCTTGAACGTGTTGGCCTCCCATTGCCACATAGACCGACGACACGCTATGTCCGGCCATGGATTGCGCGTCGCGCAACGCATGCTTGATCGCTTCGACAGTCGCTTCGATGTTGACGATCATTCCTTCGCGCACACCGGTCGACGGGTGGCTGCCCACTCCCGTGGCCTCCACTGTGCCGTCGGACGCACGACGACCTATGCAAACCGACACTTCGGTGGTGCCGATGTCCAACCCCGCCAACACTGCAGAATTGCTTGCCATCTTCCTCACTCGTAAGTTATGACGACCGGGCCGCTGGTAATCGCCGCATCGTCGTCAAACGAACGATCCGCCTCGACTTCGACTACCTGTACGGCCAATCCATGGTCGTAGCGAGCGTCTGCAACTAGGCGAGTCAAGTCAGTCGCTTCACCGATTTCGTGATAAACGGCGAGGAACCGCTTCATCCTCCCCTCAAGATCTCGGCTGCCTAACAAGACGCTTGTACCAGAATCCAACGTGATTTTCAAGCCTTCGCTTGTGTGATCGACCTCCGCCAGGAAGTCTCCATGAGCTCGCACCATGTCTCCCAACTCCACAATGGTCGCTTCCTTGACGAAATCGCGAAGTTTGACCATCGCGGCGGAACTGTCGCTGGGCGATTCAGTTTGTTCTGTTGCCGACTGGTCCGGTGTGGTGTCATCGCTCCCATCCGAGTTCAATACGCCTGTTATCTGCCGCCACAGGTTTGCCACATGCTTCAGGGGAGAACCTCCATAGTCGTTCTCGGCCTGCACAGCCGCGACTTGATCACTCAACTCTCCAACGGCGCGATTCGACAAATCGGATTCAGATGCAACATCCGCCTGTGACTGCTGATCCGTCAAGCCTCCTGGAACAGCGTCGTTCAGTTGACTCCATCCCGCAATGCATCCCAGAGGAACGACAGTTCCCACTATGACTCCGGCTATGAACCTACCCTTCCAAGTCATGCTGCACGTGCCTTGAGTTCAACAGAGACCCGATCCACGTTTCCCGCGCCTTGCACGACCAAAACATCGTTGTCTGCGACGATTCGACTCACTTCATCGATTACCTCATGAGAAGTCCGAGCAAACTGAACCGGAACGGTTCTTGTGGCTTGAATCGCACGAATCAGGTCGATTCCCATTGCGCCGCAAATGGGTTCCTCGCTGGCAGCGTAGGTATCGACAAGAATCAAGTGATCCATTCGAATCAAGACGTCGACAAATTCGGCGAACAGGTCGCGAGTTCGGGTATAGCGATGCGGTTGATACACCATGACCACGCGCCGACCTGGGAATATCTCGTTCACCGTGTCAAGAACGTGCTGAACTTCAGTGGGATGGTGTCCGTAGTCATCGACCAACGTGGCACGGTGCCCATCGACCTCGATTTCAGCTACCTCGAATCGACGGCCAATGCCGCTGAAGCTCTTCAGTCCTTCAACGATGGCCTGATCGTCGATGCCTTCTTCACTGGCCACTGCAATTGCTGCGAGCACGTTGCGAACGTTCTGCTCACCCGGCAAACAGATTTCGATCTCGAGCGAATCCTGCTCGTTCGGCCGTTCGACGCGGAATTTGCAATTTGATCCTTCGTGAACAATCCGGTCTGCTCGATAATCGGCATCTTCGGCCAGTCCATAGGTAACCAACGGTCGAGCCAGATCTTCAATGATTGATTGGCTGCCCATGTCGTCCGAGCAAATCACAACCAATCCGTAGAACGGTAGTCGCTGGACGAATTCCTTGAAGGAATCCAACAGATTTTCAAAACTCTGCGAGTAGGTTCCTAAATGGTCGTGGTCGATGTTGGTGACCACCGCGACAAGGGGATTGAGAAACAGAAACGACGCATCGCTTTCGTCGGCCTCGGCGATGATGTAACGACCCGAGCCCAATCCGGCATGTCGGTTCTCGCTCTTCAAAAGACCTCCAATGACAAAGGTCGGATCCAGTTTCGCTTCTTGAAAAATGCTGGCGATCAAACTTGTGACCGTTGTTTTTCCGTGAGTGCCAGCCACGGCAATTCCAAACCTGTGACGCATCAGTTCACCCAGCATTTCAGCCCGTGAAACGACAGGAATTCGTCGAGCGTGCGCCTCGACAATTTCCGGGTTGGACTCTCCGATTGCACTCGACACGACAACTACATCTACGTGCTCAACGGCACTGGCTCGATGTTCAAATGTGACGTTTGCGCCCAAACGAACGAGGCGGTCGGTCACAGCGGACTGCTGGAGGTCCGAACCCGATACGACATAGCCCTGATGGGTCAGAACCTCGGCGATTCCGCACATTCCAGCTCCGCCGATTCCAACGAAATGGACGTTCTTGATGCGACGCATTGGAGGCATTTCGAGTGACTTGAGAGATTCCATCGTCAAGCCGCCTCTGCATCCGAAAGTTTTTCTGGACTTTGGAGTTCGTAGTGTGTTCTGCAGACCAGCGCCAACAAGGCACTCGACACCAACAGGCTGTTGCCACCATAGCTAACGAACGGGAGAGTGAGTCCCTTGGTCGGCAATGCGCCCATGGAGACTCCGACGTTGATCAACGTCTGTAGACCAAGCATCAATCCAGCTGCATACGAGATGTAGCCGCCAAAGTTGTGACCCAGGCTCAATGCCCTACGGCCTACCCACAAACATCGAAACACCAGTCCCATGAGAATCAGAAGGAGAAACGCTCCACCTATGAATCCGGTTTCTTCAACGATTACCGAGAAAATGAAGTCGTTGTGAGGAGTCGGCAGGTAGAGAACCTTCTGAATGCCGTCGCCCAATCCGATTCCCGTGAATTCGCCTCGACCAAACGCGACCAGAGACTGTGCAAGCTGATACGCTTCGTCGGACGCATGCGTCCAAGTGTCGAGGAATGCCGCGATCCGATCTCTTCGGTAGTACGCGACATAAGCCAGTCCAATCGAGCCGATTACTCCCAGAAGTGCCAAGTCGCGCACTCGAGTTCCGGCAAGCAACAGCATCGAAGCCGTGACCAGACCGATGAGAACTGCAGAGCCAAAATCTGGCTGCTGCAGGAACAGCACTAGAACGATGCCGACCCAGAACAGCGGTTTCAACACGGCAATCGTAGATTGACGGATTTCTTCGGCGTTGCTCGCCAAGTGTCCGGCGACATAGATCGGAATCATCAACCTAGCAACTTCGGAGACCTGTAGCGTCATTACTTGCAGGTCAATCCATCGCCTTCCGCCTCCGGCCTCGACACCAATCCACGGCACCAAAACGAGCACAGCAAGCAACACCGTCACAAGGTAGATCAGCTTGTGCATCTTCTGCAGGGTGTAGAGTGGCACCTGTAGCAGTGCGATGAACACGGCTACCGCGACAATCATGTACAAGATGTGGCGCAAGACAAACGGATTCATTGAATCCTGGCTCTGATGTTGAGTGGCACTAGTCACAGCGACAAGTCCTAGTACCAATAGCAGCATCCAAGTGCATGCCGTGACTACTTCCAATCGGTTAGTCATTCGCTCATTCCTTGAACAGCTTGAACAAATGACGCGCCCCTATGCTCGAAGTTTCGAAACATGTCGTAGCTGGCGCAAGCGGGAGACAACAGCACCTTGTCTCCTTCACTCGCTAGTCGCTTCGCGGAACTAACAGCGGCCAACATGGAAGGTGCGAACTCGTAGTCTGTGCGTTTGATTTGATCGGCAATTTGTGGTGCGTCTCGACCTATCAACACCGCATAGCGGACGCATTCATCGATCACACCACCGAGTTCTTGAAAATCCGCGTCTTTTCCGTCTCCGCCCGCGATTAGGATCAATCCTCGATCATTACTCGCCAATCCCCGCAACGCCGCAATCGATGCTGCGGCGTTGGTTGCCTTCGAGTCGTTGATGTACTCGACTCCGTCGATCGTTGCAATGAGTTGCAAACGGTGCGGCAAACCCTTGAACGACGCTACGACATCGAGAATGGTCTCTCGACTGGCTCCGAGTCTTGACGCTATGGCAGCGGCGACAACCAAGTCGTAGTGGTTTTGCTTGCCTTGCAAGCCAATGCTGCCAGCTCCGATGCGTTTTCCATCGATCACGATGCCATCGTCGTCAACCATCCAATCGGGATCCCTATTGACAGCAACGGATTCTTCGACGTCTAGGGGTTTGGTGGCCGGATCTAGACCGTTGTAGACGGCGAATTTGCAGTTCTCGTAGATTCTCTGCTTGCTTGCAACGTAGTCCGACATCGAACGGTGATGGTCGAGGTGGTCTTCGGCGATGTTCAATATCGCCGCCACATCGAAGCCGGCGTTTCGCAACCGCTCCAATTGAAAGCTAGAGAGCTCGACAACGTATCCGGCCGACTCTTCGTTCAGTGCGTCGAGAGCGGGCAAACCTACGTTTCCACATGTTCGAAAGCCCTTGGACTGCAACATGTGACCAACGAGAGTCGTAGTTGTGGTCTTGCCGTTGGTTCCGGTAATACCAACTACTGGAACTTCCACTTCTTCCATGAACAGATCGATGTCGCCTACCACCGGCACATGTCGAATCTGTGCGAAACGGATCAACGAGTCGTCAAGTGCAACACCCGGACTGGCAACAACTCGACTCGCTTCCGACAAGGCTCGAGCGAATTGACGCGGCGGAACTATCGGTACGTCTGGATACTCTTCGCGCAAAGCCAAGAGATGAGGGACCTTCGAGGTCTGCCTTCCTAGTCGAGAATCGCTCGCCACAACTGCGCTGTGACGATCATGCAGGTAGCGCACGACGGAGAAGCCGGTTTCTCCGAGCCCCAACACCATTGTCATTCTCGTATTCATCGCAGTTTCAACATCGAAAGGCCAATGAGTACGAGGAGCATGGAAATGATCCAGAACCGCACGATGATTCGCGGTTCGGGCCAGCCTTTTAGCTCGAAGTGGTGGTGCAGGGGAGCCATCTGAAAGACGCGTCGACCGATTAGTTTGTAGCTCGCCACCTGGACGATGACCGATGCAGTTTCCAGCACGAAGATTCCGCCCATGATCAGCAAGACGATTTCGTGGCGGACCAGCACACCGATGACACCCAGAGCCGCACCGAGCGAGAGTGCCCCGACATCGCCCATGAACACCTGGGCCGGGTAGGCGTTGAACCAGAGAAAACCGAGGCCTGCGCCAATAATTCCGCCGCAAATGATGGTTAGTTCGCCCATTCCCGCTATGTAGGGAATGTGCAAGTACAAGGCAAATTCGCTGTGTCCCACCAGATAGGCGATCAGCCCCAATGCTGCTCCGACCATAACGGTCGGCATGATTGCTAAACCGTCCAAACCATCCGTGAAGTTCACCGAATTGCTCATACCGACAATCATCAAGTAGGTCAGAACGATGAATCCGAATCCCAGTGGAACGGCCACATCCTTGAAGAAGGGAACAATCAATTCGGTCTCTGCAGGAACCGTCGCTGTTGAAAAAATCACAACAGCCGCACCGAGTCCAATCACCGATTGGAAGAAGTACTTCCAACGAATGGAAATGCCCTTGCCCTTGCGAAGCTTCTTGTAGTCGTCCGCGAATCCGATAAGCGCAAATCCAACAATTACGGCTATGACGATCCAAACTTGCTTGCTGGAAAGTTCTCCCCACAGCAAGGTCGAGATGAGAATCGCGATAACAATGAGAAGTCCACCCATCGTCGGTGTGCCCTGTTTCTCAAAGTGAGATGTCGGTCCGTCGTCGCGAATGTTCTCTTCAATTTTTTCCTGTGCGAACTTGCGAATGATCACTGGGCCCAGAATCAGCGCAATGAATAGAGCCGTAACCGCAGCAACGATCGTTCGAAACGTGATGTATTCGAAGACGTTGAACACGGAGTGAAACTCCGTTAGGTATCGAGTGAGCCAGAGCAACATCAGACACGCTCGCCCAAAATGCATTGAATAGCAGCTCGATCGCTGTAGGGGTGTCGGACACCCTCGATGTCTTGGTATCGTTCGTGGCCTTTTCCGGCAACGAGAACCGTGTCGTCCGGCATGGCGTTGTTCAATGCGTATCGAATCGCTTCAGTTCGATCGACCGTCATGTGGAAGTCCCAGTCGCCGACAAAACCTGTGCAGATGTCATCGATGATTGCTTGCGGGTTCTCCCGCCGTGGGTTGTCTGAAGTAACCACCACGTAGTCAGCGCCTTCCTGAGCAATGCGACCCATTTCCGGCCTCTTGCCCTGATCACGGTTTCCACCGCATCCAAAAACGCAGAACACCCGTCCGGACGTATGCATTCGAACTGCACCCAAGGCGGTCCGAAGAGCGTCGGGTGTGTGGGCGTAGTCCAAGACGACAGAAGCAATACCGGGCGGAGACAAGTACTCCATTCGCCCTGGAATCTGTCGCATGTCGTGCATTCGTTCGACTGCATCGGAGAAGTCCATGCCGCAATACATCGCAACGAGCAACATCGCCGCTGCGTTGTATAGATAGGCTTCTCCTACAAACGGAATCGAGAATTCAGCATCGCCGAACGATCCGTTCCAAGTTCCACGGATCCCTTCGGATCCGTAGTGAACGCTGCCCCATCCGAGATCGGAACTCTGTTGGGTTCCATAGGTGAGGCACCGCAGATCGCGGCTCTTGAGGTGCTGTGCGATCTTCACGCCGAATGGATCATCGATGTTGACGATTCCGCAGTGCAACTCGTCTCGCTCAAACAACAGAAACTTCGCTCTTGCGTAGTCGTCCATGCTGGGGTGGTAGTCGAGATGATCTCGGCTTAGATTGGTGAACACCGCGCAATCGAAATTCACGTCGTCCACGCGACGTTGATCGAGTGCATGCGAACTGACTTCCGCAACAGCGCGTTCAATGTTGCGCTGTCGCAGAGCCGCCAGAGTCTGCTGCATGGAAATGGGATCCTGTGTAGTCAGAGCCGATGTACACAACGCTGGGGGAATTCCCCAGCCGATGGTTCCGACACACGCAGTTGACGGCAACAAGTTGGCCGAACCGTAAGAGACGGATGTCTTCCCGTTCGTCCCCGTAACACCAATCATTTGGACATCTTTCGCCGGGTAGCCGAAGTAGCGTGCGGCGATCGCACCACGCTCTTGTGCGATACGGTCCAAATGCACCCACGGTATTGGGAAGTTCGTCGGAGCTGGTCGTTCACCAAGAATTGCAACTGCGCCCTTTTGCGTCGCTTCATTGACGTAGTCATGCCCGTCGAACGAACCGCCTCGGTAGGCGATGAACAAGTCTCCGGGTCGGACTTGTCGAGAATCGCAGGTCAAGCCTCGAATGCGCACATCCGGCACATCGGATCGGTCGAGCAAGTGTCTAAGCTGCATCTTCGTCTCCGGTCGGAGTGCTTCCGCTGCTAGATAGCCCGATTAGCTGTAATGCATGGCTTGCTATTTCCGCGAATACAGGGGCGGCGACTCCGCCCCCTGACACCGTTTCGCCCTTGGGTTCATCGACGACAATTACGGCAAGAATCCGTGGATCCGATGCCGGCACCATCCCTACGAACCACGCAATATGTCGCGTGTCGTCGTACTGCCCGTCGGAGATCTTTCTGACAGTGCCTGTCTTTCCGGACACCGCGAATCCTTCCATGTTCGCTTTCGGAGCTGTTCCGATTGGCGAGACCACTCCCTGAAGCATGTCGACAATCGTCTTGGTATGTGTTTCGTCGAACACACGCTCTTCAGAATTCAGCGATGCATTCCGGCCCAAGAGAATGTTCGGTGTCCGACGTACACCACCGGTGGCCAACGTGAGGTAGCCGGTTGCTAGCTGAAGTGGCGATACGCGCAACCCGTAGCCGTAAGCCATGGTCGCACGACCGATTTCACGTTCCAGATCGTCGATATTGACGTGACCGAGGGACTCGTTGGGAAGTCCCGAGTGAGGTATATCGGTAAATCCAGCACGGGACAGCGTGCTGTACAGCGCATACGTTTCGAGATCCAGTGCGATCTTCGATATGCCTACCTGACTCGATTTGGTGAGAACGCCTTCTAACGTGAGCTCACCATAGTCCCTTGGATCCTCAACCGTGTGCCTTCCAATGCGAAAAGTGCCTGGCGAAGTGTCAATAACCGTGTCACGTCGATAAGTCCCACTTTCCAATGCAGCCAATGCGGTAAAGGGCTTGATCGTGGAACCAGGTTCGTACGTATCGGCGATCGCGCGATTCCGCATTCGACTGAAAACGCGGTCATTTCCGTCGTTGGGGTTGTACGACGGGTAGTTGGCCAACGCCAAAATCTCACCGTTCAACACGTCGATCAGGATCAATGTGGCTGATTCGGCTTGATGTTCGGCAACCGCGTTGCGCAATTTCTGATAGCTGAGAAACTGAAGTCCCAAGTCGATGGTCAGCGTCGCGTCTTCCCCAAACCGAGGTGGTTCAATCAGCCGCACGTCGCGCAACCGGCGACCGTCTCGGGCACGAAGTACACGTCGTTTGCCTTCCGAACCCTGCAACGATCGATCGTGAGAAAGCTCGAGTCCTTCGATGCCGGATCCATCGTTCTTGATCAGTCCGACTACGTGTGCAGTAACTTCCGCTGCCGGGTAGTAGCGCCGATACTCGGTCTCAAATCGGATTCCCTCAATCCCTAACCGAGCCACCGCTTGTGAAATCGAGTGGGACACCCGTTTCTTCAGGTACAAGAACCTCTTGCCCTCACCTGAAACCACTATTCGCTCTAGCTCGCTCTCCTTGATTTGAAGTGCTGTCGCCAACTCTGGATAGGACTCCTCGGGAATCGTGTCCATGCCAGGATCCGTCCATATGGACTGCACCGGAGTGCTCATGGCAAGCAACTGGCCAGCTCGGTCGTAGATCACTCCACGCATGGTCGGCACGCCAATGTCGCGATGTGCTCGCGAATTGCCCCAATCCTGCAGAAATTCGCGATCGTAGGTCGCGAGCACGAGCATTCGCCCCAGCATGGCTAGGGTCACGACGACAAATGCGCCTACGATGAACCAGTACCGCTTGCCGCTCAATGTTCTTCTTCCTGCTGCTCGACGGTCACAATTTGGTCCGGAAACTTCATGCCCATGTCGGATGTGGCGATGGTCACCACTCGCTCATAGGAAATCTCGCTTCCTCGCTCGATTTGTAGACGCGAAAATTCGGAGAGTGCCTTGTCTTGCTGGACCCGTAGCTGAAGAATCTGGTTGTAGATTCGCTGACGTTCGCGGACCTGATCCAGAACCAACAGCCCAGTAACCAAGACTGTTGTGAGCAACAGAAACCAAACAATCCACCAGGTCGGCGAAGTCGTCGGCCGACTCTTCAGCGCGGCTGTTCTTGCATTACCGAACACGTTGAACCACCTGTAGCATTGCGGAACGTGCTCGACTGTTCTCTTCGATCTGGGAATGGGACGGACGCTTGCCCCGCACGATGAATTTCAGCGGACCTTCATTCTTGCCGCGGATTGGCATGCGGTCAGGCATGCCACTCGTAGTCCATGCCTTGAATTGCCGGCGCACAATTTGGTGTTCGATGCTGTGGAACGAAATAACCGCTAATCGACCCTTTGGAGCTAGCAGATCAAACGTCCGACGCAGACCCTGGCGCAATTCGTTGATTTCGTCGTTGACCAATATTCGAATCGCTTGAAACACTCGGGTAGCGGAGTGTTTCCGTCTATCCACCGTCTTGGATGCCTTGTCGATGACATCTACCAGATCCGACGTGGTCTCCAATGGGCGACGTGCAACGATGCCGCGTGCGATCGAACGAGCGTTGCGTTCATCGCCATAGCGCTTGAACACAGTCGCCATTTCTCCGAGTGCTGCTTTGTTGAGCCATTCGCCTGCGGTAAATCCCGAAGTTGGATCCATCCGCATGTCCAACGGCCCTTCGTGTTGAAAGCTGAATCCGCGCTCGGGTGAGTCCACTTGGGTCGAAGAGATGCCGATATCCATGAGGATCCCATCGAAATTGGCGAATCCGTTTTCTTCAGCCAGTTGCCCCAACTCGCTGAAATTCCCTTTGCAAACGCAGACTCGGGAGTCTTCTTTGGCTAAAGATTGGGCGGCTTCCACAGCAGTCGGGTCCCGATCAACCACAAGCACGCGGGCATCGCTTCCGAGATCGCTCAGAAGTGCTCGAGTGTGCCCGCCCGAACCGAAGGTTGCGTCGAGATATGAGCCGTTCGACTCTTGAACCAAGTTCGTGACTACTTCGTCAACGAGCACCGGGATGTGTGCTAGTGACATTTTCGGCCCGCCTCGCATGCATGCGTAGCGCTGGCGAAAGGCCTACGTGAAATTCGCATTTGCCTCCATTCCGTGGAATTCACGCCCATACGATCAGCGGGGTCTATCAATCCATGAAGACCCGCACAGATGCTCAAATATTACTTAATGATTGCGATCCGTACAAGCACCTGACAAACTGAGTTTTTGTCAATCGATGCTGAAAAGGGAATTGACATCGCAGTAGCTTGAGATCCAGAGTGCAGATCTACGTCGATTGAGGCTGCGTAACGTGGAGAAAGTTATGCCAACGGCACTCCTTCTGAGCGGTGAGAAGTCCACTGCGGGTCCACGGCCAGGACTGCGCACGTTACAGTGGACAGTCCCGGGCTAGGAGACGGCCGTTAAGCCGGGTTCTGTCGTGGACGATCATTCATCTGGGATGCATGTCGCCATGCACCTCAAGCAGCCTACCCGAACCGCACGCGGACCACGTGATTCGATCTCTATTTGGCCTTGCTCCGAGCGGGGTTTACCTTGCCGACTCTGTTGCCAGAGTACGCGGTGCGCTCTTACCGCACCATTTCACCCTTACCACGCTACGCGTGGCGGTTTGTTTTCTGTTGCACTTGCCGTAAGCTCGCGCTTCCCAGGTGTTACCTGGCGCTCTGTCCTGTGGAGCCCGGACTTTCCTCCGATGAATACTTGCTCCATCGGCGATCGCCTAGCCGTCTCTCCGCAGATACTATGACAACTAGCTACGGAGTTCCATTGCACGCTGATAGGCGGTGCGCCGGTCAAGATCGGTCAAGTTTGCAACGATCCGTGCAATCTGTGGCACTTGAAGATGCGGTAGCAACTGCTGGATGAGTTCGTCGGCATTGCGATGCGAAGAAGAATCATCGGATCCCCCCAACACTCCAACGAATTCGCCCAAGACTTCGCCTCTATCACCCAGTTCTTCACGGACTTGATCAACAGTTCCGTAGAGCAATTCCTCATAGGTCTTGGTCAATTCCCGGCCGAGACACAGATCCCTGTTGCCGAGACCAAGCTCCTGCATCACCTCCAACACCGCCAACATCCGGTTTGCCGTTTCGAAGAATATTGTCGGTACTGTCGAGGCACCCAATTCGAACAGCTGCTTGCGTCTGGTTGAGCCGCTCGTTTTCAGAAAGCCAACAAACTGAAACTGATTGAGGGGAATTGGGCTTACGGAAGCAATGGTCGTGATCGAACTTGGACCTGACACGGGCACCACATGAATACCGAGATCAAACGACTTGCGAACCACCAGAAAGCCTGGATCGGAGATCAGAGGCGTGCCGGCATCGCTTACCAAAGCAACGTCCTCCCCAGCCTGTAGCGCTGTTACGACGCGATCCGTCGCTGCATCCTCGTGAGCATCATCGAGACGAATCAGACCGTTCTTGTCAAAGGGTATGTCGAAGTGATTCAGTAGTATCTGTGCTCGACGAACGCTCTCACATGCAATGCGATCCACACTGCGAAGAACTCGAATCGCTCTCGCTGATGTATCTTCGAGGTTTCCAATGTGCGTAGCTACTATGTACAACCGACCGGTCTGGGCTGTATTCGGGCTAGTCTGCATCGCAATGTGTGTGCTCTGCGGAGGTTGCCAGAGTACACGAGTAGCAACTCCTGTCAACGACCCTTCAGCTGACGGAACAACTCGCTTCGATCCCTCGGATAGTGGGTTCGAGCTCGAAATTCTCCACCCCGATTTGATCGATACACTCGGTGACTTGTACTCGACTGGGCGTTCAGAAGAAGCCACAGCGATGCTCGAAGATCGATTGGAAGCGACAGAACTTCAAGGAGAAGCGCTCCGGTCTCCCTTTGAACAGCAATGCGTTCAAGCCGCTATCGACTTCAACGACAATCCGGCCAGCGCAATTCGACAAGTTCAGGAACTCACTCCTACCAACTATGTTGAAGCGAAGGTTCAGTCATTGCTCGAATCCCACATGCATGGGACTCTTGGAGACTGCCAGGCTGCGGTGGACGTCCTCTCGAGTTTCTCTCCGGTGGGGGATCCAGATCGACAGTACTGGGCACGAAGAATCTGGGAAATCGTGTCGAGCCAATGCATCTATCGAAGTGATGGGTTTTCACGAACCGCAACTTCGGATGCGCAGGATTGGTGGAACCTAGCGTCCATTGCACAACAATCCCTCACTTCCGAACAACGCAATAAGGCCTTCCGGCTGTGGCGCGAGCTCAAACCTCAACATCTCGCTTCCAGTTTTCCGCCGAACTACTTGCAGGTTGTAAGCGAGCCACCTCGGCACATCGCACTCATGCTGCCGCAGTCTGGTCCACTATCCAGTGCGGCAACCGCTATCAGAAACGGATTCTTGAGCTCTCATTTGCACCACTTGAGCAGTGCCGCCAATCAAGATGTCAGAGTCACGCTGTATGACACGGAGCGCTCCAGCATGACATCGCTACTTGATCGTGCGATAACCGAAGGTGTGGATGTGATTATCGGACCACTTGACAAGGATCGTGTTCGAACAGTTGTCAAAGGAGACACTCTCGACGTTCCGATCATTGCTCTCAACCGTGTGGCTGAAGCCACGATTTACAACACCCACTCATATCAGCTCGCGATAGTCGTCGAAGACGATGCACTCGCTATTGCACAAAAGCTTGTCGACTTGCGAATCAAACGAGTTCTCCTGGTCATTGGAAGCGAGTTTTGGGCAGCCCGCGCATCGGTCTCATTCAAGTCGCAATTGCCGAACAACGTGGAAGTCGTGGACGAGACCGTTCTCAATGACCTGACCAACATTACGAGTGAGGTCGCGGAAATGCTCCACGTAGCGCAGAGCAATCTTCGCCACGAAGACATTCAAAGAATCGCCTCGGGAAAGATCCAATTCACGGCAAGAAGGCGCGACGACATCGATGCTGTCGTTGCTTTCGTCAACATTGACGAGTTTGATTCTCTTGCGGCTGCCATGCACTACCACTTCGCCGGCGAGATCCCAATATTGGCGGCTGAACCGACGTTTCGAGACAGCGATGGCGGAAACGAATACACCACGGGTACGACGTTTACGAGCATGCCTGCACTGATTTACTCTTCCGACCTGACACACTCGTTGCGAACATCCTTTTCGGATGCGGAAGTATTGTTCCCGTTGTATGTCTTTGGTTCGGACGCCTACAAAGTCGCTCTTAACTTGACAACTCTCAAGCGAGGAGAGCCCATCTATGGCCACACCGGCATGCTCTCCATGAAAGAGCACGGAGTGATCTCTCGGCTACCCATCTGGGGTCAGGTGGACGACACCGGATTGGTGGCTGCACCAGACACTCCAACGTTCCAAGAATCGAAGACGCTCCTCTAGGAATCGGTATGTTGAAACGACACTTCGCGCAAGTTGCAACTCTTCTTCTCGCGGCATTTGCAACCTCGATTTTTCTCAGCAGTTGCGCATCAGTCCCGGCCCAAGGTCCAAATCGCTCTCCCGGCGAATTGGTGGAAGACTCTCGTATTCATTCGCAAGTCGAGAGAGCCGTGTTACGCACGCTGGGTCAACGCCGCGACGAGCGAGTACGAGTAACCGTGTTCAACGGCAAAGTCTTGCTCACGGGTCAGGTGGCAACCAACGAACGAGCAAGCGATGCGGGCTTGGCGGCATTGCGAATCCAGCATGTTCGAGCAGTGGAAAACCAATTAACGACAGAGCCGGTCAGAACGTTGCCCGGTCGATTAGCCGACTCGAGGATCGCGGTTGCTGTTCGAAACGAACTGGCCGAAGTCAACCAAAACTACGGAAACCAAATGAAAGTCGTGGTCGAGAAAGGCGCGGTGTACTTGCTGGGCGTTGCTACGCGAGCGGAGGGAGCCGCCTATGTGCAGCAAGCTCGCTTCGTTCGAGGTGTGAAGAAAGTCGTCGTAGTCTTCGACTATGTGGACTAAAGCAGTTCGTCCGAGAATCTAGTCAACGAATTTCAGTTTGGGCCTACTAGCTGGCTCTTCTTGGGTGGACTCCGTCTCATCCTCAGCGGCTTCACCGTCGAATTCGGGCTCTAAAGTGACGACGTAGTTCCCTTCTTTGGCGTGCACTCCAATGATCGCTCCAGCTGGTGCTTGGATGTGATGGGGAACGCCCTTGAATCGCGTGTCAAATTCCAGACCATCCGCTCCCAACGAGAAGTTGTTAACGGCTTGTGCGGAAACGTTGAGCACAATCTGATTGTTCTGAACATACTCCTCTGGAACGTGCACACCAGGCATGTCGCACTTGATGACCAGATAGGGAGTGCACCGGTTATCAATCAACCATCGAATGAGCGCGTCGACCAGATACCACCGGAAGGAAGTCAAGCGCTTCGCATCTCCTCTTCCTCCTCGCTCAGGCTCATGCGAAAAGACTCGCGAGAAAAGACGTTGTTCATGTAGCGGCGAAGATTCCGTGTCTGACGCGTCGGCAACTTGATGCCAAGATACTCCAGTCTCCACAGCACTGGGGCCGTGCAACAGTCCACAATCGTGAAATCGTTGCTCATCAAGAATTTGGAGTCTTGCAGCGAGTGCGCAAAGGAAATCACGCTTTCTCGTAATTCGGTTCGAGCACGATCCCTTTGGGTCTTCCTCACTCCCTTGCCGGTGAGCAGGTCCACGCGTTCCGACCACTGTGTTTCGATCTGGTGAATCATTAGTCGCGATTCAGCCCGGGCAACCGGATACACGGGAAGCAATGGTGGATGTGGATACCGTTCGTCCAGGTACTCCATGATCACAAGACTATGAAAGAGAAAGAGGTCCCGATCCACCAGCGTCGGGATTTGCTCTGGCGGGGTTTCTGGTGCATCGATTGCATCCAGATCGTCTTTGTCAACCCGCTTCTGATTGACCAAGATGCGCTTTTCGGCCAATACGATTCGAACCCGGTGACTGTACTGGTCTGTACCGGTGGACCAGAGAATCATGGGGGTCCGACGTCCGGAAATGCTCATACGTCTTACCCTGTTTGAACTAGAGGTTTGTCAATCGGAATCGTCGCGATGAATTTCTTTCCAATACTCGCGGTTCAGGAAAAATGCAAATACCAGCAATACCAAGAGAAAGCCGATGACCCAAACGCCCATTCTCTGACGCTGCTGACGCGATGGGTCGCTCACATAGTGCAGAAAATTGGCCAAGTCGAATGCAGCTTGATCAAATTCCTCGACCGAGTACAAGCCGGACCCCGGAATCGTTCTAACTTCAGGACAGTTCTCGATTCGACCCTCTTTCTGATCCACTTCGTCTTGCTTTCCTTCCTGGATCGCAGCATTGATCGAACCGCGACGATTGAGAATGTCGACTGCCGTGTAGCCATAACAGACTTCCTCGCTGATTCCTTGCAACGGCAGCAAGACATGAGGCATGCCGACGTTGGGGAACACCTTGTTGTTCACGCCAAAAGGACGTGATTCATCGACATAGAAGGTCTTGAGGAAGTTGTACACCCATTTCGGACTGCGCACTCGCGTGACCATTGTCAAATCCGGAGGGGCTGCTCCAAACCATCTCTTTGCGTCTTCCTCCGACATGGAGGTGGTCATGTAGTCGCCGATAGGCTGATCGGTAAAGATCACCTGCTCGAGCATCAAGTCGTGAGGGATGTCTCCCAAGTCAGCGGCGGTCCGTTCGTAGCGTTGATACTGTAGAGAGTGGCAACCGATGCAGAAGTTTGCGTAGAGCCCGAGTCCTCTTTGCAACGAAGCAGTGTCGTTCAGATCGGGCTTCATCTTCTCCATTTCCCACGTGGAACCCGATGCCGCGGCAACGCTCATCGAAAAACCGCAGAACAGCAAGACCAGGATTCCGCACACAACCTGCTTCATGATCGCCTCCGTTCCTACCGTTACCCGGTAACCCGATCAGGTTCAGGCTTAGTCTTCTCCACGCTGGTGTACCAAGGCATGAGCAAGAAGTAGGCGAAATAAATGATGGTCCCAATCTGCGCGAGGAGAGTTGCAAATGGCGATGGAGGAATGGTTCCCAAGTATCCCAAGACCACAAAGCTGATAACAAACAGTCCCAGCATGAGCTTCGAAATCCTTCCTTTGTACCGGATGGATCGAACGGGGCTCTTGTCGAGCCACGGCAGCGCTGCTGGAATGAGAATTGCTCCAGCCATCACGACCAATCCCCAGAATTTCGCATCAACCGTGAACAACGGGAAGGTTGCGGCTCGCAGCATTGCGTAGAACGGCGTGTAGTACCAGACTGGGGCAATGTGTTCCGGCGTCTTCAGCGGATTTGCAATTTCGAAATTCGGCTTCTCAATGAAGTAGCCGAACATCTCGGGTGCAAAAAACACGACCGCACAGAACAGAATCAGGAACACGACGATGGCAAAGAAGTCGTGAACGGTGTAGTACGGATGGAAAGGAATTCCGTCCAACGGAACGCCCTTTTCGTCTTTTTTCGCTTTGATCTCGATGCCGTCCGGATTGTTCGAACCGACATGGTGCAAGGCGATGATGTGGACGAAGACCAGCACAACCAATGCACCCGGCAACGCAAACACATGTAAGGCGAAGAAGCGGTTGAGAGTGATCCCGGACATCACAAAGTCGCCTCGGACCCACTCCATCAAGTCCGGTCCGAAGAACGGAATCGCCCCGACGAGCGAAACGATCACTTGTGCACCCCAATAGGACATGTTGCCCCACGGCAACAGGTAGCCAAAAAATCCCTCGGCCATGAGCACCAAGTAAATGCCCATTCCGATCAGCCAGATCAATTCCCGCGGAGCACGGTAGGAGCCATAGGCGAAGCCCCGGAACATGTGGATGTAAACCACAACAAAAAACGCCGATGCTCCGGTCGAATGCAGATAGCGAATCAACCAGCCGAACTCAACCTCTCGCATGGTGTATTCGACGGAGCGGAACGCACCCTCTCCCGTCGGTTCGTAGGTCATCGTCAGCCACAGGCCAGTGGCTAGCTGCAGTATCAGTACGAACGCCGCCAGTGCTCCAAAGACGTACCAGAAATTGAAGTTTCTAGGTGCGTAGTACTTGGTGGCGTGTCGTTCTAGGGTGTCGGTCCACGGAAATCGGGTGTCGATCCAAGTGCGGCACTTGGAGAGAAAACCCTGGCGATCAGTAGACTCGCTCACTACGCAATCTCCTCTTTTTGCGGGTCTTCGCCGATCCAAATCACATTCTCGGATTCGTAACGATAGGGAGGTACTACCAAATTGGTTGGTGCCGGTAGGTTCTTCTCGACTCGTCCCGCCAAGTCAAATTTCGAACCGTGACACGGACAAAAGAAGCCACCCTTCCAAGTACTGTCAAACGGTTGTGGTTCGACTTTCCCCTTGTACTGCGGCGAACATCCGAGGTGTGTGCACAGACCCAGAAATACTCCTATCTCGGGTCGGATAGAACGCCATTCGTTGGTCGCATACTCCGGTTGAGTGCTTTTCTTGGAGAGTGGATCAGCCAGTTTGCTGTTTTCCCTCATCAATCGATCCAGCACGGCCTGAGGGCGATGGATCACGAATACGACTTGTCCTCTCCAGGCAGGAAGGGGGCCAAGAATGCCACCTTCTCCCAGTTTCGAAATGTCAACACGAACTGGCGCACCCAACGCCCGTGCCTTCGCACTAGGCGACCATGACCGAACGAAAGGAACCACCGCGAAAGCGGCTCCTACAGCAGCCACAGCCGATGTGGACAAGAGTAGGTAACGACGAGTTACCGGATTGGAAGATGATGTCGCCAAGTCTAAGTATTTCCCCTACTCGAACTCTGAGTCCGAATCCACACTTTGATCAACAGGCTGGTTTGATCTCAAATTGCAATGAAACGGCCAAGACAATCTCAGCGCTTCGAGTATTGCGGTCTCTTGCGCGCCTTTCGAAGACCCACTTTCTTGCGTTCCACTTCACGATCATCGCGAGTGAGAAAACCCGCGCCACGTAAATTGGCTTTGAAGTCTTCGTTGTAGTCGAGCAACGCTCGTGCAATACCATGCCGAATCGCACCGGCTTGTCCAGAACTACCCCCACCTTTTACAGTCACGCGAAGACTGACCGAATCGTTGGTGTTCGTCACATCCAACGGTTGACGAACGACCATTCGTGCAGTTTCTCTCCCGAAATACTCGTCGACGGGCTCGCCGTTGACCAGGATCCTTCCGTTTCCAGGTTCCAGGAAGACACGCGCGGTGCTGGTTTTGCGCCGCCCTGTTCCGTATCCACCTTCTACTGCCAAGCTCTCTTCTCCTTGTTGTCGCCCGTTAGAGCGTTAGTTCCTTGGGCTCCTGCGCACCGTGAGGATGCTCGCTGCCTGCATAGACCTTGAGTTTGCGTGCAACTGCTCGTCCAAGCGGATTCTTCGGAAGCATGCCCTTGACCGCGAGTTCGATAATGCGCTCGGGATGCTTGCTTCGCATCTCTCTGAGCGATCGAGACTTGATTCCACCCGGATATCCCGAGTGGCGATAGTAGGTCTTCGCCTCTTCCTTGCGTCCCGTTACACGAACCTTTTCGGCATTGACCACGACGATGTAGTCGCCGGTATCAACATGGGGAGTGAAGATGGGCTTGTGCTTGCCGCGCAATCGCACGGCAATTGCAGAAGCTAGACGACCAAGCGTATAGCGCGAGGCGTCAACAACAAACCACTCATGCACCACGTCTTCTGGGCGTGTGCTTAGCGTCTTCACGACAAGTCCAGTCCGAGCACGGGAATCGGTTGCGAATGATAGCGATTCGGCAAGCCATATTCAACATCAATTGTCATTTGGCTTGGGGCGGCACATCTCAAGTTTGCTTTAGTCGTTGAACAGCCGTTTCATTCAGTTCGATCCCCAATCCTGGAGTGTCGCGTAGCTGGATGCGTCCATCCTTCGGAAGGACCCACTCGCCGTATAAGTCTGCCAAGTCGTCCAAGGGACCAGCAAATTCCTCCGAATACTCGTGCGGGCGCACAGCGTTTTGTATGGTCGAGTAGACGTGCATCGAAGCAATGCTGTTGATTCCAGCTTGTGGAGAGTGCGGCATGATCGGCTTGTCGAGCGTGGTGGCCATGTCGTAGATCCGCTTGACTTCCGTGGGGCCTCCGGCATTCAAGATGTCAGGCTGAAGAATGTCGGGATTTCCAAGTAAGACAAGCTGGTGGAACCACCAGCGATAGGCATCCTGTTCCCCCGCGGAGACTGCAACATCCAACGCATCGGCAACCTGCCGCAATCCTGGAAGGTCATTGTGAGGAATGGGCTCTTCGTAGTGGTCGAGTCCCTTCTCTTCAAAGTATCTGCCTTGTTGAATAGCCGTCGAGACGGAGTAACCGTTGTTGACGTCAAATCCCATGTACACATCTTGGGGAAGAAAATCTCGAACGATGTCATAGTGTGCTCGGTCGCGAAGCGGGTCGGCATCTTGTCTCCATCCGCGCCAGTCCATACGGATCTTGAACGCACGGAATCCCTTTTCCCAACCGGTCTTCACCAATTGCAACATCTGTTCGGGCTCCAATCGCCAACCCGAACCGACCGACCAGTAGAGATCAATCTGCTTTCGGGCAGCCCCACCCATCAATGCATGAACGGGAAGCGATGTGGCTTTTCCCAACAGATCCCACAGTGCAACATCGATTACGCCCACCACTGCCCCGGGAAGCTTGAAGAACACTTCATCTTTTCCCAAAGCCAAAGTTTCCCAATGACGTTCAATCTGTCGAGGGTCTTCGCCGATCAAAGCGGGTTTGATGCGGTTCTCCAAGTACGACTGGAATACTGACCAGCCTTTGGATCGCCCCTGCCCAGGTCCTTCAGACCATCCTTCGATTCCAGCGTCAGTCTCGACTCGAATCAGAGACTTGCCAATCGTAAGTGGGGTATAGGTAATGTCCGTTATCTTCATTGCTCTCTCCTGAAAAACACCTTCATTTCGCAGCCATGAATGTACCTTGTCGTGCAGAACAGCACATTGCCGCGCATCGTAAAATGCAGAAACAGCGTTCTTGTTCTAGCTTACGCTCGCCCTCAGTTCTCACACACTAGGAGTTCAAGTGGAGGCGGCTATCACAGCCATTGTTATAGCCTTGTTGGCGATTCATTTTGCGATTCTGTGGTATAGCATCCAGCAGAAGCGAGGACTGCGTCCCGACAACTTGTTCAGTGACTCTGTGCAAACGAGTGAATCGGTCTCCGCAACCCCGGATTCCAAGAAAGCAGAGCCTCACTGAATGAGTGAAGTCATACTCACTCCTATTCGCAAGGGACACGAATTCGATCTTTTCTCGCTTGGTCGCTTTCTTGACGCCAACATTGAAGGATATCGAGGTCCGTTCACCATCCGTCAGTTCGACGGTGGGCAAAGCAATCCGACCTTTCTGATTGAGTCGGCAACCGGCCGCTACGTACTACGCAAGCAACCGCCAGGCATTCTCCTTCCCTCTGCACACCAAGTCGACCGCGAGCATCGGGTGATGCATGCCTTGCGTTCCACTTCCCTCCCGGTTCCACAGATGCTTGCACTGTGCGAAGACTCCAGCGTTATTGGAACCAAGTTCTACATCATGGAAATGGTCGAAGGCAGGTTGTACACGACTACCGCGCTTCCCGAACTGTCAAAGCAGGATCGCTGGGATGTGTACATGGATATGGCGCGAATTCTTGCTCGACTTCACGCGGTGGATCCCCAAAGCGTCGGACTGGACGACTTTGGCAGACCAGGAAACTACTTCGCTCGACAAGTGTCGCGCTGGAGCAAGCAATACATTGCATCCCAAACCGAAACCATCGAAGCGATGGACTCACTGATTGAGTGGCTACCAGACAACCTGCCCGATCAAACTCCTCCAAGAATCGTTCATGGAGACTACCGAATGGGCAACGTTCTACTCCACGAGACAGAGCCACGAGTCGTGGCCGTCTTGGATTGGGAGCTCTGCACCTTGGGAGACGGGATGGCCGATCTGGGCTACTGGTGTCAGGAGTACCACTCACCAGCGTCGAAGAAGCCCGGCATGATTGCGGGTGCCGACCTTGAGGAATTGGGAATTCCGACTGAAATGGAGCTCGTAGATGCCTACTGTCAGTTCGCGCAGAGACAGCCGATCGAGAATTGGCTCTTCTATGTAGCTTTCAATCTGTTTCGATCCGCAGGGATCATTCAAGGCGTCTACAAGCGAGGCCTTGATGGCAACGCTAGTTCGGAGACTGCACTGGAGTATGAAGGGGCGGCAAGGGAGCGATCCGAACTTGCTTGGTCCATCGTTCAGTCCATGAACGAAGACTGAACTGAGCCAAGAATCTAACCCTTCAGGTCAATTCGCGGCGCAACAGGTCGATGATGTCGGCGGATTCGTAGAGCCAGCTTACCGATTCGTCTTCTGCGGTGATTCGAAGGCACGGGACTGTTGCCCTACCTCCTCCTTGAACCAGCTCCCTGTAGGCATCCATGTCCTTCGCGGTGTCCTTTATCGGAATTGAAATCTGATTGGACTGCATGAAGCTGGTTACCCGTCCGCAGAAGGGGCACCAAGGGTCTTGGTACAGTACGAATTTGTCGCTCATGGTTTTAGTTGGTAGCGCGTTTGCGGTAAGGAATCGCTTGGACTGGAACACATCAGTCAGACAAGCATCGCAATAATAGTTCATCAACTAAGCACAACTTTGACACCCAATGGCGCGGGTTGTCTCGTGCACCGAATACTCGGTGCGTTTGGTACTCTACTTTTCAACCGTTTGGAAGTCATTTCGTCTCAGAAATCCTTCCCAGGGGATCAACACTACTTCAGTCCTCAAGATTGAGTGAACAGCAAGCATGGCGCAGCGCAAGAAGCACGGATCCAACGTCGATGTTGTCCGCAATATCATCCTCGGAGCTATAGCCCTAATCGTCATTGTGGTATTGGGCTACAGCGTTCTCTACGCACTCGGTTGGCTCGAATCAGGAGATGACCGGCCGTATTTGGACATTACGGGCCGCGAGATTCAGACGGATCCAATCGAAGTCATTGAATTCTTCTCTTACGCATGCCCAATCTGCGGACAGCTCGATCCGCCATTGAATGAGTGGGCCGACTCCCTTCCGGATGATGTTGAGTTTCGCCGTATACACATCGTTGCTCGATCCGCACAGATACGATTGCTTGCGCTTACTCACCTCGCGCTAGCGCAACGAAACTTGGATGTTGAGATCGGACCGAGAGTCTTTCAAGAAATGGAACGAAACCCCAAGTCTCTTGAGACGGCTCAGGGCTTTGCGGAATTCCTGGATGGCGACGAAATCACCGCTGAACAGTTTCTAAACTTGGTTCAAAGTCCTCGGTTGATCCAATTGCGGGATACCAACGAACAGTTCGTCAGAGAGCTAGGTGTGGCGGCAGTTCCAGCCATCTTAGTGGCCAACAAGTATGTGATTCCACCGGCGGAGACACCAGGTGGGACCATTCGCAAGATCGACAACGTCATAGCGATGATTCGAAGTGGTGAACTTCCGGTCGAGGTCCCCGAGGAAGAAGAGTCGGAGTCCAACTCCGAGTCTGACATCGATCCAAGCGAGGAAACTGACACTGTTACCGATTACCTGGATGGGCTACTCGAGGACAGCGACGCAGAATCTGACGGTTCACCGGAGCCAGCAGAGTCGGAGGAATCCGATGAGACACAAGCGGAAGAAGAAAGCTCTTAGGGATTAGCCGCCTTTCCTAGCTGAATTAGGCCTCGGCTACTGTTGGATTCAATTTCGGACGCAAGATGAACCGTCTCGTTCAACCGGGAGCAAAATCATTGGGAACTGCAGTTTCCGCCTCGTCCCACGCTATTTACGCACCCTGAAATTTGCCTATTCGTCAAGATCTAGCGGATCTGCGACACCAAGGTCTTGTTCTTCCCAATCGGAATCGCGGAAACTCGGCTCATTGTCGTAGAGACCCAGCGCTATCGCCCGAGCTTCGAACTGCGAGACACGGTGCCAGAAATATTGGTCGGATGAGCTGTAGGTGTCTTTCAGACTGGAAATGACATCCTGGCAGTTTTCCGTTGCATACCTCCAATTTGGGCCGCAGACATACTCCACTAGTCGATCCAGATCAACTTCCACGCCCGCCTGTTGCAATTCCCCCCCCCCGCGTAAAGGCCGAAAGCCACGGCACTGGTTCGTTCCTCTTCGTATTCCTTCAAGAAGCTCTCACCCATTGCTTCGACTCGAGGGTATAGCTTTCTGCGGGCATCTGCGTACTTCATTCGCAACCTTGCTCTTTCTCCACCATGAAACGAAGCTCCTCCTATCCTCGTCAAGAATACGTGCATGGTTCCCACATGTTCCTTCCAAGGTATGTTTCTTGCTTCATGGATGTTCCAATCATCGTCGTCGACGCTGGCATGGTAGACGCTTGCCGCCCATTCGTCTCCGAGTCGTGCTGCGAGTGCCTGTAGCACGTTGAACGCATCGGTAGGGCCGAAAGGGGTTCTTACTGTTGTATCTGCTCCAGATATAGCGGCCAATTCAAGGAAAAAGAGTTCCATCCAAGGGTCGTCCCACTCCTCTGAAAACAACTCCAGTCTCTTTCCGTTATCTCTCAGAACTTCTCCTAACTCTCCATCCGGCATGTTGTACCAACTGGCTTCTTCAATGTCTTGGCGAACACACGCTCTCTCGATTAGCCATCGTTTCTTGAGAAGACTCTCTCCTGCCCACCTGCTTTGTTCCTCAAATCGTCCATCATTCCACCAAGTGTCATACTTCTCAAACCGAACTCTCCGAATGTCCATGTCGCCTTCGCCCGAGAAATCGACAAGATCTTCCGAAGTAACAGTGAATTCATCTCCCGAGTCCTGACAGTACAAGACTAGGTTCGCATAGTTGGCAAGAGACTCTGCATGACAGGACTCTTTAAGATCCCACCGAATTTCACCCTCCTCCAATCGACACTCTGGTTTTTCCAGTGCGGCGAGAATCCGATCTCTATCTCCAACTGGATCAGAGAACACACGACGGAAAGTCATCAATACAGGAAGCCAATCGAAGTTTCTCCAGACGAATGGTTTGTCCAGAAAGTACGCATCGAGAGCTAGCAAGCACTCCTCGGAGAACTCGCCTAGTGGATCATGGCATGCCACTCGAACGTCAACTTCTACCTCTGCTTCGACCAAAGTCGCATCTGCGGTTAGGTCGATTTCAGGTGTAAGGGGATCGTTTGTCAGACTGTCTTCAGTGTTCAATTCGAGCAATTCGGCGACATTGCCTGGATCATTGACGCCATGCTGACTCAACAACAAGAATGTGGCAATTGCCAAGACCAATACGACAACACCGCTTGCTGTCCAAATCACCCTGCGTTTGCTAAACACGTCCAACAAGCCTCAATAGAGTCGTTTTCGCAACGGTAGTCTTCATCGGGAATGCCGGTATCCAGCTCACTTGATCTTTGCTGATTCGATTGCTGTAACGGCTATCAGCTAGCTTATTTCCTTGGACCTGCGCGGCCTACATCTCGGAAGTTGGACTCTCGGTCAGTACCGGCGTGCTCAGGCGCACTCGAGTAGCTCGATCCAGTGTTTGACGGGCAGGTTCTGTCCCACTTCCAAGTGCAATTGACACCCCACGTTGGCCGTGGCAATCAGTTCTGGACCGTGCTTCAGCAACGATTCGACCTTCTTGCGTCGCAGATCCTTGGCTACGTCGGGTTGCAAGAACGAAAAGCTACCCGCAGAACCGCAACATTGCTCCTCGTTGGCAACTGGACACAGTTCGTAGCCTGCACGCTGCAACAGTCTCTCCACTGTCCCCTTGATCTTGAGTCCGTGCTGCAATGAGCAAGGGGCTTGAAACGCGATTCGCCGAACACTCAACGCGCGCTTGAATTCATACGCGCTGAGCAATTCAGACACATCTTGAAACGAATTTGAAAACACAACCGCTCCGGGCTCTCCGTTCAAGTGCCGACCATAGTCGACGAGCGTCGTACCACATCCGCTAGTGGTAGAAACAACCCTTTCGTCCTCGCGTAAACCGATGCCTTCGATATTCGCCCTCATCAGCTTCTCAGCTTCTTCGCGGTGACCGAGATGCAGATGCAACGCACCGCAACAAGTCTCTGACTGAGCCGTACGAAAACCAATTCCAAGTTCAGTCAGCAACTTTGCCAGGTGAGCTACGGTTTGAGGAGCCAGAACTCGCTGAACACAGCCCTGCAGCAAGACCACTGGACCGTTTCCAATCGGCGGCTTCATGGAGGGAGGGAGTTTCTTCTTCAACGATTCCTTAAGCGAAGCGGGCGCGAATGCTCTAAACATTCTTCCGAGTCGGTAAAGCGTTCGAAACCTGCGAGGATTCGGAACTACGCGGAGCAACCACTTCTCAAGTGCCGTTTGCTTCCTTCCTTGCCGAGCGATGGAAGTTCGAGCGTATTCCGCAAGCTCGCCGTACTCGACGCCAGACGGACATGTGGTCTCACAGGCTCGACATGTGAGACACAGCGAGAGACTGTCTTCGATCGCATCGTTGGACTCATTGCGTTCCAACAATCCCTTTACCAGATAGATGCGACCTCGTGGACCGTAAAGCTCATCGCCAAAGTGTCGAAACGTTGGACACGTAGCATTGCAAAACCCACAGTGAACGCACTTTCGAATGACTTCGACTGCCCGTTGCGCGTCCGCATCTTTGGATAGTGTCGGGGCGAGTTGCGTACGCATTACAAGACCAGCGAGGAACTAAAAACACCCTTCGGATCGAATGCCTGCTTCAATCTTTCGGCGTACTTGCCAGACGAGCTCGGCTGGGTAGGCAAATGTCGAAACGCAGAAATCTGGTGGCTGGTGTTTCTGACTGTAGGCGGATCTTGCGACTCGGTCTTTGCCCATACCAGACTTCCTCCCCACTCCGTCACAATCGACAGCTCATCGGCATTCTCAAAGAACGCCCCGCGATTGAGCGAGATCCTCCAAAGCGGACTGGATTCCTCAAAGAAATCCAGAGCATGATCCCTCAACAAACTCCACGAGAAACTGCCTGTCTGTTCGGATCCATCTCCCACATCCGCCTCCACACTTGGAGCGGCACCTGAGAATCGTAGATGCAAGTGGCCATCCATATAGCACGTTCCCGATAAAGTCGAAGGCTTCCGTCGATACTCGGAAACGATTTGAAAAGCATCGACATCCGAACAATTCCGGCTGACGGTCTGAGTGGTCTTCGGCATTGGCCACAAACGAAGACTGGCACTAAGAATTACGCCTAGCGTTCCCCACGAACCAGCGAACAGGCGAGACACGTCGAAGCCAGCGACATTCTTTATGACCTTGCCTCCAAACTTCAAACGCTGACCCAGGCCGTTGACGATTTCGACTCCCAGCAAACTCTCACGCAACGATCCATACCACGGACGACCGGGACCCGACAAACCGCTGGCAATAGCTCCTCCAATGGTTCCTCGGCCCCCATAAAGTGGGGGTTCGAAAGCAAACATCTGACCATTCGCCGCAATGACTTCATTCAACTCCGCCAACGGAGTCCCGCTACGAACCGTAACAACCAATTCGTCTGGGCGGTACTCGATGATCCCTCTGTGATCCTCGGTCGACATGAAGCTACGTTGAGCGGCATTTGCGCTTTGAGGCTTGCTTCCATGTCCCACGATGCTAATTCCCTCACTCCCTGCACTGGCATGCTCAACTGCACTTTGGAGGTGCCGAGAGTCGTCAAGATCGGACACTAAAAACGTTCCAAATCCGGGTGAGGAAGCTGTCCACGATGAACATGCATGCCTCCGATCTCCGAACAACGAGCAAGCGTCGGGATGGCCTTGCCGGGATTCATGAGTTCGAACCTGTCAAACACGGTTCTCAGTCTGTGGAACTGGTCCAATTCATCGTTGTTGAACTGCGAACACATTTGGTCGATCTTCTCGATCCCCACGCCGTGCTCTCCCGTGATCGTTCCGCCGGCCAGTACGCAACGTTCCAGTATTTCCCCTCCAAATTCCTCGGCTTTGCGTTGTTCATCTCGAACCGAAGCGTCATAGAGAATCAACGGGTGCAGGTTGCCGTCGCCCGCGTGAAACACATTCGCCACGGCAAGCCCGTATTTCTCGGACAACGATGCGATGGACCGAAGCACTCTCCCGATCTCGTGCCTTGGAATGGTCCCGTCCATGCAGTAGTAGTCCGGTGCAATGCGCCCCGCGGCAGGAAAAGCCGCCTTGCGACCTCGCCACAGTCTCTCGCACTGTTCCGAATCCTTGGCTGTGTCTACATCAAATGCGTTGAAAGACCGCATTAGGCTCTCCACTTGTGATGCTTGGTGCTCGACCTCTGCCAAGCATCCGTCCAATTCGCACAGCAATATTGCTTCCGCTTCGGTGGGATAGCCGACGTTTGCGAATTCCTCCACCGCGTGAATGGCCAGCTTGTCCATCATTTCCAGTCCGGCCGGCACTAATCCTTCCGAGACGATTCCGGCAACGCAGTCACCTGCGTCTTCCAAGCGGTTGAACGCACCTAGAAGAACAAAACGGTGGGTCGGCATGGGTAGCAGTTTCACCGTGACTTCTGTTACCACACCCAGCATTCCTTCCGAGCCGACATACAGTGCCATCAGGTCGTAGCCAGGTGAGTCATAGCCCTTGCCACCCAGCACCAGTTCATCGCCTTCGATGGTTTGAACCTTGAGTCCTACGACGTTGTGCAATGTCAATCCATACTTCAAACAGTGCACTCCACCGGAGTTCTCCGCAACGTTGCCGCCGATGCTGCATGCAATCTGGGACGAGGGATCAGGCGCGTAGAAGAGGCCTTCGTCCTTCACAGCTTCGGAAATGGACAGATTTGTTACGCCCGGTT
This sequence comes from Pseudomonadales bacterium, assembly GCA_963667455.2. Taxonomy (GTDB): domain Bacteria; phylum Pseudomonadota; class Gammaproteobacteria; order Pseudomonadales; family Azotimanducaceae; genus Bin55. Next base: position 353,618 of record CAXXFR010000013.1, on the reverse strand, counting down.
CGACTGTGGCCGTGCAACTGTCCAAGTCGATCTCCAGTATCCGATTCATCTTGGTCAAGACGAGAAGTACAGCTCCTTCGTTCGGACGTGCTCCACCAGATAGCCCGGTGCCAGCACCACGGGTCACTACCGGAATGCGACATTCGCGACAAAATCCCAACACAGTTCTCACTTGGGCTACGGACTCGGCAAGTACAACGACCCATGGTTTCTGGCGAATGGCAGTTAGTCCATCCGTTTCAAAGGGTTCCACCTGATAGCGGTCTGCGATTACCGTATGGCTTGGAAGTTTCGACCTCAGTAGATCTAAAGCAAAATCATTCGGCATGACGATTCTCGAGGATCAACATCGTTCAATTGCGACGGCAAGCGTAAGATGGTATTGAATGACATTGTGGACTGTCTGGGACTGCTCGTTTCTTTTTGGTCAACTCGATACGTCTAGTCTCGGATCGTTCAACGGTAACCTACAGCTCCAAACCAGCATAAGGGAGGTTTATGCGCAACTCGTTCGTCATTAAGAACGGCAGGATCGTCAACGAAGGCACTGTGGTCGAGGGAGATCTCGCGATCGAAGGTGGGCGCATCAGCCAAGTCGGCGGGACGGCAACGGGAACTCAAGAGCTCGATGTTGCGGGGTCGTGGATTCTTCCCGGCATGATCGACGATCAAGTTCACTTTCGCGAACCGGGAATGGAGCACAAGGCGACCATTGCAACGGAATCCAAAGCTGCTTTGGTGGGAGGAATTACCAGCTACTTGGAAATGCCGAACTGCATTCCGCAGACAACTAACCGAGAGCGATTGCTCGAAAAGCACCGAAGGGCACAGAACAGGTCACTGGCGAATTTCGGCTTCTATCTCGGAGCCACCAACGACAATCTCGAGGAAATCAAGTCAGTCGATCGATCAATCGCCTGTGGCGTCAAGGTGTTCATGGGAGCGTCAACCGGAAACATGCTCGTTGACGACATCAAGACTTTGGAGGGTATCTTCTCCTCGTGTCCTTCGGTCATCGCAACTCACTGCGAAGACACACCGACCATCCTGAAGAACGAAGCCAATGCGCGGCGAAGATTTGGATCCAATCCGCCGCCGTCGATACATGCGGAGATTCGCTCAGCCGAAGCCTGTTTCCTTTCTTCTTCGCTTGCAGTGGATCTTGCCAAGCGATTTGGATCGCGGCTTCATGTGTTGCATCTGACCACGGAACAAGAAATGGAACTGTTCGTTCCCGGACCGATGGAGGCAAAACGAATCACAGCGGAAGTGTGCGTTCACCACTTGCACTTTTGCGATGAAGCCTACGAGCACAAGGGAGCAGACGTCAAGTGCAATCCGTCGATTAAGCGTCGTTCTGATCAAGAGGCGTTGATCAACGCCGTGGCTGAAGATCGCATCGATGTGATCGCGACCGACCACGCGCCACATACCGTGGAAGAAAAGCAAGAACCCTTTATGGATGCACCGGCCGGGTTACCACTGGTCGAATACGCTTTACCCTGCGTTCTCGAACACGTTCATTCGGGGACGCTTTCCATCGAAACCATCGTGAACAAGACTGCACATGCACCTGCAGAGCTGTTCGGCATCAGCGAACGAGGATTCCTAAGAGAAGGCTATTGGGCCGATGTTGTCGTTGTCGATTCCGAAGCGGAAACCGATGTGGACTCGATGCCCGTCTGGGCGAAGTGCGGCTGGACGCCGTTCTCCGGATCCAAGTTCAGTTCCCGCGTAACGGACACATTCGTCAACGGCAACCACATGTACAGCAATGGAGCGTTTCTGTCAGACGAAAACGGTATCGCTCTGCAGTATGTGACGTAAGGGAGACCTATTCAGTCTCGAGTTTTCGTAGTCCAAAAAGATCGAAGCACAACATGAAGATTTCCGACTTCAAGACTTACGTGATTCAGACCCCTCGACCACATCGAGGTGGTCGCTACTGGGTATTCGTGAAGCTGATCTCCAACGACGGAATCGAAGGAATTGGGGAAGCGTACAAAGTTCCGTTCCACCCACTAACGGTGGCGCAAATGATCCGAGACGTTTGCGAAACCTACGTGGTTGGCCAAAGCCCGTTTCAGATTGAGAGGCTCTGGCGAGCTGTCTACTACGGAGAGGGCTACGAAGGTCACGACCACCATCAACACCCTGACCACACGGTCATGGGGATATTGAGCGCCATCGAAATGGCGTGTTGGGACATCGTTGGAAAGTCGTTAAACCAGCCGGTGTACAACTTGCTGGGCGGCCAATATCACGAACGTCTTCGTTCCTATACCTACCTTTGGCCTGCTCCAAATTACTCGGGGCGCGGTTCGCCCCATACAGATCCAGAGGCCGCTAGCGCCAGTGCTGCAGCACACGTTGCCGATGGATTTACAGCCTTGAAGTTCGACCCGCTTATCGATGTAATGGGCAAGGAGGATCCGCGAGAACCACCGCTGGATCGACTCGATAATGCCGAAAAGGTCGTTCAAGCCGTAAGGGAAACAATCGGCAACAAAGCCGACATTCTGATCGGTACACACGGGCAGTCCACGACATCGGGCACGATTCGATTTGCCAAGCGGATCGAGAAGTACGATCCCTTGTGGTTCGAAGAACCGGTTCCTCCCGAGAATCGAGACGAAATGGCTCGTGTTGCTCGCGCGACAAGCATTCCAGTCGCTACAGGAGAGCGATTGGCCACTAAGTTTGAATTTCGCGAACTGCTTGAGAAGCAGGCAGCGGCCATCCTACAGATGGCTCTTGGCAGAGTCGGCGGAGTCCTGGAAGCGCGCAAGATAGCCGGAATGGCCGAAGCCTACTACGCTCAAATCGCACCTCATCTGTACTGTGGGCCGATCGAGGCCGCCGCGAATATCCAGGTCGATACTTGTAGCCCCAACTTCCTCATTCAAGAAAGTATCGGTCGTTTCGATGGATTTCACGCCGAAATCCTTCAGTCTCCGATCCGTTGGGAAGACGGCTACATCATTCCCCCAACGGAACCTGGTCTTGGAGTTGTACTCAACGAGGAGACGGCTGAACGCTACACGTGGGAAGACAAACAGTGACCGGGCGTGTCAAGAATGAACGACCCTACTTGCGCAAGTCAGGCAGTATGTATTCCTGTTCTTCGAGGTTTGATCGCACGGTCTTCTTGTCGAGTTTTCCAGTCGATGTAAGAGGTATGAAATCGACGTACAGCACGTCGTCGGGAACCTGCCACTTGGCAAATTTTGTGAGGCAGTGATCCAAGATCGTCTCGACCGGGACTTGTGCGTCAGGATCCAGCACGACTAAAGCCACCGGGCGCTCGTCCCATCTCGGATGAGGTTGTGCAACGACGCACGCCTGTGCAACACCGTCAATGGCAATGATGTGGTTTTCCAGGTCCACTGACGAAATCCATTCGCCGCCACTTTTCACCAAGTCTTTCGAACGATCCGCAATGATCAGGTACTCGTCTTGATCGATTGAACCCACATCGCCGGTGATGAGCCAGTCTCCATGAAACTTCGATGGTTGGGGGTTGTTGTAGTACTCGGAACAGATCCATGGACCGCGAATGAGAATCTCGCCAACAGATGTTCCGTCGTGGGGCAATTTGTTGAATTGGTCGTCGAATACTTCTAATTCAAGCCCTGGCATGAGAAGTCCTGCCTTGCAACCGTTCGAGATCAACTCACTCGGGGATGCATCGATGTGCTTTCTCTTCGCGACGCGGCGTGCCAACGTACCCAACGGACTAGTTTCGGTCAATCCCCAACCCTGAATCATCTCGATGTTCAAGGCGTCCCAGTACCACTCGACCATCGATGCTGGAGGTGCGGACCCGCCGCAAGTGAGACGACTGACGCTCGAAAGATCGTAAGTGTCCGGATTTTGTTCCACATGCGCCTTGATTCCCTGCCAAATGGTGGGAACTCCTGCCGACAGCGTGACTTTCTCGTCCGACAACAATTGGATGAGACGTTCGGGAGTCATGAATCGATGAGGCAACACTTGCTTGCAACCTAGCATCAGTGCAGCCCATGGCAATCCCCATCCCATTGCATGGAACATCGGAACTATGCCACACAACGTATCCGTCGCTGAAAGCTCCATGGCATCGGTCAAGGAAATGGCAAGCGTGTGAAGATACTGCGAACGGTGCTCGTACTCGACTCCCTTGGGGTGCCCGGTCGTGCCGCTTGTGTAGCACAATCCCAACGGCGCATTCTCGTCGAGGTCTGGCGAATCGAATTGTGTCGGCATGCCGGCAATGAACTCTTCATAGTCCACTGCATTCGGCAGACTTGTGGACCAGTTCTCGAATCCCGGCTCCGCTGCCACAACGAATTGCTTGACTGTGGGCAGTCTGTCTTGCATCAACTCCAACAACGGCAGCAAGTCGGCATCGACGATCAACAGCTGATCTTCGGCGTGGGCAATGATGTATTCCAGATCGGTGGGCGACAACCGAATGTTGACGGTATGCAACACGATTCCCGAGTTCGCCGTGGCGTGGTAGGCCTCCAAGTGTCGAGAGCCGTTCCACATGAACGTCCCGACTCGATCTCCGATTTCCATGCCGGCTCGGCGCAATGCATGTGCCAATTGATGAGATCGATCTACCGTCTCGCGATAAGTCTGTCGACGCGTCCCTTCTTCGGTTGCCGTGACGATTTCTGATTCCGGTTGGATAACAGCTCCACGATCAATCAGCCGCGACATGGTTAACGGTGAGTGTTGCATTCCCATAGACGGAACAAGCTCCCTAGCTAATGATCTGGAGGGGTGAGAACCAGCTGTTCAGCCGGTGTTCAATTCGACAAACATTTCCGGCACTAGCTCACGCCGTGAGATCCTGCCTTCTGTGACGCTCTCGATGCACAGCATCAGAATTGGGTCGATGTTGCGAAACTTTGCTCGAGTCGCGAGGTAGGACAACTGTCCGGCGTTGAACACTCGCTGATAACCCAAGTGATCCGCAGTGGCCGACAACGCTCGGGCAAGATTGTTTGCATTCTTGTGTTCAGCAATCAATTCTCGAACCAACCTCCGCCTAGTAGCGTAGGGCTCAACATTGGACTGCTCTGTGGCGGCGGTAGGCGCTGGAGCAATTGAGTCCCGTAAGGAATACTGCGGGGTGTGTTCGGCATGGTGAGTTGCTCGCTCCTTGGCCCACTTGTAGTCGGCCTTTCCAGCTGGTGATCGGCGTACTGTGTCTTCAAAGAACAGTTGCTTCGGTAGCTTGTAGCCTGCAAGATGCTCTCGTGCGAAATCGATGATTTCCTGCGGCTGACTGAAAGAATCCTCCGTGCACGAAGCTACGGCAACGATGCGCTGTCCGAATCGCAAATCGGGAAGTCCCACAACCAAGCAGTCCTCGACATTGGGATGTTGCTTGATGACTTCCTCGACTTCCTCTGGATAGACCTTCTCGCCCGCAGTGTTGATGCAGTTGCTCCCACGACCCAAGAGCGTGATCGAGCCGTCTTCTTCGACAGTGGCGAAATCGCCCGGAAAGCTGTAGCGAACCCCATCAACCTCTCGAAACGTTGCCGCGGACTTTCCTGGGTCTTTGTAGTAGCCAATCGGAACCAGCCCGCTGGTGGCGAGCTTGCCTGCAACTCCACTTCCGGGGGCGACTTCCCGGTCTTCGTCGTCGAATACTTTTACACCAGGACGAAGGGTGAACTTGGCAGTACCGGGATTTTCGTCGCGACTCGAAACCGATGTGCCCATCCCTCCCTCAGTCGATCCCATCGCATCGACCAGAACCATGTTGTGATGCTCGAGAAGACCGTTCTTGACCTCGCTACTCCACATGACCCCACTTGAGACGATCTGTTTGACACTACTGATGTCGTAGGGACGCCCCATGTCGGCAGCGTGATTAAGTGCATCAAGCAACGGTCGAGCAAATGCGTCGCCCACGATTACTAGCTGAGTAACACGATTACGTTCGACCTCATCCCAAATCAAGTGAGGGTCGAGGCCCAGCTTGGAGATGGTTACTACGGTTCCACCATACAGCAAGGGAATCATCGCACCCAACCACATCCCAGTGCCATGCATTAAGGGACAGGCTGGAAGAGTCGTCGGAGTCGAACCAGAAAGTTGGAGAACAGCCAGCAAATCGGGAAGCTGGCTCGTTTCGGTTGGAGCATCTAGTCCTTGGGAACCGATTCCGCCCAGCATCGCGTTGATGAACGAACCGTGACTGTACATCACGCCTTTCGGCATGCCGGTAGTACCTCCGGTATAGAGCATGTAGACATCTTCGGGATCCGCATCGTCGATGCGGGGCATTGGTAGGTTCGAACGAATTTCCTGTTCGAAGTCCCTGGATCCGGGAAGCAACGACTCCGTGCCGTCCGGAATTTGAACGAACAGCTTTACCTTGCTTAGTCTCGACTGAATTTCCCAGATGCGGGCTGCATAGCAACCCTGATAGAACAAAGCTTCGCAGTCGGAGTTTTCGATGACGTAGACGAGCTCGTCTGAGGTGTAGCGATAGTTGACATTGATCGGACAGCCTCGAATCTTGAATATGGCGTACTGGGCTTCGAGATACTCGTTCGAGTTGTGGGCGTAGATTCCGACTTTGGAACCCATGTCCATTCCGTAATTCTTGAGGAGTGCAGCAAGGCGCGCTGCACGATCGTCAAACTCTCGCCAAGTTCGACGAACTTCAGCGCACACCAAGGCTTCCCGATCAGGAATTAGGTCAGTGATTGTCTGCCATGCTGTTGCGAAATGTAACGCCATACTTGCTCCCAACTATCATCCCGAAGCCGGCGCTGCCGGACTTCGACGAGTGTCACAATTCGCGCACGAATTCCCTCAAATCGTGCGTTCGGTTGAACATTGTAGATGATGAATTTTCGGTGCCAAAGCGACAATTAGGGCATTGAATTTAGCTCTCAAGAGCAAGACCTGACAGGAGATTGTGGCGTAAAAGTTGCACTGAGTTGGCGGAATCCGCTACCGAGTGGCGAAATTGATCACAATTGAACATTAAAGACCCGAGATTCCAAGCCAAGAAGCGACGAAATCACCTTTGGCACGATTTTTGCAGTAAGACTTGCAGACACAAAACACAACCGGACACCAATTGTGAAACGACGACATATGAGCAGTTCAGATTCGTACCGAATGGGTGGTACGTACTCGACTGTCGGATCGAGATCACGATCGACAGAGAACCGATTGGGACGTGCCATCAACAAGGACTCGGGTTGGTTGTTGGGCGTCTGTGCGAATATCGCAAGAATCCTTCGCATCGACCCCGCGATCGTTCGAATCGTTGCTGTAGTTGCGTTGCTGTTTCAGCCGATAGTCGTTATTGCCTGCTATCTGATTCTCTGGGTGATCTTCTTTCGAAGCGAGTAGCGACCCAAGTCAACGGAGAACTCTTGGGATCCCAGACAATCAGTTTGGACTGAGCAAGTCAGCCTTTCAAGAACGTCGCGATTGACCGTGCCACGCACTTCTCGTCAGTAGGCTCAGACAGAGAATTGAGAGCACCCTCGAACTTGTCCCCTAGTATGTCTTCTCGAATTCGCAACAATTCCTCGGCATAGGATGCCGTGAACTCAGGGTGCGGTTGAATCGTGAGTACATGGTCTGCGATTCGCATTCCCGCAATAGGGCAAAAATCGCTTTGCAGTGTCACGGTTGCACTATAGGGCAAGCGAGAGACCTGATCCTGGTGACTGGCGATTAGCTGTACGGTCCGAGCGGGAGTTTCCGACCAAGTGCCTTCACCAGCGATTTCATACCGATGGATCCCAACACCCCAACCATTCTCAGCTTTTCGAGTTTCGCCGCCCAAAGCTGAAGCAATGCACTGGTGTCCAAAACAGATTCCAACCGTCTTTTTGCGTATTGCGTGCAGTTGCTGAATAAACTCCTGCAACTGTTGGATCCACGGGATCGGTTCGTAGCAGCTGCGTCGGCTGCCGCTGATGATGTAGCCGTCACACTCGTCAACAACCGACGGGTATTGCTCTTCCGACACTTGGAAGCTTCGAAATTGCAGTCCATCAACTCCGCTGTTGTCAAACATCTGCCGGATCATGCTGGAATAGTCGCCGTACCGACGCTTGATGGGATCATCTACGTAGTCGGCAATCAGAAGACCGATGGTCTTCACGCTAGATCACCTCGAAGTAGCGTTGCAGTTGCCAGTCATTGACCGTTCGTTGCGCCTCTCGACTTTCCCACAACCGAGAATTGACGAAGTGCTCGATGAATTTCGATCCGAAAGCAAGGTCTGCTTCCTCTGATTGTTTCAGCCGTAACGCCGCCTCGCGTAATGTTGTAGAAAATTCCGCCTCAGGCTCGTTGTCTGCCTCATAGCCATTGCCAACCACAGGTTCTGGTGGCTCGATACGTTGTTCGATCCCAAGTTTCGCAGCGGCCAGTGTCGCTGCTGCAACCAGGTACGGATTGGAATCGGCACCCGGGATCCGATTTTCGATGTGGCAACTGGAGTCCTTACCCTGAATAACACGCAACGCGCATGTCCTGTTTTCAAAGCCCCAGTTTGCGGCTATGGGGGCCCACGCACCTTTCACCAATCGCGTGAAGCTATTGACGTTCGGGGCAAGCATTGGAAGCCACTGGGGCAGGTACTTGACCAACCCGCCCATCGCGAATCTTGCCGCGTCGTTCAGCTTGCGGTCTTCGGATTGAAACAAGTCTGTGCCTTTCTCGTCGCACAGCGACAAGTGAAAGTGTCCGCTTTGGCCCGGAAACTTCATCGACCACTTTGCCATGAATGAAGCAACAGCATCGTGTTGTCGAAAATACGACTTGGAGAATGTCTTGAAGAGATTCGCACGATCCGCCGCTTCAATCACTTCTTGCTTGGCCAATGCCGCCTCCCAAGTTCCCGGCCGGGCTTCAAAGTGCAAACCCTCGAGAGTCATTCGGAACTCGCGGCAAAAGTCCATGAGTTCCGTCAGCTGCGACGAGTGAGTGGCGGCCTTCACAACCGAATAGCCAAGATTGCCCTTCGTCAGCGAGCGCAGTACTTCAAACCCATTCTCGCGAACCGTCTTCTCTGGATCGTCCAATACGAAGAACTCGTACTCGAATCCTCCAAAGGCATGGGTGCCACGATCATGCAGCGATTCTGCAACTCGACGCAGAACCGATCTCGGACAGAGAGGATGGAAATCCAACGACTCATCAACAAACTCGCCTATGAAGAAGGGCACTTTGGTGTCTGGCAACGTCCGCTGTGTTGACTCGATCAATCGAAACTTGGCATCTGGATAGCCGGTGTGCCAACCTGTGAAAGATGCGTTCGTATCGACTCCTACCACGTCCAGCTCGTACACGTGGTCATCGATGTCCCAACCGAACACTACATTGCAGAATCCGCCCTCGGAATTCACGAGCTGCTCCAACTTTCCTAGATCGAGGTACTTGCCTCGGATCACCCCGTCGATGTCGGTTAACCCCAAGAGCAATGTGTTCACTTGGTTGGCCTTGCACTCAGCCAAGACTCGATCCAGATCGGATTCGCGGTTCGGATCAGGCATTGTGGACAACTCGTTGGATAAGAGACGACGAAATCCATGCGTCGTTGTGGAAGATCAGTGCATACCAAGAGGTCAAGAACTGGCTAATCCGTACAAAACTGTTGATTTTCAAGGACTTACTGCGAATTGTTAGCAAGTGCGACTAGTGCGAATTAAATAACGCATTGATTTATCAAGAAAATATGATTGTGCAAAACTTTGGTGTACAAACATCGACATTAGTCGGATTGAAGGCGAGAATTTCAATTAGTCGTTGAATTTCCTATATCTAATGCATGACGTTGAACATGCGACGACGGTATCGCTTGGCGATTGGAGAATCCTTGCTCATAAGCAACATCACTCTCACCATGCTCGTGCGGCCAATATCGTCGCGAAATGCACGATCCGTTTGCAGAATGAACATCAGGTTCTCCAACGCGGGCTCGTACTGGTGTTGCACTGCCAACTGAATCGCCAAGTCATAGCGGGCTTCCAGGTCATTCTCATCATCTCGCAACTGTCGCTGCAATTCTGACACAGGCTGCATCCCTGCCGCTTCTTCACAGAGTTCCAATCGAGTGGCTGGCCGGACCTTCTCGGGTTCGTCGTCTGGAATGGTGTCCAATACCTTTCGAGCGTCTTCCGTTTCGCCCTTGCAAGCCAGGACATCTGCCCATTCGACCTTGTACTTTGGATTATTGGGTTCGTCGTTGAGAGCTTGCTGAAGGATGCTCATCGCGGTGTCCCAATCTCCGTGTGCAATCACTTCTTTCAGGGAAACCTGAAGTCTGTCAGATCCTGACATCGTCAGTTGATCCAGCATTGATCGGAGTACCTGCTCGTCTTGTGGACCCTCGAATTGTTCCCGGATCGAGCCGTCCACAATCACTCGAATGCTAGGGACTGCCTGAATCCGCATCTGCTGCGCAATCAGTTGATCCTTCGAAATGTCCGAGAGAGCTAGCGACACTCTCCCCTGATACTGACGAACCAATGTCTCCATAACCCGCCGCGTATCCACCGAAGGCGGCGATTGCTCGGTCCAGAACAGAACGACGACTGGCATTGAACGAGAGAGTTCAACGACATCCTTCTGAAACGTCTGCGGAGTTACCTCGTTGATCGATCCCGTCGAGTCCATTTCGAGTGCAAAAGTGCGATCAGTTCAAATGATAACAATGGATTCTGCGAACCAATTCGATTCATGTGGGTCGGCGGGACTCCCTCGGCCAGTTGGAGCAAGGAATCGACCAGAATTCGACCAAGAATTTGGGCAATTACAATGAAATCGAACGTGCTTCAATGAATAGCAGGCTGGAAGTGCCACGGTGAATAGACTTGCTTCAGTTGCCGTAGCGGGAGGCCTAGTACTTGCCGGTTTGTGGATGATCGGAGTCTTTGGATTCTGGGGTCTGGTGTTCGGAGGCCCCATCTTATTCGCGGCGTGGGGTGCATGGTCACGACGCCGGATCAGAATTCATGGATCGACTGGCCACAGTTGGTTCTCCGGAACAAAACAGAAAGCTAGCTGGACCGACTACGGCAACGACTACGACCACGCTCAAGAAGACTCCAACGACATCACGATATCCGATACTGCATTTCGAAGTTTTTTTCAGGTCGCCGGCTACATTGCCAAGAGCGATGGACGCGTATCCTCAGCTGAAATCGCCGCCACCACTCAATTGATGCAAGATCTAAACCTAGATCCGACGCAAGCCAATACCGCTCAAGAGTGCTTCACGGAAGGGAAGAGTCCAAATTTCAACGTCAACCAGTGTCTGCAACGTCTGGAGTCACAGTTACGTCTCAGTCAGTTCGTCGCAACGGTGCTGTTCGAGGCTCTAGTTCGGCTGTCAGGTGTCGACGGCTTCTCGGAAACGAAAGTTTCCATACTGCTCCGGTTCGCTCAAGCTGTTGGAGTTCGTGAGGGAGAAGCACGAGCTTACATCCTGGCCCAGCAAGAGTGGTACGAAACGGGACAATCACACAACCAACAGCGAAGCAACTATGGCGGGCAATCCGAGTACGAACGGCAATACCGCGAACAGCAACAAAGAACGTACGAAGACCAACAATATCGCCAGTCCTCAGAACAGCAGGAAGCTAGATCGTCACGGAACGAACTTGCCGATGCATACCGGGTCCTGGGAGTTGACTCCAATGAAGCGGACGACAAAGTCAAATTGGCATACCGACGGTTGATTCAGGAGAGCCATCCGGACAAGCTTCAGGCGATGAATCTGCCCGCCTTTCTTATGGAGTCAGCAAAGGAAAAGACGCAGGAAGTACAAGCTGCGTGGGAATTGATCAGAGACGCGCGAGGCATTCGCTAATTCGACTGGCGGAGAGGCAGGGATTCGAACCCTGGGTGCCCCCAAAGGGCACACCTGATTTCGAGTCAGGCCCATTCGACCGCTCTGGCACCTCTCCGTACCGTGAATTTTAAGAGACTGACACGTCAACTGTTCCAGTTTGCATTGGGCTACTTGCAGACCCAAAAGTTCAATTGCATCCTGGGGTGAAGAAGAGCTCGCTGATGTTCGTTGCTAACCTGGTAGAACTGCTCGAAACCTATCGAATCCACCACCCTGCAGAGATGCTTGCAGACGAGTGCATAGCATTCGCTCGCCGGCAACCCTCCTGCCTGCAACGCAACTGCTTCGATGACGGACACTTCACCGTCTCGGCATGGATCTCCAACTTGAGCGGCGATCAGTGTTTGCTCGCCCACCATCGAAAGCTAGACAAGTGGCTTCAGCTTGGTGGGCATGTTGAGAGTGACGATAGCCCAATACACGTAGCGCTCAGAGAAGTCAAGGAAGAATCAAGTCTAGACGTGTCGAGATTAACCCTTGACATTTTCGACGTCGATGTTCACAACATTCCGGCACACGGCAGTGAACCGCCTCACCGACACTACGACATACGCTTTCTCTTCGACGCAGATCACACGGAGACGCTCCGCACCACTGACGAAACGAACGAACTGAGATGGGTTCAAATTGACTTGATTGAAGAATTCACAATTGAAGAGTCCATCTTGCGCATGGTGCGCAAGCATCGTGAGTTCTTTACTCGCCGCTAATGGCTAGTGAGCACTCGTAGACCGCCAGAAATACATCGCACTTAGCCTTTCCGGTGACGAGCTAGACCTGAATCCAGTCAGTGCCGTCGTCTTGTGATGCGTAGTGGACGACAATCTCGCTACTTAGGTTGCGGTATTCACGTTCCAAAACGGCCATGCTGTTGTTTTTCTGGCTAATGTGGCCAATGACAACCGTGTGGAGACCATCGTGCTTCACTTGCTGGAGAAATTCTTTCGCCTCGTTGTTGGACATGTGCCCGAAGGGGCCTCCGACCCGTGCTTTCAAGGAGTACGGGTACGGACCGTACTGCAACATCTCTGTGTCGTGGTTGGATTCCACAAACAAAGCATCGCATCCCAAGTAATGGTCGACTACCTCGGGGATAGGAGTCCCAATGTCAGTCAGCAATCCGAAGCGACCATCATCGCTTTCGAACACAAACTGAGTGGGATCGCTTGCATCGTGTGGAACGGAAACACTGTGCACTGTGATTTCGCCGATCCTGAACGAGTCCCCCGCTTGAATGGGATCCGCTAACCCAGGATTCAGCTGACCATTAGTTTTTTGTAACGTTCCAGCTGTAGCCCTGACCGGTACTTGCAGCTTGTTCGCGAGCATGCGGACCCCGCGAATGTGATCGCTATGCTCGTGTGTGACCAAGATGGAATCGACGTCTTCCGGGCGTACATCCCACTCGTTGAGTCGGTCGAGAGTCGCCTTCAATCCGAAACCACAATCGACCAAGACAGTTGTCTCGCCGTGGCAGATCACGGTGCAATTTCCCTTACTACCGCTACCTAACGAGGCGAATTGCACCTAGATAACGCCCTAGGTCAGATCGCGAACAGAAAACACGCTAGACAGCGTACTCTCGTAGCATCAACAGAAACTGTTGAACGAATTCGATGCTCACGTCGGTCTTGCCATCGCGAGACAACACGACATCGAAAGCCTCACCCGATTCGACAATGCTTACCTGAACCTCGGATATATCCCGAGATCTCGCGCTCCCCCGTCCGAGAAAATTGGCGAACAGACCTTCGCGCTTGTTCCTAAGCATGTCTCGCGTTATCTTGACATCGAAGTAGGCCTCTCCCGAATCGCTGTTCAGAATGGTTACTCCCGCATTTTCCAGAGCCTTTTGGATCGTCGCCCACGCACGTGCATAGTCGAGATTCAATCGAAGCATCGGATATCCGTCGTCGTCCGTGAGAACTTCTGCTTTGGGAGTCAGCAAAATGTTTCGGCCAACGCTTGAGACTGTCGGCGCAACATAGCCTGCGGCATCGTAGTTCGCCAGAGCCGACAACACCTGACGCTCGATGTCAACATCCGTGGATTTCTCCGGCCAGGCGGTGTCTTCGGTCATCTCGGATTGGTTGATGTATCTGACGTGCACTTCCGCCGAGCCTCGGCGTACGCCATTCTCCAATCGAAATGCAACCCAATCTGCACCGCCTTCGATGTTGGCGTTTGCCTTGCCAGCAACCACAATTTCACTCAATCCCAAGGGATCGTCTCCCTCAAGATCGATTGCATCCGATATCAGCAATCCATTGCTCGGATCTTCATAGCGAAGGTTGATCGAGTTGTCTTGCATCCACTGCCTTACCACCGGCCAAACAGTCTCGGGCGAACGTTGCACAACCATCCAGCTACGATCAGCACCTAAATTTTGGATGCGAATGAGATCCGGGTCTGCATCTCCAACAATTGCTGCAGGACGAGGAGCTTCCTTGGGAAACACACGCGCCAGCGGTCGGTCGGCAATCTCAGGAACAACCCAACTGTCCAAAATTTCCCTATGGTCCATATCGTCTGGAATCATCAACTCGGGAGTTTGCTCGGGTTCCAAATACGCTTCCTTGTCGTCAACACGCATTGGAACTTTGCTGAGCAACATGCAACCGCTCAACGCGCTCAGCGCACACATCACAACCGTGATTCGAAGTAGCCTTTTCATTACAGTGCACCAACAGCAGTCAGCCGATTGCGAACGCTCCCATGGTGTTGCTCGCTCAATTCGATGAGAGGTAGCCGAATTCCGGATTTGATGCGACCCATTGCGTTCAACGCCCATTTGGTCGGAGTTGGACTCGTTTCGATGAACAAGATCTCATGAATTGGTTGCAGTCGCTTATCGATGGATTCGGCGCTTTCGACATCCCCTTCCAAGAATCGTTCGCAGAACTGAGACATAAGCGACGGCACTACGTTCGCACTCACGGAGATCGTTCCCACCGCTCCCATGTGCAGCATGGACAAAGTCTGGGCATCCTCCCCGGACAGCACTATGAAATCATCGGAGACGAGTCTTCTGATCTCTTCCACGCGGTCCGCATCTCCGCAAGCTTCCTTGATTCCAATGATGTTCTCGTTTGGTGCCAGACGCGCCACAGTCTCCGCCGACATATCGCATGCCGTTCTTGGAGGCACGTTGTAAAGAACCAAGGGGATGTCCACCGCGTCCGTTATGGCGTTGTAGTGGCGGTAAAGACCTTCCTGAGTCGGCTTGTTGTAGTAGGGGGTCACAACGAGGCATGCGTCCACTCCCGCCGACTTTCCGTGACCGGTCAGTTCGATCGCTTCCGCTGTTGCGTTGGCACCCGTACCGGCGACCACAGGCACTCGTCCATCCACGCGACGTACGGTTACCTCGATGACTTTTGTGTGTTCTGCAACGGATAGGGTTGCCGATTCTCCCGTCGTGCCAACAGGCACGATTCCGTGAGTTCCGCTGGCGATATGCCACTCGATTAGTTCATCCAGTGCTTTCCAGTCAACGCCGCCTCGTTCATCCATGGGCGTGACAAGCGCTACGAGGCTACCTTGGAACATCGAAACACCGTGGTTGTTCGGTCTTGAAGACCTGAAGTTGGCTAATCATAACAAGAGACTCGGACTCGCAGACAGCAAAAAGTCGGCTAATCGACGTTAATCTCCTGCAAACGCTCCGATGCCGAAACATCTCGAAATCACCAAGAGTCTGAGCAGAGGGATTAGGGTGTTCGATCTACTCCTCGACTCAGCGTGTTTTCTTCCTCAGCAAGTACGAGAACGTGCCGTCTTCTTCAACCGACTCGAGCAGTTCGTGACCACTTTGACGCGAGAACACCTCAAAATCCCGAACCGAGCCAGGGTCGGTAGCTTGCACCCTCAGCAAACTGCCGGGAGCAAGTTCGTTCAGTGCTTTCTTTGCTTTGAGCAATGGCATTGGACACTGCAAGCCCTTTACATCCAGTAGTGTTGCTTCATCCATAGTCTCAGTCATTTGAAAACCTGCAAGTCAAGCTGTGGCCATCGGCACAGATCTATTTTCCTCTTAAGTCGTGCCAACCAAAACGCGCCAACACTGTCAAAGTACGGCATCGAGCAAGTATTATCGCCACATGCGACCAATTTCCTCGGCTTGGGCACTTGCAACGTTGGCCCTAGTCGTCCACATAGCTATCAGCGCCCAAGAGCAACCCCTCCCCGACTTGGGAGACAGGGAATCCTCTCTGCTATCTCCTCACGAGGAACAAGCTCTTGGCGAGTCGTTCATGATGGAATTGCGTCGCACAGTTCGTACGGTCGACGATCCCATTATCAAGTACTTCGTCAAGACCAATATGTACGAGCTCGCCGAACATTCCGACTTGACCATCGTTGAGCTTCAACCAGTCATTATCGAAGCCAAAGCTCTCAATGCTTTTGCCGCTCCCGGCGGAATCATCGGCATCAATCTAGGTCTCTTTCGGTTTGCCGAAGACGTTCATGAATACTCTTCAGTGGTCGCACACGAATTGGCCCATCTGAGCCAGAAGCACTTTGCGCGACGCATTGAGCACTCCAGACAACTGACAGTGGCACAGCTTCTCGGATTCCTTACGTCGGCAGCGGTCTTGGCAAGTGGTGCAACCGACGCAGGTTTGGCCGGCATCGCGGGCACTTACTCGATGGTTGAACGGGATGCTCTCCGTTACAGCCGTAGTCAGGAACAAGAGGCGGACCGCATAGGATTCAATGCTCTGACAGCAGCGGGTTTCGACCCCTTCGGTGCACCTCGCATGTTTGAGCGCATGCAATATCTGTATCGGGGACAAGATGAACTGACTGAGTACTTGAGCTCGCATCCCATAGCCGAAACTCGAGTAGCGGACCTTCGACTTCAGGCACAAGACTTGGAAGAAAAGGAATACCCTCCCAATTGGGACTATCAACTCATTCGAACTCGTGCAATCCAGCCGTTCGTAGAGAGTCGAACAGCAATCACCCGGAATCCTGAAGACATCGAGGGAGACGAGATTCCAGATCGTTACGAACGTGCGTTAGTTCTAAGTGAAAATGATCGACATGTCGAGGCGGTCGCCACGATGAAGGAAATTGTCGAAGAAATGCCCAACAGCATTCTCGCACTCTCCTGCTACGCAGACTTGCTGATCAAAGCCGGTCAGTCACTTCATGCAATCGAACTGCTCGAAGAGTCCCTCGCCGACACTCCCGACAACGCACCGCTATCCATGCTTTATGCAGAAGCTCTCAACGCCGTCGAACGTCACGAAGACGCAACAAGAGTCCTGAGAAGGCAGGCCCGAATTCACAGCACCGACTCCGACATCTGGTTCGAACTGGCGGAAACTGCCGGGCTGGCACAAGACATCGTAGAAGTTCACCGGGCGAGAGCAGAGTTCTACGCACTTCGCGGTCAGTACGCGGAAGCAATTCAGAATCTTCAAAACGCCAAGCGTCGCAACGATGGCAAGAGCTTTCGTCTCGAAGCAACCATCGACCAGCGAATTCTCGAACTCAGAGACCGAGCGGACTCAGACGCCTGAGACCTCACTTCTCGTCAACTCAGACGGGAAAATCCAACATACGCTGAAGCGGCACCATTGCTCGTTTGCCGATTTCCGGATCCACAACGATTTCATTGTCGGCGTTCAACAGCGAGTCTCGTAGAGCTCGAAGCTCATTCATCGCCATCCAGGGACAGTGAGCGCAGCTTCTGCAGGTCGCACCTTCTCCAGCAGTGGGAGCTTCGATGAATCGTTTCTGTGGCTCTGCTCGACGCAATTGATGAAAGAGTCCCCGGTCGGTAGCGACGATGAATGTATCGTGCGGCAGTTCAGATGCGGCCCGCAGAATCTGACTAGTAGAACCGACGAGATCCGCCAATTCGATGACCCCTGCTGGAGACTCTGGGTGGACGAGAATCCCAGCATCGGGATAAACGCGTTTCATGTCGAGCAACGCTCGAAACTTGAACTCTTCGTGAACAACACATGCGCCCGACCAAAGCAACATGTCAGCGTTGGTCTTGCGACGAATGAAGTCACCGAGATGTTTATCCGGAGCCCAGAGAATCCTCTCGCCCCTCGCTGTGAGGTCTTCAACTATTCGCAGACCCACGCTCGAAGTCACCACCCAATCCGAAAGTGCTTTCACCTCCACCGATGTGTTGGCGTAGACCACAACAGTCCGATCGGAATTCTGGTTGCAGAACTCCTCGAATTCGTCAGGTGGGCATCCTAGATCCAGCGAGCATTCAGCTTGCAGAGTGGGCATCAAGACGGTCTTCTCGGGCGAGAGAATCTTTGCAGTCTCTCCCATGAAACGTACACCGGCCACCACCAGCACAAGTGCGGGGTGGTCTCTACCGAAACGCGCCATCTCCAGCGAGTCGGAAACGCAACCGCCGGTTTCTTGAGCTATGTCCTGGATCTTCCCGTCAACGTAGTAGTGGGAGACTAGTACGGCATTGCGCTGCTTGAGCAACAAGCGGATTTCGTTGGCGAGCTCCTCCTCTTCCTCCAAGGACAAGACTTGGGGAATAAAGTTGGGAACCTGATTCGAATCTAAAGAGTAGTCTTTTTCTTGTAATTTCATAGATTTGTCTAACTTATTCTAGGGACGAACGCTCAAATTTCAAGTCGCGAACAGCTCGTGCCTGGCCAAATTCAACGACTTCCGCCGTCAATTGCGATTACAGCCCCTGTCGTATAGCTGCCGCTGGGACCGGCCAGATATAGAGCTGCCCCGATCACTTCGTCGGCCTCGCCTCCACGTTGCAACGCGATGTTGGTCTTAGCTCGACGGCGGAACGCATCCAAGTCCCACGCTTTGGAAATATCGGTAAGAAATGGTCCTGGTTGGATGCAATTCACCCGTACTTTTGGACCAAAAGCATGAGCTAGAGAAAGCGTGAGGGAGTTGACTCCCGCCTTGCATGCACCGTACGGTTCCGAGTCCGGAGAAGGATGGACTGCTGCGGTGCTACTGACGTTGATGATGCAACCTCCTTCGCCCTTCGCCATGCGTTCGCCGATGATCGCCGAGAGACGGTAGGGTCCCTTGAGGTTGACTCCTATCACTTTGTCGAAGAGTTCTTCGGTTACCGCAGAAAGCGACGGATAGAGTGGCGACATTCCGGCGTTGTTGACAAGAATGTCCACTTTTCCAAATTCGCTATACGCCGCGTCCGCCAAGTCGTTCAGTTCTTCCCAATGTCCGACGTGGCAGGCTATCGGTAGTGCTCGACGACCCATGTTTTCCACTTCTCGGGCAACCGCTTGGCAGTTGTCAAATTTCCTGCTCGCGATGACAACATCGGCCCCTCGCTCCGCAAACCCCAGCACCATCGCTCGGCCGAGTCCCCGACTACCGCCTGTCACTAGCGCGACTTTACCCGAGAAGTCAAATAAGCCATCCATTCGATCGCTCCGAAGTTCCAGTTCGCCGTATTTTCCACCATTACAACCCTTGTTCACTGAACGTACTTGTTGCGCAAGTCAGGTTCTGCCTAATGTTCGGAACTCAGGTGACCTGTGATACAGCTTCAGCGAACCGCGGGATCTTTGTCGTGAAATAGATAGTGAGCGGCTAAAATTCGCTTCGAAGGACTGGGGCAAACCCAGTTAGCCTGCAACATGTACCGCAAATGGACATTTGCAGGAAGCCGCCGAGTATCAGCGGGCACTAAGGGCATCGACTGCCCTGAGAGATGCGAGGTTGTCAGCCTACGCTGCAATCCTAAAGCTGGTGAAGTGCTCAAGATCAAGACGATTGAACGGGATCTCGGCTCAACTCAAACTTACGGAGAGCGAAATTGGCGCTATTGGATGGAAAGGTTGCACTGGTAACAGGAGCAGGAGGAGGTCTGGGACGAACGCATGCTCTTCTTCTCGCACAAGAGGGGGCGAGCGTCGTTGTCAACGACTTGGGAGGAGCTAGAGACGGCACCGGGTCGGGGACGAGCATGGCCGACACTGTGGTGGAGGAAATCGAAGCGAACGGCGGAACAGCCGTGGCAGACTACGGCAACGTAGCTGTGCCAGAAGATGCCCGAGCCATGGTGCAGACGGCGGTTGACAGCTTTGGAAAACTGGACATTTGCATCGCCAATGCGGGAATCCTGCGAGACAAGTCGTTCAAGAACATGACTGACGACATGTGGGATGTAGTGGTAAGCGTCCATCTGAAAGGAACCTATCTCACTACCAAGGCGGCATACGACCAGATGCTTGCCCAGGAGAAAGGCGGACGAATCATCGTTACTAGCTCAACTTCAGGTTTGTTTGGCAATTTCGGCCAGACCAACTACGGGGCGGCAAAGGCCGGTATTGCAGGCATGGCTCGTTGTCTCTACCTCGAGGGAGCCAGGTACGGTATTACAGTCAACGTTCTTGTTCCAACTGCACTGTCGCGACTAACCGACGACATCCTGCCCGAGAGTGCGAAGGATCAACTACCGCCAGACCGTGTTTCTCCCATAGTGGTTTGGCTCTGCTCTGACGATGCCAAGGAAGTTACCGGTCGAACTTGGGTTGTGGCGGGAAATCGAGTGTCGCTGCTGAGTTGGAATCTCCAACCGCTTGCGCGCAAGGACGAAGCCTCGGGACCGTGGGATGTGGAAGAGGTTGGCGAAGCTGTCTTGGCGACGAAGGAAGACTGGCCTGCCATCAATCCTATGATGTCCATGCGTTAGTGACAACGCGACATTCGGAACACCAAGGGTCCGACTGTCAGGAGTCAATCTAGCCCGATCAAATTGGACTAAGGCAAGAGTCACAGTTGCTCGGGAAATATCCAAGTAGCAGGAGGGATGAAGTTCAGCGTCACTTCGTCAGACGCTTTGAACAGGCAATCTCGCAATGGAGTTGGTGTTACTCACCACCAACTTTTGAAAATGACGTCAAACGATTCCTTGTCTTCTGTGAACAGGTCGTAGTACTGAAACGGCCAATAGTCGTTCCGAAGCCAGATTGCTTCCGATAACTCCGCGAAGAACTCCCTAGCGTTTGTCATTGCATAAGCCTTGGTATTGTGGGCTGGGTTAGGTAGCGTAGTCCCGCCTGGACCCAAAATCTCATCGCCCCAGATATGAGCAACTTCGTCATACATGCCCGATTCCCTAGCGTCAACGTATGCGTCTTCAATGTCCTCATTGGCAAATCCGTCTTCGATAAACAGATCGTGAAGTGCGTGGGCAAGTTCATGAATCATCAAGCCTGGTTGTGCCCATGCTGACCTCTCCGCATACCACTCCAAGTCACGAATGATCACACCTTTGTGGAACCTCGTAAGTTCGTACCCCTCACCCTGTGGGCTGGAAACGTAGCAAGCCCACTTGCAAACGGCCGAATCTTCCAAGTCCGCTCCCTCGTCGTTAAGGAAAATCTTGACGCTGCGGAGCTTGTCCACGGAGTGCTTGGGAAGAGTCCTGTCGACGTACGCAATCTGACTACGGGCAAGCCAGAGGGCAAGCTCTGTTTGTTCAGGGCTGGAATTCATGCTTCGAGAAGAAACGAACACCTCGAATCCCAGAATCGTGTGCTTGTGATATTCGTCGACTGGCTCAAACGAGTCGTCTTCCAATACAGCAATGTCGACCAAATCATCGACTACATGCCCCTGAACCATGCAAGCAACGAGAATTACGGTTGATGTAAGTAGCGTTTTCAAGTTCCTGTCTCCTCCTCGAGTTCAAGTGGTCCTTGAGCCCGGCGTACAGAAATTCCGAGCACGTGTTGAGCGTAATGCTGCTAGCTTGCAGAGCTTCCTTCTTGGTGTGCTCTCAGCGTTGCTTCCAGGGTGGTATCGCATCCCAGTCGAAGGGTTCGATCCCTTCGTCAGTGACCAACCACACCGACGCGCTGGCTCGCCCGTCTTCAAGCTCCAGAAACCCAAGGGTTCCATACTGCGTGTCGTAGTTGTGCGGATACGTTGGCGAACCGGGATTCACGCACAACACTCCTCCAATCTCACGCACCACTTCGACGTGAGTGTCGCCAAACACAATCACGTCGGGAGAATCACCGTCGAAGTAGCGATCAATCCAAGGTTGCAACGAATAGTCGTCTGGAGTTGACTGATCGACGGGAATGTAATGCGTCAATCCAATCCGCAATCGTTCGAACTCATGTAGCCAGACATACTTGACCCTATCGTCTTCCGGCTGGACGGGGCGACCGCCTGAACCATCCTCTCCGTTGCCTCGTGCACAGTAGATTGGTGCGACCTTCTCGAACTCGTCCAAGAGCGATAGGTCGTGGACATCGCCGCCGTGAAAAATGCAGTCGACTCCCTTAAAAGCTTCGAATACCTGAGGCCAGAGAACCTCAGTGGCTTCAGGGATGTGGGTATCCGAGACTAGCCCAATGCGCATGGACATAGGAGTTTGCCGTCAAGAAAAGTGCAGGAAGTATAGGGAAGCGATATCGATCCGCGTGTCAGCGCGGCTTGGTCAGATGTCGAACCGTAGGCGAGAAGTACAGCATCCCAATGATGATTGCAACGAGCATAAAACCGCTCGCGGATAAGGCAGGGGCAGTTCCCACCGTGTCGGCAAGAATGCCGATTGGTACAACGCTAAGCGGCATCATGCCATGCGCCATCATGTCAATGCTCATTACGCGACCGAGTAATCGCGTGTTGGTGTGCATTTGAGTGAGCGCTCGATTCATGGCCATACTGGAACTCGACAGCCAACCGATCAGTGTGATCAGCGCAAATGCGTATGCGTTGCTGGAAACGAATCCAAACGCCAAAATCGCGACTCCCCATGCAATCAAGAGTCCAATAAGAACTGCTCCCTTGCGTCGCAAATGACTCAGGGCTGCCAGAGTCAATGAACCGAAAATCGCTCCAACCCCGAGAAAGGACAGCAATATTCCCAGGTTGTCCGCCCCTCCCTGAAGTACTACTTCATTGAACGCTGGCAAGAATGTGTTGACGGAGTGGCCAAACATGAAGGGAACGATGGCCAGCCATACCAAGGCCCAAACGGATGGATGACGTCGGACGAAGCGCAATGCCTCCAACATGTCTTCCTTGATGCGCACTCGTCGCTTGGACTGTACGCTTCCCGCTGCCGAGATGAACATTGAAATCGTTGATGCACCGATGTAGAGGCCCGCAATTACGAAGTAGACGATACCGACTGCAAGATTGCTCGTCGTATCTCCTCCTGCGATCCAAGCAATCAACAGTCCCGCGACTGCGGGGGCACAGACTCGCGCAGTGTTCATCGCGGTCGAATTTAGCGCGATCGCAGAAAACACAAGCCTTTCTGGTACGAGCGCCGGAACGATGGCGTGTCGCGAAGGGAACGACAGTGCCAAGATGGATCCGCTTAATACACCAAAGGCAATGAAGTGGACGAAGTCGGCGATTCCAGTCAGCACCAAGACGCCCATCGCCAATGCTGCAATTCCGTTTAGGAATTGCGCCACGATGATGATTCTGCGCTTGGAGAACCTGTCGGCGACCACCCCTCCCAACAGAGACAGCAATACCTGTGGCAACGTGAAGGAAACCAGCACGAGAGCAAGGTGGAGCGCAGACTCGGTCAGCTCATAGACGAACCATCCACGAGCTACCTGTTGCATGTTCATCGCGAACGACGATGAAAGGGTGCCTAACCACAGACGACGGAAATCCGTAGTGCGCAGAGATTGAAGGATGTCGCGTGTGGCCAGATAGTTCTCCGTCCTGGAGATGTGCGAATGTTAAGGGTTTGGCCGTTTGGCGTGCGCGGCCGTGCCAATGAGTTGCTACTCAGCCCGCGTAAGCGCGCTCTTTGCCATACCCGATTTAAGCGTTCTTGATTGTCAGACCACCGTCGACGGGCAAAGCAACACCGGTTACGAAAGACGCGGCTGGCAAGACGAGGCTTAGCGTCATATGGGCAACCTCTTCCGGTACTGCATATCGTTTGAGCGCAATTCGTCGTCGCGCGTATTCACGCTTGGACTCTTCTGGAATGTTGGCGGTCATTCCCGTTCGAATGGGGCCGGGACAGATACAGTTCACCGTGATCCCTTCGGTTCCCAATTCCACAGCCAAAGCTCGAGTAAGGCCGATTACTCCCGTCTTCGCCGAAACATAGGCTGACGAGAACTTGGTCGCTCCAAGACCTTCCGTAGATGCGATGTTGACAACTCGAGGCGAATTGGAGTTGCGTAAGTGGGGTAGTGCAGCACGAACGATACGTACATGGGCCGAAAGCATCACTTCCAACGCGAGAGACCAACGTTCTTCATAGTCTTCCTCATCGATCGGGCCACCGACTCCAACGCCCGCGTTGTTGACAATGATGTCGATGCCTCCGAAGTGTTCGGCGATCTCGTCGACGGTCGCCTGTATTGCCTCGCGTTCTCGAACGTCCAACGTCCAAGCATGAGCGCTGTGTCCCTCGTCAACAATTCGTTGCACCACCGAATCCAAATCGGAAGATTCAAGATCGGTTGCCGCCACCTTTGCCCCTTGTTCGGCAAACAGCTCCGCAGTAGCGGCTCCCATTCCGCTTGCCGCACCGGTGATCACCGCTACACGCCCAGCAATCGAACGGCTCAATGTTGTCAAAGCCACAGGTTTTCTCGAAGCAATTGCATTGGAAGACGATTCTACGAGCGTCAATCAGAGTCAGTGGATCTTCGACCAAGCGTATTGACTAGCAAGGTAGTCGAGTGACACCGGTGGAGGGTCTTGGAAACTTTATCGGCTCGTCGCAGTCGTAGATTCTCGTGACAACGTTGCGTGCCTAAAATAAGACATTCCATGGGTCGTTAGCTCAGCTGGTAGAGCACCGGGCTTTTAACCCGCGCGTCCTGGGTTCGAGCCCCAGACGACCCACCACTTTTCTACTCTACAACCGCACTCTAAATGTCGCTCAATTGGGTGAAGCGACTTCACTCTGCCACAAACGCTGAGCTATCGAATGTTTGAGGCGTATTCTTCGGCTAGGCGTGCAACCGAACTGTCAGGGTAGTCTTTCGTTACCCGATCAAGATATTCCAACGCTTTCGGCAAGTCCTCCAGCTGGTGGTAGATCGTTCCCAACTTGAACGTGCCTTCGGGAGTTTTGGAATGATTTGGAAACAAACGAACTAGCTGCACTAGGTTTTGGCGTGCTTCCTCAAGCTGTGGCGGATCCAGCTTGGCATGAAGTTCACCCAGCCAATAGAAGGCTTCCGGTAGGAGTTTGCCATTCGGATATTGTTCGATCATCGACTCGAACTGACTAATCGCCTCTTCGTACTGTTGATCTTCGACCAACTCAAAGGCGGTGCGATACATTCCTGCTTCAGTGCCAGGGGATGCCGTTCCGATGGCAGTCGGAGAAGTGGGGGCTTGGCCCGATACTTCACGCAGGCGATCATCTAACTCTATGTAGCGGTCCCGATTCTCGTGTCGCAGCAATTGAACCTGATGCTCGAGTTCCTCGATACGTCCCAATACGTGGGAAATCTCACGTTCCATTGCATTGAGTTTCTGGAACAGGTCTCCCAGCTGCAAATTGTCGCTGGATGGAGGGGAAGATGCCTCGTCGTCCAGCGAAAACACCGCCGAGACCGAATCGTCTTCAACGGTGCGAGCCGCATCAGTCGATGCAGTTTCTGATGAAGACGGGATCTCGGGATCTTGCTGCTGCGCCATTACCGACACAGCAGCAAGAATCATCAACCCACCTGCAAGTCTAGTTTGCCAAATGCACCCAGATGAAACCGTCAAGTCACGATTCTGTTCGAATTCTCGGATGTGCAACAGTATTAGCCGCTACCCTCACTCGAGACGGATAACAGCGCGTCGGTTCTTCGCCCACGCTTCTTCGGTGCTGGCCGCGTCGACCGGGCTTTCTTCTCCGAACGAAACTGTGTTAATTTGCGAAGCTCGCACACCCGCACTTCTCAAGTAGTCTGCTACGGCTTGAGCACGGCGTTCGCCGAGAGCCAGGTTGTACTCACGGGTACCCCGCTCGTCACAGTGTCCTTCGATCGTAACGGATCGCTCTCGGTTGTTTACCAAGATCTCAGCGTGCCGATTGAGCCAGCTAAAGTCTGCTGACGCCAGATCGGACTCGTCAAAATCGAACAAGAAACTGTGTGGAATCTTGTTTCCGTCTTCATCCACGACAAAGAGCGTGGGGCGTCCTTGCTGATCCTCTCCTTTGACAAAATCAGGATCGGGTGGAGGTGGAGGTGGCGGTGGCGGCGGCGGCGGTGCCACTACGGGCTCAACCGGTTCAGGTTCAGGCTCCGGAGGTGGTGCTGGCGACTCGCAGGGCAAAAGGGCACAGGCCGACATGAACACTAATACGAAGATTAGTAGAAGGCCATTGCGAAAGCTGGTGAATGTCATCTATTTCTCCCAACAACACCTATTGGAGTGAATCGAACATTGTAATTGCAGTTCTCCGCAGAGAACTACACGCATGTCCGAAATTATAGGAATTACGGATACCCCAGACATAAGCCATTTTCGGCGTTGCAATGTCAAAGCGTTTCCAACCCAAAGGGAACTCAAGACTGAAGGTCTGGTTCATTTGCGATATGTTAGCAGGTTCAGATGTCACGCATCGTGAGAGTCGTTGACATGAACGGTGACCATGCCGGTTCTTGCACATCGCCTTCTTCGGAGGGAAGCTTCAACGCGACTTGCCCGTCGACGGATACGATGCCGAGAATTCCGCGATTCCGTTCTCGCGTTGCGAACACGACCAGCATGCCGTTGGGAGCGATGGAAGGAGATTCATCCAACACATTGCTCGTGAGGACTCGCAAGTCCCCTTCTGAACCAATTGACTGCCATACGATGTGGTAGCCATCAGCCGAGCGATGGACGTAGAGCATGTGGCTACCTCCCGGCAAGACACGGGCGCGAGCGTTGTAGTCTCCTTCAAAAGTCAATCGTTGAGGCGACAAGCTGTTCAATTTGACCAGATACAACTGTGGGTCTCCACTGCGATTGGACGTAAACAAAATCGATGATCCATCAGTGGACCAGATAGGCTCGGTATCGATTCCACGGTGGCTGGTTATGCGACGAAATCTAAGATCCCGAAGACGCACGGTGTAGATTTCCGGATTGCCGTCTCTCGACAGCGTAAGGGCTAAGAAATTCCCATCCGGCGAGAATGTCGGCGCGCTATTCGTGCCTTCGAAGGCAGCTATCGTCTGCCGGTTCCCAGTTGCCAGTTCATGCAGTATCACCGTCGACCGACCTGTCTCGAACGAGACGTAGCAAACGCTCTTGCCGTCGGGAGCCCAAACAGGCGACATGATCGGCAATGCGGACTCCAAGACTGTGCGAACGTTCGCCCCGTCGGAGTCTGAAATCTGAAGTCGATACGAAGGAAACTCCGTTCCTCTTCCTTGTACCAGCACGTACATGATCTTGGTGGAGAACGCACCAGGAACCTGTGTGATGGCCTCGAACGCCTCATCGGCTACTCGGTGAGCTATTTCGCGATGCTGGTTCCGAGTTCCGGAAATGATTCCACCGTGAATCCGTCGTTCCAAAGCCACATCGAACACGTGGAAGGTAACCGACAAGTTCGAGGCATCGTTCGATTGGACGTCCCCAATCAAGACGTACTGAGCACCCTGCACCTTCCAGTCGCGGAAATTGACTTCTTCGGGCGTTGCCGGAAAGGAGAGCATGTTCTCCGCATCCATCGGCGCAAACTGACCACTGCGTGCCATGTCGAACTCAACGATCGGCGTCAGGTCTTCTACCCCGGCGGGAGTTTTGAAGGGAACAACCGCAATCATGCTGACCTGATCATTTCCTCGATCAATGACGATCTCAAACCCGTCTGCGTACACGACTGCAACGAGCACCAACAATCCCAGAAGTTTTTTCATCTCAGCAAGTCCTCTCCCTTGAACCTAAGCGTGAATGATCGAAATCGTTTCTCAAAGAGTTGAGAATTTTCTGGAACCGGAAAATCGCTCCACGGACTTCACTGCCGCAAGCGTCGATCGATCAAACGCGTCATTTCCGCTCGACTTCACCAGACTAGCCGAGTTCAATTCTCCATTTGGAAATAGTTCCACCTTCACAACTGCTTCCATCGTGCGGGTTGCACTGGGCGGACGGGTCCACTTTACGACAACGGCCGAATAGATTGCATTGACGTAGGTAGTTCCTTCGTCTTCCATGTCTTGTGCTGCCAACTCGTCGCCTTCGCGGCGCAATTCGTTGTCAAAAATCGAATCTCGCAATTCCTGGAGACGCAACTGTTTCAATGCTTCGAGATCCTCTTCGGTCTGCACCGGCTCGACTTCCGTATCCACCGGATCGTCCGCAGGCTCCGGCATGGCGATGGGCACAACCGGTCCGGAGACATCCGGTACGGGAGGAACAACCTCACTTGCTGTCTGCACTCGCTCCAAAATCACCAGCGAGGCGGATACCGCATTGGGTTCGAAGATGAACTCGTTTTCCTTGCTGGTTGTACCAAACCCGAATGCGGCTGGTGAAACCGCAAAAAAAGCGTGGAGAAGCACAGCCAAAACGACCGGCACCGAGTACCGTTGCAACCAGTTCGTCATCTTTAAGATCCCGGTGGCTCCGTAGTTAGACCGACTTGCTTCGCTCCGGCCTGTTCCAGGGCGTGCATGACATCGATGACCTGGCCGTAGACGAGAGACTTGTCGGCTCGAAGAAAAACTGGAACTTCTGGACGCACAGCGAACACCTTGGAGGTCCGCTCCCTCAGTTCGTCAATCGAAACATATTCGTCTTCGTCAAAGATATCGGAAACTCCAATATTGACGTAGATCAATCCCTTGTCGCTGATGGTCACAACAAGTGGATCATCTTCGCTTCCTTCCAAAACCTCGGAAGGCTTTTGCGGCAAATCAACGTCGATTCCCTGGATCAACATGGGAACCGCAACCATCGAAATCACCAAAAGGACCAGCATCACGTCGATCAATGGCACCACATTGATCTGTGACATTGGTCGCCGGCGTTCTGCCATTTACTTCACCTCGGCTCGTGCGGCTCGGACGAGAATGGATACCAGCTCGTCTACGAAACCCTCGTAGCGCTTGCTCAAGGTCTCGACTCTGGCCGAATAGCGATTGAACGCGACAACAGCTGGAATGGCCGCGAACAACCCCATGGCAGTGACCACAAGAACTTCAGCGATGCCCGGTGCAAGCGAGGCATGGGTTGCCTGACTCGCAGTTGCAATTTCCCGAAACACGTTGATCAGTCCTACTACAGTTCCCAACAATCCGACATAGGGACTGACAGATCCAACCGAAGCCAAGAAACCGAGATGAGTTTCCAACCTCTCCTCTTCTCTCGAAACTTCGACTCTTGTTGCGCGGGTAACGGATGAGAGAACGGCATCGGGATCCACATTGCCATCTTCCACG
This sequence comes from Pseudomonadales bacterium, assembly GCA_963667455.2. Taxonomy (GTDB): domain Bacteria; phylum Pseudomonadota; class Gammaproteobacteria; order Pseudomonadales; family Azotimanducaceae; genus Bin55. The sequence continues at coordinate 324,371 of CAXXFR010000013.1, read as the reverse complement.
ATTCTTTCGAACTCTCGAAATCCAGCGATGAAGATCTTTTCGATCCCGGACTGTGACTCCGCTTCCGTCAGTTCGGAGTAGAACTGTCGCAAGTCCTTGCCGCTCCAAAACTCGTCCTCGAAATCCAGCAGTTCTCTTCGCGCATTGGAAAGAGCGATGTATCGCTGAATGATCATCGTCCATGACGCGACCGACACAACCACCAGCAAAATGATGATCGTCAAGACGGGCCATGACGCACCGAAGATTAGCGAGTAATAGGACATCGGATCATTCATTTTCGTTACTCATCCAGTTCCAAGTCGAGTTCTGTTTCATTGGCCGTGCCTCGCTTCAATCCGAGATGTCGCCACGCATTCGATGTGGCTACTCGACCTCGTGGGGTGCGCATGAGGAATCCCTTTTGTATCAAGAAAGGTTCGACGACTTCCTCCAGCGTGCCACTATCTTCCCCGATGGCCGCCGATAGCGTCTCAATTCCAACGGGTCCGCCTCCATGATGTCGAATGATGGTCAGCAGGAAAGTAGCGTCCAACCCGTTTAGGCCTCGTGTATCCACGTCCCACAACGTCAGCGCTTGATCTGCGATTTCTTCGGTTATAGCACCCTGTGCCCGAACTTGTGCAAAGTCGCGAACCAATCGCAACAATCGGTTGGCAACCCGAGGAGTCGAACGTGATCGCTTCGCTATTTCCAACGCGCCGCCTTCGTCAATTTGAATCTCCAAGCGCTTTGCAGATCGATCAATGATCTCTGCAAGTTCATCGTCGCTGTAGTAATCCAGACGCATTACGTGGTCGAAACGGTCATAAAGTGGTGTCGTCAACAGTCCGATTCGTGTTGTAGCTCCCACAAACGTGAACGGAGGGAGGTCCATGCGGACTGATCGAGCCGCTGGTCCATCTCCAAGAAGAATGTCAAGTTTGAAGTCTTCCATCGCGGGGTAGAGAAGCTCCTCGACCGGAGGAGGCAAGCGGTGGCACTCGTCGACAAAAAGAATGCCTGCCCGTTGAATGTTCGTCAATTCAGCCGCCATGTCTCCTGCGCGTTCAAGTACCGGTCCCGAGGTCACACGGACCGGAGCGTTCATGGCTTTGCCGACGATGTAGGCAAGAGTCGTCTTGCCAAGACCCGGAGGTCCATAGAGCAGTGTGTGCGCCAGCGTCTCCTTGCGTCCTTTGGCTGCAGAAATGGATATCTGCAGTTGTTCTTTAAGCTTGGTCTGGCCGACAAACTCGTCCAGCGTGGCTGGGCGCAACTGCTTGTCAAAACTCACATCGTCCCGGATCGCAACCGGGGCGAGCACTTTGACTTTATCCGGGGTGATGCTCATGGATTACCGCGATTGCTGCAACGCCTTTCGAATCAGCTCTTCGAGCTGCATGCCGTGTTGCCACACTGATTGAATCACCTGTCGTGCTTCGGATTGCCGATAACCGAGACTGATCAGAGCGGACTCTGCGTCGCTCTGGATGGAACTGGAATCCCCTGTTGCATGTGCCAGCTGAAAGGGAATCTTTGCAACTCGATCTTCCAAGTCGATCACAATGCGTTCTGCCGTGCGCTTGCCTACTCCTTTGACCCGCATAAGAGACTTGGAGTCCCGTTCGCCGACGACTCTAATCAACTCCGAAACCGATAGCGTCGCCAGTATTGCAACTCCACTCTTGGGTCCGATGCCGGCAATCTTGATCAGTTCCCGGAAGAAGTCACGCATCGTTTTGTTTGGAAAAGCATATAGCGAGTTCCCTTCCTGGTGGACGACGTGATGCGTATACAAAATGCACTGCTCGCCGATGTCTACTTCGTCGAATGTTCCATCCGGCGCTTCCACTTCATAACCTACACCATCGACGTCGATCAATGCACTCGCATCGTCGCGTTCTGCGAGGTTACCTACGAGTCTTCCAATCATGTGCGTTTGTGTGAAAGATGTGACAAATGGCGACGGCGAGAGCGTCCGACGCATCGGAGCTCAGTTCACCGTCCAAGTGGAGAAGACTCTTGACCATGTAGCAAACTTGGTCCTTGGTGGCCCGGCCGGAACCCGCCACCGTCTGCTTGACGACCCTCGCCGCGTATTCGCTTATCTTCAGATCATGTTCAAGAACAGCAGTCATTGCGGCTCCTCGAGCATGTCCGAGCTTTAGGGCAGATTGCGGATTGTGTGCCACGAATACGTCTTCGAACGCACACTCGTCGACCGGATACTCCTCAACAACTAACTCCAGCCCGTCGTAGATTTCCTTGAGACGGCTGGGGAAGTCTTTTCCCTCGGTTCTGATGCACCCCGACGCCACATACTGCAGACCAGCATCGGATCGGTCAACAACTCCGTAGCCGGTTACTCGCGAGCCAGGATCGACTCCTAGGACAGTAGACACTACGTTTCTTCGATCGAGGTCATGGATGCGTTCGAAAACACGTTCTGGACATCGTCCAAGTCTTCGAGAGCTTCAATGAGATTTAGCGTTTTCTCCGCCAAACCGGAGTCACACTCAGTTGTGGTGGAAGGCCACATGGTCATTTCGGATGCTGCAGGAGAGAGTGAAGATGCTTCAAATGAATCGAGAACACTTCCATACGCTTCAAAGGACGTGAATACCAAGGTATTACCATCTTCGTCGACTTCAACGTCGTCAGCTCCGGCGTCCAAAGCGATTTCCATTACCTGTTCTTCGTCGGCGCCCGGTTCAAACTGCAAAATCCCACGACGGTTGAACAAATACGCCACAGAGCCAGAGGTCCCGAGCGAGCCCCCATACTTGGAAAACGCATGTCGTATGGCGGCAACGGTTCGATTTCGATTGTCGGTCATGGTCTCGACGAGAATGGCAATGCCTCCCGAGCCGTAGCCTTCGTAAACGATTTCTTCCAAGGCACCATCTTCGGAACTCCCTGCCCCTCTGGCAATAGCACGATCCATGGTGTCGCGAGGCATGTTGACCGACAAGGCGTTGTCCATGGCGGCACGAAGACGAGGATTGTCAGATGGACTTGCTCCTCCGAGGCGTGCGGCGACCGTGAGCTCGCGTATCACCTTGGTCCAAATCTTCGCCCGTTTGGCGTCTTGGCGTGCCTTGCGGTGCTTGATGTTCGCCCACTTGGAATGTCCGGCCATTAGCCTTGCCTCCGCACGTCAAGTTGCAACTCTCGCAACTGACCAACATCCACTTCACCCGGCGCCGATGTCAATGGGCACACGGCCGCTTGAGTCTTGGGGAACGCAATCACGTCTCGAATCGAGTCGGATCCCGTGAACAGCATCGCCAGTCGATCCAGTCCGAGAGCGATCCCGCCGTGCGGCGGGCATCCCAATTCCAAAGCATCCATTAGAAACCCAAATTTGATACCGGCTTCCTGACGTACGCCTAAAGCCTCGAACACAGCAGACTGCATTTGCACGTCGTGAATTCGCAACGAACCTCCGCCGAGTTCGTAGCCATTCAGCACGACGTCGTAGGCATGGGCTTTGGATTCATGGGGAGCTTGCATGAAGTCTTCCACAGAACAATTGGGCCTTGTAAAGGGATGATGTGCCGGTGCGAACTGCCCAGAGCCGTCCATTTCGAACATCGGCCAATCAACAATCCAGCAAGCGCGAAAGCCCTCTTCGATTAAATCGAAATCGCCAGCAACACGATTGCGCAGAGCATCCATGAATTCATTGGCGGTTTCGATTTGGCCCGCACCGATGAACAAGATGTCCCCATCTTCGCACTTGCATCGTTCCAAGATGTTTGTCACAGTCGTATCGTCTAGGAACTTCAAGATCGAAGACTGCAAGCCATCGCGACCAGCGTCAAGCGAATTGACTTTGATGTAGGCGAGTCCCGCTGCCCCATGGTCCATCGCGAACTCGACGAGTTCGTCGATTTGTCGGCGAGTCAGGAGATCGGCACCTCCAGGGGCGCGCAGTGCAGCGACTCGGCAACTGGGATCGGAAGCAGGATCCGAGAAAACCTTGAATCCGCAGTCAGCCACCAGTTGATCGATGCCGACCAGTTCCAGCGGGTTGCGAAGGTCTGGCTTGTCCGTGCCAAACCTCGCCAGCGACTCTTCATACGTCAAGACCGGGAATTCGTCCATTGTGATGCCGAGATTCCGCTCAAACAGAGTCTTGAGCAAGCGTTCGGTCAACGCCATGATGTCCGCTTCATCTACAAATGAAGCCTCGAGGTCAATTTGCGTGAACTCGGGCTGTCGATCCTTCCTCAGATCCTCGTCGCGATAGCAACGAGCAATCTGGAAGTAGCGATCAAATCCCGACATCATGAGCATCTGCTTGAACAATTGCGGAGATTGTGGAAGCGCAAAGAATCGTCCGGGCTGAGTGCGACTCGGAACGAGATAGTCTCGGGCTCCTTCGGGGGTCGACTTGGTCATAGTCGGCGTTTCGATTTCGACAAAGCCCTCTTCCTCGAGAAATCTTCTGGTATCGCTAGCAAGAGCCGCACGCATTCGAAGACGTTGCTGCATTTCCGGGCGACGCAGATCCATATAGCGATATCGCAGCCTGATGTCTTCGCCCGCGCTCGAGTACTCGTCCAGCGTGAAGGGAAGCGACCGGGATCTGTTCAAGACTTCCAGGTTCTTGCCCAGAATCTCGACTTCTCCGGTGGGCAACTTGGGATTGACTTTGTCCTCGCCTCGATGACGGACTCGTCCCGTTGCTCGAATCACAAATTCGCTTCGAAGTTGATCGGCAAGTTCGAATGCTTCCGCATTGTCGGGGTCGTAGACCAATTGAACGATCCCTCGATAGTCGCGGACATCGAGAAATATGACCCCACCATGGTCTCTTCGGCTCTGGACCCAACCACAGACTGAGACTTCAGAATCGATGTCTGAAGCGCGGAGGTCGCCACAATAGTGCGAACGCAATGTGCTGCTCATCAGCACACCACTGAGACTTGACTGTAGAGACGTGTGCCTTCAGGCGTCTGCAGCACTCGCTGCAGTCGAAGTAGATTTGTCGCTGTCTTTGCTGACACTGGAGTCTGCCGATTTGCTTGATCCATCGCTGCTCTCGGCTTTGTCGCCCTTTTCGCTTTCTTTGGACGCTTGCGCGTCGCTTTCAACACCGTCTGCGACATTGCGCTTTCGGTCGGTTTTGAAGTCCGTTTCGTACCAACCGCTCCCTTTCAAACGAAAGGCAACTGCGGAAACCAGCTTCTTGAGTTTGGGCTTTTCGCACACCGGACAATCGACGAGCGGTGGTTCGCTCATCTTCTGGATTGTCTCGAAGTCGTGGCCGCAATCGCGGCACTGATACTCGTAGATGGGCAAAAAGGCTGACTCCACAGGCGGCTAGGCGTGGTGCGACATTATAGAAAGGAGTTCCCAAGGATCGCCCGTTAATTTTCACCAAATGGGCGAACCGATCTCAGAGGTTCTCCGACGCACAAATACAGTATGGGGATCACCCTGCTGTTTTCAACCAAGACCCACTAGAGAACACAAGAATCAATTCAGTTAAGTCTCCGACTAGCATTCTCATGGCAATAGCTCCTTGATGAACGACCTTCCACACCACACTGTACATAGACTGCATTCACCCCTCGTTGTTCGTAGAATTCCCGCAACTTAAGGCCGGATTGCCGGCGACACTCGTGAACGACCGAGACCACCATGCGATTTAGCCAATCGTTGATTCCGACCATGCGCGACGTACCTGCGCAAGCGGAAATTCCCAGTCACATCTTGCTGCTACGAGCCGGGTTGATACGCCAACTCGGCTCTGGATTGTTTACCTGGCTGCCATTGGGTGTGAAGGTCTTGCAAAAAATCGAGCAGATCGTTCGCGAGGAACTCACCAAACGGGGGGCTTGCGAGATCTTGATGCCGTTCGTACAACCCGCCGACCTCTGGAGGGAATCGCAACGATGGGAAGCGATGGGGCCCGAGTTGCTCCGATTGAAGGATCGCCACGAGACGGACTATTGCCTGAGTCCCACACACGAGGAAGTGATCACGGAACTGTTCCGCAGCAATGTTTCGAGCTATCGGCAACTTCCGTGCAATCTCTTCCAAATCAACACCAAGTTTCGCGACGAAATACGACCACGTTTCGGCGTTTTGCGCTCCCGTGAGTTCATCATGAAGGATGCCTACTCCTTCCACCTCGATGCCGAGACGTTTGATGAAACCTACCAGCACATGTTCGATGCCTACTCGGCGATTCTCACTCGGCTGGAGCTGGATTTTCGAGCCGTAGAAGCTGATCCAGGCAATATTGGCGACGGCGACAGTCACGAATTTCACGTGCTTGCCCAAACTGGGGAAGACACCCTGGTGTACAGTCCCAACACGTCCTATGCAGCCAATGTGGAGCGAGCTGAAGCGGTAGCCGAAGGTCCCAGAGCAGACCCTCGAGAGGCGTGCAGGCTCGTTGCTACACCTCAAGTTGACTCTATTGAGTCACTGTCGAGATTCTTCACTATTCCGCCCAGCAGAACTTTGAAGACTCTACTCGTTCGCGGCGAGAAGGGACTTGTCGCCCTCGTTCTCCGCGGCGACCATCAACTCAACGAATTGAAAGCTCAACGACTTCCAAAAGTGTTGAGTCCGCTGCAATTTGCCACAGAAGCTGAAATTAGCGATGCGATCGGAGTCAATACTGGCTCGATCGGACCTGTGGGGTTGACGATTCCCGTCTACGCGGACCTTGCCGCATCGTTTGTTTCGGATTTCACTTGTGGAGCCAACCAAGATGGACACCACTTCACGGGCGTAAATTGGGGGCGCGATGCCGAATGTACCGACATTGTCGACATTCGAACCGTTCAAGAAGGCGACCCAGCACCCGATGGTAGCGGGCCTCTGAGCATGATGCGAGGCATTGAAGTAGGACACATCTTTCAACTCGGCACCAAGTATTCGGAATCCATGGGCGCTTCGATCCAAGATCCAAACGGGTACGTCGTTTATCCCCACATGGGTTGCTATGGAATCGGGATCACACGCCTTGCGGCGGCAATCGTCGAACAGTGTCACGATGATGTTGGGATTACTTGGCCGACGGCAGCTGCACCTGCCACAGTTCATCTCATCTCGCTGAACGCTGAGAAGTCCGACAAGGTTCATTCCGAAGCGGAGAGCATGTACAACCAGATGCTTGACGCTGGCGTGGACGTGCTATATGACGATCGATCGGAGCGACCGGGGGTGAAGTTTGCTGACGCTGACCTGATCGGTATCCCTCATCGAGTAATCGTTGGGGAACGAGCACTAGCTAGTGGTCAGGTGGAATATCGATATCGTCGAGGCGAAATTGAACTGAAAGCCCCCAAGAGTGTGATCGAAATGATGAGCAGTGAATTTGACTCCTGACAACAACGACATGTGATTCAGACCTCCAGTCACAGGTCAATCTTCACTCGCCTGAGAATGGACCAATCCTCTCACCCGTTGTAACCGCCCTCAATGCCCTACGAGCGTCATTGGTCGCCATCAGTTCTGCAAACAGTTCGGCTTCCCGCCTCAATCCATCAGAAAGTGACATTTCGATGCCCTCTCGTATTGCACGTTTCGAGTTGGCAAGTGCTTTGGGGGCTCGGTTTGCGAGGTTGCGAGCGAATTCGGAAACTGCTTGCCGATACTCATCTAGTGGGTTGGGTAACACGCGACTGACAATTCCCATTGCAAGTGCGTTTTCGGGGCTAAAGGTCGACCCATGAAGAATCAAATCCAAGGCTCGGGCTACACCAATGATCCGCGCTAGTCGCTGGGTTCCTCCGCCACCGGGAAGAATGCCCACGCCAGTTTCGGGTAGTCCAAGTGTGAACTCGCCGCTTCGAGCTAGACGAAAGTCGCAAGCCAACGCTAGTTCGAGCCCTCCGCCATGCGCCATGCCGTTGATGGCGGCGATGGTGATCTGATCCATGGACTCCAATTGGGTCATTGCACCTCGAAGCCCACCTTCCCTTCGACGCTCTTGCTTGTTCTGATTTCTTGGTGCTGGTCGCTGAGGCGGTTTGCGATCAACCAGCCGTTCCGAAGCGTCCGCGAGTTCTCCGACTTCGTAATGCCTGACGAATATGTCGTCCGAACCGCCTGTCAATACGACGACTCGAACTTCTCTATCCGTCGATAGTTCGACCAAATGCTCGAAGAGATCTTGGGATCCCCTTGCATTGATGGTGTGGCGTGGTGGATTGGACAGGATCAGCGTGCAAACCGGTCCGTCTCTGTGTAGCTTTACATGTTCGGAGTTCATGGCTTGGGTTTCTTTGGCAATGGACAGCGCACTATGTCTGTGCAATTCGATTCTATTGTTCGATCCTCTTTGGAGTGGATCAAACCCTGGTCCACCTCTTCGCGAAGTATCCGCACTGGAGCCGTAGTCGTGCCTTGGAATATCAACAACATTCCTGACGCGGATCGACCGAGGTGCCTAAAAGAATTGCTTCAGCCTCTGAAGACCCGTCTTAAGAGAATTCGCTCTCAGTTTGAGACTCTAGGACAAGCCCTTCAATAACGTTCGAAGTGCCAACTCGGCCGCATCGTCAATCGCAAGTTCCGAAGTCCAGACAGCAGTCCATGCGGTCCAAATGATTTGATCCACCTGTGCGACTGCCCATGAGGTCGGCACGTCCTTGGCAATAGCTTGCTCAGTCTTAAGTTGTTCGATCAGTGCCGTGGTCCAACACAGCTGTTCTTGATAGGCCGCTTGCAGCTGTTCATCTTCCATCCGTTCGATCGCTAGGAACGCATAGCGATCACCTAGAGGGATCGTGCTCTTGAGCATGGCGTGCAGCCTGTCCACTGCAGGTTTGTCTGTTGAATCTGTCGCCCGCACGGCGGCGTTCATCTCTTCCATGCATCGAGCACTCAAAGTCTGGATGAGATCGTCCTTGGTTTGGAAGTGACGATGTAGCGTCGCTCTTCCCACACCAGCGGCTTTCGCTATGTCTGTCATTGTGGTGCCAGAATTTGCATTGAGCAGTCGAATGGCAGCCTCGAGAATTGCCTGGAGCGTCCGCGGCCGAATCTTGTGTCGCGACTCTTTACTCATCCCGAACTGCAAGGACCAATACTCACATTCAGACTCTCCATGTGACAAAATATGATACATCTATGTATCATATTGGCGTGAACTGCTACCAAGAAACCTCAATCGTGACATCACAGCATATTGATTTCGATCCAACTCGTGCATTGCCAGCCGTTTCTTATCGCGATCCAGCGTGGTTAACCGTCGAGATGGATCGCATCTGGCACGAAGACTGGGTTTTCGTGACGACGGAAGATGCACTTCCCAATCCAGGTGATCAGCTACCTGTTGTCATTGGCCGTCAGCCGGTGCTGTTGCTACGCAACCAATCGGGAGAACTAACTGCTCTCTCAAATCTGTGCGCTCACAGAGGTACGCTGCTCGTTGAAGAACCAACCAATGGAAAACGGATTCAGTGCCCCTACCACGCATGGACCTACGATGACTCTGGAAAGCTGATAGGATGTCCCTTCGAGACACCAGGTTCGATTGATAGGGACTCCCACGGTCTCCCTGTTTACCGAGTCGAATCCTGGCACGGACTAGTCTTCGTTAGTCTCAATACAGAAATCGAAACGCTCAAACGGCGTTGCTCAGCTGTCGAACCATTCGTTGCTGAACAAGGCCTCGGTACGTTGCACCAGGGCTCCGCTCGTGAAGTCAATGAGGTGTGGGAATGCAACTGGAAGATCGCTGCTACCAATTCAATGGAGAGTTATCACCTCTTCAAGGTTCACCGATCCACTCTCGAGCTGGTCACACCTTCAAGAAGTGCGTACTACATAGCCGGCTCAGCTCGTGCTTCCGCGACTGGTTATGCTGTCAAGGGAGGCTCAGATTATCTTCTCATTAGCTTACCACCTGCGTTTGTCGGAGTGTTCACCGAAGAGAACTTCTTCTGGCTGGCCGTTCATCCTATCGACACACACCGATGTACCTTTCGGTCGGGTAGTACGTATGAATCAGAACAAATTTCTGGTGCATTCAAGCAACTGACTGCGTTCGTTTCCGAAGACAAAGAAATCTGCGAACGAGTACAGCGAGGAATGGAAGGAGATTTCCGACCAGGTCAACTGCTTCCGATTGAGCGCGTCGTCATGGATTTCGGCCACTATCTCAATTGGCGCATCAACGATGTCGAGCCGCCATCGGTGCACTTGGAGCAAAAATCGTGAAACAAATGCGACAACTCAATGCACCACCAGCCAATCTAGCACCTACGTGGATCGCGCTATTGATTGTCTGGTCTGCTGTTCTACTGAACCAGACTTGGATCTTCGGAGTACTGTTTCTGGCATGGGCAACCTGGGACATTGTGACTGGAGAGAGTTCATTCGTGCAAACTGTTTCTCGCAAAGCCCATCCCGTTGCGTTCTGGGTCGTTGTGTTGACATGGATCGCATTAGCTTGTTTGTCCATCGCTTTTGCAGTATGGGGACCTTCAAGCTAACCTGCAACACTGACGCGAACTGAAACGCTCTCCCCCTGAGTAATGTCATTAGTCTGCTGCAATTTCCCTTGGAGTTGATCCAGCAAGTTGGTCGACTTCATCCGCTTGCGATGCCCCGCAGGCAGCCATCAGACCGACAGTGACAGACTAATGTGCTGGTCGAGTTAGTCGACTCAATCGAGTTGCGAGACAGGAAGGATTTCTTGGCGAGTCTTGTGGTATCCGAGACCGGGTCCCAAAAGCTTTAACGAGCTCGAAGCTCAAACGTTGTACGGGTTCTCCCGGTCTCGGACTCAGTCAATGTTACAACCAATGTCGATCAGGAACTCCACCTTGCACCTGACAATAGCTAGTCTCTCATGAGGCCGGATTTGACCAGCTCTATCCGTACCTCATCGATGATCCCAGGATCATCGATGGTGGATGGCACCGAATAAGGTTCGCCGTCGATCATCTTGCGCATGACCTGGCGGAGGATCTTGCCCGACCGAGTCTTCGGAAGCCTATTCACTGTGCACGTGCGCTTGTAGTTGGCAAAAGGTCCAACATGCTTTCGCACCATTTCAATCAGTTCGGTCTCCAACGTCGATGGCGAGATATTTGCTCCATCCTTGAGAACGGCCAGTCCGATCGGCACTTGCCCCTTCAGTTCATCTTGAATTCCTATGACGGCACATTCGGCTATTGAAGTGTGCGCGGACAGCGTTTCCTCGAGTTCTCCGGTTGATAGCCGATGGCCAGCGACATTAATGACATCGTCGGTCCGACCCATGATGTACACATAGCCATCTTCATCGCGATAGCCTCCGTCTCCAGTTGCGTACATTCCCGGAAACTGCTCCCAATAGGATGACTCGAATCGCGAATGATCGCCCCATACGGTCGGCAGATTTCCGGGCGGCAGCGGAGGCTTGACTACGACGTTGCCTGTCTGCGAGGTTGGCAACTCCGACCCTTCGTCGTCAACGATTCGGATGTCGTAGCCGGGAACCGGAAAGGTCAACGATCCCGGTCGCATGTCGTGCAGACCGTAGCCGACCATGTTGGCGCAAATTGCCCAGCCTGTCTCCGTCTGCCACCAATGATCGATCACCGGTACCTTGGTGTGTTGCTGTAGCCAGTACCAAGTTGATGCATCCGTTCTCTCACCGGCGAGAAAGAGGTACTTCAATGAACTGAGGTCGTACTGACGAAGCATGTCGCAATCTGGGTCTTCTTTCTTGATCGCACGAAACGCAGTCGGTGCGGCAAACAGAGTCTTCACCTTATGTTGCGCTACAACCCTCCAGAAAGCACCGGCGTCTGGAGTGCGAACCGGCTTCCCTTCGTAGAGAATCGAAGTGCATCCCTTGATAAGCGGCCCGTAGACGATGTAGGAGTGCCCGACGACCCACCCGACGTCGGAGGCTGCCCAGAACACATCGCCGGCCTGACAACCGTAGATCGTGTCCATGCTGTAGTTCAAGGCGACGGCATGACCGCCCGCATCGCGCAACACTCCTTTGGGCTTACCGGTCGTCCCCGATGTGTAGAGAATGTAAAGCGGATCCCAAGCATCTACTGCAATTGGATCTGCCGCAATCGCGCCAGACACCCATTCATTCCAATCCGAATACCGCTGGGATTCGAGATCCTCGGGCATCACATCTCGTTGCAAGACCACGACCATATCAGGTTCATGGGTCGACAGCTGAAGGGCTTGTTCAACTAAAGGCATGTAGCGAATGACTGTCTGAAATTCGATTCCGCAGGTCGCGGTAAGCACCACCTTGGGTGAAGCGTCGTCGATGCGCGTCGCCAATTCCGGCGCTGCAAAACCACCGAAAACGACAGAGTGAATGGCACCGATGCGTGCGCAGGCAAGCATGGCAAAGACCGTTTCAGGGATCATCGGCATGTAGATCACGACCCGATCGCCTTTTTGAACACCTGACCGAAGCAATGCACCAGCGATCAACGCAACTTCCTGCGTGGTTTCGGCGAAACTGAATCTCTTGATGGTCTCAGTTACGGGCGAGTCGTAGATGAGAGCTATTTCATCTCCTCGACCCGCTTCAACGTGTCGGTCCAGCGCAAGCCAAGCGGTATTGAGCTTTCCGCCCTGAAACCATCGGTCAGCTCCGTTGGCATCCTTGCTCAGGACTTGCTGCGGACGCTCATACCAGTCGATTTGCTGTGCTTGCTCAGCCCAGAAGGATTCTGGATCGCGAAGGGAACGTTGATACGCCTCTGTATATGCGCTCACTTAGTTCCCTTGCACTTCACTAGTCTCACGTTGAGCTATCTAACGACATTGCTGTCAACCAACAACACCAGCCGATTTCAACTCCGCAATGGTCTCAGCCGGATAGTCGAAGGAACTCAGTACTTCGTCGGCATCCTGACTGGGAACTCTTGCGCCGTGACGAACACTGGGAACAGTCCGACTGAACCGAGGCGCCGGGGCCGGTTGTGTGACGCCATCCAACTCGACAAAGGCTTCACGAGCAACGTTGTGCGGATGTTGCGGGGCTTCCCAGACCGACAACACAGGCGCGAAACAGACATCCGTTCCTTCCATGATGCTGCACCATTCATCGCGCGTCTTGGTCTTGAAGATGTCGGCGAGTTTGCTTCGTAGACTGGGCCAATCATCACGACTCATCTGGCGTAGGAAATCGGGCTCATCAATTTCGGCATGCTTTAAGAGAAGCTCGTAGAACTGAGGTTCGATCGAACCCACGCAGACGTACTTGCCATCGCTCGTCTCGTAGGTGTTGTAGAAATGGGCTCCGCCATCGAGTAGGTTGGATCCCCGTTCATCGAAAAATCCACCACCGGCCATGCCGAAGAACGATGCCATGAGCGCGGCAGCACCGTCGACCATGGCTGCATCAACGACTTGACCCTTGCCAGACCGCTGGGACTCCAGCATTCCACAGACGAGGCCGAATGCGAGCAACATGCCGCCTCCGCCGAAGTCGCCGATCAAGTTCAATGGCGGCACAGGCTTCCCTCCCGGCTCTCCGATGCAGTGAAGCGCACCGGATAAACCGATGTAATTGATGTCGTGCCCGGCAGCAAGAGCGAGCGGTCCCTCCTGACCCCATCCGGTCATGCGCCCGTACACCAACCGTTCATTTCGGGCCATGCAGTCGTCTGGTCCAAGTCCTAGGCGTTCCGTAACGCCGGGCCTAAAGCCTTCGAACAGCGCATCCGAAGACTCGCACATCCGCAGCACGATTTCCGTTCCCTCGTCGGTCTTCAAATCGACGGCTATCGACTTGCGGTTGCGTTGCATCACATCTCGAGGTGCTCGTCCGGATCCAGAAATCCGATCGACGCGGATTACGTCGGCTCCCATGTCCGAGAGCATCATTCCACAGAACGGACCGGGACCTATTCCGGCAAGCTCGATAACTTGAAATCCCTGTAATGGACCCACTGATCTTCTCCTAGTCTCGATGGGTTAATTATGGTCGTTGGAACGCCAACTGCTCCGCAACCCCAACTGAACGCTCGACCAATCCAATTCATAAAGCAAGCGGATGCACTCTATTTATTCCACATGGAACATCGAGCCGACACTTGGCGTTGCATCCGTTATTACTTCACACGACAATTCTCCAAGGATCGCCAGCGCGTCAAGAGTGACCTGAAGGTGCTGGGTTGCGTTGACGGATGTCTTCGAAAGACAGGCAATCCGGGAGTTGTACTGCAGCGCTACGTCGCCCGCGAGATGGAACGTGGATATAGTCGCGTTCAAGTATGATTGCGGCAGAAAGGAGCTCTTGTTATGGACGACACTGCCGGCGAACGGGTCGGCCCGATGCGATACCCACCACACCTCGGCGAACTGATCCGCGTAAGTATGGATGCAGAGGGTCTAAACGTCACGGAGACTGCGAATCGCCCTGGCTGTGGACGCAGTACTCTATCGAGGGTACTGAGTGGAAATGCTGGTGGTGAACATGGAACTTTCGCTGGAGGACCTTGGCTGGGGATCCGCCGAACACTGGGTGAGGATGCAAGCAGTCTACGAGCTGGCTCAGCAACGTTTGGCTCGCTCCGCCAATTCTGACCAAAGCACAATCTAATCGACAACACCAAGACAACATGACCCACGAAACACCCGCTTCGTCCGATCAACCGTATTCCGGCAAACTCGCCAATTACGGTGGCAAGTCTTGGGAACGCAGAAAACTGCTCAAGAGTCTGTGTCCGTGCCGCAACAGTCAAGTCCGGGATGTTGAGACGTGGCGCGGAATCATTCGAATCGCAACGAATGGTTCGCTGAAAGAGCGCAATAGTGCAGCCCACGCCATCGGCACCATGCTCGGCAAGGCCAAAAAGAGCGAAGAGTGGCAACAGATCGCTCTTCAGGTCGAAGACGATCTCCATGTCCTAATGGACGACACGCGAGCTTCTCGTTCACTCTTGGGCACGTTGAAGAAACATGGACACGCTTCTCGGGGAACAGCCCGTCGCAACTACCGTCGCATTGTGAAATCACTAGACTTCCACAGTCCCGGTCAACTCGCAAATTGGATCAACGAGCACCAAAAACTCGCTGGGAAGAAACGTCTTGATGCCTCTCACTCTGGCATCAAGCAACTCACGACGTGGATTGATCGGCGTAAGAGATTCGAGCCTGACAAGCGATTGACCGAGAGTGCGATTCTTGCTCAAGCACAGCGGACTTCTAATACTCGGCAAATCAAGCTTGCCTACGAATTCATTGGCTCGGTTTAGAAGTGGCTCGCCTCGGGCAATCCGTTATCGTTTTCTTTTGTTTTTGAACAAGACCTATCGAGTTCAGCAATGACTCTGGAGACTGTCGAAGTCACTTGCGGTGACGATCCCAAATACTGTGTGGTCTGGCTCCACGGGCTAGGAGCGGACGGTCACGACTTCCAACCCATGGTCCCCGAACTGAAACTGGATTCTTCAATTCAGTTCGTCTTCCCTCACGCCCCAATCCGACCGGTCACAATCAACAACTGCATGGAAATGCGGGCCTGGTACGACATCGACCTGAACAATCCAAGCAAAGGTGATCAAGACATACAAGCTTCAGCTCACGCAGTTGAGGAACTCATCAAGGAGCAACACCATCGAGGGTTTGGTCGTGAGCAAGTTGTGGTAGCAGGATTCTCGCAAGGTGGAGTCATTGCACTGCAAATTGGAACGCGTAGCGAACATTCCTTTGCCGGAATCTTGGCTTTGTCAACATACGTTCACGATCACGAGAATCTGGCCGAACACGTCAGCTTCGCGAGCGTGGACACACCCATCCTCATGGCGCATGGAGTCATGGATCCCATGATTCCCATGGCTCGCGCGGTAACTTCTCGAAATGCACTGACTGGTCTCAACTATCAAGTGGAGTGGCACCAATACCCGATGGGACACGAGCTCTGCTACCAAGAAATACTAGATATCTCGCGATTCTTGAATCGAGTGTTTTCCTAGCGTTGCAACTGGGTTCGCCATGCGGGTGCTAGGAATTGAATCATCGTGCGATGAAACGGGAATCGCAGTCTACGACAGTGACTGTGGCATACGTTCCCAAAACGTGTACAGCCAAGTAGAGCTACACAAACGCTACGGTGGGGTCGTTCCAGAACTCGCTTCCCGGGACCACATTCGAAAAATCGGACCACTCGTCGATCAAACACTCGAGGAAGCCGCATTGCAGAAGTCCGAACTGGACGGTATCGCATACACGTCTGGCCCCGGTCTCATTGGGTCGTTGATGGTTGGAGCGGCATTCGGCAGGTCTTTCGCCTGGTCTCTGAATTTGCCAGCCCTAGGGATTCACCACATGGAAGCCCATTTGCTCGCTCCGTTGATGGCCGAACCCAAACCGAACATTCCGTTCGTCGCACTATTGGTATCGGGCGGACACACGATGCTCGTCTACGTATCTGCCATCGGCCACTACGAGTTGCTGGGCCAATCCGTTGACGACGCTGCGGGAGAAGCATTCGACAAGGTCGCCAAAATGCTCGAATTGGGATATCCGGGCGGCCCCGCCGTCTCGCGGGCTGCACAAAGCGGCGACCGAGAACGCTTTAGATTTCCGCGTCCCATGACTGACCGACCGGGCTTGGACTTCAGCTTCAGCGGACTCAAGACAGCAGTTCGGAATGTTGTCTTGGCCGAACAGCCGCTCTCCGACTCGGATGTAGCCGATATCTCAGCTTCATTCGAAATGGCTGTCGCAGAAACACTCTACCTGAAGTGCCGGCGAGCATTGGAAGAATGTGGAGTGCGAACGCTAGTGGTCTCCGGTGGTGTGGCGGCCAATTCCACTATTCGACGAGAGTTCACCGAACTTGATGCCAACGTGGCGTATCCTCCCATCGAACTCTGCACCGACAATGGCGCGATGATCGCCTTTGCGGGTTACCAGAGGCTCAATGCGGGATTTCGCGAAGGACTGTCGATCGACACTCAGGCTCGCTGGGACATTCAGTCGCTGGAACGTATCTAGGCGGAAGTCCGATGTTCCCTCAAGTATTCAGCAACTCCTTCGAGCCGCGCTTCTCGGAGTCGCCAGCCGTATTCCTCGTTGGAGACGTTCCTTAGCCGGATGGCCCGCAGATTTTCGGCCAATTCGGCTACTCCCTTGAGATCCACGCCGGAACACTTCTCAACCGCGGTCACAAGTCGCATAAACGCCTCTCCGGGTCGAAAAGCGTTGGTGTGTTCCAACAATACAAGAGCGCTTTCATCGTCTCGCTCGAAGAATCCACTCAGAGCGTGCCCGTAGCGCGCTACATCGCGTGCCAGTCTCAATACCCTTCCTGGAGCCTTCACGCGTCGCAACCACTCGACCGCAGTCGATTCGTCGTGAATCCATCCCACCGCGGCAACAGCGTGTAGTTTGCGCAACCATCGTTCGCGAAGCATGGTCGAGAGACCAATCACCGCTAACCCGCTGAACCACGGATCGACAGCATCTACCTCGTTCAATGTATCGAAGAATCGAAACGGAGTGAGTCCTCCCATCGCCTTTGCGTACTCATGCCACACTCGTTCTGCAGAGAGATCCCCTAACTCTTCTCCCATAGTTGACATCAATTCGACTGTTTCAGGTGCAACGCTGAATTCGGGCATCGAGGCAGCGAAGCGGGCTACTCTGAAGACTCGTAGTGGATCCTCGCGGAATGCATCCGAGACGTGCCGCAGGACCTTTTGCTGAAGGTCTTCCCGGCCACCGTAGGGATCGATCAGATTTCCTTCGATGTCGCGTGCCATTGCATTGATGGTTAAGTCGCGCCGCCGCAAGTCCTCTTCCAAGTCAATGCCTGTATCGAACTCGAACTCGAACGCCTGATGCCCTCGACCCACTTTGCGTTCGGTCCTAGCCAATGCGTACTGGTCGCCTGTCTGCGGATCGAGATAGACCGGAAACGCTTTCCCGACCGGTTTGAGACCAGCTCGAACCATTGCTTGTGGTGTCGCACCGGTGACTACCCAGTCACGATCAGTCTTCTTCGGATCACTGTCTTCAGCTTCGATGCCTAGCATCTCGTCGCGAAGAGAACCGCCAACCAGATAAACGGTTCCTGGTACGTTGGGATTCACTTCTGATTCAATTCGAGATGGCATGGACTCGGAAAACCTGATGATCTTCCAGTCGCAATGCGGTCAGTGAACGGCCCCACACACATCCTGTATCGACCGCGTGGAACTGGGGATGGCCCGTACATCCGTTGAGGGATGCCCAGTGGCCGAAAATGATCGGTTCTTCAATCTTCGTTGGATATTGGAACCACGCCCTATGTCCGTTGGGAGCGTGCTCGAGACCTGCGGAAACATCAAAGTCAAGCGTGCCATCCGGTTCGATGAACCTCATTCGCGTCAGGTAGTTGGTAATGCATCGCAAGCGATCCATACCCGTTAGTTCGTCAATCCAACGACTGGGATGGTTGCCGAGCATTTGACTAAAAAACGAGATGTGGTTCTCTCCCCGAATTGCCTCTTCAACCTCTGCTGCACGAGCTTGAGCAATCTTATAGTCCCAAAAATGGGGAATACCAGCATGAACCAGTATGTGCCCCTGTGCTCGATGGATCAAGGGCAATTTCCGCATCCAATCGAAGAGCTCTTCGCTGTCCGTGGAAGCCAACAGGTCGTCCAATGTGTCAGTCTCGTGAGGTGAACAACAACCGTAGAACAACGCAATTGCATACAAGTCGTGATTGCCCAGAACCACGACTGCGGACTCGCCAAGGCTCTTGACAAATCGAACTGTGGCGAGATTTTCCGGTCCGCGATTCACCAAGTCGCCTGTAAACCACACGAAGTCTGCGCTTGGTTCAAAACCAACCATGTCTAAGAGTCGGCGCAGATCGGAATAGCAACCCTGTACATCGCCTACTGCGTAGGTCGCCAATTTCCCTAGCCTCCATCCGTGCTGGAACGTCGCGATGAGATCGAATTGGCAATCTCGACATAGTCTTCGACGGTGAGCTGGTCAGCGCGTAAGGAGTCAGACAAACCAATATCGTCCCAACGCACACCAAATGCCTGAAGACTGTTGGAAACCATTTTTCGTCGCTGGCTGAATGCGGTTCTCAGTACTTCATCGAAGATAGAACGGTCGTCAACAGCTGGCACTTCGCTACGAGGCACGATCCGCACATAGGAAGATGTGACCTCCGGGGCAGGTTCGAAGGCGTCCGGATCCACGTCAAAGAGCCGGTCGATTTGCCAGTGGAGCTGCACATTGACGGAGAGCCTCCCCCACTCCTTGGTCTGATGGGTCGCTGTCATTCGATCAACGACTTCCCGTTGCAACATGAAGTGTGCATCGACAAAGTCTGTGACGGTTGTGAGTCTCAGCAACAAGGGAGTTGAAATGTTGTATGGCAAGTTTCCAACGATGCGCTTTCCGCTGAATAGCTGGCTTTCAGCTTCGAGTACGTTCGCTTCAATGAACTGGCTGCTCGGGAATCTTCCTCGGAGCTGTGCGATGAGATCGCGATCAATTTCAATCGCAACCATTTCGGCCCCCGAGTCTGCAAGCCCTTGAGTAAGCGCTCCCCTACCTGGACCAATCTCGAGTACGGAATCGGTCTCGCGGACCGACAACAATTTGTGAATTCTGTCGATCAGTGCGTCATCGACAAGAAAGTGCTGGCCAAATCGTTTGCGCACCACGGATTCACGGCCGTCTTGAGCGATTGAATCTTTGCTGTTAGCCGGGATTCTGGACGATCTTCACGAAAGCTTCGTCGCGAATCTCCTTGAGCCACTCCTGTCGCGCCTCTTCGAACTGTCGCTGATGCAACGCACGCAATGCCAAGTCATCCAGAGCTTCTTCGGATAGATCCTTGACTCTGCGATCCATGACCTCCAACACGTGCCAGCCGAAAGCTGACTCGAACGCTTCAGAAATCTCTCCTACTGGAGTTGCGAACATCTCGAGCGCAAACGACGGATCGATGTTCGCACCGTCTGTCCAACCCAACTCTCCTCCGGCAAGCGCCGTGCCAGGATCTTCGGAGTACTCCTTTGCCAATTCGGCGAAGTCCGCTCCGTCCAACAGCTGTCGTCGAACTTCGGTTATTTCTTCCTCGGCCTCTTCATTGGTCTTGATTGCTGAAGGCACTACCAGAATGTGCCGCACTAGCACTTGCTCGGACTGCGACTGCGATGCACCGGCCTTTTCGACCAACTGCACGACATGAAAGCCCAATGCATTGCGGATGGGATTGGAAGTTTCGCCAACTTCCATCTCGAGAACTGTCTCGGCAAACAGGCTGGGAATTTCCTCTGCCTGTCTCCAACCTAGGTCTCCTCCCTCCAACGCTGTCGACGCATCAGAGTGGTTGACTGCCATGGTTGCAAAATCCGTACCTTCGCGGAGTTGCTTGACCACCTCAACGGCTTCCGCTTCGGCTTCCTGGTCCGACACTCCATCCACTTTGATGAGTATGTGACCCACCCGATATCTGTCTGATGCCATCAGTTCAAAGAATGGTGAATTGCGAAAGTCTCGGATGTCTTGTTCGGAAATGTAGATTCGACGATTGACGAGTGTCTGCTGCACTCTTTGCAAGAGCATTTGACGTCGAACATCGTCGCGGAAGGCCAAGTACGAGATGCCCTGCTCTTCCAATGCCTCGCGAAACTCGTCGATCTCCATGTCGTTCTGTTGTGCGTAGAGCCGAACAGATTCGGTGAGCTCCTCGTCTTCAACAACAATTCCGCGCAACGCCGCTTCCTGCAACTGAACGCTCTCCAGTATCAATCGTTCGAGGATCTGTTCAATGACCACCGACTTCGCTGGAAGATCCGTCACACCGGACTCTCCAGCCTGCCTGAGAAAGTTCTCATAGCGAGTGTTGACTTCCGACAGCGTGACAACCTCATCGTTGACGATGACGGCGATGCCGTCGAGTTCTTGCGTCTCTGCATTGGCCGCAACGCAACCAAAACACGCCGCTATCAGTACCGCCAGTGCAATTCGGCTCTTGCGAATCAATTTTTCAGTCATGTCCAAATTCAACCTCTCCTACTGAACGAAAGTTGGCTTCCAGTTCCCTTTCCGCCTGCCCTTTTCAATGACAGATGAAATATTGTCTCCAAACGATGTTAGTCCAGTCAACGAAATCTCGAAATAAATCCCGGTGCGGGAGCGAAGATTCTCCCAGTCAAAGAACTCGTATCGCAACGACTTGCGCCACAGCAATCGATATTCGATGCAACAACCGGAATACTCAAACCCCACGAACGAATCGATGTGCCGTCGTTCGTTCCACTCGTAGTTCACGCGTCCGTACAAGTGCCATTTCTGAGACAACGCCACGCTCGTATCCAGATAGGACTGAAAGAGGTCTCTCGGTTGCTCGTGCCTGACGTGGAAGTTGACATCCGCCAGAGGTTTCAAATACTTGAAAGCGATTCCTGTCGCTTGGGTGGTCCATCGGTCTGGATTCCTTAGATGAAATCCGACGATGGATAGTTCACTGCTAAAACGACCTGTCGCCTCTATACCCCAACCATTGTCCAATCCAAAGTCTGTTTCGTCGCCGTCGCGACGCAACAACACCACAGGCAAGATCGACACGATAGACCGTCCACGACCCAGGTTATTGAAGCGCATCATTACTGAGAGCGAAACGGCATCGAGTGCTTCCGTCCAGTCTCTACTTGCGGTGCGATGGGGTTGAACGAGCGAAGCGATCGTGGGACTTATCGGTCCAAAATCGGAAAACGAAAATTCGCTCTGTCCCTCTACAGGTCTTCGGACATACACCAATCGAGGTTCTAGTGAGTGAACGGCGGATCCGTTGGAATCCATACGATCAAAGGCAATTCCCAAGTCCAAGACGACTGTGCGAAAGTCCTGATTCAGAACCGACTCATCGGAACTCTCGTAGCGCTTGCTCGATTGGACGACCTCCACTGCTCCGTGGCCCCAGCTTGTACTCAGTGGCAAACTGAGCGAGAAGTCACCGTAGCTTCGATCGATGGATCGGACTTGCAAGCCGTCGTCGTGAGCCAGTCTTGCCCACGACAGGTCGGCCCGTGACTGTAGGGGTCCGAATTGTTCCTCCCAACCAAACACAACTTCGGGCAATTTCTCCACCGAAGTTCCCCAGAACTGAAACGGGTCGTATCGTTCAAGTTCCAACCCAATGTTCGTTGTTGATCCCCAACGCCAAAGCCTCAGAATTCTCGACAGTCCAACCTGTCCCAAATCGTTCAGCGACTCGCCGTAGTCTCGTTGAAAGTCTGTATCGCTGACCAATGTGTACTCAACATCCGCAACCCAACGATTCATGGCGAAATCGTGCTGCAATTCGACTAGCCATCTCTTGCCTGAGCCTTCGTCAGCGACTAACGATTGACGGAGAAGCTCCGCAACGTAGTTCTTGTAAACGTGATCGCTGGGCAGATAGGTTCCGGTAATCGTCGACTTGGATGTTCTGCTCAGGTGGCGAAACTCGACAGCAATACTGTGATTGCGTTTCGTCGACAAAGTCGGTGTGACCGTGAGGTCAAAGTTGGGCGCGAGATTGAAGTAGATCGGTACGGAGAGTGCGTTGCCGTGCAGGCTGTCGCTCTCATACTCCGGCAACAAAATACCCGAAGCACGACGGTTGTCTATGGGGAACCGCGCATACGGTACATATATCGCAGGCAGATTCCACAAATTGAGTCTTACGTTTCTTGCGACAACCATGTTGGTTGTTCGGTCGATCCGCAGGTGTTTGGCACCCAGAGACCATGAATCAACAACTGGTGGACACCATGTAATGGTCGCTTGTTCGATTTCGACGGCAGAGTCGTCTGCGCTAAAGATCTGTGCAGTTCCCCTATAGCCTTCATTCAGCATTACGAACTGCGCATTGTCGATGTCGAAGGACTGCTCATCGACACGAATATCGCTCTGGTCCACCGTCAGCACGATGTCGTTGTGAACCATCGTCGCGCCATCCGGAGTCTGAAGAATCCTGCCTTTTGAATTGAGACGCAGAAACGGCGTGCTCACATTGGCTCCGCGACCCTTGAGGACCACGTTTCCACTCACTTCCGACTCGCCATCCAATCGGACTACGGCTCTGTCAGCAGTGAGGCGAGCCTCGCCTTCACTCGAATCAACAACTCCTTGAGTCTCGATCAACGAAATGTCGTAACTGCCGCCGCATGATCGCGTTGGATCCTCGTACTTCCACAAGCTCTCGGCCAATGGTTTCTCCTCGGCTTGTACGTTCAAAACGCTTGCCGACACCAGCACTACCAAGAGAGAAAATCGAACAGATCGAGTCTTGCACTCCAATTGCGTCAATTGCACGCTAGATCCGCCAATTTGCTTTGCAGAGAACTACCCGTTTGCGTTCGTATACTCCAAACATGAGCGACAAACCCAGTCCCGATCTGGTTCGTTGGGCTAGTGGTCAGTTCGACATCGACCACTGTTCAGTCCAGCAACTGCCGGTGGAAGCCAGCACTCGAAGTTTCTGGAGATGTACCGATGGATCGAATTCATGGATTCTCATGGATTCGCCTCCTACCACGGAGAACAACAACCAATTCATCGTCTTATCAGACGTTTTTCGCAAAGGTGAAGTTCCAGTTCCTAGCATCCTTGCTTTCGACTCCGAGAGAGGCTACCTAATCGTAGACGATGTTGGTTCTGAGGAGCTCCTGGCTTGTTTTCGATGTGGATTGATCCAAACGCCAATGAAGGCGGCAGTTGAAACAATCTTGAAGATTCAACGGATAGAACATTCTGCGATACCGGACTACACTTCCGAAAGATTGCGCAATGAGATCGGCATATTCGAAGATTTCGTCTGCGCGAAGCTTCTCGATTACCCGAACACTCCGTTGCAGCACGTGGCTACCGGTATCGTCTCGCGCATCGATGCATTGCCCCGCGTAACGGTTCACCGCGACTTCCATTGCCGCAACCTGCTGTGGCGGGCGGAACAGAATTTGCTCGGAGTGGTTGATTTCCAAGATGCGTTGTTCGGACCCGTTAGCTACGACCTCGCTTCATTGCTGTTCGATTGCTACTGGGAGCACTCGTCCGAAACTATCCGTATGGCGGTCGACCACTATTGGGTCCAGGTGCAGAGCTATGAACTCCCCAGTCTTGGAACCAAAGCGTCTCTCTTCGATGCCATTCGTCTGACAGCCATTCAACGGCTTCTCAAAGCTGCCGGAATCTTCGTGCGACTGTGGATCCAAAAGAGCCAAACAACGCACATTCGTTACGTACTTCCAACGGTCAGCAAAGCAGTCCGGCTTTGTTCAGAGTTCAGTCAACTTCAGGAACTCAACAAGTGGCTATCGGAGACTGTCGTTCCCGGCCTGAGTCAGAAACTTCCGAACACCTCATGAAAGCAATGATTCTTGCAGCGGGCCGAGGCACCCGTCTGCTTCCTCTCACTGAGTCAATGCCCAAGCCTATGATCCCAATCAACAGCGAGCCGATGATCGTCCATCAGATTCGTTGGCTCAAACGTGCCGGGATTCGCGAAGTAGTAGTGAATGTCCACCACCTCGGAGAGCAAATTGAGGCCTGTCTAGGAAGTGGCAAGCACCTTGGGGTTCACGTAACATTCAGTCGTGAGTCGCGTCTGCTCGAAACCGGCGGTGGAATAATGCGTGCGCTGGAATTTCTCGGCGATCACCCATTCATCGTGTTGAATGGCGACGTTTGGACAAACTTTCCGTTTAAGTCACTAGCCAGCAAATCGACCGAATATGCTCATCTCATTCTCAAACCAGCGGACGCGGAGCTGGGAGACTTTGAGCTTGTAGATTCAGCTGTACGTTGGCACTCCGACCCAATTCGCCACACCCACACGTTCTGTGGAATATCCTTGCTGCATCCGAGAATCTTTGCCAGACCTCTTCCCGAGGTCTTCTCGATCACACGCGACTTGATTTTTGAGCTTGCCCAACAAGACAAGATCACCGGCGAGTCGTTTGATGGACATTGGATCGACATCGGCTCACCGTCTGGTCTGAAAAGCGCACGTCGTCTAACTATGTGAGGTTAGCTCAATAGGCAAATGAGACTGCCACTATTGGGCGAGTACAGCGTTTCCCAACTTCGAGGAGACATCCTCGGCGGCGTAACAGCCACGGTAATTTCCATGCCAATAGCACTGGCCTTCGGCGTAGCATCCGGGCTAGGCGCCGTTGCGGGACTGTACGGTGCGATAGCAGTAGGCTTCTTTGCCGCGATTTTTGGCGGAACCAACACCCAGATATCTCAACCGACGGCACCCATGACAGTTGCCATGGCAGTGATTGTGACGACATATGCGGACTCGTTCGGAGAAGCATTCACGATAGTCATGATGGCGGGAACATTCCAAGTTCTCTTGGGTGTTTCGAGGATCGGACGATACGTCGCGTACACACCTCGTGTTGTCGTTTCCGGATTCATGTCCGGGATCGGCCTGATCGTCATGACCATGCATCTCTTGCCGCTGATGGGAATGCCACCATCTCAAGGAGGTGCACTAGGCACGCTGACTGAGCTTCCCGAGGCAATCAACAACGCAAATTTTCAGGCTCTAGCGATAGGTGGCGTTTCTCTGGCAATCGCAATCTTGTGGCCCGCCAAGGTGGAGAAGTTTGTACCTGGACCTATTGTCGCGATCCTCGTTGGGACAGTACTCAGTATTTTCTGATTGACCGAAGTTCCCACGGTCGGTCAACTGCCCACCGGGATTCCTTCCATTCAAGCTGAAGTGCCTAGCGTCACTTTCCTTCTGCAGTCGCTGGAACCCGCATTGATACTAGGTCTCTTGAGATCTGTGGACAGTCTGATCACGTCTCTGGTGGCGGACACGTTGACAGGTACTCGCCATAAATCGAACCGAGAACTGATTGGCCAAGGCATTGGCAACATGGCGTCTGGGTTAATAGGTGGATTACCCAGTTCAGGATCGACTACAGGTACGGCTACAAACATCCGCGCCGGCGGTAACACCAAGATCTCAGGAGTCCTGTACGCACTGCTTACGTTGGGTCTGTTGCTAGGACTGGGATCGTATGTGGAACCGATTCCTCTGGCGTCTCTCGCTGCAGTGCTGATAAAGGTCGGATGGGGAATCATCGACTGGCGAATTGTGACTCGCATTCACATTGTCAATCGGGCTCAAATGCTCGTTTTCCTGCTGACTCTGGGGCTAACCTGCTTTGTCGGTCTAATCGTTGCCGTGGCCGTTGGACTGATTGTTGCGGCAATGGCACATGCGCAGACACTGGAGAAATTTGAACTCGACAGCGTAGTCTCAGTACCTATCTTGGATTAGGTCCTATTCAACGAGAATTTGGATGCTGGTGCAATTGATCCTTTCAGTGCCCGAGTTGGAATAGTCTCCCTCAAAGGCATCTTCTCGGTTGCCTCTTCATCGAATCTCGTGGAGGCGGTCTCCAAGGACATTCAAGACCACGAAGTCGTCATCTTCGACTTTACTGCAACACTCTACATGGACGACAGTGCGGCCATGGTCATTGACCAGCTCACTGAAGCAGCTCAGCAGGAAAACACGACGTTTGTTGTTGCGTGCTTGCACGGTGATGTCGAGAAATCACTGACAGCTCTGGACATCTTGCGACGGATACCAGACCAGCACATTGTTGAGACAGTTGATGAAGCAAAGCAACTAGCCCGTCAAGTTCTGACGACTGACACCTCGGAGAGACAGCACGCTATTGCTGACTAAGAGGATAAGCAATAGGACTCCGATCAACCGTCAATCGAACTGCCCGATGTCGTAGGTTGAGGCCTGTTGCAGAGCGCTTTTTCCATCCTCACCCTTGAAAGTAGACGCGATCCAAACCGTTGCTTTCAAGTTGGAGTTGTCGACTCTTCCAATTCCGAATTGCAAAACCAAGCATGGAGTTGACATCCAAGCTCGCTAGAATCGCTGCATCTTCCCGTCTTGGCGAGACCTCAAGCACTGGATCAATGGCTACCTACGTCGCACCCCTTAACACCCAGGTTAACGGCATTGAATTGGTTGGAGGAAAGGGTAGATCCTTATCGATTCTTGCGAACATGGGCCTCTCGGTTCCGGACGGATTTCACGTTACAACCTCGGCATATCGACTAGTTGTTGAGCAGCACGGGCTACAAGGAGACATACTGGACCTTGCACAACCCGAGTTCACAGAAGGCGTTGTCTCATTCGAAACCGCTTCTTCCAATATCCACGCTCTGTTCAAGACCATCCGAATAAGCAACGACCTTCGCTCCGAAATCTTGAAAATGTACAGAGAGACCATTGATTCCGAGCTGGCAGTCGCGGTGCGCTCATCGGCCAATGCGGAAGACCTGCCCGAACTCTCCTTTGCGGGGCAGCAGGAGACCTTTCTCAATGTAATGGGCGAAGACTCATTGCTCCGAGCCATTCAGAATTGCTGGGCTTCGCTGTGGACACCTCAGGCACTGAGCTATCGTCTTCAAAACGGTATCGACAACAGCACCGTTGCCATGTCAGTCGTGGTTCAAGCGATGATTCCATCGGAGATATCGGGAATCTTGTTCACCGCGAATCCCACAACTGGCGATCGGAACGAATTCGTAATCAATTCCAGCTACGGACTGGGCGAAGCTGTGGTAGGCGGACTGGTCACCCCTGACACTTACATTGTTAACCGCTCCGATGGATCCGTGAAGCAAGAGGTGATCGGTCCGAAGGCCCAGAGCGTTGTACCACTTCAAGATGGCGGCACTGAGACGGTGGAAGTCGGTACGGACGAAAGCGACGTTTCTTCTCTTGGAAGCTTAGAACTTCGTGAACTTCATGAAGTTGCGACCAAGATCGAGACGCAATACGAAGGCGTTCCACAAGACATCGAGTGGGCTTACGCCGACAGGCAGCTCCACATCCTTCAATCCCGTCCAATCACGAACCTACCAGTACAACCCATCGACGTTAGCTGGGACGTTCCGCCTCCTGCCAAGTATGTTTCGCGACGCCAAATCGTCGAAAACATGCCCGATCCAATTTGCCCGCTGTTTGAAGAGCTTTACTTGACGAAAGGGCTCGAGTCGTCTCGAAAAGGAATGAATCTGATGGTGGGCGGTGGTCCGATGTTCATCACAGTCAACGGTTACGCATATCAACGTTTTGACTTTGAAATGGTCCACAAGCAGGCAAGAGATAAAGGGCTCCTGAGACCTACCGAAGAGGAAATCGACGCCGCCGAAATCGAAGCGGAGTCAAAAGCGAAAAGCAAGCGTTCGACGCGAGGTCCAACCGAGGAGGAGGTGAAAGCAGGAATTCAACGGGATCTCGAGATTCGACAGAGGGACATCGAACGGTTCTGCAACGACCTTTCGAACGACGATCGGCTCGCGTTCGATGAATGGATGAGCGAACATTCAGCAACGGATATTGCTCGCACTCTTACGATGCCCAAGAGCAAGAATCCGACTTATGTCGCATTCAACAACACGGAATGGAACGACAGACAGCTCGGAGAATGGTTTGAGACAACCCGACCGCGCTTGATCGAAATTGGAGAGAAGTGGAGCCAGGTCGATCCTCAGACATCTTCAGATTCGCACTTGCTTGAGGGCATTTGCGAGATGGGCATCGAGGAAGGCTACTACTGGTCGAGCAACTCCAGCCACACATTCGGCGTGGCGAAGTCGACCGACGATCAGCTTCAGTGCTACTTGCGCGAGACATTGCCCGACCAACACTTCATTAGTGGACAGTTTCTCTCCGGAATTGAATCAAAAGCCATGCAGGCAAATTCCGACTTGTTTGAGATCGCGAAGAAGATTCGACCAGCAGACGACCTCAAACACGTTGTGCTCACAACACCCAGCAAGTACCTGTACGACGCCCTTCGAAATCGAAACGACTCTCGGGAAGTGGTCGAGGACATTGAGATTTACTTGAACAACTATGGTCACCAAGGCTACAGCCTCGACTTCATGGAGCCAACCCAAATTGAGAATCCCGCTGCGTTGTTTGCGACACTCAGGGCTATGGTTCAAAATCCCGATTACGACCCTCGAGCCCAAGACGAACGTGCGTCCAAGACGCGACAGGAAAAACTCGCTGAAATTTCCGAGTGTCTCGAAGGTCTTCAGTACTGGCAGTTTAGATTCAGACTGTGGTTGGCGCGAAAGTACAACTACATCCGCGAGGAAGTCGCGTTTCTCTTCGGCTACACCTGGTCAATCCTTCGTCCAATGGCATTTGAACTTGGGCGCAGACTGGTCGACGTGGGAACTCTCAGTCATTACCAAGACGTGTTCTTCCTAGTCAGTGAAGAACTACAAGAAGCCATCGAAGCACGTAGTTTGAGTAAGAGCTTGCCCAATTTGGGAGAGACAGCGGCTGCAAGGCGGGAGCTTCGAGAAGCGAGAAAACAGCACCACCCACCGGGTACTTTGCCGCTAGAGGCAAGTCAGATCGACGGCATTGCATTCAAGGAAACGCAGATTCTCAACGACGAGTCATCCGAAACAATGCGCGGATTCCCGGTGAGTTCCGGACAAGTCACGGCTAAGGCAAGCGTTGTCACTGGTCCATCAGAATTCGACAAGATGATGCCGGGTTCCATTCTGGTCAGTCCTCTCACAACCCCCGCATGGACTCAGCTGTTCGCTCATGCTGCAGGCCTTGTAACTGATGTCGGTAGCATTCTGGCCCACGGCTCAATCGTTGCTCGCGAATACGGGATACCGGCAGTTTTGGGCGTTGGTAACGGCACTATTCGAATTAGACATGGTCAAACAATCACAATCAACGGCGACGTCGGTACCGTTGTCTTGCACAATGAGGATCAAGACTGAAAATACACTATTGGTCTTGAAATCCAACACTGTCGTCCCCACATAGGGAATCGAAGCGAATCTGGTCTCGTACGAGATCAGCCACTCTAAGTCACAACAGCAACATCACCCCGTGATACTCGAATCCATCCTTCAAGGAGCGCGACGCTCAGGCATTTACATCGGCAGTGCAGTCTGCGGTGCAATTCTCATATTGCTCATGAACTTGTACTGGGGTACCGATGAAATCGGCGTAAGCGTAATTAGCGTGCTCGTGTTCTTCTACTTCATCGTGTTCCCAGCTCTGTGCATCGCCGTAAACGTGGTGGTGGAATACCGAAACGCGAAAAGGGCCGGCTCCAGCCAATAACCCCACGCCAATGACGTATTGGCGAACACCTACTCGACCGAGAACGCCTCTGCCAGCGGAGGGTGGAATATGACCTGCAACTTGTTCCCATCAGGATCGAGTGCATAAAAGCTCCGAGCTCCGTCTCGATGCGTCTTCGGAGAGGTCTCGATCTCGATCTCGCTTTGCTTGAAGTGCTCGAACCATTCATCAACGTGTTCGGGTTTGCTGACAACAAACCCAATGTGATCCAACGATGAGTCCCTGATTTCGTCGAGACGTTCAGCTCGATGTATTGCCAGATTGTCCGTTCCGGATGTGAGATAGACGTTGTCCGAGTCCGGTTCCCACTCCACCGCCATTCCCATGCGCTCGATGTAGAAACTCCTCGTTTCCTCGTAGTTTCGAGCAGTGAGAGCTACATGATGTAGCCCGATCATGGGCACTGGCAACACGGTGCTCGGATCACTGGAGGCACCGGCTTTGATCGAAGTCTGCTCGATAGACCAATCGTGTGTGACTTCAACTCCGGCACGCTTCATCAATATAGATGCTGAGCAGTACTTCTCGGCACTCAATTCGATGGCTCGACTCACCTTGGATTCGAGCAAAGATGGGCCGGACAGCGCAAAGTGAATGTGGATTTTCTCGAAGACTCTTGGGTCAGTTTCTGCCCTCTCTGCAGAAATCGTGGTGCGACAGGAATCCACGATGCAACGTGACTTGTGAAGGATGTGTAAGACGTCAACCGCCGTACACCCTCCAATGCCCATCAACATCAACTCCATGGGACGCAATCCCTGGTTGCGACCTCCGATATCGGGAGGACCGTCGATGTTCACCTCTGGACCGTGGGACGATTTCGCGACGAAGTGAACGCCATCGCGCCATTGCAGATCGGTTTTCATAGCTCGTTCGCCCTCACGCTCCAACTTGCTCGGTAACAAGCAACTTGAGCTGCTGACCGGGATCGTCAGCTCGCATCAACGATTCGCCCACGAGAAATCCTCGCACGCCGGCTCTTCTCAGCATCGCCACATCGGAGTTTGTCGAAATGCCGCTTTCACTGACGACAACAATTTCCTCGGGGATGTAGTTGACCAGCTCCAGAGTCCGATTCAAAGACGTATCGAATGTTCGTAAGTCTCGATTGTTGATGCCAATCATCCGTGGCCGAAGTTCCAAAGCACGATTCAGTTCATCTCGGTCATGTACTTCGACAAGAACATCCATTTGAAGCGCTACTGCTAAATCATAGAGCGAATTCAATTGGGACGGAGACAGAATGGCGACTATTAGAAGAATGCAGTCCGCACCCAATGCACGACTCTCAATCACTTGGTACGGCTCGAGAGTAAAGTCCTTTCGCAAAACGGGAAGCTGGGTTTCCTGACGAGCGACCTTCATATGTTCATCCGCACCTTGAAAGAACTTCTCGTCAGTCAATACTGACAGACAACTTGCACCAAAGCGCTCGTAGCTCCTGGCAACGGCAGTCGGATCGAAGTCTTGCCGAATGATCCCTTTGCTTGGCGATGCTCGCTTGATCTCCGCAATTACATTTCGAGAGTCCGAAATCAAACGATCAATGAATCCTCTAACTGGATCCGCACGGACTAATTGGCTTTCTAATTCCGAAATGCTTTGTTGTGATCGTCGCTTCTCTACTTCGACCAGCTTGTGTGCGACGATGGCGTCAAGTATGGAACTCAACGGATCTACCTGATCGGTTTGAACTGGCTCAGTTCTGCGAGTTTCGCACGGGCGGCTCCTGATCCGATTGCATCTAAAGCCATTGTCACGCCTTCTTCCAGACTCTTCGCCAGACCGCAAGTGTAGACGGCGGCTCCGGCGTTCAACCCAAGAAGCGCCCGTGCCGACTCCAACTCTCCTGCCAATCCAGCCTTCATTAGACGCAAGCTCTCCGTCGGACTTGCCGCTTTGAGCTCGTTGGTGTCGAACATCGCGAGACCGAAGTCGTCCGGATGTATCCAGTACTCGTCGATTTTGCCGTCCTTGAGTTCGACGACTCTCGAACCTCCCGCAACCGAGATCTCGTCGAGTCCCTGCGAATGCACCACCAGTACATGCGTCGAGCCCAGCGAGCAAGCAATCTCTGCAATCGGCAACTGCCATCGCTCATCGAAGACTCCAATGACTTGATTCTGAGTTCCCGATGGATTCGTCAGTGGGCCGAGTAGGTTGAACAAAGTTCTCACGCCCAACTCCTGTCTCACCGGAACGGCGAATCTCATCGCCGAGTGATACGCCGGAGCAAACAGGAAACCTACTCCAATGTCTTTGATACATTGCGCTACTTGGGCGGGAGGCAATGCAATATCGATGCCAGCGGCCTCCAGCACATCTGCACTTCCACTGCTACTTGACACGCTTCTGTTGCCGTGTTTGGCGACGTGCGCACCCGTGGCCGCGGCGACAAACGCCGAGGCGGTCGAAACGTTGAACAGCTTGTTGGGTCCGGATCCACCTGTACCTGCGATGTCGACGAGATGTGGAACGTCGATAGACAGCTTGAGGCTTGCTTCTCGCATTGCCCTTGCTGCACCCGCAATTTCCGGAACCGTCTCGCCTTTGGTCCGCAATCCAACGAGCAATCCACCTATTTGCGAAGGAGTAAGCTCGCCGTTCAAGATGGATCGGAAGACTTTGCGCGACTGAGCGAACGACAAGTCTTGGGAGGTAGCCACTAGTTCAATAGCTTCGTTGACCTTCATACTCACGCACACTCCAAAAAATTCCGCAAGAGTCTGTGGCCTTGTTGACTTGCAATGGACTCGGGATGAAACTGAACGCCGAACACCGGAAATTCCTTGTGTCGCAATCCCATGACTTCATCGACCTCCCCTTCATCGTTAGTGGTCCAAGCTGAAAGCTCCAGGCAGTCGGGCAGGGACTCCAATTCGACGACTAACGAGTGATAGCGCGCAATTTCGAACGACTCCGGAAGTTGGTGAAACAAATAGCTCTTTAGATGTCGAATATCGGAAGTCTTGCCATGCATGACCTTGCGTGCCCGCACAACCCTACCACCCAGTGCTTGTCCAATGCACTGGTGTCCGAGGCAAATGCCCAGAATGGGTATTCGCTCATGAAACGTACGAATCACATCGAGTGAGATTCCTGCTTCATCAGGCGTACAAGGTCCGGGAGAAATCACGATCTTGCTAGGTGAGAGATCGGCGATCTCGTGCGCCGAAATTTTGTCACTGCGATAAACCTGTAGCTCCGCACCGAGTTCACCCAGATATTGAACTACGTTGTAGGTGAACGAATCGTAGTTGTCGATGACTAGAATCATTCTGGGGCTAGGAAAATCTCACGAGACGACCGGGTCGCAACGCTTGAACACGCACATGCTGGTCCGGCGAAGCGGGAGAGGATACTCGACACCCCCAATCAATCAAACTCTGTGCAATTTGAGATCGCAACTGAAAACGAGGTTACAGAATGGGATTTGCACTAACGACCATGACCGTCTCCAGCACGGCATTCAACAACTGCGAACCGATACCGGCTAAACACACTGGCGAAGGACCCGATACTTCGCCGCAGATTTCCTGGGATGGAGCACCAGAAGGAACTCGGTCCTTTGCCGTGGTATGCCACGATCCTGACGCGCCCTTACTTACGCCGGAGTCCTATGGCTACGTTCACTGGGTCCTCTACGGAATACCCGGGTCCGTTTCCGAACTCCCAGAAGACACAGGCGAGTACACGCAAGGCAAGAGCGACTTCGGCAATCTCGGCTACGGAGGTCCAATGCCGCCCGAAGGGCACGGAGTTCACCAATACTACTTTTGGGTATTCGCGCTAAACGACGAGCTCGATCTGCCTTCTGGTTTGACGATGCTCGAACTCTTCAAGGCAATAGAACCGTCGGTCATTGGAATGAATCGCTTAGTGGGTACATACGAGCGCAACTAGGCGATACTCAATTCGCCCAATTGGTGGAGATTGGTTCGTTCAGGGTCGCTCGTTCCTTGATGCGGCAAGCGTCTCCAAATAGACTGACTCGGTCTCATGAACCATTCGCTCCACCGTAAGTCGAGCGGCCTCACTCCAAGCTGAGGCAAACGCTTCTCGTGCAGAATCGATCGAGCACACGGTGCGATTCACGATTTCCGCCAGTGAACTAGCAGTTGGTGTATTCATGAGAAACTCTTCAGGTACAAGCTCCGCGGCGATACCCGTTCTGGTCGAGACTACTACGAGATTGGACTGCAACGCTTCCAGCACAACATAGGAGAACCCCTCGCGCTCCGATGCGGAAACCAGCAGATCCGCTTCCTCCATTAGCTCACCGACATCTGAACGTTCTCCCAGGAACTGGACGCGGTCTTGCAAGTTCGCTAGACGGCTTAGTCTGACAAGCTTCGAGTATTCGGGACCATCGCCAACAACGGAGAGGGGAATTTCGATATCAGACCATGCGTCGATGATCAGATCGACGTTCTTGACCGGTGCAAGTCGCCCAACCGAAATGGCACGCAATTGTCGGACCATCAGCTACCGTTGGGAACAAGATGAAGGTTGGGATGATTGACTCCCCGCGCAACTAGCGAACTTACGGCGATGACACTCTCGAACCCACGGTAGAGTCGGTCGTCCCTACTCAGATTGTGTACGGTCAGGACGCAGGGCGCATCGACGAAGCGACGAGTCAGCGAGACAACCTGAGCTGCCTTTCGACCGTGAGCGTGGATCAACGAAGGCTTGAGACTCTTTAGCGTTCGGACGAAGTTCCTCAAGAACATTGGGTTGTAACGCCAACCACTGAATCCAACTGCGTGAAATTCGACCCGATCATCAAAAAGGGTTTGGAAGGACTCGTGAGCAAGGACGTAAACACTGTGCCGATCCACAAGCCCGTGTGCAAGATCAGCGACATGGCGTTCAATTCCGCCACCTTCATTGAATCCACTAACGGCAAGGCAGATTCGAAGTCTCGAGAGGTCGGGCACAACCGTGTGACGCCTGCTACTTGAACGGTCTAGCCACTCGAAGCTACTCGCTCGGCTTGCGAGCGTGGGCTATGCGTTCGGCGACCCAACTCACAGCCCAGTTGTGACCTAAACGCCGATCCCGGTAGGTATCCGGTAGCGTCACCGCCAAACTGCCTTCGATCTTCACTACTTGAGGATCTTCTTCCAAATTCTTGAATGCCCCATCCAGTTTGTGTTGGGTACGCCACTGATAGAAACGGACTGTGACCGGAATCCTATCGGGAAGGATTTCTCCACACCGCTCGAGCATTGATCCCATCCCTGCAAGCGGTGCCGCGATCGCATGCATTTCGGTCGGTTTCCTGACGGGCCAATCGTCAATCAACGTGGATACAAGCACTCCGCCGAGACTGTGGCCAACAACTGAGACTTCTGAAAACTGGGGGTGTTTCTCAAGCAACTTCTCGATCTTGCCTTTGAGAATGGTCGCAGACTCTTGCGGACACTTGCTGTAGTCCCATCTGAAGAAGTATGTAGTTGTCGAGTCATCGTCCATCGTTTGCAACGGGTATACCCACTCGTACCCCTCGCTGGCATAGCCGTGCACTCCAATCAGCAACCGTTGAGCATTCAGTTCGATGGGCTCAAGCCGATGGAGATCCAACGACAGAGCCATCAGTTCCTTACCTGATTCTCGGACCCCTTCGTTGGGATCCAGATCGACAAGATTGACCGTCTCCTCTGCACCTGCGCTTGCTAATCCGAAGGAAACAGCAACTGCTAGTACGAACAGCAAAAAGCGTCGTGGTTTCATTGAAATCGATGAGTCGTAGCCCGGTTCCATGCTAGCACCAAGATTGATTAACCGACCTTTGCAAATTCGTTACTTGCCATTCTGGCAGCCAGAAAAACTGCACGTGCCTTGTTCATGCTTTCCTGCCACTCCATCTCTGGATCCGAGTCGGCGACGATCCCGCAACCTGCCTGAATCCACAGCTTGTCGTCTTTGACAATGGCGGTGCGAATAGCGATCGCCATGTCCATGTTGCCGTTCCATGCGAGATAACCCACCGCACCTCCGTAGATTCCCCTCTTGACCGGTTCCAGTTCATCGATGATTTCCATCGCCCGAATCTTGGGTGCGCCCGACAGTGTGCCCACCGGCAACGTCGCTCGCAACACATCGATGGCAGTTTGATCGTCTCGCAGTTCTCCTTCAACGTTCGAGGAGATGTGCATTACGTGAGAGTAACGTTCAACGACAAATTTCTCAGTGACTCTTACGGAGCCATACTTCGAAACACGACCAACGTCGTTGCGGCCCAAGTCGATCAGCATGAGATGCTCTGAGAGTTCCTTCGGATCGGACAGCAACTCTCGTTCCAAGGCAGAGTCTTCCTCGAGCGTTGCTCCTCGAGGTCGTGTTCCGGCCAGTGGACGACTGATCACTGTTCGCCCTTCCACTCGAGCCAAAATTTCTGGAGTCGAGGCAACGATGTGAAACTCGCCCAAGTTCATGAAGTACATATAGGGCGACGGATTCATGCTCCGAAGAGCCCGGTAAAGGGAAAGTGGCGGAGCCGAAAACGGTGCCGCTAGACGTTGCGAGAGCACAACTTGCATCACATCGCCCGCAACGACGTACTCGCGGATCTTCTCGATGTCACGAACGAAATTCTCGCGACCATACTCCGAGTTAAAGTCGCTTTCCTCGAAAGACTGCGTGGTTCCTAACCCTCTCGGTGGTGCCGACGTTCGAAGCAGCTTGTCTTGGAGATCCTGCAACCGTTGCTGAGAATGTTCCCACGCATCTCTGCGATGAACCTCGGCCAGTGTGATGAGCTGGATGTGGCTGGAGACGTTGTCGAACACGACAACGTCCTTCGACAGCATGAGAAGAATGTCCGGACTACCGATCGAGTCGGGCGGGGTCGTTGGACCGATTCTAGGTTCCACATAACGAACAGCGTCGTAGCCAAAGTAGCCGACCAGACCGCCTAGGAATCGAGGCGCATCCGTGAGCAACGGAACTCGAAAGCGAGCTTGATACGAGCGAATGAACTCGAAGGGGTCGTCTCTCTGAACGGTCTGCTCAACATGTCCGTTCTGCTCTAGTGTGATGGTGGATCCACAGACCCGAATGATGGTGTCCGATGGCAATCCGATGATCGAGTAACGATTCCAGCGTTCTCCTCCTTGAGCCGCTGACTCAAGCAAATAGGAGAAGGGTTCTGAGGCAAGTTTCCAATAGATCGACAGAGGAGTGTCAAAGTCGGCCATGGCTTTTCGCATGACCGGAACATGCGTGTAGCCCTGTTCGCCGAATCGACGGAACTGTTGCTCGTCCATCGAAATCTATCAGCAACTAGAGAAGCTCAAGAAACGAATCAAACACTTGATCAGCTCCAAGCGATTCAGCAGGAACACCTTGGTTGTATCCATTGCGAATAATCGCGACCTTGCACCCTGCTGCGCGTGCACACTGCACATCAGTCACAGAATCACCAACAAACAACGAGTCACTGGGTTCGACTTCCAATTCATTGCATGCGTACAAGGCCACTTCCGCTGCTGGTTTTGAGACTTGGAGCGTGTCTCCTCCGACCAGCACATCGATGTAGCGATAGAGGTTCAATGCTCGTAGCAACTTAAGGGAGAGGTCATAGCGCTTGTTCGTTACGACACCCAGTGGAGTCCGTTCGTCAGCTAATCGCTCCAGCAATTGTTCCGCGTCATTCATTGGGACGCTCTCATCGGCAATGTGCGCTTTGTAGTAGTCAAGGAATGTCTGATGTAGTTCGTCGAGGTCCGCTTCACCGACGGGGGAGTTCAAACTCTCCAGTGATTGACTGATCATTTTCCGAGCACCGTGGCCGATCCAAAATCGCGCAAGTTCCAGGCCGACTGGGCCAAGACTCACGCTGGCCAGTGTGTGATTGAGTGCTTGGTGAAGATCGGGGGCTGTATCGACAAGTGTTCCATCCAAGTCGAATAGGTATGCATCAGGCAATTGACTCGATCTCCGATCGCATCTTGGCGATCACATCGGCGTAGTCTGCACTTCCAAATATCGATGAACCGGCGACGAAGATGTCTGCTCCCCCACGACGCGCGATTCCAATGTTGTCGGCCGAAATACCCCCGTCGATTTCGATTGCAACTTCTAGACCTCTCGCGTCAACAAACCGACGGGCTTCGGCTACGCGATCCAGAGCATCCGGAATGAAAGTCTGACCGCCAAATCCAGGATTAACCGACATGATGAGCAACAAGTCGATGCCGTCAATCAAGGAGTACGCCGTGCTCACTGGGGTTCCGGGATTCAGGGCAAGACCCGCTTTCACACCGTTGCTACGAATTCGGTTCAGCGCTGCATGAGGGTGTCGCGTCGCTTCGCAATGTATCGTGATGTAGGTGGCGTCGCAGGCGCAAAACGAATCGATCAATGCCTCAACCGGCTCAACCATAAGATGCACATCGAAAGGTGCGGATGAGAATCTTCGCCTAAGAGATTCGAGCACCATAGGACCGAAGCTCAGATTCGGGACAAAGTGGTTGTCCATGACATCGAAGTGAATCACGTCTGCACCAGCATCCAGAACGCTTTGAATTTCTTCTCCCAAGCAGTTAAAGTCGGCTGCGAGGATTGAAGGAGCTATCAGTGGTTGCATTGAAACTAGGTCAAGATTCGACGATGCAATCGATCTTCAAAGGCATGTGAACGGGCGCGCAAATTTTAACTTTGCAGTCACAGAGATTCCGGCCACTGTTGCGACTACTACGCTAGTAAGCAATTTACTCCGCAAGTCTTCGAGACTTCAATCTGAGTCAACTTCGAAGCACGAAGGAGACCGCTTACCCACTTATTCTCATAGCGTTTGCTGTGTACACAGACCTAACAAGACATTACAATCTGCGCTATTCACTAGTTGTCATGGATCTTCATGGACAATAAGGAATTTTCGTCGTTTCTGCGTCAGGTAAAGCAACTGACCCCGCGACAACGGGAGAGTCTGCGACATTCGCTGGAAATGGACGAAGTCTCGATCTCGTCCATGGTGTCGGATCGCGAGAACGAGCTAGACAGGTCGCGCAAATGCATCTACTGCGGCTCTGACGGTGTCGTGAAGAATGGGAGGAGCGAGGGTTTGATTCGCTTTCGCTGTCGAAACCAGCACTGTCTGCGCACGTACAACGCGCTCACCGGTACGAACCTTACAGGGCTGGCGCACAAGGAGAAGTGGGAACAATACGTGCAATGCATGCGCGAGCACTTAACGATACAGGAGTCGGCTCAACGATGCGGCATCAGCTACAGGACATCATTTCATTGGCGACACCGATTTCTGAAGGGTATCAAGTCTGGCCACCGGCCTAGCGACGGTATCGACGTGGACGAAAAGCGGACTCGTGCGGAAGAGATTCGACAACCCGACGCATTCGGCGAGACATCACAGGGGACACAGGAAACAGCATAATTTCGACCCATGTCCAAGATTCTCGTCATTTCTGACATTCACGGCAACTGCGAAGCTTTGCGTGCCATTCTTCAGAAGGAAGCGGACTTCGAGGAAGTAGTGTTTCTGGGAGATGCCGTGTCACCCGGACCCCAACCGAACGAAACGATTGAACTGCTGGCTGAACTGCCTGGAATCCACATTTGTGGAAATCACGATCTCGAAATGTTCGATGCAACGCTTACCGATCAATGGCCTTCATCGTGGCGGGCGTTCAATGACTGGGTTCGAGAACAACTTACGGAAAAGGATTGGATGTATCTCCGCAGCCTAAAACCGGCAGGAGAGTTCACAATTGGAAACCGCCAGATCACGTTGCACCATGGTTACGTACCTGGCAACGTCCGCCACTTGGTTCCCGACAGCGAAGACGGTGCATTCCAAATGCTTGGGGCTGCTCCTGACTCTGACTTTGTGCTGTTTGGACACTCTCACATTCAGTTCCGCAAAACTGTAGCTGGATTGGACTACCTCAACGTCGGCAGTGTCGGACAGAATCGATGCGGAAAGCTACTTGCTTGCTACGGGGTCATTCAAGATGGCGTTTTTGAGCATCGACAAGTCAGCTACGACCCAGCCCCCTGGATCCATGCCTTGGATCAGGTGGAGGCCCTCAACGACTTTCCAGATCTCAGAAAGTGGTTTCGAGATAGCTTGCTGACAGGATTTGGGACCGGGCGAAGAGAGCCATGGATTCGCTATGCCGCAGAGGGCTACTTCTAGCTCTGGGTTAGACGCTCGGTCAAGTGCACTTAGATATGGCGAGTGGTCTCGGTCATGACCTTGCTCGCCACGGTCATCAATTGCTTGAGAGGCTGAGAAAACTCTATTCCTCCTCGCTCCTTTGCGGTTGTTCCGTGTCGCTCTTCATCGCTGCGAATGTGCTCAAGAATCGTTCGACTTCGGGTGTCTGCTGGAGAAATTTGATCGAGGTGCCGATCCAAATGCTTGCACACCTGATCCTCGGTTGCTTCGACAAAGCCCAAGCTGACCCGGTCTCCGGCCAATCCCACTACTGCTCCAAGTCCAACGGACATTCCATAGAACACGGGGGCTAGAACACTCGGTTGGCTCCTGAGTTCTTTCAGCCGCGTTTCACACCACTTCAAGTGATCGGCTTCCTCATCCGCCGCTGTACGCAGTTGACTACGCAGTTCGGAGCTTCGGGCGACGAGTGCTTGTCCCTCATAAAGTCCCTGCGCACAAACTTCCCCGGCATGATTGACACGCATCAGAGCTGCGGACTGACCCTGTTCCTCTTCCGACAAGCCCGTGTCTTCCTTTGCGGGCGTACCCGCACTCTTGTCGCCAAAGGCAATCTTGACACCTGTGTCGACCACATCGATCACGCGGTCTACAAAGTCTTCACCTAGAAAAAACATGCTGAATCATCTCTCTCTTGCAATTGCTCGATAACCGATGTCCCTTCGCATATGCACTCCGGGCCACTCGATCAATTCCGCTCGGGCGTAAGCGGTTTTCTGTGCTTCTCCAATTGTGCTACCAAGACCAACGACGGACAAGACTCTCCCACCAGCGGTGACAACCGAATCCTCCTGCAACGCAGTTCCGGCATGAAATATCTTGCAGTTGGAATCGGTCTCATCAAGCCCACCGATGGGGTAACCAGTCTTGTAAGCACCCGGATAGCCACCCGATGCCAATACCACTCCAACGGTCGACTCCTCGCGAAAAGACAGTGATCTTCCCGCAAGACCCGAGTCCACCGCAGCGAGACACTGAACAGCAAGATCTGACTCCAATCGCATCAGAACCGGTTGAGCCTCAGGGTCGCCAAAACGACAGTTGAACTCAATGACAAAAGGTGCTCCCTCGACAATCATAAGACCAACATAGAGAAACCCTTGAAAAGGAATCCCGTCTTCTGCCATGCCTCGAATGGTCGGAAGAACTATTGAATCCATCACCGACTTGTGAACAGCGTTCGAAACCACCGGCGCAGGCGAATAGGCACCCATACCTCCAGTATTTGGACCCTGGTCAGCGTCGTACACCGCCTTGTGATCTTGTGACGAAGCAAACGGCACGACGTCTTCACCATCCGAAAGAACGGTGAAGCTGGCTTCCTCTCCGTTGAGGAATTCCTCAATGACGACCCTACGGCCCGCTTCTCCAAAGCTTTCGCCCGACAACATGGTCCTCGCTGTTTCCACAGCTTCCGATTCACTCTGTGCAACCGTCACACCCTTACCGGCCGCGAGGCCATCGGCTTTGACGACGATCGGCATCGATTTTCCCTTGATGTATTCGGAGGCTTCACCAATGTCTTCGGTAGTCAAAGATTCTGCAGTCGGAATCTCATGGCGAAACATGAAGTCCTTGGCGAAGGACTTCGAAGACTCAAGCTGAGCTGCCAACTTCGATGGTGCAAGACACTTTAGGTCGCATTGATCGAAGTAGTCTCGAATCCCCTCGGCAATCGGCTGTTCGGGTCCGACAACCGTAAGGTCCACCTCCTGCTGGCGTACGAAGCGGACTATTCCTGCAAAGTCCGAAACACCGAGATCGACATTTTCGACACCTTGTTCGTCTTGGGTTCCCGGATTTCCAGGCGCTACGAAGACTCTGCTCACGCGCTTGGATCGTGCGAAGCTCCAGGCTAATGCGTGCTCACGACCTCCAGAACCGATTACCAAGATCTTCATGGTGCGAACCTCAATGTCGAAAGTGTCGGATTCCAGTCATCAACATGACCATGTTGTGTTCGTCTGCAGCTTGGACAACTTCATCATCTCGAATCGAACCACCCGGTTGAATGACCGCTGCGACTCCGTGTTCTGCCGCTTGCTCAATGCTGTCGCGAAAGGGAAAGAATGCATCTGAAGCCATGACACTACCCTCTATATCCAATGCTGCATCCTGGGCTTTCATCACTGCAATTCTGGCGCTATCGACTCGACTCATCTGTCCCGCGCCTATTCCGATCGTTCGTTGATTGCGGGCTAGAACGATCGCATTGGACTTCACCGACCAAGCAATTTGCCATGCGAACATCAGGTCGCGCAAGTCATCGGAGGTTGGTTTTCTCTTGGTCGCACAACGAAGATCCGTTGTGTTGGAACTTAGTTGGTCCAAATCTTGCACCAGCAATCCGCCGGCCACTTGGAGAATTTGCTTTTCGCTCTCGCCACTCTCGAATGCCCCCGTTTCGAGGACTCGCAAATTCTTCCGCCTCTTGGCATATTCTGCAGCCTGCGGAGTAACCACCGGAGCAACGACTACTTCGCAAAACTGTTGGCCGACAATGAGCTTCAAAGTGGTCTCTTCCAGCGGGACGTTCAATGCGATGATCCCACCGTAGGCCGATGTGGGATCTGTTTCAAATGCTTTTGCATACGCATCGTCCCCGTCCGATCCGATCGCAGCACCACACGGATTTCCGTGCTTGACGATCACGCAAGAAGGTTGTGGTAGCTGCTTGACACACTGCAACGCCGAGTCGGCATCCGCAATATTGTTGTAGGAGAGCTGTTTGCCTTGGATCTGCCGCGCAGTGGGTATTACACCTGACGCCTTGGGTTCACTGACGTATAGGGCTGCCCTTTGATGTGGATTCTCACCGTAGCGCAATTCTTCTTGCCGCTTGAAAGCGAGTGCTAGCGATTCAGGAAAAGCACCGTTTCTTTCGAGAAACTTTGAAATAGCGGCATCGTAGGCCGCCGTGTGACGAAAGGCTTTGCTCGCCATGGATCGCCGATAGTCCAAGTCGACTTGATTGTCGTTGATGCGACGCAACACTTCGTCATAGTCTTTCGGGTCAACCACCACGAGAACGTGATGAAAATTCTTGCTCGCGGCACGAATCATCGCGGGTCCACCAACATCGATGGACTCGACTGCGTCTTCGAGATTCGACTTGGGTTGCGAGATCGTCTCGACGAACGGGTAGAGGTTCACTACAACCAAGTCAATTTCTTCGATGCCCTCTCGTTCGATTTCCTCGGCATCCAGCCCTCTACGGGACAAGATCCCTCCATGGATTCTTGGATGCAGCGTCTTGACTCGGCCATCCATGAGCTCAGATTGACCAGTATGTTCGGCAACCTCGACAAAGGAAACGTTTGCTTCTGCCAGAGCCCTTCCAGTGCCGCCGGTCGAAATCAACTTGCAACCAGTATGTGCGAGCTTGTTGGCCAGCTGAACTACGCCTGTCTTGTCAGAAACGCTAATCAGCGCAGTCCGAATGTTCATGCGCAGTCCACCACGCTAGCCGTGTTCTGGCAGATCATTGGATTGGCCGGCCAGCAAAACCCATTCGGCACTTTGCATCGAAGAGCTGAGTTCAATGTTGGAGTACGCATTCCGCACAGGGTTCTGCTGTCCGTCAATTAGACCAGTAAGTCCAATGTGTCCTCTCGGAGCGAGCTTCGAGGTGAGCTGTTGCGCATGCTCAACCAACGTGCTGAGCACTATGTTCGAGACAATCACATCGAATTGAGATTGGTCCTTCAATGCGCTCTCAATTTCAATTTCAACATCGTTGGTTGTCGCGTTTTCGCGTGCAACTCGAAGAGCTACGGGATCGTTGTCGATCGCCACAACGCGTTCCGCACCCAGTTTCTTGGCGGCGATTGCCAAAATTCCGG
Source organism: Pseudomonadales bacterium (assembly GCA_963667455.2). Taxonomy (GTDB): domain Bacteria; phylum Pseudomonadota; class Gammaproteobacteria; order Pseudomonadales; family Azotimanducaceae; genus Bin55. Next base: position 280,228 of record CAXXFR010000013.1, on the reverse strand, counting down.
ATCCTGTGCCGAAGTCCAATACTGACAACCCCAGGAGGTCAATGCTTTGGAGCCACTCCAAGCACATTGTGGTTGTAGGGTGTTCCCCTGTTCCGAAAGCCAATCCAGGCACGATTTTGATCGCGATGTGCTGCGTCGAACCAACCGTACCGTGGGGGATGACTTGGATTCCGCCAATAGTTCGTGGATGAACAACCTGCTTCCAGTTTTCCTCCCACTCTTCGTCCGCTACAAACGAAGTCGATACTTCAGCAATTTCGAATCGGTCCAAGACTTCGTGGATCGGCTTCAGTGGCGTCTGAAGACCAACCAACGCCTCAAACCGAGTACGGGACCAACCTCTTTCAGTGGGGAAGTTCGAATCTATGACAGCTTCTCCTGCACCGTCCGACAAGCTGATCGAAGTGACATCCAGCCCCTCAAGCCTGTCGGTCAAGGCCTCGACGTCTTTACGAGCCGCAAAGAAGGAAATCCGCAACCATGGCATTGAGACAGATCAGCGAGTTTCCATTCCCACGTTTACTTCACGAAAAGACAGCAGGCAATCACGGTGGAAGACCGTCAGTTCGCCGATTGTCCCATTCGGGCACGTTTGGTAGGTGGAGTCGCAAAATTGGTTCTTGGTTCCCATCTTCCGGCACTTCAATCGGTACAGTGCTGCAGTCGAGTTCCGAGAACTCTCGCTTAACTGATTGATCCATGCGTTGGCGACCGCTCCGAGCTACCAAGTGCACTCTGCTCTCCTGCAACACCACACTCTGCGTCTGCTGATCGAATCGAAACCCATCAAACGTCTCGAACTCCAAGACCTTCAAGAAAGTGCCGACTCGAAACTCTTCAACCGACTCTCGGCGAATCTCCAATATCCGAGACCGAGCTGGATCCACCAAGAGCGTATTGGAGACTGAGTCATGACTTATTTCGTCGCTTTGAGTTGTCCATTCGAAACTGAACCGCAAGAAGCCTTCCGAGGTCTGTTCCACAAGCTCGATTGACTCCACGTCAATGAATTCGAAGCTGACAAATGCTGGATGGCGCTGGTGGCGTTTCGGGAGATACTGATCCAATTGTTCGGCTGTGGGAATGTTGCCGTCCACACTGACCAGACTCCATGTATGCGTGTCGCTGAAGTACGGGTCGTATCGCTCTTCCATCTCGCTTTGTAGACCGATAGTTCGGAGTGTGTAGGCACAGAGTTTGAATGACTCCGCAGGCGACGACCTCAACGCGTTTTCGAGAATACTGTCCAGTTTCGCACCGGTGAATTCGGATGCGTTGATCCCTGCCGCCCAAACGACCGTCGACAGCAAGCCAGCAACCAGCTGTGGTAGGCGAGCGAGTACGGACATGAATGAAGTCTGCAAGCACATTTGAGGTGATGGGTCTAACATTATTCTCCTGCAAGACTCCTCTGCAAACTCCATCGAGTCACCCGAACTAACGAAGAGCATTCCAGAAGTGGGAAAAAGTGTTGTAGTTATCGAAGGCGACGATGCCGCTCCTGAAGCAATGCGGCCAGTCGTCGAACTGCTCGGCGAACTAGCACCTCAGATTCAGTTCGAATATCCGCCAGTTGGTGAAAGAGGCAACGAACTCCATGGCAATCCGTTTTCTCCTGAGGCGAAAGCGACTATCGATCAAGCCGATACTACCCTGTTTGGCTCGACCAGCGGCTCATCGGGCGCTGCGTTGCAATATCTCCGATGGGGAAAGCAGACTTTTGCAAACGTAAGACCATGCACATACCTACCTGGATGTTCAAGCCCATTGAGCAACCCACAGGGAATCGATTTCGTGATTGTCCGAGAGAATCTCGAGGATCTCTATGTCGGAATCGAGGGAGATCTGGAGGAACTTCAATTTCTCGATCGCGTTGGAAGAACCGTTCGCAAGCGAGTCAGGGACTTCAGCGAAGGAAGATATGCAGTGAAAGTCATCACCGAATCGGGCACATCGCGTGTGGTCAGATTTGCGTGCGAGTTGGCGCGAGAAAGAGATCTCCAAAACAAAGTCACATGCGTCACGAAGCACAACATGTTGAGAGGGACGGACGGCTATTTTCTCGAACTCGCCCGTACAGTCGCCAGCGAGTATGCCGACATCGAGTTCGAATCATTCATTGTGGATGACTTTGCGTGCCGACTGATCCGCGAGCCACAACGATACGATGTGATAGTGATGCCCAACCTCTACGGCGACATTCTGTCCGATGCCGCGGGCGGATTGCTAGGCAGCCTCGGTTTGGCGGCAAGTGGCTGCTACGGTCACGACTACGCATACTTTGAACCGGCGCACGGTACGGCACCTGACATAGCGGGAACCAACACAATCAACCCCACGGCAACCATCTTGAGCTCGGCAATGATGCTGGAGTATCTCGGCTTGAAGGAACAAGCGAAAAAGCTCCGTACTGGAGTGGAAAAGGTCTATTCGAAAGGCGATGTTCTAACGCCTGACCAAGGTGGAGCCAGCACCACGACCGAATTCGTCGATGCTGTTTGGGAGCAATGCTGTTGATCGACTTGGACCACGGACCTCGCGGGGGCATGTTCCTCGACCGTTCGCTGCCCAGTTCGGAGGCCCGCACAAGAGAGTTAGAACAAACGGACGGCTAGAGGTGGATACAATGAAAGTGCTTAGTCAGAAGCCTCATGCATCTCGAATTTGCTTCGTCGTGCATGCTAACTTCCCACAACAACGGAACCAATCAAGTAGCGACAAGGAAGTCAGCCGAAGCCAGAAAACCTGATCAACGATGCTGTCCGAATCTTCATACTTGGATGCCCAACATGTGCGCGACCGCCACATTGTTGATGTTCTGATCGAAGAACGCGCCGTCAACTTGATGAAACACCCGTTTGCTTGGCGGGTTATTCGTTCGCTGACCGAGGGAATTTTGGGTTACGACAAAGCGGTGGCGATGGCAGACAACATCGCTCCGTTACGAGGTCAGGAAGTATTCGACTTCATGTCGAACCTGCTCCAGCTTGATGTACACACCACCGGTACCGAGTACATTCCAAGAACTGGAAGCGCAATCATCACACCCAACCATCCGGCAGGCGTCGCCGATGGAATCGCGGTCTATGACGCAGTCAAAGACATTCGCGAAGATGTGATTTTCCTGGCAAATCGCGACGCCATCCGGATATCGCCGGGGTTAGCGGACATTGTGATCCCAGTCGAATGGCGCGACGAGTTTAGAACCGCGGCGCGAAACCGAGAAACCGTACAGGCACTCGTTCAAGCAATCCGAGCCAAACGCCTTATTGTCATTTTTCCGTCGGGGCGACTCGCCAGACCTACGATCAAAGGATTGAAGGAGCGTCCTTGGCAGAGCACAGCTATCAACTTGGCTCAGAAATACGAAATACCGACCCTACCAATGCACATCAAGGGTCGCAATACACTCTTCTACTACGCGACCTGGTTCATCAATACCGAGCTCAAAGACATGACTCTCTTTCGAGAGCTACTCAATAAGACTGGACAAAGCTATCGCCTAACGATCGGCGAGCCGTTTCACTCATCCGGAGATGTGCAGCAGAACACCGAGGAGTTGAGAGACTTTGTGCTCAACAACCTGAGCAAAGGAACTACGCGGTTCCGCTAAACGGACGAACCACCGTAGGTTCTTCGTCCCCGCAACTCCCCAGCACTTCGAACTCTTCCTGCAGTTGGGGTACTTGAACTCGTACCTCACCTTTATCAGTCGCAAAACTGACGAATTCGCTGTTGCACTCTGCTACCGAATTCACTTCGACATCAACCAGAAACTCGCAAGCCTGTGCCTCCTTGGGAAATTCGGAACGTCCGCGAAGGTGTTCGATGGAGACCTTACCGCTCTCAACTGTGTGAAAGAACGATTCCGCACTCTCCGGGTGGACGCGACCGTAGAGCCGTCCAGAAGGAAGTGCGAGCACATTCGGGGCGTAGCGATGCCCTCCAAGATGCGACGTCTGCCAAACCCTGCCATTTGAGAGTTCAATCAGTCTTCGACATGTGGGGAGGCCAAACCGAGCGCAACAGAGATCTCTAGTTCCATGAGTGCACACAAAGTACTGATTGGACTCGATGACCGAATCCGAGTCCGTGTGGACATCCGAATCCAGTAGATCCAAGTAGGAATCGAACTCTCGCAACCGCAACTCTCCGCCACTGCACGTCAACAAGCTCAGCTGAGGGCTCGGTCTACCAGGCTTGCGCAAGAATTGGAAGCGCGGCAGCCTTCCTTCGCTTGTCAATTTGTCGAGTTGAGCCGTGAGCCAATCCTGTACCCGCTGAGGAAGATTGTTATCTTCCAAGGGCTTACGCGACCACGTTTCCCGGTATTCGAGCAGGATCCAAAAATCCACTTCTGGAGCTGTTCCAAGCATGTTCTCCCCGGCAGCAGCTGACACTTCAGAACAATACTGCCGAGCGGGCTCGTCGTTCACTATCTACGCACTTCTTGAGCTGGTCGAGAATGATACTCAATAGCATTTGGTAGACCGATTTCGTACTAACGAGTCTCGAGGGCTAGATTCGAGAGTCGGTGGCAATAGTCGCTCATCTAACCATTCTGGGACAATGCGTAATCTACGGTTGACAAAGACACCTCGAATTCCGCTCTCTACATGCAAAAGTTGCCCAACACCATCGGCGAGCTACGTCAATCCGGCTACAAGCTCAAATCGGTAAAGAATGAAGTTCGCGACAATCTCATCGCGAAGCTCAAGTCCGGGGAAGATCTCTTTCCTGACATCGTCGGTTTCGACGACAGCGTCATTCCCCAGATTACGAACGCCCTGCTGAGCGGACAGGATCTGATACTCCTTGGGGAACGCGGGCAAGCGAAGTCAAGAATCGTCAGAAGCCTTGTTTCCTTCTTGGATGAACAAATCCCGATTCTTGCCGATGCCGAAATTCCGGAATCTCCCTTCGCGCCCATCACGGCTCAAGGTCGCAGCATTGTGAATCGCCGCGGCGATCGCGCAAAGATCAAGTGGATAACTCCAGAAGAACGCTACGCCGAAAAGCTCGCCACACCCGACATCACAATCGCTGATCTGATCGGCGAAATCGATCCAATCAAGGTCGCCGAGGGTCGCTATCTCTCCGATGAACTGACAATCCACTACGGGCTTGTTCCTCGCGTGAACCTAGGAGTGTTTGCGATCAACGAGCTACCCGATCTCACAGAGAGAATTCAAGTGGGATTGTTGAACGTGCTGGAGGAGCGCGATGTTCAGATCCGAGGCTATCGAGTTCGTCTGCCGCTCGACGTGCTGCTTGTTGCGACGGCTAATCCCGAAGACTACACAAACCGAGGCCGAATAATCACACCTCTCAAAGATCGCTTCGGGGCGCAGGTTCGAACGCACTATCCGCAAACTATCGAGCAGGAAGTAACGATCATTGAACAGGAGTCCAACGAACTCAGTTCAAGCGGGCTCACGATGGCCGTGCCACAACACATGAAGGAAGTCATCGCCGAGATCACACATGCGGCCAGAACGGCTACCGATGTCAATCAGCGTTCCGGCGTGTCGGTTCGAGCATCCGTTGGCAACTACGAGACGATTCTCGCCAACGCACTTCGACGCGCACTTCGGCTCAATGAATCCCATGTGGTACCGAGAATGTCAGACTTGCCCTACGTCGTAGGACCCTTGCAGGGAAAGCTGGAATTCGAAGCATTCGATGAGGGAGAGGAAGACAAGATCACCCAACGACTGATCAGGGAAGCCATCAAGAGCGTTTTTGGTCGCTACTTCGATCTGGAGCAGCTTCAATCCATCGTTGACACCTTCGAAGACGGACGTGCAGTGGAGGTGGGCGAAAATCAGCCCACTTCGTCATACGCCGACATCGTCACAGAAATCCCCGGCATGCTTGAAGCGACCGAGTCGCTCAATTGTGAGTCGTTCATGCAGGCATCCGTAGTAGAGTTCATTCTTGAAGGGCTTCACTCTAATGGATTGCTCAACAAGCAAAGCATCGAGAACCGCGCAGTCTTCAGTGGTTAGCGGTTAGGATTTCCCCGTGCGACACATTCTTGCGACAGCACGCTACTCGAAGTGGGACGGCTCCCAGAGCTTCGAAGACGCGGCGAACCGATTCATCGAAGAGATGGTCGACGACCTGCTCGACTACGGCGACCTGTCATGGAGCATCCGCAATCTCATGGGACGCGGCTTGCGCGACGACGAGGGCAAATACAGGAATGGTCTCCGGGAAATGCGCAAGAAGCTTCGAGACATCAAACGACAACGTCTCGATCAGTTCGACATGTCGAGTGTTCTTGAAGACATCGAAGATCAACTCAAAGACATTCTCGAGCTTGAGCGCGAAACAATTCGTCAATGGCGTGAGCAGTCTGAGGGGTCGGGGCAAGACTCCCAGACTCTGCCTGAAATGATGAGCCAAATCGCCGATGAGCACGAGCAGACCCTGAATGAACTTCCGGACGATGCACCGGGACAGATGAAGGGACTGGAAGACTACGAATTCCTTAGCAAGGAAGCTCAGCAGAAATACGAAGAACTCGTCGAAAAACTTCGCAAGGCAGTGACCCAAAAGTTACTAAGTGGTCTTCAAGACACGATCGAAAACCTGACCCCTGAAGACATCGAGCGCATGAAGCAAATGATGAATGCGCTAAACGAGATGCTTGCCAAACACATGAACGGCGAGGAGGAAACAGGCTTCGAAGAGTTCATGGACGAATTTGGAGATATGTTTGGCGACAACCAGCCGCAGGACATCGACGAACTCATCCAACAGCTGAGTCAGAGCATGGCTGCTGCGCAATCCATGATGCAGTCGATGTCGTACCAACAGCGTTCGCAACTGCAGGATGTTCTACAGGGCGCATTTAACGATCAGGAACTGAATCAAGCAATCGAAACACTCTCTTCGACTCTGGACTATTTTGGTGCTAGCGGTCGGTCCTATCGATTCCGCGGCGACGAGCAACTTGACCTTGAAACAGCAATGCATCTCATGGAGGAAATGCACGAAGTTGACGATCTCTTGGATCAACTGCAGAAAGCAGATCGCCCCGATGCTTTGGACGCAATCGACCGCGATGCACTGCGGAGACTGCTCGGAGACGACGCAGTAAACACCGTTGATGAACTTCAAGGCATTCAAGAGATTCTCGAAAAGGCCGGCTACATCCGTGAGGAGAATGCTCAATCCTGGTCTTTCACCCCGAAGGGAATGCGTCTAATCGCCCACAAAGCACTCCACGAGATCTACTCGCAGCTCAAGAAACACCACCGAGGCAACCACGCCGTACCAGAAGAAGGAAGCTTTGGAGAGCGGATGGACCAAGCCAAATCCTACGAGTTCGGCGACCCAATGCACCTGAACATGTCGCGCACCATACGCAATGCCTTGCTACGCAATGGGCGCAAGACGCCAGTGAAACTTGAGGAGCAGGACTTTGAGGTCTATCGAACGGAGCTCATTACCTCGACGGCGACAGCAATTCTCATCGATTGCTCTTGGTCGATGTTCTTGCGCGACGCGTTCCGGGCTGCCAAGAAAGTCGCAATGGCACTGCATCAACTGATTCAAACGCAATACCAGAAGGACTCGCTCTACATCATCGGCTTTTCCGAGTACGCTCGCGTTGTCCACGCCCACGACATCCCATTCCTGGATTCGGACCAGTACGTCATGGGAACAAACATGCAACATGCTTTGTTGCTGGCTGAGAAAGCCCTACGCAAACATCCAGCAAGCTCCAAACAGATACTGCTGATTTCCGATGGCGAACCCACGGCACACTTGGAGAACGGGTACGCAAGGTTTGCCTACCCGCCAACGTCGCAGACGTTGCAGGCCACCTATCGAGCCGCGAAGTTCTGTGCCAGACAAGGCATCGAGATCAACACGTTCATGCTGGACTCGAGTCCGTACCTTCGCCAGTTCGTCGACGAGATCGCTCGGACATGCAACGGGCGAGTGTTTTTCACCTCGCCTTACAAGCTCGGGGAGTACGTTCTCGTCGACTACATGCGCAACAAGCGTACCCGTATTTCTCGGTCCATCTAGTCGAGTCGAGTCTTCGCGACTCAACTCAGCGACAAGCTGAGTGTTAATAGGATCTCGGCAATCCCATTACGTGTTGGGTCACGTAGTTGAGCACCATCTCCTGTGAAATCGGAGCGAGTTTCTGCAGGCGAGCTTCACGCCAATAACGTTCCACGTGGAACTCTCGGGCGTAGCCAAATCCACCATGGGTCTGAACGGCCTGATCAGCCGCTTGAAAACAAGCATCTGCCGCGAGCCACTTCGCCATGTTGGCTTCGGCACCGCAGGGTACATCGTTGTCCAACATCCAAGACGCTTTACGAATCATCAACTCGGCGGCATCGAGTCGCATCTTGGCTTCGCCTAGCGGAAAGGCCACGCCTTGGTTCTGGCCGATTGGACGATCGAACACAACTCGATCCTGAGCGTATTGCACTGCCCGATTCAACGCCGCGCGACCGATACCAACCGCTTCAGCGGCTACGAGAACTCGCTCCGCATTGAGACCATCGAGTAGATACTGAAACCCCTTGCCCTCTTCGCCAATTCGATCGGTAACGGAGACCGGCAAGTCGTCGTACACAACCTCGCAGGTTGCTATAGCATTTCGTCCTACTTTCTCAATCGGCGAAATTGTCACTTCCGGTCGTTGCAACTCGGCAAACAACAGGGTCATTCCATGAGACCGCTTCGCGACTTGATCCTTCTCCTGTGTTCGCGTTAGCAACAAGACTCGTTCCGAATCCAGCGCTTTCGTTGTCCAGACTTTTCGGCCCCGAACGATGTAGTTGTCTCCGTCTCGCGTCGCACGGGTGGTTATCGATGTCGTATCGGTTCCTGCATCCGGTTCAGTAACACCGAAGGCAACATGCAAGTCTCCCTTGGCGACTCGAGGGAGATATTTCTGCTTCATTTCGTCGGAACCGTACTTGATGACCGGCTGCATTCCGAAGATCGACAGATGAATACCGCTGCAACCGTTCATAGCGGCTCCCGATGCGGCAACCTCCTCCAAAATGATCGATGCATCCGTAATGCCTCGGCCGCTACCTCCGTATTGCTCGGGGATTGCGATTCCTATCCAACCACCTTCGGCGAGTGCGTTGTAGAAGTCCCACGGAAACTCATGCGATTCATCTCGTTCGGACCAATACTCATCCGGAAACTCATCGCAGATCCGCCGTATTGAGTTGCGAATGAGTTGATGCTCTTCGTTGTGGGTGAAGTCCATAGGCGTTCAGAGGCTACAGTAAGGGAAAAGAGACAAATTCAGCGCAAATTGTCGATGTGAGCGATCATTGAAACAAGAACCACACAATGAAGATCGACATCAAGAGCTGAAATACAAACGTTGCCCAGAGAGCGGCCTGCATGGGCAATTTCGGCATCACTCGGCTATCCATGTGCTTGCGTTGCAACCAAATGGCCGCCCCACTTTGAATAGGCAGCGTCAACGCGGCGAACGTGGCGGAGATCATGATCAAGACAATTGGTCTCTCGACGAATGCATAGAGCAAGAACGCCAGTAGGGGAATGGCCAACACATAGCCTCTGGTCCAGCGCGTCCTCGCGATTTGCATTCGGTTGATGAAACCGAATTCAATCACATAGTCGGGAAACACTCTGCCCCCAGCTCCGACAGCTGAAAGAGTCGTCGAGAACAGAATGAAGAACGCTCCTATTCCAAACAACCAGATCGACCAGTTGCCCAAGGTCGAAGTGAACATGTCCGATAGAACTCGAACAGTATCCAATCCTTCCGGTACCAATCCCTGAGCGTTCAAGACACCTGCGCCCAACATGAAGAAAGGAAGCGTTGCCACAGTCAAGATGAACAATGTGACCCACACGTCAGCATGGAGAACCTTGATCCAACCTTTCGCTCGATTCTCCCAATTGGGATCACTACGATCCGATCCGATATACCTTGGATAGCCTTTCTCCACGCACCAGTAGGTGTAGGCTGCGATTTCACCGGAAGTAACGCCCGTATAGCCGAACATGGCGATTGCGAGGGCAGCATATTCCAGTGGGAACCGAAACTGAAATCCTTCAGCCAACTGATCCAGACTCATGCGGTATTCGGTGAACTGCATGAGAATTGCGCAGAAAATCGTGACCAAAGCGAACCCGATCACGAGGACCATCATGGTTTTCTCCAAGTGGCGATAGGATCCGCTAGCAAGAATCGCCATGGCGACAAGAGCAACCAACCCGGTCGCCCAGACACCGTCGATCCCAAACAGCAATTCGAGTGCCTGTCCAGCCCCACCGACGATCCCGCCAAGACCAGTGACACCGATCACGAACGAGCAGGCCGCAAGCCATACGGGCCAACCCACACTCCCCTTGGGACCCGGAATTCTTCCGGGTAGGCGGTTGAGAGCTCGCATGTAGGTGTCGCCTGTGACGATGCAATAGCGAGCTATTTCGGCCTGCACGATCGACTTGCTCCAGCACGACAGGAGTACCCACCACAGCAGTACGAAACCAGCGTTCGCTCCCAACCCGGAAGTCAACAGGATTTCTCCCGAACCCACGATCGATCCCGCGACGACAATGCTCGGACCAAGGTGTCGGAACCGACCCATCAGAGAAGTTGGCGGATTGACGGTGTTGCCGGACTGCGTGTAAGGATCGACTTCCTGTGACTGGTTTGATGGCTCAACCATGGGTTGTTCGCGCGTTGCCCGGCAATTGCATTGCAATGGCAAGATTATCTGTGATGCTTGCCGCTGGACACGAGACATCAGCCAACTTCGTTGTCATGAAGATCACGCGCACCGTCCTCAGTGAGTTCTTTGGATGGCAGTTGAGAGATGGAAATTGAGACTGACCCACAATGGATGCCTAAAATTTGTTTTGTCAGGCCGCAACAACCCCAGCTCAACTCCTATGGCGCTGAAACTCCGAACCGACCGCATGGTCGCAGAAGTCGAAAACGGTATTGGCTGGATGACTTTCAACAATCCAAGCCGTCACAACGCGCTCTCACTCGAAATGTGGCAGGGAATCTCGGACATCATTGACCACTTTGAAGCGAGCGACGATGTTCGGGTGGTGGTCATGCAGGGTGCCGGCGGAAAAGCATTCGTCTCCGGTGCCGACATTTCGGAATTCGATAAGCAACGCGCAAACGCAACTCAAGAGCGGAGCTATGGAGAAGTCTCCGCACAGGGAACCATGTCCCTCGTCAACATGACCAAGCCGCTCATCGCACTCGTCAAGGGATACTGTATCGGAGGAGGCTTGGCAACGGCGCTGCACGCTGACATTCGATTCGCTACTCCCGATTCGACTTTTGGAATTCCAGCCGCGAAGTTGGGACTGGGATATGGGTACGAAGGGCTTGCCAAGCTCTCTCGCATCGTCGGTCCAGCTCGAGCACGGGACATCTTGTTCTCAGCTCGACTTCTTACTGCAGATGAAGCCTTTCAATGCGGTATCGTCCAATTCATCGTCGATCGCTCCGAGATCGACAGCGAAGTGATCACCTATGCAGAACGAATTGCGTCGAATGCTCCACTGACAATCCGTGCCGCTAAGGCCGCAGTCAACGCTTTCGAGTCACAACCGGACAATCAGGCTGTTTCCGATGTGGATGCCCTCGTTCGAGACTGTTTCAATTCGAACGACTACAAGGAAGGAAGGAAGGCCTTCGCCGAGAAAAGGCGTCCGGAGTTCACCGGCAGCTGAGCGGAACAGAAGACAACATGAACAACGAGCGCATAACGGCTTGTGTTCTCATCATTGGGAACGAAATCCTCTCTGGCCGGACGCAAGATCTCAATCTTCAATACATCGCCCGGCATCTCAACGATCAAGGAGTTGTCGTTGCGGAAGCTCACGTGATACCCGACGTGCACGAGGTCATCATCGACTCAATCAACGACACACGTGCCCGCCACAACTACGTGCTGACGACCGGTGGCATCGGACCCACCCATGACGATATAACGGCAGAATGCGTAGCTAGAGCATTCAATGTGCCATTGGTGATCAATGACTATATCGCGAAGCGTATTCGGCAACGGCCCGCTCCGCCGGACGTAATGAAAAGTCGAATGAGAATGGCTCGAATTCCTCAGGGTGCCGACCTCATTGACAATCTCACCGGTGGACCTCCAGGATTCTCGATCGGCAATGTGTACGTCATGGCAGGCATTCCCGGCGTGCTACAAGCCATGCTGCCAACAATCAAGTTTGATGGCGGTCTAGTCGTCCGTTCCTGCTCTGTTACCGCTTACTTGGGAGAGAGTGAAATCGCCAAGGACCTCGAAGCCATACAGGAACGATTCGAAGGCGACGTAGATTTGGGAAGCTATCCGTTTTCCCGTGATGCACGATTTGGAACGACGCTTGTAATGCGAGGAACCAGCACCGTTCAGCTCCAAAATGCGATGAACGAGGTCAAGGAAGCCATTCGACGAAACGGTCAACAGCCAGAGGGAGAGTCTTACGACTGGAACGACTGATCTTCAAACGATCGATTGTCCTACGAGCCCAAAGAACTAAAGAAATGAGCGAAGCAGCAACAAGCATTGAGACTAGACCAGATCCTTTCGACAACGAAGTCCGGATCCGGTGGTATCGAACGCCAATCGAACGAGAGGTGCTCGTCGAACTCATGAAACGCAACAACTTTCTCGGATGGTTGCAGACAATCCTTCACTTGGGCTTGTTCTTCACGACAGCGATACTTGCTTACCTAGCATTCCTCAACATTTCGGCTGCCAACTGGTTCTGGTCAGTCCCGCTACTGATCGTTGCGTTGTTCGTCCACGGAACCATTGGTCCATTCATGGGCCTCATAGCGGTCCATGAGCTACAACACCGAACAGTTTTCACCTCGAAGAAACTGAACCTATTCTTCGAAGTGTTCTATTCGTTCCTAAGCTGGTCCGACCACATCTGGTATCGAGAGAGTCACGCCGCACACCACCAAGCGACCTGCCATCTAGCCAACGACGGCGAAGTTCGGCTGCCAATTCGCTTCACATTCCGTCGCTGGCGGGTGTTGCTCGGCCTGCTGGGATGGAACCCAATGAACACATGGCAGCGACTGAAGCTTGTTTGGCGCCATGCCAATGGCGAAATTCGCGGCGACTGGTACAAGCATGTATTGCCCGAATCAAACAGTCAATTGCGGCGCAAGCACCGTAATTGGGCTCGCATACTCATTGGAGGTCATGTCGCCCTTGCGCTGATCTTCATTCTGATCGGGCATCCGTTCCTCATCGTGACCATTACGTTCGGAACGTTCTACTGTGGATGGCTGGGATTTCTGTGTGGAGTTCCTCAGCACTACGGACTGAATTCCGACGAGCCAGATTTTCGGCTCAACACGCGCACCTTCACTTGCTCCTGGTTGCCCGCGTTCTACTACTGGAACATGCAATATCACCTAGAGCACCACATGTATCCAGCGGTTCCGTTCTACAACCTGCCCAAGCTCCGCAAAGCTCTCGAGCACGATCTTCCTCCTGCAACGCACGGACTCTACGCAACGTGGAAGGAAATGATCGAATTGAAGAAAAAGTTCCTTGCGGACCCGAAGTTCAAGTACGTTCCGCCTCTTCCAGCAAAAGGATAAGTCACCATGAAGCTCGAGGGACGAAAGGCCATAGTCTTCGGAGGCACGTCAGGCATAGGACTCGCCGCGACACAGCAATTGGAACGCGCGGGAGCTTCCGTGATTGCCGCTAGCCGCGGGTTGGACCACATCGAATCCGCCAAGAAAACTACTGGTTCTCAAGTCAGCTATATGCAAGTCGACGTTCTAGATAGAGACGGTCTGTCCGAGTTGTTTCGAGCTGAAGCACCCTTCGATGCTCTTGTGAATTGCGCTACTGGCGGAGCTCGCACATCAGGTCCCTTCTTGAGGATGGATCTCGATGCATTTCAGCTCTCGTTTCGAAAGCTCTGGGGCTACACCAACACTGTGCGTCTTGGCGCGGAGTATCTTGCCGACGATGGGGCCATTGTGCTGGTCAGCGGCTTTCCAGCCCGCAAGGCCAATCCGGGTTCCCTAGCGATTTCCACTGTGGGCAACGCTGTGGAAGGCTTCGTTCGAGCTCTTGCGCCGGAAATTGCGCCGAGACGCATCAACATCGTCTGTCCTGGATTGATCGACACTCCGATGTTTCCACAACAAGGAGAGGAGCGAGAGAAGTTCTTGGCGAATGCGACATCGAACACGCTGATTCCGAGAGCGGGAACTGCGGACGAAGTTGCCAGCGCAATCCTGTTTGCACTAGAAAACGACTACATGACCGGTTCGACAATCGATATCGAGGGTGGAGCTCTGCTGCCCTAGGATCATTCGCCTCGGAGGATTTTCACGATCTCTTTAGTCGGGACTGGATCTGAATCCTTCAATCCTGCCATTCGCTCGTAGATGGCTGATGCTGCTTCATGGAAGCCGCTAGGAAGTCCTGCGTCTCCGAAGGACTGTGCGATCTGACGCATTTCTGGAGCGAATCTCCAAGCTTTCCGCGTAGTTCCCGGCCCGACTCTTTCAGACCTCTCCCACAGCGAAGGCTGTGACAGTTCCCATTCTGATCGCAATGTCTCAGTCACTCCATTGGCTTCAGCCAGACTTCGGATCGCGAGCAACATTGCTGATGTCCCCTTGGTGTAAGCCGCATAGCACATCTTCACAGCAGACGCGGCAGCTACTTCTCCCTCGACGAGACGCGTGTCCAATGCGGAACCGTTGAACAAACGAACGATCTCCATTGCTCGTTTGCCCGACACGTACATACGAGTCGATCCGTGCCGATGGGCTGGAGGGCCGACTATGCCGCCATCGACGTACGCTTCACCAAATTTCTCGGCTTGAACACGTGCAGTCGAAGGTGCGATGGCATTTGCATCGCAAAACACTCCGTTGAATCCGGATTCGCAAACCACCTGCCCAACATCAAGGGCAAATTCAGGTGGACAAACGGAAATGACGACATCAGCACTCGACAGTCCCTCTTCCAACGTCCCATGCCGCACCAAATTGGAGCCGGCTGCACGCGTTCGAGTCGCTTCGGAGCGACCCGCACTGACCCAATGTGCTCGATGGCCGTTGTTGACAAGTGCCAGCCCGAGCGAAGATCCCATTTCTCCCGGATGCAAAATCAGCACATCGGCCATGAGAACGAACTCCTTGAAATGTGGTGTAGCAGGAAATCTCTACATTGCTTGAATTGATTATCTATTGACAAGCATTACGAAGACCTGTAGCGAAGTCCCATCTGCTAGGACACCGAGTTCAGAATAGGTACACTTTTGCGATCAAGCCGGATTAGGTGCATGGAGCATGCAAACGCTTACGAAGGAACAACGCGACCATTGGGAAAGCGAGGGTTACCTCGTACTGAAGCAGGTGCTTGGGCCAAAGGAAGTTGCTCTATTCAGCTCCGAAATAGATCGATTGCGACGCGTTCCAGGCTTTGAACCAGTTCGCGACAAGAGCTTGCCCATTGGTCACTACGGATGGTTGCCACACGCTGACAATCTCGACGACGGTACTTGGATGGATCGGCGCGATTTGCTTCCTTACGGCAAACACTTCGTCGACCTCATGGATCGTCCGTATGTCTTCGACCTCATCGTCGACATCATGGGTCCGTACCTTTGCTTGAGCATGACTCAAGCCATCGTACGCCCCGCATCGGAAAACTTTCCCGGATACACGCACACAGATGGGGGCGAAGCTCTCCGTTGCATCCGGCCGTCAGAAAACAGCCATCCTCTCGCAATGAAGGCGATGTACCTACTTACGGACGTGAACGAACCCGATTCGGGGAACCTAACGTTGTTTCCGGGCAGTCACCGAAAGCAAATCCCGTTCGGCGGCGACAAACCGGTGTCTCCGACCTCACCAGGTTCTAAACAGATCATGGGAGAAGCCGGTGACTGCATTTTGTTTCCGCACTCCATGTGGCATGGCCCTTGTGTCAACAAGTCAGGAAACCCGCGCAAGACTCTGCTGTACAACTACTGCCAGATGTTTATGCGCCAGTACGACTTCGAGATGACTCCTGCGATAGCCGAATGGTGTTCCCCTCGGCACCGTCGACTGCTCGGAGACTTGGGCTACGACTTTCGACCCGGTTCGTACTTTTACGGACCTCGCGATCAGGTCGAGGTCATAACCGGCGAGGGTTCAGATCAACCCTATCAAGACGTCCACACCCAACTCGGAATCAAGCGCACCAAAGTCACCGCTTAACAGCAAAAACAGGACGATGTGATGGACACCCATCTCAGTCCAGCCGAGATAGAGTCGTTTCATCGGAACGGCTATTTCGCTCCCCGTCGAGTCTTCTCAGCACATGAAGCCCAGTCTTACCGTGAATGCTTGGAGCAATTGGAGCGCAGGTTTGCTGACAACCCATTCAAGATGCGGACCGATGCACACCTAATTCAACGGTGGGCGTGGGATGTGGTACATGACCCGCGCATCGTGGACCCCATTTCCGATGTGCTCGGACCGAACGTGTTGCTTTGGTCACTGAACTGGTTCATTAAGGAACCACGCGATCAGAAGATCGTTACCTTCCATCAAGATGCCACTTATTGGGGACTGGAACCCCACGACGTTGTAACGGCGTGGGTCGCTCTGTCCGACGCTTCCGAAGCTACTGGTCCAATGCAATTTGTCGCAGGTAGCCACCGCGAGGAAATCCGTCAACACACGGACACTTTCGCAAGCAACAATCTCTTGTCACGGGGTCAAGCAATAGAGGGAAACATCGATCAAGAACGCGTTGTCTCCGCTCCTTTGCAGGCCGGTCAAATGTCATTGCACCATGTTCGATTGATTCACGGTTCTCAACCGAATGAAACCGATGATCGGCGCATCGGAATGGTTCTACGCTACTGTGGGACACATGTACGCCAAACCAAGGTTGAAGATACAGCCGTGCTCGTGAAAGGTGAGGATACGTTCCAACACTTTGAGCTACTCCCCGAGCCCAAAGTCGAGTGCGGCGAGTTGGAGTTGGCGCGACATGCAGACGCGACCCGACGCATGTCGTTGGCCATTCACTCCATGGACTAGCAATAACGAGTGTTTCTTTGCAGATGTGCAGTTCATCGGTCTATCCGAGCGGGACTTTCTCGATTCCAGGCACTAACGATTCGCAACCTGACGGTGCGCATCAGTCGTTGTCATTGGGTTCCGAATTAGATTCAAACAGCTGAGTCTGTTCGAATCGAGGGCGAAACAAGCCCGTACTCAATGGTTCCACTCGTTCGGTGTTCACGAACAGTCCGGCCTCATTGCCTGCCGACTCAGTTGCCTTCTTTGTTGGCGAGATCCCACACTTCTCTCTGGCGAGTTCAAAGCGTTTCCGAATCAACTCGGCGTAAACTCCTGTGCCACGCATGCGTTCTCCAAAACGCGCAACGTACTCTTTCCCGCCTTGCAGGTCGCGAATCCTGTTCATGATCCGATCCGCCTTGAGCGGGTAGTGCTGATTCAACCAAGCCTTGAACAAGTCCGCCACTTCGAGCGGCAATCGAATCATCACGTACCCTGCAAACCTAGCTCCGGCTTCCACCGAACTCTCCACGATGTCTTCGAGTTCGTGATCATTCAACATGGGAATGATCGGAGCAACAAGAACCCCTACAGAAACACCGGCTTCGGCCAACGCACGGATGATTCGAAGACGAGCGGAAGGCGAAGCCGTTCTCGGTTCAAGCTTGGTCTTCAGCTCGTTTTGCAACGTCGTCACACTCACTGCAACGCTTACCAAGTTGTGCTTGGCAAGTTCATGCAACAGGTCCAAGTCACGGAGAATGAGCACGCCCTTGGTTGCAATGCTGACCGGATGCCGATACTCCAAGAACGTCTCCAGCAAACGTCGGGTCACTTCAAGTGAGCGTTCTGCAGGCTGGTACGGATCGGTGTTTGTGCCCATTGCAATGGGTTTGCACACGTACTTCGGATTGTCCAACGCCTCGCGCAGTCGATCCACTGGATCGGTCTTGAAGAAGATCTTGGTTTCAAAATCCAAACCCGGAGACAAGTCCAAATAAGCGTGCGTCGGACGTGCAAAACAGTAGACGCAGCCGTGCTCGCATCCCTTGTACGGATTGATGGATTGATCAAAGGGTACGTCGGGCGACTGGTTGGTTGTAATCAACGATCGAGTGTGATCGGGATACAGTTCGGTCTTCGGCGAGGGTGGCGCAAATTCTGCTTGAATGAAGGAATCAACAGTCCATCCGTCGTCCACAGGAACTGTCGTTGTATTCAGAAATCGCGGACGGGGGTTCTCGGTCGCTCCCCGACTCTTGACTTTTCGAGACTCATCCAACCGTTCAACCTGACCTTTTAGTCACACAGCGAAGCCGCTTTGGTCGACAACGACACCCCGCGGCGACCCAATCTCATGGGATTGCGGTCATGCCCATTGGTTAAGTACACGAACGACAATCCGGACTCGGGATCTCCCCAGGCAACCTGACCACCGGCTCCGGCATGCCCAAATGCGGCGGGAGAGTTTGTGTGTCCGAACCCACGGAAGTTTCGACGTTCGTCGCCCGCTACGACTAGGCCAAGAGCCCGATTGACGCGCACACCGCTGAATGGATCGAAGTAGCCGTCGCTGATCACACGCAGTCCGAAGCTCAGTGTCTCGGGACTCCACAAACGGCTGGCACCAACCTTTCCTCCATGCAACAAGCCCTGATAGAACAGTGCCAACGCGGAAGCAGTCGACATTCCTCCACCTCCCGGCACCCCCACCGCACGGATCTGCGGCCGGTTGAAACTCAAGATCGCATCTTCCGTGACTTCTGTAACGGGCGGTTCAGGCAATCCAAGACGTGCGTAGTCTTCGCTGGTCATGGGATCACCTACATGCGTAAGTTCTGCAACACGGTGATTCTGGTCGTCCGGTAGACCTACAAACAAGCCATCCAAACCCAGCGGATCGACGACACGTTCCCTGATAAATTCCCGGAAGTCCTTGCCGGTCTTGCGTTCCACTATCTCGGCGATGACCCACATCGATGAGCTGGGGTGATACTCGAACTTCGAGCGTGTAGGCCAATTCAAACGCCACTGAGCGAACCTGCCATTGCGAAGCGCGACATCGTCCCAATCCAAGGGTCGGAAGGGAGCCATTGGAAATCCTGCTGTGTGCAGAAACAGGTCGACAACTCGCACTTCCTCCTTTCCATTAGTGTCAAACTGCGGAATGATGTCGCCTACCCGTTCGTCGACATCCAACTGGCCATCTTGGATCACCAACCACGCCGCGGCGGACATGATCGCTTTGGTACACGAGAAAATTGGATAGAGTGTTTGGTTGTCGGCGTTGCCGAAGGTCTCAGCCCACACAACTCTTCCATTCCGTGCAACCGCAAACTGCGCGGATGGCAACAACCCCTCTTCGATTTCGTGGCGTGCTCGCACTCGTAGAATTTCAAGCCTCTCCCGATTGAGCCCGGCACCGTTCAAGTCTTCAAAATGCACTGAATCTACTGCTTGCATGCTAGTTGGAACCCCTCTGTCCAGTCACTCAATTGGCACCTCTGTACCTGTCTCAGCTGATCGATAGATGCCATCTAGCATTTTCTGCACCATCAATCCATGCTCGGCTGGAGCAAGAGATTCTCGATCGTATAGGACATGTTCGACGAAATTCCGCATCTTCAGGCGAAATGCGTCCCCGCGGTTCTTGGTGGGGAGCCAATGTGGTTCTGTGTTGACCATGTGATTGTTCACATCGTGGAAGATGCGCGGTGGACTCCAAGACGCACCGCCCTTCGTGCCCATCAGCGTGAAGTTCCAATCGTTCCGCTCAATGTGGGCGGCAAAACTCGCTTCGATGTTCACACAAGCTCCGTTGGCGAATCGGACCGTACCCACTGCCAAATCTTCCACGTTGTAGGTTGAGTGATCCCAGTTCGGCCATTCAGACACCACATTGGACGGCTTGTCGCCCAAATACGTGAAGGTATGTCCCAATGCAGCAACTGGGCGCGGCGAACCCATTACGTAGTGAGCCGTTTCGAGAACATGCACTCCAATGTCGATGAGCGGTCCACCACCTTGCAATTCCTTGCGTCCAAACACTCCCCAATTGGGAATTCCGCGACGCCGCAGGGCGAGCACTCTTCCGAAGAGAATTTCTCCAAGTTGTCCGTCGTCGGCTGCTTTCTTGAGAAATTGAGTGCGAGGCTCGAAGCGGTGTTGGAACCCGATTACCAACTTGCGGTCATTGGCGGCCGCTACTTCGAGCATTCTGGTGCCTTCCTCAGCATTCATCGCAAGCGGCTTCTCCACCAACACATGTGCACCAGACTCCAATGCCGCTATCGTGCATGGGGCATGCAGTCCGTTGGGTGTACACACGCTTACCGCATCTGGCTGGGTCGTCTGCAACATCTCCTCGTAGTCCGAGAATGCCGATGGAATTCCAAACTCCTTACTTCGTCTCTTAGCTTGCTCCTGCACAACATCTGACACGGCGACGATTTCAACATCGTCCATGTCGCGAAGGTATCTCATGTGAGTGCCGGCAATGCCTCCGGCACCGATAAAGCCAATTCTCAACTTCGATTGGTTTGATCCCGCCATTTCGTGTCTCGGAGCTATGTGTAGTACTCAGGGCAACGCCACAACTGTAACGGAGCGTTGAACAACCAACTCTCCCATCACAAGCGAAAAACATTGTAGGATTGCAAATGCACTCAACGCTTGTAAGCTTTATGCGTGCACACAAATTCGAAGCTCCTGAAAATCACTGAACACTTGGGAGAGCGAGCATGAATCGGCGAGAAGAGGGAATACACGAGCTGTTTGCTCGCGACCCCGAGAGAGCGGATTGGCTGGCATGGGGCAGACGTGCCAATTCAAAGACCCGTCGAGGGTTTCTTGCTGGACTGGGAGCATTCAGTGCACTGGTCGGAGCCCGAGTGGTCTTCGCTCAGCAAGCTCCAGCGGGACTAATTCCAGCTTCACTTGCCAACGAGACCAAGCCCTTCGCAATCGATGGAAAGGACGGACTGACGCTGCTCAATGATCGACCTCTGAACGCTGAGACTCCCGCACATCTGCTCAATGACGACATCACGCCCAACAACCGGTTGTTTATTCGCAACAACGGCATGCCTCCGCAGGAAGTAGACATCGAAGCGTGGACCCTAACTGTACAAGGCGAATCGGTCAGTTCCACCAAGTCCTACTCCATAGCCGATTTACGCAATAGATTCGAGAACATCACTCGCCAATTGGTGCTTGAGTGTGGCGGAAACGGTCGTGCCGAGTTTGATCCGCCCGTATCTGGAAATCAATGGACGCTGGGTGCCGTAGGCTGCCCCAGCTGGGATGGAATTCGACTCAAGGATGTTCTGAATGACTGCGGCTTCAGCGACGATTCTGTATACGTCGCATTTCATGGAGCAGACACGCATGTGAGCGGCGACGTAAACCGCGTTCCCATTTCGCGAGGCGTTCCGATCGCCAAGGCTCTGGAAGAGGAATCCATGGTTGTGTGGGGCATGAATGGCGGGGACCTCCACGAAATGAACGGCCATCCATTAAGGCTCGTGTTCGGAGGATGGCCAGGCTCCACTTCGGGCAAATGGTTGAATGCTATATCCATTCGGAACGTCGTTCACGATGGCCCGAAAATGGCGAGTCCTTCCTACCGTGTACCGTGCGAACCCGTGGCTCCCGGTGCAATAGTCGATGATGCCGACATGTGCATCATTCATGCGATGCCGGTCAAGTCTCTCATCACTTACCCACAGAGCGGAATCAAGCAACAACTCGCCAATTCTCTCGAATTGCATGGCCATGCATGGTCAGGCGATGCGGCAATCCAATCGGTTGAGATCTCATTGGACTTCGGTCGCAACTGGGAGTCCGCATCTCTAAAGCCAGCCGCAAATCGCCTAGCTTGGCAGAACTGGGATCACAGTCTGAAGTTTCCTACCGCCGGCTACTACGAAGTGTGGGCGCGAGCCACTGATGCCAACGAAGTCTCGCAACCTGTAGTTCTTCCAAATTGGAACCCAAAGGGGTATCTGAACAATGCGTGCCATCGCATTGCCGTTTACGTTAGCTAGCGTTCTACTGTTGGTTGCCGTAGATGCTGGAACCTCAGAAGACGAAGAGCAATCCACAGATCCAACCACCGGACTGATCGAAGACGAGAACGAGCAGTGGAAGCTCGTGCGCAAAAACTGCACACCCTGTCACTCGGGCCGACTAATAGCGCAACAGAGTCTTGATCGAAACGGTTGGCAAGCCTCCATCCAACGAATGCAGACCAAGGAAGGACTCGCAGATCTGGGAGACGAAGAAAAGCTGATTCTCGATTACTTGAACCTGTACTACAGCTCCGACAATAGTCCATCGAATTCACGCCAGCGTCGGGCGCGATTGGATCAGGAACCGATCGAGTCCGAACCGGATTCCACCAACGAACCCAAACTTCCTACTGTGGACCAGGCGGTACCGGATAGCTCACAGAACCGCCAAGCCGAGTAGCCTGTCAGCCAAGTTCAGACTTAATCCTTGACAACTAGCGCCGATATACGAGCGGCGGAAAGACGTTGTCTCCTGCTAGAGCACCGTGAACTCGGTTGTCGTCGTCGAATGCACTTCCAGCATCGACTGCCGAATTCCAGACCTCCGATGGACCTTGAAGACTGGTTATTGCAGCCATTCCAGCCTGCGTCGTTGCCAAGTCGGTGTTCCAATCCGGCACGAAGTCGTTGCGTCGATTCTCAAGATGGATGTCGGTGTCCGTGACCCGCTTCACCGTGGCCTTGACAGAACCAAATTCCGCCAAGTGCGACCAGCGAATGCCCTTGAGCTGATCGAGAGGGATGCCTGGAACGTTTAGGTTGGTTGCCGACCTGTCGGGTCCGCGCAAAATCGCGGGAATCACTTGTACAGCCACGTTGGCGGCAGTTTTCCAGTGCCATTTCTTACCGCTTCCGACGCTGACCGCCAGTCCACGCATGCCAAAGTTTTGTGCTGCAAGCGCAGCTCCTACGGTTCCACTATGGACTACCGAGCGGCCCGCATTCATTCCCGCATTGATACCAGACACGACAACGTCCGGCATCGGACAAAACGCTTCGTAGGATGCGAGCAGCGAACACAGAGCCGGCGGTCCGGCGACTGCAAAGACTTCAGCTTTCAAAGAGTCAATCGCCGTTCGCTTAAATCGAATCGGGCGGGATGCAGAGTAGGAACCAAGCGAAGTGCCGGTTCCCGACGCATCGTGGTCCGGAGCTATGACGGTCACGGCGTAACCGGCTTGCTCCAGTTCTTGTGCAAGAACATGGATCCCGGGCGAACTAACCCCGTCGTCGTTCGTTACGACAATTCGTTGCTTCATGGCACTCCTTGCTCAAGTCGCCAGCACGAATTGCGGAGCGACGATCAGAAATTTTTCTGCCGAAGAATTGTAGCGGGAGGTATCCAGGAGGGACCTTGATCGGACGTAAAATGACTGCTCAAAATTCACGCGATTCGAAGGGTACGAACATAGCCTGTGATCTGGACATTAGTTCATTAAAGAACGCGTTTGAACAAGATGGTTTCGTGATCATTCCGAACTTTCTCAAGGCCGACGAGCTGAGAGAGCTCGAGTCACAGGCCAAACAGACGCTTGGCGAGTTTCCGTCCAATCAAGACTCGAGAAGCATCAAGTCAAAACGAGCTTTCGCAGGTACTCGAAAGAATCTGCAGCACGAGTCGGATTGGTTCGACGAACAGTTGCGGCAAGGCACGCCCTATCAAACCATCAAGGCTGTGTTGGACTCCGAACTCCATCCGGCAACAGCCGCGTACTTCGAGCGGATACCCGGTGAAGCAAACGGTATTCCTCCCCACTTCGACGGCATACCTGATAGGAAGTGGGGGGCGACCATCTGGATCGCACTCGACCCAGCTCGTGTATCCAACGGTTGCCTGTACTACGCCAGGGGAAGTCACAGGGAACTCTACCCGGGAAAGGTTGGGATTCAGGATTTTGACACCTCCTCTCTCGATGCGACTCCGGTCGAAATCGACCCAGGCGACGCGGCGATCCACTCATCCCTTACTGTTCATTGGTCGAATCCCAATCACTCTCAGGACAGACGACGAGCAATTTCCTACTTCTACTGGGCCAAGCAAAGGACAACTTCAGATCCAACCTCATTCCATCGGTAGCAATACATCGAGTTGCTCTCCTAGCTCTCAGCACCGAGAACCAGTGTCTCATTGCTAATGCATTCGACCCGTGATTAAATTACTCTGAGCTGATATGCCGCTGAAGCAGTACTTTGGTTGGGCAACAAGTGCCCAAACCCATTCATGATGTCGAAGAAACGAACAACGACACTCCCGTTACTCACTCTCTTGGTAATCGGATCCTTCACTCTCTTTGCAGCGTTAAGTGCCCAAGAGGAACCTGTCGATTCTGACGCCGAAAGCGCCCCATCTTCAACGGCCACCGTTAGAGTGGTAACGATCGAAGGCGCAATCGGCCCCGCAACCTCGGATTACTTTGTCCGTGCGCTCAAGACTGCATCCAAGGAGAATGTCGATTTGCTGGTAATGAGGCTCGACACTCCTGGCGGATTGGTCAGCTCTCTTCGCGACATGGTGAAAGAGATTCTCGCCTCGCCCATTCCGGTGGCGGTGTACGTAGCTCCCAATGGCGCACGTGCGGCGAGTGCCGGGACGTACCTGACGTATGCAAGTCACATTGCGGCAATGGCTCCGGTAACCAATATCGGTTCCAGCACACCGGTTTCAATTGGTGGAGGAGGAAGTCCAATTCCATCCCCGGGTGGTTTCGATGAACCCGAGGACTCCGAGGACGGGGAAGGTGACTCCGAAACTCCCGATCCAGCCTCGCCCACGGCCATGGACAAGAAAGTCATCAATGATGCAGTGGCCTACATTCGAAGCCTCGCCGAACTCCGAGGCCGAAATGCCGATTGGGCTGAACTCACAGTTAGAGAAGCAGCTAACTTGACAGCGTCCGAAGCGCTGGAAATGAACGTCATCGAGTACGTTGCAGCCGATCTAAACGACCTGCTGTCGCAAATCGACGGAGCGACGGTTGAGGTCACGGAAGACATAGAAGTCACCCTCGACACTTCGGACCCGGTCGTTCAGGAAGTCGAAACGGATTGGCGCTATGAATTCCTCAAAGTCATCACCGACCCCAACATCGCCTATCTGCTATTGATCATCGGCATCAATGCATTCTTGTTTGAGTTCTACAGCCCTGGGCTCGGAGCAGGTGGAGTCGTCGGTGTAATTTGCATCCTTATCGCCGCCTATGCGCTACAAATGATGCCGGTCAGCTATGCTGGACTTGCTCTGTTGATAGTGGGCTTTGGACTACTGATTGCGGAAGCGTTCACCCCAACCTACGGGGTGCTCGGGTTAGGAGGCGTTGTCGCCTTCCTCGCCGGATCGCTATTGCTGTTCGATACGGATCTTGAAGGATTCAAAGTGTCCATCGGCATCATCGTCGCGCTCGGTGTGGGCTCGGCCGCTCTTGTCATTTTTGTCGGGAGAAACGCGTTCAAGCATTGGAAACGCGGAGCTGTATCTGGAGTGGATGCATTGGTCGGAAGCGAAGCTACCGTGGTCGAAGACTTCTCTGGTCATGGCCGAGTTCGCACAGGGGGAGAGTTGTGGAAGGCCGAGTGCGAAACTCCTCTTGCCAAAGACGACAAGGTTGTGGTGAGAGAGATGAATGGTTTGACCCTAATTGTTGAAAAGGTGAATTGAAGTGTTGATTTTTCTGGCATCGCTGGCATTGCTCGTAGTTGTCTTCCTGTTTTCCTCGTTGCGAATCATGCGAGAGTGGGAGCGCGCCGTCGTGCTCTTCCTCGGTCGTTTTCAAAACGTCAAAGGCCCTGGATTGATCATTGTCATTCCAATCATTCAGCAGATGGTCAAAGTGGATCTGCGTACCGTCACAATGGATGTCCCGAGTCAAGACTTGATCACCCGGGACAACGTTTCTGTTCAGGTCAACGCAGTCTTGTATTTCCGTGTGCTCCAGCCCAAGGAAGCAATCGTCAACGTCGAGGACTTCATGCTCGCCACCGAGCAACTCGCTCAGACGACGCTTCGATCAGTGCTGGGGCAACATGAACTCGATGAATTGCTGGCCGAACGCGAACGACTGAACGAGAACATTCAAGGCATTCTGGACCAGCAGACTGATCAATGGGGCGTTAAGGTCGCTCAGGTTGAGATCAAACACGTCGACATTGACGCGACGATGGTTCGTGCCATTGCCAAACAGGCAGAAGCGGAACGTGAACGTCGCGCGAAGGTCATTCATGCGGATGGCGAATTTCAAGCTTCCTCCAAGCTCGTCGATGCGGCGGAGAAACTAGCTGCGCAATCGGGCTCCATGCAACTGCGCTATTTGCAAACACTGACTGAAATCGCGGGTGAGAAATCATCAACTATTGTGTTTCCGTTGCCAGTCAATTTGATGGAGTCGATCAATCAACTGGTTGATGCAAGCAATGGTGCAGACGACGGATCGGACGAGTCCGCTACCCAGCCGGAACAGATAGAGCCGAGCAACCCCTAACGTCTCAAGTTTCGTGAGAAGTCTCACCTAGACATCTCACCCCCGCCGAAGTAACCAAGCTGCACCGACTACTCAGGTAAGGGCGGATTCTCGTATGTTTCGGCGGATCTAAATCTGTAGAAAGCTGGAGTGCACCTCGTTCAGTCAGTCCAGCCTCGTTCTTGCAACCGGAACACTCAAACCTCGAACGGGGGTTCGATGGCGGAATACGGCTCCTCGATTGTCTCCCTCCGCACCGTCGGATCCAGTAACGATGTAGAGCGTCTTCATGTCGGCATCGCCGAAGCACACACTCGTGCACATTGGCAACGGAATCTCAACGAATCCGGTCTGTTCACCCGTATCGGCGAGCACTGCCACTCCGCTACCGCCAGCGAGTGCAACCCAAATCGAACCGTCTTCAGCGACAACCAGCCCGTCCGGAGCTCCAGCTTCAAATTCGGCAAACAATTGCTTGGAACCAAGATCTCCGTTGGATTGGACCGAGTACTTGAGGACCTGCCCACGTCGTGAGTCGGAGTGATAGAGAATTGATCCGTCAGGCGAGAAGCCCAGACCGTTGGTCAGTCGAATGTCTTCCGCAACCACCCGAGACGTTCCGTCGACATCAATGACGAAGAGATCGCCTGACTGTGGTGTTCGACCATCATCGAAGACCGGACTGGAACCCAGTGATCCAGCATAGATCCGACCTGCTCGATCAGTCGTGATGTCGTTGTAGCCGACGTTTCCGTTGTCTGGATCGCGATCGAGAATTAGTGTTGAATTCTCTTCTGCGAATCGCTTGTAGGAGATGTTTCTCCCACTGACGATCAATCCGTTGTCTTGGTGCAGCGCCATTCCTCCAATCCCGCGGCGATAAGGAAACACCACGTGAACGCGCTCTTTCGGATCTATGTGATACACGCCCCCGTTGAGCACATCGCTGAACAGCAGGCCTCGTTGAGAATCCCACACCGGGCCTTCTATCAGTCCGTACCCGTCAGCAATTGCCTTCATGACTAGAGAACCACGCAGGTTGTGACAACATGCGAGCGATTTCGAGTGCGTCGAACAGTCAGGATCTTGACTGGATGGGACCTGCTGACATCGAGACTCACACTCGATGTCAATGAAGCATCACTGACGAACAAACTCTTCGTCGACTTTCATGTCGAGCGCAGCACCGAACAACGCATTGGCGTACTCGGTCTTTGGAGACTCAAACACCTCTCGTGCCGGGCCTTGTTCGACAATCTGCCCGTCGCGCATCACGATGAGCCAATTGGCAAGTGCTCGAACGACCTTGAGGTCGTGACTCACGAATAGGTACGCCAGATTGTGCTTGTCCTGCAATTCTCGCAGTAGATCGACGATTTGCGCCTGAACGGACATGTCCAACGCCGACGTCGGCTCGTCCAGTACGACAAACCTCGGTCGCAGCACCATCGCCCGTGCGATTGAAATGCGTTGCCGCTGACCGCCCGAAAACTCGTGAGGATAGCGAACCATTGTGTTGGGATCTAGACCCACCTCGGTCATGACTTCGGCAACTCGATCCTGTCGTTCCCTACGCGAGAGTTCCGGCTGGTGAACTCCAAGGCCTTCCTCAATGATGTGCTGAACGGTCATTCGGGGAGACAAGCTGCCATACGGATCTTGGAAGACGACCTGCATGTCTTTGCGCAATAACGTGAGAGACTTGCCTCGAACATCAGTGATGCTCTGGCCATCGAATTCCAAATCGCCTTCGCTGGCGAGTAAACGCAACATCGCCAATCCAAGAGTCGTCTTGCCCGAGCCAGACTCGCCAACAACACCCACTGTCTGTCCCGCCCGTACCACAACTTCGACGTTGTCGACCGCAGTCATGTACTTGCTACCACCGAGCCATCCCTTCCCGATTGGGTACTTGACCGTGAAGTTTCGTACTTCCGATGTGATCTCAGCCTGATTGTTGGTGGGTGCGGGGTCTCCCGACGGTTCTGCCGCTAGCAGGTGCCGCGTGTATTCATGTTGAGGCGATCCGAAAATCTGCTCATTGGATCCGTGTTCAACAATGAGGCCTTCAGTCATTACGCACACCCGATTCGCAACGGAACGAACTATCCCCAGGTCATGTGTGATCAAGAGCATGGCCATGTTCATTTCCTGCTGCAATTCTTTCAGTAGTGCAAGAATCTGCGCCTGGATCGTGACGTCCAATGCCGTTGTGGGTTCGTCCGCAATCAGCAATTTCGGTTCGTTAGCCAAAGCCATCGCAATCATGACCCGTTGACGTTGACCACCGGATAGCTCATGGGGATATGCGCCGAGTCGACTCTCGGCATCCTGCAGACCGACAAGCTTAAGAAGTTCCAAGGTGCGTTCCAGCGCTTCCGCCTTAGACATCCCCTTGTGCACACGCAATGCTTCACCCACCTGCTTTGCAATCTTGTGCAGCGGATTCAGCGAAGTCATAGGCTCTTGGAAGATCATGCTGACTTTGCCGCCTCGGATGTCGAGCAAGGTCTCCTGCGAGGCGTTCATCACTTCCTCACCTTCCACCAGGATGCTGCCCGAAGGATGGCTAGCCAATGGATACGGAAGCAACTGAAGCACAGATAACGCGGTAACGGACTTGCCGGATCCGGACTCGCCCACCAGTGCAACCGTTTCGCCTTCTTCGATGTGGAACGAAACGCCACAAACCGCTTCTTCGTCGCCGAAGTTCACGCGCAAGTCGTTCATTTCCAAGATTTTTGCCACGTCTACTCCTTGATGTCGCCAGCGAAATTCAGTTCACTGGGTAGCGGGGATTGTTGGAATCCGTCAAACTTGGGTCGATTCAACGTCTATGCTACTAAACGACACGCCTCGCTGAGAACTAGACATGATGCGACTCCGACCGTTGCTCTGATCAATTGTGGTCGGTCCACCGACAAAGAGGTTCGTTTGACAATACACTATTCATATTCAATGTAGTTTCACAAAGGCACGCATCCATGTCCAAGTTGGATCTAAAAAGCGCCGGCTTGAAAGTGACAATGCCGCGCCTTCAAGTGCTTGAAGTTCTAGAACAAGCGGATCCACACCACCTCTCCGCCGAAGATGTCTATCGCAAATTGATCGAGTCCGGAGAGTCAACCGGATTGGCTACCGTCTATCGAGTGCTTGCTCAATTTGAAGCAGCCAATATCGTCGATCGACACAATTTCGACGATGGACGAGGGATCTACGAACTCAAGTCTGCCGAGCACCATGACCACATGATCGATATCGACACCAATGAGGTCTACGAATTCGTCGATGAGGAAATTGAGACGCTACAGCGAAAAATCGCTGACAAGAACGGTTTCGAGCTTGTCGATCACGAAATGGTGCTCTACGTGCGCAAAAAGGAGAAGTAGGAAAGCAAACAGCCCAGCTGGAAAGCTGTTTGACTACACAGCCTGACTTTTCTTCATCCGCCAATACTTGCGCTCTTCTACGCTAGCGCGTTCAAGTGCACGAGTCAATGTCCGAGGCGGAATCAAACGAATATTCTCGTTGAGGAACTCGTCGACTTCGCTCTGATAGCGGTTCCGAAACTCTCGTAGAACCCAGCCCACTGCTTTCTGCATGTATTCCTCCTCGTCTTCAATGCATCGTCGAATGAACGGTTTGGTTGAATCGAAGGGAAGAAACAGCGCGTTCTTACCGGAATAATGAATGAGACTGACGATGGATATCCGTCTGTACCACATGGATTTGCTACGGTTCCACTGATTGATGTCGTTCCACACTTCATCGATTCCAGCTTCCACGTAGCGTGAGTAGATAGTGCACAGACCATCTGAGTGTGCCCAGTTCTCTACGCACTTCACCCACTCCCGAAACATCTGCCAATTCTCGGGTTCAATACGCCTTCTCACGCGATCTCGGTAATAGTCGACGGCGCAAAACATCACATCACCGTTGTTCGTGTGCATCCAGAGATCGTGCCAGATCCTAAGGATCGAGGATGCATTCAGCTCATAGAAAGAGAAACCTCGCGAAACTATCTTGCGACGTGCCGGAGTTCGAATTCCCGCATAGTCCAAGTCGGACCGGCGATCTTTAGCGATGTGCCGTCCAAGCCGAGCATCCCCTTCGCTTGAAAGCGCGGCTAGGACTTCGTTGTGGTACTGCGGGTATTCCAATTGGTGTCTATGCTTGGAACTGAAAGCTCGACCGACGGAACAGCAAGCTAAGCCGGCAATTCAGGTAGACGTAGAACTAACCATTGACAGGAAGGCTGAAAGCGACCAGTCGAGTCGGTTCCCACGTCCCGCCCGTTCCAATGACGATGTACTGCGTTCCTCCCGATATGTAAGTAACCGGAGGAGCATCACTGAATGTCCCAGGTACTTTACCGCACCAAAGCAGTGTTCCATCGCTCTTATCCCTAGCGCACAGTTGGCTACCCGCACTACGGGAGCCGTAAAACAAAGCAGACGGAGTGACCAGTATTCCGGGTGCCATGCCCACATCTCCCAGATCCGGCAGTTCGAGCCCTCTCAACAGCGGATGGTTCTTGGGTCCAGGGCCGTTTGGCACTGTCCAGGCAATGTCGCCGGTATCCAGGTCGTAAGCAGTAATGCTCGACCACGGCGGTTTGATGAGCGGCAGACTCTCCATGTCCGGCATGGAGAACCAAGCGTCGTACTTGATGCCTCTCCGAGACTCGTCCACTGGAATTGACGTAATCAAAGTTGGCATTCGACGCGATGGGACATACAAGAATCGCGAGTTCGGATCGAACGAAGCTCCTCCCCAATTCGCTCCTCCGCCGATACCCGGAAGAATGAGAGTTCCCTTGGTTGAGGGCGTAACGTAAAGCGGTCCTGTCTTCCACTTTGAAAGGATCTCCAACGCCTTTTCCTTGATTTCGGGCGTGATCGCCACGACATCATCGTCTGAAATTCCTTGTAGTTCAAACGGTGGCGGCCATGTGGGATGAGGCTGGGTCGCGGACGGCTGCTCGCCTTCCAGATCACTTCCGGGTGCATCGACTTCCTCGATGTCCCAAATGGGTTTGCCCGTTACTCTGTCGAAGACGAACAGATAACCGACCTTGGTTACCTGAGCAACGATTTTTCTGGGTTTTCCGTCAATTTCCACGTCGGCCACGACTGGAGCTGCCGGATTGTCGTAGTCCCAGATGTCGTGATGAACGTTCTGAAAGTGCCACCGGTACTCGCCAGTCGAAGCATCCACAGCTACTAACGAAGTGGAGAAGAGGTTATCCCCCGGTCGGTCCCCGCCGTAGAAGTGATTCGATGGAGCCGTTACGGGCAAGTAGACAATGTTGAGTTCGGGGTCACAACTGGTCGTTGACCAGACATTGGTGTTTCCCATCCATTTCCAAGACTCTTTGCCCCAAGTGTCATTGCCCAAAGCGTCTTCTTGTGGAACAGTCTCGAAAACCCATTGTTGTTCGCCTGTCTTGACGTTGAATCCTCGGACGTCTCCCAACGGATAGTTGCTCGATTCACTCTTTGGATTGAGTCGAGAATGCGAACCGTCGTCAGGTTGACTTCCAATGACCACGACATCTCCGCACACGTTGGGCGCATGACTCCACGAGACAAATCTCGGGTTGAGTGGCCTTCTCAATCCCGCTCGCAGATCTACTCTGCCTTTGATGCCGAATTCTTCGATGGGAATTCCGGTCTCGGCATCCAAGGCAATGAGCCAGCCATTACTGGTAACCAGCAACACCCTACCACCGGACTCGTCCTTGTCAAATGCCAATCCTCGAGTCGTAAACCCGAACATAGCTGGGCGCGGACCATCCTTCGTACCGGGATCGTAGGTCCAAAGCTGCTCTCCCGTACGAGCATTGATGGCGGCGACCGTTGAATAGCGAGTTCTGATGAATACTCGACCATCCACCATCAATGGCGACCCCTTGAACATGTCGGCGGCACGCCTGGCATTGCGGGGGTCAGTGACTCCGGTGTCCACTTCGGACTCCCACACCCAAGCAATCTGGAGTTGGTCGAGGTTGTCCTGCTTGATTTGATTGAGCGGCGAGTACTTTTGAGCGCGAATGCCCCCACTGTATGCGGGCCACTCCCCAAAGCTGGTGGTGTAGTCGAAGGGACGGTCTGGATCTTCGTCTTTGTCTTCGGTTGGGGCTTGTATTTCTAGCTCGGGGCTTGTCTGTTGTGGTTCTTCTCCGGTTTCATCGACTTCACCTTCACCTTCGCTTTCCTCCTCTCTTGACTTCAGCCATTGGACATCTACTACTTCCACTTCCAGCCGCAACCGTTCTTCTACCAGCCATTGACCTCGATCATTCAGTGCCTCGCCTCCGGTCACTGTTGTGTGGCAGAACGTGCAGTCCGTCGCGCCGAACTCCATGGCCTCCACGAAGTACTCTGGCTTTGAGGAAACAGCACTTGCGAATGCAACACCAACTAGGCCTAAGAAGAGCTGAATCCAAATGGTTTTGAAGTACTTGCTCATCGGGAAGTTCGAACTCTCCGCTGTGGATTTAGCGATGGCATTAGCTTAATCGTTGTTGTGCTGTCAAGATGTTCCAGGTGCGACCGATTTAGGTATTCCAGTTTGTCGCGCACATGCAAAGCGTCACTTCCACTTGTCCCAAAAAACTTAAGCGCGGTGCGCTTTGGACAGGTACTCCGTTGATGCCATTTCCACGATGCGACTCCGCGTCCTGTCAAACTCGAACGCGTGCATTTCTCCTCGATACAACTCTTGGATTCCCACCGTCGAGTGCAGAATCAGATTCACGTTGTGGTCATAGACGATATCGACAAACGAAATGAACCTCCTCGCGGCTTCTTCGAATTGGTCAGACAAGACCGGGATGTCGTATACGACTACTGTGTGATGCGTACGAGCTACTTCGATGTAGTCCGATGCGTTCCTCGCAGTCTCGCAGAGTTCTCGAAACAGGATCCCGACAACACCTTCTCCTTGGTAGAGAGTCTCTATCTCTCGTTTGTTGACCAACAAGGGCTCGTGTCGAACTTTTTCGTTGCCAGTGATTTCTTCAATGTCTTCAGCAATCAGTTCATCGATCTTCCGGAGGTCGATGCGGTACAAGTCTCGATTGAGCAACGAACGGAGTCTGTAGTCGACGTTCCCATCCAAGTGCACGACTTCGTTGTGATGCCGAAGCAACTCAATGGCCGGTAGAAACCTGCGCCGTTGAAGCCCGTTCTCATACAGATCCGCAGGCCGGATGTTGGATGTCGAGACGAGAACCACTTGTCTTTCAAACAGTTCACGTAACAGCTCACCCAGAATCATCGCATCGCCGATGTCGGAAACGAAGAATTCGTCCAGACAAACCACGCGCGCTCGAACATGAATTCTCTCGGCGACCTTCTCAAGCGGATTGGACGTACCCGTCAATTCGGTCAATTCTTCGTGCACATCCCTCATGAAGGAGTGAAAGTGGGTTCGAATCCTACGTTCCGTCGAGAGCTGACCGAAGAATCTGTCCATCAGCATGGTCTTGCCCCGGCCTACTCCACCCCAGATGTACATGCCGCGGCAGTTGTCGGTGTTTGAAGGTATGACGTGTCGGATCAGAGAACGCAACCGACCTCGCCGTTTCTCAAGCCTGTTGATTCGGTGAGCAAGCAAGTCCAGCTTGTTCCGTACATCGACTTGAAAGCGGTCGAGTTCCATTAGTAGCGGTCCAGAGCTCTCATTAGCCGTTTGAACGGAAATGCAAGTAGCAAGAACTCAGTCAGCACCGTGCTGTGTACGACTATTCAACGGAACGAGAGCAACTCGTGGACCGCGATCAAGCATGAATTCGTTCCACGTCTGCCCCCAGTAGTCGCAGTTTCTCTTCCAGACGTTCGTAGCCTCGGTCAATGTGATAAATGCGATGTATGACTGTGTTCCCTTGAGCGGCTAAGCCGCCAATCACTAGGCAGGAGGACGCTCTCAGATCAGTTGCCATAACTTCCGCTCCCCGAAGTTGCAGGACTCCAGTAACCACCGCACTCATCGGACTTTCAAGACGAACATCGGCACCAAGGCGAACCAACTCCTGAACGTGCATGAACCGGTTCTCGAAAACGGTTTCAGTAACGGTGCTGGTTCCGTTCGAGAGACAGTTGAGAACCATGAACTGAGCCTGCAAGTCCGTCGGAATGCCTGGATATACATCCGTACGGACATCGGTTGCACGAGGCGTAATGTCGGTCGCGTCCAATTCGACATTGCATTCGTCCACCGTCACTTGAAAGCCAAATTCTCGAAGTTTCCCCACCACTGCGCCCAGTGAATCGGGACATGCATCGAGGACTCGTAGCTTTCCTCCAGTCGCCGCAGCAGCAATCAGATAGGTTCCAACCTCGATCCGATCCGACATTACGCCATACGAACAACCGTCAAGCTGATCTCTTCCTTCAACGGTAATAACGGAAGTTCCCTCTCCAGAGACCGAAGCGCCCATCGTCTTCAAACAGCGAGCAAGTTCAAGAACCTCGGGCTCCTGAGCGGCATTTGCAATGACCGTTGTACCCTCAGCCAGAGTAGCTGCCATCAACAGATTTTGTGTACCTCCTACCGTTACGACATCCATTGCAATTTCGGATCCTTTCAATCGACCGTTCCTGCAAGATGCCGTCACGTAGCCGTCTTTGATATTTACATCGGCACCCATTTGAGACAGTCCCTTGAGATGCTGATCAACGGGACGCGTGCCGATGGCACATCCACCGGGCAAGGAAACCTCGACCTCTCCGTATCGCGCCAGCAAGGGTCCAAGCACCAGGAAAGACGCTCGCATTTTTCGAACCAGTTCGTACGGTGCTTTCAAACTGGTCAGCGAATTCGTATCGACAGTTACTCCCATTCGTTCGTCGATGCTTACTTCAGCGCCGAGCGAACCTAGGAGTTCAACCATGGTCGTCACATCTCGAAGATGGGGAAGATTGGTCAGATAGACGGGTTTTGATGCCAATAGCGTGGCCGCGAGTATTGGCAAGGAAGAATTCTTGGATCCCGACGCTCGGATCTCACCAAGAAGCGGAGTGCCCCCTCGGACTAGAAGCCTGTCCATTGAGTGATCTTGTTATCCGTCTGGGGCCGCGGCGTCGATTGAAACCGCATGAAGCGAACCATCGCGAATGAGATCGTTGAGGCAACCATAGACGAGTTGCTGACGCTTGACTACTGTGAGTCCCTCGAATTGGCGAGACCGTACGACCACGGTGGCGTGATTCCCTTCGACGGTTACTGCAATTTCACCGT
This sequence comes from Pseudomonadales bacterium, assembly GCA_963667455.2. Taxonomy (GTDB): domain Bacteria; phylum Pseudomonadota; class Gammaproteobacteria; order Pseudomonadales; family Azotimanducaceae; genus Bin55. The sequence goes on along the minus strand of CAXXFR010000013.1, from coordinate 244,403 downwards.
CCGCGAATCCCTCCGTCAGACGATTGACAATCTCTACATGCAAGTCCACTTGATGCCTTCCTCACAAACTGTCGCCCGTTCAAGTCTCTGGCTGAGCACGCCCAGAGTGCCAACATAGTAGAGCATGAGTCAAAAATCCGATTGATACAATCGAATTGACCCGCGGGCGAGCAAGAGCGAAGGCATGTTGTGGATTTGGCTCGTTCTGCTCGTAGTGGGATTCGTTGTTCTCGTAGTGAGTGCGTCCTACTTCGTCGACAGCGCCAAAGTCACAGCTCACTATCTCGGCGTATCTGAACTCATCATCGGCTTAACAGCCGTGTCCATCGGGACTTCTGCTCCCGAAATTCTCGTTGCCGTCATGGATTCCTACACGGAGTATCCGGATGTCGCAATCGGGAATGCCATCGGATCCAACATCGCCAACGTGGGACTAGTACTAGGCCTGACGGCATTGTTCGTTCCGCTCCCTTTCAGCAAACGCGTTTTGCAAAGCGAAATGCCTTTGCTCCTGATTGCCACGTTCCTGACGGCGTTCTGCCTAGCGAATCTCTACGTCGGACGGATTGACGGAATCCTGCTAGTTGGCTTTCTAGGGTTCATTCTCTACCGACTGGCGCGAGAGACTAAGCAATCGGCAGACATTCCCGAAGAGATCGAGAGCGAACTGGAAGACCTCGAGTCGATGTCGCGTCGACGCGCTTGGATTCAGTTGGTGATCGGCTTGATCTTCCTGCTGGGCGCAGCCCGACTGATCGTGTCCGCTGCCGAACATGTCGCACGCTACATGGGAGTCAGTGAAATGATCATTGGCCTCACTATCGTCGCTGCTGGAACTAGCTTGCCTGAACTCGCTGCAACCATGGCCGCCGCCCTTCGCAAGAGTCCCGAAATGGCCATTGGCAACATTGTTGGTTCAAATATTCTGAACGTGCTCGCGGTTCTCGCTGTACCGGCGTTTCTGCACCCTAGCACCATCACCGCCATTGACTTTTGGCGAGACTTTGGGGTCATGTTCATGCTCACCATGCTCTTGGCTCTGTTTGCAAACGGAATAGGGGCTCGCAAGATGATCACCAGGAGCGAAGGCGCAGTCTTTCTGGCATCCTACATTTGCTACATCGTGATGTTGTTTTGGCAGGACGTATGACGACTTTCCAGGATCTGGCACAAGACTTGCAAGATCGATTTCGCGCAGTTCGCGGACTAACGCTCGATGTCGACGGAGTATTGACCGATGGGCGTTTGTTCTACGACAGGAAGGGGTTTGCAATGCAATCGTTCCACAGTCTCGATGGGTGGGGAATCAATGCTGTACAGGCTATCGGCATACAGATAGCAATCATTTCTGGACGATCATCCGAGGCGGCAGTGTTGCGATCTCGTGAAATTGGCATCAGGACCACTTATCAAGGAGTCCAAGACAAGAGCGAAGCGCTCAGTGACTTTTGCAAAATCCGGAACCTAACTCCTGAGCTGATTGCACACGTTGGGGACGATATCCCCGACCTGGCCATTTTCGATCGGGTGGGAATTGCCATAGCCGTACCCAATGGCTCGGAACAAGTTCGTGCTGCCGCCGACATGGTTACCAGTCTTCCCGGAGGCGAAGGAGCTGTCCGAGAAGTTTGCGACATCTTGCTGGAAGCAGCAAAGGGTTAAGAGGCGTGGTCTCGCAGTATCTTCGAATACTGACTGGATGTGTATTCCTCGTACTGGTAGCCGCTTGCGGGTGGGGCGACAAGACCGCTTCTCCAAGCGATGAGTTCACCGATGAGTCTCGAATTGGAATCAGTGGTGCAACACTGCAGGAATACGATGAAGACGGCACTCTCATGTTCCAAGCTGTCGCTTCGTCGATTACTCAGACTCAAAACAGCGATCGAATCGACTTCGAGAACATCGAGATTGACGTAGCACTTGAAGACGGAACCCGCTGGGCACTCGAAGCTCCGAGTGGAGTCATAGAAATGAAGGAGTCGGAAGACTGGAAAGACGGACAGCGGCAAGTCCGACTCGCAGGTGCTGTGACGGCGACTTCGTTCGAACACGAAGAACAGGTCTTTCAATTGCAGGGTCGCGACCTCCTCTACAACCCCGAGTCACAATCACTGTCCAGCCAAAGTCCTGTGACAATAGCAACGAATTCAGCAACGTTTTCTGCTGGACGCTTCGAGTTTGACCTCGAAACCCAAGAACTTCACCTTTCTGCAACGGATACCAACCGTGTACAGATCGTTTATTCCGCTACGAATCCCTAGTTCATTCCGTTTCGCCGCTCACGTTCTTGGCGCACTATTCATCGTGCAGTTCGGCATTGCTAGCGAGCAACAGAACGAGCTGAGAATCACCGCTGACGACTTTCACGGGACGTTGGATGGCGGAGCGGTTATCTCCGGCAATGTCTCCCTGCAGCACGGAGAGCTCGAGTTAGCTGCAGATGAAGTTAGGATCGTCATGGATGGCAATTCGTTCAAGGAACTGCAAGCGAAAGGCGAGCCCGCACAGTGTCGGTTCGAAATCTTGGAAGAGGGAAACAACCGGACTGTCGTCGCTCAAGCTACCACCATCAACGTCCAGCTTGACAACAGATGGATTGAATTCAAAGGCAACGCTCGTGTGGAGAGTGACGACATCACGATTGAGGGAGATGTCATTCGATTCGATATCGACAAGAAGGAACTCGAAGCTGAGTCCGGCGATTCCGGCAAACAGATCGAGATCTTGATGCGAGACCTCGACACCGCCACCACCGAAGAGAGCGCTGAGTAGTTCATGTCCAAGGTCGGACCAGCCGTTGGATGAGCAGTCTCGTTGCTAAAGGCATTTCGAAGCGGTACGGCAAGCGTCGCGTCGTCGAAGACATATCCCTAGCCGTGTCTACCGGCGAAGTCGTTGGACTTCTCGGACCGAATGGCGCAGGCAAGACCACATGTTTCTACTGCATCGTTGGAATCGTCAAAATGGACTCGGGAACCATCCGCATCGGTGATTTCGAAGCAACCAACGCTCCAATGCATGTTCGAGCTCGACACGGACTCGGCTACCTTCCACAGGAAGCCAGCGTGTTCCGACGGCTTAGCGCTTTTCAAAACGTTCATGCAATCGTCGAGCTTCAACCGAACCTCAAACGTAAGGAACGCCTTTCCCGAACCAACGCCCTGCTCGATGAATTCGGTTTGCAAGGCGTTCGTGAGACTCTCGGTGAACGTCTCTCGGGAGGAGAGAGGAGACGACTGGAGATTGCCCGAGCATTGGCTTCCGAGCCGAAGTTCATGCTTCTGGATGAACCCTTCGCCGGTGTCGATCCCATCTCGGTGGCGGACATCAAGACCAATGTCCGGCACCTCACCTCCCGTGGGATCGGGGTGCTCATAACAGATCACAACGTACGAGACACGTTGGATCTGTGCGACCGGGCCTACATCGTCAACGAAGGCCATGTGATTGCCCAAGGCGATACGGAAGCAATACTCGCCGACCCCTCGGTCCGTCGTTCATATTTGGGCGAAGACTTCACGCTCTGAGCGAGTCGGCATCGTGAAGCAGACACTCTCAATAGGGCAGCGCCAACAGCAAAAAATCTCGCCCCAGCTACAGCAGGCGATTCGCATCATGCAGCTGTCGCAGACCGAACTTACGCAGGAGATTCGCTCAATCTGCGAAGCCAATGCCATGCTCGAATGGGACGAGGATCCCGAATACGCTGACGACCCCTCCTACGACGAACCCTTCAGCTCTGAAGAAGAGAATTCGGACGAAGAATTTGAAGAAGATGAACTCGACGTCCCATACTCGTCAAGTGATATACAAGACCTCACTCGTGCATTGGACTCCGACCCGGGTCTTGACCTGAACTGCTCGGAACAGCAACCCGAAATCGAGTGGACCGAAGCCTATCTGGATTTCGAGAGTGTGAGTGAACAGGGATTCGAATCCGATTGGAAAGCTGGAGAAATCGGTCTGGCCGAGCACTTGGTGAGCCAACTGCCGCTGCTTGATCTCGAACCAACAGAGCGACTAGTTGCAGAATTCTTGATCGAGAACCTAAACGACGATGGCTACCTCAATACATCGTTTGAAGATCTATTGAACGACGCACCGATCAATATGCCCTCGGATCCTGAGCTCCTCGAGTCGGTCCTTCTCAAAATTCAGGTTTTGTCTCCATTGGGTGTAGGGGCACGAGACGTGCGCGAGTGTTTGCTCATCCAACTCAGAGAATCGGACGAGAGCTCTCAAAGAGAGCTGGCTTTGCTGCTGGTCGAAGACTGTTTCGATTCCCTTGCTGATCGCGACTTCCAAGCGTTGGAAGAAACCACTGCTGCCCATCAGAGTGAACTAGAGCTTGCAGTCGAGCTCATTCAGTCATTGAATCCAAGGCCAGGATCCGCCTATACACAAGTCGACTCTGCATACATCGTTCCGGATGTGCTAGTCCGCAAAGATGTATCGGAATGGGTCGTTGATGTCAACGATGAGTCGACACCTCCTGTCAGGATCAACGAACACTATGAACAACTGGTCAAACAGATGCCTAGCGGCGCGGACAAGTCCTTTCTCTTGGAACAGTATCGTGAAGCCAAAATGCTGTTGGATGGGTTGAAGCACCGCCGGGCGACCCTCCTCAAGACAGCAACGGTCATAGTTGCCTCTCAGCAGGCTTTTTTCGAACACGGTGAGTCGGCAATGCAACCGTTGCTTCGACGGAACGTGGCGCAGTGGATTGGAATGCACCAGTCGACCGTGTCTCGCATCACATCGCAAAAGTACTTGCAGTGCCCACGTGGAATCTTCGAACTCAGGTACTTCTTTTCAAGTCACGTTCGTACAGTTCAAGGAAGTGAAGTGTCGAGCAGGGCCATCAAGTCGTTCATACAAACCATGACCGAGGAGGAAGACCCGAAACGCCCTCTATCCGATGACGCAATCGCTCGGCTCTTGAAGCAGAAAGACATCCACATCGCAAGAAGGACTGTAGCAAAGTATCGGGAATCCTTGTCGATTCCTTCCTCGAAGATGCGCCAGATCCGCATGTGAACATCTCGACTGCTCTACATCGCTTGTTTTACTTTGTAAGATAGGGTTAACGTTCAAGGAGTTGGTTCGGAGAAGCGGATGCAACTTGACATTACAGGCAATCGTGTCGAAGTTAACGACCACTTGCGGAAAACGATTCAAAAGAAACTCTCACGACTCGAACGACATTACGACCAGATCACGTCAGTCCGAGTCATTCTCTCTGTCGATAAAATACAGTTCCGCGCTGAAGCGACGGTACATGTAAACGGAAACGAGCTCTTCGCGGACTCCCACGCTACCGATATCAGTGCAGCTGTCGATGCACTGGCCAATAAGCTGGACCGCCAGGTCATCAAGCACAAGGAGAAAACGACTCGGCACCGTGCAGGTCTACGTTAAGCACGCCTCTTTCAGCAAGTGTCTAAGTGATCGACTTCCAATCCATTCTCAAGCCTTGCAATGTCGAGATCATTAGGACGGACGACAACAACCCGTCGTCTCGCAAGTCGATTCTCGAAGAGGCATCGAGACTACTAAGCCAGAGTAACACTGGACTTGACGCGAGTGAATTGCTCGAGAAATTCACAAAAAGAGAACAGTTGGGATGTACCGTGTTGGATGAAACTGGTGTGGCAATCCCACACTGCAAGTTGGAAACCTGCAAAGCACCCGCCGCTGCGCTTCTGCGTGCCGCGAATAGCGCTGAGTTTGGACCCGATGAACAAGTGGAACTGATCGTCGCGCTTGTCGTGCCTACCAATGCGTCCAGTGATCACCTGCAAATCTTGAAAGCCATCGCCCAATTGGCGAGCAACAGATCCAGCACTTCTGATCTGCTTCGCGCCACTTCAACCGACGAACTCTATAGCAAGTTCGTTCGCCTCGTAGGCATCGACTAGCCCCATGAGACTCTTTGTAATCACCGGAAGATCGGGGTCGGGCAAGAGCATTGTGCTGCACGCTCTCGAAGACGAGGGTGTCTCATGCATCGACAACTTTCCTCCTCGAATGCTCGAGCAATTGATCGAAGATGCCTTGGACGATCAGGAATCCCAAGACTACGCTCTGTCGATCGACGCTCGAAGCCCGCATTCAGAATTGCTCCAACTCCCCGACATTCTTAAGTCGGTTAGCAACGAGGACATTACGACCCGAGTGATCTACATCGATGCTAGCGGGCCAGTTCTAGTCAAGCGTTATAGCGAAACGCGACGTCGGCACCCGCGCTCCAAAAGGATGGAACCGATCTGCGAGAAGCAATCAACCTTGAGTCGAAGTTGCTTCAGCATCTTGCCGAGATTGCTGACTTGAAAATCGACACCACACAACTCTCTGTGCACGATCTGATACTCATGGCGAAGGAACGATTGATCGACGTCGATCAGCGCAGCGTTTCATTGCTGTTTCGATCGTTCGCCTATCGACACGGAGTACCCGTCGATGCCGACTTTGTATTCGATCTTCGTTGCCTGCCCAATCCCCACTGGGAGCCCTGCTTGCGGGAACTTACCGGACGCGACGATCCAGTCAAGCAATTCTTTGCAAAACATACCGTCGTTGATCGAATGTTCCAGCAAATTGTCGATTTTCTGCAGGACTGGCTACCTGTCTTCGAACAGCAGAATCGCGCCTACATGACGATCGCAACCGGCTGCACTGGCGGACGACACCGCTCCGTCTACATGGCGGAAAGGCTCGCGAACTCGTTTCGCAACGAGTATCCGAACGTACTAATTCGTCATCGAGAGCAAAGGGAATAGATCAAATGGCAACCGGCACAATCACTATCGTCAACGAGCTTGGTCTCCACGCGCGTGCCGCGGCAAAGTTCATTCAGCTAGCGAAGTCTTTCCCGTGCACGGTCCAACTAGGACCCGATGAAGAGTCGCTCGTCAACGGCAAGAGCATTACTCACGTCCTAACGCTCGCAGCCGGTGTGGGCACGAATCTCGTGCTCTCCACCGAGGGCGAAGAAGCCGATGAAGCGTTTTCCGAGCTTTCCGAGCTCGTGGCTTCTCGATTCGGCGAGGACGAGTAGCCTAACGAAGTCTCAGTTAGCCGCGACGGTCATCGATTCGATGAGAATCGAACCCGTACGAACGTTGTGTCTCAGATCGACATCGCTTCCGAACGCAACCATATTTTGAAACATGTCGCCTAGTTTCCCTGCGACCGTCAACTCGTCGACTGCGTGGGCGAACTCTCCATTCTCAATCCAGTAGCCCGCTGCGCCTCGTGAGTAGTCGCCCGTCACAGGATTGACACCTTGGCCCATCAACGACATGACCACGAGCCCCTTGTCCATCTCCTTCACGATGGCTTCTATGGGTCGTAGATCGGCTTCCACCGTCAAATTGCAAACACCAGATGCATTCCCCGTTGTAGGCATGTTCAGGTGTCTTCCGGAATAGCTGCTTAGCACGTAGTTCTGGACAACCCCTTGCTCGACAAACGACTTTTCTCGGGTTGCGACTCCCTCCGAGTCATGCGATCGGCTCGCAAGAGCTCCCGGAATGTGGGGGTGTTCCCGCAAAGTCAATGCAGAAGTGGCAACTGACTTGCCCATCGAATCGAGCAGGTACGAAGCCTTGAGATACTGGGCCCGACCGCCCAGTGCACTCATCATATGCATGATCAGACCGCTCGCGACACTGCTGTCAAACAGCACCGGATACTCACCCGTCGGAATTGGTCTAGGATCCAACTTCAATAGAGTCCGCTTGGCCGCTGTCTCGCCCACATGCTCCGGAGTCTCCAATTCCGTCACATTGCGAGATGTCGTGTACCAGTAGTCGGTCTGCATCCCAAACTCACTCTTGGCAATGACGCCGGCACTAATGATGTAGCGCGAACCTCGTTCTGCATGCAGGAAACCATGGGAGTTTCCGTAGGCCGAGCACGACGATGCGGAGGCCACCCGGGTGCCGTCGATCTTGTAGATGCGGGGATCGTATTCCATCGCGGAAGTTTCCGCAGTCAGGGCATCTTCCGTTGCTCCTTCCACATCCATTTCCTGCGGGTGGTACAAGTCCAGGTCTGGAAATTCCGTCGCCAGCAATTCGGGATCCGCTAATCCACTGTAGGGATCGGGTTCCGTGTACTGCGCGATGTCAATCGCAGCTCGAACCGACTCGCGTATCGAATCATCTTCGACGTCCGTTGTGGACGTACTTCCTTTCTGCTGGCCGATGAACACCGTGATTCCGAATCCTCGATCTCGGCTGAATTCGACTGTTTCAAGGTCTCCTTCCCGCACAGCTACCGACAATCCGACGTCGTCTCCCGCGGAGACTTCCGCCGCCGTTGCGCCTTGAGACTTCGCCTCCTCCAGGATTCGCGCGACAAAACTCTTCATCGCCTCTTCGTCTTGAGCCGTGTGCTGTTCGTGCACACCTGCCATTGCATCGACTTCCGTGGATACGTTCTTGCTCATGTCGAGGTCCCGCCAACAGTAATCTCATCGACTTTCAACGTGGGCTGACCGACTCCAACGGGTACTCCTTGACCGTCTTTGCCACAGACACCGATACCTAGGTCCATTTGCAGGTCGTTACCTACCATCGACACTCGGGTCATTACATCAGGACCATTGCCTATTAACGTCGCACCCCGTACCGGCGCAGTGGTTTCACCATTCTCAATCAAGTACGCCTCGGTGGCTGAAAACACAAACTGCCCCGAAGTGATATCGACTTGACCTCCGCCAAACGAGACTGCATAGATTCCCCGATCCACACTTCGGATGATCTCTTCCGGGTCCGACTCACCTCCAAGCATGAATGTGTTGGTCATACGCGGCATGGGCTGATGGGCATACGATTCGCGACGACCGTTGCCAGTACTGGTCGTTCCCATCAACGCTGCATTCATCTTGTCATGCATGTAACCCTTGAGAACACCATTCTCGATGAGAACGGTTCGTTGCCCTGGGAGTACCTTCATCGTCCATGGTCATCGAACCTCGACGATTGGGCATCGTCGCATCGTCTACGATCGTACAGAGCGGAGATGCCACTCGTTCCCCAAGACGACCCGAAAAAGCCGATGTTCCCTTGCGATTGAAGTCTCCTTCCAGACCGTGGCCGACGGCTTCGTGCAACAACACTCCGGGCCAACCCGGACCGAGCACCACAGGCATCGGCCCTGCGGGACAGTCGATGGCTTCGAGATTGACCAGACCTTGTCGAACTGCTTCCCGTGCAAACGACTCGGCGTTCTCGTCTTCAAACAACCATTTCAGATCGTGTCGTCCGCCGCCGCCACTTGAGCCCTGCTCCCGCCGACCACCCTGTTCCACTATTACCGAGACGTTGGAAACGGACCAATGGTCGAATGTCGCCGTGGCCGACCCCTTCACTCGAGTAGACGTACACGACTTCGTGCGTTGACCCTATGCGTACGGAGACTTCCTTGACACGAGGGTCGAGTCCACGTGTGAAACGGTCGATGCGAGACAGCAACGACACTTTGTCATCGGGCGTTACGGATTGAATCGGATCAAGTCCTTCGTAAATTGACGGGAAGATCCTCATCCACTATGACTTGTGCTGACGCGTCCGTACCTTGGCGAGCAATGGATCGTGCTGCACTTGCCGTCTGTTCCAATGCCTCGGGACGAATATCGTCCGCGTAGGCGAAACCGCTCTTCTCGCCCGTGACCGCTCGTGCGCCGATCCCACGTGAGACCGAAAAGCCCCCCGTCCTTGACCAATCCCTCTTCGAGCGTCCAAGTCTCGTTGCGATTGCTTTGGAAGAACAGTTCTCCCCGATCTATCTTGCGCGACATCATGCGACCCATCAGGTCCTGAAGCTTGGTGTCGCTTATTGCCCCAGAGGTCAATAGTTCGTTCTTGGCACTTGTGGCCACGTTCTGACTCATTGTTTCCTTTCCTTGTGTCATGGGTTCGGTTCCACCTCAATTTCGGTATTCCCATCAAGACTGTTCCGAAACAGGCCAACAAATTCCGATCTTGGGATCATCGATATTTCCCGTTACTCGAAACTTGCTGCTAGCCATTCTGTCCAGTTGACTTTCAAAAATTTTCTTGCTGACCAGTGCGCCGATCAGTGCCACTGGATTGGCAGTCGCAATGGCGACATACCAGGGTAGGCTACTCGATAGAGGCAACGTCAGCACAATTTCGTTCGACAATGTGTTGGTATTCATGTCCATCACGCCTGCAAGAAAAATGCTCGAGCCGTGCGACTTGATCTGCAGTGGTTCGTCGATCCGCACTACGCCCCGGTCCAACTCGGCACTAAACAGCAATCTGTCGAAGTTCATGCCATCCGAGAATACATCCTGGAAATCCAATCTGAGCTTTTGCAACACAGGAGTGAAGTTCAACAACCCCGCAATGCGCCAGTTGCGCCTCCACCTCTCCCGACATCGAGGAATCTTCCTTCACTAAGGTCGCCAACCAAGGTCCCTCGCACCGAGTAGAGATCGAAATTCATCGGTGAGCCTTCCCAGGTCCAACTTGCTGACGCCGATAGTGAATCGCTCTCAAGGTTGGCATCGTAATGCCATTGTGCGAGAACATCGCTCAAATCCACGGCGCTAACCGAACCCTCAAAAGTGGTCTCGTTGGCGGTTGTGTTCCAAACAACTCCTCCGTCTTCGGCCCCCTTCATGACCAGCCCACGAACTCTTGCTTCAAGCTGTGTCACTTCGAATCTCGTCTTCGAACTTGTCGACCGCCATCGACCAAGATCCGACATTGGCCGCTGTCCCCTCCTGGTCGACAACGACAATTTCCTGGATCGAGATGTCCATGTCGGGGAGCCAATTGATGAAGTCAGGCGAAAGAGGATCGCTACGATCAGCCGATTCGTTGATCAGAACGCGAACCGAAGCGATGTCGGCAAACATTCTGCCTTCGTCGCTCATGAAGACGCGTCCATTGAACTCATTGGAACTCAAAGTCAAGTCCATTGCTTCCCAATCGAACAGGCCATCCAGACGAATATCGGACATCCGGAACGAACCGTTCGTGACCTCGCCAATGTGCATGTCTTGGAACAGCACTCGTGGCCACTCTCTAGGCTGAATCGAACCAGACCCGTCAGAGGTCAGGTCAATGTCGTTCATACGACCGGCCACAATCAGGCCTGAATCGTCCGCCGAAAATTCTGGCGGAGGAACACTTATGCCGACACTTCCATGCAGGCCGCCCTGCTCCCGCGTGTGGATTACTGCCGAAATATCCCCCCAGAGAACGTTCACCATCGGTTCATCCAACAGAGTGACTTGCAATGCAATCGGACGCGCATCTCTAGGTTGCTTGCCCAAGGGATGAGGCAGGTCGATTTCTATTCCCTCCAACGTGCTCTCAATGAACATCGATGGACGCTGTTCCTCGTCGGTCCGGAACCACGAACGCAAAGGAGTATTCCAGCTGTCCCGATGCGTACTGTGGAAGCCACTCACCGACGAACTGGGCTACATCTTCCGGTGTTGTAACTCCATCGAACTCAAGGTGGATTATTGGCTCGCCACCCTCACCCTCAACTGAATACAGCTCTACCTGTACGTTCTGACCCAAAATCGTTGCCCTCAGGTTATCGCTCGCAATCTTAAGGGGTTGTTGAAGACTGATTTGTCCATTGAGGTTCGATACTCTTGTATTCAACGGCTCTAGGTCGAGTGTCAAGTCCAAGAGCGAGAGTTTCAAATCGACGCTCGGGGAAGACTCGTCCAATGGGATCCCCAGATGGGCAACAAGATCTACCTGCCCGGTTCCATCCAAGATATCTATATCGAATCCGACCATGTCTCGCAGTGGTGTCCCCTGAACGAAATTGAACATGAAGGAAACCGGCGCGTCAGCCTCAATTGCCACATCCACCAACTCTTGCTCCGTGGCTAGTTCGATCACACCGGAATGCAAGTGAATTCCAAGGGTGTGGCTCGACTCCAGTGCAACGCTCAGCGACTGTTGAGTCAACCAGATTTCGAAGCTGGAGTGTTCAAGCAATGGCCACTCGTGGTGGTACTGAACGACCGCTTCATCCAACTTGGAATGAAGCTCAAAGACGACTGACGCATTTTCCTGTGAATCCGAACGCTCGGACTGCAACAAGACATGTGCTGACGACACCACCCCTTGTTTGAGGTTTTGGTTTGCCCATGTATCGACAAGTTCGGATACGTTGTGGGGAATGAATCTACGAACCTGTTCTACGTCCAACTGAGACACATGAGCGATGATCCCTCCGGATACCGAACCAGTTTCCGTGTTCGCAGAGACGCCCATCCTTCCTGCTATGCCTGCGTCGGCCAGGACAGCTCGCATCAGCTCCACCTGAAGAACCAGGGAATTGGCAGTCCAAACCACGGTCGAGTTCGAGTCCACGGCATCAAGCGTAACAACTCCCCGACTGAGTTGAGGGTGCGCAAACTGGATGGACTGTCCTCTAGTTTCGAATTGAAACGTTCGGTTGTGTCCCGCAACTCCAACGCGTTCGACCTCCATTGCCGGAAGCGCATCGTGAGACATTACGCTAAGGCCTTCGATGTCCATGCGAGCGGTGATTCCCGATTGGTCATACACCAGCTGAATGTTTTTCGCCGTTCCCTCCGGGTTCAGACTCTTGATCCAGTCGTAGAAAAAATGTGAAGGAAGCGCAAGTTGTGCGATGAGAGAAGCCGCACTACCGATGTCAATTTCGCCCATCCAAGACTGTATCTCACCGTCATTCCAACTATAGCCAAAGTAGGTGTTTGGCAATACGACCTCCCCTAGATCGGATTCGAATGAAGCTCTCCTCAAGACCGCTTGAATCTCGCCTTTCACAACACGAACACCAAGGCTTGCAGCGACGATTGGATTTGCAGCGTCGGTGGTATCGCTGATTGCCATTCGACCCGACCCGCCGCCTACTCCGTTTCTCAAAATTACGTTCAGACTTCCATCGAGCATGGATTTTTGCATCCAATCCACACCAAGCATGTTGGGTTCGACTTCAAACCGGTTGGCATTGGCATGCAATCGCAGGACGACATCATTTGCAAAAGTGGGGGACTTCATCTCCTCCATTCGGATGTCGATCCCACAATCGTTGCACGAGATCGGATTTCGCAAACTAATGAGCACTTCTTTGCCGTTGGAATTCGTTTGTGCCAGAAATTTTCCTTCGAGGGTTGTTTCGACACCTGATTTGGAGAACCTGCCGACGAACTGAACGTTCGCGTCCGCAATGTTGCGAAGCAGACGCACCAAGTCTTGCCGTGAGAAAGAGCCCTTCTTAGCACCTGGTTTCTCTTCATCACTGGACTGATCCACCTCGAAGTTGAGACTTTGGACAGACAACGCCTCCAACGAGAGCTGTCTCGTCCACATAGACTCGAGAAGATCCACTTCCAACTGAACGCCTTCCGCATCCACTCCAGTCGCCGTCAAGCTGCCGCACTCGACGATGGGATTCAGCATCGACCAGCGCACCGTAAGCTCTTCAACTTCGATTCCAAAGTCGGAGAGCATGTCATTGACAAACTTCTCATTCACTGAGGCGTGCCAGGCAACTACTCTTGCCGCACTCCCAATCAGTGCGATCGTCGCCAGCACAATTGTTGCGACCAGCACAAGCAATCTTGGAACCCGCAACTTCATCGTGATCGATGCAAGCTCCTACTTCTATCAACCTTCATTCCGCTCTTCTTCGTTGTACAACTCTCCTCTTTCTTTGTAATTCGAGCGAATTGCCAAGCAACTGCTACGAGAACGAGACTCTTGCTCGATCTTCCGCAACCCATCTATCCATGACGAGAACCACAATAAACCAGACAACCAATGTGACGATCGTCGAGTACAACACGCCCAGCAACGATACAGCCACCGGAAATTCACCGAACTGCATAACTATTAGACGCAAAACCTTCGAAATAATTACCACAGCCAACAATCCTAGCAACTGATAGCCCACGATAGGACGATTCGATCGGCTGGGAATATTGAGCCCAACATACGCCACAATGACATAGATCAGTCCATTCAGACCCATGGGTTCCGCATTCAGAACGTCAAAGAGGAATCCAAACACCCAGGGAACGACAAGCGCAATTCTCGATGTAGGGTTGGTAGCCCAGTAATAGCAAACCAGCAATGCAAAATCGGGTTCCCAGTACGTGAGATATGCCGGTGCGCCGGCCGGCAATTCGATCATTGCCAGCATCAGAGCGATCGCGAGCGTGAACGCTACGCTACGGTTGTCGTTCGGTAGTCTCACGAATCTGTCCACCTACAACCACAAGCAATGACTTTCGCCGATGAATCGATGCCGAAGGTTCTGCGATAACGTGAACCTCGACACCGGATGCGTCCGGTTCTATCTTGATGACTATGCCGACCGGGTAGCCGAAGGGATAAACATCTCCCAGACCGGATGCCACGAGTAGATCACCTTCCTCGATGTCGGAGGTGATCTCAGCATGTTCAAGTACAAGCTGTCTCGAGTTTCCTGCCCCGGTCGCGACCGCGTTCAGTCCCGAACGCTGGATCTGGACGGGAACCGCGATGCGTCGATCAATGATCAGAATCACTCGGCTGGTGTGCAGCAGAGCTTCAACGACCTGACCGTAGACTCCAGACGCATCGATAACGGCCATCCCTGAACGAACTCCGTGTTGCGTTCCTCGGTTGATGAATATCTCGTTCCGGCCCGACACAGAGACTGTACCGCTCAGTTCGGCGATGACGTATTGCAACTGCGGTTCGCTCTGTACTAGCGCTAGAGCTTGGCGCAGCTCCGCGTTGGCGTTGATCAGGGACTCAAGCCGTTGACTCTGTACCTCGAGATCCAAGTACTTCTGTTCGCGGTCTTCTATGCGTCCAAGGATCTCGTTGCGATCTTGCAGATAGAGTGAAGCTCGGCTAATCCATTGACCGGGCGCGTTCATCACAGCATAGGCCGAGTTGGTTGCCCAAGTTACAACCTGTCTCGGCATGTCCAGAAAACGGGTATTGACGTCGAAGACGACCAGTACAACGGAGGAAGCGAGCAGGAACGCCAAGACCGAAGGCGTGTTCACACGCTTTTGCCAATCTACAGCCAAGTCGACATCCAGTCAATTCCAAGACCGTCAGAGATTCCTTCGGCTGAATTTACCCAAAGACCTCTTCTTCGGTCCGCTTGAGATGCGCACAGAGGCTACTTCAGCTTCAGGTACTCGACGTATTCCGAGTCTAGAATCTGTCCGCATCCCTTCGCAACGCAAGTTAGCGGATCTTCAGCCTTCATTACAGGTAGCCCTGTCTCCTGCTGAAGCAACTCGTCGAGCCCATGCAACAGTGCACCTCCGCCTGTCAGCATGATCCCACTCTGAGCAATGTCTGCGGAAAGCTCGGCCGGACACTCCCTCAAGGCGGATCGCACGGCTTCCAAAACCTTGGTCGTTGCAATGCTCAGCGCTTCGATCATGTGATCGCTATTCAACACGAACTGCTTCGGTATTCCCTCAGCCAAGTTGTGCCCTGTCACCGTAATTTCCTGTACGACATCCAACGTAACAGCAGTCCCGATTTTCTTCTTGATTTCTTCTGCTGTGGACTCACCGATCACACATCCTTCCTTTTGGCGAACATAGTTCATTAGGGAGTTGTCGAATTCGTCTCCCCCCACTCGGATGCTTTCGGAGACTACGACACCGTTCAATGCCATGATCGCGACATCGGTGGTTCCACCGCCTATGTCGACCACCATCGACCCTCGAGCGTCCTGGATGTTGAGGTCCGCACCAACTGCCGCTGCCAAAGGCTCTTCAATCAGAAAGACTTCTCGAGCTCCAGCCGCGTCAACGGAGTCCCGAATGGCCCGTTTCTCGACTTCGGTCGACTTGCATGGAATGCAGACCAGAACTCGGGGGCTCCCCGAAAAGAATTTCCCTCCAATCGCCTTGTCGATGAAGTAGCGAAGCATCTTGCTTGTGACATCGAAGTCGGCGATCTGGCCGTCCTTCATTGGGCGAATGATGGTGAATTCATTCGGGGTTCGACCAAGCATCGACTTGGCGTTCATTCCAACGGCCGCAACGGACCGGTCGTTGGTTCGAATAGCAACTACCGAAGGTTCATTGAGCACGATTCCCTGATTCTTGATGAAGATCAGAGTGTTTGCCGTTCCCAGATCAATGGACATGTCCGGAGAAAACAGCCCACGTATTGCTCGCAACATCTATGTTTTTCCCATGGCCCGAAGGTGTTGTCTGGGTTCGATGTGAGCTAGCACTTGGAGACTCTCCCACAACATTCTAGGGTTGCATAATAAAGACCTGTCGAGATCAACTCCCTCATTCTTCGCATCCACGAGAATCCGTCCACTTTCGATTCAAAGTTTAGCAGGTTGAAAGTGTGAATTGTTTCAATTGAATCTATTCTTGTGTATTGTGAACTTGGTGCACACAGAACAATGTTCAAACACCTGCCATTTCAGGGATAGAGCGACTGCAACGAAGTTGGTCAAGTGTCATTCCGTCGCTTCTTCGCTGTCGGGATTGAATCAATGCCAAGAGGTTCGTACTGCCAAGAGCGGACCACCACAATCACATCAAATGGGAACCAGTATTGGATAAGCAACTACTCAATCGACTTAGTGCACTGAGCCAGCTACATTTGACAGTAGACGAGCAGAACGGTATCGCTTCGGATTTGGAGACGATCATCCGGTTTATCGATGTAATCGGAAACGTTCCCACTGATGGAGTCGAACCACTATCCCATCCGCTCGACTCAGCGCAAGTCTTGCGCAGTGACACTCCCACCGAAATTAAGGATCGGGACAAGTACCAAGAACTTTCAGCAGTGACTCGCGACGGCCACTACCTAGTTCCTCGAGTGATCGATCCTTGAGCTACCAGTTCCATACCATCGAGGAGTTTCGAGATCTACTCGATTCTCGACAAGCCAGTTCCGTCGAACTGACCAAAGACTGCCTACAGCGTATACGCAACACGTCAGAGTTGGTAAATTGCTTTGTGGCAGTCCATGAGGAACGCGCTCTAGCAGCGGCGCAACGAGCCGACCAAGACATGGCCAACGGCACCACAGGACCACTAACGGGAATCCCGATCGCGCACAAGGATGTGTTCTGTGTGGAAGGAGAGGCAACGACATGCTGCTCAAAGATGCTGGCATCTTTTGTAGCGCCCTACAACGCGACCATCGTAGAAAGACTCTCCCAAGCAGGAGCCGTGTGCGTGGGCAAGACCAACATGGACGAATTCGCCATGGGTTCGTCCAACGAAACCAGTTCGTTTGGCCCCGTCAAGAACCCGTGGAACCTTGAACGCGTGCCGGGTGGCTCATCCGGGGGATCTGCCGCCGCCGTTGCGGCCGGACTCGTACCAGCATGTACCGGTTCGGATACTGGGGGATCGATTCGACAGCCCGCTTCCTTCTGCGGAGTTACGGGCTTCAAGCCCTCCTATGGTCTCAACTCGAGGTTCGGTATGGTTGCGTTCGCATCCAGCCTCGATCATCCGGGAACGCTGACCCGCACGGCGAGCGAAGCCGAAATCATGCTGAAGGCCATGTCGGGCCACGATAAGAACGACTCCACCAGCGTAGCGTCCGTCCCGTCTCAAGCGGAGTTCCAACAGCCCCGTGTGCTCGGCTACCCTGCGCGACTGTTCAGTAATCTGCCTAGCGCAATCTCGTCCTGTCTTGACACCGCGATCCGAACGCTGGAAGAGTCGGGATACCGCATCGTCGAAATCGACATTCCTCATTTCGACGTCGCAGTTGCAACCTACTACGTGATTTCATGCGCAGAGGCATCCACCAACCTATCTCGCTACGATGGAATTCGATACGGTCATCGAAGTGAACATCGTGGCGGAGTCACCGAAATGTTTGAGCACTCGAGGAGCGAAGGGTTTGGAACTGAAGTCAAGCGCAGAATCCTTACCGGTACATTTGTGCTGTCGGTCGGCTACTTCGATGCCTACTACCTCAAAGCGCAGAAAATTCGCAGGCTTATACGCGACGACTATCGGAAGGCGTTTGAGAGTGTCGATCTGATTCTCTCTCCTTCCACTCCTACCACAGCTTTCGGTCTCGAACAGATGGACCGAGATCCAACGGAAATGTATCGGCAGGACGAGTTCACCGTTCCCGTCAGCCTGTCGGGATTGCCGTCCATGAGCGTTCCGTGTGGATTTGCGGGCGAGCTTCCCGTTGGCATGCAATTGATTGGTCCTCACTTTGGCGAGGCCAGCGTTATCGCACTCGGTAAGGCCTTTCAATCAATTACTGATTGGCACACAAAGCGGCCGATCCTCCCATCATGACCTATGAATCAAGGTGGGAAGCTGTCATTGGACTGGAATTGCACGTCCAGCTGAACACAGCGGCCAAGATATTCTCTTCGGCTCCGGTCGGGGTCGGTTTCGCTCCGAATCAAGCAGCGAGCATTGTCGACTTGGCGTTTCCGGGGACTCTACCAGTTCTCAACCAGGAAGTACTGGTGAAAGCAATTCGATTTGGACTGGCGATAACGGCCGATATTGCGTCACAGTGCAGATTCGACCGCAAGAGTTATTTCTATCCCGATTTGCCCAAAGGGTATCAAATAACGCAACTGAACGAGCCGATCGTGGGACGCGGAACCTTGAATGTGCAACTTGACGACGGGAGTATCAAACCCGTTGACATCACGCGAGCCCACCTCGAAGAGGATGCCGGAAAGTCGGTTCATGACCGGTATCCGGGCCAGACTGCAATCGACTTGAACCGAGCGGGCACTCCACTTCTCGAGATTGTCACAGAACCCCAGCTACATAGCCCCGAGGAGGCGGCGGCCTGTTTTCGACAACTACACACGCTGGTCACTTGGCTGGGAATCTGCGATGGCAACCTCAACGAAGGATCCATGAGATGCGACGCAAATGTATCTGTTCGATTGAAAGGAAATTCGAAGCTCGGAGAGCGAACGGAAATCAAGAACATCAATTCGTTTCGATTCGTTCAAAAAGCACTGCAATTCGAAATCCAGAGGCAGATAGCAGCTCTTGAACGAGGAGACACGCTGATTCAAGAGACGAGGCTCTACGACGTGGCTCGAGACGAAACCCGCCCCATGCGAGAGAAGGAATTCTCTGACGACTACCGGTACTTTCCCGACCCCGATCTGCTACCTGTGAGCATTTCGGAAGACCTGATCCACCAAATTAGGGAAACGATGCCGGAATTACCAGCCGTACGTCGGGAGCGTTACGTCGCCGACCTCCTACTCGACGACTCGACCGCCGCTCGACTTACACGCAACCGAGAAACATCGGACTATTTCGAACGCACTATCGATAGATGTCCGAACCCTAAGCTCGCTGCCAATTGGATCGTCGGTGTGGTCAGCGCAGCGCTCAACAAAGACATCTTGTCCATCGAACAAGCACCAGTCAATCCAGACGAGCTAGGTGAGATTTTGCTCCAAGTGGACAATGGATCCATCACGCAAACAGCGGCACGTCAAGTATTTCAGAGTCTGTGGTCCAATGGGGGTTCGGTGGAGGAAGCACTTGCCAGCCAGAAGCGAACTCATAATGCCGATGACTCGCATTTGCGTACTATAGTCCAGTCGATTCTCGATAGTCATCCCAAGCAACTGGAGCAGCTAAAGGGGGGCCGCAAGAAAATCGCAGGATTCTTCGTTGGGCAGATCATGAAAGAGACAGGAGGATCTGCCGACCCGCGAAGAGTCAACGAGATTCTTAGCGATCTCCTATTGGACGAAGACCCCTAGCAAAGATCACTCGGGAACGAAGCAACAGGAACGCATCGCCTCAACCTCGATCTGGACGAATGCCGTTGCGACTCGAACCCGTGTCGAAGATCGTCTGAATTCACCACGATGAATGCAAGTTCAAGCAAGACCATTCAAACCGACGCGCTCGTAGTCGGCGCCGGACCCTGCGGCTTGTTCCAGGTCTTCGAACTCGGCCTGCAGGGAATTTCGGCGCACGTGGTCGAAGCCCTCCCCTACTCGGGTGGACAGTGCGCGGAGCTCTATCCCGACAAGCCCATCTACGACATCCCCGCCATTCCCGTCTGCTCGGCCATCGAACTGGTCAAGCGGCTGGAGGAGCAGATCGAGCCGTTCAACCCCACCTTCCACCTGAACCAGCTGGTCTCCGAGGTGGTTCCGACCGACGACCTCACGTTTCTCGTGACCACCAGCGCAGGCACCGAATTCGAAGCCCAGACGGTGATCATCGCCGGCGGCGTCGGATCGTTTCAGCCCATGCCGCTGCGGGTCGACGGCGTCGAAGAGCACATCGACAAGCAGGTGTTCTACCGATTGCGCGACACGTCCGTCGTCAACGACCGGGACGTCGTGATACTGGGCGGCGGCGACTCGGCCCTCGACTGGACGATCGACCTGATCGACCAGGCGAGATCTCTGACCCTGATACATCGAAGCGAAAAGTTCCGCGCCATGGAGTCCTCGGTCCGGAAGATGCAGGAGTTCGTCGATGCCGGACGCATGCGCTTCATGGTCGGCAACACGACCGGTTTGGCCGTCCAGGACGGACGGCTCACAGGAGTGCACGTGACCCAGCCCACCGGCGACGTCGAGGAGCTTCCGTGCGATCGGCTGCTGGTGTTCTTCGGACTGTCGCCCACGCTTGGCCCCATTGCGGAGTGGGGATTGGAGCTGGACCGCCACAACATCGTCACGGACACCGAGAAGTTCGAGACCAACGTGCCGGGAATCTACGCCATCGGAGACATCGCCATCTACCCCGGCAAGAGGAAGCTGATTCTCTCCGGATTCCACGAGGCCGCGCTCGCCGCGTTCGCGATCAAGCAGCAGTTGAACCCTGGTCAGAAGGTGTTTCTTCAGTACACGACGACAAGCCCGATCATGCATCAGCGCCTGGGCGTCGACGGAAACGTGAAGTAACTTACTCGATCACCGGTCCGAGATTTTCGGTGTCGTACAAAGGATTTCCGGTTCCTTGCCGCAACACAACATGCTGATTGCCCTCTAGGGTTCCGAATGTCTCTAGCTGACCGTTGAGCCACCTGACCGAAATGTCGCGCACCTGCTTCTCTGCTCCGAGTCCAACATGTACTCGCGGATCATTCGAAGAGAGAAAACTTCCGTCTCGGGTAACTATGAAGCTGCGCTGCTGATCTCCAACTCGAAGCGTCAACCTTGCGCCATGAGCGATCAGTCCCGCCTGAACTTGCACGTCGAATGACGTCCAGTTGCCATCTGATGCAACCCGATTCATAAGCAAGTAAGGAGGTCCATCCCGGTTTTGGACAATCAAATCCAACCCGCCATCGCGATCAAGATCTCCTACCGCTACGCCCCGGCTTGTGTGCAACAGCTTCTTGGTTTCACCACTGATTCGTGCTTGCGTGTAGTGGCTGTGTGAACGACCCTCCAAGAGGACGTTGAGTTCGGCGTAGATGTCGTCTTGACCAAGGTCAACCGGATAGACACCTCCATTGGCAATGTACAAGTCGAGGTCGCGGTCGTTGTCGAAGTCTTCCCATGCGACACCCCATCGTGTGAATCGACTCGTAACGGAATTTAGTCCCATCCGTGCTGTAACGTCAGTGAATTGCACCGACTCGTTGCGAAACAGTGTGTCGGTTTCTCCAACCAAGTTCACTACGAGCAGATCGAAGTCGCCATCGTCGTCGAAATCCGCCGACTCAGTGCCCATTCCCGCCTTCACCATTCCATATCCATCCGCGCTGACGCCGTACTCGTTGGCGGCGTCGATGAAACGGAAGTCACCCTGATTGATCCACAACTCATTGGGCGTTCGGTCATTCGCGACATACACATCGACCAATCCATCCAAATTGAAGTCGGAGCTCACAACTCCAAAGCTGTGTCCAAATGAACTAGCGATTCCTGCACTCTGCGAGACATCCGTGAACGTTCCATCACCGTCGTTGCGATAAATCCGATTTGCAGCTGGCGCGTTGTATCTCTCAGGTGGACAGTACGACCGGACACCTCCTTCATAGCATTCGACTTCGTTGCCAAGATTCCAATTCACATAGTTGGCAACAAAGAGATCCAAGTCTCCATCCCGGTCAAAGTCTTGGAATGTGGCAGACGTGCCAAACGACGGATCATCAATTCCGGCATGCGTGGATACGTCGTGAAAGTTCCCTTGACCGTCGTTTTCCAGCAGCACGTTGGGACCGACATTGGTAACGAACAGGTCGGCATCCCCATCGTTGTCGTAGTCTCCCACAGCGACACCCATTCCATAACCGCCATCACCTGCACCGTTCATCTGTCCGGACTTCTCAAACTGGCCTTCGCCGACATTGAAGTACAGCTCGTTCGAGTAGAGCGCCGCTTCATCCCGATACAGACTGCCGCTCTGAACGAAGTAAATATCGAGCCAACCGTCTGAATTGAAGTCTGCTATCGCAATTCCGCTTCCATTGATCTCAGGAAGCAACGGAATCTCTCGAAATCCGGACTGGTGGACGAAACTAATTCCCCGATCAGTCGCCTCCTCCACAAACCAAGGTTGACCGACCGCACCAGCATCCGATCGATCCGAAGGATTACAAGAGACTAATACCAACCCGACTGCGGGGCAGCATTGCCTCAAATCGCCAGTTCGGTGTCAAGTCCGATTGCCACCCCCAAACATCAGAATCGTTCACTCCTGCTGCCTAAGAACTTGGTCTCGATACTCACGAACAAGATCAAACTCTTCTGGAGGAATGCCCAGCTGCTCAGCCCACTCCAATGCATCTTCTAGTTCATCGAGTTGACCCGATTCGATATACGCGAAACACAGCCGTTCGTGTCCCACAACATTGCGAGGCTGCAGTTCGATGGCCTGTTTCAAGTGTGTTATCGAAGTTTCCCAATCTTGCCGATATCCAGCAATCGTTCCCAACCGAACATGAACGTCGGCGGTGTCGCTGACTCCCAGCTCCAAAGCCTTGTTGAATGCCGTGACTGACTGATGGAATTCCTCCAATCGCATGTATACGGTGCCCAGCAATGCATGCGCCTCTGGATCAGATTCATTGAGTTCCACACTCTTTTGCAACAGATCCAGCGCAACCGATAGATGTCCGGACATGCTCAACAAATCTCCAAGTTGAACATAGAACGGTTGGTGGTCTGGATTTTCTTCAATGCCAATTTGCAAAGATGCGATGGCTAATTCGGTATCGCCCCCAAGTGAATACGCCCACGCAAGCGTACTGACCAGAGCTGGACGGTTAGGGTAGTTAGCCTGCAGAACTTCCAATTGACGAAGCGCATCTTCGGTGCGGCGAGCCTGAAGAAGACGCTGCGCAATCGCCAGCCGTCCTCCAAACCCTCGAACATGCACTTCGCGACGAGCAACCAACGAGTCGGGCCACGACATCGTTACGTTCTCAACACCGAGTGCATGAGCAATCTCGGCTTCCTCATGTCGACTCAGTTCACCATAGACTTGGGCTAGCAGTCGAAATAACTGAGGATGTGGAGCTCGGCTTCGCAGCGGTTCCAAGAGATCCGCTGCTGCCTGCGGGTCACTGTTCTGAAACAGCGCTTGAGCTTTTCCAAAGATCGAATACACACTTCCATCAATCGCATAGGCTGCCTCGAACACATCGACTGCCCGTTCGTACTGGCTGAGCTGCGACAACCAAGTTCCTTTCCAAAGCAATGCTGGGCTGTATCGCGGATTGATGTCAAGGGCCGAATCCACAGAACCAAGTGCTGACTCAAAGTCGCCAAGAGACGCGTGAATCAATGAAGAGAAATACGGCCACATGAATTCAAAGGGATCCAGTCTGTGCGCCTGGTCATACACTTCTAGGGCGGCCTGAGACCAATCGTTTACGTCGTAGGCCATGGCAAGTCGGCCTCGCTCTGCCGCTGAAGTGGGATGCTGCAGCACAAGCTCCCGACGCAATGCCAAGTACTCTGCAAGCTCGGCATCCACACTCGAGAGATCCGGCAAAACGGGATCTTCAACTGCCGCAAACTCAGCTATTCCGCTACGCGGAGATGAGCAGGAGACCCCTGCCATCAAGAACACAATCACAACCCCAAGCCCGAGGATTGTGCGGGTAAGAGCTATCGAGTCCACTCCGAAGGTTCCCCAGTCCCATGTCTGAGCACTGTTGTCTGTCCGCCTTCAAAATCTCCAAATGCCTCGACATCTCCCGAAGGCCACAGCACTCTCACGTCTTCAACCGACGATGAAGTTCCCAAACCAAAATGCACGCGCGGATCGTTGGAGGACAAGTAGCTTCCTTCTGGCCGAACGCTTCCGTATACACGTTGGCCACCACGAATGAGAGAAACCGAAGCACCGACGGCATCGCTACCGAAATCGTTGAGTACGGAGAATTGGATCCAGTTGCCTCGGTTGGGATGCCGGTTCATCAGCACATACGCCCGTGCGTCGCGATTGACGACTACGAGATCCAGCCCTCCATCGTTGTCGAGGTCTCCGACAGCCGCCCCCCGACTGGTGGCATTTAACGGAAACTCCGTACCTCCTTGAAGATCGACTTCCTCCAATCGGCCGTCTGGAGTGCCTCGAAAAAGCGTATTCGGTTCCGCGTAGATATCTGCGGCCGCTAGATCGACAGGACTGACTCCTCCATTGGCTTCGTACAAATCCAACCTTCCATCGTTGTCGAAGTCCGCCATGATGACCCCAAAGCGGGTGTATCTTCGACTCGGCGCACTTAGTCCGATTTCGCTGGTTGAATCGATGAAATGAGTACCCTCGTTGCGAAAAAACGAGTCGGACTCCCCCGTTAGATTAACCACGAGAATATCGAAATCGCCATCTTGATCGAAGTCCTCGGAGGCAACCCCCATTCCGGCTTTGGCCACGCCGTAGCCGTCCACTCCCGATCCTCGAGTCATCGCCTCGTCGGTGAAGGTCATTTCTCCTTGATTCATCCAAAGTTGGTTGACCATCAAATCATTGGCGACAAACACGTCAACGAACCCGTTGTGATCGAAGTCCGCTCCAACAACGCCAAAGCCATTGCCAAAAGACAGATGAACCCCAGCCTCCCTAGTGACATCGATGAACGTCTTGTCTCCATCGTTTCTGAAGACTAGATCAATTGCCGGGGCTCGATAGTTGATAGGTGGGCAGTACGTCAAAACACCGCTACCAAAGCAATCAAGTTCGATCTCGATCGACCAATGCAAGTAGTTTGCGTGATAGAGGTCCAAGTCGCCATCGCGGTCCAAATCCAAGAAAGCCGCGGAGGTGCCCCATTGTTCGTCGCCTAGTCCAGCACGTCCCGTCACATCCGAAAACTTGCCGGTTCCATCGTTCTCAAACATCCTGTTTGGCCCGACATTGGTCACAAAGAGATCGTTGTCTCCATCGTTGTCGTAGTCGGCAGCTGCCACGCCCATTCCATAGCCATTGTCCGCAGCACCGGATTCGATAGATTGAAGGGAAAAATTACCGTTTCCAAGGTTGAGGTACAGAGAGTTGACACTTGTCTCGTCAGGCCCGAGCAACGATCCGCTTTGAACGAAGTAGAGATCGAGCCAGCCATCGTTGTTCACATCGACCACAGCGATGCCACTGCCAGTTATTTCCGGCAAGAGATGCTGTTCCACATGGCCCGATCGATGCACGAAGTCCACTCCTCGCGAAGCGGATTCCTCAGCAAACCAAATGATGGTTTCGTCCGCAGGTTCTTGAACGTCAGGTGTTCCTCCACATCCTTGGAGGATGCCACCAAAAATAAGCAACGCAACCACTTGCTTCCATGAGTTCATCATGGCTGCGATTCGGATTCCTCAGTCCGAGACTGCAACTCCAAGCTCGCGGACTCCAACAGTTCGGGATCAATTCCCACGCGAGTAGCCCAATCCAAGGTCTCTTCCGCTTCCTGCAATTGATCGCTTTCCAACAGGGCATGTGCAAGGTACAAGTGTCCGTCTGCGTTGGATGGATCGAGTTCCACAACCTTCTCCAGATCTTCGACAGCATCCGACCACTGCTGCCTATAGCCATGAATGGTGCCCATCATCAAGTGAATGTTGGAAACATCTGCATGACCATATTCGATTGCCTTCTCAAATGCTTCAATGGACTCGTCGAACGCTTCCAATCGCATCTGCACAGCACCTAGTCGTTCATAGGCGATCGGGTTGAGCTCTGTGATCTCGATGCTCTTCTGAAGCATGTCCAAGGCATCTTGGCTGTGCCCGGCTCTGTACATCAAGTCTCCAAGGTGGGCATAGAACCTGTACTGATCGGGAAACTGCTCGATGCCATACTCCAAGAATTCCTTGGCCTTCTCCGGCTGTTGGGTCTTTTCGTAGGCGACAGCCAAGCTACTAATCAATGCAACATCGTCTCGTTCCTGTTCTTCCAATTCCTCCAGTATTCGCAGTGCCTCCGCATAACGATTTGCATTCATCAAACTTTGAGCGTAGACGATGCGTCGACCGTAGCCAAAAATGTATTGGTTCGGTCGTTGGCGAATCGGATCGAGCCATTGCAACGGCATCGGTTCTCTCCCAAGAGTTCTCGCGACTTCAGCTTCCTCAGAGAGGCCCAGCTGACCAAACGCCGTCGCCAGCAGACGCCAAATTTGCGGATGCGGTAGCGACTGGGAATACGGAATCAACACATCGAGGACAGACTGGGGATCGTCTTGACGCAGGTACACCTGTGCCAAACCGACGGCGGCCGGCGAACCCGCTCCAAGAGTTGCAGCTTCGCTAAACGCTCGAAACGCGTCGTCCAGGCGATTCACATCCAGGAGCCAAGTACCTTGATGGAGGTGTGCAGGTATGTAGCCGGGATCGATATCTAGTGCGTTTCCAATTTTTGAGAGCGCGCTGTCGAAGTTTCCTTTTTGATGGTCGATGAGAGCACCGAAGTACCACCACGCAAACTCTCGTGCGTCGAGTCGCGATGCCTGTTCATACATGACGAGCGCCGCATCTGGAAAGTGATTGACCTCGTAAGTCATAGCAAGTCGGCCACGCAACGTCGCCGACTGTGGGTTCTGGTGGATCAACTCGATGTTGGAAGCGACTGCCTCGGACAGTTCCACATTGACCGAGCTTGTATCGATGACATGTGGGGGGTCTACTTCAATCCCAATCGGCACTTCTCCGCAGCCACCCGACAGGAGCAATAGACCGATTCCAGCGTGCAACGCAATCAACGCCCACACGCACCGCGGTTCTGATCCCTCGGGTTCTTTGAAGCAACCCCAACCAGTGGTCATGCACAACTCCGTTTGGATGATCTTCAAACGAGCACAATCCGGGTTAGCGAATTGTGCCCTGTTCTGAATTGAAATTGGACTATGAAACAGAAAATCCGGCACCGGAGCGAACTCCGATGCCGGATCTTAAGCTGTCAATAAGGCTGAATCGTACGCCTTGTTGGTACTACAGGTTCATTGAAACCCGTGCGAATCCAAGACGACCCATGCCGTTGTCGACGTACGCCTCGAACCCTACGCCCGATGGGATAGGTGTCGGATAGTAGTCGAAGATGTTTCGAACGGCTACGTTCACCGAGAACGAAGACATGCCAAGGAAATTCGTACGGTTGTACGTGTAGCTGAAGTCCCAATACGCCGCAGACGGAATCTTGCAATAAGGGTTCCTGTCCTGGTCGATGCAGGCTTCTGCTTCGGTCCATACGAAGTTGGCGATTTCGTCGTCATCGTCAACGTTGAATACGTCCTTGCCGTTGAACTCATTGTTGTTCCAACCGTTCGGATCGTTCAAGTATTCGTTCTCTGAACACGGGTCACCGTTCCTACGACTGTAGGAACCGTCCGGTTGCAGATTGCACTTGGTCCACCACAAGACTTCGCTATACGCAGCACTCACATCCGTGAGGCTGTCGTGCCAGCGCATTGACAGTTGTGCTGTGTGTGGTCCGTTGAACCAACGTAGACCGAGATTGACTCGATACTCTGGAGTCGGAGGCAACGGAGTCGCCAAGTTGGAAGCTGCCCAGAAAGCAACGGCATTTCGGTTGCCGACGCCGTCGACTTTCAATCCTCGATAGGGATGGCCTGAGTCAAATGCATAGCGAGTCAAACTCAATTCCACCATCTTGGTGACTGAGAAGCTTGTCGAAAAGTTTCCATAGTCCCCACCGATGAGAGGAATTTCTTCCCCACTGAAGCTGTAACCGCCGATGGCAATCAAACTTCGAGTACGCGACTCTCCTTGATTGATCCACGCATCTGCCGCGGCAACCAGCCTTCCATTCTCGCGTTGAAGAACGCCGCCAGCCAACACTTTCTCGCGATCAATCCATTCATTGGTCGCATCGAGTCGACATTGCTGCTCTTCAAGAGAAGTCTGCGCTACGTAGTCCAAAGGATTCCTAGGAATGTTCGGATATTCGTCAATCGGATACTTTGATTGGTTGTCGTAGTCAATCAAAGTGTCCTGACCGCAACGATCCTTGATGAACGCCTCAAATCCTGCTTCGTTGGTGTTGACCACTTCGGAAGCACCGATTCGCTCGACTCGACCTGTGAATACCACATCGGTATAGTCGATGTCCATTGTGAAGTCATCGTCGAACATTCGGAAAGTGAGTCCCGCGTTCCACAACTCGGATACCTCTGCGGACAAGTTTCGATTGGCGGAATTCGGAATTACAAGAACATCCGGGATACCGCCGCCCGGCGCTGCGCCCGAACAGTGTGGCAGTTCTGGCAAGCCGTCGCAGGTGTAGTCTCGAACCGTTTGGTTGTTCGTACCTTCACCATCGGTCACGTTGAACAACTGGAACATGCCCGGAAGCACAAATCCTTCTGTTCTGCTGAATCGCATGGACAGATTTTCGGATGGCGTGTAGCTCATCGCGAATTTTGGAATAGTCACATCGAAGTTGGCAGTCTCGCCAGCGGCGGCCAGCGATCCTCGTCCTTCAAACTCCGCATAGCGGATTGCCGTTTGAACTTCCATTTCGCCCCAACGAGGATGCGAAATCAAGGGCCAACGGAACTCGGTAAATACCGCATCCGTTTGCTCCTCGGTGTACTGGAAGCTTACGATCGAAGAACCCAATGAAGCGGCACCGACCTGGTTCGGTCGATATTCTTCCGATTCGATTCGGTGGTGGATTCCTATGGCAAACCCAACCGGTGCATCGTTGTACGGCAGGTTGAATAAATTCGCCGTGGATGCGATCAAGTCCACCAACACAAATCCAACAAGTCGCTGGTCGGTTCGAGGAATGATGCCCGCATTCCGCGTCTCCAAGGTCGTGTTCCAAGCTGGATCGTCCTTGTCGCGCCAAGCTGGCAATATCTCTCCAGTCTCAGGATCGGTGTCCAACCAACTTGTGCTGAATGGGTTGAAGCATTGGTTGCCGTTTCGGCCGCCCGAACATTTGAACGAGTTGACAGCCCAGTGCCATATCGGCTCGAGCCAGTCGTTCTCGCGCTTGTTCAATGCCCATACCCAGTCCGCATTGATGTACCACTGGGTTTCTGGAATCTCGATCGTCGTTCCGAGACGCAATCGTATGTCGCTGAGTTGCGCACGGTGATCAAAACTCATGTCGCCATTCAGCCACGGATAGCTCTCGTGAACGTAAGGTTGCTTCGGATGCGCGGCAAGATTGACCATGCGTGCATCCTCAAACAATCGAACTCCAATCGTGCCATGCGAATCAGGATCAAACCGATCCGGAATCCCATCGCCATCCACATCGCTATCGATTGGCAACAAGATGACGCGATGGTGCGCATTGTGCTGTGCATCACGATTTGCAAGTTCGGTGTCGGATGCGTATCCATCACCGTCTACATCGCGATCAGGCAGTCCGTCTCCGTTCCTGTCCTGTGCATATACGAGCCACTCACCGGCTTCTTCGAGATAGTCGTAGACACCATTGTCGTTGGCATCAATGTATGACATCTCGGTCTCCGCGTGAATGTCAATTGTTCGTTCGACATCGTCTGCTGGATTGTCGGGAGTCCCGTTGTCGTCGATGTACGTATACATTCGACCATTCGTGAACTCATCGCATCCAGGAAGATTAGGAAGCAGGTCGCAAGTATTCGATCCGTCAGCAAATGCCCGGAAGGGATTACCCGGATTCGAACCAATTGCAAACGGGATGAAAGGACTCAAATTGTCCGATCCCGCAGCGGATTGCCACTCGTCAATTCCAAACCAGTCATTCTGACGACCCCGACTCTCAAGCCGGCTAAGCGTCAGTTCGCCATGGAACGAAACATAGTCGTTGAAACGGTGCTCAAAGAAAGCCATTCCTTGCTCCCTGTCTTGGGGAGTTTGAATGTCTTGGAAGTCCGTTGTGATACGACGGCAGTCGTACTCGGATCCGTGGCTTCCCGCCTCGTCTCCTTGAGTCCGTGTCTCCCGACCGTGAACGTTTCCAGTGAGATATTCGTTGAGGAAATTCCCTTTCTTGGTGGTGTCCGTGTAACCAAGTCCACCATCGGCAGAAACGCTTCCGGCGGCAAATCGCACACCGTCTAAGCTGTTGTATCCAGCTCCAAAGTCGTATCCGCATCCTGGGTCGTACTTTCTGAGAACCCTGAGTCTGCCAGCAGTGTCTTGAATGGTTTCACCACCATATCCGAAGTTCTCCACATCGGGATTGCCGTCACCGTCAAAGTCGTCGACTTGCAAACGGATAGGTTCGCCCGCTGGGTACAAGTACCACGGGTGGGACGAAGCAATGTATCCCGGAGGTGGAGTTTCATTGGGAAACTGAGCCCACCCAGCGGGAGTCCATGGCACCAATTCGCCGCTCTCATCTCGGAACGGAACTCGCCAATCGCCCGGATTGGAGGTACCGGTCTCGCTCCACGTTGGAAGCAGTTGCCCGGTCCAACCAGCGGACGAAATAATGAACTGAGGTCTTTCGGTTGCTGCCATGCGATCCACATCGCGAATGGCCATTGCAAAGATTGCACTGGATTTCTCGCTTTGAGCTCCTGCCAGCAATTCGAATGATCTCGATGGTGCTCCACCCTCGATCGCTTGTTGCGTCGAGTAGTTGGCACGAAATCCATCAAAGTTCTTCTGCGGGATTACATTGA
Source organism: Pseudomonadales bacterium (assembly GCA_963667455.2). Classification (GTDB taxonomy): domain Bacteria; phylum Pseudomonadota; class Gammaproteobacteria; order Pseudomonadales; family Azotimanducaceae; genus Bin55. The sequence continues at coordinate 213,357 of CAXXFR010000013.1, read as the reverse complement.
CCACGCCAGACACGGCTTCCGACCCGTACAGAGCGGATGCTCCGTCCAGAATCGTCTCGACCCGACCGATCGCAATTCCCGGATATAGAGAATTCACATCAGAACCTGAACGACGGGTTCCGGGACCGTATCCTTGGACGTTGGCGGGAACACGGTGCGAATCCATCATTGTCATGGTCGCCCGAGTGCCAACACCCCGGATATTCGCCCAGACCTCAACCCCCCGTTGCACGGACTGGTCGTCCGCACGTCCGGTTGGATGCTCGAACGGAGCGGCATTGGCGTTGACGCCAACCTGATACGTCTGGTCGAAGATGATGTCTCCGAGGTCAGGCGTAGCTGCTAGTTCGATGTCCAGATCCGTGATGATGTCCATCGGAGAAGGAGTATCGAAGTTGTCACGGCGGATATGACTACCTGTGACGACAATGTTTTCAATTGCTTCTTCGTCTTCTTCCTCGGTAGTTTCCTCCTCTTCCTCTTCGCTCTCCTCCTCTTGTGCGCTTGCAAGTGAAGTCCACAAAAGTGCGGCGCAAGCCAGAATCGCTGCTAACGATCCTATTCGTAAACGCATAAGTACCCCCTGTCTAGGCCTCTCCATGAGAGGTTATGCATACCGACATCGTCCCGTCACTTGACGAGACAACACATAGTCTCATTGACTCTTGCTCGTATAAAACAACTTTTTAAGCCAATTGTCAAATTTTCCGTATTTAACCGATTACGGCACCCACCTCAATTACGTCCCAAGTACCATAATTACTAGGCTAATCGCACATTTGAGCTGGCTGGAGCATCTGCGGCTAACAGGCGACTTTACATAATGCACCACTGGATTTGCTCGTTCCTACGCGCCGGACTGAGCTGCTAGTGGGGCTTTCGTCGGACAAACTGGAATGCTTATCGCAGAGAGAATGAAGAAATAATGGACTTCACCCACCAGTCCTGCCGCTTCGTGACAGTAGCTCTGCACGATTCGACTGCTACAGCCCAACCATGACGAGCGCTTGCACCAATCTTGCTTCCCGCTAGCAGAGACTTCATTTCATGAAAATCGGAGTCGTCAGCGATACGCACAACAACCAACGCAACGTCCGGGAGATCGTCAGACTGTTCAACTGCGCTAATGTCGCTCATGTGTTTCACACAGGCGACATAACTCGTGCAAATACGTTGGAGCTCTTCCGAGATCTGAATGCTCCCCTCTCGGGAGTCTACGGCAACAACGATGTCGAACGAATCGAGTTGAACAAGATCGCAATGACCTGTGGATTCGAATTCCATGACCCACCACTAGCTCGAGAGTTGAATGGCAAACGCATCGTTGTTGTGCATGATCCTCGCGACCTCTCCGATGAATTGACGTCCAGTGCCGACCTCGCCCTGCACGGGCACACTCACCTACTTCGGATCGAAGACTCCAACAATCTGACCATTTTCAATCCAGGCGAGTGCGCCGGTCACATGAAGGGATTCAATGCGATCGGCATCGTAGACTTGGAATCGTTGTCTCCGTCATTGCTCAAGTTCTAGCGTATCGCCTGAGATTGATCCAAGCAACACGCATCTCGGATGTCTTCTTCAGTCCTTCAGCTCAGCCAACTCGAGCCCTTTGCGATCGGAGGAACCCGAAGGTGTTATGTGCATCCCGAAGATGCCACTCGATGCATCAAAGTGCTGCGTAGCGACCGTACACCGCAACGACGGCGAGAGCAAGCGCGAGGCTTGCGCCGCTTACGAGGTCTTCGGCACTGGGACGATCAATTGAAGGAAGTGAACGCTTATCGAGAGCTTATGCAACGACACGGCTCGATGCTCTGGAAACATGTACCAGAATACTTTGGAACCATCGAAACCGACATGGGGATCGGTATTGAAACCAAAGTGTTTCGCGACTTTGACGGTAGGTTTCCGCTAAATCTCGAGGAGAGGGTCCCACGGGGTACCGACCAATCATTGGAACGCGCCATCGATGAGTTCAAGGTCTGGCTACGAGCTGAACTGGTGTTGACCCGAAACCTTCTGCCGCACAATATCATCGCTGTCCGCGAAAGCGAGCAATCCTGCCGCCTTGTGATCGTCGACGGAATTGGGAATAGTGAGTGGATCCCGATTTCGGGATGGATTCGTGCAGTGGCTAGGCAAAAGATCGAACGCAAGATCAAGAGATTCGAACACCGCATTCGATTGCTTCAGGATCCAGACCTTTCATGCGATTCCTAGTTGGATTCGAACAAAGAGTGCGACGCTTGAGACGGAGCCTATCGCCGTGGCTCTACGCTGGTTCACAAGTCTACTGTCCGTTTTGTGATCGGTCCTATCGCAAGTTTCGACCCGCCGGTCGTCGAAAATTCCGCCGGCTCAATGCCGTTTGTCCCGTTTGCGGGTCCCGCGAACGAGATCGTTTCCTCCACTACTTCCTCAGAAAACAGTCTTGCCTACAGATTCCTAAGGCGGTTCTTCTTCACGTAGCACCAGAGCCCTGTTTGCAACCCTCGATACAAGAACTCGGCGAGAGTGCTTACATCTCATGCGACTTGCTACGAACTGATGTGGATGTACAGCTCAATGTCGAACAGATGCCCTTCCTCGACGAGTCACTCGACATTGTGTTCTGTGGACATGTGCTGCCTGAAGTCGAGAACGACAGACGTGCGGTGGCGGAAATTTATCGGATTCTGAAACGGACTGGTTGGGCTCTAGTTAGCGTTCAGTCGTACGGAGAAACCACCATCGAGGTTCGACCCGGCGACGGCAACGAAGCTCCACCCGAGTTCTTTCGGATTTACGGTGCCGATTTCGAATCGGAGCTTGCAACCCAAGGATTTGATGTTCAAAGAGTTGCTGTCAGCGACGTTCTCGACGATCAGCTTCAACGCAGAATGCGGGTAAGCGAAGAGACAGTTGGCGGAATCTACATCCTACGCAAGAGTCAATTGACCTACGAGCCTTAGTGGTGATCTGCGTGAGTGGGTGGAGGTTTAGGCTCCGGTGCAATCGGTTCGCCCATGTACTCCACTCTTGTGGTCCACGCGTAGTCGGCTTCGATGGCCATCAGAGTCATCAGTACCAGCAGTGCAAGCGGAGGGAGCAGAATCGCAAACATCAATGCGTAGCGCTCCCACTTCATATGCATGAAGATGGCAACGATGAATGCCGCCTTGAGAATCATGAACAGAAGAATCGCACTCCAGCGAAACACCGAGTCCGGCAGATAGTCGCTGAAGTATGAAGCCGCACTGAATACGAACAGCAAGATCCATATCCACACATAGACCTTGATGGGATGTTGTTGACCTTCGGCTGCCACGAGTCGTGCCCTATTGGTTACCAGAGATAGAACAAGGCAAAGATGAAGACCCAAACTAGATCGACAAAGTGCCAGTAAAGACCAGTGATTTCGACAATCTCGTAGTTGGTCTTGTCGTACGAGCCAATGCCCACTCGAATGGCAATGATGATCAGATAGATAAACCCGGCCGTAACGTGCAAGCCGTGAAATCCGGTGATCATGAAGAAGAACGATCCGAACTGTGCGGCACCCATGGGGTTCCCCCATGCCGCGACCTGCTCGTCGCCAATCAGCTTGCTCCACTCAAAGATCTGCATTCCGACGAATGACATGCCCAACAGAGCCGTGGCAAGCATGAGCCACACGACTCCTTTCTTGTTGCGTCGGTAGCCCATGTTGACCGCCATGGCCATGGTGCCGCTCGACGAGATCAGGATGAAGGTCATGATCGCGATGAGAAGCAACGGTACAGGAATCGGCGCCTCCGCAAATTGCCAGCCGAATAGCTCGTTTGGAACAGCCAGAGCAAATACTTCGCTCGGCTCGGGCCATGGTTCGGTGACCGTCATGCGGACAGTCATGTAGCCCACGAGGAAGCACGTGAAGATGAACGTGTCCGATACGAGGAATATCCACATCATGGCTTTGCCCCAAGGCACGCCCTTGAACGTGGTTTGGTCGGACGACCAATCTCGCGCAGTGCTAGTTAAGGGATTTTCGTTCTTTGGAACGGCCGCTTCGGTCATGAACTACTTTCCAACTTCAATCTGACACTGATCTCGCCCCATGGACGGTCGTTCGTCCTCGCTCCGCGAAAATAGCTGTGAACCAGGTTGTAGATGAAGAGCAACTGGGCAAGGCCTACAACCAGTGCGCAAAATGCACTGGAGGCAATCAATAGGTTGGCGAGTGTTAGGAATGTCTCTCCCGAGCCCGCCTCGTAGTAGCGGAGAGGAACTCCGACGACAGATCCCAAGAAGCTCATAAAGAAACAGATCAGATAGGATCCAACGAACGTGATGCAGAAGTGAATCTTTCCGAACGTGTAGTTGAGCATTCGACCCGTGATCTTTGGGTAGCAGAGATAGATTAGGGCGAAGAATGCAAAGGTCGCCGAGACACCCACCAGCGCTTGGAAACCACTTCCGTAAAAGTAGTACGCGTCCATCGAGTAGAAACCAAAGACCACGTAATGCAAGAAAACCAACCCTATACATCCAATAGTGAAGGTCAATGCGAATCCCAACGCAAACAGCGTGGGAACCGTCAGCCTGTTGATCGCCCAAGTCACGTGTCCGCTCCTGCTTCAGCAGGCTTTCGAGGGACATCCTGTGGGATGTGGTCTGTCTCTTGATCCGGTACTCCGTAGTCGTACGCCCATCGATGCACTGTCGGTAGACGCTCGTCCCAGTTTCCATGTCTAGGAGGCGTCTCAGGAGTTCGCCACTCAAGACTGTTCGCGCCCCACGGATTGTCGCCCGCTTTCCTACCCCAGAAGTAGCTGTGAACCAAGTTGTAGATGAAGAGCAACTGGGAAACACCCACAGCGAGGGCACAAACTGTGATGAACACATTCAAGTCGTGGGCAGACTCCGGATAAAAGTCGGGGAACGTCTCTCCCAGATTCGTCTCGTAGTAGCGGCGAGGAACTCCGACAAATCCCAAGTAGTGCATTGGGAAGTAGATCAGATACGTGCCCACGAACGTGATGTAGAAGTGAAGCTGTCCGATCGTGTCGTTGAGCATTCGGCCCGTAATCTTCGGATACCAGTGATAGATTCCGCCGAATATCGCCAGGATCGGTGAGACTCCCATGACCATGTGGAAATGGGCCACAACGAAGTATGTGTCAGACAACGGAATGTCGATGATCACGTTGCCCAGGAACAATCCCGTGATACCTCCCATGATGAATGTCAACACGAACGCCAACGCGAACAGCATGGGAACCGTAAGCTTGATGTTCGCTCTCCACAACGTGAGAGTCCAGTTGTATACCTTGATCGCGGTGGGCACCGCAATGATCAACGTCGTTGTCGCGAAGAAGAATCCAAAGCTCGGATGCATTCCGGCAACGTACATGTGGTGTGCCCACACAATCAGTGAGAGTATGCCGATTGCCACGATGGCCCAGACCATCATTCGATAGCCAAAGATGTTCTTTCGGGCGTGAACGGAAATCAGATCGGAGACCACTCCAAATGCGGGCAGTGCAACGATGTAGACCTCGGGATGGCCAAAGAACCAGAACAAGTGCTGGAAGAGCAAAGGTTGTCCGCCGGCATAGTCGAGTTTCTGACCAAGACTCACAATCGCCGGCATGAAGAAACTCGTACCGATCAATCGATCAAGCAGCATCATTACCGCACTAACGAACAACGCTGGAAAAGCGATCAATCCCAGGAACGTCGCGATGAAAATGCCCCAAACTGTCAACGGCATTCGCATCAGCGTCATGCCGCGGGTTCGAGCTTGAAGGATCGTTGTGATGTAGTTCAGACCGCCCATCGTGAACGCCACGATGAAGATGGCCAGCGAGGCCAACATCAGCACGATGCCCCAATCCGCTCCTGGAGTTCCGGCAGTGATGGTCTGCGGTGGATACAGCGTCCACCCAGCACCTGTGGGTTGAACATCTGTAAACAACATCAACGGATAGACGGCGAGCAACACGATTACCGAAAGCAAGTACACCCAATAGCTAAGCATGTTGACGAATGGAAAAACCATGTCGCGCGCTCCGCACATGAGCGGAATGCAAAAGTTACCGAACGCACCGAGTAGGAAGGCGGTCAGTAGGTAGATGACCATGATCATGCCATGCATCGTGATCGCTGACAGATATGCATCGGCGTCAAACCACGGCATTGCGCCAGGAAACGCTAGCTGAATGCGCATGAGTTCCGAAAGGAACAGTGCAACCAGCCCAACGGCAATAGCCGTTATGCCGTACTGGATCGCAATCACTTTGTGGTCTTGGCTAAATACCCACTTCCCCAACCACGTCTTGGGATGGTGGAGAGGTACGGTCTCCTGATAGGGAATTTCTGCTGTTGCCATGTCTGTAGCTAAAACCTCGACACTTGGGTGAGCACCAAGTGCTCAAAAATCGATTCCGACTTGCGGCTCTTCATTGCAGTCGCACTTGCCAATGCACCGTCGTTCTTTTATTCCTGTTGCTCGGTCTCGTCAGCTGTAGCATCCGCTTCAACTGATTCTGCACTCTCTTCCGTGGTCATCAGGTAGTCGAGCAATGCTGTCATGTCCTCTTCGCTGAACTCGTAGGGAACCATGGTTGTCCCGTAGCCCTTACGCAGTTTCGCAGTTGGATCCGTAATGGACTCCCGAACGTAGGCCTCGTCGACCACGATCATCGATCCATCTTCCATTTCGACCGTGCTTCCCCACAGTCCTTTCCACGACGGTCCGACCGCCGTAGTTCCGTCAAGCATGTGACACGCAAAACATCCGTTGTCATTTGCGACGGTTCGCCCCTTCAGAGCTTCCGGGCTAAGCGGAACGGCTCCCGCTTTCATTTCCGCCCAAGTGAGCTGATCGCTCAACCATGTCTCGTATTCATCCAGCGAGACCACATGCATTTCACCGCGCATGGTGTGGTGGCCTCGACCACACAATTCAGCACACAGGATGTCAAAAACCCCCACTCGTGTCGGTTCAAACCAAAAATAGGTAACCATTCCGGGAACTGAATCCATCTTGGCCCTGATTTCAGGAACCCAGAAGTCGTGTAGAACATCCTTTGATCGGAGCAGGACCTTTACCTTGCGGTTGATCGGAATCTTGATCGTCTGCGATACAACGACTATGTCGTCTTCGCCATAGGGATCACCGTCCATGATCCCAATTGGGTTGTCAAACGAAATGTACTTGTTGTGAGCATGCCCGAAGATGCCGTCTTCGCCAGGCAAGCGGTAGCTCCACTTCCACTGCTCACTATTGACTTCCAACTCTGTTGCGTCCGGTGGAACTCGCACGTAGTCATCCCAAGCAACCAGTCCCGGCGCGAGCATGACGACGACTCCAATGGTGGTGATCACGGTTAGACGCCCTTCCAACACAGGATTTTCGGGTTCGTACTCGGACAGGTTGCCAGGCTTGTACTTGTACTTGTAGACCCACCAGACCATTAGCAAGCCCAAAATCACAAATGCCACACCACAAATGATGAATGTGATGTAGACCGTAATGTCGATTAGGGCCCAGTTGGAACCGATCTCCAAGAAGGTCCACGGAGACCAGAAATTGAAAATTACGGACCCAATGACTACCAGCAAGAGGATTGCGGCCATTAGCATTCGGTATCAGTTCCTACTGGCAGTGACAAGATGTGTTCGATTGCATTCGTCTCGAAAGCCTTCATCCATTGCGAAGCACGAACGCAGAACCAATTTTAGCAACACGAACTAACGTTGGACGAGTGTGCCTTCCCAAAGTCACGCGTTAGCTTGCGGGGAAGTATTGTTCAACCGGCTCGTGAGTCTCACCGACAGCTTCCGCGACAGCAGCGTGAGTGACCACCCCGTCGTATACATTCAACCCTTCACGGAGGTGAAGGTTCTTCGACAACGCACGGTCGACACCTTCATTGGCAAGCGCCATCGTGAAAGGCAAGGTTGCATTGTTGAGGGCGTAGGTCGCTGTGCGCGCAACCGCCCCAGGCATATTCGCCACGCAATAGTGCACCACGTCATGCACAACGTAGGTCGGATCGGTATGAGTCGTGGGTCGGGAAGTCTCAAAGCAACCACCTTGATCAATGGCTACATCAACCAGAACCGAACCGCGATGCATATCCGCAACCATCGACTCCAAAACCAATTTCGGCGCACGCTCACCTGGCACTAGGACTGCTCCGATGACCAAGTCTGAGGAGGCAACGTGCTCGTGCACCGCATCGACAGTTGAGAACACGGTGTTCAGGGCTGGACCGAAAAACAAGTCAAGCTCTGCAAGCCGCCGCAGATTGATATCGAGCAACGTGACATCCGCTTCCATTCCCAACGCAACGCGCGCTGCGTTCATTCCAACCACTCCCCCGCCAAGAACCGTAACTTTTGCGGGAGGTGTTCCGGGAACTCCTCCGAGTAATGCGCCCCGACCTCCTTGGGCAATTTCAAGTGCGTGCGCACCAGCCTGAACCGACATTCTTCCAGCTACTTCGCTCATCGGAGCCAAGAGAGGCAATCGCCCGTTGTCATCCGTAACGGTTTCGTACGCGATTGCCGTGCAATGGGTGGCCATTAGACGTCGGGTCAGTTCGGGGTCTGGCGCAAGATGGAGATAGGTGAAGAGGATCTGGCCAGGTCTCAGTCGTTCAACTTCATCCGGTTGCGGTTCTTTGACCTTGACGATCATGTCGCAGGCATAGACTTCGTTCAGATCCGAGGCGATGGTGGCTCCTGCAGCTTCATAGTTGGAATTGAGCAACCCCACTACCAAACCAGCATCCTTCTCAACAACGACTTGATGACCTTTTGTGACGAGCTCCCTCACGCTGGTGGGAGTCAGTCCTACTCGGTTCTCGTCCGACTTCGTTTCGCGGGGTACACCAACACGCATAAGGAGTATCAGGCCTTGTAGACTAGAAAGATCGCTTCAGTTGCCCAAGCACGGTCCAAACTGAGCGTGCTCATTGTATTCTCCGTGCAAGTGCTTCCCACGCAGCCAACAATCTTCCACTGCTCCCTTGGTGTCTAGTCCACGAGAATGGTTTCCCAAGATCAAAATCCTTGCGTTCCTGATTCGACCCTGATCGAAAAAATCGCGTCTGCGCTGAGCGATTTCGAACAAGACGATGGCCAAGAATCGGCACAGGAAATTCTGGACAAGATTGCCATTGCCCGAGAGAGCAGTAGCGGCGCGATCGATGAACTCCTTTGGGCCACGGAGAATTTCCTCTGCACGGTAATCGCGAAACCAGATGAGCTACCGACCGAGCGGTTCGAGGTCCTCCAAGATGTGAGTCGTAGTCTGCATACGACGATCACTGAAACCTCCAAACCTATCAATTCAGAGTTGATCGACGAACTCTTGGAACGATTGGACTTTCTTGCTTCCGGTGGTACAGATGGGGAAGTGCCTCGGCGTGCAACAGCCCATTCCACACCGCCTACGACCTTCGATCGGATTAGGTTTCCAGTTCCACCAACTGCCGGAGTGGAAGACCCAGCTCTAGCCGGACTCCTGATTCGGGGAGCGAGCATTGGCAAGCTATTGGAAACTCGGTCAGCTACTGAAACTCAAACGCTAGTGGCTCACCAGGTGAGGCTGTTCAATGACTTTTCACTGTGTTTCGATAGCGATCATTGCGAACCGATCGAAACACTCTTTGCAACCCTGGAGACTCGTGCAGAGCAACACGAAAAGAACCCCGATGTCAATGAATCACTCGAACTGCGGCGCGTTTCCAGTCCCAACTCGCTCTACAAGAGTCTCTTGAAGTATCTGAAACCCAGTTTCGATGAGTTCATTCTTGCATTGCTGGCGGGTGCGGAGAACTCCTCGAAAGCAAAACTGGAGGTCGAAGTCGAACCAAGACCGGAACACGTAGAAGTGCGGATTGATGCAAAGAGACTCAAGACAGTGCCCGACGAGTCCCCGTCGCAACGTGATGGGGATAGAGAAGACCCAACCGCCAAATTCGATGCCGTTGCCCAATCGGCGGAGTCTCCGCTACATGGAGACTCCTTGGGTGTAGCTGCAGAAGCGCTGGAGCAAGCGTTGTCGAAAGTAGGCGGCTCATTGCGTGTGAATCGCCAAGAGTCCACAAACACGCAATTTGAACTACAGGTTCCGACTCGTACCCGACTATTCGATGTGCTCGAAGTGACCATAGATGTCGACACATACGCACTGCACGCTCACCTTGTTCAGTCGATCATCCCAGCATGTGTGGCACAGTGCGACTTTGACCGGCAGCTCGTTCTTCACGACGAACAAACATATGAGTACGTGACTCTTGGACTAGGCAAACCGATTCACGAGATTGATGCTGACGATTGGGGTTTGATCGTTCTCCTTGTGTCCAGGGACCAACGACTGGCAATTCGCGTGGACGATGTAGACAACATCAAGAAGTGGGTATCCAAACAGGCTAGTTCATTCATTGAATTAGGTCACGAAGCATCCATGGACGCTAGAGTCCGAGTTCTACTCGATTTCGACGAACCACTAGCTAGCCCGCATGTTCCGCAATCTCAGACTCCTAAAGGCTTCCAATCTCACAGCGTTGTCTTGTGTGACGTACCTTCTTCAATCGAACGCAAGTTTGTCGGTGCAACGCGCAATCTGTCCGTCGAATGCTACACAGCGATCAGCGTCGAAGCCTTGATTCAGCAGATACAAGAGAGAAGACCTAGAGTATTGGTACTGCACCAACTCGAGACCAATACTGACTGGCTAAGGAGCTACGAAGATGTGCGGGGTCACGTTGACCGGCAATACACGCAGTTTGTATTGGTTACTCCCATCGAGAGCGTCGACGAGCACGTTCAGCGACTATTGCCCGCAGACATGCTCCTGCTTCACAGTACGGTCTCTAGCTCCAAGCTGGAGGAGTTTCTTGCTACAACGTTAGGCCGTTGAGAATTCGCAACGTCGGTTTAGCCCGATTAAGCGTATAGAAGTGCAAGCCCGGGCATCCTTCATCGCACAGCTCTTGACATAGAGCTTGGACGACTTCACAACCGAAGTCCTGCAATGCGTCCGAGTCATCCTTGAGCTCATGAAGTTTGCGTTCGATCCACCGAGGTACTTCAGCACCACACTTCGTGGAAAAGTCAACCAGCCGTTCGTAGTTGGTTATTGGCATGATTCCGGGAATGATGGGTACATCGATTCTCTCGCTCAGGCATTGATCTACGAAGTACTTGTAGGCATCGGGATTGAAAAAGTACTGAGTGAAACAAGCATCTGCACCCGCTTCCACTTTGGCTTTCAAATGATCGATGTCATTCGACGGGCTCGAAGCATCGGGATGCATCTCTGGGTAGGCGGCAACATAGATTTCGAAGGCATCGCCAAATCGGTCTCGGACCAGACCCACGAGTTCCACGGCGTGGTGCAACACGCCTCCCACAGTACCTGACGGAGCATCTCCTCGAAGCAGAACAAATCCTCGTACTCCGGAAGATCGATAGTTCTCCACTTGTTCGACTACTTCAGATGCTGGCGTATCGCCCCATGAGAGATGCGGAACGGAGTTCCAACCCTTGTCCAGGAGACTCGCAATCGCCTGACTGGTACGCGTTCTGGTCGTGCCGCCCGCGCCGTAAGTCACGGAGAAAAAGTCAGGCTTTTCCTCGATCAACCGCTGAGCTGACCTTAGCAGGCTGTGGTGGCCCTGCTCGGTTCGAGGAGGGTAGAACTCGAACGATAAGTGGAACTTGCTGCTCGACACTCCGACCGTTAGACCCCGGCATCAGATCTGAGAGCTTCCACCTTATCCGTACGTTCCCATGTGAAGTCTGGTTCATTGCGGCCAAAGTGGCCAAACGTCGCTGTCTGCTCGTAGATGGGTCGCTTGAGATTCAGGTCTTCGATTAGGCAAGCTGGTCGCAAATCGAAATGGCTTTCGATTAAATCCACTATTTTCTCGTCGGCGATTCGATTCGTCCCAAACGAATTAACCGACACCGAAGTAGGCTCTGCTCTGCCGATAGCGTAGCTGACTTGAATCTCGCATCGCGAAGCTAATCCCGCAGCCACAATGTTCTTGGCGACATGTCTGACGGCATAGGCGGCAGACCGATCGACCTTGGATGGATCCTTGCCTGAAAAAGCTCCACCGCCGTGGTGTGCCATCCCGCCGTAGGTATCCACAATGATCTTCCTTCCCGTCAATCCGCAATCGCCTTCAGGTCCTCCAATGACGAATTTACCAGTCGGATTGATGTAGTACTTCGTCTTGCCACTTACCCAATTGCTGGGCAACGTTGGTCGAGTGATTTCTTCCCTTACCGCCTCTTCGATGTCTTTGCTACTGACATCCTCAGAGTGTTGTGTTGACAACACGATCGTATCGATCGCGACCGGTTTTCCATCGTTGTAGACAAACGTCAACTGACACTTGGCATCCGGACCCAGAAAGTCCACTGCCGAGCGTCTCACACTTGCGTGTTTGCGCATCAATTGGTGGGCGTAGTAAATTGGCGCGGGCATCAGTTCTTCAGTCTCTTCCGTCGCATATCCGAACATCATTCCCTGATCGCCAGCTCCCTGATCTTTGTCGACTGCAACTACACCGCGGGAAATATCTTGCGATTGTTCCGTCAACGCACACACAAACTTGCAATTCGCAAGGTCCATTCCCGTCTTGTCATCTCCGTAGCCGGTCTTGAGGATCACATTTCGAGCGATATCCTCGAAATCTCGATCATCGACCTGAGCAGCAGTCGATATCTCGCCAGCGACGACGACAAGACCCGATTTGACAAGGGTCTCGCAAGCCACACGAGAATTGCGATCATGTTCAAGCATTGCATCAAGAATCGCGTCCGATATTCGGTCGGCGAGCTTGTCTGGATGACCCTCGGAAACCGACTCGCTTGTCAGTAGTGTGTATTCGCTCATTTCGACTCCTGTTAGTGGCGAGTATTCTAAGTTCAACACTCGGAAGCTCGATTTAGAGTTCCGACTCTAGGTGTTCAGGCTTTGTGTTCCACAGCAAATGACCGCACAGCGTTCACCTAGCACAAAATTGCTGGCAGCGATGCCACTGAACGAGAAAAAGTAGAAGTACATGAGCATTTCTTCACAACGTGCAAATGCCATTAGGGCTCTTGCGATGGACGCGGTTGAACGCGCCAATTCTGGACATCCAGGCGCTCCTATGGGTCTTGCCGATGTCGCAGACGTCTTGTGGCGAGAGTTTCTCAAGTACAACCCGAATAACCCTGATTGGTTCGACCGCGACCGTGTCGTGCTGTCGAACGGTCATGCGTCGATGCTGCTCTACTCCGTTCTACATCTGACGGGCTACGACGTTTCGATCGAAGACATTCGGCAATTTCGCCAGTTGCATTCCAAGACACCGGGACACCCCGAATTCGGAGAGTGTCCGGGAATCGAGACAACCACCGGACCGCTTGGCCAAGGACTTGCCAATGCAGTGGGTATGACATTGGCGGAAAAGCAACTCTCGCAAGAGTTCAATCGTCCTGGTCACGGCATCGTCGACCATAGGACCTGGGTGATCGTCGGAGACGGCTGCTTGATGGAAGGAATTTCGCATGAGGCAGCTTCGCTAGCTGGAACTTTGGGGTTGGGGAAACTCATTGCGATTTACGACGACAACGGAATCTCCATCGACGGTGAAACCAAACATTGGTACACCGAGAGCGTGCCTGCCCGTTTTGAAGCCTATGGATGGAGGGTCATCGACAACATTGATGGTCACGACCAAGACGCAGTTCGAACCGCACTTGAAACTGCCACAACTCCGTCGGACAAACCCACCTTAGTCGTGTGCAAAACGACCATCGGCTATGGCGCACCAGAGAAAAGCGGTACAGCTGATGCGCATGGAGCTCCATTGGGCGAAGATGAGATCTCCGCCGCTCGCCAGGTGCTTGGTTGGGACTACGAACCGTTCGAAGTTCCAGATGAGTTGTACGACGAATGGAACATGCGCTCCAAAGGTGAGTCTGCGGAGAGCAAATGGCAGGACTCGTTGAGTGCGTATCAGCAGCAGTTCCCCAGTCTCGCGGAGGAACTTGACCGCCGCCTCAAAGGCCGACTTCCCAAGGGATTCGAATCATCATTGGATGAGTTTCGCGATCAGTGTCAATCAAGACTCGAACCACTAGAGACAAGAAAAGCATCCGGCAAGAGTTTGGACTTCATGGGTCCGAAGCTACCAGAGTTGTTTGGGGGCTCAGCAGATTTGACGGGGTCGAACAACACCCAGTGGAACGGAGCAGGATGGCTATGGGAAGGAGGCCGCTATCTGAATTTTGGAGTCCGTGAGTTCGGCATGACCGCAATCGCCAATGGAATGTCGCTTCATGGTGGGTTCATTCCTTACACCGGAACTTTCCTTGTCTTCATGGAGTACGGCCGCAACGCTGTAAGGCTGTCCGCACTGATGGGACTGCAGCACATATTCGTCTACACACACGATTCTGTGGGACTTGGCGAGGACGGTCCCACCCATCAACCCATCGAACAACTGACCAATCTCCGGACGACTCCCAACATGTCAGTCTGGAGACCTTGCGACAGCGTGGAAACGGCAGTTGCGTGGAAATCTGCACTCTTGCGAAAGAACGGTCCCACTGCCATCGTTTTGACCCGTCAAAAGACGCAAACTCAGTCTCGAGTGCCTCACGCTGTGAGACAGATTGATCGGGGCGGTTACATCTTGCAGCGTGAACGTGACAAGCTCGAAGTGATCATCATTGCAACCGGGTCCGAAGTCGAGGTCGCCATTGAAGCCGTGCTGCAACTCGACGAGGCGGGTTCCGGAGTTCGGGTTGTGTCGATGCCAAGCGTGGATCGTTTCCTGGAGCAAGATGACGATTATCAAGAGCAGGTATTGCCATCTTCGGTTCGCAGGCGCATTGCCATTGAAGCGGGCCACACGGCATTTTGGCGTAGCTTTGTTGGTCTTGACGGAATCGTCGTTGGAATTGATCGGTTTGGAGTCTCAGCACCCGGTCCGATAGCCATGGATGCAATGGGAATCAATGTCGATGCACTGGTGAAGGCGGTCCATTCGTTCCTCGACTGAAGCACCTATGTTGACCCTCGAGTCCGTCGACATTGCTGGCAAGCGTGTCGTTATCCGAGTTGATCTAAATGTTCCGCTCGCGGATGGGCAAGTCGCAAACGACGAGCGCATACGTGCCACTCTTCCGACTATCCAGTACTGTTTAGACCGCGAGGCCGAAGTCGTACTGGTCTCGCACTTGGGAAGACCCCAATCTCGTGTAGACCCGAGGTTTTCGCTCCAACCTGTCTCGCAACATCTATCGCAACTCTTCGAACGGAAGGTTCGGCTCGTCGTGGATTGGCAAGACGAATTTCTGAACGATCCTTCCAATGAAAATGAAGGTGTAGTCTCAGGACGGATTTCCTTAATCGAGAACATTCGTTTCGACCCGCGCGAAGAGCAAAACGACTCTTCACTAGGTTCAGAACTTGCACGTGTGGGCGACATCTACGTGATGGATGCATTTGGTACGGCACACCGTGCGCATGCTTCGACCAGTGCTGCCATTCAGTGTGCAAGCCTTGCTTGCGCTGGTCCGCTGCTTGCCCAAGAATTGGAGAGCCTCGAAAGAGTAATGCTCGACCCGAAGAGACCACTGATCGCAGTTGTTGGAGGCGCGAAAATATCCGGAAAACTCGAAGCGCTGGTGCGGTTGTCCGAAGTCGCTGACACGATTCTGGTCGGTGGTGGGATGGCAAACACTTTCCTGCTCGCTAAGGGCAACCCAGTTGGTCGCTCCTTGGTGGAAGAGGACTTGACCGACATGGCAGTTTCGATCATGGAACGCACGGATGTTCCGTTGCCGATCGACGCTATGACGTGTACAGAGATAGCAATAGAAAAAGTCGCAACATTGCGATCAGTCAATGAAGTGCGAGACACAGACACCATTAGCGACATTGGACCTCGTACGGCGAGAGACTACGCTGCCAGGCTTCAACATGCCCAAACCATTGTCTGGAACGGACCGATGGGTGTGTTCGAGTTCGACCAGTTTGGCGAAGGGACTCGTGTAGTGGGCGAAGCCATCGCGACATCGTCGGCTTACACGCTCGCCGGTGGCGGAGACACTATCGCCGCTATGGAGAACTATGGACTCAAGAGATCGATGTCCTATGTTTCAACAGGTGGTGGTGCTTTTCTAGCGGTACTGGAAGGGAAGGAACTTCCATCGGTCCGAGCACTCAAGGTACATTCCCATCAGCACAGTCAAGCATGACTCTCAACTCCAACAAAGCTCCCTAACTCTTGCGCGGTCGATGAATAGTCCAGCTGATTCACAGCATCAAGACCAAGAGCGAAGGCGGTTCGTCGAGCTAGTTCGACCGTTTCTATCAGCCGATCAATTGAAACTCGACGAGAACGATCTCGCACATTGGGGAACCGATTGGACCAAGGCATTCAAAGTTGATCCGCTCGCTATTGCACTACCCGCGAATATCGACCAAGTGGTAGAGCTCGTCCGCACTGCCAACAAGCACGGCTATCGTCTCGTCCCGTCTGGAGGTCGTACCGGGCTATCAGGTGGATGCGTCGCCTCCAATCGCGAAGTGGTCGTGTCGTTTGACCGCATGAATCGCATTCTTGGTTTCAATTCGGTTGACGAGACAGTGAGTTGCGAAGCAGGAGTCGTTACTGCTCAACTACAAGAGTACGCACTGAAACACGGATTGTTCTACCCGGTCGATTTCTCCTCGTCCGGTTCGAGCCAGATTGGAGGGAACATCGCCACGAACGCAGGTGGCATTCGAGTCATTCGCTACGGAATGACGCGAGATTGGGTTGCAGGCCTGACGGTCGTGACAGGAAAAGGCGACGTCATGCAACTCAACCGAGGTCTGGTGAAGAACGCCACGGGCTTCGACCTGCGTCATCTCTTCATCGGATCCGAAGGCACATTAGGGTTCATAGTCGAGGCTGAAATGAAGCTTCACTCACAACCGCCAGATCAACAAGTCATGGTTCTTTGCGTCGACCAGCTAGAGCATCTCCTCGCCATTCTTCATCGATTTCGACGAGCCGTGGATCTATCGGCGTTCGAGTTCTTCTCAGAGTTCGCTCTATCTCGAGTGATTGAGCATCGACACGTTCAACGTCCGATGGAATCAAAGTCAAACTATTACGCCTTGCTGGAGTACGACCGGATCCGAGATGCCGAAGCATTCGGCGCGTTCGAAGACTGTGTGAACCAAGGCTGGGTTCGAGAGGGAGTGATCAGCCAGTCGGAGGCGCAATCCCAGGCACTCTGGACGCTAAGAGAAGGCATCACCGAGAGCATTGCAGATTCGACACCCTACAAGAACGACATCTCGGTCCGCATATCTGAAGTTCCAGGGTTCCTAGCCGATGTCGACGCTGTGGTCAACAAACACTACCCCGATCTGGACGTCTGTTGGTTCGGACACATCGGCGACGGCAATCTCCATCTCAACATACTCAAACCGTCGTCTATCGACATCGATGAGTTTCAAGAACGCTGTCGCTCGATCAATCCTTTGCTGTTCGGCGAGATAGCCAGGCGAGGAGGCAGCATCTCGGCGGAACATGGTGTCGGACTGTTGAAACGAGACTATCTGGAATATAGCCGTTCCACAGAGGAAATTGAGGCAATGCGAGCGATCAAACGAGTACTCGATCCCAACGGCATTATGAACCCTGGGAAACTCATCAATTCGACGTGAAATTGGCCTGAATTTGCCTTGATTTTTGGGTCGCTCGACCCCACATATTTAACAGTTAGGAAAGAAATCGGGGAGCACGCCCATCTAGCCAAATTGACCGACTTTCACACAAGCATTAACGCGGACTGACACTCGTTAGCTCGAGAGGCCGCAAACCATACCCATAACAAGAAATACGAGGAGAGGAACGTTGAAACACTACGCAATGAGACCATCTACCGAACTCAATCGATTGTTGTCGACAATCGAGCCAAGACACCGTCGCCGAAAGGTACAAGAGGCAATAGACCACCACTTCAGCGAGCCCGGTCGAAGAAATCGTCGTGGGCGCGATTCCAAAGAACTGAAATCGGTGTGTAGAACCGTGCGACAGATCCGTTCTATGCAAGATTGGTGCGAGAACGGCAGCTACGACCTGAGCACGCGCCGTCGTATCAAGGACTTTCTGAAGCATATCGATCATAGGCAACCTTGGCTGACGACTGTCCAAGAATGTAGGGAAGCGCGTGGGCTAGTCAACAAAGCGGGAAGGAGGAGAAACGAAAGGAGGGAATACGGACCGAGCGAACCGATAGTTCTCGACAAGTCGTACACAGCGGTTCCCTTGAATTCGATTGCCAAACTGCGTTCGGCCGGCAAACGGGGCAAAAACTGTCTCGGTGATAGCTACTGGGGAACTTTCGATGAACTCAAAGACCGAGAAACGGAGTTCTATGAAATCCGTAGATCAGGTGCTGCGGTTGCTTGGATGAGTATTGATGTCGCTGAACGAATTGTCGCTGACATGGAAGGCAAGAGTCGTGCGGAAGTGGACTTGCCCACTGAGGTCTTGTGGAAGATTTGCAGGAAATTCAATGTCAACTGCGACGACAGTAGAGCGTTTCTTCAAAGAGGCGTACTGAGCATTTTCAAGGACGGTCACGCAGACCCGAGTACTCCGATGCTTGTCGTGAACGAGTTGCGACTCTGGTCACGCCGAGAGGAGATTGTCGTCTACGACTCCAAGCATGAACAGTGGTCGCGGTTGACGTGGTGTAAACCATACGACGAAGAACCTCATTGGAGCACGGATGGATATTCGCATATGGAGGATCAGACTTTCGAGTTCTTGTGCCGTTTCGTTCCACAGATCGAGTCTCTTGCTCGGAACGCTAGGACAAAAGAGCTATAGGCGGCATCTCGACCTAAACTCGGTTTTTCACAATGGCCAAGTAGACTGGGGAGAACCCATGCGGAATGGGGCTCAGGTCACGCAGTGACGCACGTCTACGGTCTTCGATGTAGGCTGAAATATTCAGGCATCTGAACTGCTCTGTCTAATGGTCGAGCATGAGTTCACTGCGAATGGAGGGACCCCAGTTTCATTCCCTACACGAGAACAAGACAAAACAGACTTGTGATTCTCGTTCTCTTAGTGCACAATCTGCGTTTGAGCCTACGAGCTACGTGGTTATGTTAGTCAGATGTATCGTAAGGGCTTGAGTTAGACGTAGCGAACTTAGCGGGAGCGAACAGAGACTATGCCCCCTAGCGTCCTGCGGCCGAGAGCCGTAGCAGGTTAGGGCAACATTCTGAAGATGGGCTGAACAACCAAATTCTTCAGCCCATCTTTTCTCTTAAGCACCTCAAGACTACGACAGTAACAAAGGGGGAATAGGTTTTTGGGCACACTAGCAGTATTCGTGGATGGCGGCTACATAGATAAGGTGGCTCGAGATTTCGGCACCCGTATTGATGTTGGAAAGCTAGCGAGATTCGCGACCGGATCGCAAATTCCGCTCTCGAGCCATTGGACATCCTTCGCACCTACTACTATGACTGTTTGCCTTATCAGAGCAAGAATCCTTCTCAAGAAGAGGCTGAGCGATATGGCCAAAAGAGACGATTCTTCGAAGCATTGCAAGGTCTTCCCCAATGTACGGTGCGGCAAGGTCGGCTCATGCTTCGGGGGCAAGATGAGAACGGAGCGCCGATTTTCCAGCAGAAGCGGGTCGATTTGATGATCGGACTGGATTTCGCACTTCTAGCCTTCAAACATCGCATCACCCACGCAGCGTTAGTCAGTGGCGACAGCGACTTGCTACCAGCGCTCGAAGTGGCGCAACAAGAAGGTGTGGTGGTTTGCCTTGTCCACGGTCCTCGGTCCACTTACGCTGACGAACTTCGGTTGATGGCAGATCAGCGGATCGAGATGGGCGATGGCTTTTTGAATGCTGTAAGACTCGAGCCGCGCAAAAATCGGGCACGAAAATAGTCCATCGACGGACTAACAACCGACTCCGCCTAGTAGGTCTCTCCCTCGGGCCTCAGCTACACTCCGAATGCCGCGATGGCATGCACTTACTGACTTTGCAATTCCTCAAGCCTTTGGCCTCTCTCGTACGTTTGGGCTTAGACTAACGTCCATCTCTCCACGGGTACGAAAATGAGCAATCCCCGCATCAACGGAGTTATCTCCAAGTTTGAAACCGGCGAGCCAGTGTTTTACACAGGCGGGCACGCTGGAATGGAACTCAGCTTCGAGGCCGGCGTGCGAATGGCGGACACATGGGCCGACTACCTTAACGTTGGAATGGAACATGGTCCGTTGGATATCGCGGGTCTGAACGAATTCATGAAGGGAATGGCATCCGTTCGAGTTCCTACGCCTCCAGTGATCGTCGAACTACCTTTTGAAGGCCGAAGTGTCGAACACGTGGAATTCAACTCTTGGCAGGTTCGCCAGCTGCTGTCAACTGGAATTCATGGATTCATGCTGTGTCATGCCGAGAATCCGGAAGCTGTCGAAGCTGTCGTGAAAGCTATGCGTTACACGTTTCGTGGTGGTAGCCGAGGATCGGGAAGTCAGGGAGCTGCGGGGCAGATTTGGGGTCTTGATGGATCCGAATACGTGGAGAGGGCCGACGTCTGGCCAATAAACCCGAACGGAGAACTAATTCTTGGTGTGAAGATTGAGAATCTTCGCGCAGTCGAAAATGCAGAAAAAACAACCAAGGTGCCTGGAATCTCCTTCGGCGAGTGGGGACCATCCGACCTGTCGATGTCGCATGGATTTCGAGGCGTTCTCAGCGACTTCAATAGACCCGAACTCCAAGCAGCAAGGCAACGAGTATTCGGTGCTTTCAAGTCTGCCGGTCTGGCATTTCTCGAGGGCGCAACCGAAGACAACATCCTGGAGAAAATCGAACAAGGAGTGCAAATATTCGCTGTGACTCGCGAACTGAAGGAATTCGCAGAATCGCGTCTCGCACTACCGGCAAGCTAACGAACACTCCAGCTACTTACACCCATCAATAAGAAACCCAGTAGGTGGAGTTCAGACCAGCACGAATCTGGACTTGCCATCCAGTTTTGAGCGTAGTCCCGACTATCGAGTGTTTGGTTCCATAGTGCTGATCGATCCGTCAGTTTCAGCTACAACCACGACGTTCGGACGGTGTTTTGCAAAGATGCCAACAGTTACAACGCCTGCAACGTTGTTCAATGTCTTCTCCAGCTCATCCGGATCGTCAATCTCCAATCCCTGAATGTCCACAATGACATTGCCGTTCTCAGTCAGATCCTCTCGAATCGAGGGTGTTCCGCCCAATGACGTCGCGAATCGTCCAACAGCACTCTTCGCCGCCGGAATCACTTCCACAGGGAGCGGGAACGATCCAAGTCGATCAACAAGCTTGCTCTGATCCACAATGCAGATGAATCGACGAGCAATGGAGGTCACGATCTTTTCCTGGGTGAGTGCACCTCCGCCACCTTTGATCAATGCACAACTAGGATCGACTTCATCAGCCCCATCGACATAAGCGTCAACGTCGTTGACCAGGTGAGTGGCCGACACGGGGATCCCAAGTCTCTGCAGTCGCTCCGTTGATCGTTGAGAGCTTGAAACGGCCACCCGAATGAGGTTGCGAATCTGGGGCAACAGATCAATGAAGCAATTTACGGTACTTCCAGTGCCAATTCCCAAGATCGAATTAGGTGCAAGTGATTGTTTTACGTGTTCAAGTGCAGCTTGCGCCGCTTCGATCTTGAGTCGATCTTGATCCACGCTACGTGTCCAACGTGTAAGCAAGTCCCAGCTTGGCAAATTCTTCCTCAAAGACCAGCCGAGACATGTCCTTCATTCGATCAACATACAGGTATCCGTCAAGGTGGTCGAATTCGTGCTGAAAGACCGTTGCTTGAAAACCCGAGAGTTCCATTGAGAGTTCTCTCAACGCGAGGTCCTTGTATTCGATTCGGATTTTCTGTGGTCTTTCGACCCATCCCCGCAATCCGGGAATTGACAAGCAACCCTCCCAATTTCCTGCAGATCGAGAATCCAAAACCGAAAGCGCAGGATTGACGAATACCGTCAGAGGCATGGGTTGAAGCTCTCCGTAGCGAGATCCTTCATTGGGGATTTCGATCAATGCGAGGCGAACGCTCTCATTGACTTGCGGAGCAGCAAGTCCAATTCCACCGTAGTCATGCAAAGTCTCGGTGATATCCTCGACCAACCTAGCTACCTCCGGGCTGACGATTTCCTCGTCAGACAACTCACGAGCCACCCGACGCAAAGTGGGATGCCCCATTCGAATTACTTTTCGAACTGCCAGATCAATCCTCCCTGAGCACTGCTTCGACACTAGTATCGAACACCCGCCAAGTATTCTCAGTCACCACTGCATCGAGTGGAACATCGGTCGAGTTCGGTTGAATGTCGTCGTCCAATTGAAACTCGTAGCCCACACCGATCAGGAACGGTCGGTCGACACCTTGGAAGGCACGATCATAAAAGCCGCCACCACGACCTAGTCGCGCTCCCTTGGACGAGAAGCCCACGAGTGGAGCAAAGACGACATCGATTTCCCCAATACCGACCACCTGACCCACGGCCGGTTCGAGTATTCCCCATGTGTTCTTTACAAGCTCTTGGCTTGGTCCAACCTGAACGAATTGCATGTCTTGCGCATGCACTCGGGGCACGGCGACTGTCACACCATCCTCGTGTAGCCGCTCGACGATGCCGGAGAGATCAACTTCACACTCGTCAGACAAGTAACCGGCAACACAGTTAATCTTGTCAACATCCAATCTACGAAGCAATCGTCGTGCGACATCTTCGGAGCGAGATTGGACGGTTTGAGAAGCGAGAGCTCGACGTTGAGCCCGAAGTCGTGAACGGATGCGAGAGTTTGCATCCTTGATTGCTTTGATCGCAAATTACCTGATGCGAGAGGCTACCGGGATGCGGTGAGTGGTCAGACCCTGAACCGTAGGGGTTCAAGGCGGTGACCCAGGAAGTGCATCAGGCTTCCGGTTTCATCAGTCCGGCCTGCACAACAACAATTCACCGAAGTCTCCTAAGTTTCTTCTAACGGTACGGGACGAAAACCGACTCGCACACACCCCGGAGACACTTCGATTATAGGTTGCGGTAACCGAACTCGAACCCCAACAATCAATTGGGCGTCCAGGTCAGTAGTTAGGAGGTCTTGGACGTAAACGCGTGCACTCTATCTTTGAGCTGATCGGCGCGTTCCGAGAACGTGCTCAATTGCTCCTGATGCTGCTTGAGCTCCCCTATCAAATTCACCGCGACAGCAATTGCCAACTTTTCGATGCTGAAGACATCGCCAGTTTGCGACTCGCGCATTTCTCGCATGTATTCGTCCAGGTTGCGTGCGGACTCCTGCAACGACTCCACTTTCTCAGGCAGACACACCAAACGGTAGGATCGTTGAAGAATTTGAATCTCGACTTCAACTGGAGCCGGATCGGCCATTAGTCGCTAGCCTTAACCGCCTTCAATTTGGCGATAGTTTGGTCTATACAATTTTCCGCATTCTCGAATTTCCGGAACAAGCGACGACGTTCTTCCATCCATTGTTCATGGGTGTTGATCAATCGAGAATTCTGCTCCTGAAGGCTTACGCATCGTTCGAGCAGCTGATCGACAACGGACTCCAGCTCAGTCATAGACTCGGTAGACATCAAACTCGCTAAATTCGTTGGAAATCAATTGAATTGTATCGGAAGTTTGAGTCCTACATGATGAATGACGAACTGTCTCAGGAGCAAATTTCAGACCTTATGGTTCTCGCTTCCATCGCACTGCCGGAATACGAGCTGCATGGTCTCGTGTGCGGCGTCGTTCTGTTCTCTTCGGCAAGCGATGAGACGCAGTTGGCGACAAGCGTCGAATCTTTACGACCGGGCCTGTGCGAAAGTGAACCTCTTGTCGCTCTTTGCAAGAAGACCAAGGACCAGTTGAACGATTCGAATCTAGACTTTCAACTTGCCCTAGCAAGCGATGATTCAGATGCACTGAATTTGCGAGTCGAAGCACTGGGAGAATGGGTTACAGCGTTTCTTGAAGGGGTCGACGAACAAGGAAGTACAACGTCCGAGGAATTGGAGGAGATTTTGGGGGACTTCAGGGAAATAGCATTGGTTGATTCCGAAGTGCAAAATACCGATGAGATGCAAATGTCGTTTGAGGAATTGGCGGAGTTTGTTCGAATCGGAGTTCTCTACATGAACGAACTCTTGCAGGGAGACGGCAATTGATTGACCAAAGCGAGTACTCGCGACGGCGAGACCGACTCATGGCGGCCATTGGTCCGCGGGGCGTTGCTGTTCTAGCAGGAGCTCAAGAGATCCGTCGAAATGGAGATACGAACTTTCCGTTTCGGCAGGAGAGCGACTTCATTTATCTGACAGGTTTCGTCGAGCCCAATGCGTTGCTTGTTTTGACGCCTTGCCGAGAGGAAGGCGAGGCAACGCTCTTCCTCAATCCTCTGGATCCTGCTGCAGAGCAATGGAACGGTCGCAGGCTCGGATTCGAGGCTGCGCCAACCGAGTTGGGAGTTGATTGTGCCCACGACGTTGAAACGGCCGACGAAATCTTGCCGGGTCTGCTGGATGGACGACAGACTCTTCACGCTCACTTCGGAGTCGATTCCACATTCGATCAAAGGATTTTCGAATGGATTGCGAAGCTAAAGTCAAAGCGCAAAGATGCTCCGAGCGAATACGTCAATCTGGCTCAAACGCTACACGAACTTCGCCTAGTGAAGTCGCCAGCCGAACAAGTCCAGATGCAAAAAGCCGCCGACATTACCGCCCATGCCCACATTCGAGCCATGAAAGCGTGCAAACCTGGACTGGGAGAATGGGATCTCGAGCGTGAACTCCTAACCGAGTTCATGCAGGGCGGCGCGCGCCATGCTGCCTATCCGTGCATCGTCGCCAGCGGCGAGAATGCTTGCATCATGCACTACATCGACAACGATGCGTCACTTCAAGAAGGGCAACTGGTTCTTATCGATGCCGGCTGCGAACTCGGGCACTACGCATCCGACGTAACTCGAACCTTTCCTGTTTCCGGAAAGTTCTCGTCCGTTCAACGCGACTTGTACGAGCTGTGTCTCGACGCACAGGCCGCAGCAATCAACACGATCAAGCCAGGCTCCGCATCCACGGAACCCCATGAAGCGGCGCAAAAGACCTTGACGCAGGGATTGATCGATCGCGGGATTATCAAAGAATCACTGGACGAAGCGCTAGACAACGAGAGCTACAAGAGATTCCTGGTCCATCGATGCTCACATTGGTTGGGTTTGGATGTCCACGACGTTGGCGCATATGAAGAAAACGGCAAGCCTCGAAAATTCTCTCCCGGCATGGTGCTCACAGTGGAACCGGGAATCTACATCCCTTCGAACGAATCCATGAACGATGTCGACCCCAAATGGCGCGGAATCGGAATTCGAATCGAGGACGATGTTCTAGTCACACCAGAAGGACATCTGGTTCTTTCGGCAAGTTGCCCCAAGACTGTCAACGAAATCGAAGCGCTAATGGCAAATGGACGTTGACATCGTCGTCAGTGGTGGTGGACTGACCGGATCAGCCACCGCACTAGCTCTTTCGTCCAAGGGCTTCCGAGTGCTAGTCATCGAACCAAAACCTCCTGCTGTGTCGCAAGAGCGTCTGGGTTTCGATCTACGATCGATCGCGCTTTCGCCGGCCAACGTAGATTGGCTCTGTGAGCTTAAAGTTGCAAGTTCGGACGAGGGACAACCGATCGAACGAATGAACATTTGGGAGGAGGACGGCTCGGCATCCTTGACGTTCTCTTCGGACTCCGTAGGAAGCACAGCACTTGCGTGGGTGTTCGATCACGGCAATGTGGTTCGACGAAGTTACGATTCGTGCCGAAATATGCTTGAAGTTCGAGAGAACGCTCACATCGTTGCAGTCGACTCTGTGGGTCAGCAGTTGACACTGAGTAACGGCGTGCAAGTTTCGTGTCATTTGCTTGTAATCGCCGAGGGACAGCGGTCATCGACAGCAAAACTGGTGGATTCTGGTCAAAAAGCGCAAGAGTTAGGGCAAATGTCGCTGGTAACTGTCGCTCGTACCTCACGACCTCATCGAAACACAGCGTGGCAGAAGTTTCACAATGGTGTTCTAGCTCTCCTTCCGCTGACCGACTCTAACACCGTATCGGTGATCTGGAGCATGGAGTCAGAGAGATGCCGAGAATTGTTGGAGTTGAACGACAGCGACTTCGCCTCGTACCTAGAATCTTCCACCGAGCAAGTCTGTGGCACTGTTGAAGACATCGAGCGTCGAGCGTCGTTTCCTTTGACCCATGCAATCGTCAATACGATGAACCCAAAGCCTTGGGTTGTGATCATCGGTGATGCAGCCCACACCATACACCCGCTTGCAGGTCACGGAGTAAATCTAGGCGTTGAGGATGGACGTGCACTTGCCAGTCAAATCGAGAAAACTGATATCGCCAGTCTGAGTCGGTCATCTTTGTCGCGATTCGCCATTCAACGCAGAACCAAGGCGTTGATGACCATGCAACTGATGTCCTGTTTCCTGAATGTATGGGGCTGGAGTGGTCCAAGCTCCCGCTGGATTAGAAACCTGGGCATCCGAGCATTTGATCGCACGGGATTCATCAAGAATCAAGTAATACGTGAGGCGATGGGAATCGGACACTGGAGCTTCACCTCGTGAAGACTGCTCTCTTTGACCAGCACCAGGCATTGGGCGCGCGAATGGTGGACTTTGGCGGCTGGCGCATGCCTTTGCATTACGGATCACAGGTTGCCGAACATCATGCCGTGCGAAACAAGGCAGGCATTTTCGACGTGTCCCACATGCTTCCGGTCGACTTCGAGGGTCCAGATGCCGTTCCAGTTCTTCAACTACTGCTGGCGAGCGACGTAAGCCGACTGCAATCGGTCGGTCAAGCTCTCTACACCGTGATGCTCAACGAGAATGGGGGAATCATCGACGATTTGATCGTCTATCGACTTTCATCTGATCGTTTTCGCATCATCTTCAACGCCGCCACGAGCACCACTGACGTTCAGTGGGTCGAGTCCCGCATTCCCCAAGATTTCGAGGTCGAGATTCAACCTCGGCGCGATCTGAACATCGTCGCAGTCCAAGGTCCGGAAGCCTTGACAATCGCGTCGAAAGTGGTCGGGGGCAAAGACATCGACGCTCTGAAGCCTTTCACTTGTGTCGAGCACGACCAGTATTTCATCGGCAGAACAGGCTACACCGGCGAAGATGGCGTGGAGATCTTGTGTGCAACCGATGCCGTTCACTCGCTTTGGAAAGCACTGATTGAGGAACAGCTAACACCTTGTGGTCTCGGAGCACGGGACACTCTGCGACTCGAGGCCGGACTGAACCTCTATGGTCAGGACATGACCTCCGAGGTGTCTCCTCTCGAAAGCGCACTTGAATGGGTAGTCCATTGGGAGCCCATCGATAGAAGCTTCATCGGTCGGGAACGTCTTCAGAACCTCAAGGCTGCAGGTGCGCAACGAAAACTCACAGGTGTAGTGCTCGAGAGAGGAATCATGCGAGCGGGTCAAGAAGTGCAAACAGGTCTCGGAAACGGTGTGATCACAAGTGGAACATATTCCCCCACTCTCGGTTACAGTATTGCCCTTGCTCGCGTACCCAAGTTGGCCACTGGAGACTGCAAGATCGACATACGCGGTCGTCTAGTGGATGGGAGGCTGGTACGCCCACCATTTGTTCGAAAGGGTAGGAAGGTACACAAATGAGTGAAATCCCCTCTGAATTGAAATACACCGCAACCCATGAATGGTCACGGCTACGCGACGATGGCTTGGTCGAAGTGGGCATCACAGACTTCGCACAGAATGCCCTCGGAGACATCGTTTTCGTTGAACTGCCAGAAGTTGAAGAGGAAGTGGCTGGAGAAGAGGAGGTGGCAGTCGTCGAGTCGGTCAAGGCGGCTTCCGACATCTACGCACCAATCTCAGGACGAGTGGTCGAAGCAAACGATGAGCTTGTCGACGAGCCAGAACGCATCAACGCCGACCCGTACGGCTCGGGGTGGATATTCGTTATCGAACCAACCGACACCGAAGACTTGGACAATCTTCTCGATGCGCTCGAGTATGAGGAGCACTGTGCTGAGGAAGAGGAACAGCACTAACCAGCCGTAGCTCTCGCCATGCCCTTCATTCCGCACACTCTGAGAGACGTGAATTCGATGCTGGACAGCATCGGAGCTTCCAGCGTCGAAGAGCTGTTTTCCGAAATTCCCAATTCAATCGAACGCACACAGCTCATGGGCATCCAACGCGGAGTGCCCGAAATGGAAATGACTCGACGACTCGCCGAACGAGCGAAGAAGGACGAGGTGGGGCCTTGCTTTATGGGCGCTGGATGCTACGACCATCACATTCCCGCCGCCGTGTGGGACCTTGCCAGTCGTGGCGAATTCCTCACGCCCTACACCCCGTACCAAGCCGAAGCGAGTCAAGGAACTCTGCAGTTGCTCTACGAATTCCAAACGATGATGTCATCGCTGACTGGAATGGATGTAGCCAATGCATCCGTCTACGATGGCGGATCTGGCCTGGCAGAAGCGATTCTCATGGCGATTCGTTGCAATCGAAAAGCAACGAGCAGAAGAGTCCTCGTCTGCGGCGGCGTCAATCCCTTGTACGTACAAGCTGCGAGGACCCTCGTCTCCAGCCAAGGAATCGAACTGATTCAGTGTCCACATGAAAAAGGAACACACACGATCGAGTCTCTTTCGGGCGGGGATTTCGCCGCGCTCGTCGTTCAGCAGCCCAATTTCTTCGGGCAACTCGAAAATGTAGACGCGATTTCCGATTGGACCAAGTCCCACAATGCTCTACTTGTCGCGGTAGTCAATCCAATAACACTACCGGTTCTTTCACCTCCGGGAGAGTGGGGAAGACAAGGTGCGGATATTTGCTGCGGCGATGGTCAACCTCTAGGCATTCCAATGGCCTCAGGCGGTCCATCTTTTGGTTTTCTGTGTACCAATATGCCCTACGTTCGCCAGCTGCCGGGCCGAATAGTGGGGCGAACCAAGGACCGCGACGGAGAAATCGGCTATACGCTGACTTTGCAGGCACGTGAACAACACATTCGACGCGCCAAGGCAACTTCCAACATCTGCACCAACCAAGGACTATTGGTAACCGCCGCAACCATCTATCTCTCACTTGTGGGGCTGAGGGGGATTCAGAGCGTGGCATCTGCCTGCCATGCCAATACAACGAATCTAGTCAACAGACTCTGTCGGTCCGATCAGATCGAACGTACCTTCAGTGGCGAATTCTTTCACGAAGCGGCTGTCGATTTGCACTGCGATGCTCAATTCGTCGCCGACAAACTATTGGACCGGCACGGAATTGTCGCCGGATTGCCGCTCGGGCAAGTCTTCTCCGACTTGCAATCATCTTTGCTTGTCTGCGCAACCGAGAAACGCACTGAGCAGGAAATCGAACACTTCAGCGACGCGCTGCAGGAGTGTGTTGCTGATGGATGATCGCTGATGGCGAACGAAACAATCTTCGACATTTCTCAGCCGAATCGAATCGCGCACGCCCAGTGTCCGGAATCCGGGAGTCTCGCAGATTTACCTCCAAACTGCGTGCGCAAGACACCGCCTCTAATTCCTGAAGTCTCGGAAATTCAGGCGATACGACACTACACAAATCTCTCGCAACAGAACTTTGCGATTGACCGCAACTTCTATCCGTTGGGCTCTTGCACGATGAAGTACAACCCTCGAGGAGCTCATCGTGTGGCCAGCCTACCGGGATTTCTCAACAGGCATCCATTGACGGCGGCATCCGCCAGCCAAGGAGTTCTCGAATGCTTGTTCGACCTGCAAGAGATTCTCGCCGTTGTTACGGGAACAGATGCAGTCTCATTGGCACCCATGGCGGGTGCCCAGGGAGAGCTTGCGGGTCTGCTAATGATCCGCGCTTATCACAACGAGCAAGGCGACACTGATCGGGACGAAGTCATCATTCCAACCGCCGCCCATGGAACCAATCCCGCAACTGCAACCATGTGCGGATACAAAGTTGCCGAAGTTCAAGTCGGTGGCGATGGAGATGTTGATCTCGAAGACTTGAAGCGAACCGTCAGTTCCCGAACTGCGGCGATCATGCTGACCAATCCCTCAACATGTGCAGTATTCGAGCGCCAAATCACCGAGATTTCGGATGTCGTGCACGACGCGGGAGGGTTGCTTTACTACGACGGTGCGAACTTGAACGCCATTCTGGGCAAGATCTGCCCCGGCAATATGGGGTTTGACGTACTTCATTTGAACCTTCACAAGACATTCGCCACGCCGCATGGCGGAGGCGGACCTGGTGCTGGTCCGGTAGCTGTAAATAACCGGCTCGCTCGCTTTCTTCCCATCCCCGTGGTCGGTTTCGTTGACAATCAGTTCGATTGGTTGGGAGAGCAGCAGTTGCCTCAAACGATTGGCAGACTCTCCGCTTTCATGGGAAACACGGGTATCTTGATTCGCGCACTCGCCTATGCCTTGATGTTGGGTCGGGAGGGCATGGTTCGAGTCGCCGAGCACGCAACATTGAATGCCAATTACCTAGCGAAAGAACTCGAACGGGTTGGTTTCACTCTGGCATATCCAAACCGCAAGGCCACCCATGAATTCCTGGTTACGCTCACCAGCGAGGCGAAAGACCTGCAAGTACGTGCAATGGATTTCGCCAAGAGGCTCTTGGACTTCGGGATTCATGCACCCACAACCTACTTTCCTCTGCTGGTGCCCGAATGCTTGCTGATCGAACCGACCGAAACCGAATGCAAAGAACAGCTCGACGAATTCGTTGATGCGATGAAGCACATTCGAGAAGAGGCGGTCAACGATCCCGATACGGTCAGAGGCGCACCTCATGGACTCTATCGCAAGCGCCTAGACGAGGTTCAGGCTGCCCGAGAACTCGATTTGGCTTGGAGCCCACCAGACGACGAGTCGTAGACTCCGGTTGTGCTCCCAACCCAAGAGCTGTTGGCTGGCCGACTCTCTTGTTCCGCCGCTGGCGGAAAGCCAATTATCGCCCGGAGAAGATCTTGGCGAGCAAGGCACTCGGCGGTCGATAGGGACGTGTCCCATTCAATATTGCGTTCATTCGCGTCTCGGCTTCCAATCGCACGTAGCCTTCGTCATCCTCCGCTTCCGCCAGAATGTAGAAAACGCCTGACTGAATTGCATCGAAGACCATTTCCGCACACCGGGAAGGCGGCATGCCAAACTGCTTGAAGCGATCTGCCACAGGGTTTGCAAATGATTCGGCCGTTCGTGAAGGATCAGGCTTCATGCCCCCAAAGCGTTCGGGTCGATTCCTTTCCGAAGTGACGATGTTGGTGGCAACAGCATTGGGACACAGTACATGGACCGAGAGTTGCCCCCGCACCTCACCGTGCAGGGCTTCCATCAAGGCAACACATGCGTGTTTCGAAACGCCATAGACTCCTTGTGCAGCGCAAATACCATCTTGCGATGAGGTCGCCATTACGGATCCGGGTGCACCTTGCCTCATCATGCGTGGCACGAACTTGCGAGTACAATACACGACTCCCATCAAGTTCACACCGAGCACGAACTCCCAATCGACGTCTCTGGCCGTAAGCACTCCACCGCCAGCTCCCACACCGGCGTTGCAACACAGAAGTGAAATCGGATCATCGGGGAAGGCTTCTTGAACAGCGTCGTAGAGTTTGTCCACATCCCCTTGCAAGGACACGTCCGTGGGTACGCCAAGCAATCGGACACCCCTCTGCTCAGCCTTTTCAGACAAACCTTCGATGGCTCTTTCAATCGCACCGGCTTCGATGTCAGCAACTGCACAGTGCATTCCGTTGTCCAGCGACCGCTCCACAAGAGCCAGACCAATCCCCGAAGCACCACCTGTGACCACTGCGACACCTCCCTGTAGTACCGAGAGGTCTGGGTGTGCATTGTCTTGCGCACTGTGATCGTTTCTCTCACTCATACTCAATTACCTTGAGTCCATCCAGCCCTTCACCAAGCGCATTTTGCATAGGTGCGAAGACGGACTTGCCTCTGACGTCGAATACTTGGATACACTACCAATCATCTAGCTAATCGAACCGACACCATGTCCGAAGCTCATTCTCTGGCCGTTGAGACAAGACTTAGCGGCTACTTTCGTTCCGACT
The DNA here is from genome assembly GCA_963667455.2 of Pseudomonadales bacterium. Taxonomy (GTDB): domain Bacteria; phylum Pseudomonadota; class Gammaproteobacteria; order Pseudomonadales; family Azotimanducaceae; genus Bin55. The sequence continues at coordinate 181,124 of CAXXFR010000013.1, read as the reverse complement.
ACGAGAACCCATCGAAGACTGTGATCGATGTGATGGGCCAGACTCCAACAGATGGGGTCATCGCTCCAACTGCCGCTACGATCAACGACGGGCGAGAGCTACAGGGGCTAGAGTCCGATGGAACTCAGGATTTCGAGAGCCGTTTCTTTCAGAAACATGGGTTTGTACTGCTACCCCACAAGTCGCGAGTAGAAAACTGGGATTCCGGAGCGTTCGGTGCATCAGACGCGCTTCCAGGAAGTCGAGACACAACGGAATTTCGTGGGGAGAACGAAATAGAAACCAAGTACATGGCGGAAGTCGAGGACATCATTCGAACGAAGATCCTGCCGGGTCGCAAACTCAAGATCAACCAACCGAACATGGTTCTAAGGAGAGGCAAAGACACTGCACATCCCTTCTTTGGAATCGGGATCCACAACGACTACGGCATTTCCAAGAAACACTTCGCCGACAACACTGCGGCATTCCAAAACGACGAAGCCGCAACGTTCTGGACGCAAGTCTATGAACAAGATCACGTCGAAGCGTTCATGGTGATCAATTTCTGGCGTACCGTTCACATGGCAGAGCCTTTGACCCACATGCCGCTTGCCGTTCTGGATGCCAATTCTGTGACTCGAGACGACCTGGTTGTTTCAGGATTACGAGGTTTCACACAGAGCGGCCGAATCACAACTCAGCTCTCGTTGCGCTACAACCAGGATCAGCGTTGGTACTACTACCCAGAAATGTCCGTTGACGAGGTCTTAGTACTCAATCTCTTTCATATTCGAAAGGACGATCCAACTCTTCGGTTCGGAGCGTGCTATCACTCTGCCTTCGAGAATCCATTGACTCCTCCGAACGCACAGGAACGTCAAAGTTGCGAACACCGCGTGAACGTGTTCGTACTCAAAGACTGACACACAGCTAGAGCAAATTTCGATTCCTCTACGAGTCGAGGATACGCCTGAATTCCTCTAGGGACCCTATCGGTTCTGAACAGGCGAAGTCCTCGCAAATATAGGCTCGAACCTCTTCGGAGCTGTCGGTCGAAGTCGTTCCTGCCAAGTAAGGCGGGACAAATCCCGTCATATCGTGGGGAATAGCCCAAACTTCTGTGTCCGGACGATACTGACTTGACACTGCAGCCTGCCAATCCTGCATGCTCGACCTACTCCCGCGGATTACTACTTGTCGACCGGGATTGCGATGCTTGTGAATGCATCGGAGGAACGATGGAAAGCCCGATCCGGGATCCTGTAGAAAACCGTGCGCCCATCCCAAGGTCTTTTCGATCACATCCACGAATCGCGTCTCGCCGGTCAGATGAACCAAGCGCGACAAGCACAAACATGCAGTGGCATTTCCTGCGGGAAGGGACTCGTCCGATAGAGGCTTGGGACGGTGAATTAGTTGATCGCCATCGTGAGCGGTGAAGAAGAATCCACCGTCGTCAGCATCGTAGAACTGCTCGACCAGTTCGTCGGCCAACGTAAGTGCGAAGTCGATGTCGACCGCTCTCCACTGTGCCGAAAGCAAGGCGAGCAGCCCTTCCAAAACTAAGACATAGTCGTCGAGATAGCCGGGAATGTAAGGCGTTCGCTCCCACGAGACTGCAAAGAGTCGCTCTCCATCGAAGTGGTTTTCCCGAAGGAAATCGGCTGTCTGTTGTGCCGCCTGCAGCAGCTCGGGTTCTGACAGCGCCTGTGACGCAAGTACCAATCCCTTGACAGCAAGACCGTTCCATGCCGTCAGTATCTTCCGATCGGTCAATGGAGCTATTCGTTGGGATCTGGCGTCAAGCAACTTCGCTCGAGCCGATTGACGGATCTGGTAGGCCTTCTCGGGATCCATGCTCAAGCGACGTACAACCGAGTTCCATGCATCCATACGGCGAAGATGCCAGCGACCTTCAAAGTTCGCCGACTTGTCCAATCCGTACAGAGTCTCGACAACCAAGTGCTCTTCGTCATTCAGCAGTTTCTTGACTTCGTTCCTTCTCCAAACGTAGTACTTCCCTTCCTCCCCTTCCGAATCGGCGTCCACTGCGGAAAAGAATGCCCCTTCCGGCGAACGCATCTCGTGCAGAAGCCATGCCGAAGTGTCTTGGATCGCTTCGCCGAAGAGAAAGTCCCCGGTTATTGCGAAAGCATGCGAATAGCTGGCAAGCAACATGGCGTTGTCGTAAAGCATCTTTTCAAAGTGCGGAATCACCCAGTCTCGATCAGTCGAATACCTGAAGAAGCCTCCACCGACATGGTCGTAAATTCCGCCGCGCGCCATTGCGGTGAGGGAGTGGATTGCTGCATCCAACGCCTCTCGGTCCAAGTTGTTGGCCTGACGACTGGAGTACCAGTACTCCATGAGCCAATCGAGGCTCATCGAATGCGGAAATTTGGGTGCGGATCCAAACCCTCCCGCATACTTGTCGAAACTTGACACGAGCGCATTGCGACACTGCCGCTCCCATCTCTCAAGATCTTCCGGTTCTTTCGCATCCTTGGCGCGAGTCACGGAGTCCATCGTGTAGAGCATTTCCTTCTCGAACTTCTCAAACTTCTCCTTGTTTTCGGTGTAGATCTGCGCCACTTGATCGAGAACATCGACAAATCCAGGCAATCCGGGTCGAGACTTTCGCGGGAAGTAGGTTCCGGCGAAGAACGGAACATGCGTTTGCGGGTTGAGAAAAATGCTAAGTGGCCAACCGCCTGAACGGCCGGAAAGCAACGCGTGCGCCAATTGATAGATCTTGTCGAGGTCGGGCCGCTCTTCGCGATCCACTTTGATGTTCACAAACTTGATGTTCATCAACACCGCAACGTCAAGATCCTCGAAACACTCCTTTGCCATGACGTGGCACCAATGGCATGTCGAGTAGCCTATGGAGAGGAAAATGGGTCGGTCTTCGTTGCGGGCCAACTCGAGTGCTTCTGAGCACCACGGATACCATTCGATGGGATTGGCCGCGTGTTGCTTCAGATAGGGGCTGGTTTCGTACTGAAGCCTATTCATGATTGGGTCAACAACGAAGCAGCTTTAGTTGCGATACTGGTATTGTCTCACTCACCGTTTTGCAGTCGCTCGAGACGCAATTGAAGTAGGAATCCCGTTCTACCGAGAGAATCAACCAACCATGAGCGGAGACTACAGAGCAGCGGTGGGTATCGTGCTTACCAACAAGACCGGCCAAGTGCTGGTGGCCCGGCGGAACGACATGGAAGATCAATGGCAGTTTCCTCAAGGAGGAATTGATGCTGGCGAGGAGCCAACGGAAGCCATGTATCGGGAGATGCTTGAAGAGGTCAACGTACCCAATTCGCATGCAACGGTTCTTGCACACACTGTGGCCGAGTTGAAGTATGACTATCCTTTAACGATCGGCGAAGAAGGGAATCGCAAGCGAGCGTATGCAGGCCAATCGATGGTCTTCTACCTGCTTCGCTTCATGGGCATGGATAGCATGATCGATGTGGAGGCGGTTGAGGAACCAGAGTTCGACAAGTGGAAGTGGGTGGACTACTGGGCACCGGTGGCGATGATCGTCGATTTCAAACGAGACATGTATCGAAGAGCACTGACGGAATTGAGACCGCATCTTCGAATCGGGGGCGAATGATTGCTTGAAGCCATGAATCAGCTGGCTCGGGACGTTCAGGCCGAGCCAAACTTCGAGAAGGCGGCTGCAATGGCGGTCGCCCGCGTCAGCATGATTTTTGGCGTGGACTATTGCTCGCTGTACGTGCGTGAGTCCACCACCGACATGCTCCACCTGATAGCCAACGACGGCCTTGAAAACCACACATCCGGAAACATCGCACTGTCCATTGACAAGGGAATCATCGGGCTCGTCGCACGTCGGGCGGAACCCGTAAACCTCGACGATGCCACAGAACACGCCGACTTCGAGCCTATCGAGTCGATCGATGAGAGTTCACTCAAGTCGTTTCTGGGCGCACCCATAGTCCATAACCGCAGATCCATAGGGGTGCTCACACTCCGTCGCGAAGAAGGCAAGTTCTCAGACGACGAAGAAGGTCTTCTCGTATCGCTTGCCACGACATTAGCACCTCTCGTCGCCCACGCGATGGCCATCTCGGATGTCGTTGCTTCACCGAGCACTTCACCGTGGAAGGCAACTGAACGCCGGTTCGACGGAGTACCTGGTGCGCCCGGCATTGCAATTGGACCGGTCGTATTGACCCAGCCTCCTGCAGACATTTCGCACATTCCAGACCGAGAAGCTTCGAATCAAGAAGTGGAGCTAACGCTATTCGAACATGCTTTGAACGAGGTTCGGAAGGACATGCAGGGCTTCAACGCGCAACTCAAACCGAGTCTTGATTCCATCGATCAGGAAATCCTCGACGTCTACGTGCACATTCTTGACGATGAAGCATTGGGCGGCGAAGTCAGAGACCAGATCGTGCAGAACGGTCAATGGGCACAAGGAGCGATCCGACGAGTTTTCCAAGAGCACATTGATCGCTTGGAAGACGCGAACAGCGATTACTTTCGAGAGCGAAGCGCAGACTTGCGGGACATCGCCCAGCAGCTCGTCGGCAAGCTCCAGGACTATGGAACCGAGGAAAGCAACGTCTTTCCCGACGACTCGATCCTTGTCGCGGAGGAAGTCACTGCTTCGATGATTGCCAAGGTTCCAGACGAAAAACTCGCCGGAATCGTTTCACGAAAAGGATCGGCGAATTCACACACCGCCATACTCGCTCGGGCATTGGGCATCCCCGCCGTCATGGGTGCCGAGGACTTCCCGTTGTTCGAGTCGCAACACGTGACTGCAGTGGTCGATGGCAACTTCGGTGAAGTGGTAACCAATCCGGGACCACCGATTCTCCGCCACTACCAAGACTTGAAGAATCAAGGCGAGAGCTTTGCAGAAGAACTCTCCCAACTGCGAGATGAACCGGCGGAGACCCGAGACGGGCACCGTATTCGATTGTGGGTGAACATCGGTCTCGTCGACGAAATCACTCAGTCATTGGATCGCGGAGCAGAAGGAATCGGGTTGTTTCGAACGGAAATTCCTTTCGCGGACAGTCTGCAGTTTCCCACGGAGGCGCAGCAACGCGACATCTATCGCAAGCACATGATTGCGTTCGAACCCAATCCTGTGACGATGCGAACTCTCGACATCGGGGGCGACAAGGACTTGCCCTACTTTCCGATTCAAGACGAGAATCCTTTCCTGGGCTGGAGGGGAATTCGAATAACGCTCGATCATCCAGAGATCTTTGTGGTCCAGGTTCGCGCCATGCTGAAGGCCAGTGAAGGACTTCAAGGAAGACTGCGAATCATGCTGCCGCTGATCTCCAACATCGAAGAAGTGACTGCATCCAAGAGTTTGATCGAGCGCGCCTACCAAGAAGTCGTCGACGAAGGATTCGATATCAAGGTGCCCGACATTGGAGTCATGATTGAAGTTCCAGCGATGGTCTATCAAGCTCGCCTCATCGCAAGTGAAGTCGACTTTCTCGCTGTAGGTTCAAACGACTTAACACAGTACATGTTGGCCGTATCCCGCAACGATGCGCGGGTTGCAAACCTTTATCAGGAACTACACCCGTCCGTGCTGGCTGCAATGCGCAGCGTAGTCAAGGATGGTCATGCCGTTGGCAAGCCAGTGGGCATTTGCGGGGAAATGGCGGGAACCGTCGAAGGTGCGATTCTGTGTGCAGGTATGGGCTACGACGTACTGTCGATGAATGCGACCCACATACCCAAGGTCAAATGGGTCATACGAAACATCCATTTGACCCGCTGTCGACGCATACTCAGTCGAGTGCTGGGCATGAAGGATGCCGAGTCAATCCGCAACTACATCCATACCCAAATGAGAGAGCTTGGACTAGGAAGGGCAATCTCCAGTCACGCTCGCTATTCACAGTTTCATGGAACGCAAGCCGAAACACCCAACTAGACTCTACACCACGTTTGACAGTCCGCCATCCATGTTGATGGCACACCCAGTCAGGTACGACGCGCCTTCGGATGCTAGAAACATTGCAACGCTTGCGCATTCGTGCGCTTCGCCCATGCGGCCCATCGGCAAGGACTTTCCTGCTCGAGCTAAATATTCTTCGTAGGCGAGCTCTCCGGGATTTGCATCGTAGGCGCGACGACTTTGATCGGATTCAATCCGTCCGATCAGCAGTGCATTGACCAGCACGTTAAACGGTGCTCCTTCGCCTGCCAGAACCTTCGTTAACGCCATTCCTGCGGCCCGTGAGACCGAGGTCGGCGCAGAGCGGGGACCGGGTGCCTTGGCTGCAGTGTTCAGAATGTTGATGATTCGCCCCCATCGACGTTCACACATACCCGGAAACACGAGCCGCACCACTCGAATCGCGGCGAACAGCTTCAACTCCAAATCTCCTCGCCAAATCTCATCCGTAATGTTCATGAAAGGATGCGCCTCCGACTTGCCGGCGTTGTTCACGAGAATATCGATGTCTCCGAGGTCCCGAGAAACTGACGAGACCGTGCTTTGAAGCGCATCTGAATCGGTTACGTCACAAACATAGCCTTCGACCTTGGCATCGTTGCCGACGGATTGGAGAATTTCGGACTTTGCCTGTTCGAGCAGTTCCGCACGACGCGCCAGAATTGCTACGTTCGCACCGTTACGGTGAAACTCAGTCGCCATGGCTTTGCCCAGCCCTAGACTTCCTCCAGTGACCAGAGCGGTCTTTCCAGCTAACTCGTTCTTCATTTGACTTTTTCCTTTTCTAACGGAATCGATTCGTAAACGTAGGATCCTCTCACGGCCCGAGGACCGTACAGTTGCTCCTTGAAGAAGATTCGCTTGCCATCGAAAACAACGGCCGTACTTGCCCGAGTTCCATAGTCGTCTCCGAACACGAAGCATGGCGACCGGCTGTCCTCGGGAGACTGGCTGCGTCCTTTGACACTCCCTTCCGTCGAAGAGTGTCGACGCAACAAGTGAATCAGAGTATCCACATCGTGTCTGTTCTGAATTTGCGAAATCATGTCGATTCCGGCTCGAGTCTTGGTCCAGTCATTCTGAAAGCTCGTGTTCGTGACGCCGTAGAAGCCGGAGTCGAGAAGCTTCCGATGGTTGTCCCGATTCGACCAATACATCATGGCCTCACCGTCGTAGACCAATAGATTGAAGCCTTGGTAATTCGTACCTTCAATGCCGTCGATGTACTCCTCGGACGAGTGCGTTCCGCTTAGAAAGTTGCGCACTAGCAACCCTCGAGACGTTTGCCCATTGACAGTCTCGCCTTGTTCAGTCCAATTGGTCAGAGCAGCAAACCTCCCACTGCGTGTGACCCCCAGCCAAGTGCCACCGCCTTTCACGTCTCGACCGGCAAAGATGTTTTGCTCGTCCGTCCAAAAGTGCGCAGGGATCGAAGGTCGATCAAAGAACTCGTCGCGATTTGCGGCGACCACCAAGGGAAAGCTGGAGTCGGTTCGATAAGCGACGAGGACTATGCACACAACGGAGAACACCGAAGTAAGTAGAAGTAGTGTAGCAACGACCTGTTATTTGCATTGGTTAGTGGCTACAATTCCGAAAGTCGCCGGCCGGTTTGGAAACAGCCTAGATCGGGCACGCGAATACCCTGTGCGTTTGGCACTTGCTGTTCCCGGATCCACTAGGGGCAATCCTTCGAGTCATGTACTACCCCACGATAGATCCGGTCATCTTCTCGATCGGTCCCGTGAGCATTCGATGGTACGGGATGGCCTATGTCGTGGCATTTGTAACGTGCTTCTTGCTGGGCCGCCACCGAATCAAGAAAGGAATGGCGGACTTGACAGTCGAACAATGGGCCGACGCAATCTTCTTCGGAACATGTGGCACTTTGATCGGCGGCCGATTGGGCTACGCTCTCTTCTACGATCTCGGCCACGCAATCGAGGATCCCTTGTGGGTTCTCCGTATTTGGGAAGGCGGCATGTCGTTCCACGGGGGTCTTATTGGGGTCTTAGTTGCATTGTTGCTGTGGTCGCGCCTACGCGGCAAGACGTTTTTTCAAGTCGCAGACTTCACCGCGCCTTTGGTGTCTGTAGGCATTGGACTTGGGCGTCTTGGAAACTTTGCGAACACTGAACTCCCTGGTCGGGTAACCGAGAGCTTCCTAGGTGTTTACTTTCCCTGTGAATCGGTCGTCGCCCTCAATCCATCTTGCTTTGGGGAATTCGACACGGTTACTCGACATGTGTCTAGCCTCTATCAGGCACTCGTCACCGGCGTTGTGGTATTTCTTATTGTCTGGGTGTTTTCTGCAAAGAGACGTCGACTCGGATCGGTTAGTGGAATGTTCCTTGCGGCCTACGGAGCTGGTCGGTTCTTTACCGAGTTCTTCCGAGAGCCCGACTCGCACCTAGGCTTCATCTTCGGAGAGTGGCTGACCATGGGACAGCTGTTGTCGGTGCCTCTAATTGTGATTGGTGTGCTGCTAATGCTGCCGTCCATCAACAAGAGATTTCAAACGGATCAGAGTTCATGAAGCAATACTTGGATCTACTGGATCGGATCCTCACCGAAGGTGTTGCAAAGGACGATCGAACCGGCACGGGAACGCTCTCCGTGTTCGGACATCAGTTTCGCATCGATCTAACTCAGGGGTTTCCCTTGCTCACGACCAAGCGAATGTTTCTGCGAGGGATCATCCATGAACTGCTTTGGTTTCTTTCGGGTTCGACGAACATTGGTTATCTGCTCGAGAACAACGTTCACATTTGGGATGAGTGGGCAAACGAGGATGGAGACTTGGGTCCCATCTATGGTCGCCAATGGAGGTCGTGGCCCAATCCAGACGGGTCAACAACCGATCAGATCGAGCGTTTGATCCATTCGATCCAATCCAATCCCAGTTCGCGCCGCCACATCATTTCGGCGTGGAACGTTTCAGAAGTCGATCAGATGGCACTACCACCTTGCCACGCTCTCGTTCAGTTCTACGTATCCGAAGGCACGCTGTCGTGTCAGCTATATCAACGCAGCGCTGATGTATTTCTAGGCGTGCCGTTCAACATCGCCAGCTATGCGTTGTTGACGCTCATGATCGCCCAAGTGACAAGACTTGCACCAGGTCACTTTGTTCACACATTTGGCGACGCACATCTGTATGACAACCACCTCGATCATGCGCGAACGCAATTGAATCGCAAGCCCTTCACGCTACCGTCAATTCACATCAATCCAGAGATCGACGACATCTTAAATTTCTCCATCGAAGATTTTTCTCTTGTGGACTACGAGTACCACCCATCCATAAAAGCAGAAATCGCGGTATAGCCGAAACTAACTCATGATTGTTTCCTTGATTTGGGCGATGTCGCTCAACGGAGTAATCGGCAGGAACAACCGCCTCCCCTGGAGACTGCCCGATGAGTACGGCTATTTCCGCAAGAAAGTGCGAGGCCGTCCGGTGATCATGGGCAGAAAAACGTTGGACGCAATGGCAAGACCCCTGAAGCACAGCCTCAACATCGTGCTGACTCGATCAGAGAAGGAGGTGCCGGGTTGCGTATGCGTGCCTACCTTCAGCGACGCCTTACGAATTGCCGAAGATGAAGGAAAGTTCGTACCAAACGATGAAGTCTTTGTGATCGGTGGAGCACAAATCTACGAGTTGGCCATGTGTCAATCTGTTCGACTGTACCGAACTGTGGTCGACGCCGAGATCGAAGGCGATACATTTTTTCCTGAATACGACACCAGCCAATGGAAACGCGTCTGGTCAAAGAGCCATGAGGCGGACGAACGCCATTCGTATGCGTTCACGATGGAGGTCTTCGAACGTAGAAATGAGAGCAGCTAGTCCCGAAGAAGCTCATTGATCGAAGTCTTCGCCCTCGTTCGGTCGTCGACTCTCTTGATGATCACTGCGCAGTACAAGCTCGGTCGTGGGCTACCGTCGTCGAAAGGAGGTTGAGGAAGGGTACCTGGAACAACTACGGAATACGCCGGCACTCTTCCCTGAAACACTTCTCCGGAGGCTCGATCAACAATCTTGGTAGATGCTCCAAGAAAGACACCCATCGACAGTACGCTTCCTTCTTCGACTAGCACGCCTTCGACCACTTCCGACCTCGCGCCGATGAAGCAGTTATCTTCCACGATCACTGGTGCCGCTTGGAGCGGTTCGAGGACTCCGCCTATACCGGCCCCTCCAGAAATGTGACAGTCTCGACCAATTTGGGCGCACGAACCGATCGTCGCCCAAGTGTCGACCATCGTTCCACTGCCTACATATGCCCCCACATTGACAAAACTAGGCATGAGGACCACGTTGGGAGCGATGTAGGCGGAATGCCGGACAAAAGAGGTAGGAACGGAACGGAAACCTCCCTGGCGAAATCGCCCTTCATCCCAGTCCTTGAATTTGGATGAAATCTTGTCCCACCAAGCAGTTCCATCGGGAGCTTCGCTCATCATCCGAAAAGGAGACAAAATGAAACTGAGCAGAACGGCTTTCTTGAGCCATTGGTGAACAGTCCAGTGTCCACTTACCTTTTCGGCGACTCGGAGTTCCCCGGCATCAAGGCCTGCCAACACCGCGAACACGGCATCTCTTACCGGTCCAGAGGTGGATGCCGAGAGCTCCGCTCTATTCTCCCATGCTTGGTTGATGATCTCCGACTGAGACATGTGTGGACGCTGATTGTTGATGGAGGGAACAGGCGAATGATATGGGTTCGTGCTTCGTCTGCAGTCGCACAACGGAGGGTGTGCAACTGAGAGCGAAATGTTAGCACACCATCAGCTTTCGCCAGATGATCTAACTTGAATGGGCTACGTGAACGGGGCTAGATTCAGGAATATACATAACTCGAACTACAGTGCCATTCTACCATTACTCTAGTAGAGAAATTCACTTTTCAGATTACCCATAATTTTATGTATTTATTTGTTTATCAATTTGTTATTCAATAGTCTGTGTATTTTTATAATAAAAGAAAAGAACGAATCGACTACAAGTAATATCGCTCTCTATGGTCTGCAATGATCAATAGGTCACTGTGTATAATGCGACACTCAGCCACCCGCAAGTTGCAACAATCGTAGGGCTTCCGCCTCGAAGTGTGCGAGTGACTTGCCGAAGACAACAGGAACCGCCTGTGATCATCAAGCCACGCATACGGGGATTTATCTGTACGACGGCGCACCCGACAGGCTGCGAAAAGAACGTGCAGGAGCAGATTCAGTACGTAACTGAACGCGCTCGAATCGATGGTGCTAAGAACGCACTTGTCGTCGGATGCTCCACCGGCTACGGACTGGCATCCCGAATCTCTTTGGGATTCGGTTGTGAGGCGAAAACGCTGGGAGTGTCGCTCGAAAAAGAGCCGGAGGAACGAAGACCGGGATCGGCTGGCTGGTACAACAATTGGGCATTCGACCGAGCCGCCACTCAACAGGGGTTGTATGCAAGAACCATCAACGGGGATGCATTCTCGGACGAGATCAAGGGTCAAGTGGTCGAACTCATTAGGGCCGAAATGGGGGCCGTTGACATGCTCGTTTACAGTTTGGCATCTCCTGTACGAGTACACCCAGAAACCGGAGAAATGCACCGCTCCGTTATCAAACCCATCGGTGCTTCCTTCGAATCGCGCACATTGAAATTGGATGTGTTGCGAGATCGCTGTGATGTTGAAAGCGTTGAACTCGAGCCCGCCAACGAAGATGAAATCAACGCAACGATTGCGGTCATGGGAGGCGATGACTGGAACCGATGGATTGAAGCTCTGCAGAGCGCGAGAGTGATTGCACCGCAATTCAAGACGGTTGCCTACACCTACTTGGGCAACGAGTTGACTCGACCCATCTATCGTGGGGGAACACTCGGCAAGGCCAAGGAACATCTCGACCAAACACGAGACTCCATCAACGAAAAGTTTGGTTCTGATGGTGTTGAGGCTCTAGTTGCAGTCTTGAAAGCCGTTGTGACGCAGGCGAGTACTGCAATTCCTGTCGTCCCACTCTACTTCTCGATTCTGTTTCAGGCCATGAAAGAAAGAGGTACTCACGAAGACTGCATTGCACACATGTATCGAATGTTCAGCGAACAGATCTTCAATGCCGAGCGACGTCTGGACGACTCGAATCGAATCCGCATGGATAACTTCGAGCTCAACCCCGAAATTCAAGCCCGCGTGCGAGCTGTCTGGAACGAGGTCGAGTCCGGCAACGTGAGAGATTTGGCTGACATTCATGGTTTTCGTTCCGAATTTCTCAAACTTTTCGGGTTTGGACGGTCTGATGTGGACTACGATGCTGAAGTCGATCCGATTACAGATGAGCTAAACGTCTAAGAGTCCAACCAGTCGTGTCCACGTTTCTCAAGGCGTGCCGTGGCGAGTCCACCGACTACACGCCGATATGGCTCAACCGCCAAGCCGGTCGCTACATGCCTGAGTATCGGCGACTAAAGGAAAATCGAACCAGTCTCGAGTTGTTCACCAACCCGGATTTGGCCGCTCAAGCCACTGTGGACGCATATCGCATCCTAGGAGTTGACGCTGCAATCGTATTTGCGGATTTGCTGCCAATTCTCATTCCCATGGGGTTGGATCTGGAATATGAAGCAGGGGTTGGTCCCGTGATATCCAATCCAATCAGAAGTCACGAACAAGTGTCGGCGATTCGGGTAGTTCCTGCAGAAGAAGGTTCCGGGTACATCGCTCAAACTGTCCGCAATGTTCTCGGAGAACTGCCCAAAGACTCAGCTCTTATTGGATTTGCGGGTGCTCCTTTCACTCTTGCTGCCTACGCGATAGAGGGAAGAAGCTCGCAACAATACACGTACACGAAGAGCTTCATGTATCGACACCCGGGGGCTTGGCACCAACTTCTCGACACGTTGGCCGATGCAATTGTCGATTACGTCAATCTGCAGGTGGGTGCGGGTATCAATGCCGTGCAAATCTTCGACAGTTGGATCGGTTGTCTTTCCGAAGTCGAGTACCGCTTGTTCGCGGCAACGTCCACCGCCAAGGTGTTCACAGGAATTCACGGCGACATTCCAAAGATCTATTTCGGCACTGGTAATCAACACTTGCTCTCAAGCATGTATTCCACCGGTCCAGACTTTCTCGCACTCGATTGGAGAGTTCCGTTGGTTCCCACATGGGAGTCGATTGGCTGTGCAGCCATTCAGGGCAACATGGATCCAATCGCGCTATGCGCGACACAGGAGGTCGTGGAGGAACACGCTCAGAGGATTCTTGAGGCCGTCGATGGAAAGCCAGGCCACATCTTCAACCTAGGCCATGGAATCGTTCCCCAAACTCCGGTGGACAACGTCAAGCGGCTTGTGGACTTTGTTCACGAGAATAGTTCACGGTAGTCCTCAACGAACCCCGACTAGTCCCAGACTGAGTTCTTACTCTGTCTGACCAAAGCACTACCCAGCTAGTCGGTAGTGGCACCTTCGCTCGCAGAACGCACTGAACGAGCGTACTTGGCTAGTACTCCCCGTGTCGCATAGGGCTTCGGAGCTGTCCACCGTGATTTCCGTTCGCTCACAGTCGATGGATCCAACTTAAGGTCAATCTGTTTCCGAACGGCATCTATCGTGATCGTGTCGCCATCTTCCACTAGCGCGATGGGACCACCGACGAAAGCCTCAGGAGTCACGTGTCCGACAACGAATCCGGACGATCCTCCGGAAAATCGGCCATCAGTAATGAGAGCCACTTTCCCCGAGAGTCCTCGACCATTTATCGCACTGGTCGGGCTGAGCATCTCCCGCATACCCGGACCTCCTCTCGGTCCTTCGTAGCGAACTACAACCACATCGCCTTCGACCACCGTCCCATCCATGATGGCCTGCATAGCCGCTTCCTCTCCGTGAAACACTCGCGCCGTTCCTTCGAAGAGTTCACCCTCTTGGCCAGTGATTTTGGCGACGGCACCTTCTGGAGCAAGGTTTCCCCGCAATATGACAAGATGACTGTCCTTCTTAATGGGGTTGTTAAACGACCGAACTATCTGCTGACCAGATTCGTAAGGAGCAACATTCTTCAAGTTCTCGGCAATCGTCGAACCAGTAACAGTCATGCACTCACCATGCAACAACCCTTCCTCAAGCAACATCTTCATCAGCGGCTGGATGCCTCCGATCTCGACAAGCTCCGACATCGAGTATTGCCCTGCCGGTCGCATATCCGCCAGTACCGGCACTCGCTCGCCGATGCGTGAGAAATCATCCAACTTCAGAGGAATATCAGCACTATGAGCCATGGCGAGAAGATGCAACACTGCATTGGTCGATCCCTCCAAGGCAATAACCACGGTGATAGCGTTCTCAAAGGACTCTCTAGTGAGAATGTCGGATGGCTTGATATCCCTCTCGATCAAGTTTGCAACAGCTGCTCCGGCTGCCCTCGCATCTTCCAACTTGTCCGCACCCACCGCCTCCTGAGCCGAAGAACCGGGTAGCGACAAGCCCAAGGCCTCAATAGCGCTCGCCATCGTGTTTGCAGTGTACATTCCTCCACAAGATCCGGGGCCAGGAATGGCAGTCTGCTCTATCTCCTGCATCTCCTCCGCCGAGATGCGATCGTCTCCTCGCGCTCCCACTGCTTCGAATACCGAAATGATGTCGCGCCTCTCGACACCGGGCTGAATGGTTCCTCCATACACAAAAACAGATGGCCTATCCAGTCTCGCCATCGCCATCGCACAACCGGGCATGTTCTTGTCACATCCACCGATCGCGACAAGACCATCAAATCCCTGTGCACCAACGACTGTCTCGATCGAGTCGGCAATCACTTCTCGGGAAACCAACGAGAATCGCATTCCGGGAGTACCCATTGAGATGCCATCAGACACGGTGATCGTGTTGAACGTGACGCTCTTCGCCCCCGATGCGTCCGCGCCTTTGGCAGCCTGCGTCGCCAGCTTGTCGATGTGCATATTGCACGGAGTCAAATTGCTCCAAGTCGACGCAATCCCCACTTGCGGCTTGAGAAAGTCCGCCTTGGTGAAGCCCACGGGATACAGCATCGCGCGGCTCGGAGCTTGATTGAGACCATCCACAATGATGGATGAGTGCGGACGGCGAGGACTCATTGGTTTTCCTTTGAAAAGCTGGCCATTTCTGTACTCCTGACTATTCCGCCAAAATAGGCTTCAACATTCTTGAACATGTTCAACGTCGCAGTCCAAGTTGCGAACTGGACGTTACGGAACTCAGCAACAGAAGTCGTGGATCAACCGTTCAAGCACGTCCTGCGTGGGCGCAATCTGGTTCTTGTGCAGGTACTCGTCAGCCTGGTGTGCTTGATCGATTGAACCAGGGCCAAACACTACGGTATCTATGCCCATCTGTTGCAAGAACGGTGCTTCCGTCCCATATGCCACTGTCTTCGCAGGCTTTCCCGAATATTCCTGCACAGCAGCCAGCAGTCGGCTACTTTCGGATGATTCGAAGGGATCGATTGGAGGAAAACCCAGCTCGATCGACACCGGCATCCCAATTGCAGATCTAACCCGAGCCAAACGTTGCTCGATGTCGCTAAGCACGTCTTCGTTTGTCATTCCGGGGACTATTCGAATGTCAACCAGCAGGTCCGCGTGACCACATATGCGGTTCGCACTGTCTCCTGCGTGCAAGCAACCGAGATTGAGTGTGGGACCCGCAATTTCGAATCCGCCATGTGAGTAACTCCTATCAATTTCTTCCCGATACTGAAGCAATGCACCCAAGACTTCGTGCATTCCTTCAAGCGCATTCAGTCCAAGAGACGGATTCGAAGAGTGCCCGGCCACGCCTTCTGTTTGAATCCTGAGAACAAGAATGCCCTTGTGCGCATAGACCGGTTGCGTCGAAGTCGGCTCTCCAATGACAGCAGCATCGGCATCCAGAGGGTGCTGATCAAGCAAGTGTCGAGCACCAGCCATCGTAGTCTCTTCATCGGCGGTAGCCAAGACTGTCAATGGTTTGCGCAGTGTGCGTCCGCTGAACGATGCCGCCGCCATCAGTGCGATAGGAAAGAAGCCTTTCATATCGCATGTGCCTAAACCATAGATCTTGTCAAAGTGATCCGTTGTCTTCAGTGGATCGAAGCGCCATGAATCCTCATCGTAGGCTACAGTGTCGGTGTGGCCAGAGAGCAGCATGCCTCCTTCGCCTGATCCAAGTCTTGCGACGAGATTGAACTTCTCATCTAGAGAGGGAACAGGATGAATTTCAACCTCAAAACCCAAGCCCTCAAGCCAATTGCTCAAGTGGTCCAGCACGCCGCGATTGGAGCTATCTAGCTCTGGGTGCAGACTACTGACGGATGGAGTGCTGACCAAACTGCTCAGCATCTCTGGAATCGAAGGAAGAGCGACAGACATGCTGCTACGGTCGCAAATTGGAAGCGTACATGCTATTGCAACCCCGTTTCGTTGGAGTTCCAAACCATGATTATGGAGTAAGTTATGTTGACCCGATTCGCGCCTAAACCACTTTCACTCGCCGCGTGAACGCAAGTGCGATAATTGACCACATATTCCCGCATTACATCCACGAATAGCCGGACACACATGACTATAGCCGAACCGTCATTCGCTGAACGCGATGGAACAATTTGGATGGACGGAGAGCTTGTACCTTGGAGAGATGCCAAGACCCATGTGCTGACCCACACTTTGCACTACGGAGTCGGCGTGTTTGAAGGCGTACGCTGCTACTCAACACCAGCGGGACCTCAAATCTTCAGACTTCACGACCATACTGCCCGCCTGTTTGATTCAGCCAAGATTGTCCGTGTGAACATTCCGTACGAATTCGACGAGTTGTGTGAAGCTCAACGAACGGTATTTCGAGTCAACGGACTGGAAGAAGGCTACATCCGACCCATTGTGTTTTTGGGTTCGGAAGCAATGGGGCTGCGCGCCGAAGGTCTCTCTGTACACGTTTCGATCGCTTGCTGGCCGTGGCCGGACTACATGGGTGAGGTTGCCAAGACCAATGGTGTCAAAGTACAGACTTCGTCCTACACACGACACCACGTGAATATATCACTCTGCAAGGCTAAAGCAGTGGGTCACTACATAAATTCTATTCTTGCGCTAAGCGAAGCATTGGATGCCGGTTGTGACGAGGCCTTGCTTCTTGACAACGAAGGGTACGTCACTGAGGGCACCGGCGAGAATATTTTCGTGGTCAAGAACGGCGTAATCCATACTCCGGAACTGACATCTTGCCTGCCGGGACTGACTCGGGACACGATCATGGTGTTTGCCCAAGAACTTGGCATCGAGGTTCTTGAACGTCGGATTACCCGGGATGAAATATACATCGCGGACGAAGCGTTCTTTACTGGTACTGCCGCCGAGGTACTACCAATTTCGCAATTGGATGGTCGTGTGATAGGGTCAGGTAAACGCGGAGCCCTGACTGAGAAACTCCAGTCGATGTACTTCGAGATGGTGCACGGAAACACCGACAAACATCCGGAGTGGCGTACTTCAATTGCTTAGGTAATAGCTACTGGATAACCTAGTAGTCTCGACGAGTTCCATTCGCCAGGGTCTTGAAACGTCGATGGGCCCAGAAGTACTGTTCCGGGTTGGCTCTTACGAAGTCTTCGATCATTCCATTCACGTTGGTCGCATCCAGCTCGAAGCAACTCGGAACCGAAGTCTGCGCCAGCTCCACCGGTTCGAGATTCAGTTCCCAAGTCAAGGTTTCGGGATTTCGCTTGTGGCTCATGAAAACAACCCGGGCTTTGGTTTTCTTGGCCAAACGGAAGGGAGTCACCACCGTTGAAGTGTTGATTCCAAAAAACGGTACGAAACACACCGACTTGCGATTTCCCATGTCTTGGTCCGTTGCGAACCAGACAATTCGACCCTGACTTAGAGCCTTTGCAAGGGCACGCAGGTTCGTGGCTTCCAGCATCTGATCGTAGTAGCGTCCCCGAGACTTTTGACAGACCCAGTCAACAACGGGATTCCGTGTTCGTCGATACGTCGCTCCAAACGGGCACTTGCGAGCAAGCGCCGCGGCAACCAGATCCAACGATGCAAAGTGGGCCCCGAGCAAGACGATGCCAGAAGAAGTCTCTTCCTCAGCTGGTTGAAGATGCTCCAATCCGCTAATTTGAACGCGGTCGGCCATGGAATCCACTCCTCGCATCCAAACAAGAAGTGTCTCGGCCATGGTCATCCCGAGCGAGTTGATGGTTTCTCGGGCCAGTTCATCGCGTTCCGATTCTTCAAGTCGGGGAAACGCTAACTCAATGTTCTTGCGGATTATTCCTGCACGTCGAGGGGCAATCCGAAAAAATAGACGTGCAATGCCTCGTCCCAAAGCGAACTGCACTTGAATCGGTAATCGAGCAATGAGCCATGCGATACCAAAGCCCAACCACGTAGGCCAATGCCACGGAGCGATTAGCCGCCAGAAGTTGGAGGACGCGGAACGCTGAATTCGACGTTTTCGTTGTGCAACGCTCCTGCGGGCGAGGCTGGTGCGAATCCTGGAAGGTTGAGCGGGGCTTGTCACGGGAGATAAAGTCCTGTGGGCAAATCTAACCCAGACGCATCGAAATAGTTGAATTGACCTAAAGTTTAACGAAAGAAATGCTGATTGTTGAATCGCTGGAAACTAACATGTCGCAGATCATTACACCAGCAACCTTGAGCTTTTGCTAGTCTCGTTCGAACGCCTCATGCGAGACCGTAGACCCAGGGGTAACTCCAATCATCGCACTCAATCCGCCATTCACTTCGATTACCGCCATCACTGGTTCCTCCGATCGAATCGGATCTAACGACTTCGGTTGCGCCTGCTTGACGACCTTCTTGATTTCGCCATGTTTCGAGACAAACCACAAGTCCAACGCGATGAACGTATTCTTCATCCACATTGATCGCTCGCGTTCGTTGTCGTAGAGAAAGAGCATCCCCTGGTCCAGCGGCAAGGACTTCACGTACATCAGTCCTCTTTCCAAATCTGCTTGCTCGGTGACAGTGACAATCTCGAATTCGGACTCGGCACCGTCCATCGTTCGAACCACCAGAACGGACTTCTCGTTGGCATACAAAGGCGACGCAACCTGGCCCTCCGACTGGGTGAGCGACACAACCATCAACATCGCGACGAACGTGAACGGAAGACTGCGCGCAACTAATCTCGACATGCTTAAGTTCCGAAGGTAGGGGTCAATGTGGGTCTTCGCTCGAGCAGGCAAGAACCAGACAGGCCTTGCAAAACTCCTCTCGGCTGAGTGACGATTGCCATGATCCAGTTGTTGGCCACACTCCCTGAAAGGACAAAGGTTGGACCTTGCGCTTTTCAGATGCAACTCATATTTAATAACATACTTGCAGAGAGATCCGCGCATAGGTGGAGCGTTCCTGTCTGGAGGAGATAGGAAATCCGCCCTAGGAAAACTCTGACTATCACTAAGTGGAGGTACAAATGGCGAAGAGAACGTGGATGAACGGGTTAGGTCTTGCCGCGATATTGCTGCTGATTCTGGGCTTCTCTGCAGTCGCCCAAGAAGATTCCGATGAGGGGGAATCCTTGTCCGATGACGACGACATCGAGAGGCTAGTCGTAGTCGGAGTGCGGAATCCAGATCGTGACCATACCCTCTCGACCTCATCAGTCGATTTGGTCGATGCCGAAGTTCTAGACCAGAACGGTTCCGTTGACTTGCTCGACGCTTTAGGCAATCAAATACCGGCGTTTCATGTTGAGGTATTCCCCATTGCTGACGCAGCGACGTTGATTCGACCGCCCAATATGCGTCAACTCCCAGCGGACGCGACGTTGGTTCTCATCAACGGCAAACGCCGCCATAGAGGAGCTGTTATCACGCTCCTTGGCGGTGGGAAGAATGCTGGTGCACAAGGATCCGATATCACACCGATTCCGTCCATCTCATTGGACAGAGTGGAGGTGCTGGGCCACAGTGCAGCCGCTCAGTACGGATCTGATGCGATTGCCGGCGTGATGAATTTCGTACTTCGAGATTCTGCCGATATCAGAATGTTTCAGTACAAGGTTGGCCAACGATACAAGGGAGACGGATTCGTCACTTCCTATTCCGGTGTCGTGGGATTGCCCCTAGGGTCCAGCGGTTTCGTAACACTGACAGGAGAGTGGGGTGAGGCCTCATCAACTTCCCGAAGCGTTCAACGCGACGATGCCATCGGACTGATTGTCTCTGGCAATGATGAAGTCAGGCAACCTGCCGCCCAGATTTGGGGAAGTCCCGATGTCCATTACGACAAGCGCTTGTTCGCAAATGCCGAAATGCCGTTCACGGGCGACACCGTCATGTATGGTTTTGCCAACTGGTCGGAGCGTGATGTTGAGGGTGGGTTTTTCTTCCGCAATCCCAATACTCGTTCCGGTGTGTTCACTTCCGACAACGGGGCAACTCTTCTGGTCGCCGACTTGACTCCTGACGACGACTTCGAGTGTGCAACGATTTTGGTCACGGATCAAAGAATTCCGGACCCGCTCGGTATAGCGCAAGTCCAAGCGGATCCCAACTGCCACACGTTCGCCTCTCAATTTCCTGGCGGCTTCACCCCTCAGTTTGGCGGAATCGTAGTCGATCAGAGCATTGCTCTTGGCATGACGGGGACAGTATTCGACGCATGGACTTTCGATGCCAGCTTTGTATGGGGGTCCAGCGCCGTCGAGTACTACATGTTCAATACGATCAATCCCCAATTGGTTGATCTCAAAGAGGACATACCGACAAGTTACAAGCCTGGAATACACGAAGAGGCAGACACCACCATCAATTTTGACCTGTCCAGATCTGTCGACGTGGCGTCAGGCTTTGGTCCCGTGCATTTCGCAACCGGGCTAGAGATCCGAAACGATACGTTCATCACTACCCAAGGGGGAGAAAACTCTTGGAAGGTCAATCCGATTTTCGCGGCGCAGGGATTTGGCATTGGGTCGAATGGATTCCCTGGCTTCCCGCCCTCTGCTGAAGTGGACGAGACGCGATCCAGCTGGGCACTGTGGGCGGATGCAGATCAAGACTTGACATCTAACATCCTCGGTTCCGTTGCTGTACGCTACGAGAGCTACGACGATGCCGGTCAGACTCTAACCTACAAGATCGGTGCATTCATTACATTCACCGACGATCTCGCCTTGCGTTTAGGCTACGGCACTGGTTTTATCGCGCCGACGGTTGCACAAAGCAATATCCGCATTGTGTCAACCAACTTCCTGGTCAGCCCCATTTGCCCCGAACCCGGTGTTCCCTGTCTCGCCGATGAGATTACCTTGCCGCCGACGGACCCATTGGCAATACTGAAAGGGTCGGAAGCACTGAGTCCGATCAATTCAAGCGACATCATCGTTGGAGTATTGGCCAATTGGGCCGGGTATGACATTGAACTCGGCTACTTTAGGATCATCGTGGAAGATCGGATTGCACGTACATCGGCAATTTCGATCGATGCGTCCGACTACGACGTGCTGGAGGCTCGAGGTGAAGTCGTGGATCGCAGTCTTAGCGCGATTCGGTTCTACACCAACGACTTCGATACCAAGACGGAAGGTATCGACCTTACGGTCAATCGGGCCATGGACTTTGGATTCGTGACTAGTGATTTCGCGCTATCGATGAACTACACGAAGACATCGGTCACTCACTTCAATCCCGTAATCATCAATTCGCAACGCGTACGAGAACTTGAGGATGGAATTCCAAACTTCACATTCAGGCTGACGGGCAACCATCAGATTGGCGACAAATGGACGGCGGTTACACGTTTCCGATACTACGGCGAACTCTGGGAGCCCCATGTGTTCTCGGACGCTCTTCCAGTCAATGTGGAGGAAGCATTGTTGTTCGACGTCGAGTTACAGTTCCGACCTGATGAACGAACGACAATGGCATTCGGTTTCGAGAATGCGCTCGATACCTACCCGAACGAGAATCCTTGGTCCGGTGTGGCGGGAGCCCAGTATCCCATCACTTCCTCCTATGGATTCAACGGAGGATTTGGATACTTCCGGCTGACGCTGAGTCACTAAGATTCGACAAGCAAGTCGTGCACGGGTGGGCAACTGACCTCTCGTGCACGATTTTTGGTAGGTGCTATTCGACCAATCGATAGCTCCACCAATTCTCTCAAATTCTCTCGTCCTGCACAGGACGTTCCCACTCGGTTGACAAAATTCCATGTCTGATTCGAGCGATCCAACCAACTCCGGACCGTACGAAGGAAAGACTCTCAGTACCCGAACGTTCACGATAACGGAGCGTCTGCTTGACGATCACTATCGGGGTCTCGATCTTCAGCCCTCGCAATCCGGCTTGATTCCATCCACTCTCGCCAGTGAGCCTGACAATGGCTACTTCACCGAGATCGCGTATCCATACCAGAAGGGCCACCTCTGGCTACGTCAGCAAGTTCGTCTTCACAAACCCATGAAGGAGGGGGCCAGCTACATCGTCAACGGCCACATCAAGGAGATTTACAGGAAACGCAATCGAAACGTAGTCCACTACGAGATCGCCGTTTCTGAAGCCGATGGCTCAATTTCCATTCATTCCAATCATCACCAAAGTTTTCTTGCCGAGGAACTCGAAGGTGAGTCCGTTGCGTTTCGCAAACCCAACGAGAAACCCGGAGCGAGGCAGTTCCGAATTCCCGAAGGTCAGGAATTTGGTGGCCTGACCAAGACAATAACCCGGGAAATGTGTGGCATCTATTTCCACGGGGATGCAAACTACCACACCAACCAAGAGTCCGCACAGCAGCTTGGATTCACCGACGTGGTCGTCGGTGGACGTATGACAATGGCCTATGCGGCTCGGGTGCTCGAAGACTTCTTCGGAGAGAGTTGGTGGAACGGTGGCGAAATGGACCTGAAATTTACGAATCCGGTGTGGTGTGACGACGAATTGCGAATTCGTGGTGTAGTTACCGGTCCCCATGCTACCAGACAAGAGGCGCTAGACTGCTTCGTGTGGATCGAAAAGCATGACGGAACAATAGCGCTCATAGCGGAAGCAAGCGTCTTGGCCTAGCTCTTACTGCAAAGCCGAGTTAACTGCACGAGAGCAGAGGAGAGACATACGGTCTGGGCATCGTTGCATACCGTCTTCGCAAGCTAACTTTGGTCGTTACTCTCACCCTGCTTCTTCTGTACGGCCACTGCTTCCTTCGGCACTCGCTGACAGTTGAATGAGCCATTTTTCCGCTCGTCGTTTGCCACGATTTAAAATCAAATACGCGATGGGCATCACAATTGGTAAAACGATCAGAAATGGACTTCGAAAAGCGGACCATGCAATGTCCCCTTCAGTAACCAACTGCCTAAGATCGGAAACACATATGGCAAAGAGACCAAGACCATAGCCAAAACTGCAAAGACAACGGGATGATTGTCTATTCTGTGATGTGACTTTCGAATCTTCTTGACATACTCATGCTTTAATGTCTTTCCTACCTGGTAATTGACATGTAAGTTACAGGCGGGTACTACAAAAACAAGACCTAGCAGTCCAAGGACAAAGAAAACAAATGTAGTCGATGCCATCCTAGGCTCTAAATCAATTGCAGATACTACAAAGTCGAGGAACACTTGCACCCATACAAAGATACCCAATCCAGTGAGATACGAAAAATTCATAGTACGATGATATTTCTTCGCCAGTTCGATTTCCGGCTCCGTCCAATGCCCCGACTGTCGGCTCAAGTCCGCCGTGGGCACACGATAGGGGTTGTCTGGCCTCTGTTTCTCGTCAGTCAATCTCAACTTCCAATCGACTGCGATGTACCTCTTGAACTCGCCATTCACCAATCCGTCTTGTTGCCGCGACCATCAGACAGGTGCTTCTCTCGCAAGGTGGGCATAATGCACAAGCGTTCATGGACGACAATGTTCATCCGCGCTTCCATCAAAATAATCAATTAAGTCGCCACATCCTTTCCCTGAAGACAATGGATCCTCGGACCCCTCCCCTCGTATATCGCATTGTACTGTCACTTCAGCCAGAGCTCTTCGTCATTCGTTCAAGCCATAATTCTGCTCGTTGTCGAGCTGACTTCACGAAGTAATAGGCGACTGGCGAAGCGACTGGTATGGCTAGAAGCGACAGAGTCCTTATGCTGGGCCAAGAGTATCCAGATTCAGGAAATTCCCATAGCCACGTAGGCCATTGCCACAATTGACTATCCCTTATCAGATCTTCTGAAAGAAAAATGCACAACGCTGTGAACACCAGAAGAATTGTAAGCGGCAGTGGTTTCTCCATTCTCTTCGCAAGCTTCCTTCTTCCGTTGTCGATAAACTTCGCTACTTTAGATTTACGCAATTGTTTAGATTTGTGCAGTTGAAAGTAGACAAATACCTTAGTTCCTGGCACATAAAGACTAAGCGAGATAAGAATCAATGGCACAAGAAGTGGAGTAGTGTGTCCACCAAAGATTGCCGCTCTCCAACCGGACAAAATTGTATCGAGTATGATCTTGGCAACTATAAGTGTCAACATAGAAAATTGACGCCCGAGAATATTGCTCTGCGTGTAATTCTCAGCACAAGTCACTACAGGCCATCCTTCAAGCTGGTCCGCCAACTGCGCAAAGGGAGCGCTATATGGATTGTTAATTGCCTTCTTCTTCAGCTTAGTCAATTTCTGAAGCCGTCGTTCTTCGTTGGCATGGTCATATGGTCATGCTCATGTATGACTTCGATATCCGCTTGCTAGTGTGAGGCACTGGGCGTACATGATTGTCTCACACCTTGACAGTTCCAGTACCAGTTCTACAGGCACCCACGACACACTACTGCATCTCGCAAATTGCAAAATGTGCGATCGCTGTGTCCCGAATGTACGCCTCTGTCCAGTCCGATTCCTTCTTGCCGCGACCTCCACTCAGAACTTTCTTACGGCGGACGGTTTGTGCATCAAATGCGTGAATGAACACCCATGGATCCTAATGCTCGACTATCCAGCTCAAAATACCCAGTGAAGTCTCCACGTCTCTCCCTCGAATCGATCAAGCTACCGAATTCGTTCTTGTTTCCTGCATTGCGCTGGCACTTTAATCAGTATTCTCCGACATTCGCTGAAGCCACATTTCTGCTCTTTGCCCTCCAGCTCTCACGAATATGTACGCGATTGGCGAGGCCATTGGTAGGGCCAAGAGAGTCAGAGTTCTCAGACTAGGCCAAGAGTCCGTCATTCCAGGCAAATCCAACGGTAAAAGATTTCTTGTCATATCCTCAGAGAAGAAAATGAGTAGGTAATTGACCATGAACAGACTGGTCATAGCGATTGGCCTATTGATGGGTTTCGAGAGTTCTTTCTTCCTCTCCTCAATGAATTCCGTGACCATCTTCTTCCGAATTTGGCGCGAAACTTGAAACTTTACCAAAGAAGTAGCAATTCCAAGCATAATTATCCCCATGCAAACGGCTGCCATTGTAATAATGCCGCCAAAAAACGCCGCCCTCCAACCTGCTAGTATTAAGTCCAGCATGATCTTGGCGACTATGAAAGTACTCATCATTGCAAGTCTTCCGAAAAGCAAATTGAGCATGAAATTCTCGGCACAGATGACTACGTTTGAGGACCATTCCCGTGGCTGATCTTCTAAATTCGACGATGGCGCACGATAGGGGTTATCAAATCGCTTCTTCTCTTCAGCCATCGTCAGTATCCCAGATCATTTGATCGGACAGGCATGGCCGAGCTCTTGCTATTTTGACAACCGGAAAGAAAATTTGGTCTTTGGATCCCATACGCTGTCAAGGTTAAGCCGCTTCGGATACGGTTGGAGGGCCACTCTCGAGGCAGACTCAAATGTACGGTGAGGGCAAGTCAGACAACCAATTCGGAGGCATACACTGTGGTCAGTTCTTGGTTAGCTGTTATTCCCTTCGCCCAATCTATTCTCTTTTCTCATCTCCATCACTACTGCAAATCGAAAAACAATCACTACCACTAGCAGATTTCCAGTAAAGTAGGCTATCCAGATGAGAGGCAATAACAGGAAGTTATCGTAATTCCACGAGATCATTGAACTACTTGCCACAAATCCAGCCAGTAGTACTGTGGTCACCCGTTGAATCACACTATCGAGCTCGCTTGTGGTCATTGGCTCGGATCTGTCAAGAGGATTCCAATCGCCTGCGGACTGCGAGAACTAATCAATTTCTCCCTAGCGGTCTTAGCCAATCGACAACCGCTTGAGAGTCGGGTTCGTTTGCACGCAAGACTTCGTGGCACCGCCACGATTTGCGAGAATCGAAGGCAACGTCCCCAGCAAGCCCCATTTGCCAGGGACGTTGTGTCAAGTGAAATTTGGTTGTTAGTTGCGCCAAGTGACCCGTGCGTAGTAGTAACCGCCGTTGAAGCCGTACGGTGACTGTTCAGCATATAGCAGGCCAGCAACTTCCCCAGCAGGGTTTTCCGATGGATACGTGTCAAACATATTCAACATGCCGCCGGTGAAAGTTATGTCCTCTTCTTCCCATGTGTAGCGCACCTCAGCGTCGAACAGGAAGACGGGATCAGGGTAGTAAGAGACCGCTGGTTCATTCGTTGGAGCGTCGTAATGCTCACCGAAGTAACGCACCCTTGCCATTCCACTCCAGGGACCCGTGAGATGGTTCAGCGTTGCAGTGAATTTGCTTCCTGGCTGTCCATCCTCAATGGACGTCACTCGGTGTTGCGATGTGAAGGCCGGATTGAAAGATTCCAGTTCCACGTCGCTGATGTTCGCCGCAACTGTGATGCTTGAACTTCCCCCAGCCATTTCGAATGGATAGGTCGCAACTACATCGATACCGGAGGATCGAAGATCTTGCTGGTTGGAGAAGAAACGAACGCTGGTGAAGCTCGACGCATCCGGTACGCCAGCTGCAATCAACGCTTGAATGTCGGCATCCGTGAGTTGGAACCGGCTGGTGAATGCAATGCGATCCGTGACTGTGATGGTGTAGTAGTCAACGGTGATGTCAACGTCGTTGAACGAGGCGACTAAACCCACAGTTAGGTTCACCGATTCCTCAGGTGTCAGAGCCGTCGCACCCTTTTGTTGTGCAATAGGATTGGTTGGCGGCAAAGTAGCGATGTCTGCCAGTACACCCATGTTGAACTCTGTTGTGACATTGCGTAGATTTGCTTGACCTGCAGTGGGTACCCGAAAACCGGTACTTACCGCACCACGCACGGCAACATCAAAGTTGATTTGGTAGCGTGCCGTCAGCTTGCCATCAATCGTATTGCCATAGTCGGGATAGCGTTCAACGCGCAAAGCCCCACCAACCAGAAGGTCGTCGGATACGTCGGATTCCAGGTCCACGTAGGCTGCCTGAGAAGTAACCGTGCTCTCACCAGCATCACTGGGCGGAAAGCCAGGGAAACCGTTCGAACCAATCCCAAAGCCTTGCGCCGCCAGACTCTCGTTGATGTGCCAAGAGTTCGGTTCGCCATTCGTGATTCGGAACGTCTCCGAACGCATTTCCAATCCCCACGCAATGTTCAATGGAACGCCGTTGTCCAAAATCTTCTGCTTGGACATTCCAAAATCGAACACTATGTCCGTTTCGGTGTACGCGCCTGCCTCGTAATGTGTGGGAATGTTGTTCCTAAGCGTCAACAACTGTGGATTGATGGTGTTGTAGATGTAGAACAACGTGTGGCTCCGACCGACCGATGCGCTCGCATCGTAATACCAGCCGTTATCGAGAAAGCCACGGACTCCGCCAGCAATGCTCAAGTCTGCCACTTGGCCACCAAAGTTCGGCGTGAATCCACCAGGGAACTTCTCGATCAGCGAATAGCAGTTTGGATCCGACCTCAGACCTTCCAGCACGTCTGCATCTGGTACGTTGTTCACGATGGGAACTAGCGGACAATCACCGGACATGTCCCCTGTCAAGTCGGCTACTTTGACGGTTGGCAACCCGTCATCGGTCATTGGACCGCGGAACACGCCGTTTCGAGTGTGCGGATTACGATAGTAGAAGCCTCCGACGACTTCCCGTTCGGACCAGTTGCCAAATGCGTACGCCTCGGAGTTCATGCCCACTTCCACGCCCACATTGGCAAATATCTTGAAGTCATCGAAGATGTCGGGAGAACCCCATATCTGCGCTGCCGGCTGACGCACATCTCGGTTTCCAGCATTGATCAGGTCTTGCGCATCACCGCGCTGCTCACTCCGGCTCGTCGCGCTGTTCTCCTTCCATTCGAAACTGAAATTGGCGAAGCCTGCATCGGTCAATGGCAATCCGATGTTCCCAGCAATTGAGAGTTGTCCTCCATCTCCTTCAAAGTATTGGCCAACCTTGGAGTCGATAGTCATTCCATCAGGGTCGTCTCGGAGAATGAGGTTGAAGATACCTGCAATGGCATCAGAGCCATACTGGGCCGACGCACCATCTCGAAGCACCTCGACACGTTTCAAAGCTATCGCTGGAATCGCCGACAGGTCGGGAGCTTGCGCGCCACCTGCCGCACCAGCTCCTAGCAAAGCAATCACCGATGCTCGATGTCGACGCTTACCATTGACAAGCACAAGTGTTGCGTCTGGTGCCAACGACCTCAGCATCGCAGGACGGATGAAAGTGGCCGCATCACTAATCGGTTCGATACCGACGTTGTAGGAAGGAACAAAAGTGGACAGCAATTCGTCCATGTCGTTCGCGCCATGTGTGAGAAGGTCCTCTCCTTCCAAGACATCGACGGGAACAGGAGAATCTGCAGCCGAGCGATCCAGGCGGCGAGAGCCAACGACCGTGATCTCTTCGATCTGCTCGTCTTCCATTGCTTGCCCTGTCTCCTCCTGTCCAGAAGCAGTGCTGGTTACGAGGAACGGGATACTTGCGATTGCAAGTGGTACGAGGAATCTGTTGCGCAAACTAGGCATACACCGATACTCCATTTTTCAACAAGTGCAAATCGATGCAATGAATCGGCCTGCCACCGATTCATTGCATCTAACTAGTCAATGCCAATTATAGCACCTTGACATGGATTCAATTATGACACACAACCAAGTGTTTACAGACCCACTATATATTATATAAGATTATGTCTACAAATACAAGACAGCCGCACTCACCGCAAGCAGATAGTGAAGAAGACGGAGCTCCACGAAACGGCTGTTGAAACAGTACAGAAGCATAGCACTTGGCGCTACCGTCAGTTCGGGTATGTCTTCAGTCGTGTTCGGATTTCCGCTAGTAGGAGCGCCACAGTCCTGATCGGGACCCTCAGCACATGAACGTCGAACCACTGGACGCACGCAAAGCACCAACGGGTACTGCCGCTGATGCCCAATATGGTTGGCGAAGACATCTGCTTTACCATACATTCATCTGAGAGTACTCAATGGCTCGACTCAGCATTGCAACGGCTTAGGAATAGCACTGTGAGCAGGTCTTGTATCCGCGAAAGATCACGGCGGCCGAGCTGGACTACACCAGGTCGTTCCACTATGACAACGACGAACAAAGGTGTCGCTCAATCAGCTTGCAAGGTAAGGACATCGAGGCACACCGAGAGGTGGCGACTGCTTGCAACGGCCTTCATGTTGCTTCTACTCAGCGCAAACGCTCACGCGTCAAAGTTCTACGGTCTTGTGGGAGGTTCAATCTTCCAAGAAGACGTAACGCAATCGATTGGCAACGGGGCCGGCTTTCGGGGTGGATTGGGCATTCAATTCAACGAACGACTGGGATTGGAGTGGATCTTCGACGTGGCTCCCCTGATCGATCCAAAGAAGGTGGCGGATCTGGTGGGATCCGATTACTACAACATCGAGACATCCAACAGTCGGTTCGGTTCGGTTCTCCTAACGGCATCCCTCAGTCTGTCAAGCAAGAGTAAGGCTGTATTCAAGATCGGACCAACGTGGTTGATTCAGGAATTGACAACGGAGTTTTACGATGTCGACGGTTCCATCGAACTAGACTCAAAACAAACCGCTCCTTGCTTCTCTTTGGGAATTAGACGCTGGCTGGATGAAAGCCAACGCAATGCACTGGATGTTTCAGTAACCCAGATCGCAACGGATGGAAACGTGCGAATCTTGAGTGCGTCGTTCGTACGAAGGTTCTGATTGATTTCGTGATCTGCAATGTATAGGCATTCGCTGGGATCCGCTCGGTTCCAACAACGTCCTGAAGTACTCAGTGCACAAGAAAGATTTCCTAGCATCGTGAGTGGAGAATTTGCTCAATTCCACATAGCCGCTTTGTTCGTCTTGGCGTTCGCCTTGACCGGCTGCTCGAAGATCTCATCCAATCCGACTCCTCCCGTAACTCTCACCATCAAGGCGTCCGAGTCATCCATCGACGAGATCAGCGATTCAGACATCACATTTACCGTCGAGACGGAAAACCCTGTGATTGTCAATACCTCTGTAACGCTGAGCTTGACCGGTACCGCCACTGAAGGCATCGACTACGAGCTGTCGGCAACGGAAGTGCAGATCCCCGCACAACAATCATCAGCCACGGTCACTTTGACTCCAATTCGAGATTGGGAAGCAGAGCAGAATGAATCAGCAGTCGTTAGCATCCAACCGAGTGGGAACACTCAAATTGCAGGTAGTCCCAGTTCTGCCACGATCCGATTGAACGAAGGGCCGATTCCGCGGGACTATAAGGAGTCACTGAGTGCTGATCTTCGGGTGTACTCCGACCTTGAAGTCTGGAACACGTTCGTCTCGTTCGAGTTGCGCGTCTGGAACTTCGGCGTAGTCAAGTCCTCGCCGACCAGCGTGCAGTTTGTATTGCGCAAGGACCTGCGAAACTCTGCGACTACGGTCTATTCACGCTCACTTCGAGTTCCAGAATTGGACAGCTTCAGCTCCTTCACACTCAATATCGCAGTCCTTCTGTTCTCCTTGCCTCCCAACGACACCTACTACGGCTTTGCTCTCCTTGACCGCACTCCCGAAGAGACATCTGATCGGTCGCGAATCGGGTGGGACTACGTCGGATTCTCAGTGAATCCAAACCGTCGAGTAGCAATGGAATGTCAGCAGGGAGACGCAACTGCGCTACCGGGATCGACCGATCCCTTGTATGGCCGAACAGTGGCATCTGCGGAACTCTGGCCAAAACGCATTTGCGAACTCGGGCGGAACAATCGGCGCGGATCTTGAGATGTCCAACACACTGGCAAGCGGACCTCATGGCGACGGAGTGCGAGTTGCGATCGTGGACACCGGATTGGAGATCTGCCATCGCGATCTCGTGAACAACGTCGAACCTGACGCGTCGTTCAATTTCGGCGCTCTGTCGGAAGCGAGATATTTATGGGCCGGTGCACAGCCCCACGATCCCTTTAATCCTCACAGTCTTGGCGATCATGGAACCTCGGTGGCGGGAATTGTTGCCTCATCCAGAATCAACGGTGTTGGGGGCAGAGGTGTTGCGCCCCATGCAAAGATTCGAGGCTACAACTTCCTGTCGCAACAAGCGTCTGGTCAAGCAAACTCGCTTGGATCCAGTACGGCCGACCCCAACTCGTCCGAAGTCGACATCTTCAACATGTCCTACGGAACTCTCGGTTGGCAGGGTAAGCCCTCATCGGGAATTCGAGGAACTCTCGAACACGGGACAGCCGATTTGCGCTCCGGTCTTGGCGCGATCTATGTCAAAGCAGCCGGCAACGGCTACTCCAACTGCCTTAGCTTTCAACACGACATCAGCTCGGAAATCGGCTGCCGATCATCCAACGTCGACCCAACCAACAATCTCCCCTATCTGATAGTAGTCGGAGGATTCAACGCTGATGGCGTAAGGGCTACCTACGCATCCACAGGAAGCAACATTTGGGTATCAGCTCCGTCCGGACAATACGGCGATGCAGCCCCAGCGATTATCTCCACCGACCAGCAAGGCACTGATCGGGGCTACGATGTCATTAGCCGTCGCGGCATTGCCGACGACCCCGTCAACAATCCCCACGGCGACTACATCAGCACTTTCAATGGAACTTCTGCAGCAACACCGATGGCCACAGGAGCTGCAGCTGTCATTCTTTCTGAAAATCCAGACCTGACCTGGCGCGATGTGAAGCACATACTTGCTTCAACGGCGAGAGTCATCGACGCGGAAATTCCGGAAGTGCGAATAGCCTTCGGCGGCTCCCCACCTTACACCTTTCGACATGGTTGGACTCAAAACGGAGCTGGCTACTCCTTTCACAATTGGTACGGATTCGGTGCGGTCAGCCTGGATGCGGCCGTGACCATGGCCCAAACTCACCCAGCAGACAGCTTGGGTGAATTCGTCGAATCCAATTGGACCACCAATTCGACAAGCATTGCGATTCCCGACTTCAACAGCGAAGGATCCTCATCGACAATCTCTGTTTCAGGCCTCCCCAACGACGCGTCCATTGAAGCCGTAGTAGTGCAGCTGGACGGCGAACATTCGCGCCTGTCAGACTTGGGAATTACGCTGACGTCTCCTGCAGGCACCGAAAGCGTTCTAAATACTCCCTTCAATGACTTGCTAATCCACTATTCGGATCTCGATTGGGAACTGCTCTCCAACGCTTTCTACGGCGAGAATCCAAACGGGTCGTGGAAACTCACGGTGGTAGACGCTGCTAAAAACGATACGGGAACCCTTTCAGAGTGGTCCATCCGCTTCTACTACGGAACTCACCAATAGACGAGCCTGGTCTATTCGACTTGATCCAAATAACGATCTCTTCGCGTCTGAACGAATGTCACGTGCAATGCCCCAACCAATCCGAGCAGGGTTCCAATTGCTGCTAGAGCACCACCCATAGCAAAATTCAATGCCACAACTTCG
Organism: Pseudomonadales bacterium; assembly: GCA_963667455.2. GTDB lineage: Bacteria > Pseudomonadota > Gammaproteobacteria > Pseudomonadales > Azotimanducaceae > Bin55. The sequence goes on along the minus strand of CAXXFR010000013.1, from coordinate 148,368 downwards.
ACCTGACCTCCGTAGCTACTAGTTAGATCCTGCAAGGGAACCCGGATCACCTGTAGCGCAAGCACGGTGATTCCAAACGCCACGATTCCACCACCTAGTCCATACAGCATGCCGCAGTAAACGAAGGGACGCCTGAGATATCGGTCGGATGCACCTAACAAGGCAATGACCCGAAGCTCGTCCAGCTTCGTACTTATCGCATACCTGACCGCAGCAACAGAAACGAACGTGACACCAACACCAAACAGCACACCATAAAGCCACACAAGTCGCAAAGCTACATTTTGAATTCTCCCAACCTGGGCCATCCACTGGGTGTCAACCACCACATCGTGAACCACACCCCTCCCTTGTAATCGGCTTGCCAGTCTCTTTATTTGCTCGCGATCCGCATCTTGTTTGATCGTAAGCGACAAAGACGCTGGCAATGGATTGATTTCCAGAGCCGACAATTGATCTGCAAATCCGGATGTGGCCTTAAAGTACTCCAATGCCTGCTCGGCAGTAGTGACCTCCACTTCTAAGACCAGATTCTCACCTTCGATGGAACGAGCTGTCGCGTCGATGGACTGCGAGTCGACACCGAGTACGAAGTACACCGTAATGCCCGTGTCGTCGCCCATACTCTCCGATACGAGGTGAAGGTTGTGCTGTACCAGCCAGAGTCCAGGTGGCAGCGACAGTGCAATTCCAATCAGCAACCAAACAAAGAATGTCGAAATGGGATGCGAGCAGATGTGCTGGAGACTGTCTTTGAGAGTCCGAATTCGGACTCTCCACATTGCGCCTCCTCGCTGGGAGTTCTCTTCCTGATTGGCTAGGAGCTCACTGTTCACGACATTTCCAATCTACTGGTTCGAGCCGGCGGAATCCAAACGTTTGATCGCTCCATTTTCGAGCTGAAAGATACTCTCCGTGCTCCTAATAAGGCTCAGATCGTGCGTAGCTACCACCACAATTGTGTTTCGTTCTGCAAAGAGATCGAAAAGCCCCAGTACGTCCAGTGCAAGCTCTCGATCAAAATCACCCGTGGGTTCGTCGGCAAGCAGGATCTTGGGTCGGTGCACAATGGCTCGGGCGATGGTTACTCGCTGACGTTCGCCACTCGACAGACGAACCGGCGTGAAGTACTTCGTGTCTGCCATTCCTACCACTCGAAGGCTTGCATCGACACGATGCCGAATGTCAGCCTCGCGCAAACCCAAAATCCGCAAAGGCATCGCGACGTTCTCATAGACGGTTCGACCGAGCACCAGCGATGCGTTCTGGGTGACCATGCCAACCAACCGACGATAGCGTAGGAGATCCTTGCGATTCAGGGAGGTTACGTCAATGCCTGCAAAAGTAACGCTACCCGAAGTTGGGCGAGTGAACCCACCCATGATTTGCAACAGAGTGGTCTTTCCCGCACCAGAACGTCCGACCACAAAGTTGATGACCTCGTCCTCGAATGTAACGCTAAGGTTATTGAGCAATTGAAAACCATTCGAGAATTCTCTGGAAATGCCTTGAAGAACGATGCTGCTCACTGTGCAAGCAATCCCGAAACGTAGGCTCGAGCGTCGAATTCCCGCAGTGCATCGAGGCTTTCCCCCATTCCCACGAAGTACAACGGAACCGATGTTATTGAAGGAATTGCCAATACCACGCCACCTTTTGCGGTTCCATCGAGTTTGGTCAGAATGAGTCCGGTGAGACTGACGGCCCTATCAAACTCCCGGATTTGCATCAGAGTGTTTTGACCGGCAGTCGCATCTAGCACCAGGATGCACTCATGCGGCGCATCTGCATCTAGTCGGTTGGCAACTCTTCGCACCTTGGCAAGTTCTTCCATGAGATGTGATTTGGAGTGAAGCCTACCCGCCGTGTCCGCAAGCAGCACGTCGATCGATCGAGCTCTTGCGGCTTGAATGGCATCGTGAACGACGGAAGCGCTGTCGGATCCTTTCCGTTGCGCTATGACCGGCACGGAATTGGTTTCGCCCCATGCCTGCAACTGCTCGATCGCCGCAGCTCGAAACGTGTCTCCAGCCGCAAGCATCACCGAGTGACCCATTGTCTTGAATCGGTGTGCAAGCTTGCCGATCGTCGTCGTCTTTCCAACACCGTTCACGCCAACAATCAGAACGACAAATGGACGCTTGGGAGCTACCGTGAAAGCCTTCTCCAGTCCACCGGCAATAGACAGCAATTCAGACTCGATCGCCTTCAAGAGTGCATCTCTATCCCCGAGCTGTCGACGATTTAGCTTCTTCCGAAGACTATCGAGAATTCCCTGTGTCGCCTCGGTTCCGACGTCAGCCAGTAGCAGACTGGTTTCGAGTTCGTCCAGAGTCTGTTGATCTATCGATCCGGTTCCGTTGAGCAACCCACCCAAGGTCGCCGCAATTCGACCACGCGTCTTGGCGAGTGCTTGATGGAACCGCGTCCATCCTTGCACAGAACTGGACTTCACATCGGGCATCGAGTCGTTTTCATGCTGCTGGGTAGACTCGATAATGTAGCATCCAAGAATCCGCGGCCTTTCATTTTCACTTTCGTCCCTGTCCACAGGACTTTCGCATAGCTATGAGACACACAGTCCGAATCATTGCAGGTCAGTGGAAGGGCTTTCGTTTGCGGGTTCCCAAAGCCCGCAACTTGCGACCTTCTCCCGACCCCGTTCGAGAGACTCTCTTCAACTGGATAGGTCATCGGGTCATCGGTGCAAAGGCAATCGATCTGTTTGCTGGTACGGGATCTCTCGGCTTCGAAGCTCTGTCACGCGGTGCATCACACGTCACATTCCTGGAACGCAATACACGTGTGGCAACGACGTTGCGAGATGCATGCGAGAAGTTCGATCTGACTGCAGAAAGGGCCCGAGTCGTGTGCATCAATTGCACAAAGTGGCTGAGAGCGAACACGGAGAAGTGGGACATTGCATTTGTGGACCCGCCCTTCCATCTTCCCGACGTGGCCGGAACCGTACTAACCGAACTTGTGAACCATCTCGAACCAGATGGTCTTGTCTACCTCGAATGCAACCGACGCAATCCATCACAGTTCGTCAACTACTCGACATGGAAGTCGTCAATTTCCGGAGAGGTCGAATTCAAGCTGTTGAAGCCCTTGAGCTCAGGCGAAACTCACGATTCTTCTCCAGAGTGATCACGTGGATACCGTGACCAGCGAACCGATACTGGAATTCAAAGACAGCGCGTAACGGTAGAGCTTCATTGCAAGTTCTTGGTCTTCTTCGTCAAGCCGAGCCAAACCTTCTTTAGTTACGAGTAACGTCTTGCAGGGACCATTGGCGACGACGGAGACCAACGCGTTTCGTTCCACTACAGCGCTACGGCCCTCGATGATCGCCCCAGCATCGCGTTGATAGATCACCGAACCATTGGCTACTTGGACGTTCACACGTCCCGACAACAAGAACTGCATCCCACGTTGCTGCTCGCCAATGGTTGTCAATCGCTCTCGATCCTCGTAGTCAAGTGTCTCAAATCGATCCGCTAGTTGCTCCGTCAACAACTCAAACTCGATTTGACGATCCAAGAAGTCAGCCAATGCACCCGACGTCGCCGACCTTACCGAATCGCGCAACGAAGGATCCCTTTCCAAGTCTCGCTCGTAGCGAGCCAAAAGCAACTCTTCGGCCTCGTGTAGAGCAGACTCCTCGGAATCAATCCAAACTACTTGCTTGGACAGAGATGGGGGGAGGTCCCGTTGAACCTCTTGTTGGAGAAGATCCGATGCAGAACAGAGCAACGTCGTCGTGTTGTCGGCGTTGGCTTGCTGGAGATAAGCCCGCAGACTGTCCACTGCCGAAAGATCAAAGCCTGTGACGTGAGAGAAATCAATAACCACGCAGGTGAGCTTGGGTTCGCCTTTTAGGCGTTGTTTCAATTCATTTGCGAACGTATGAGCACTACCGAAGAATACGTAACCTCGCAACCGATAGACGTGAGTTCTCGCCCCGTAGACCTTGACAATGGTCTGGTCAGGGATGGACCGCACCGTCTGACTCCGTTTCTGGTTTAGCGAATACTCCTCCTCAATGAGCGAAACTTGCGAGAGACGCGCTGCGAAGAAGACCAAACTAAGAACCAGACCCAAGGCTACGGCATAGAGGAATCCAACGAACACTATGGTTGCGCAAATGAGCACGAGCATGCCGTACTCAATGAACTGAAGACGTCTTCGACTCTTGATCAGCCAGTCGTTGATCAGAGGTACGGCAACCGAAATCAGAAATGCACTCGTCGCTGGCACCGGCACGAGTCGTAGGACCGAAGTCCCGAAAAACACCAGAAGCAGCAAGACAATTGCGATGACGAAACTTGTAACCGGTGTATTCGCTCGCAATGCGATGTGCGGCAAGGTTGAGGAAGCCACAGTTGCACCGGGCACACCGCTCCCTACACCCGACAGCAAGTTCGCTACACCCTGGAGTTTGAATTCCTTGTTCCAATCGAATTCCATGCCAGCCCCAATTTCCAACTGGGCGAAACTGACAACTGTCAATACGAGCAGGACCAAGTACAGCACGGTTCCATTGAGAATCTGGGCCGCTACGACATCCCAGCGAACACTTGCGAGTTCATCGATCCCAAATGCGGGCCAAGTCGCAGCGGAGAATTCCACATTCATAAAGAGTCCCGCTTCCGTCGCTTCATCGATCGACATTCCCATCGCTACCAACGCGACATGAAAGAGAACACAGAAGGAGGCGAACAGCAATGGCAGAATCCAGAACTTCTTCAGCACCATGACCGCGACAACCAACACAATGCCCATGCCGATGCTGAGGAGCCACTTCCAAAAGACCACAGGCTCCATCAGAGCGGACCACGAATCAGGATTCCAGGTGAGCCCCGCAAGTCGCAGCGCCATCAGCAGAATGAGAATCCCCGAACCGGCGAGTGCACCTGCAGATACGGTGTACGGCACGAAACGGAGAAAATTCGCGAAACGCAAATAGCCGATTAGGAGGAAGATCACTCCAGTCAAGAGCGCACACGCAATGATCGAGACTGCGAATGCCAAATAGAGATCCTGGCCTTGCAGGTCCATGGATTGCGCGATAGCGATCATGACCAATGCAACCGGAATCGGAGTGGTCGCGACTGGCGCAGGGAACTTTCCGAACAACGCCACAACCAGAGTGAGAACGGCAGTCCCAAAGAAGAACATCCCTGTGCCGCTCAACACGAAGGCTTCCAACTCACCAACGAAGATGATGCTCGCCAGAGCAAACAGTGAAATTGCGAGCGCTAGCCCTCGAACCAGTCCGACGGACAGTCCCGACGCAAAGTCGAGTTGCTTCAGTTTTTCGGCAATCAGTCGACTCTCACTCATTTGCCGTGCATTCCACAGGTCGTCACGTCCCTATCAGGGATTCGTCAACCATTATCCAACCTTGCCAAATCCGGAAGACTTCGCTGCCGAGTTTTTCCATCTAAGCCTGTAATCGATCAAATGTAGATAGGTGACCTCTCCAGAATTCATACCCAATTCTGTTTATAGAATCTAGGGAACCGAACGTTGTCATTGCAAATCCCGCGTCATGGCTGAACTGACGAAGAAGGTCGAGGATTCGGCTTCAACAAACGACACTGAAGCTGCAAGCGCAAGCTCCTCAGCTGACACCGAGAGCGCAACCAATCCCAACGAGTCCGAGGACCGAATAGCCATTGTCGGAATGGCCTGCCGCTTTCCGGGCGCACCCGATCTAGAAACGTTCTGGCAACAGCTCCTCAAGGGTGCGAATTGCGCCTCTGAATGTCCCGCGGGTCAACGAGAAGGTCGAGTCGGCGAACTCTACGAAGACACCCTTTCGATTCCCAGTGCTTGTAGATTTGGCGCGTTCTTGACCGACATCGACCAATTCGACGCGGAATTCTTTCGAATATCGCCCCCCGAGGCGGAATTTCTCGACCCTCAGCAACGAATGATGTTGGAAACCAGCTGGCGCGCACTGGAAAACGCCAACATCGATCCCGAACAGTTGCGCGGTTCATCGGCTTCAGTCTACGCCGGCATGAGTAACAACGACTATCGGTACCTAATTCTCGGCGGAGCCGACACCTCGCAACCAGCCTCCAGCTTGTACACGATCACTGGAACTTCGCTCAACACGGCCATTGGCAGAGTTTCCTTCGCTTTGGGTTTCGAAGGACCCGCGATGACCGTCGATACGGCATGTTCGTCTTCATTGGTCGCAATGCATCAGGCAGTAGCTGCGCTGCAGCTCGGTGAGACTGATGTTGCGCTCGCAGGCGGAGTCCAGCTTGTTCTGTCGGGAAAGCTGACCGAACTCCGGGCAAATGCCAACATGCTGTCGCCGGATGGATGCTGCAAGACATTCGACGCAAGAGCAAACGGTTACGTTCGCGGAGAAGGGTGTGGGATTGTTGTCCTCAAACGACTCCAAGATGCCGAACGCGATGGAGATCACATCTGGGCGGTGGTTGCGTCTACCGCGATCAATCAAGACGGCACCAGCGAAGGCTTGACCGTACCGCGCGGTAGTGCTCAAAAGGCCGTCATTTTGTCCGCCTTACAACAGGCGGAACTAAAACCAACCGACATCGATTATCTCGAAGCGCACGGAACGGGAACACCTGTCGGTGATCCGATCGAGATCAATGCCGCTGCTGAGATCTACGGTAGCGGAAGAAGTCAGGAACAACCTCTGCTAATCGGGTCAGTCAAGACCAATATGGGCCATCTCGAGCCTGCTGCCGGTGTTGCAGGGGTGATCAAGACAGCCTTGGCGATGAAGTTTGGAACGATTCCCAAACATCTCAATTTTGAGACGCCGAATCCGGCGATTGAGTGGGATCGACTACCGGTGAGTGTCACGGCTGAGCAAACACCCTGGCCAGACAAAGCCGTCGCAAAACGACATGCGGGAATCAACTCCTTTGGATTCTCAGGGACCAATGCACATGTAATACTGCAGGGACACGGCGCGACGGTTTCAGCAGAAGACCTTGCCAACGGCATTCAGAACATCGCCGGAAGTACACAGTACGTAGGCGTCCGACCACAAGGTGTCGGCGAGCGTATTCGACTGGATCCATCCACCACTGTTCGGCGAAAACGCTTGATGCCTGTATCGGCCAAGTCACCAGAAGCGTTGTGCGAGCTAGGTGATTCCTATGCCAGTTGGGAGCGAGTGGACCCAACAAGCGCTCAGAACGAAGACCGAGACGAGAGAGCACTGGACTTTGCTTGGACTGCAAGTGTGGGCAGAAGTCACTTCAACTATCGAAAGGCGTTGATCTTCGAAGGTAGCGATTCGTTGAGCGAACAGCTGCAGAGCTTGTCTGCTCTGGACTCAACTCCTCCATCGTCACAACCGTCCAGAGTCGCCTTCGCATACACCGGGCAAGGCAGCCAGTGGGCTGGAATGGGAGGAGCTCTCTACGAGAGCGAGCCCGTCTTCCGAGACGTGATCGATCGATGCGAAGCGGTTATTCAGAGTGAACGGAAAACTTCGCTCATCGACCGAATATTCGGTACTGGTGGCGATGCGACGGACTTGGAAGATCCCCAATGGGTTCAGCCTTGCATCTATGCCGTAGAGTGCGCCTTGACCGATCTGTGGCGAAGTATCGGTGTAGAACCCTACGTTGTGTTGGGCCACAGTCTTGGCGAAATCGCGGCATCGCGTACAGCGGCAGTGTGGAGTCTTGAAGACGGCTGTCGTTTTGCATCAGCCCGTGGAAGGCTCATGAGTCAGCTTCCGGGGCCCGGCGCAATGGCTGCTGTGTTCTTGGAAGAAGACGAACTGCGACAGCGAGTCGACGAGTACAACGACCAACTCAATGGAGTCGGGATTAGCCTCGCCGCCCTAAACGGAGCACACCAAGCGTTGAGCGGTTACGAACACGAACTCGAGCCGCTTGTCCAGAAATTCGAGGAGGAACAAGTACGGGTCCGCCGACTGAAGAAGAGTCCTGCATATCACAGTGCACTTGTCGAACCCATCCTCGACGATCTTGCCGCAGAAATTGCAAAGCTCAATGTGCAAACCGCGGCACTGCCACTCGTTAGCAATTTGTCCGGCAAATTGGTTGAAGACGGAACCCTTCTCGACGGCGAATACTGGAAGCGGCATGCTCGAAACAGCGTCGCCTATCGAAGCGGTGTGGCGGCAATTGCAGAGCTAGGTGTGGATGCGGTGCTCGAAATCGGACCCAACTCAGTTCTTGGCCCCATGACAGAAATGTGCTGGCCCGAAACCAGCGATGTCGTTCCAACCGTCCTGGCCAGCTTGCGGATGCCGAGAGAAGATCGACCCGAAATCCCCACCGACGGGGGATTTATTGAGTCGGTCGGAGCCGCTTACGAAGCAGGGTTCGACATCGATTTTCGAGGCTTGTTCGTGGGAGAGCATCGACGCAAAATCGAGATCCCCGGCTATCCGTTTCAAAGACGCAGACACTGGGTGCAAACTCGGAAGCGTCGTTCATCCAGCGGTACCGACCACCCATTGTTGGGCGCGAAGTTGGAGACCCCTTTCGGCGACACGTTGTTCCAAACCGAGTTCAGCGTTCCGGATCCGGATTGGCTGACCGAGCATCGTGTCTTTGGTCAAGTGCTGGTTCCAGGTGCGGTCTTTGGGTCGATGGCTTGCGCAGGAATAGATTCGCCATCGAACTCAATAGTCTCCGACTTGCAATTGCACAACCCCATGATGCTCAAGGACTCCGACGAGGACGAGAAGGAAGAATCTCGGCGAGTGCAAACGGTTCTCAAGGAGCCGGACGACGAGAACCAACAGTCTTTCGAGGTCTACAGCAAGGGCTCGGAAGAGAATCAATGGACACTTCACGCGACTGGACAACTTGCACGAAACGAATCGGAATCCAACGCTTCGGAACTGCCTGATCTGACTGAGATCGTTGCGCAGCTGGACGCGCAAGACATCGCCGAGTATTACCGCAAGAAGGCAACTACGCAGATTCAGCTCGGACTGCCGTTTCGCAACATCCGAAGTCTGTGGTCCGGCTCGGGACAAGCCGTTGCAGAGATCAGTCTGCGCGACGAAGACATCATGCAGGGAGTCGACTTGCAACCGCTGATGCTCGACGCATGCTTTCAAGTTCTGTCCGCAGCCCGCGAGTCTTCCGGTGTCGGAGAAGGAGCAACGTACATTCCGTTCGGTTGGGAACGTCTAACAGTCTTTGCAGCATTTCCACCGACCGTGCGATGCCATGCACAACTGAGAGACCCAATTGGAGCCGCAACACAACCGACGAACGATGGTGTGCCCGAAGCGCTGAGCGGAGACCTGTCAATCTTTGATCGTTCAGGTCGACCAATCGCTCAGCTAGAAGGATTTACCGTTAAGCGTGCCACACGGTCGTCTTTGTTGTCTTCAATCGAAGAACCTTCCGATCTGATCTACGAGATCGCATGGCGAGATGTGCAGCACCCTGCAATTGCGCGCAAGAGGCATCCTCTCCCCGCCCTATCCAAACTGGATTCCTCAATTGATCCTTTCTTTGACTACTTGAGTGCACAGGGGGTGACTCCTGAACAACGCTATTCGCTTCTCCAGGATCTTGAGAGGTTGGCACAGTCTTGGGTCGTCTCCGCACTCGATGCAGGCGGACTTGATCGAAATCGCGGAGCGGAAATTCACACAGACGAACTGATCGCTGAGCTGGGAATCCTGCCCACCCATCAGAAACTGATCAGACGCATCTTGCGCATGCTGAGCGAAGCGGGAGTCTTGAGTCAAGAAAGCGAAACCGAATTCAAGGTCTTGATCGACAAAGGAGAACCTCTCCCGGAGCAGCTTGCGCTCCCCGAAGCTCTCTTGAGCGAATTGCAAGCTAAACATCCCCACGGGATGTACGAAATGACGCTGTTGAGCCGATTCGGCTCCAATCTGATCAAGTTGCTGACCGGGAACGAAGATCCTCTCGCACTTCTCTTTCAGGAAGACGATTCTGGGGCAGCGGACTTCTACAAGACTGCCGCCGTGTCAGTTGCAGGCAACCAATTGCTCGGAGATGTGATTGCCGAGCTCATAGCCGATTTGCCGAATGATCGGCTACTACGCGTGATCGAAGTCGGGGCAGGTACGGGAGCGACCACCGAGGTTGTGTTCGATCAACTTGCATCCACACAACTGGAATACACATACACCGACATATCCGCCGGATTCTTCGGCGAGGCCGAGCGCAACTTTGCAGCGCGAGGAATCGATATCGAGTACCGAGCGCTCGACATAGAGAACGATCCCAACGAGCAAGGCTTCGACGATGCCTACTACGACATCGTGATCGCAGCGAACGTACTGCACGCTACTCGGAATCTATTCGAGACGTTGAGTCACTGCAGACAACTGCTGGTTCCAGGAGGCATGTTGATTGCGCTCGAATCACTCCGCGGACGAGCATGGCAAGACCTCACTTTCGGTTTTTTGGATGGATGGTGGCGTTACAACGATGCGTACCGCAAGAACCATGCTCTGGCAAGTCCGGAGATGTGGACTGCCGCCCTCGCAGATGCCGGCTTCGTCGATTCCAGAGTGTTTGGTCGTGAGACACTTTCAGATGAATCCGGACCTCTGGGTTCGGGCACGGTAGTGGCTCGAGCACCTGATACATTGCTCTTGAATCCCGGCACGTGGGTAGTCGAGCCGGATTCAGGCACAGTCTCCGATCGCCTGATTCAAGAACTGAAGTCGTTGAACCAGTCTGTGGTCGTTACATCTGACGGAGCGGACTCTTCAGTCAAGGGCCATGAAGCCGTTGAGTACGTATCTCACGGCGAGTTGCCCGACATTCTTTCATCCCTCTCGCAAGAGGCACCGCTCCGAGGCGTTCTGCACCTCCGTGCACTTGATGGCCACGCGGTTGATGCAACCACTGCCGAAATCGCTGCAGACGTCAAAGATGCAACCGGCAGCGCATTGAGGCTCACGCAAGCGCTGATGGAAGCCGGGGTGAGTCCTGCCAATGGAACTTGGTTCATAACTCGCGGTGCACAAGTGCTGGAACGCGAGCAAACTGGCCAGATCGCAGGTTCTGCACTTTGGGGATTCGGCAAGGTCGTTGACCTGGAAGCATCGTTTCTGACTCCCCGAATGGTGGATCTGGATCCCATCAACGACTCCTTCGATTCGCTGTTCGCTGAAGTGCTGGATCCCGACGATGAAGACCACATTGCCTACCGAGGCGCTGCACGGAATGTCGCGCGTTTGGTTGCCGCCAAGGAAGACTCTTCACGACTCACTCTGCCCAGCAACCCCGACTGGATTATTTCCTCTGGCGAGGATGGATCGCTACAGAACGTGCGGATGCTCGCACAGGAACGAGAGCCCCTTGCTGGCCGTCAGCTTCGAGTGCGTGTTGAAGCGGCCGGACTGAACTTTTCGGATGTCCTGGTTGCGCTGGGTGCACAGGTTCCCAATGCATCGCTCGGTCTCGAATTTGCAGGCTACGTGACCGAACTCGGTCCTGACGTGGGTGAATTCACCGTCGGCGAACGTGTTGTCGGAATGGGTTTCGGAACGTTTGGACCGGAGATCACAACACATGCAGGTCTAGTGGCAAGCGCACCCGATGGAATGACGTTCCACGAACTCGCAACACTTCCCATCGTTTTCTCCACCGCGGCAATTTCATTCGATCTGGCGGAGCTCACCGACAGTGATCTGGTACTGATTCATTCAGCGGCTGGCGGTGTGGGTCTGGCTGCCATCCAGCTCGTTCAAGCCGCGGGCGGCCAAGTGGTTGCCACGACAAGCGGACCCAAGCAAGCCTTCTTGCGCTCATTGGGACTCGAACACGTTCTCGACAGCCGATCGTTGGGTTTTCGCGAGGGTGTCGCATCCGTGACCGAAGGCAATGGGGCAACCGTCGTTCTGAACAGCCTTACTAGTGAGGGCTTTATCGATGCAAGTCTCGGCAGTCTCGCACCGAACGGACGATTCATTGAAATTGGTCGTCTCAACATTCTCACTCCGCAAGAAATGGAACAGATCCGTCCGGACGTGGACTATCACATAGTGTCGCTGGACGAACTCAAGCGTGAACAACCGGAGGAGACCGGTCGCACGTTTCGAAATCTGATAGATCGGTTCAAGACCGGTGAATTGCGCGCCCTACATCACTCCAAATGGCCAATCACCGAGATCGTCGAAGCATTGCAATACATGGGTTCCGCACGCCACATCGGCAAGTTGGTTCTGACATTTCCACCTCTGACTCACGGATCACTGAGGAGTGATCGCACCTATCTAATAACTGGCGGATTTGGTGGGATCGGCTGCTCGGTAGCGGACTGGCTTGCAGAACGCGGTGCGCGATACATCGTTCTTAACGGCCGCAGAGCGCCTGACGAAGACGCGATCGAATCAATTGAGGAATTGCGTGTTCGGGGAATTGAAGTAGTTGAACGGATTGCAGACGTTACGCATGTCGAGAGCATCGATTCGATGCTCGATGAAGTCGAGCAGGACATGCCACCTCTTGGAGGCGTAATTCATAGTGTCGGAGTGTTGTCCGATGGTGCACTGCCCAATCAAACTTGGGAACGATACGAGCAGGTGCTGTGGCCGAAGATATTGGGGGCTTGGCGTCTACACGAACGAACCAAACACCTTGATCTGGACTTGTTTGTGCTGTTCTCCAGTGCCACGGGCGTATTGGGTAACGCCGGTCAGGCGAATCATGCGGCAGCAAATTCTTTCTTGGATCAACTGGCCGCACACCGTCGATCTTTGGGACTCGCTGGACAATCCATAGCCTGGGGAGCCTGGTCGGAAATCGGCGAGGCTGCCGAGCAACGTCAAAGGATCGCCACGCAGTTGGAGACGACCGGTACAGGTTGGATTTCTCCAGAAGTCGGGATTCGAACTCTGGATCACATTGTTTCGCAGGATCTGCGCAACCCCGCAGCCATGTCTGTTGACTGGGACGTGCTGGACAAGAGTCTCAGCCGGCGACCGATGTTTCTGAACGAAATGTTCCAAGCTGACGACGAAGAGGACACCGAATCCGAACTTGCCAATCTGGATGTTGCAGTTCTCCGTACTCAAGACACCGAATCTCGCACCGAATCCTTGATTGCCTACATCCAGCATCAAGTTCAATCCATTCTGCGGCTCCCGTCTCCTCCTTCCCCGACCGTCGGATTCTTCGACCTCGGCATGGATTCCCTGATGGCAGTCGAGCTTCGAAATCGGCTCATTCGAGTGTTTGAAGGTGAATTGTCAATCCCTCGCACCGTAGTGTTCGACTATCCCGACGTGCAGGCTCTGTCGGCGTATTTCTCCAACGAACTACAAGACGGAGCTGCGCCCGAGACTAACTCAGCCGAGTTCGCTACCGAACCGGGAACTGAATCCGGAACTGAAATCGCAGTGATCGGAATGGCGTGTCGCTTTCCAAAGGCAAATGATTACGCCACCTATTGGCGCAACTTGCAAAACGGCGTAAGCGGCATCAGGTCGAGTCGCGATGACAGCGACCGGTGGAGTGGAATCGTTGGAGATGTCAGCGCAAACGAACCTTATGCCCGAACAGGCGGTTTCGTCGACGACATTGACGGATTCGATGCCGGGTTCTTTCGGATCCGCACCATTGAAGCTCGAGGGATGGACCCTCGCCAACGAATGCTCTTGGAAACATGCTGGGAGGCTATCGAGAACGCAGGAATCGATCCGACTGAACTGCGAGGAGCTCGAGTAGGGCTCTACATCGGTCTAGGTGGCAGCGAGTATCGCGATGTTGTCAATGCCAATGGGCGAGATGACAGTTTTCTGGGTACCTCCTCCGGTATGACTACCGGTCGCATCGCGTATGTGTTGGGGTTGACCGGTCCCGCCATCTCCTTCGACATGGCTTGCGCATCTTCGTTGGCCGCCATTCATGAAGGAGCCAAAGCGTTGCAGTGTGGCGAAGTCGATCTTGCTCTCGCAGGCGGTGCCAACGCTCTCCTTTCTCCTTCAATCATGCGCTTCCATCGCGAGCTTGGATTGCTTTCAACCGACGGCCAGTGCTTGCCCTTCGATGAGAACGCAGCCGGCTACATGCGAGGTGAAGGTTGCGGCATATTGGTGCTCAAACGTCCCAGCGAAGCTCAGCGAGACGGTGATCCGATCTGGGCATCGGTACTCGGATCTGCAGTTAACCAGAACGGCGCGAGTGCAGGACTTACCGTCCCGAACGGAAATGCACAAGAGCAAGTGATGCGTGATGCACTCGGCAAGTCCGGACGCGACCCCGACGATGTTGCTTTCGTCGAAGCACATGCGATCGGTCTGACCATGAGCGATCCGATCGAGATCGAGGCGACTGCATCGGTGTACACGAAGCAGCGTGAACGCGAAGACCCGCTGTTGTTGGGATCCGTCAAGGGGAACATCGGACATCTTGAATGGGCCGCCGGGGTTGCTGGAGTCATCAAACTGGTCTTGTCGATGGCACACGGAAGAATCCCGGGGCAAGCCCACTTTCAGCAACTGAATCAGCAAGTTGATTGGCAAGAGCTTCAAGTCGACGTGAATCGAACAACCGTCGAATGGCCAGGGGGCGAAGAACCGCCTATTGGTGCTGTCAGTGCCTTCGGCATGTCGGGCACCAACGCGCATCTGATCGTTCAAGGTGCGGAATTACCAGAAACCACCATCGAGTCCGACGGTGTCGGTGTCAGATTCGGTAGGGCCACTCCGGTGCATTTCGATCCATTGCAGTTCGACAGCGAATTGGATTTTGCCGATATCGAGTGCACATCGGATGTTCACAAGATGAGGTTGCTGCCGCTCTCTGGTAGGACTCCCAAAGCTGTAATGAAGATGGCGAACAACTACCTCGAGTGGTTCGACGGCTTGTCTGTGGATGGGTTTGAAGAGACCCAGTTGGCTGCCATACTCGCAGATGTCGCCTGGACTGCATCAGTGGGTCGAACTGGTTTCGATTTTCGTCATGGAGTGTTGTTCTCTGACTTCGAATCGATGTTCAAGAATTTGCGCAACGTTGCTGCAGGCACACACCAGGTTGCTAACGTTAATCTTGCTGCTGACTCCAATACGGCATTCGTCTTTTCGGGGGCTGATAGCGATTGGCTTCTCGTCGGCCGAAGTCTCTACGAGTCAGAATCGCTGGTAAAGGTTGTTGTTGACTACTGCAACGATCTGCTACTCGATCAAACGGACATCTCGCTCATCGACGCAATGCAGGATCCAGCTTCAGAAGATCAGAAGCTGACGATTTCGATCACAACCTTCGTGATTGAACTTGCAGTTTCGGCGTTCTGGCACAGCCTCGGCCTACGGCCTTCGGCAGTTCTAGGACGGAATATTGGTTCTCTCGCCGCATGCTGCGTTGCTGGTTCGATAAGTCTTGAACAAGGTCTGGAACTGGCAGTCGCCATGGGACGCGGTGAGGACATCAGTGACCTTATCAGCGACGCGAGCGGTATCAACGTGCCCAAAACGGTGCTTGTTGACAGCGAGAGTCACGCACCGGTGATGTCCGCAGTCGAAGTGGGCAAGCTACTCGAAACAGCACAGCAAAGTACTTCTGCGATTGCAGAACGAGATCTATCAGCAGTTCGCGAGTCGGGTGGTCAGAGAGTCCTGGCGATCGCACCTCATGTAGGCGCAATCGGAGACAGTTCGGAACTCTCCGATTCTGAACACATCGAATCGGACAAGGTAATTCTCACTTGTGCGGGTGAAGACGCTTCCTTGGCACTCGCAGCCAAGCAGGCGTACGAGTCCGGCTTGCCGCTGAAGTTGCGCGGCATGTTTGCCGGTGAGTCAAGACGTCGCGTCAGCTTGCCAACGTATCCGTTTGATCGAAAGAGATTCTGGTTCGACAGCTAGGATTCAACCGGATCGAGATTAAGGCCTTCGATGAAAGTCCGCATACATTGGGCACACTCTTCCGGTTTCTCCACTTGCATGTAGTGGGTCGTGTCTGGCAGAAAATCAAAATCGACACTTAACACTTCCGTGAGATCCACCGTGGGTAGGTAAGAAAACGGAAGCAATGGATCGGCTCCCAAGATTCTCGTTGGACACGGAAGCTGGTCCAAGTCCGCTTCGTCGGCAAATGCTCGTACAAACTCGTGGATTCTGGCTTCATATGCTGGCGGACACCGGAGTTCAAAGCCTGTGGAAGACTCCGATTTCTTCAAAGTCGACTGTGCCATGAGAGCTCGGGCACCGGGTACAAAGCGGGAGAAAGTGGGAAAGAAGTTCAGTATCTCCAAGTATTGACCGATCGTGTCGAACTTCGATGTACGGCGGCGAGTAGCTCGTGCATTCCTGTCGACCTGAGCATCAAACTCCAGACGATCTCCCGGTGGGCGATGTAACGGAGGGTCGAAGAGAAACAGTGCATCAAACCCATGGCTCTTGCGGTCTATTTTTTTCGATAGCAACAACGAAGACGAGTGAAGCAAAGCGATAAGCGCGGACAGCGAGTGGAAGACTCCGATCAACGGCTTCGCACCAAACTCTGCCTCGATCGACGTCAAGATGACCTCCAGGTCAGCGACAAACGAGTACACGTTGTGGTCCTCTTCGTCACCGAGAGCGTTCCAGCCATGATTTCTCAAGTCGTAGACGAATAGCTCGAAGTCTCTCTCAAGCAAGGACCAGAACGGATAGTAGAGATCAATCGCCAATCCGTTCCCGTGGCTGAGCAATAGACGACGACCTGAGGGATTGCCATGTCGTCGCACAATTGTTGCCGAACGCTCGTCAAGCTCAACTTCACATACCGTAATAGGTTCAGGCACCCTCCAAACCGGATCTGTCATCGCTGTTCCCAATCAATCCGCTAAGACATGTCACTCAACGACTTCATGAGCGACCGCTGCCACAAAAGATTCATTCTCCAAGTTGAACAGCTCCCATTGAACGGATGGAATACTTTCGAACCGCGCCTTTGATCGGCGGCCACCGTGAATCAGGCACTCGGGAACTGTGAACGCTGTGGTGTCCGCCCTGAATCCTTCTCCCGTCGCTTTTATAACAGATTCCTTCATCGTCCAAAGCCTCAAAAACACCTCTACTTTCCTACAGGACTCGGTTCGTTTCAATATTGAGCGTTCGGTAGGCGAAAAAACCATTCTTATCTCTCCTTCAGGATTATGTCGGAAATTTCTATTTTCGATGTCAACTCCTACACGCCCTTGTTGAGCCACCACAATTAGTCCATGGCCATTTGTGTGACTCAGATTGAATTGCAAGTTAGTCGGTCGGTCACAGACGAAGCCTTGCGGTTTCTCATTGCGTTCCAAACTGATTCTCAGATCTCCGTGCTCGCAACCCAGATAGTCGCAAAGCTTCGCTCGTAGCGCAGCACGGCACAACATGAACTGCCTGCGGGCTTTCTGGGAATGAAACCTCCGTGCACGAGCACGCTCCTCAACGTCCAATAGGAAGTAGGCTTGCTTCTCGCGAGCAGGATCTTCTGCCAAGTCCACATGGAAGACCGAGATTCCATCGAGTTCGGCAAATGAGCTCCACCAAGTCAAGTGCATGTCAAGAGTCAACGAACGACGAAGCATTGGCGGCGAGTAGCCAATGTCGCGCTCTTATGTATCTATCGGTGTTTGAACGTCTGATTCGACTTGGAACAGCTGCGGATCGTGAGTCTTGTCCGTTCGAAACTCGCTGCACATGAGCCAGGACGCGTAGTTGTCGAAGTATCGAGTGGACACGCCCCTGTGACGACGGTTGCAGATGCTCTTCATCGCCTCGTGCCGATTGTTGACGGTGTTGAGGTGGAAGCTGCCCCGCTTCCATTCGCCGCGACGCTGGTTCAGCGACTCGTGATGGTGTCCGAGTTTCCGATTGGCAGCCCGGTAGCTGGGATGCCCGTCCGTCACGAGCACGCAGTCCCGATTCAGCCACGCTCTCATCGAGAGTCGCACGGCGTCCTCCTCCGTGGTCGGCAGCAGCCAGGCACGGGTGCCTCCCCCTCGGGCCACTGCGGTCAGCACGGGAAGCTGCACCGCGTCGTCGGCCTCCGAAGGACGCTTCCCGACCCCGCGCTTCCTCGGCTTCCTGCGCTTGCTCAGAGCTCGTTCCCCCTTGCAGCTTTCGCGAAAGTAGGTCTCGTCCATCTCGACGACCCCGTTCAGCTTGTCGGATCCGTCGAGATTCGCCAGAAAGCGATGACGCCACAGAAACGCCGTCCGGTAGCTGATTCCGCACCGCTTCGCGGCCTCGTGCAATGGCAGCCGATCGCGCAGGCACTGCTCGTAGAGCGTCCACTTCCCTCGAAGACGCATGTTCTTCAGGTTGGAGCCGGTGAGGGCGTTGAAGGTGCGACCGCAGCTTTCCGATCGGCATCGGAAGCGAATCAGGCCGGCTCTCTTGCCGTTGCGCACGACGCCTTTCGATCCGCAGTGAATGCAGACGCGGGCTTCGTCAAGCTCGGCTTCGCGGGATCGAAGCGCTTCGGGAACCGACCCCTCGTCCTCTCTCGCCACTTCCCGAAGACGCGCTTTCTGGGACTCCGTCAGCCGGTCGTACTGGCTCAGCCAGGTTGAGAATTCCTTGCGATTCATTTTTCATCGTCAAATCAGCTAGTTGTCGTGTATTCTAACAAATTGTTAGGCCAGTTACACCCGGTGCTACATAAGAGCGCCAATGTCGCAACTCTGCAATCCTAGTTTCTGAGCAAGCTCCAGTTGCATTCAAAGCGAGACTTCCTTCTTGCAATCGGGGAAAATGATCAATTCGGCTAGCGGTTCCGTTGATAGGCTTCCAGAGCATCAGTTTCCTATAATCTACCCACACAATCTTTACCCACCAAAGGACTTGATAGATGGCATCAACACGAGAGAGAGTTGCAGCGTTGGCTCAAAACTATCTGGATGACCGCGAACCAGACTTCGAGCGAGCATTTGCCGATTCGGACATTTCATCGACGGACGCACTGGCCTTCCTGAAGTCGGTATCCAAGGAGTTCGGAAGAGAAGTTCCCGCTGAGGAATTTGCGTATTTCAAGAATCTTGGCGACCTCGTTTCGTACTTGGACAGCTAGCTGTAGTCCAAAAAACAAACTCGTTTCGGAGGTCAGCTGCGCTACGCGCTTGGCCTCCCTAGCAACTTCCATCTAGTGGACGACTAGCTCGTTCAGTTCTCGTGCAACGAACTCTGGGCTTTGCATCGGTACGAAGTGGGTTAGCTCCGGATGGTACTTGTCCGTTCCCTGCGGCAAGTGATCCGCTAATTTCGTCCACGTCGTTGAGTGAATGTTATCCATCGGGTGTCGTCCACCCGATGCGACTTCGGCACGTACAACCGTAGCTGGCACTTCGACAGAATCCAATAACGAGTGGATTCCAGCTGCTGCACGACTTAATGCGATCTCCGCTTCCACCAGCGGAGGGCAACACAACTGATACATTCCATTTGCGGTTTCTTCTAAGCCGTAGCGACAGTAATCCCAGAGCACTTCGGTGTTCCACAACTTGAACGGCTCTCGATCCCGTATCGCCTGATACCACTCTTCGGGAGAATTCCAAACGGCCTTTCGGCTGGCATACGGATGCTCCTCGGGAGCGTCGAACAACTGCGGAGCACTGTAGGCCCGAGGATCGAGAACGACCGGTTCCAAGAGCAAAAGCGCGTCGAAGCGAGTACTGAGAATCGCTGCGGCTTGCAAAAGCAGATGCGCTCCCAAGGAATGTCCTACCGCTGTAATCGAGCGTAGTTCGAGTGTCCGAATGAAAGTGCAGAGGTCTCGACCTAGCGAGTCCCATCTGTACGGCCCTCTTTTTTCGGAACGACCATGTCCACGCAGTTCGACGCAAATGACGGCGCAAGAAGAAGTAAGAGCTCGAAGGGTTGCATCCCAGACTCGGGCGTGACAGCCCATTCCGTGAACCATCAAGATCGTCTGTTCGGCTGGAATTGCTCGTTGGGTGTGGAAGTACGCCAAGCGGCATCCATTGATTTCGACCGAGCTTTGTTGCAGCTCCACAGAGTTATTCACGTCAGTGGGTTGGGACGTCTTAACGCGGGCATCGAGACCGCCGAGTTGCTTATGGCTATTGTGAACGAAATCGATTTGGCCTAAATGCCACCCCTGATTTGACACTGCAGAGGCGCACCTAACCTGAGAGTTGGATTACCCGAGCTACCGTCGCAGGACAAACGGTCGTGTTCTCGTCAGCGTCGCCGCGAGAGCCGATTGTGACGGACTTTGAAGCCATGGGAGCCTAGTAACATATTGGCGCCGAATCGCGGGAACTGGAACGTTGTGACAACCGTCGTCTATCCGGGCAGTTTCAATCCGTTCACGTACGGACATGCAAATCTGGTTGAGCGGGCACTGAATCTATTTGACAAAGTGATCGTTGGCATCGGAACTTCGGTCGACAAGGAAACCGACACGAGGTTCCACGAACGAGTGGAACTGTGCCGCGTTTCGTTGGCTGAGTTTGGAGACAGAGTCGAAGTCAAGAAATTCAGCGGGCTTCTCGTCGACTTCGTGCGCAGCAACAACACGCGTTTCATCTTGCGGGGGCTGCGAACGCTCACCGACTACGACTACGAATTTCAGATGTTGGAAATGAACCGCCACCTCGATCCGGAAATCGAGTATGTGCTACTACCAACGGCGAGCCAATGGTCGTTTCTGTCGTCGAAGCGGGTTCGAGAAATTGCATCGCTGGGAGGTGATATCTCGGCGTTTGTTCACCCGAAGGTTGCCGCCCACCTCACTCAGTCGTATCGCAACAGTTCCTAGACTGTTAGGACTGACAATTCGGACAGTAGACCGTCTGGCGCTGGCCCAGATTTACCCGCTTGATCGTCGTTCCGCATTGCAGGCATGGTGAGCCAGCTCTGCCGTATACGAGCAATTTGATCTCGAAGTACCCTCGTTCACCCTCGACGTCAAAGTAGTCCCGTAAGGTCGTTCCACCGGCTTCGACGGCTTCCTTCAGAGTTGTCTTGATGGCATCAACCAGAGTGCTTGTTTCGGCCCGACCGACTCGACGACAGCTCCGACGCGGGCGGATTCCTGAACGGAACAACGCTTCGTTCGCATAGATGTTGCCGATCCCTACTACGACATGCGAGTCCATGATCAGAGACTTGATGGGCATCTTTCTTCCGCGCAACGCTGAATACAGATAGTCGCTGGTAAAAGACTCTGACAACGGCTCAGGCCCCAAGTCCTGCAACAACTTGTGCTGCGTATCGCGTGGTTGCCAAAGAACACTCCCAAATCGCCGAGGATCGTTGAGACGCAATACCTCGGAATTGGAAAAGACCAAGTCCACGTGATCGTGAGCTTGCGGGGCGAGATGATCCGGCACGACATTCAGACGACCGCTCATCCCAAGATGAATGATGAGCGTGCCCGGAACAAATCGGAGTAGGAGGTACTTTGCCCGTCGCTCGACTCGTAAGAGTCGCTGATTCAAAATGCTGTCGGGAATAGCGACCGGCCAGCGCAGTCGCGGGTTCCTTACATCATGCCTGAGGAGTGTTCGCCCCTCTAAACGAGTGGCTACACCAATTCGGGTCGTTTCGACTTCGGGAAGTTCGGGGATCTACTTGACTTTCGCTTCGGTGTACAGAACGTGCTTGCGAACGACCGGGTCGTACTTCTTGAACTCGAGCTTGTTCGGAGTCGTGCGCTTGTTCTTGTCCGTGGTGTAGTAATGACCCGTACCGGCACTCGACACCAGTTTGATTTTCTCTCTCATCAGACTTGCTCCCCTCGTTCGCGCATTTCTGCTAAGACGACTTCAATTCCCTTCTTGTCGATAAGGCGGATACCAGCGGCGGATACACGCAACTTGACAAATCGGTTTTCGCTTGGAACCCAAAAGCGATGCTTGTGCAGATTCGGCAAGTACCGACGCTTTGTCGCGTTGTTGGCGTGAGAGACGTTGTTGCCGCTAAGCGGTCTCTTGCCAGTGACTTGGCAAACTTGACTCATAGGATTCGAAACTACCGATCAAGGCGCGACTTTATAGCATAATCGCGCCGCACCGTAAAGACTCTCAATGCGCTCGTCGAACAGATTCTGGCGTATTCTTACTCACTCTTGAACGTCTGGCCCGATTACGCGCCAGGAAACGGAAGTAAGTCAAAGACCAGTTTGTTGGAAGCGGGGGCGATCTGAACGACCCGCGAACACATATGTGTCCAAAGCACACTTTCCGAGTTGTCTCCCAAACGTGGAGCTGGCGGTCGTCAGCCGACCGTGGGGGATCGGGCAATGCAATCGGGAGCTTGGGACCTCTATGGCGGCATCGCCTTGTGCAGGGATGCTAGACCAACCACGGACCAGTGCTTCCCGGAGGAATACAGTCTGCTGCGACACCTGTTCGTGGACTGAGTCGGGAAGCGAAGCGCAGTTACCCAACAACCACTAGACTCATCCTTAGCGAGTGTCTTCAAAACGTGCGCTGAATCCAGATCTTGCAACAATATCCAGTATCTGGTGACGCGGTCAAGCGAACGGATAATTGCCAACTTGACCGCGCAATCGATCGTCAATCTCCAAGCAAATCCATTTCTGCAAGACATGAGACTCTGCGTCGAAGACTATGGCTTGGAGTTGGCTTATAGTGTGTCATCAACTGAACTGTTGCTACTCCATTTACTCGTCAGATGCCACATTGTCTTGTCGCGTCCGAGTCTCGCGCGAAATCGTTAAAGCACGCCAAATACAAAATGCGGCAATGAGTATTGTCAATATGGAAAAAACAACCTGTTCCACAAGGTTGTCACTCCATACGATGATCACGCCGCCAGTTATAACCGGCATAGACCCCATAGACAATACCCATGCCGAACTCATACTGGCCTCACGTTCACACGTTCATCTGCAATCTGCATACGTTATTGTAGACCATGTCCACATTGGCCTTTGCTGATGTCGACCGCAAAATCCCACCGCCAGCCGCAGACCCGGTTAGAGCAAGCCCCACCCTCCCAGCTGCCGTTACAGCAATCCTTAGTGCAGTACCAACAGCGGTTGCAGACACTACCCCCCACAAAATATACGTAGCGTTTCTTATCAGATCGCTCCAGTCTGCCAGCTCTTTGCAAGTCCAGATATCACCAAGTGGTGGATATGCCCATAGGCCGTGATTGCTCAAGCATGAATTATGGTCAGTGTCGTTTGGGCAAATGTCAATCTGGTCCGAAACGCGATCCCCGTCCGAATCAGGGCATCCCCTGTACCTGTAGGACGATGTCCCGGGTGTTTTTGGGCAATCGTCATCGTAGTCGTTTACCCCATCGCCATCAAAATCACGACTCTGCTCCTCCAATATTCGTTGGAGCTCTTCCTCGGTCAATCCAGGCGGCAAGAAATCCGAAGCTTGCGCAGGTATTGTCGGTACAACGACAAAAGCCACCGCAATGCTCAAAAGGATACTTGATACAGTCTTCATTGCAACCTCCTAAAGGTCGTAGTTTTTGTTAGGGTTCCCAACGGGAATGAAAGAAACCCCTCTCTCAATCCAAACGTGGGTCTCGTTCGGCACGACGAATCGAGCGTCCGGTTACCTTCGTTCAGGTTTCCTCTAGCTGACAATAGGAGAAGGAAGCGATGAAGTCCTACCTTCAAGAGGTTTCTGACGGTTTGCAACGGCTGGACAAGTACAGTCTTCATTCGTCGAGGAAGGGATCAGAGAAGCGATCCCGCATCTCTCCCTAAGCAGAACAAACCCCGGGAGACCTGTGATCACTGGGACGTGAGGGCTATCGCAAGATAATCGTAGAAAGGGGTTGACAATTACGCTAAGAATCGTTTAGGATGTTTATTCCTCTAGTGTCAGCTAGAGGAATAAACATAGGCTCTCACATTGCGACCGTCCTCGCATGAGTGTGCCCTCATAGCTATTATCCGTGCTTCTTCTTCAAGTACGGAGGGTTGCTATGGCAACCACCACTATCAACAAGCTCGCCGCGCGAGCATTCTCTCCCAACACGGAGGATACCTACGCGTATGCACTCCGACGATTGCACGAGTGGTTACAGGACCACGAGCTTGAACTGAGCGATGCAAGCATCGCGAGTTGTATCGACAGTCTCTACGCCTCGGGGCTATCCCAGTCCCTGTGCTCCCTCGTAGTGTCCGCCGTCAATTGGCATGCGAAGTATGATTCGTCGGATTCTCCGATAGGAATTCAAACCTCGTTGACTCTGGCCGGAATCCGTAGATCCCCAAAACAGGGACACGGACAGGTTACCGGAATATCGTGGTTGGAAGCCAATCATATTGCGGAGCTGCGAAGGAGCAAAGGAACCTTGGCCGGTCTTCGCAACGCATCTCTCATCCGAGTGGGTTCTGATGCACTGCTTCGACCCTCCGAGATGCAGGCGATCAATGTCCGCGACATCGAATTCCTTCCGGAACTGAACTGTTCGATTCTTACCATACGCCGATCCAAGACCGATCCCGAAGGAGTCGGCAATAAGAAGATTCTGGGACCCAAGACGACTTCGCTGGTTCTGAATTGGCTTGATCGTGCAGGAATATCCAATGACAGGGTCTTCCGTCGACTTTCACGACGAGATCGAGTCTGCGGTCCGGATCTGACAACGAGGTCCATCCGATCCATCATCAAGGCATCGGCCGAAGAAGCCGGCTTGAAGGGCCGATTCAGCGGACAGTCCCTCCGCGTGGGGTCCGCCCAGACGTTGGCTGTACTAGGAGTCTCGGACATTGAAATGATGCTGGAGGGACGATGGTCGTCGCCTCGAATGCCCGCTCACTACGCTTCGGGCATTTTGGCCACGAGATCGGCGACTGCCAGATTACGCTATGGAGTCGTCAATGAGCCGATTACAAAGACAGCAACTGATTCCTAATGGAGGTGATGGACAGACCGAATTCCTGGGGTGACCCAAGAAACGTCTATTCGTTCGCGAATTGACATCAATCGGCGGGCGAGGTTCGTCATCTCGCCCGTCGTGCATAAGCGGGCATGGCCATGACTGATTTCCCTTCAGAGTCGAACCGCGATGAGATAGTTGGACCTACACAAACAATTCCCAAGATTCAGAAAGGCAGTTCCGTTCAGTACGGCAATGGAAATTTCTCCCTTTACAGCCATAATAGAAGGCATGGCTAAGCTACTTAGTTCTAGCGAGCCATTGTCTAACCTCCAAAAAACCTGCCTCTGGGTCGAGAGTCCCATCCAACACCACCCGGATCACTTGTAATCATGTCGAAACACCAACAAGTCTTGCTCGGCATCGGCGGCGGAATCGCCGCCTACAAGACCCCAGATCTCGTGCGAAGGCTGATTGAACAGGACTGCGAGGTCATTTCAGTACTCACGAACGCTGGTTCCAAATTCGTCACATCACACACGTTGGCAGCTGTCTCTGGTAATCGGGTACGAGACAACCTCTGGGACGAAGAGGCCGAACAAGCTATGGGACATATCGAGCTTGCGCGTTGGGCGGATCTGCTGTTGATTGCTCCCGCGACGGCCGATCTCATGGCGAAAATGGCTCAAGGGAAAGCAAGCGACCTTCTCACAACTCTCCATTTGGCTTGTCAGTCCCCGGTCATGGTCGCTCCGGCCATGAACCAGGCCATGTGGCACCATCCGGCGACTCAACGGAATTTGACCCAATTGCGCGAAGACGGCGTTCACGTAGTAGGACCCGAGTATGGAAGCCAGGCTTGCGGTGACATAGGTCCGGGTCGCATGAGCGAACCAGCAGACATCGCCAATGCAGTTGCGAATGTCTTGGCTGTGACAAACCGACTGAGTGGAGTGAACGTCTTGATCACAGCGGGTCCTACTCGCGAAGCAATCGATCCAGTGCGCTACATCAGCAACTCCAGTTCTGGAAGACAAGGGTTCGCACTGGCGCGGGCGGCGAGAGACGCTGGAGCCTCGGTGACCCTTGTGAGCGGTCCGGTGGGTCTAGAGACACCGACGGGAGTTGATCGAATCGATGTCGTCAGTTCCGCTCAAATGAAGAATGCGGTGATGTCCCACGTCTCGGATTGCGACATCTTTTTCTCAGTTGCCGCAGTTTCCGACTACCGTCCAACAGTGGCGCGGTCCACCAAAATCAAACGTCAGACGGAAAACCCCGAAGGACGCTTCCATCTGGAACTCGAAGAGACGGACGATATTCTCAAGACCGTTGCGTCGCTTGATCGAAAGCCCTTCGTGGTTGGATTCGCCGCAGAAACCAACAACGTCCTTGAGTACGGCCGAGAAAAACGAAAGAGCAAGGGTATCGATGCCATCGTCATCAACGACGTGTCCGATGCAAGCATTGGATTCGATAGCGAAGAAAACGCGGTCACAATAGTCCATGCCAGTGGCGAGCAAACTCTGCCCAAACAGAACAAGCTCGAAATCGCCCGCCAGATCCTTTCATCCGTGGCATCGCTTCGGAACACCAACACGGAAGAAACCGCCGAGGCCGACTGAAATTCGGCGCTTCAAACTAACTTCGTAGCCTATTGCGATGTCGGACTCGCTAGATCGCCAATTACCCGAGTACATCTTTCGTGCCTATGACATTCGAGGTCGCGTCGAAGACGAACTCACCGAAGATGTCGTTCAACTCATCGGCCAAGCATTCGCCAACCGAGCGCTGCGTCGGGGTGCAGCGGTAGTACTAGTGGCAGGAGATGTTCGACTTTCCACTGACAAGTTGAAGAAAGCGCTGGCACGTGGACTGAACTTAGGAGGAATCGACGCTGTCGATATCGGAATCGTGCCAACTCCGGTGCTCTATTTTGCGGTGGAGCACTTCGGTACAGGTTCGGGAATCGTCGTAACTGGATCCCACAACCCTCCAGAATTCAATGGGCTCAAATTCGTTCTAAACGGAATCTCATTTGCCGGAGAGCAATTGCAGACTTTGCGAACGAGAATTGCTACGGGAGATCTGCAAGAGGGAGATGGCACGTACGCCCGAACTTCCGTCGTGGACGACTACATCGAACGAGTCTGTTCGGACATTCGACTAGATCGGACACTCCGAGTTGGCATGGATTGCGGCAACGGAGTGACCGGAGTGTTGGCTCCAAGATTGTTCGAGGCAATTGGATGTGAAGTCCATCCACTGTTCGCCGAGCCGGACGGCACGTTTCCCAACCACCACCCCGATCCAATCAAACCGGAGAACCTCGAAGACCTCATCGAGCTCGTGCGCACACGAAACTTGGACCTAGGCATCGGATTCGACGGCGATGGCGACCGACTAGGCGTGGTCACTTCAACTGGCAAGATCGTTACCGCCGACACCTTGATGGCGATCTATGCGAAAGAAATTCTTCAAGCACAGCCCAATGCGTCAATCGTGTTCGACGTGAAGTGTGGGAGCGTGCTGCCCTCCACAATCTCCTCACTCGGCGGGAAATCTGTGATGTGGAAGACCGGGCACACGAACATCAAGCAGAAGATTCGAGAGCTTGAGGCACCCTTGGGAGGCGAGTTCAGCGGACACATCTGCTTCGCCGATCGTTGGTTTGGATTCGATGATGCGTTCTACGCGGCGGCACGGCTCATCGAGTTGCTGAGCAAGTCCCCAAACACACTAGACGAGATAGTTGCCGAATTCCCTCCGCGATTCGCGACACCAGAATTGGAAATCCGAACCACCGACAGTCGAAAATTCGACGTGATCGACCAACTTCAAGAGTTGGCAAGTTTCGACGGGAAAGTCTTGACCGTCGATGGTCTACGAGTCGACTACGACGATTCATGGGGACTGATTCGAGCAAGCAACACAACCCCTAATCTGACGTTGCGCTTTGAAGCCAATTCGGAGGAAGCCTTGGAAAAAGTGCGTCTAAGGTTCAGCGAGCAGATTTCCCGAGTTGCTCCCGATCTTGCAGGTCAAATTGACACATGACTTCTCAAGACCACAATTTGCAAGACCTAGTCGCCCATGTTCTCATCGAGGCACTTCCCTACATCCAGAAATTCCACGGGGCAACGATCATCGTCAAGTACGGCGGAAACGCGATGGTCGAGCCTCATCTGAAGGAGGCGTTCGCTCGAGATATCGTGCTCATGAAGCTGGTGGGTCTCAATCCAATCGTGGTACATGGCGGTGGCCCACAGATTGGCGATCTCTTAGAGCGCTTGGGTATCGCGACCAAATTCGTACACGGCATGCGGGTCACGGATTCCGCCACCATGGATGTAGTCCAAATGGTGCTGGGTGGAACCGTCAATCAGGAAATCGTCTCACTGATCAACTCCAATGGCGGCAAAGCGATCGGGGTCACCGGTAAGGATGGCGACTTGATAGCAGCGAGAAAAATGGAACTGCGCATCTCGTCGGAAGATGTACATGAACCGGAAATCATCGACATTGGTCACGTCGGCAAAGTGCACCAGGTCAACGACGCTGTGTTGAACACTCTTACCGATGGAGGATTCATCCCAGTCATCGCTCCCATTGGAATA
Source organism: Pseudomonadales bacterium (assembly GCA_963667455.2). Taxonomy (GTDB): domain Bacteria; phylum Pseudomonadota; class Gammaproteobacteria; order Pseudomonadales; family Azotimanducaceae; genus Bin55. The sequence continues at coordinate 119,967 of CAXXFR010000013.1, read as the reverse complement.
GGTCCGGACGGCGAGTCCTACAACATCAATGCCGACTTTGTGGCCGAAGCGGTGGCTTCCCAAATGAAAGCAGACAAGCTTCTGCTTCTCACCAATACGCCAGGGGTGCAAGACTCATCTGGACGCACTTTCACTGAGCTGTCCACCACCCAACTAGCTGAGTTGATGGAACAGGAAACTGTCTCAGGAGGCATGCTTCCAAAAGTGAAGTGCGCGATGGATGCCATCAACAATGGCGTAGGAAATGTACACATCATCGACGGTCGTGTAGAACACGTGCTACTCCTAGAGATCTTCACCGCCCGCGGGGTGGGCACACTCATCACGGGCTAGAACAGTTCATCGTGCGGGTGTTGGCAAGTGCTCGCGATGGCTAAGCTAATCCAACAGACAGTGTTCTTCGGCGTAGCTTTCAACGGCATCAAGTGACTTGTGGTCTTCGCTGAAGTCCAGGTACGACAAGATATCGTTGAGAGTCGCAACGCTGTACACGGGGGTATCAAGCTTTTCCTCGAGGACTTGAAGCATGGTCCGTCTCCCATCAGCGGAACGTTCCTTGCGATCCAATGCGACTAGGACACCCATAGGGATTCCGTGGTTCGCTCGAATCATTTCGAAGGCTTCAATCTTGGAAGTGCCGTCTGTGACGACATCGTCCACAACCAATACCTTCGCAGCGGGCAAATCACCACCAACTAGAGACCCACCTTCTCCGTGATCCTTGGCTTCCTTTCTGTTGAACGCTATGACTGTCTGCTTTCCCATGCCGGAGAGCGACATCGCAGTGGTCGTCGCCAGAGGAATCCCTTTGTAGGCCGGTCCGAACAAGACATCAGGAGAGAGATTGAGATCACAAATCCGCTTGGCGAATACATAGCCGAGATTGCCTAGAGCTTCGCCGGATGAAATTCGCCCTAGGTTAAAAAAGTAGGGGCTCTTGATTCCAGACTTCAAGGTAAAGTTTCCAAACGCAAGAACACCTTCTTGAACCATGTCCGCGATGAATGCGCTTCCCGCTAGCATCAACCCGCCCTCGCGTTGCGTTGAATCTCGAAGATCTCTTCGATGCCTTTCCGCGAGAAAGCAATCATCGAGTCGAGATCCTGTTGCGGGAACGGGTCGCGTTCTGCAGTCCCTTGCAGTTCAACGAATCCTTGCTTGTCCATCATTACTACATTGAGATCCGTCCCTGCTCGTGAGTCCTCTGCGTACTCAAGATCCAACCGAACTTCCCCATGGACAATACCGACGCTAACTGCTGCAACCCAGCCGATAAACGCCTTGGGATTGATTTTCTCCAGGGCGTCTCGCAATGCAACACAAGCCCCGGAAATGGAAGCTGTACGCGTCCCGCCATCCGCTTGCAAGACATCACAGTCAATTCGGACCGTTCGCTCACCGATGTGATCCAAATTCACGGCTTGACGAAGTGAACGACCGATCAAGCGCTGTATCTCCACTGTTCGACCGGACTGCTTTCCTTTAACAGCCTCTCGATCCGTTCGAGTGTTGGTCGCACCCGGCAACATCCCGTATTCAGCGTTGATCCATCCAGTACCTTGATTGCGAAGGAAGGGTGGTACGCCATGTTGTATGTTCGCAGTACACAGCACGCGGGTCTCGCCGACCTCAATCAGCACGGAACCATCGGAATTGCTTGACACACCGCGTTGGATAACGATGGGACGGAGCTCGTCGGGAAGCCGTCCTTTCGGTCGCTGGGGAGTATTCAATCGCTAACCGTTGGAACGTCGAGCGAGCAAAAAATTATACGAGGCTAGAATCTTGCCATGACAAACTCCATGACCGCTTTTTCCCGCATTGAAGGCGATGGCTATGTCTGGGAAATCCGATCGGTCAATCACCGAGGACTGGACGTTCGAGCGAAGGTTCCAGATTCATTGAGCCAGCTGGAGTCCGATGTAGTCCAAATGGTGCGGAAGAACATTTCGCGAGGCAAGGTCGATGTTGTGTTTCGACTTCAACTTGCCGGCTCCAAGACCAACAATGAGAGCACCGCGATTCCAGTCCAATTGAAGAACTCGCTGGACAGTCTCGTGGATGCTCTTCCAGGCAAATTGTCGCCCACAATCGACTTAATGGCTCTACATCGAACGATTGAGTCAGATAGTTCGAACAATCTGGACTTCAGCGGACTAGAGGAGTCGATCAAGAGAGACTTCCAATCCGTCTTGGACGATTTTCTGGCGGAACGACAACGCGAAGGAGAAGCACTCAATTCCGTCCTAAACGAAAAGGTGAACTCTTGCAACCTACGCGTGGCCGAATTGGAGGAACAGCGTCAGGAACAGATAGAGACTGTTCGTGGCAATCTTGAGAACCGTATCGCCGCACTGCAAGTCGAGGTCGATGCCACTCGAATCGCGCAAGAAGTAGCTCTAATCGCTCAACGGGCCGATTACGTCGAAGAACTGGAGCGAGTGAGAGTGCATCTCGATGAAATTGAGTCACGACTGTCCACGGACGAACCAATCGGGCGGAGGTTGACTTTCCTCTCTCAGGAACTGCTTCGAGAGGCCAGTACGCTTGCATCCAAAGCACAGACTCCAGAATGTGCATCGCTCGCCGTCGACCTGAAGGTCTTCGTCGACGAGATTCGGGAACAGGCGCAGAACATCGAATGACGAGCCGACGCGCTCGAGAAGACTCCGGTCGCCCATTCATCATCGCCGCACCGTCTGGATGCGGAAAGACGATGTTGGTAAATCGACTGTTGGAGCACGACGAAAGACTAGTCGCTTCGATATCAACCACAACTCGAGAAGCGCGCCCCAACGAGATACACGGGATCGACTACTTCTTCGCAACCAAAGACGAATTCCTAAGGCTTGAAGGGTCTGGCAAGTTTCTTGAACACGCCACTGTGTTCGGCGAGCGTTATGGGACAACGAAAGACCAGGTCGAAGAACGGCTCGAACAAGGCTTCGATGTCTTGTTCGACATTGACTGGCAGGGTTCTAGAAGCATCAAAAGGGTCTACACGAACAGTACGAGCATTTTCGTGGTTCCACCGAGCCTGGAGATACTGAAGCAACGGCTTGTCGATCGGGGGGAGGATTCCGACGAAGTCATTGCGTATCGAATGTCGCAGGCGGCATCTGAAATGTCCCACTACAATGAATTTGACTACGTGATTGTCAACGACGATGCCGATGTCGCCTTTAGCCTGCTGTGCGAGGCAATAGAAGCTTCTCGAGAATCCCGCACTGTGGAATTGCCAGACGTCTCCCAGATCGTCGAGTCGATGTTGCGGAATCCCGTTGACGGTTCGTAGCAAACGTCGCAGACTTTCCCACCCCTTCTAGGTCGCCAACAGGAACCCGCATGTCAAATTCCCCATTGCCAATCGGCAATCCAAGCGAACTCGGTTTCGACGAGAGTCGACTAGCTCAAATCGCGCCAGCGATGCAACAGTTCGTCGACGATGAAAAGGTGCCGCACCTTGTTACGCTCGTAGCTCGACATGGTCAGATCGTGCAGTTCGAATCGCATGGTGTCTTGGACTTAGAGACCGGAGAGCAAGCACCGAAGGACACGATCGGTCGAATGTTCTCGAACACCAAGCCCATCGCTGGAGTTGCCACGCTCATTCTCTATGAGAGGGGAATCCTGACTCCAGACGATCCAGTGGCCAAATTCCTGCCGGAATGGTCAGACCTACAGGTTTGGTCTTACGACGAACCGATGTTTCCTCGCCGTGCAAAGCGGCAACTGACCATTCGAGACTGCCTAACGAATACAACCGGATTGATGAATCCCGCGTTCGCTCCAAGCTACTTTCGACAAGCGCATCGAGAGACGTTGGAGAAGCTGGGTTGGATCGACGGAGACGGTAACGGGAGCGGTCGGCCTCGATTGTCCAACCGGGAACGGGTTCGCGCCCTCGCAGAACTTCCGCTCGCCTCACATCCGGGCGAAAGATTTGTCTATCACGCGGGTTATCCAGTTCTCTCCGCCGTGTTGGAAGAGGCATGTGGACAAGACCTCGAACAGTTTTTTGGCGAGAACATCTTCGAGCCGCTCGGGATGAACGACACCGGCTTCTACCTCAAAGAAGGCACACTTCCACGATTCACAGCGATGTACACACCCCGAGAGTCCGACGGAGTCGTGAAACTCACCGAAATCGACAAAGCACAAACCAGCGAGAAGCTTCTCGGTCCAAGGACCGAGTTTGGAGGCGGTGGAGACTCGGGGGGAGTCGTGTCAACCGTTGGCGACTACGCACGCTTCGGCCAAATGTTGCTCAATGGAGGGGAACTTGAAGGTGTTCGCATTCTTGGACGAAAGACCGTCGACATGATGGTCGGCAACCATAGCGGCAGCATGATCATCCCCATGACCGGCAGGGGCTATCACTGGGGACTTGGAGTTGCAACGTTTCACGGACGAGAGGCTCGAGCACGCATCATTTCCGTAGGTACTTACGGATGGGGAGGTGCCGCTGGAACCTTCTATTGGGCAGATCCGCAGGAACAAATGCTCGGAGTGGTGTTGACCCAAGTCACCAACGCAGGGGTGATGCCCAACAACAACTATCAGGAAACGTTTCAGCGCATGGCCTACCAAGCGCTTGTCTGATAGCCCGAGGAATCAGACATAGTTGTAGCGGTCTGGCGGCCGTATGGCTTGAGTCCGAGAAGTCCTTGATGGTTCTTCCGCTTTGCCGCTATGTGCACATCGATGACATTGATGTGTGCTACTTCACCTGGAGCGGCTCGAACCAGTCAACTGTATTACTCGTTCACGCGACCGGGTTTCACGCCCGATGTTGGGATTCAACTGTGGCGGAACTGGGTTCCGAGTTCAACGTAGTTGCACTCGACATGCGCAGTCACGGTCGTACAACCACCCGCGGTCCATATCACTGGTCTCGCTTCGGTCAAGACATCCAAGAGTTCATTCGCGCTCTTGACCTATCCAATCTAATTGCGGTCGGGCATTCCATGGGCGGCCACTCGATCGTGCAAGCGTGCGCAGCCGACCCCAATCGTTTCAAGGGTTTGGTTCTCGTCGATCCAGTCATTCCTTCGCCTGAGGCACTGACAGCCGCAAAAAAATTTCCAAGCTGGAGCTCGGTAGAGTCCCATCCAGTCGCTCGGCGGCGAAATGCATGGCAGTCTCCAGGTGAAATGTATGAAGCTTTCAAGCATCGCCATCCATTCTCGTTGTGGACCAAGAGATGTCTTCGCGACTACTGCAACTGGGGGTTGCTGTTCAACAACTCTCAACACTACGAACTAGCGTGTCCCCCGAAGGCAGAGGCATCGATCTATATGGGTTCACGAGATACCGACCTCAACCATCTGTTCAAGCATGTGCGACAACCGGTATGCGTGATGAGAGCACAACCGGTTACGGACAACAGTCAAGCAATGGACTTTTCCAAGTCTCCCACTTGGCCGAACCTGTATCGACAGTTTTCCAAGGGAAGGGATCTGTATCTACCCGAACTGACACACTTCATTCCAATGCAGCAACCTCATCTAGTAGCCCGAGAAATCAAGCGCTTGAACACGCTTTGATGGTCATCGACCGACGGCGAGCGATAGTTCCACACACCCGAGAAGCGATAGCCCCAAACAAAAATCAGGATCGACAGAAAGATTCCGGGAACCAGTCCAGTAAGCGGGCTAGTTGCTTCCATCAGTTGACTGATCACCAGGGATGAAATGGGTGAACTCAGCATGAAGCTGAGGAGCAAGACGGAGAGAATCTGCGCTCGGTGGATGGTTGGCGCGAGTTCTTGAACCATACTGCGCATCAGTGTCGAAGTAAGGCCCATATTGAGACCCCATGCTCCCATCAGCATCAAGAACAGAATTTCGCTGGGCTTGAATAACAGCCAAATCAAGATCAGAGCACGTGTCAGTTGTAGTGCGGCAAAGACCAGTCCCGGGCGGCGAATCGGCATGAACACCAACAGCAGGAAATTGGAACTCGTACTGGCAATGAGAAAGACAAGCGACACCATCGAGAGAAAAGCGGCGTTACCTTCGTAGACCTGAACCGCGATGATCGGCACGGCCACGACGTAGCCCCCAGCATTGAACAACGACGAAGCAAAGTTCATTGCAATGACATCGCGAATGAGAGGTAGCTTCAGAATGGCCTTGAATCCTGATAGCAACTGCAATCTGGCCCGCGGCACGGGCGGAAGCTGAGGAAGTCCAAACAACGTCGCCACTGACAGAGCAAAAATCGCAGACATCAACAGAAGAATCCACTCAAGACCGACTGCCTCCAACCGTCCGAAGAGCGAATAGAGCACGCCACTCAAGAGACTGGGCACGATGAAGACGATCACGACCGATCTTTGAATATCGGTCCGAGTCACTCGGTTGATGGCTGCTTGCCGCGCAGGATCTCCAAGTGCGTTGAGCAATGCGATTGCTATTCCGAAAGTTGCAACGTGCCAAACTTTCAGATCGGATACAAACCCCATCAGGAACAAGGGAATGCAGGCGGCTACTGCCGTGAGTAGGACAAGCAATAGCCTTGAGTTGACTCGATCTGCCACAATCCCGCCAATCAACAGAAACACGAGAGGAATCGAACTCATCACAGAGCGGATTGCGCCAAATGTGCCCACCGATTCCTTGAGTACTCCCAAGAAAGTCCAGTTGACAAACAAGCCTTGCAGGCTTAATCCGGCGATCCAAAGGCTAGAACTGGCAATGTAGAACGGAAATGCCAGGTGCGTAGGCCGGTTTTGGTTCGCCGAAAGCGACGGCGATGGAATCTGGCTTTCAGGATTCAACTCGATCTAGATCCTTTTTCTAAGTGCTCATGCTTGAGGGAGTCCTGCATTTTCCTAAGGTGGACTCTAGGCGTTCATTCGGAGGGAAAACCGGCGAATTATGCTTGACCACCATCCAGTCGAGCAATGAGAAGTGGCGTTCCCTGGCCTCCAGTTCTACTCTCAGGTTTCGTTGGCCTCTTCCAGCCCGAGATCTACGGTCGGAATCTTTGTCTCAACGAACATGTCCGATCACCTTCAAATGGACGAACTAAAATAGGCACGCCACAGAGAGAGTTGCTTGGCGAAAGGATGCCAAGCGGCATTGCTTTGTGATCTAACTTCAAGAACTGCTCTCCGCAGGACGGCTCAAGTGGAAATTGGCGACTGGAAATCGGCGGGCTCCGTAGCTCCGCTGTATCAAGAACTGAAGCAAATCGGGCTCGAGTCCAACATCGCAGAACTCGATGCCTTCGGATTCACGGTGGTGCCGCCCGAAAAAGTGGGGCCTCCGGAATTCTGCACCAGTGTCCGAGAAGCACTGGAGAGAACAATGCTTCGACGTTACGGTCCCGATGGTCTGTCAGCGGAGCGTTGGTCGAATGTCAACGACATTCAACGCTTCATGCTCTGGGAAGATCCCATGTTCGAGAAGCTGAGCTACAACCCTGCAGGGCTCGGTCTCGCTCAGTATCTACTCGGAACCGACTGCGTGTTGAGCCTGTGTGCAGCTTGGGTCAAGGGTCCGGGTGAGATCCGGACCGGAATTCACGGGGACTATTTGGATCCCGCTGTTCAGGCGCAGCCTGATCGAGTAATCAACTGCAACATGCATTTCATGCTGACCGACTACACCAAAGACGATGGATCGATTTCCTTCGTTCCCGGAAGTCACAAGTGGCGCAGGCAAGTTACAGCGGCCGAAGCCGAAAAGTGGAAAGACGAAGCAGTAGCAGTCGAGGCACCCGCTGGATCAATGGTGGTATGGGGCAATCACACTTGGCATGGTTCCTATCCGAAGAAAACCCCAGGTCTTCGAATGACTTTGCAGTGCGAATACATGCGCCGGAGACTTCAGCCTGAAGAGGCCTATCGCGAGACGGTCACACAGGAAGCGTTGGATCGCAATCCTGTCCGATTTGCCGGACTCATGGATGTGTACAGTCTGTTTCCCTTCGGCAAGAACGACTGGGATCTCGACCGACAAGCCTCAGCTGAAGTCGGGTCGAAAGGCGGCCAGTCCATCAACCAATACCGTAGCCTTTTCGATACGGAACCAGCCAATGGGCGCACCACTTTGAGACCCAAGTACGACTACATGAATCACGATGGCAAGATGACATCGGAACGCAATCGCGAGCGTTTTGAAAAACGAAGAGCCGAACAAAAAGAAACTGAGAAGGTAGCCAGCTGATTGCGCCGATGAGCCGGCTTGCTCATAGCGTAATTCTCACACCAAGTAGGAAACAATCGAATGTCAGCCATAACTGTTCATGATGGGCCCGTAGCAGTAACCGGATGCTCCGGTTTCACCGGTGGTCACATGGTGCGCGAACTCGTGCTACACGGGTATGAAGTAAGAGCCTGTCTCCGCGATGTGAACTCGTGGAGAGGAAAGGACTGCGTGCAGTATTTGGAACGTCTTCCGAATGTGGACATTCACGATGGATGCGATCTGTTTACCCCGCAGTCCTACGACAAGGCTTTTGAAGGGTGTAGTGCTGTTTTTCACGTGGCTGCAGTGCTCGGAAACTCCGCCGACGGCAAAAGTCAGCCCTTAGGTTCCGGCGACGTCTCCGCTGATGTCTACAACGGCGGCATCGTTGGAACGCAAAACGTCATTGATTCAATCAATCGAAGCAAGTCTGTTCGCAGGCTCGTCTACACCAGTTCCATGGCGGCTGTTTCTGGAGCAAAAGGCGCGACCGTCCCAAAGGGTTACGAGTGGACCGAGAAGGATTGGGCTTCCGATGAGGTGGATCAGGAACGATGGATACATCCAAGGAACTCCTACTCACGCAGCAAAGTCGATACCGAAAAGCTGATCAATCAAGCAGCCGACGATAGTGGCGGAGCGTGGGACGCCATAACGATGAATCCGGCGATGATCTGTGGTCCCATCCTTTTCAAGGCCCAAGTCGGTCAGTGGATCGAACAGATCGGACGCATCGCAGGTGGAGAAACACCAAGTTGGCCTTCGCCTTACGACATGAACTACAACATCATCGATGTACGAGATCTGGTAATTGCCCATCGACTGGCTGCCGAGTCCAACGTGGATCACAAGAACTCTGACGGCGGTCCGAGATACATCATGCACGGTAGTGGCGGAAGATCCAACGTGCAATTGAGCACCGAACTCACCGATGTAATCCGAACATACTTTCCTTCGTTCGAACTCGGATCACCCATAACCGTCAGATCCGACGGAAACCCAATCGTCGTTCAATCCAACACGGTGAACGACTGCAAGAAAGCCAAGCAGTTGCTTGGCGCGCCCATACGTTCTGTGGAGGATACGATTCGATCGGTCGTTGAGACGTCGATCGAACTCGGCATTATTAGGCCGAAGATACAGACGAGCTAACCAGCTCGCCACTTCTTTGCGCCGCGAAGTTTGTCAGACTTGCGGCGTGTGATCCCTTCTCTACGTCTGGTCCCTAACTAAGAATGTCTGATAGACCCGAATCTAGCACCGCCTTTTCATTTCCGGATATGGAAATCCAGATTTTGGAATTGTGGGAACGCGAAAACACCTTCCAACGCTCACTTGAGCAGACTCGCGATGGAGCACCATTTTTGTTCTTCGATGGTCCTCCTTTCGCGACAGGCCTGCCTCATCATGGCAACCTTCTGGGATCGGTGATCAAGGACATCGTCCCGCGCTACTGGACGATGAAAGGTCGGCATGTTGCGAGACGCTTTGGCTGGGACTGCCACGGACTGCCGATCGAGTACGAAATCGACAAGAAACTTGGAATGCCGGCGCACGAGGCGGTGGCCAAGCTGGGAGTAGCGGGCTACAACCAAGAGTGCCGAGCCATCGTCGAACGCTGCGTCAGCGATTGGAGAGTGATCATATCCCGCTTGGGTCGGTGGGTGGATTTCGACAACGACTACAAGACGATGGACATCGACTTCATGGAGTCGGTCTGGTGGGTCGTCAAGTCACTGTGGGACAAAGGGCTGATCTACAAGGGAAACAAAGTCATGCCGGTTTCAACGGCGTTGGCTACTCCGCTGTCAAACTTCGAAGCGGGCTCGAACTACAAGGATGTTCAAGACCCATCCGTGACTGTGCTCTTCAAATTGGCCGACGAAGACGCATACCTCAGTGCTTGGACAACGACTCCGTGGACACTGCCCTCCAATCTAGCGCTCTGCGTAGGACCAGACATTCAGTATGTGCGCGTCCGCGATGAGAGTACAGGCAAGAGCGTCTACCTTGCTGAAGCCAGATTAGATGCATACAGGAAAAAGCATGACCTTGTCGTTGAAGCAACGGTCGATGCCGAGCATCTCGTAGGACGACGCTACGAACCCTTGTTTCCGTACTTTGCCGACCTGGCTAAGCACGGCGCATTTCGCATCGTCAGCGACAGTTATGTGAACACCGAAGACGGCACTGGCATCGTTCACCAGGCACCCGCTTTCGGCGAAGACGACTATCGAATAGCCAACGAACAAGGAATCGATGCCTTTGTTTGTCCGGTTTCCATGGACGGAACGTTTGAAAGCGATGTCACGGACTTTGCAGGCAAATTCGTCAAGGATGCCGATCCAGAGATCATCCGGTGGCTCAAGAGTCACGATGCCGTTTTCGACAATGAAGTGATCGAGCACAGTTACCCCTTCTGCTATCGATCTCAATCGCCGCTGATTTATCGCGCAGTTCCATCGTGGTTCGTGAAGATCGTCGAATTGAGGGAGGCTCTCGTCAAGTCCAACCAAGAGATTCGATGGGTTCCGGATCACATTCAAGACGGGCGCATGGGTAATTGGCTCAACAATGCCATCGACTGGTGCATTTCACGCAATCGAGTTTGGGGCACACCGATTCCGATTTGGGAGAACGACCAGACGGCCGACTACGTATGCATCGGCTCTCGAGAGGAACTTGCCCGCTTAACCAGCGCTCAGCCAAACGATCTACATCGTGAGAATGTCGATCCTCTGACCTTTGAGCTTCCCGGTCAACCCGGCGTCTATCGTCGTATTCCCGAAGTGCTCGACTGTTGGTTCGAATCCGGCTCGATGCCCTACGCCCAGGCGCACTATCCATTCGAGAACAAGGAATCCTTCGACGCCAAGTTTCCTGCCGACTTCATTGCCGAAGGTCTGGATATGACGCGCGGCTGGTTCTACACGCTGATTGCGCTCAGTACCGCTCTGTTTGACAGACCAGCTTTCAACAACGTAATCGTGAACGGACTGGTTCTCGCAGCCGACGGAAAGAAGATGTCCAAGAGCGTCGGCAACTACACCGACCCAGAAATCCTGATGCACGAACACGGTGCTGATGCCTTTCGACTGTATCTGATCAACTCTGGATTAGTGCGAGGGGAAGAGCAGCGATTCCTCGACTCGGGCGTTCGCGATATGACGAGAAGAGCACTGCTACCTTGGCGCAATGCCTTTTCGTTCCTTCAGATGTACAGCAGCATCGATGGTTGGACCACACGCGACTTCAGCTTGGAGCACGCAACGATTCTCGATCGGTGGATCCTATCGAGGCTACAAACCCTCAAGTCGTCCATCGCCCAGGAGATGGAACGCTATCGACTCGACAATGTTGTTCCCCAACTGTTCAAGTTCATCGAAGACCTGACCAATTGGTACATTCGTCTGAACCGTGCACGATTCTGGGGCGAAGGACTCACACAAGACAAGATCGCCGCCTACAGCACCTTGTACGCGGCCATCAAAGACCTGACGCTTGCGATGGCACCATGTGCGCCATTTCTTTCAGAGCACCTGTATCAGGGACTTGGATCGTTGACAGATGGAGAGGACCGCCCCGACTCCGTGCATTTGTGCAACTATCCCGAGCCTGACTTTGTACTACAGGAAACGAGCCTCGAGGCAGCAGTCTCGCGAATGCAAAGAATCATTTTGTTGGGTCGGAAGCAACGCGAGAGCAAACGTGTATCGCTTCGGACTCCGCTTGCGCAACTGGTGGTGATTCATCGCGATCCCAGCGTGCTTGACGACATCCGTTCTCTTGAACCCTACATCCAGTCCGAGCTCAACATCAAGCAAGTCCACTACGACGATGACGAAACCAAGTACATCAACTGGTACGCAAAGCCAAATTTTCCGGTGCTTGGCAAGCGGCTCGGTAAACGTATGAAGGCGGTCCAACAGCTCATTCAGAACCTAGAGTCGGAGGAACTGGAGCAATTTCAAAGCACTGGAGTTATCGAACTCGACGGTGATCAGTTCACGCTGGACGAAATCCACGTGTTTCGGGAGGCCGCAGAGGGTTCTTCAGTCATCTCCGACAGCATGATTTCGATTGACATTGACTTCAATCTGACCCAAGAACTTCGCGACGAGGGACTGGCTCGAGAAATCGTCCACAGAATTCAGCTGATGCGCAAGGAATTGGACTTCAACATCACCGACCGAATCATCTTCGGATACAGTTCGACAGATCGGCTGGAAGGTGTCGTGAACCAATTCCAGGACTACATCGGAGGAGAGATCCTGGCGATCGAGACACGTAAGAGTGACGATACGCGCCACATCACGGAAATCGACGGAGAGGAGTTTCGCTACAGGCTCGACGTCGCTACGCGATAGTCGAGAATCGGGAGCGGACTAGTCTCCTTCGAAAGTCGGATCCGTCTTGGACATGTACGTCCTGATGGCTTCCCGACGATCCTGAGTGGATGCACTCAGTAGATTCTGATCGACATCCATGTGCATTACTGCAACGTCCAGAGCCGAAGCAATCGCATTGACACTTTGCTTGATCATTTGTTGGGGAATCGGCGACAATCGGGCATAGCGTCTTGCCCAGTCCATTGCTGTGTCAAGCAACGACTCGCGAGCAACCATCTCATCGAGGATTCCCCATTGCAACAATTCCTCCGCGTGAATCCGCTCACCTCCAGCGACGAGTCGTTTTGCGCGGGCGGGGCCGGCGAGATGGACCAGCAGCGGCAGACTCTTCCACATTAGGTTCACTCCAATCTCGATTTCCGGGTATTGCATGAAGCAATCATCCGCACCGATCCGAAAGTCCATCGCTGTGGCGAGACATGCTCCTCCGCCCATTGCGGCACCATTCCAAGCGGCAATGGTGATCTGATCGATCGCATAAATTGCTTGCACCGCTCGTTCACCGATGCGTGCGCGACGGCGACTAAGGACAAGCTTGGCGTTCTGATCGATCTTGTTGGGTTCCGGACTTAGGTCCGCGCCGGATGAGAAGTGTTTTCCCGCTCCCGTGAAAACGACAACGCGTGTGTTGGGGTCTTCTCGGAAGGCAAGAGCAACCTGTTCGATCTCCTCCAAGTGAGCCCGGTCCAAAGCGTTTGCTTTTGCTGGGCGATTGAAGGTCACGACCGCGATATCGGCGTGCGATTCAACGGTTAGGTTTCTGTAGGATCCATTCGACATCGTGTACGAATCGGAAGAAGTCTCAATGGCATTGCGATTGTATGCAACGCATCAACTCCGAGGAGGGAGTGCAGGCCGAGGAGGGAGTGCAGGCCGAGGCGGGTGGGGTTGGGAGGGATAGTGCCGCCTCAACCTGCGGAGCGAGCAACTTAACGCTCGACACAAAAAGTGTTTGAGGGCTGTGTCGAACTTAGACGCTGTGGTTGGTCTTTTCGTTACTAGCCCCACTATGTTACCAAAAGTAACACATATTGCAAAAGGTAACACATTGGGGTTTTGGAATGCGCGAACGAACTCCCATCCACACAGGCGCGAGCCCTCCCACCGAAGGGAGTCCACCTATGACTCGCGCCTGGCCAGATCTCATAGTCGAGAGTTCGACTAACCTTTGACGCAAAGAACCTGTCGAAGCGTGTGTACCGGCTCAACGAGATCTCTTTGAGCATTCATCACAGCGTCGATGTCTTTGTACGCCGCTGGAGTCTCATCCAATGTTGACTCGTTCTTGCGACATTCCACATCCGTCAACGCTTTGGCATGGTTTTCCACACTGATGGTCTTGCGTGCCTTGTTCCGAGACATCCGACGTCCAGCGCCGTGGGAGCACGATTCAAACGAATCAGCACTGCCTTTTCCTCGAACAATGTAGGACCTTGCACCCATGCTTCCAGGGATGATTCCCAACTGTCCACGCTTAGCCTGAATGGCTCCTTTGCGAGTGACCCAGCAATCCGCACCGAAGTGGCGTTCGCGTTGCACGTAGTTGTGATGGCAATTCACCGCCTTCTCCTCCAACGTGAACTTGGGCAACTCGTCGCTCGAGCGCAGTGTTTCTACAGCTCGGTCCATCATCAACTGCCGATTGATGCGAGCAAATCCTTGCGCCCATCCCACAGCAAACACGTACTCCGAAAACGCATTGGCTCCAGACTCGTCGTCGATCAAGTAGGCAAGATCGCCATCAGGCAAGCTTCCAAGACGTTCGCCCATTTCCCTCTTCGCCTTTTCGATGAACAGGTTTCCGATTGCCGCACCGATTCCGCGCGATCCACTGTGCAGCATGAGCCAAACTCTCTGAACTTCATCAAGACACACCTCGAGGAAGTGATTCCCTGTTCCCATCGTGCCGAGATGATGAATCGAGTTAGCGCGAGCCAATCTAGGCTCTCGTTCAGACAGTTGCGCATGGCCGGCAGCAAGATGCTCATTCCAAGCGTCTACGACAAAGTCCGGCGGATGGCCCCAGGAACCACGATCCCGGCGTCTTCTTCCCGAAGTTCGTCCGTGAGGGATCTTGGCTTCCAACTTCAGTCGAGTTTCGCGCAAAGTGTCAGGCAGGTCCGAAGCTCTCAATGAAGTGCGCTGGGCAATCATTCCGCATCCAATATCCACGCCTACAGCGGCTGGAATAATCGCATTGGGTAGGGTGGGAATGACCGATCCCACCGTCGCCCCTTTGCCAAAGTGTGCATCCGGCATCAATGCGACGTGATGTACCACGATGTCTAGCTGCGCGGCATTGCGTGCTTGCTGCATTGCCTGGTCTTCAATCTCAACTCCGTCGTTCCACACTCGCAACGGATTGCCAGACGATTCAATTTCGATAGTCATCGCAACCTCCTTTGATACGAAATGACAGGTCAAGACTTTGTATGACAACAACACATAGGGTTGAGTTCACACGAATTTGCACTTCGTTTAACTTGGCAACTGCGGCTCCGTCCAATTGAGAGGGATGTGGTGGAGAGACTCTGGTTATCCCCCTCCACCACCCATCCAAGTCACGAAGGGAGTACCCGTGGGTCTCGACATCACGAGGTCAACCGAGAGCACTTGAATCGCCACACTTGCTAGCGCCAGACCGCAAGCGGGAACGCTGTCAGAGGCTCTGTGTCTTGAAGCTTGGTAAGGTCAATACCCTTTAAGGCCGTGTACCATTATCCAACTGCCCCACCTCGGGAGTGAAGTGATTTGGACTGCTGTAAACGGCTCTCGAATGACCATATTGACGCGGCAATTAACAGTCTCTTGGTCAAAATCACCATTTCCCAGCTCGCTGTCGCAACACTGCTGTTTACGGCATTGAAACTACTGGGTTAACGTTCGCGTCTGTTACATGATCTCAACCGAGGCTTGTCCGGTCATCGGTTTCACGAGGTCCGACCTTGAGTCGCCTAGAGATTCGCGATCCCCTCAACCTCAAGACGTGGAATTAGGATCGACTCTTTTCCTGGTTGCAGTCTGTCGCGCCGATGTAGATTGCTACCCGAGAATCGGAGAATAGAGTGGTAAGACCGTTGCAATCAGCACAGGCCACGTCGCAGTTCCTGCTCGACAAAGTGGCACAGCTGGCTAGCTCAAACCGATTAGACACTTCAATGGTTGAGCAAGAGACCGCCTCCAGCCTCGGTTTCTCCGATTGGAAAGAGCTAACGAATGCTGCAAGTCGTTGTGGCGTTTTACGTAAACGAGGGATGGTCGTATACACACGAACGTTGGACATCGGCCTACCCCGTGCTTGGGAACTCATCTCTACGGCCTCCGAACTCAGCATTTGGATGTTTGAGACCAAGATGGAACCCAAGATTGGTGGTCGATTCGAGTTTCCCACCTGGGGAGGTGTCATAGAGATACTCGATCCAATGAATCGGATTCGATTCCGGGCAGATGAAGGAGGCTATTCGGAGTTGCGAGCCGAACCGTTATCCGACACGCAGAGTCGTGTGAGGCTCATCGACCGGCCCGTTGCGAAGATGACCGTGCCGGAGCACGTCAAGAGCGATCTTCCGAACACTGGAGCAGAGCAACATGGAGGTGAAGGCACTCACTGGGCGGGAGTTTTGGCTGGTTGGCACAGCGGAATTGACAGCCTCGAATCCTACGCTGCCGATCGCGAGTTCACTATGAACTACCACCCGCTTGTTCTTCTCTATGATCTCTTGATCAAGGCGTACCACAAACCCACCAGCAAGAATTGAGTCAATGGTCAAGACATGTCAGATTCACTTTTGACTGGAATGGAAGATCGAATGTCAGCACCGACCCACCAACCCGCTCCGACAACTCACACTTACTTCTCCCAACGTCTGAGATTGCAGTACTTGGATTGGGGAAACGATTCCGCTCCCCACATGTTGCTCATTCACGGTATTCGTGACCATGGGCGTACTTGGGACCGTCTAGCTCAGGAGTTTCGATCAGACTTCCACATCGTTGTTCCCGACCTTCGCGGACACGGAGATTCCGAGTGGACTAGAGGAAGTAGTTATTCGCTATTGGAATATGTCTGCGACATCGAGCAACTGGTTCGCCAACGACGACTCGATGATGTTGTGATTGTCTCCCACTCGATGGGAGGAACAATCGCGGCACTGTTTGCTGGACTCTATCCAGAACGCGTAAGCCGATTGGTAATGATCGAGCCGATTGGGCTTTACCCCTCCCCTCTTGCCGATGATCCTCGAGCTCTTTTGCGTAGCTGGATCAATTCGAACCGTGAAATGGCTGGAAGAATCCCTCGCAGGTATCCCAGCGTAGAAGAAGCCTTTGGTCGCATGCAAACGGCGAATCCCCACCTTACGCCGGAACTAGCAAAGTTTCTGACGATTCATGGGAGCAACCAAAACGAAGACGGAACATATTCGTGGAAGTTCGACAATCACACTCGGGCAGGAACCCCCTATGACATCCCAGACCAAGACATGATTGCCCTGTGGAAGCAGATCACCTGCCCCGTTCTCATAATCAACTCAAAAGATGGCTATCCGCACAGAATTGGACAAGACGACACGCTGAAGCACTTTCAAGACATCCAGCTCATCGATGTCGACAATGCCGGCCATTGGACACACCATGATCAGCTGGAGGAGGTCATGTCAGCAATGAGGTCTTACCTCTGATCACGATCGAGATTCTCAAGGAGAGAGTCAGAGAAACCTCAAGCGCAAATGCTTGCTTGGATTACACTCAATTGGTAGAACACGATCATCGACGACTTCATGATCGTTATGCCTGTCTACGTGTCTGACAAGCTTGGCTTTCCTTAGAGTTTCAGTATTTCACAGTAATGTCAAAACATGACAGTCTTCTGAGACTGTCCCAATCTGTGTGTATTCCTTTTGAGAAAGTCAAGCCGATGGAATACCGATCAGATCAAATTGGCGCTAATGTCTTATTAGACAGCTGCATTGGCAGAAGCTTCGATTGATGCGCAACGCTCCATCAAGACTTCAAACGGCTCGCTCTCGTCGAGCAACATTCCGTCCTCGAGCATGTCCGAGTAGTCCTTGGCTAGCATCTCAAGCGCTGCACCGGATGGGACTAGTTGCAGTTGGCCCGTAATCGCCAACGTATAGTCGATACGGTTTCCTTGGACATCTTTGTGGGAGAAAAAGATCGACTTGTGGCGAGCCACTGAGAGTCCGAGGTCACGGTCCATCAGTGCGGATGAGGCTATACCAGCCTCGTCAAGACGTGCAAGATCATGCCAGTGTCTTGACCAACGTTGGCCTCTAACACGATGCTGAAGACAATACACATGAACGGCGGTTGCCTTTTCCCAGAAGGTGCGTTCGGCCAGCATTGTCGAGGGACGTGCTTCAGGAAAAGTGAGATGAGGTAAGTGCTCAGCTACGTCGCACAACACAGTCGCTTGCTTGCGTGGTTCGCCAGTGGACCGAGCGCCAAATTCGACCTTTACCTCCGGTCGCATCAAACTTATCCTCTCAAACAGCGGTTCGTAATGGACATATAGACAATCTCCGTCAGCATGAACCTCCGCATCGAATCCAGAACGCAACAGTTCATCCCTCAACGTTGGACATGCTTGATCGTGGACCCACTCGACGAGTCGTGCTCGGATCGCACGTGACCAACGCTTTTCCTGACTACGTGTCGGGGGCAATGCCTCCTCGTTTGAACCACTCACGAAATCGGGTGCGAAGGCTCGAATGTCGTACGTAATGTCTAAATCTTCCGAGAAACGTCTAATCGCTCCCCACACCTTGGACAACGAAGTACCCCCCTTGAAGATCAAGTGTTCCCCAAATGGTGCGCTGAACAATACATCGAGAGTTGCTACTATCCAAATGTCTTTCTCCAACAGAAAAGCCCGGTGTCCTGTCTGTTGCTGAATCGAGATCAGAGCAGTGCGTCGGTCTGCTATCGGCAGTTGATGGAAAAACGTTCTAGCCATGAGCGATGAGTGCACTTATTGGCTCAGCCATCCAGATAGGCATGACGGCACGCGCGGCGGCCAGTTCCTCGATATCATCCGTCGAGAGTTCGGGCAACACTGCCTCGAGCCCGTCCTCAACTTCAGCGGGACCAAGCCAAGCCAAAGCACGCACCACCGCACCAGCCTTCCGATTTGGTGCCACCAATTGCCAGCGTGGTGCGTGGCGTAATTCAACCTTGAATTTGCCGAAATGTAGTTTTCGACTCGGTCCCGACGTCAGATAGACCTCCCGAATTGGGTTCTGCGTCGTCAATCCAAGATAGTTGGCCGCTGCACCTCCGCACGGTACTATCGTCTCACCCCACATCGCTGAGAGTTCTGCGATCGCCTCCCAAACATTGGTTAAACATCGTCCGAAACGAGTTTCGACCGGTCGCATGTAAACGCCACGGCAGATTCTCATGAGCTCGCCCGACTTAGCAAGTCGAGACAATGCCTGGTCGACGGCTGCCCGATTGCCTAGGTGAAGCAACGCGGATGGGCACAACGGCGTGGTCTCTGGCAAGGAGTTGCTGTACTCCATAATCCTCTTTGGAAGGCTAAGCATTGGACGATTTCTCGTTCTCGATGTCAGAAACGTAGTTGCAATAATACCATAATTACTTGGCAGGCATCTGTTGCAGTGCCCGACCCCAGGGTTTGTCCACAACAATTCGTCGTGAGCCGTTCTCGTGACGCACTCGCCCGTCAGGATAGGAGGGCTGGCCGAGTAAGCCATCGATGCTCGATCAACATCTCCGGGTCTTAAGCCTGGGGTCGGCTATCCACTCGTTCAGTTCTTGCCGGCTGATGTCAAGCATTCCGTACTCTAATGAACTCTCTCCTCTGACTGCATTCTTCAAGCGACCGAAGTCCTCGTCGAATACATTATATCTATTATAAAATATTTTGGATTCAATAATGAACTTTGGCCGGCCTCCCATATATACATAGATATCATGCTTTTTGCCTCCAGATAATTCACGTGGAATTCTGCCGGATTATCCTGACAATTTCTTAGTATCCTTGGTGGGTTCATCAAGTCTAACGGAAATTGGTTCATCGAGATCCGACACACTCTCTACCTTCAAGTTTTTCCATGGCGTATCATAGATGCGCTCTCCCACTAGGTATTCAGGAATGTGCATAGTGTTCGCAAGGTAGTTTGAACGTTCCTCGTACTCCTTGGCAGCTTTGATGATCGCATTTCGAACAATTTTCGAGACAATGTCAGGGTTGATTTCATTGTGTTTCGGGATTGCCATAGTCTCAATCAAGTGTCAGTGAATTCCAGCGAGTTTCAAGGTAACCTTTTTTGGTTCAAATGTAAGAATCTGTGGATTTAGTCCTAACAAGTTGGTATAATCCAAACAACTCGTTGATTTTTCTGGATTGTCATGAACCACAGCGAATTCTCCGCTTGGATGCGCGACGCCAAGCGTCTGACCCCTCGACAGAGGGAGAGAGCGCGCAACGTTCTCGATGCCGCCGATCAGGCGATGCCCGCCAAGGTCGCGGAACGCGAGAAGGAGCTGGATCGATCGCGAAAGTGTGTGCACTGCGGATCGGATGGCGTGGTGAAGAACGGAAAGAGCGAAGGTCTTGTTCGCTTTCGCTGTCGCAGCGAGAGCTGTCGTCGAACCTACAACGCCCTCACCGGCACCAACTTGAAGGGGTTGGTGCACAAGGAGAAGTGGGAGCTCTACGAACAATGCATGCGGGAACGCCTGACGCTCAAGGAATCAGCCCGGCGATGCGGAATCAGCTATCGCACGGCTTTTCACTGGAGGCATCGGTTTCTGAAGGGAATCGAACCCAACGGGCGATTGAACGGGGTCGTCGAGCTCGACGAGACGAACTTCCGCGAGAGCGGCAAGGGGGATCGGACTGTAAAGGATCGGCGCTGCCCTCGTGAGCGGGGCAACGGCGGCGAAGGCGGATGGGTTCCCGTAGTGACCGCGGTGGCTCGAGGCTCCGCGACTCGCGGCTGGAAGGTTCCGGACTCGACCAGGACGTCGCTTCGTCTCACGCTGCAGGCCTGGCTGGATCCCGATTCCCTGCTGGTCACCGACGGGCATCCCAGCTACAGTTCGGCCAGCCGCCGCCTGGGACTTCACCACGAGATACTGAACCAGCGGGCCGGCGAACGACGTCGCGGAAGCCTGCACCTGAACACCGTGAACAACCGACACTTGACGATGAAGAAGACGATCAACGACTTTCATCGCGGAGTTTCCACCAGGTATCTCGACAACTACGTTGCCTGGCTGTCGTGCTCCGAATTCCGCGTGGACAAGAGCCGGGAAGCCGATTTTCTCGGCCAATCACTGAACGATACACAGAATACTACATAAGAGCCCCTTTTTTTGCTATCTCCGTGCGCCGGACCAAAACCCGTTCTTGGGGTTGCCAGCTAGAAGCTCGACATGTAGTGGAGACAGTGTTCGAAATTCTGTGGGCCCGCATGGAATTCAACAAGGTCCATCGGCGAGCTCTGGGAAAGATGAACCTCGATTTAGTGCTGGTCGGGCCGGTGTGGAGAGTGACACGCATGCGCCGGCTAATGTGGAATAGCACGAGCATTTGTAGGAAAGACATACGACTCAAAAACGCCGTCCGGAATCTGCGAATTTCTTCAATCCAAGTGAACTTGAAGTGCCTGCTCAAGCTCTCTCTCTGCAGCAAGTGAAGACACCGTGGTTCCTGATACAGTTTCGAGGCGTGCGATGTCGCTATTCGGTATTTCCAATTGGTCCTCGAAGACTATGATTGAATCAAACTGAAGACCATTGATCCTAAAGTGCGACAGCGATATGGTCGTGAGACGAGTCTTGGCTTGATTGTGTACACCGTAGAGGAAAAGGGGGTCTCTATTCGTTCCATTGAAACAGAAGTCAACGGGGTAATGCTCCGCACTATCAAGCTCATTGATGAGGTAGCCTTCGGTGAAGCGATCTTCGTCGAACTTCCTGCATAGAATCTCGCGTAGCTCTTTATTGAAATCCGATGTGCGTTGCACTTGGCCAAACTCGGTTAATCCGTAGATCTTCGTAATTGCCTGAACGAGACGAAAAAGTGCTTCAGCAATCTGATCTAGAGTAGTCTCGACGAAGAATTGGCCATTCTTCTCACGTACATCACACTGTGAGACAATTTGCTCTCGGTGTGTAGCTCGACGCCCTCTATAGAGGGCATCCACATCGTTCTCATAACTAATGTGCATCAGAGTTTGCCCAAGGTCACTCAGCTCAAGATTTCCGGAGTTAGCTTCCCTCAGGTAGATTGGATAGTGGTCGCCATCCGGAAAAGCAAAAGATGTGTCGAGCATGAAGATGCCGTCTTCCCGCTGGTGCACCTCGACGGTGTCACTCAGGCTTTTTCGAATACTCGATTGGAGATTATTGAAGTCAACTGTCATCAAACATATCCTTTTCGTATGTCTGTGGTGGAATTCGCTCTACGTTGCAGTCCTTGATCAGACACTCAAGAGCTCCCTTCCATGAAGAATATCGATCAGTCCAGACTGCATGTGTATCGATCCTGTTTCCTGCCTGTTGCGCTTGGTGCGTAGCTCGATGAATGTGGCATTGATATTTGATTTCACCATGGCGGTGATTCGCACCGTTATAGCGGACTAACGGCAATCGTCCTTGACTTGGGTGGACTAGGATCAGTCCACAGGAGAATGCTCTTTCGTCAGCTAAGCTGTATCTCACATAAATCCCGTACTTGGCTCCATGAGCATCCCGCAAAGAGTAATTCAATTGCATATGATCGCCTGGTTTTTTGCGCCACTTGGTTTTGGGATTCGTAACGTACTTCGTCTCAGTCACGTGGGCACTAAGCTGTTCATCGGATAGGAGCGAGTCGGACACGTCAAATCCGATCCGAGTTCGTAGCTATGTAGTTTCCCATGACTTTCATCCAATCGTCCTATAGCTGATTCGATGGAACGCGAGCTAACTGTACCCTTCCAAGGCAATGTGCAGGGGCGGCTGTATGTCATTGCAATGGACTTGCCGTCCTCGGTGTTCAGTCCGATTAGCCGGTCGGACATGTCAGTTTCGTTGTTACGCTAAACGACTCTCAGGGATTCTACTCCGTTTGATTGCCACGCACCGACAGAAACCCTTATCCGCAGGGCAGTTGTATACGGAATGTCCATTGTTTTCGCTGGCAAGTTAGGATGGTGTCTTCAAGAAATGGAGACTGGCTACTGATGGCTTTCGGCGCTTGGTGTAAGAACCGGACGAGCCCCGCTCCGGAAGCGCGGCGCGGCTCTACTTGGCAGAGCTACTACTCGTGGCGTCTCTGGCTATGCTGAGCGGGACTAGCTGAAGAGCTATGTGACCGACACAGTCCGCGTGGCCACGCAAGGCGATCTCTTGTTCGTGGAAGGATCACCATAGGCAATAGCTACGTTCTAGGAAAATACAAGAAACTGCCACGACCTCCAACTGACACGGATCACTCGAGGACCTCGGACTAGTAGGATTGAGCCTCATTGCGTCGAATGTTGTAATGGTCACGGAGGTGGGAGCGAACCGTTTTCTCGTCTCCGCGAATCTCGATTCGGTCTTGTTTCTTTGCCAATTGGTACTCGTACATCGGATCGTAGTACCACCTGAGTAGCAATTCGATCCATCGATGATGATCCTGGAGCTGACCCGATGCATTTGCTCGTTCCAATGCAGCAAGAATCTCGTCATGCCGTTCAAGTCCCAAGCGTTTTCGAATCCTATACAGCCTAGAGCGAAGCGTATCTCCAGACGTGCCAACAACGTACGACTCGTAGGTGAATTCAACACGATCAGAACTGTCGCACTCCACCTGTACTATCGGTGACTGAGCAAGGCAGTCCAAGATCGGGTCGGGAACTTTCAGTCTTCCGATCATTCTCCCTTCGTCTTCGATCAGAATGTGCTTGCCGTCCGGAATTCTTAGCAATTCTGCTGCTAGAGCGAACTCAAACGCTATCGGAGTAGGTTGCGGCGAGCCCATCTGGCCAAATGCAGAGCCACGATGGTTCGCAAGCTTCTCCAAATCGATCGTTGGCTCAACAGAGTCGATCAACTTAGTCTTGCCGCATCCGGTTAGTCCTGCCAATATGACGAATTTACGCGAACGAGCAGAATCAAGCACGGACAGACAATAAGTTCGAAGGGCTTTGGAGCCTCCAGTTACGCGTGGAACATGGCGTCCACTTTCTGCCATCCACTGCTGGGCAATTTCCGATCGCATTCCACCACGCCAACAACACAGTACAGCGTTGGGATGGTCATCGAAAAAGGAGTTGCATTGCTGCAGTCGACTCTTTCGGATATCGCCTGATACCAGTTCATGACCCTTTGCTACCGCAGCATTCGAGCCGTTTTTCTTATAGGCGATACCAACCTCAGCTCGCTCAGCGTCATTGAGTACCGGTATGTTGACAGCAGTCGGAATCGCTCCCTTCTCGAACTCTGCGGGAGCACGCACATCGATAATGGGAATTCCGTCGCGAAGAAGCGACTGATAGTCGTTCGTTTGCTCCAGATTCAAGGTCATGTTGAGCCGCTAGGGAATCGACTCGATAACTTCCTCACGGTTAGAAAAACTCTCGAGATGAGTTTCTATAGCACGCAGATGCTCTTCGGAGAGATTCTCATCCTTCTTAGCCAACTCCAGAGCCTCATTTTGCAATTCAAGTGCTCGGTCAAAGTCGCCGCAAGCAGCATGAGCGGCCGCCCAAGTGTCCATGTATTGCGGAGACAGGCGAGCCGACTCATTGCTCTCCATTAGCGTGTTCATAATCCGTCGAGCATAGCGAGCGTTCCGGAGTTGCTTGATATCGGATACCGCCAAAGTCCATGCAACCGCATTGACGAGCAACGCATCGTCGGGAGCAGACTTCACCGCCTTCCTGTACCAGTCTCGTGCCTTTCGATAGTTCGGTTTGTCCAGACAGCCTTTCGCATGGCAATTCCCAGACTCGTACATGGCTTCAGCGCTACCAGCTTCGGCCTCCTCTCGAAGCCAATCAACAGCTTGCTGATTCATCGTCAGCCCATCAGTGTTGTTTGCAAGAAATCGGTAGTAGTCAACCCTGACTTCCGCGTCGCCGTGCCGAGCCGCCTCATGATAGAAAGTTGCAGCTCGCTCAAAATCCTGCGGTCCCAGCGTTCCCCAATATGCAAGTTGTGCAAGCATTAGCAATGAGGGGACATCGTTGAGTTGCGCAGCCCGTTCCAGTAAGTCAATCCCTTCCTTTCGGGCTTCGTTACCGTACATGCCTCGTACGAGCAACATTCCCAAGTCACGCAACGCGCCGTCGAAACCCAGGTTGATGGCATCGCTGTAGTGGTTGTACGCCGTTCTCAGCAAGTAACTCCGTGCACGTTCGGAACTAGTCTCCGCTCTTCGTGCATACATTTGCGCGGCAACCACGTGGCCATAGCCGTTGTCGCCCTGGGTTGCACGGGTTAACCAGCGATTGGCATCCTGAACTCGCCCTGCTCGCGCAAGCGATGTGCCTAAATTGACCTGAGCGGCGGAGTCTCCACCGGATGCAAGCATGGCGACAACTTGTCCGCGAGCATTCGCTTCATCAAGTTCCTGGTCAACATCCAGATCCGATACAAGAGTCTCCATCGTTTGGCTCAAGTCGAAGAAGAGATCCCGAGAACTCACTCCATCGTCCGTTACAAAGACTCGAAGCAACCAAGGTGTGCCGTCGTCTCCCCGTTCATACACCGAACCAATTGAGCTGAGTTCCAGACGTCCAATAAAGGCTTCAGCTTGAGGCAATGTCAGGGCACGGTACGGACTTTCTCTCGTTCCATCCGCTCCATCGGACATCGACGCATAGATGCGGTCTGCCCAGTCCCGATGTAATTCGGCGTGGTCCTCATCAAGATGGTCGTAGAAATCAGCAAGCGCTGCGTGACCGACCAAACTGACGTAGCAACGGTCGAGGATGGCAACTCCGAGGGGTCCGAGTCGCAGTTTTCGATCCTTTAGCCGTTGAACTTCCCGTTCAAACTGACACAGCTCGAAGAACCCATCGCTTTCGAGCTGTTCATCGATGTAAGACTGCGAAATAGTGTCAAGATCACCGGCGTTTTCGGTCTTGGCGGCGTGTACAAGCTCTGGATACGCCTGTGTCGGTGCTTCCGTTACCGTCGCACAGCTCGTCGCTAGGAGGCCGGCGAGAAAAACGGTGAGACACCCTACCCACACTTTGGCAGCATGGAAGTGTGGGGGACGACTACTCATGGGATATGTGATGAACCGTATGCACAGTGAGAATCAAGTAGGTAAATCTTAATCAATGCGACGGCCAACGCTGTGGACTCCGACGAAGATCCCATTGGGCTGTAGAGAAATACCTGGTGGTCGCACCGCCAACGCCTGCAACGTCGAACAAAACCTGGAGCTCACTCGAAGTCACGGGTAGCCATCGGCTTGTCAGTTGGGACTCACGCGTGTGGAATTTACAATAGCACCACTAAGAAGCCGATAGCTCGCAATGTTCAAGCTCAGAATGCCGTCTGAAACGGAAATACTCCCGGATCGTTCGGAAGCCGTAACGGTTCCTCGACACCACTTTGTCAATGGGAATCCACTAGTTGGACCATTTCCGGAGGGATTGGAACAGATCATTCTTGGAATGGGTTGCTTTTGGGGTGCTGAACGCATGTTCTGGTTGCTCGATGGCGTGTTTACGACGTCAGTTGGCTATGCAGGTGGAACCACCCGCAATCCGACCTATGAAGATGTCTGCTCCGGACGAAGCGGCCACGCCGAAGTGGTCCATGTTGTCTGGGATCCAAAAGTCATCGGACTATTGGAGATATTGAAGACTTTTTGGGAAGGGCACGACCCAACTCAGGGCATGCGTCAGGGCAACGACATCGGAACGCAATATCGGTCGACGCTGTACTACTTCGACGAAGCACAGCGCAAACTCGCGACGTCCTCACGGGATCGGTTCCAAGAGCAGCTTCGTGCAGCCGGCTGGTCGGAGATCACCACAGAAATTGAGCCCGTGCCCGAGTATTTCTATGCCGAACACTACCACCAGCAGTATCTGGCCAAGGTTCCGAACGGCTATTGTGGTCTTGGTGGTACTGGCGTTAGCTGCCAAATCGTACCGCTAGCGGAATTTTCGGCCGACTAATCGCTTGATTGACACCAGTACAGTCTTCCGCAAGCTGCATGCTTCACTGCCTCATTGGGCGGTCTCAAGTCCACTGGATCACTGCTAGTTCGTGCCGCAAAACTCCATCGGAGTTGGAATCGACTTCGGTACTTCCAACACTGTCGCAGCTATCTACGACGGGAGTCGAGTCAGATTCCTTCCTCTGGACCACGGAAAGTTCACAATGCCGTCGTCCACCTACATCACGAAGTCGTTCGAGATCTCCACGGGTCTTGATGCAATTCAACAGTACATAGACTCGAACGTCGGTCGCAAAGTCGAACTCGTCCCGGAGAGGATAGGAAGTGCTTCTCTAGCCGTTGGTGCAGGCGAGAGCCGCGAGGGTCCAAAGACGCTAACCCAGACCGTCTACAGCGAACCACGCATTGACCGAGGACTGCAGGGTCGTTTGTTTCGGGGAATCAAGCGGTTGCTCGGAAGGCAGGATCTAAAGAGACTGGTCGTATTTGAGCGACTGTTTCGGCCAGTCGCGTTGATCACTCCTGTGCTAACTCAGGTTCGCGACACTCTTAAGAATGAAGGAATCGAAGCAGTTAGCTGTTCGGCTGGACGGCCAGTGCATTTTGAAGGCGAACAGCCTTTCGCCGACAAACTCGCCATATCCCGTCTGAACGAAGCGTATTCACTGACGGGATTTGAGAAAGTTCGGTTTGTTGAAGAGCCCATCGCCGCGAGCATCAGCTATCTGCATCAACATCCGCAGAATCGTGCGGCCAGTGTGCTGACAACCGATTTTGGAGGAGGCACTCTCGACTTTAGCGTTCTCCATCGATCCGAACAAGGCACCTACAACGTGATTGCAACCCACGGCGTTGCCATTGGAGGCGACCATATCGATCAGAAGATGTTCGAGCACATGCTCTTCCCGCTGCTTGGTCAGGGTGAGAGATGGCTCCGAGAGGGACACGACAAGACCATCTTCACTCCCTTTCCGTTCGAACAGTACGCCGGGCCACTACTGAACTGGGGTATCACCTACTCCTTGAATCAGAATCGGTACACAGCTCCGATTTATGACTGCCTCGCCCGCGCCAAAGGTCTTTCACATCGCAAGTTTCAACGTCTGCTGCGCTACATCCAATACAACATGAGCTATCAGGTGTTTGCCTCGTTGAGCGACCTCAAGACTGAGCTGTCGTCCGTCGAAGCCGGACAACTGGACGTGCCGGAAATTGATCTGAACATTGCGTTGAGTCGTAGCGAGTTTGAGGAAATGCTCGGAGACTTCCTCCGACGTGTCGATCAGGCAACTATGGAAACGCTTCAGCTTGCAAATCTGCGGTCCGACGAAATCGACATCGTTCTGTGTACTGGCGGATCCTCTCTGATTCCTGCATATCGGCAAACATTGGAACGCCGATTTCCGTCCAAGCTCGTCGATCTCGATCCGTTCGGGAGCGTGGCCGCTGGACTTGCTATCGCGAATCAGAAGAACTACGATGCCGGTACGCACAACGTTCCAGGGTAATTCGGAGTGCTACGAGCGTCTCTCGCTCAGTTCCTCGTAACAGGGGTCCAGCAACTCGAAGAAGGTCTGCAACGTCCGAAACGTCAGTCCCCAAACAAACTTCCCCTCTCCCAGTCGATATCCACCAAATTGCGATGTGCTTCCCCCGAAGCTCAGATCCTCAACTCCGTAGATCGAACCATCCATGAGCTGACCCAGACCTGCCCACACAACCTCGTCCACTTCATGGTTGATGTGAACGGTTGGTTCAAAACGGATGCCGAAAACGAACGGAACAACAATTAGACGACGACCGTGGCTACGTCCAGCCGGCTGTTGATAGGGCAACTGCCCCAACATCTGATCTTGCGACAGCTCAACTCCGGTCTCTTCCATAGTTTCCCGAATGACTGCAGACACTAAGCTGGAGTCAGTTGGGTCGCGATGTCCGCCTGGAAACGCCATCTGACCAGACCAAGGATCTCCGGGAGATGTCGCTCGCTTGATGAACATGAGATCAAGCGATTGACCAACCTGTTTTGCAACGATCGCTACCGCTGCCTGCCTCACGTTGGGTTCCGGACTAGGCACTTTGGATTCGCTGCCTCGAAGCCGTTCTTGAATGGCTACTAAATCGATTGCTTGCTTATCATTACGCACGCTGTCAGTAGTCATAGTCGAGGTTCGAGTTGTCTTTGAATTCGCCCGCGAATCGGTGTTTCGTGTGCGGTCCCACCAACGACAGCGGTCTCCATGTTCGCTTCCGACTCGACGATCAGGGTAGATGCCGAGCCGACTGGACTTCCACCAAAGACTACGTTGGCTACGACGGAGTAATCCACGGCGGAATCCTCTTCTGTCTGCTGGATGATGTCATGGCGAATCTCTTTTTCCTACGTGGCGAAGTATGTGTCACAGCCAAGGCCGACGTGAGATTTCACAATCCCTTGGGAATTGGAGAACGAATACTACTTAAGAGCGAATTAGTTAAGCGGCGAGGCAAGCTAGCGATCATCGAAGCTACCGCCACAAGGAGTCCCGACGAGATGCTGATCGCTTCGTCCACCGCGAGATTTATGCTGCAATCGAAGTTGCAGGGTTAGCCCCGTCTGTATTCGAATCTTGAACCTTCTGCCGATCATTTCCAGCCATGTCGTTTAGTTCAGAAGACTTTCGGCAAGCGGTCAGTCAGTTTGCAACTGGCGTGGTTGTCGTCACGGGAAATGGATCCGGAACGCTCATCGGGTTTGCCGCACAGTCGTTTGTTTCGCTCTCTCTCAATCCTCCTCTTGTGCTTTTCTGTCCACAAAGGTCAAGCACCAGTTGGCCTCGGATTCGTGCGTTGGAGAGCTTCGGAGTCAATGTCTTGGGTGCTGAGCACGCAGATATCAGCGAGGAGTTCGCGGTAGTCGGCAGTGTTCCCAATATTGAATGGAAACCAGCTTCAGGTTCCGGCGTGCCGATTTTGGAAGAGAGCATCGCCTTCATCGACTGCACGTTGAAGGCCGAGTACTCAGCTGGAGATCACACGATAGTCGTCGCCAACGTGGCGGATGTTCAAGTACGTCGCCCCGATGCCGACCCCTTGCTCTATCTTCGAGGAACCTACGGAAAGTTCCTCCACACCAAGACGCCCGTTCGGGAATAGAGAACCAGCTCGAAGCGATTCAGGCAAGTCCTTCTACGGGAATTGAAGCCCCGTGGATGGGGTCCGCTGCGCTTGATGCCAAGAACAACACGACTCTTGCCATGGCTGCCGGAGCAACCCAAGCACTAAAGTCAGCACTGGGCATGTCTTGTCGATTGCGTTCGGTGTCGATGATGCTGGGCAAAATGCAGTTCACATTGATGTTGTCGCCCTTGAGCTCGTCTGCCAAGCTCTCGGTGAGTCGAATCACGACGCTCTTGGATGCCGAATACGCCGCCATGCTCCCGATTCCACGCATTCCGTTGCGAGCGCCGATGTTTACGATTTTTCCGCCACCAGCAGATCGCATTCCCGGAACTACAGCTCGGCATGTATTGAGAACCGTTCGAGCATTGAGATTCATCATGAAGTCCCAAGTCTCATCGGATGTGTCGGCCACGGTATCGCCCATGGTGAACCCACCCGCGATGTTTGCGAGCACGTCGATTATTCCGATCTCTGCGAACACCCGCTTCGTGTCGTTCGGATCGATCAGGTCCCCTTTCACAGTCTGAAATTCCGCATCGAATTGCACGATGTCCACTCCTGTGACACGTGCACCAGCCTCGTGAAAAGCTTCAGCAACCGCCAGTCCCAATGCCCCGGCAGCTCCTGTTACGACAACCGACTTGCCCTCAAACTCACTCATCTTGATCTCTTTGAATCCGTACTTTCTCGACTTAGAGACTGCCGAGTCTACATTCCCACGAAATTGCCAGGTCTACGTTCCGCAACGGCTCTAATTCCTTCTTCCGCATCCTTGGTTCCGCGTAGCCACTGCTGTTCCGCAAGTTCGTGTGCAGTAGCTTTTTCGACTGCTTCGGCCAGTCCCTGACGAGTCGTAGCCCGCACCGACAGAATAGCCAGCGGTGCGTTTTCAGCGATTTCCGCCGCAAGTCCTCGTGCTCTCTTTCGAAGCTGATCCAACGGGACCAGCTCGTCCACCAATCCCATTGCGTAAGCTTCTTCCCCCTTTACTCGTCGCCCAGTGAAGAACATTTCGTTGGCTCTCTGCTGGCCAATCAAACGAGGTAAAGTCGCCGTCAATCCAAATCCGGGATGTATGCCAAGCTTCACAAAGTTCGCGGCAAATCGAGCCTCAGGGGCTGCAACTCGAAAGTCAGCAACCAAAGACAGCCCGAATCCACCTCCGATTGCGGCACCCTGAACAGCTGCTACGATCGGCTTCTTGGCCTGAAATAACCGCACGCCTTCTTCGTACAGCGATCCGGTTCGGTTCTGAAATCCACTCTCCGTGAATTCTTCCTCATTGGAAGCACCGTCTGACGAACCGAAATTCGCACCTGCACAGAACGACTTTCCCTCTGAGAAAAGGTTGATCGCCCGACAGTTCTTGTCGTTGTCGAGCACACTGAACGCATCAGCCAACTGGTGGATGAGACTGACGTCGAAGAAATTGTGAGGTGGTCGATGTATTTCTACGGTCGCAATGAAGTCAGATTGTTCGACAGTAATGTCGGGATATTCGGTTGCCATGGGGATCTGTCGCGTCGAAGGCGCAAAAATGGTAGCAAACCCCTTGAAACACCCCTGCTCTACAGTTTCTCGAGTGCCTCGTGCAACCGCGCAAGTGCCAGCGTATCCATCGCACAGTACTCCCGGAGAGCATCGAAGGTCCGATGCCGCTCCTCGTCGTCTTCGGTCGAGATCGCCTGCACGTAGCGCACCGCTGCCAGTTGACCCTCGTCGATGGCCAAGTCTCGATAGTCCATACCCGGAACCAGAACCGGCAAGACTTGCTTAATGGAGAAAGACCCGTGAAACTCTGGATGGTAGTACCCTTTTCGGACTACCGGCAACAGGTCGAATAGACGATCCGCGATTGCGTTGAGTTCGTCTGCCCGTTGAGGCAATGCCATAGCAAGGTCGCGGATTACTCGTCGTTCGTACCCCGAATAGGTGCAGATACTTCCTTCGTTACCCAAGGCTTGGATCAGGCACTCTGCGACCCTCGGCCGAGGGTCGTCAGTTCCTTCGTGCAAACAGTCGATGTGCTCAATCGCCGCATCATCTTGTCGTGTGTGCACCGAGAAGAGAAATGGAATAGCGTCATAGGGTCGCGTTCCAATGAAACGGGGAATGGCAGGAGCGAAGGTCTCAAAATCGAGGTATCGCACCGGCAGTTTCGCTTGAGCAATTTCACGTCGCATGTTGCTGTTCAAAATTGCTCGATCTTCCCGGACGGCTCTTCGAACGATCCGCTGCATGGAGGTCAGCGGGAAGTCCTCGGGAATGTCACGAACTTCCTCGACACCTAACTCTTGCAATTCGAGGCGCGACTTATCCCTCAGTCTTGGCAACTCGTCAATTCCATGATCAGGTTGCACGAAGTCTCGAGTGCAATGTGCGTAGTAAGGGCACTCGTAGGGCTCGAAACAGTGATCGCCTGGCTCGATGTCCGGTGCTTCTGATTGCGCAAGCATGGATTGCAATTCGGAAACGTTGCCACTGACGGTATCGAGAAGGGCTTCTGCCTCGTCCGTAACGGGATGGGAGGTGAAGAGTAAGTTGAGGTCATGGCCTCCGCCTTGATAGACGTAGTTCCTATTGAGGGTGAGTACGTCCGCTTCACGCACATCGAGACCTACGCCCCGCAACACCCACAACTGAACGGCTGCATCCAGCACGTAGGCATCCTTGAGCCGTGTGGACGACTTGACCTCGATCAGCCGCCACGTATCGTCCGGAAGGCGTTCGAGAACATCCGTCCGAACAAGGACTTCCTTATGGACAAAGGCCGGTTCAAACAGTGTGGATGTAGACCCTGCTTCAATCAACTCTCTGGTCTCTGCAATCGCATCTGCGACGTGACGATGGTCATGCGCGACTATGTGTCCGTCTGGGTAGCGGCGACAAGCCATCTCACCCACTTCGTGTCCGGTCTCAAACACGGCCTTCCTCGTTTCCGGTGGCTCTGTCGCAAGCTCTCGGGTATAGAAGTCATGCCACAGCTTCAGGTGACAGTGATCGCCGGACATGTAGCTGGACTTGGAGAGTCTCATTGTTCGCATCACGAGTTGACCATCCAACGAGTCATTGCCAAAAATTTCTGCGAATCGACACGAAATAACCCACGCCTCGGCTAGTACTCAAAACGCACTTTCTGAAGTGGACGGCAATAGCAAGTCTCTCCTGTTGCTACACACTCATAGGAGCTGGCGCATCTCCTATTCTGCAACAGTCCAACGGTTCGCTCGTCGCCAGACGAATGTGTCACGACGAACAGACTAGCCGCAATTCAGGGATGAGGTCTGTCGGCCGAATGTTCTGACAATGCGCCTTTGCCAACGCGTAGTAGACGGCCGTGCGAATTCCGGAGAGCTGTCCGGGGTTGCTTGTAGCAGTCTTCTCGACAGTCGATGTGACTCAGAAGCTCTGGTGTCTCCTGTGGCTACTTAAATTGGGGACTTATATACATTGCTTGACAAGGCTGGAGTCTGGCGAAATCTACGATGTAACTATCTCGGCGCGTAATTTGAATGACCGTTACAGGTACAGCTATGAATACAATGCCGGGTCGCAGTCCACGAACTAGCTGGGAGCATAGGAAAGCCCCGCCTCACTCATAATCCTCTGATCTCCAGTACGATTGCGTCGTGTATACCATCCATATCACCGCGAGACAGGCGTAGGCGATGCAGATGAAAATCTTGTCTTCTTTGGTCAGATGTTTCATGAGAAGAACCTCATAAATTCTATTGTTATTGCCACTGACGATAGGAAAAGAGCTATCGTTCCTGTCAAATGATCTTCCAACCATGAACGAAAAGGACGAAGAAATCTAAATCCTATCACTGTGAATCTGTACCCTTGATGTGCATCGACGAACGAAAGTAGTTTCATCTCTGCTGCAAGCCCCAAATAGTATGCGTTCTCTTGCGATTCCTGATGTGTCAAAGGGTAGGTAAATGGGGTCTTCCCATCTACCTCGATCGTATTTTGCATCATCCGAAGAATCTCCCGCATTTTCTTTTTGCTAAATTCAATCTTGGATTTTTTCATGTAATTCTCCTGTTGTTCATTGTTGCCAGTACTCTTTCGCATCGTGAATGCGGTATCGAGTGGGATTGAGCCAGTCGCACAGACCGTAGAGCGGCTTTAGGTACACCTGTCTCTCTTGCTCGTCCTCGCCGGAGGTCTTGCACCTACATTCCGGTATTCCGCAAGGGCAATTATACATTGCTTGACAAAGGCAAATCTACCCGTTTTCAGGGTCAATCTCCTCTATTTCTCCGTCTTCGCTCAGGCTAGACTTTCTCCGTAGATCGTCTTCGGACGGTTCAGGGGATTGCTTGTCTGGGACTTCACCGAGACCGAACATGGCCTTGGTCGTTTGTTCGAGCTTGTCCTGCTCTTTGGTACCGCTCACGCCGCTCAGTCAGCTCCGAACTTTCTCAATCGTCTCCGAATCTTACCCTGTGTCTTCTTGGCTTCTTTCGATGCTTTCGACGGCACAAGCAACTCCTCTGAGGTCGGATAGCCTGTCCATGCAGGATCATCCGACTTGATCCACGAATAATTGTCGGCTACTGCCCTCAATCTCTCCGCGAGCTTTTCCATCCTGTCTTCAAGGTAACAAATCGTTTGATCTAGCTCGTGTTTGTCGTACATCAGCTCTCCGACAAACTTCTTGCGTTCTTCTGGAGACATGTCTTCGATGTCCTTATCGGTTAGGTTGTCAAAGTCCATTTACAACTCCGGTTGGGCAGAGATTGAAACGGAGAGGAGCAGGGAACTCCCTGAACTGGAGGTTGTCCTCCTTGTATCACTGACTCGCATTGTCGAGTCAAATCGGTAGTCAACAAGGAGGACAGTATGGTGAAAAGGAACGCTATGGTTCAGAAAACTCTAGGCATGTTCCCACATGACTAAGTAGGGCCAGTTGAAATATATCAGCTGGCCCTACCCTGTAAGAGCGGATTCTAGCGACTACCTCCGAGTCCGCTCACCCCAACTACGATGTATCAGGTGTCTTAAAATTGGATTTTTCTGACAGAAAAAATGTAAATGGAAATCGAGAGCGCGTCAACTAATGTATATAATTCCCTTAAATTGTCCACACTTGAGACCCGTCGGTTCAACGAAGCTAGCCGTCTGGGACAGAATCCAAATTGGCTATTGCATCAACGGTTTCGTACAGGTAGGAATGCTCGCTAGGCTCGCCCAAACACTCCAGAGAGGACATTCCGTGTTCAAACTCGAAGCGCGGTCGAAAGACAGCGGCAACGCGTGCGCGCATTTCTTGCTCCAACTTGGTGGCAACATTCCGATTCGAGACTGCATCATGCCCGAACTGAAAGTAGATGTCGAGTCTCGTAAGTCGCATTCCGCCCATGTCTCCTCCGGTTAGCTTCTGTGGTTTGCGCAGCTTCAGCCTCTGATCGATTACGCGTCGGGTCTGTCGATCAACGCTGAATTCCACATCTACGTGCTTCAGATCAATGAATTCGTCGTCTCCCGCATTTGCGACCAGAAGACGCGATGGAGCTGCCCGATACTCAGTCGTTATCTTGTTGTTCGACACTCGTCGGATCGAACTTAGATTCACAGGAATAATCTTGGGCAACAGTTCAGATTCAGCAAATGGAATCGGAAAATCCGCATAGTCGCCTTCTATCGCCGTCCAAATCGGTTCTCCAAGGGGCTCAGAGTCGGGATCTTCAGGTTCGAAGTGCACTTCGACAGGTTTTTGCCCCAATTCAGGGTGTACCAGCTGAACTATGTTGGCTTTCATTCGTTGCGTAAATGCGCGAATATCGAAAGTCATTTCATGCTCAATCACACAGGTGTCTTGTACTTCAACGCCGCTGTAACGGAGTGCTTCAGACAGCAACTCTTGGTCTTCGATGGACAAGTGCTCAAGGCTGAATTCCTCTTTTGCGATGGCCCGAAGCACGTCCTTTTGCTGCTCGGTCCCATGAGTAAAGGTGGATGGTTCGTTGAAGCTAAACGATGGCTCAGCTGGCAACTCGATGTCTGCGTCTTGGCCGAAAACCTGCAACATACACAGAATTCCGATCAGCAACAGAACCGAAATCGCTGTACGGGTGACTCCTGAGATCGCTGAAGCAGGATGTTGGTGCAGCGCATAGGGTTCTAACTCGGCAAAGCCACCGTTCGAGTCCATTGAGTGTATTCGAGTTTTGATTCAGAGGTTCCACGCGTGCATCCAACTATCCAACAATTGTTGCTGTGCATCTCGCGTACATGGAGCGACCACGAAAAGGCTCAGTCAAATGGCGTTTCTCGGTTCTTGGTCGTGCGAAGACATTCGGGGCAAGTTCCAAGTCACTGGTTCTCAGTGTGCAACATCTGGCAGAAATAGTGTCCAATTAGTACAGGCCTTGTAATCTTGGAGGGATCATGCCGTTCTCTGGAACACGCAAGTCGACAACCATCGCTTCGTTGGCGGCTGGCCTCATTCTGGGTATCGCTGTCACATCGGTCGCAGTCTTCTTCCTGACGACAGCGGGCGATCGAGAAGCCAACGCCGAGCAATCGGGCGTTCAGCCGCTAGCAAGCAACGCGAAGACCGGGTCGATCGAAAAGCGTACATCTCTCCGCAGCATCGCCGAACTATCGGAACTCAATACCGATTTCGAGAGAGACACAGCCCTTTACAGACTCTTGAGACGGGCCAATGAAAGCCGTCTGAAGGGATTTCTTGAAGAGGCTCAAGAGCTCGAGTCGTATAGCCAGGAAGCGGTGCGAGCAATCATTCAAAAGCTCGCCTCGTTGAACCCTGACAGTGCAATGGAGCAGATCGGCAACATGCCGGAAAGCTGGCAGCCCGACTTGGTTTCGTCCATATACGAGGAGTGGTCGCTTGCAAATTTAGACAAAGCGGTTGAAGAGGCGATGAAACTCGATTCGCCATTGAAAAAGGCCGCTCTCCAAGGAATTTTGGTGGCAAGAGGCGATCTGTCGGCGGGCATGCTGCAAGCAATCGGCAAGCAGTTGGAGCACGAACAGTACGCAACGGATTTTCTTGGCGAGAGCGCAGTCCTATCTGCTCTGTCAGATCCTCAGGCTGTGTGGAATCAACTGATTCAAGACAACCAGCCTGATTTCGCTCAAACGGATGTGCTGATTGATGTTGCTTCCGAATGGTTGACCCAAGCGGGGATTTCAGCGATAGACCAAATTAGCGAGTCCCTAAGCGACGTTATGGTGCGCAATGCCGTCGTTGCCTCCGTCCTACATCAATTCGCTCAGGAAGATCCTCGCGCTGCGCTATTCGAAGCATTGAATCTACAGGGCAATTCACGCGAACTCGCCTTGCAGACAATTGCCGAGGTGTGGGCGACCATTGATGCTGAAGTAGCGCTTGCAGGCATTGCAACCATGGAGAGCGAAGCGACTCAGGGACTGCTTCAAGCTGTGGTGCTCAAGACCTGGGCTGCCAGCGATCCAAGTGGTCTCTTGGACTCCGTCGAACTGCTCGACGAAGACTTACGGGAACTCGCCAAGAAAGAGGCGTTGCTGGCAATGGCGCGTCAATCACCGCAGGACGCCGTCGCGTTTCTATCCGAACTAGAAGACCGCAATTTGCGCGACTCGCTGGCCAAGGAGATCGCCACATACTGGTCGGAAAACGACCCACATGCGGCGTTGGACTGGGCATTGCAAGATCAATTTTCCAGCGATGTCCAACAAGCCGAAGTGTTGATGATCGTGTTGGCCAATCTAGCTTCCAGAGACCCGGACTTGGCATTCAAGACAGCTCGAGGCCAGCCCATCGCGTTGCGAGGCCAGTACTACCGAGGACTGGAGGTTACGGTACTCGAGCACCTAGTCGAAACCAATATCGACAAAGCTCTGTCCATGCTGTCTGGAATACGTAGCGAAGGTCTGACGCGAACGCACGCCTACAGCGAAGTGGGACGTGCAATGATGCGAGATGGTCAATTTGATCGTGCGCTAAAGCTGGGCGAGCAACTGGACGAACGTCGAAGAAGAAACTACAACGGTTCGATCATGTACCAATGGGCTCTTTCCGAACCTGAGGCTCTGCTGCAGTCCATGGAGGGACTCGCAACCGATCAACTCAAGGAGCAGGCGGCTAAAGGCCTTCTTAGGTTTAACCCCGATACCAAAGCGCTAAGCCAAGAGCAAATCGAATATGTAGAGAGCTTCCTCTCAGAAGAGTACGTAGCGCGAATGAACCAAAACAAGAATGTGGAAAGAGTAATGGGACGGATATCCGATGCTTCTGTGATTTCTACTGACGGAGCGGTGCAAGTGATTTTCCTTAACGCTGGGGCATTGGGTGCGCCGGAGGAGCCGAAGTAGGAAATGTCAGTGGACTCGATGAAGACGAATGCGCAAAACACCAAACTCTTGAGGGCAAGTTCATGAGTACAGAGTCAAACCACACACTTCGCATCGCGGCATTCGCTATCGTAGGAGTCGTCATCGGAGTGGTAGCGACACTCCTCGTGACACTTGGTCTCCTAGGGAGGGAATTTCAGTTTCCCCAACTGGGTCTTGGATCAAATTCGGACTCAGTCAGTGGTTCGGAATTGCGAGGAGCACAAGCAGGGTCCGAATTGTCAGGAACTGTGGAGCGCGAGAAAGACTTGGGCCAACTCGCATTCCTGGTCGACACACCAAGTGCCTTTTCACGTTCCGAGCAACTCTACCGCCTGTTGCGTTCCGCTGGTACCAATAAGCTTGTCGACCTTCTCGTGATTTCAGAGAACATCGGGGCTCAACACCTTAGACATGCAACGCAGAGAGCGATCGTCCAACGACTGACCGATATTGATCCGAGGAACGCTCTTTCGGCTCTCGAGAACCTTCCGAACCAACGCCACAATGCTTTGATTTCAACCGTCTTTGAGGAGTGGTCGAACACTGCAGTGGACGAAGCAGTGGCTCACGCGAAGACTCTTGACGATGCTCAGAAACCATTCGCACTTCAGGGAATTCTTGGTTCCCAGGACAATCAATCCAGAGAATTTCAAGAGCAGCTAGCCCAGCAACTGGAAGCGGACATCTACGTAGCGAGACTTGGCACTCAATCCGCAAACGACGCGTCCATATCTGACCCAAAGGCCGAGTGGCAGGCATTGACAACGGACAACCTGCCCGACACAGCACAGACGGCGCAACTCATTCGGGTCGCCCAAGATTGGGTTGACCAGGCAGGTCTGGGGGCAATCAGTCAAATTGACTCGTCGCTGACCGATTCCAATCTGAAGAACGCTGTGATCGGCTCAGTGATACATCGCGCGATGCTAGCTGGTACGGAGTCAGCACTGGAACAGGTGTTGGAGCTGGAAGGAGATATTCGAGAACTTGCGTTGCAGACAATCGCCAAAGCGTGGGCGAGCATTGGTCCACAAGCAGCTCTCAACTCCATTGCTGAAATCGACTCCAACCGAGTACGGCGACAGATGCTTGAGCACTTTGTCACCGCTTGGGCAAACTACGATCCGTCAGGCATGATGCAGGACTTCGATCTTGTCCCAGCAAACTTGCGAACACTTGCCGAAGAAAACGCGATTCGCAAACTCGCCAAGACAAAACCACAAGAGGCAGCCAGTCTGCTCGCCAACCTGTCCAATGAGGATCTCCGTTTCGGGCTCACCCTCGAACTCGCAGAACACTGGTCCGATCAAGATGTCGATAACGCGCTGGCGTGGGCACAGAAAGAACAATTTGAGAACACCTTTCTTCAATACGAGGTCCTAGGAACCGTACTACGAAAACTTGCGCGAGATCAACCTGATTTAGCACTGCAAATGGCTGCGGATGTCTCGTCGGACGAGTTCTTCATCGGACTGGAGGCGACCGTTATCCAAGAAGTGGCCCAAGTGGACCTGGAGAAGGCTGTCTCATTGCTTCCCCAAGTCCCGGACGGAATGACAAAAGCCACAGCTTTCACCTCAGTAGGAAGAGCACTGGTACGTGACGATCAAGCGGATCGTGCCATCGAATTTGCCCAGCAACTACCGGAAGATGTACGAGACCTGTACTACAACCAAATTGTGAAT
The DNA here is from genome assembly GCA_963667455.2 of Pseudomonadales bacterium. Classification (GTDB taxonomy): domain Bacteria; phylum Pseudomonadota; class Gammaproteobacteria; order Pseudomonadales; family Azotimanducaceae; genus Bin55. The sequence goes on along the minus strand of CAXXFR010000013.1, from coordinate 80,015 downwards.
GAGTGGGCTTATACGAACCCTGAATCGCTAGTCTCGATGCTGGACAAACTTCCCACCATCGATTCGAAGTATGTCGCGGCCATGGATCTTGTAAGAGCCAGTGTTGGAACTGGCGTGTTGACGAAAGATCAAGTGGAGTACGTGAAGGGCTTTCTGCCGGATGACTACAACGCTGAGACCGGCGCGCGAAGTCGGGAGAGCGGCTCGACCGTTCTGGGAGTCCTATTCGATCCGCCCGATGTAAACATGTCGCAGGAAGAAAAGGAAGAGCTTGTCCAGAAGATGAGACGAGAACTAATGAGATCCGGAAACTTCTACCGGGTACCTGCGACGCGATGATGAGTGCGACAGGAAATCACAACTGACCCGATTTGGGGAATCGATGGATCCTCAGTCGACGAAGAGCGAGGACGGGTAGATGAGTCCCCAACCGGCCTTCGTGACCGGCTCTAGCGATCGGAAGCCTGTTTCCTAAGTTCAGTAGAGGACAAATCGGAGCGAAACTCCGACTCCGCTACGCCAATACATAGTTCACGCAGCTTGCTGGGTACATCAACCTCATCTAGCGTGGAGAACTCCTTCTCTTCATTGACTCGACCAAGAACCAAGAAACGGTCTTTCCTTTTCAAGAAGAACTCAATCGCCTCCTCGAGGCCTGCCGCGCCGCTGTAGTAGTCGGGATCTACCAACCGGCGAAGCGTGTCAGCCCCCATGACAAAAGTCGCGTTGCCGCGCGGTGCAAACAGTCTCGCCTTGTCCACAAAACGCGGAGCATTGGAGATGATCAAGTCCTCTGCGTTGAACTGGCTCCTTCGAGACTCAATCTCCAGAAAGTCCAAAGGAACTTTGTCAACATTGCGAACACACAGCTCATACTGCACGGGAACACCCAGGGTCCGTTCGGCAACCTCCTTCATTCGAAGGTGCCCTTCGTGAATCGGATCGAATGCACCGGGCAAGAACGCAGTCTTCGGAGTGCCCACGAAACACAGTTTTTCTTCAAGGAGGCCTCGTACCTCCTGAGAAGCAATGCAGAAACTGTCCCACTCGTCGTGCATGGGTTTGTCGTCAACACCTACGGCAACACAGAGCTTCTCGAATGCGATGTCAGACAACTGGCGCTCCTGCTCCATCCGAGAGGTCTCGGTCGTAAACCGAATTTTGGTGCACTGAGTTCTTGAGGCGGTCTGCACTGCAACGTAAGCGCGTAACTCGCCTCGTTTCCGGCGGTTTGTTGCCAAACTCGCTGTGAGTCCTAACCCAAACAGATTCGTTTCGTCGCTGAGTCCTTTTGCGTCAAGAAAGGCTCGCATGGCAAGCATTCGAGCAGTTCGACTTGAACAGGCTTGCTCGGGAGTGCTTCCAACCACGTCCGCCAGAGCTGTTGTGGCATAGGGCACTCTTGCATCCAACACGGTGCCTGAAGCACCCGAAACTGTCAGCAGATCCGACAGAAACAGGCTTCCTCCTCCAGTGGTGTATAGCACCCCCTGCCACTCAGAGGCATGAAATTTCGCGATGTCCACTGGACCTACTTACTAGTCATCACTTTGTCGGCCACAGCTTGAATCGCTAGCTCTCGAACACCAAAATGTCAGCTATCTGATTCTTGGTTCATACTTCTGATGCGGCCAATTCACCCAAGTTCTTAATATCAAGTTCGTATGCGATTTTGAGCCCTACCAAGTTTGCAATCGATTTCAGCGTTTGAGAATTTGTAACAAACCACTCGGATCCACCCCCAGCCCGCTCATCCTTGACATGACCGATTACCCTTAAGTGATTATGGAATTTCCCTTCATGAAAACTGTAACTTTCCTTGTTCCGACTAACGTCGTTAGTAACAACCAATAGAACAATGGGTTCTTCCGGCATTGCAGTCTTCAGCTGCTTGATTCGCTTAGCAATATTCTGTGTGCTTCCCACCTTCACATAGTATTGGCTCGCCGACATACCGTCCGCCGATTTAACCGGTCTCTCAATAAAGCTTCTGCAACTAGTCGCATAAATACCAGCAGAATTGAATACACTTTCAACGTCATCAACACCTGTAAGATCTTGCTTTGATCGTTCTGTCGGATCTCTTGCTAACTCTGAAAACTGATCGATCAGGTGTTCCAAATACTCGATTGTGGACGAAAGAAATTCATCTCTGTTTCTCGCTAGGAAGCTCTTAGTCTGACTAGTTGTTTGTCTAGCTATGACTTTTCCGCCTGGTACGTACAGTCCTTTCATGGCATCGATGAAGTACCTATAACTGTAAACCGAGCTTGTAACTTCCCATCCCATTTCTTCGGCAACTCTGTCGTACGCTGTACCATGTTCTTTGAGTAATCGGTAAACCCTACCTATTGTCATTGTGTCCGTTGTTAGCGCTCGTTCTATTTCTCTAAGAACTTCAGGAGTAGGAGAAGCTGTGCTATTCATGATTAGAATACCTCAATTCCATTTACCAAAGATAATCTGCTCGGTACGATGGGTTCGCCGAACAATTCTTCCGGTGGAGCTATAGCCTCTGCGGGTTTGCTAGTTGCAATCCCATTCGAAGCCTAGAACCAACATTGTATTGTACACACTCACGATCGATCGCAACGCTTTCTCCACTGACTTTGGTCCAACGTTCTCATCAGCCGTGAATACTTGTCCCGTTTCCCAGATGTCTATTCGTTAAGAAAGGCCCTGGTGATCTCCAAGAATTCGTCCAGCTGGTCGTGGTGGCACCAATGGCCGGCATTGGCAATCGATTGAATCGTGAGGTCTCGAATCGGTTTGGCACGACCATCGGTTGCGGGATTGCTCGACCAGGATTCCTCACCGTGAACAAGCAACGTCGGACACGAAATACGACCGTATAGATTCTCCATCTCGTTGAAGTCCAATTCGAGGGGAGCAAAAATCCGCACATAGTTATCGAACTTCCAACTATACGTTCCATCTTCGTTCTGATTGCTTCCATGGATTGTCAAGTGCCTTGCTTGTTCGGACGACAAGTGGGGATTTTCCGTTTGCATCCGATGAAACGCATCCTCGAGGGTTTCGTAGCGACGTGGAATACGGCCAGACAACTGTCGGAGGTTGTCCACCCAATGCCGCAACCTTCCGGGAACCATATTGGGCGAGTTGGTTCTCATACGATACGAACCCATGCCCTCGATCGAAACTAGCTTAGCTACTGATTCGGGATACAAGCCGGTATAAAGCATCGATACCGATCCGCCCAAGGAATGGCCGATCACAGCCATCGGCGCAATCTTGGTCTGCCGAACCAACTGTGCAATGTCGTAGACATAGTCGATGATTGAGTATGCGCCACCCACCATCCATTGGGAATCGCCATGGCCACGAAGATCTGGTGCGACGATGTGGTAGTCGTTGCGCAATGCATCCGCGACCCAGTCCCAGTTTCGACAGTGGTCTCTTCCCCCATGGATCAACAACAGCGTTGGGGCATCTTCGTTTCCCCAATCGACGTAGTGCAGTCGAAGACGTTGCGAGAAATAGATGTGGGAGGTCGGCGAAGCGTTGAGCATGTTGGGAAAAGACAGGAGCTAGGGAATTTGCGACCTCGCCGAACTTGGGCGAAATGGGTCACTGAACACCATTTTGACGCTTAGATTTTAGCCAATCGAGGGTCAGCAGGTAGTCAAATGGCTGTCTCACTCCCCTGTGTATCGCAAGTCGTGAAGCGCTCCTTTGAAACTCGCGTATCCGTCACTGCAGATATAACAGGCCGATTTGGCAGTACGAAATATTCTAGGGAGACGGAAAGTGGAAGGTGCACAACGCATGACACCACTACGGAAACTTAGCTCTCAAATTCGCCTGATGTAGCGATAAACTGACCCGTCGGCTAATCGGTTCAGCGCATGAGCCTATGACAGTTCTATAAATCCGTGCAGAGATTGAACGACTGGGATTCAGACTCTTCTCTGAGCTGTGGGAGGAGTCAGATCAATAGTCAACTCCGTTAGTTGATCTGAAGATAGGCTAGCTCCCTCCAGGATACTAAGCAGCTCTTCCTGTCTGGCCTGACCAAATACGACCCGATATGCAACCAACTGTCTCTTTAGGCGACAGAATTGAGCTAGCTCTTTAGAATACGGAAGTAGCGGTACCACTCTCTTTATCTTGTGCTCACCGTGAGCAACCCAATGTGGAACCAAATCGGATTGACAATGGTCTCGCGCGTCTCTCTCTGCATACTGGAATATCAACGACCAAAGGTCATCTCCAAGTTCCCATTTCTCTAGCGCTTTCTTTGCGTATGTTGCAGCAACATTCTTTCGAACTGCGTGGCCATCGTAACGATGCACACGACCTTCACGTTGCTCAAGATCCACTGGATTTCCGGGCAAATTCCAATGCATCAGACTATGGCACCATTGATGGAAATCGAGCCCTTCCTGACCTATAGAGGTGCTAGCTAGCACAAACGGTCTAAAAGGGCTGTTGAACGCGTTACGGACAGCATCTTGGCTAATGGACTTTTGCTCGTCTTCCCCACTTACACGCCCAAATCTCAGTGCGAATACTGTTCGTATACGGATCTCCTCTCGATTTAAGTCTCCATCGTCGTACGAATTGAAAAAGTTCGCATGAACTCGGGAAGGTACAGGTTGAATACTCTTGTATAGTGTGCTTGCGCACTCACGAGCGACGCCGTCTCTGTTGAGTTCGGGAACCCACGACATCTGGTCCCAAAGAAGGTGCCATTGTTCATCCAAGACAGCCTGCAAGCATCCTTTGCGACAGTAGTCTAGAACCAATCTCCAATAGGGAAGTGGACCTTGTTTGACGCTTCTACCTGACACAAGAGAACGAAGCAAGGAGATTACGGCAGGCCGATTAAACAACCTTCTGAACGCGTCTGCTAGACCAAACGCAAGAACCCGACGAGTGGAGTCTGATATATCAAATGCACGCAATGTGCGAGCAATAAGGATAGCTGGAGACCCTAACGCAACGTCTGTCAGTATATCAATCAGATCATGCGGCCGTTTACCAAGCGACGAGATGTCTATGTTAATCAAATCATCGAGGTAATCGCTAAAGTGATCAGGCTGATCCGAGTGTCCTGAATCCCGTTCGCCTACGTAATCCAGTTCCCCAGCTCTCCACTGTTGCAGAAAAGAGCGAAGCCCCTCGTCAAGAAGTACTGGAGCAGCCCAAATCCATCGGTTATCCACTGTACCTTTTCGTTTCCTAGGAAACCGTTTGGCGTTTAGCAACTTATTGATAGCGGTCCTAACTCGGGACCGTACACTTCCCCGGCCCGGTGCCCCTAGCGGATGTACCTCGTCGCTCAAGGGTAGACAGGGAAGGAGCATCAGCAGATTTCGATGGCTCGATCGAGACCCGTCTCTTGACAGATCAAACTTAAGCAAGTTTCCTTGTTGTTCGTCGAGATTGTCGTAGGATCTAACTTGACTTTGCTCAAGCATCCGTCGTTCCGCTTCGTAGCTGACCAACGCGCTCACAGTATCGGGAACTACATTCCATGCGGAGAACATGAGGGTCTTGGTAAGTTGCGTAACAGCCTTGAATGGTCCCTCCAATGGCCAATATGGCACGGTTGGAGGCAACCAAAGTAGACGCCACATCCCAGTGTCTAGATGCTGTCGCACCAAGTGACGCAACTTCGCATGAGAGGAGTCGAACGACTTAAGCTCCTTGATCGTGCCAGCCGAAAGAACAGATGTGGGATAGTTTGCTAGAGCATCTACAACGGCTTCGCAATCCTCCTCAATTGTTTTCTCGAGTTGCTCATTGAACTTGTAGCCACTCATGAAGTGAACCAAGTATGGAGCTGACTTCCAAACGAGCATTGGGTCTTGGTTTCCGACGGCGCTGAAGAGGGAGTCAGCTAACATATATTGCTTGATATCTTGTGGCTCCACCTGCAAGCACGGCTTAATCTCTTCGACCATTGAGTCACGGTCCACGCTCGCTGGCACTCGTTCGGTGCGCGCCATAATGCTGAGAAGAATTCTCTCCACTCGTTGCTTATGCTTCAGTGTAGTGCTGAACCCTTGCTCGTCTTTCCAGCTTCCTCTCCTAAGTGAATTCCCAAAACCAGCAAGTTGGGATGTCAGTTCCTCCACCTTCTCCTGATTTGAATTGAACAGAAACCTAGTAGTCTCAATAAAGTCCTTGTAGTGGTTTTCTTCACCAAGCTCCGCATCAGACGTGTAGGGCTTGTATGGTGTAGCGGAAAGCAATAGCGTACGAACCGATCGGCCGTCGTGGGCTTTCGCGTCAAACAATGACTGCGCCAGTCGGGCCGCTTCAGTTTGCTCGTCCTCACGAGATTCCAAAAGAGGTTTGAAGCGTTGAAACTCGTCAAGTATGACCAGGTCCGGTTCTAAGACCTCCACGCTGACACTTGCCAGAAGACGTCGGAGTTTCCTAAGCACGCTTTTCCTAGCGACAACTGCTTCTGCCCTTAGATTGGGCGTATAACGCCTGAAGTAACCAAGAGCAACGATCATCTCATTCATGAGATGTCGATCTTGCAAGATTGATTGCTTAAATCCCTCAGAGATAGCTGGTTCAAGAATGGGTGCCTCTAACAGGCCATCTCTCCAATAACGCATATTCCTGACTTGACCTTGCAAGAGATTTTTCAGAGCAGTGGTTTGATCCTCCAATAGTTCCTTTAACAAATGGAAGAGAACCTCTCGTTCGTCCCGTCTACCTGTAGAACGTCCAAACTCAAAAGACGTGCCGGGAGTGAAGCTGACAAAATTCAGTCTGCTATTAAGAAAACTCGCTCCATCAATACCTTGAGATAGCTCTTTGGCAAGCAGTGTCAGACGTGTAGCCGAAGACAAAGACTCCTGTCCCATGCGTAACTTTGGAAGGTTTGCCCTTGCGATGTTTTGGTTACTACAAATATAAACAATATCGATTCGACTTACCGAATCCCAAAGGTAATCGATAGCCCGAGCAATAATCCCACGTGCTACCATAGTCTTGCCCAAACCTACCTCGTCCGCGACGAGAAACCTCGATGTACCATCACTCTTGAGAAATAAATGTTCAAAGGCGTGATCTACTGTTCGTCGTTGAAACGGTTTCAGTGGCTTGAGAAGTTCATCTACCGACGGTCGTTTCATGATTCATGCTAGTCCTTGAGTGACTCATCTATGGAATTCCACAGTCTTAGGAATTCATCTGGAATAACCTCTTTGCCCTTTTCCGTGTTGCGAATATCATTGACGAGACGGCGTATAGGATCAAGTCGATCCGGGTCCCGCGACGCGCTATGTACTAGATCCTCCAGCAGAGTCTCGGCATTCCATGAGTTCCAGGGCCATTTCTTGTCCCCACTGTATCCTAATTCGTGAAAGTCTCCCATATCCTCCAGTCCTCCGAGTAATGCACGGAGAAAGGCGCGAAACTTGTCCCAATCACTGATTAGGTCCACCAAGAGATGATGCATTCGATCATCTGGCATTCCTTCAGCTGGTAGATTGAGTACGAATGAAACCTCTTCCGTATCGGCTTGTGGGTACCGAAGCCGAAATGCCACAAGACTTGTCAATTCGCGTGTCGCCAGTGTCATTTCAAGAGGTACCCGAGATAGCGTTCTGGCCGACCGTTCGTCGATTGTTACGGGCCAAGCCGACACCTTTACCTCATTTGAAGGAAGGTTCAGGCTTCCCAACATGCGCCATGTCCAATCGTTGGCTTTGGATTCGCACAGAATCGAAAGTTCTGCATGGAGGATGGCAACTCGCGATTCTTCGATGGCTTTTGGGCCAATTGGATCGACTGTCTCGTCCTCAAAGTCCTCGCTTCGAGTGTATTCCTTTAGTAGGTCTCTGAATTCGGACTCCATGAACTGAGCGATACCTTTAGATTCTGTTCTACGACGTCTTGATGCACCAATTTTTGCCATAACCTCAACGTTTCTGCCAGAAAACGCCGCCGCCGTCAGGTTTGCCGACCCAACGTACCACGAGACCTCATTGCTATGTTCATATGCGAGCAACTTTGCATGTAGCCCGGAAGGACGTCGACTGGCGAAATCGTCGGGCTCATCTTCGGCTTGTTCGCGCAAGACGTACACTTTGTCCCACCGTTCCAATTGCTCTGAACTAACACTATCAAGTTCAATTTGTCGGCCAATGAGCGTGTTTTGCTTGCTGTTGGTGGCGGGGATTTGATCCAAGGCCGTGGCGTTCACAAACGGTGCGATTGCGAGAATGCTGTCCGCGGAACGGATCGGTTTCCACATACTGGGCTCATCAGAAATGCCTAGTGCGGTGAATTTCATCGGCGTTTCGTGGAAACCTCTAGGTGGTTGAAATCCAGTCCGAGAAATTTCGTTCGCGAGGATTTCCAAATCTCGAGTAAGGACTGACGGAAACGTTCGAGTGCAAATTGCTGGAAGATGCCGGACGAGTTCGGCCAATTCCCGGGAGGCTACTACATGGCGTTTGGGAAAGGGGGATCCCTCCGAAACTAGCGCGACATCCCAAGAGCGGTCAAGCGTCAAGTTCCGAGAGAGCACTGCTAGTCGAATGCGTACCGGGTTATGGTGTTCTTCCTCGCTCACAAACTTCAGTATCCAAAGCTTGGGGTGAAACACGCCCCCCTTTGGAGCCCTAACAGGATGGAGACTAGGTTCAAGAGCTACGTACAGTTCTCGGTGCGAACGTGGAATCGCAATGCCGGAACGGTCGACAAATACGTGCATCTTGTCTCCGGCTTCACGCAATGCCTCCAGCAATTGAATCGGACTCTCATGCAACGACTCAATGCCTCTATCGGAACTCGTCAACAGTTGGAGAGGAAGCGCTAACATGACCTCCAGATCGAGGGTGTAGGTCGTAAGCACTCCAAGTTCCAATTTATACCCAGAAGGCGGAACCAGGAAGTCAAATGCAACAAGCCTTGAGTCTGGGTTCAGCACTCTACGTCTCTAATCCCACGAAGAGATCCTTAAGCAGTTGACGTGCGGTATTCCAGCGAAACTCCATTCGGCCCATTCCGACACTGCCCGGCCAGTCACGAAGTCGCTCGATATTGGATAGACGAGCACGGCCGTTCTTGACTTCGCACTCCCGATCTCTAATCAATTCTCGGGTAGTTTCATCGTCTAGAATCGCTTGTGCTCCAATCTCCTCAATACGGGCTGACCAGCGACCCAAGAACTTCAATTGCAAATAGGAGGGTTTTTGATTGCGTTCTTGGATAAAGGAGTAGAGCACAGATGGGTCGTAACCCTCTTCGCGGCTTTCCTGGGTTGCCCACTCGTTTAAATTTTCGCGATACTCGCTTGCGCGTTGAGTGTCTCGTTCCACATCGTCAAGTGCAACCTCCTTGGCAATGCGGCGTTCAGCGATCAGTAAGTTATATAGGATAGGTATTCCCTCAACATGAAGGGAGAATCTTCGAGCGTGTTCGATTACCTCTCGAATGTCTCTGCTAGCCTCTGTTCCAGCGGAACTGTCCCAAAGATGGTCATGCTCAAGATCGTTTGCACCGTTGCTCGCCATCCATCCTAGCAATGTTCCCTTGCACTTTTCCTCGAGACGACCCTGTAGGAAGATTGACTCATTGCGAGAGAGCTGGAATGAGGCTTCCTTGGGGAACGAAGTTGGCCTATCTGGAATTCTTGGGTGCCACTTCGATTGGCTTTCATGTTGGCTTTCCGAATCGTCCTCCCTCATGTCCATACGTGTGAAAGTTCTGCGAAAATTCTTGTGATAGCCTATTTGTGAATCAGTCCCTTCAAATATTCCCCATCGCTTCAGTGCAGTCCAGTAGATGTTGCTTGGCAACCGAATGAGCGAATCTCGTGCTTGAACGCCTATGTTCCCATCCGAGTCATCGCTTTTTTCAAGTGATCCGATCAGTCTAATCTCAAACTTTCGCGCGACTGCGTCTACATCTTCATTCGTGGATGTTCTCTTTGACTCAAGTGACTTGTATATCCAGGGAATAAACAAGACGTAGCGTAATCGAGTCTGAATCGCATTAATCCCGGGAAATAAGGAATCGGCAAACATGTCTCGCAAACTTCCTAGACCCATCTCGTCGATTGTTCCCTTCTCCTTAAACAGATCTAGGACTCGACGCAGTTTTTCGCGATCGCTTGAGGTGAGGTCAAGCCAAGTCAGTGTTGATTCCATTGATGTAATGCAGCTCCTTCCACCGAGGGCTCACTCGGGGCTTAGTCTTCGCTCCCGTGCCTTGAGGATGACCCTCGTATAGGCAATCATAAGCGATGGGAGTCAGGTTTCTGTAGCGATGACAGCTCCCCTCTCAGCAATCACGATTTTCCAAGGAATTGGACATCGGAGGGCGCACGCGATTATGAGCCGATGTGATGGCTGTTGCTCCCAGAATCGCAGGTCACATCGCTACACGGACTCGTCGTGATATTTCTGCAACGAAGGAGGGGCATCCCTTGAAACGTGGCGAACGGAGAGCGCTTGATGTTCGTGATGGTGGTTTGCACATCGGAAAGCCATTCGTGCAACTTCCCCGATGGCGTGCATTGCGACTCGCATCGAGCCCCTCCCTCGTAATTCTTCATGCCTTACTCATCCAATCGGCAGACACAACCAAAGCAAACCTCAAGCGGTTCGTAGGCTTCAGTATTGTCAATTTTGTTTGCGGCGGTAGTATCTTCAATATTGCTGTCGTCAGATACGCGTGATCTCAAGCTACGAAAAGACTTGGGCAGTACGACGAGGCGGCCCGTCAGACATCTCCGCCACGAAACGGCGGAAATCCATCGGGCGAAATAGACAACGTTAACTCCGGAGACAACCAAAGTCTTAGTTTCGAGTTCCCTCTCCTCCGATGAAGCCCGCAACTACCCGTCGCGGAGCTCCCAACCTGCTTTGAGAGTCGGCCGATGCTCGGACTCCCTCGCCCCGCCAGGGTCGATACCGAAGAAGCGTCAATCCGGAAGTCGTTTGAGGAAACAGAACAAAAATCGTCGAATCCCGCTAAAGGTCACTCTTCACAGGAGATCTAGAAGTACTTGACATGTCTACGGAGGTGTGTTTGCGAATTCGCTCAGATTGAGACACTTCCGACGAAGTGTTGGGAAATTCCCTAGTGCTACAATCGTTCGTTACCCCGCCCGATTCTCGGGCTAAATTCTTGGACTATGAGAGGAACAACAATCATGCGTGATGTCGTAGTTGTTGACAGTGTGCGAACAGGATTAGCCAAGTCATTCCGTGGGAGCTTTAACCTCACGCGGTCCGACGACATGCTGGCGCACTTGATCGACGCTCTAATTGAGCGAAACCCAAATATCTCCGCGGACGAGGTCGAAGACGTCGTTGTGGGCGCAGCCAACCACACTGGCGAACAAGATGGAAATCTTGCCCGCCTTGCGGTTGTATTGTCGAAGTTGCCCATCACAACCGCTGGTCTGACCATCAACCGGTTCTGCTCTTCGGGACTTCAATCCATTGCAATCGCCGCGAATCAAATCGCTTCCGGTCAAGCTCAAATTGCCATGGCAGGTGGTGTCGACTCCATTTCGATGGGAAACCGCCAAACTCCAGGCAAAGCTCAGCGAAACAAGCGTTTGCTGGAAGAAAAGCCTGAAATTTTCATGGCCATGGGCAACACGGCAGAGGTCGTCGCTCGACGCTACCAGGTAACACGGCAAATGCAAGACGAATACGCCCTGCAAAGCCAGTTGCGCTATGCGAATGCTCAGAATTCCGGTTGGATGGACGAAGAAATCGTACCGATGGAAGTTGAAATGCTTCACGTAGACAGGGAAACAAAGGAAGAAAGCAAGCGCACCGTTTCAGTTGCACGCGATGAGTGCAATCGCCCCACGACCACAATGGAAGGGCTGACCGGTTTGCCGCCCGCATTCGAAGAAGATGGAACAGTTACCGCAGGCAACGCTTCACAGTTGTCCGACGGCGCATCCATGACTTTGTTGATGAGCGCGGAACGCGCAGAGCAGCTCAACGTTCAACCCATGGGCATCTACCGTGGATTTACGGTTGCCGCATGCGAGCCAGATGAAATGGGTATCGGTCCGGTATTTGCCATTCCGCGTCTGCTCGAGAACGCAGGAATCAACCAAGACGACGTTGACCTCTGGGAACTCAACGAAGCATTTGCTAGCCAGTGTGTCTACTGCCGCGACGAATTGCACTTGGATAACGACAAGTACAACGTCAACGGCGGAAGCATTGCGATTGGGCATCCATTCGGTATGACTGGTTCGCGACTGACTGGAACCATCCTGCGCGAGCTTCAACGTCGCAACGATCGCTATGGCGTTGTAACCATGTGCATCGGTGGCGGACAAGGCGCGGCTGGACTGTTCGAGCGAGCCTAGTTGCCAACGGGTTGGGATAAGTAAGTTTGTGTGTTACTCAATGCAACGTTGCACAAAGCACGTTGCATTGTGTAACATGACGCATCGGACTTCGGCACACTCCGTTGGTCGTTGAGTTGAAGTCCACATTGGGTGTTGTGCGCACCATCGACTGTAGCACAAGCAACAAACAGTCGATGAGCGCTAACAGGGAGGTTGAACACCAATGATCAAATCGATTCGAGGAAACCTCAAACTGATGACGACACATCGGTCACTTGCATTGCTTGTTGTTGCAACCACCCTGCCATTTTTGGCGATTGCCGGATCGGCTCAGGAGGAAGTTGACAGCAAGAGTTTCGGTTCTCAAGACCGAGCGGAAAGCTCCGTTGATCAAGCGAAGAAAACTATCGCTGATCAATATTCCAAAGCATCGCTCAAAGATCTCTCTCGCGTAAAGCTCAGAGGCCTCCTTGAAGACATCGAAAAGTTGAGCCCGGCCGATCGACGATTGGTTCGACTCGAACAAACGCGTCGCGAACAGGAAAACGACCGTCCAGTCGACATGGAATCGCTAAATAAGAGTGAGTCCTTTGGCAGTGTTCTTCGGTCGGAAGATGAAGACGAGGAATCCACCAAGAAGGAAATGCCGACGTTGGAAGAAATTCCGGTGAGTCCTCCCAACTCCGATGCTTATCGAACTGGACGGGGTACGGTGGCTACCTCCGATCCGCGTGAGGCCAAAAACAAGGATCGCAGTACGCCTCCTTCGACCATTCCAACCTACTCCCGCCCAGGATCACGCTCCAACGACAACTAGCATCTCGACTCTCTTGCGAGCAGGTTGAGCGAAGAATCCACGCGAATTCTGGTAGTCGACGACGACCCAGACATTCGTGAACTTTTAGCAGACTACATAGCCAAACAAGGGCTGTCGGTAACTACCGTTGCTGACGGCGCTTCGATGGATCGCGAACTAGCAGAGGGCTCGTACGATCTAGTTCTCCTCGACCTCATGATTCCGGGCGAAGGCGGATTGTCGATCGCCCAACGGCTTAAACGCACCACTCAAATGCCGATCATCATGCTTACGGCATTGAACGACAGCGTGGAAACTGTAGTCGGTTTGGAACTCGGCGCGGACGACTATGTAAGCAAACCCTTCAACCCGCGTGTGTTGCTTGCACGAATCCGCGCGGTGTTGCGTCGACCCAGAACTAGCTTCACCGAGCAGGCCTACGATGGCGCGAGAATTCTCATCGTCGACGATGACGAAGACATTCGCACACTGCTGTCCAACTATCTGACTCAGCAAGGATTCATTGTTGCCACGGCAACCGGCGGCGCAGACATGGATCGAGTGCTTGCCGAGCAGGACGCCGATCTCGTGTTACTAGACCTTCGCATGCCAGGCGAAGAGGGTCTACATGTGGCAGCCCGCTTGAAGCAAAGCCACAATCTACCAATCATCATCATGACCGCAGTCGACGAGGAGATCGAGCAAGTCGTCGGTCTGGAAATTGGAGCGGACGACTACGTAGGAAAGCCGTTCGAACCCCGAGAGCTGTTGGCGCGGATCAAGGCTGTTTTGCGCAGAAGTGCGTCAACGGAGTCAGAACGCCCATCTCCTGACGGCATCTATCGATTTGGTGCTTACACTCTTGATTCTCGGCACATTCGACTTTCCAAGAACGACGGATCGCTTGTTACTTTGACGTCGGGAGAGTTTGAATTGCTCACCGTCTTGGCGCAACACCCGTTTCAGGTTCTCAACCGAGATCAAATCCTCGAGCTTCTCCCCAGCGAAGACAGTTCTCGGGTGGACCGTAGCATCGATGTGCGAGTGACACGACTTCGCAGCAAGATTGAGACGGATCCCTCGGAACCCGCTTTTATACGCACCGTCTGGGGCAAGGGGTACATGTTCTGTCCCGAGCCCTACTAAAGTCGTTTAGCGGATCGCTTCTGGCACGTACCAGTGCCATCATTGCAGCATCAGCAGTTGTAGTTGCCGCTACAGCGGTGCTCTCCATCAACACTTTCGTGCTGGTTCCGCTCTGGGAGAGAAGCGCGGAAGACAAGGCCGCTCTATTGACGCTCACGGCAAATTCGTGGGTCGAATTGCATCCCGAACGACGGGCGTACTTTGAGACCGAAATCTACACCAAGCATGGATTGATTCTCACGGAAGACAAGAGTGCGACTCCTACTAGAACTTCCCCACACCATTACTACCGGACCCTCGCATCAGAGTTGGAGAAGCGAGTCGGAGAACCAGTCGAAGTCATGGAAGGCGAGGACATGCTTTGGGTCGATGTCCCAACCGAAAGCGGATTCTCGCTACGGGTCGAGTTCCTGCAGCATCTGCCACACGTTCAGCAGTTCTATGTCGGCCTTTCTTTGCTTGGCGTAGTTCTTGTTGTTGTGTTGATCATTTCATTTACGGTCACACGGCGCATCAGCAAGCCGCTCACTCAAGTCGCTGATGCCGCAACGGCCTTCAGGGGAGGTGCAGGATTTACGCCGCTCCCCGAGACCGGAATTAGAGAGTTCGTCTCTCTTTCGAAGAGCTTCAACGAGATGGCGGAGGAAATCTCCACTCTTCTCACCAACCGGACCACTCTCACTGCAGGCATCTCTCATGATCTTCGGACACCATTGACACGAATGATGCTTGCGTTGGAGTTGCTTCCGGACAACGTCGATCCCAATCTCATTGAGCGTTTTCGTACGAATCTCAACTCCATGGAGTCATTGATTGCGGACGCGGCTTTCTTTGCCAAAGGCGAGACCGAAACTACCGTCAGGCTCGATGTTGACGAATTCATTGCTTCCACTGTCCACTCGGTTGATGAATCCATCAAGATTTCTCGGGAAGGCAACAGTCCGGGCAGAACCTCCATAGCAAGATCAGCATTGAAGCGTTGTCTCTCCAATCTCGTGGAGAACGCTCGACGCCACGCAAAGGGAGCACGTTTGCTTGTTCGGTACTCAGACGAAGGTATGACCATCCACGTTCTTGACGATGGACCGGGAATTCCTGAGCCTGATCGACAGCGCGTGCTACAACCCTTCGTTCGATTGGAAGAATCGCGAAACGTTGAGACGGGAGGTAGCGGCTTGGGTCTGGCCATAGTGGCCCAACTTTGTCAGATTCATGGATGGAATATCGACATAGGCGAAAGCTCAACAGGAGGAACGGATGCAACATTGCGAGTGCCGTTCGAGACAAGTCGATTAGCCCAAGTCAGATAATCGACTCTTTGGTTCATGACTGAGAGCTTCAGCTCTCTGAACGAGATCACAAAGGAGCCACACATGAAAGCGACTAGTGCCGAGACAATCGTTGTCGAAAACATCCCTCCTTATCGAGGAGGCAGATATTGGCTGTTTCTCAAGATCTACACGGACGAAGGAGTCGTCGGTCTGGGAGAGAAACCCACCGGTCATGCTTCCGATTTGAGATCTCAAATCCATCTACTGAACACGTTGTGCGACGAATTTGTCATTGGCAAGGATCCGATGCAGATCGAACAGATGTGGCAACAGGCGTATGGTTCACGCCACGACTTTCGCCATCCAGGTCTCGATTCGACACCAGCACTCAGCGCTATCGAAATGGCGTGCTGGGACATCGTGGGCAAAGTTGCGAATCAACCGATCTACAACTTGCTTGGCGGTCGATGCCATGAAAAACTGCGTGCATACGCTTATATGCCCTACAACGCTGCCCGCGACACTCCCGAGCAAGCTGGGGAAGTCGCAGCACGGCTGGTCGAAGAAGGCAACAGTGCGTGCAAACTCGATCCATTCGTTCCGTTTTTTCCTGCGCCCCAGGACTACTCTCTCAAGCGAATCCGGCATGTTGCTCGGATCTTCGAATGCATCCGCGATGCCGTAGGCGACGACTTGGAGGTCGGTATTGGTACACATGGCCAGTTCAGCACTTCTGGAGCAATCCGCGTAGCGAAAGCACTTGAGCCGTACGATCCATACTGGTTCGAAGAACCTGTATCTCCGGAGAACATCGACGAAATGGCACGGGTCGCATCGCACACCAGCATTCCGATCGCATCGGGTGAACGACTGGTCACAAAGTTTGAATTCGCTCAACTGCTCATGAAGCAAGCAGCCCAAATCATTCAACTGGATGTCGCCCAATGCGGAGGGATTCTAGAGTCGAAGAAGATCGCAGGCATGGCCGAAGCACACTACGCAATGATCGCCCCACACATGTACGTGGGACCAATAGCCGCAGCCGCCGCCGTGCAACTCGATACGTGTTGTCCCAACTTTCTCATTCAGGAGTACAACGGCGACCAATTGCATCGAGACATCTTCAAGGACCCAATCGTTTTCGAGAACGGCTACATCACGCCGCCCACAACACCTGGATTGGGAATCGAACTAGACGAAAACGTACTCAAGAAGCATCAACGCAAAGAATGACTGGCCATACTCCGCACAATTTGTGCATCTAACGCGAGATTGATTGAATGGACTTCGAGAACATCCTCTACGAGCGCAGAGACTCGCTTGCGCACCTGACCATCAACCGTCCGGAAAAGCACAACGCAATCTCTCTTGCAACCCTAGATGAATTGCAAGAAGCCGTGCGAATTGTGGAAAGTGACGACAGTATCAAAGTTCTCAGTATCACGGGCGCGGGCGGACGGGCCTTCGCCAGTGGGTCGGATCTCAGTGAAGTAGTGGACCGGGACTTACGCAAGGCATTGGAACCCATCGTTCAAGGTCTTGCTGATCAATTGGAGCGACTGCCAAAACCAACGATAGCTGCCATCGACGGAATCTGTATGGGCGGCGGTCTCGAAATCGCGTTGGGCTGCGATTTGCGAATCGCCACTCCAGAATCGAGATTTGCGACACCGGAAGGCAAGCTGGGCATCATTCCGGGTGGAGGTGCGACTGCAAGACTGCCCCGAATCGTAGGCCGTGGTTGGGGAATGGAAATGCTCCTGATGGGTGAGCCGATCGATGCCGAAAGAGCACTATCCATTGGGCTAGTCACACGACTGGTCGAACGTGAAGGTCTCATGCAAGAAGTGGATCGGATGGCGGAACACCTAGCATCTTTTGCACCGTTTGTTCCGCGAACCATGAAAATGATGGTCAACTTCGGTATGGAAGCGAGCACTGCAGCCGCGCTGATGCTGGAGAAGTACGCTCAAGGAGCGCTGGTGCAAACCGAAGATAAGGCAGAAGGGATCGCTGCGTTTCTGGAGAAGCGAAAACCCAATTTCAAAGGCAAGTGATCCTGCAACGTCATTCAGAATAAACTCAGCCCCTACCCGCCTTGATTTCCAAACATCAGATGTGCTTTTCAATCAACGACTTCTTCGGTCGACAACTCCTTCGTTTTCAGACGATTCCTAAAGTCCTCAATTGCCTCGGCAAACTTGGAAAGACTAAATGCTGTACCCTCATTAGTCAACCCTCCGAACTGCGGATCACGAAGTACAAATTTGTCAGATTTCTCGAATTGCTCTAAGAACTGACGAGTCGAATCAGACTCACTGAAACTACACTTGACGAATAATGGGTTGCTCATACCTCCCTGCCGCCACACACCTGATTGTATGTCTGCATCGTCAAACTTCCATTCCAATGTGATCTGCCCATGCGTGCTACTAAACATTGAAGCGACAAGTTCCACCAAGCTCACTAAGTCTTCCTCTTCAGCTGGACGTGAGTCATGATACAAGCCAATATATAACTCTTGCTCCTTTAACTCGTCAAGAATTTCTATTGCATAATTATGAAGTTCCTCGTCACTCTTGTCCAAAGTCTCACTACGCATAATCTTTTGTTCTGATTCAGATACACAGCTGTACTTGAGATCAAAGATGTCACTAAGTTCTAATTTGTTAAATCTGCCACTCATAAACACCAAATTGGCTAGTTTATTGTCGCCTTGATGTTTGCACCGCATCAGCACCATTTTCTCTTTCGTAAAATCATTAACGTATTCAAACACCTTACAGTCGTCGTACTCTTTCTCGTTTTCGATTCCTGCGTTCAAGACTACTGCAGTGAGCAACAGCAGTTCCGCGAAGCCGAGCTGTAGTCCCATTGTTTTCATGTCGTTGACCTTGGTTGCCTTCATTTCGCTTTGGCTCTGTGCGTGCATCGACTCGATATTGGTGAGCATTGCTTGTGGCCATAGTTGCGGTGAAGCATTCTGCGATTCAGCTCGTGCTGGACCTGTACGGTCTCCTATTCTATTCCCAACGTGACCCTTAACCTGGCCCGGCTCGTGCGCATGGTGGCGGTCTTGTGTGAGTTTGCTCTTCGAGAGCACTTTCAAAATGTGTGACCGTCCCAACGAACATCGCCCTTGTTGAATGTAATGCATAATTCCATTGTGGGCATGTTGTATTTCTAACCCTAAGTGACTGGCATGCGATGGGAATGGTCACGATCAAGATACTGTTGGAAGGATCCACTCTGGACTGGACGGAGAGTTTGGACAAACGACCCTCGTAACAATGACTCGGCCAACAAATCGAATATTCGTACAAGACATGGAGTGACAATGAGGAGACCGAAATGAACCAAGCAGAGCTCAAGACGGAAGTAGTGGCCGTTCTCGCTAGGGGCGAGAAGAGATGGAAACACCTCGAAGTTATCCACACAGCAGTCCCTCAGGATCGACAAGACGTGAGAGATGCCATCGCTGATCTCATGAGAGAGGGCAGGGTCACTGCAAATATGGACCCGACAGATGGCGACGCTGTATATGCCCTTGTTTCGAGGCTTTAGTACCGTGTCGGGCTTCCTCACGGTGAATTAACCGAGAGTTGTCCGAGAAGGGGTCAAGTGACCGTTCCACGATACTGGTCCACGATGAACCGACGACATCTAAGATGACGCTCGATTCGCCATAATTGGCGATTCAAAACAGCAACTTTACAGGATCAAGGAGGTCACTATGGCTGGGAACAAATTTCCCATTGAAGCGGGCCACGTAATGATGTTCGCTCGCTCCATCGGAGACGGCAACCAAATCTACTACGACTCCGACTACGCCGAGAATACGGAAGTCGGAGGTGTCGTCGCACCACCAACGTTCGTGCAAGCCAGCGCACAGTTCAATCCGAACT
Organism: Pseudomonadales bacterium; assembly: GCA_963667455.2. GTDB lineage: Bacteria > Pseudomonadota > Gammaproteobacteria > Pseudomonadales > Azotimanducaceae > Bin55. Next base: position 60,584 of record CAXXFR010000013.1, on the reverse strand, counting down.
ATGGACTTCGACCGCGTATCGACGGCATTGGGTGGATGGGATCGGGATCGAAACCTTCAAGTGTCGTGCGGCAAGCTCCGCCTGAAAGCAAGTCAACTGACGATTTAGCCAACCAAGAGAAGCCAAAGAGAAGTTCGGGCGGTGGCGGAGGTGGCGGTCTGCATGCGGAGCAACGCTACGTATACCACCGACATCCGCAAGTTGGAGACGTCCTGACTTCGTCGTCAAAACCTGGGAAGTCGTGGGAACGTCAAGGACGGCGCGGTGGAAAGCTCATTTTCAACGAGTCCATCACTGAGTATCGCGACCAAAACGGTGAACTGGTTGTCACTGCCACGAGCGTCGGCGTTCGAACCGAGCGCACCGTAGATCAAGATTAGGGAGATTGGAATCATGGCATTGAAAGCAAGCGAACTCAATGTGGGCGACACCCATACAGAACGAGTCGTCGAAGATCTCAAGCGAACACAGATTGTGATGTACGCAGGTGCGTCAGGAGACTACAACCCGGTCCATACGGACGAAATATTCACCACTCAAGCTGCAGGCTATCCGTCAGTCTTTGCACATGGGATGCTGACCATGGGATTGACCGGTCGCATGCTCACCAACTATGTGGGAGATGGACGACTCACAGAGTTTGGTGTGCGATTCACCAGTCAAGTGTTTCCAGGAGACACATTGGACGCGACTGCGACGGTCGAGGGAGTGGTGGATGGCGAGGTTGAACTCTCGGTGTCAACCGTGAACCAAAACGGCGTCGAAGTTGCCAAGGGTTCCGCCAAAGCACGTGTCGACTGACGGCGGTTAGCCAAAGTTAGTCTCGCAGGTGGCGTTTCAAGAAATCGCAGGCATCCTTCATAGCCTTGCGCGTGTCGGGAATCGTGCCGGTATCTGAGAAGAAACCGTGGGTGTAGCCGTCGTAGCGAACGACTTCCGACGCAACGCCCTCGAGCTTTAGGCGTTCGCCATACGCTTCGCCTTCATCGCGTAGGACGTCGTACTCGGCAGTCATGACTAACGCGGGTGGCAAGCCTTCAAGCGTCTCCGCCATCAGGGGCGATGCATAGGGATTGTCTCGATTTCCCTGATCGACATATTCTTCCCAGAACCACTTCATGTCGTCCACTGACAAGCCAAATCCCTCAGCATTTTCCAAATAGGAGCTCGTATCGAAACGAGTCCCGTCGATGACTGGATAGACGAGCAGTTGACAACGAGCCTGCGGACCTCGTTCATCGCGACTCTTCAATGCAACAACCGCTGCTAGGTTTCCTCCCGCGCTGTCTCCAGCCAGAGCGATTCTGCCAGGGTCGCCGCCATAGGACTCTATGTTTTCCTCCACCCATTGCAACGCCGCAAAGCAGTCGTCCACCGCGGCCGGGAATCGATGCTCCGGCGCGAGCCGATAGTCGACAGTTACCACTATCGCCCCTGTGCCAAGGCAAACTTCACGACTCTGACCATCGACCGTTGTAAGATCCCCAATCACCCATCCACCACCGTGGTACATAACGACCACAGGCAACTTCGGTTTGTTGCTAGGTCGGTAGATTCGGATTGGAATCTCGTAGGCGGGGGTCGATATCGTCGCATCTTCAATGTGCTCAATCGCGATCTCTGTTCGAACGGGATGCAACGTCTGGAACATCGTGCGAATGATCTCAACTGGCACCTCCCGAAGCGGCGGAGAGTCCAAAGCCTTGAGCTCTTGCAGCTTTTGAAAATAGGCTGGATGTAGGGGCACTTGCGAATCCTAGAGTGCGTTGCGAGTGAGCAAAGGATACTGTTTGAGAAAATAGACGCTGCACCCGGCGAAGAACACAAGGATTCCATTGTCATGTCGCTTATTGACGCTTCACGCGCTCGTCTCGACGAATCGCCCTCGGACGAGGAGAGCAAAAACGATGAGCAGTCCTGGAAAGCACCACTCAACACTCTCTACAAGAATCGAGTGCTGACGCTGTTTGGAGAGATCGACGCCGATTCGTGCAGGGCGACGATTCAGAGACTCCTTGCTCTGTCACTTGACAACGACGATCCCATCACGCTGTTTGTGGGTTCGCCGGGCGGACACGTCGAATCGGGCGATACGATTCACGACATCATTCGATTCATCTCCGCGCCAGTTCGAACCATCGGTACTGGGTGGGTGGGGAGCATTGCCACTCACATCTACCTAGCTGCGGAGAAGGAAAATCGATGGTGTTTGCCCAACACACGGTTTCTCATCCACCAACCATCTGGTGGATTGGGCGGGGATGCGTCGGACATTTTCATCCAAGCGAAGGAAATCCTAAAGACACGAGAACGCATCAACAAAGTCATTGCTGAACGAACAGGGCGTACTCTGGAGCAAGTCAACGAGGACACTGATCGAGACTACTGGATGACTGCGGAAGAGTCGATCGAGTATGGCCTCGTTGGCAAAATCATTCAATCCGCTAGCGAGCTACAAACATGAGCAAGTCAGACGAATTTCGACTCACCTTTGACGAGCACGACGTCGGGGCGTTGTACAAACCCGCAGATGGTGCCGTCGCAACCATAGTCTTCGGTCACGGCGCTGGAGCTGGAATGGGCCACTCGACGCTGGAATCCATTACCGATGAGTTTTCGAAGATCGGAATTGCGAGCTTGCGGTTCAACTTTCCCTACATGGAAGCTCGCAAGAGCCGCGTGGACTCAGTTCCTGTGTCCACCGCTGCAATCAATGCGGCGTACTCCCACGTCAAGGAGAACTACGGCGGACCAATTCTGCTAGGCGGTCACAGCTTTGGAGGCCGAATGAGTTCTCATGCAGTAGTCGACTACGACATGGACGTCGCAGGTCTGATTTTCTGCTCGTTTCCGTTGCATACCCAGGCCAACAGGACGCTCAAACGGGCAGAGCACATGGGACAAATCTCTTGTCCGATGCTGTTTCTCTCGGGTACGCGAGACAGCATGGCCGAACGCCCACTCATGAACAAGTTGATGCGTGAACTCGGCGATACGGCGACATTGAAGTGGCTCGACACAGCTGACCATGGCTACAAGGTTCTCAAAAGAACCAGAAAACGCAAGGACGATGTGTTCCACGAAATGGCGGGGCACGCCAAACGCTTTGTCCAGAAGATCCTTTAGGCGACGATCCTTGACCTAGAACTTCTCGCCGCGACACTCATGTCTTCGAGTTTCGGTCGCGTTGAATAGCGTGAGTGCAAAGCGCAAGAAACTACTGATCGTCGGGGGAGGCATCGCCGGCCTGTCGCTTGCCTCACAATCAACTCGCGACTTTGACGTCACGGTAGTTGAAGCCGAATTTAGCACCGGCTACCACAGCACCGGCCGTTCCGCGGCAGTGTTTCACATTGCATTCGAGAACGATGTAATTCATCGCCTCTCCCTAGCGTCAGAGTCATTCTTTCGCGAACCCCCTTCTCCTTTTGGTTCTGTCTCGTCTTCCCTTCACAACATGATGATCGCCCGGCCCGATGAAAGCGATCTGGTTGAAGGATTCTTGGAAACCTGGTCCGGGCGTTGTCCCTGGCTAAAACGTCTTCGTCGATCGCAAATGTTGGACTACGTCCCAGTTCTTGCGGATGTATTCACCCAAGGAGTACTGGATGTCAGATCCCGATCACTCGATGTCCACTCTCTAATGGATGGATATCGAAGAAAACTCACCGAAGCTGGCGGGCAAATTCTGTCTCAACGACGGCTTGTGGAACTCCACGATGAATCTGGTCTGTGGACCGCAAACTTTGAAAGTGGACAGTCAATCCAATCCGACATTCTGGTAAACGCCGCAGGTGCATGGGCTGACGATGTCGCCTCGATGGCCGGAGTGAATCCCATTGGACTTGCTCCCAAGCGCAGAACTGGGCTTCGAGTTCATCCGGAGTTTGAAGTCGAAGACTGGCCTATGTGCTACCTAGCGACGGGAGAGCTGTACTTCAAGCCTGAAGGTAACGCTCTCATGCTCTCTCCCGTCGATGCAACGGAAAGCGAGCCGTGTGATGCCCAACCTGAAGATCTGGATGTCGCTATTGGAATGGATCGACTTCAACGTTGCCTGAAACTCAACATCGATCGACCAACCGAAACATGGGCAGGACTGCGTTCGTTTGTTCCGGATGGCACACCGGTCATTGGATATGCACCCGACCACCCAGGATTGTTCTGGTACGCGGCGTTCGGTGGATTTGGAGTTCAGACCTCTCCAGCGTGCTCACTCATCGGAGAGACTCTGTTGCGAGGCAATGCAGCGCCGTTACCCTTCGATGTGACCGAATCGGAAGTGGGTCCAAGCCGCTTGGAAACGCCGCTGGCCAGCTAACGCAATACAGAGTTCAACCGTCCCGCCAGTTCCAGCAATTTTGGCGAGACTTGCTTTCTTCGCCTGGCACCTGCGGCATGTCGAACTGATTCCGACCACGTGGGATATACGTGCAAGGTCGAGAAGACCTTATTCATTCCATAGCCGTGCGTCATTGCGCTGACGCAACTACCAATAAGCTCGCCTGCATTCGCGCCGACAATGCAAGCTCCCAGCAGACGATCCGATTTCGCGGGCGTGAACAGTTTGACGAATCCCTCGGTTCTGCCTTCGGCGATTGCACGATCAGAAGCACTTAGTTCGAATCGCGACACTTCGTAGTCGATACCCTGTTCGGTAAGTTCCTGCTCACTCTTGCCTACTCTCGCAACTTCAGGGTCGGTGAATATCGCCCATGGACTGATTCGGCTATCGAACTTGAATCGCCAAAACGGTCGCAACAGAGCATTCATGCTGGCGTACCAAGCCTGTTGGGCGGCCAGGTGGGTAAATTGATGGGGTCCAACTAAGTCTCCGCTCGCATAGATGGATGAAACGTGCGTCTGCAAGTATTGATTGACAACCACACGTCCATCGTCGTGAACGGTTACTCCCAGTTCGTCAAGTCCCATGCTGTCGCTTCTCGGAGTCCGACCGACTGCGACAAGTATCCGATCAAAGTCGACGGTCTCGGTTCGATCCAAAGATCGAATCGATAGTTGACCGTCGGAGCTCGAATCAGCACTGAAGCCAGTTCGGATCTCAACGCCGTCCGCTTGCATTGCATCGTTCACTTGTGCTGACGCCTCCAGATCTTCCTGCGGAAGTAGTCGATCCATCTGTTCTACAACAGTGACTTGACTTCCCAACCGAGCAAATGCCTGAGCCAATTCGCAACCTACCGGCCCACCACCAATTACCGCCAAGTGACTGGGAAGTTCGGTGATGTCCCACAGAGATTCCGTGGTCAGCGGATTTGCTTCTCTCAAACCGGGAATAGGAGGAATCTGCGGGCGAGCACCCGTTGCCAGAACAATGCTTCGAGATGAGATTTCCTCTCCGTTTACCGAAACGCAATGTGGATCCACCAATCGTGCTCGACCCTCGATGCAACGTACTCCCATTTTGGTGTAGCGTTCCACGGAGTCATGGGGTTCGATCTCGGCGATGGCACCGCGAATCCGGCCCATGACTTGTTCGAAATTGACCGTCGACTCGGGGACCTCGATTCCGAACTCCTGCGCATTGCGAATGGAGCGAGCAACTCGAGCCGACGCAATGAGCGTCTTGCTTGGCACACAACCTGTATTCAGACAGTCGCCGCCCATTCGGTCGGCTTCAATAAGGGTCACTTTGGCACGAGCAGTGGCTCCCACCAGTGCGGCGATCAATCCAGCACTTCCCGCTCCCACGACGATCAGGTTGTTGTCGTACTTGCTCATTCCTACCTACTTGGATTGTGTCTCGATTGCTTGTGGGACAATAAGACGAATAGTGTTTCTCTGACCCACAGGATCAGCCAATTCCGATCTTGAGCCACACGGTGGCTCGTTGCCATGTCAGCATCTTTCCCCAACACTCGACTACGCCGTAACCGGTCAGACGAGTTCGTACGGCGGCTCGTTCGCGAAAACGAATTGACCGTGAACGACTTGATCTATCCAATTTTCGTCATTGAGGGATCTTCGACTCGTCAGCCTGTTGAATCCATGCCGGGAATTGATCGCCTCTCCATCGACGAGCTCGAATACGAAGCAGTTCAGCTCAAGGAACTCGGACTGCCTGCAGTTGCGTTGTTCCCCTATATTGAACCCGAATTAAAGGACCCCACCGGATCCGAAGCAGTCAATCCCGATGGATTGATTCCCCGTGCGATTCAAGCGATCAAGAAGTGTGCGCCCCAACTTGGGGTGGTCACCGATGCCGCGCTCGACCCCTACACATCACACGGCCAAGACGGCGTGATCGACGTCGACGGCTATGTGCTTAACGACACATCCATCGAAATTCTTAAGGAACAAGCTCGAGTCTGTGCCGAAGCTGGATCGGATGTTATTGCTCCCTCAGACATGATGGACGGCAGGATAGGTGCGATTCGGCAAGAACTCGAACAAGGCGGGTTCGTCAACACCAAGATCATGGCGTACTCGGCGAAGTACGCTTCGGCCTACTACGGTCCGTTTCGCGATGCCGTCGGATCCAGCGCAAATCTTGGAACAAGCAACAAGCAAACCTACCAAATGGATGTCGCCAACAGCGATGAAGCACTACGAGAAATCGCTATGGACATTCAAGAGGGGGCGGACATGGTCATGGTCAAACCGGGAATGCCCTATCTCGACGTGGTACGAAGAGTCAAAGACGGTTTCGGTGTTCCGACGTTTGCCTATCAAGTCAGCGGAGAGTACTCGATGCACATGGCAGCTATTCGGGAAGGCTGGCTTGAGGAGAAAGTGATCCTGGAAGGTCTGCTTTGCTTCAAGCGCGCCGGTGCCGACGGAATACTCACTTACTTCGGCAAGAAGGTTGCCGAGCAGCTGGCCAACGCCTCCTAGTCGTTCTGTTGAATTCGCTCGCGAGCGTTCCTGATCGCTTCGCGAACCGCATCGGGCGCAGTTCCTCCGATAAGCGATCGAGCTTGGATTGAACTCTCCGGTGTGAGCACCGCGAGAGCCGACTGATCGAAACGATCATCTAGCGCTTTCAGATCGTCAATGGTTAGTTTCTCAAACCCGATTCCCCGAGACTCTGCGTAAGCTACGGTTCGTCCAACTATCCCGTGGGCGTCGCGAAATGCGACTCCCTTGTTTACCAACCAGTCTGCCAGGTCAGTAGCCGTAGGAAAGCCTTTCGACGCTGCCGCGTACATTCGAGCAGTGTTCGCCTGCATCTCAGGAATTAGTCCTATCAAGGCACGCATACAGTCTGACAGGGTGTCCACAGCGTCAAACAGTCGCTCCTTGTCTTCCTGATTGTCTCTGTTGTACGCGAGCGGTTGGCTCTTGGAGAGAGCCAGCAGAGCGGTCAAGTCGCCCACTACGCGTCCGGTCTTCCCGCGAATGAGCTCTGGAACGTCGGGGTTCTTCTTCTGCGGCATCATGCTGGAGCCAGTGCAGAAAGCATCGGGCAACTCGATGAATCCAACCAGATCCGAGTTCCAAAGAATGATCTCCTCGCACCATCGACTAAAGTGCGTCATCGCCATACTCGCAACCGAAGTGAATTCAATGGCGAAGTCTCGATCACTGACCGCATCCAGAGAATTTCTGCACACATCATCGAAACCCATGTCTCGAGCTGTCTCCTCGCGAGGGAGCGGGAAACTCGCGCCTGCCAAAGCACCTGCCCCAAGCGGCGACTGATTGAGGCGTTTACGACAATCTCGCAATCGCGAGCGATCTCGGAGCAACATTTCGAACCAGGCCATGAGATGGTGCCCGAACGTAATTGGCTGGGCGTTCCTCATATGCGTAAGACCCGGCATGATGGTCTCCACATTCGATTCCGCCAAGTCGACTATGACTTCCAGCAACTGAGTCATCTCGCCGTCTAGCTTGTCAATCTCACGACGGAGCCACAACCGCAAGTCAGTCACTACCTGATCGTTGCGCGAACGCCCTGAATGGAGTTTTTTCCCTGCTTCGCCGACCAGTTCGACCAGACGAGACTCGATATTTGTGTGAACATCCTCGTCCGAGATTGACCAGTCGAATTCTCCAGACTCAATCTCTCTCCGAATCGTCTCGAGTCCATCGACAATGGCATCTCGTTCGCCTTGGGACAGCACTCTAGCTTGAAGCAGTCCATCGGCATGAGAGATCGACGCGCCGATATCCACGTCAAACAACCGTTTGTCGAAGCTCACGGACTCGGTGAACTCCTCTACGAAATCATCCGTTCTACCAGAAAACCTGCCGGCCCAGCGCTTTTCTCTATCTCGTTTCATCGTCGCGACTTCGCAAGATCACTCCAAGCCAGAGGCCGGGCGCGTCTCCATTCGATTGGACGATACATCCAACTCCCGAAAACGATCCAACCGACTCGCTGATCGAAGAGGATTCTCAATCATCGTTTGCCTGATGTTTCATTTGTCTGTCGAGAGATTGACGTACTAGGCTGATAACATATGGAACGTCACGTTGCTTCAAGTTTGGAATGATTACATCACCGTTACCCGTATGGTCCTTGCCCGTGAAGTCCTTTGCCATACTTCGTCTATCCTTCAAATCATGAAATCGCATATTCAAACACAAGTGTAATTCTTTTGAATACTTAAAGAATATATCGACAAAATTAGACTTGGCCTTGAACGCTATATACCTCTGATTTATCTTCTCTGTAACACACCCATCCATCGCAAATATTTCTTGCTTGCATAACATAAAAAGCTCAAAGACCGAAGCGTCTTCAAGGGCAGAATGTTGCTCATATGAGTACTGGGTAGCCTGCATTCTCTCAGTCGTATCTAGACAGTACGTTAAAGTCTGATGCTGAGATTTGGACAACCTCCCAATACTACTTATCAATGGAAAAAATTCCTTGTGTTTCATTATCACTCCGGAGAACAAATTAGTAGTGTAAATGCAGACGATTGGTTAGACGAGCACAATCAAAGTAGAGAACTTGGTTCACCGACCTGTCCGCTAGTCCGAGCTGTAGTTGGGAGACATAACCTATATCGTATGTAGATCTCGAATAGACTTGCATTTATGCCTTCTAGCCTGCCCCATGTCTAAAAATTACAATTTTCCTAACAATCTATATCCATCAAAAAGAAACGCTTTGTTGCAAGTTGACTCTTCATTCCCATAGGATTCTCGACTCTCACGAAATATTGGATCTATTTCGTACTCCAGCTCCCTGTGGAATAGTCGCTGTTTCAACTTCAAGCGAACGATGTCGTGGTCTGCAGGTGATTCAAAGTAGTCGCTAATATCGCTTATCTTGCCTGTGAGCATAAGATCTGCTTCAAGACTGAGTGCTTTCATTCTCTCTCTCGCTCCAGTCTCGCAACTGATTAGGTCGTCAGTAATCTCAATCCAAGGCTCAGTGCCGTCTAGCTCATGAATTGCTCCGAGACTATCAAAACGTTCGTCAGTAAACGAGGCATTACCTATGGTATGTACAAAGTGCGATACCCATACATCTAGCGATTCAGATAGGAATGAATTGGTTGCCTCGAGAGCATAAGTCGGAGCGACCAGCAGAGCGTTTCGTTCAATAGATTCAAGACTTTCCAGTAGTTCCTCGGAGTCCTCACCTCCGTAAGCTTTTCTCATCATAGGTACGACTGAACGATACTTCTGAATTGGATCTTTGTCTTTCCAATTTGAAGCTGTCATCATGGCGTGGACTGTCGGCGCGAAAGACTCAAGACGCGACAACTCGTACTCTTTCATCTCGGCTTCGGTCTGGGGATAGTGCTCTTTGAAGAGGGCATCCCAATCCATTGTTGTCTGAGGTTCCTCTGGCTTGGAGCACGAGAGAACCGCCCCGGTCAAAGGCAAAAGAAGCACAAGAACCACTCTGATTGGAACACTTCGTAGTTGGTTCACATTCGACTCTCCCGGTGAAGCTACTCTAAGCATAGCAAACACGGCTCAAGACTTTGAACGAAGTTGCCACCGTTCAATACTCGCCTCTTCCTACCAGGAACTCTACGATGAGTTGGTCGGGCAAACCAAGACCTGCTATCGGTCAGTCGAGTCGAAGTCGTTAACGTTGAAGAAGAACGACTCGAGCCTTGTAGGAGTACGGAGTCGAGCTTGTCGCAAGTGGCACAATTGAAGGACGAACTGTCCGCTCACAGAGCAGTGATCAGCAAACGTATACGGACACCGAGGCACAACTAGCAATTGGCTCAGTGACTGGCTCGTACTCGCTATTGTCGAAATCATGAAACAAGCATTGCGCATCGCAACTAGAAAGAGCCGACTCGCCATGGTGCAGGCACGGTCTGTCGAGCGCATGCTTCTCAACGACGACCCGAATCTACAAACAGAAATTGTCGGCATCACAACGACTGGGGATCGGTCTGCACGGATCCCCAGCCAACCACTGAGCGGCAAAGGCGACTTTCTCAAGGAGTTGGAATCGGCGTTGCTCGCCGACGAAGCCGACATGGCAGTTCACAGCATGAAAGACGTACCTTTCATTCTGCCGCCCGCTCTTCGCATCCGTTCGATTGGTTTAAGGGAGGATCCCCGTGATGTACTCATCGGGATTTCCTCGTTGTTGAAACTCGACGCAAGCGCACGGATTGGAACTTCGAGTACACGCAGACAAGCTTTATTGCGCCACGAAGCGAACAAGACAAACGTCGCACCAATCCGAGGGAACATCGATACACGGCTCCGACGTCTCCAGGAAGGCGAGTTCGATGCCATAGTCTTGGCCGCGGCTGGGCTCAACAGACTGGGGCTGCAGCAATATGTCGGCTGCTTCCTTGAACCTTCCATCTACGTTCCGCCAGCTGGACAAGGACTCCTAGCAGTCGAGTACAGGGAAAATGATTCAAGAGTTGAAGAAGTGCTTGCTCGCATTGAAGATCACGAGACGGCAACTGTCGCGTCTGTCGAACGTGCTGTAGTCGCATCAATCGAGGCCGATTGCACAACTCCGATCGGAGTCCATTGCCAAAGCAGAGACGGTGAGTATCGAGTAAACGCAGTGGTGCTCGACCCACAGGGCCAACATTCCATCCGAGCGCAATTGACTGGAGGTGATCCAGATTCGCTTGCAACTAGGGCTGCAGACCAGCTTCTTTCGATGGGCGCAAGGGATCTGTTTCAAACGCAATGACCCGAGTCTGGATCACCCGAACGGAACCTGGAGCATCGCATCTCGCTGAAACTCTGATATCTGCTGGTCTTCAGCCCGTGGTCGCTCCCGTACTGACCATTCGAGGGACTGACAATCCATGTCCGACGCAGACAGTCGACATCTGGGTCTTCGTCTCGGTTCACGCTGTAGTCAATGCTCTAGCTAACGGGTGGACTCCTCAAGGGCAAGTCCTTGCAGTGGGCCCGACCACGGCCTCGGCACTCAAAAGAGTCTGCACCGAGGTGCTGGTTCCCAAGACGCACAATTCCGAAGGACTGTTTGATCTGATTCGTCGTACTTTTGACCATTCCTCATCTATTTGCGTGGTGAAGGGATCGAACGGACGTCCCGATCTCGCCGAGTGGCTCAAGGAGCATGGATTCTCGATTACGAACTGGCCCGTCTATGAGCAAATCCCATCGGACAGCGCAGTTGAAGTAGATCATGTGGACTATGTGATTGCCAGCAGCGTAGCTGCGCTAGCACCGATTTACGAGCAACTGAAGATTCAACACGCTACAGCCGAGGATCAACCGACCATTGTCGTTCCCTCCGACCGGATTGCTAGCCGGGCTCACGACATGGGATTTGCCAATGTGATTCAATCCAATGGTGCTTCGAGCCAATCCGTTCTCGATGCCCTTTTGACTACACGAGAGAGATGAACGCAACACCGGACCAAGCAGACCAAGCCCCATCAGACGAAACGGTCAAGCCAACCAACCCCCGAACGTTTGGATGGATTGTCCTAATTGTTGTACTGGGGGTGGGATTGGCGCTACTTGCCTTCCCCGTTTGGAACGCAGTGACAAATTTCCTTGAACCTGACGAGACTCAGGAATCAACCACCAGCGATACAAGCCAATTGGCCTCGATTGCGAACCTACAAGAAGAGGTGAGGCGACTCGAGACTGAACTCGTCATGCTGGCAGAGAATCAATCACTCGTAGTGAAAGTGTTGGAAGAGAAGATCACCGATCTCGAAGACTCTCTCGCTGTCGCTCTGAGCGAAGCTGAACTCTCAGAGCCAAGTATCGAACTGGTTGAGTCGCTGGTACAACGAGGCCGCGACTGGTTGGCGTTGTTCAACGACTCATCAACGGCAAGGTCGCTGTTGCGTATGGCTCGCGAGACTGCCCAGCAACTCGATATCCCTTACCGCGATGAACTGCAATCAACATTGGGAAGCTACATTGAATCAATTCAAGACTTCACCAACAAGGACCTCCAATATGCGCTTGTGGCCCTCGACCTCATCACTGAACGCGTCGATGCGCTGTTCGACGAATCTCACGGAAGAAGCAAAAACGGCTCGGCAGAATTTGCTGCAGCTTCTTCTGACGAGGACGAATCGAGGGGTCCGTTCGACGGACTCTTCTCGTTCAGAAAAACCAATCAACCGTCAGTCCAAAGCTTCGAAAATGGTTCGTCGATACAACTCAAGCAACAACTGAAACTGTCGCTCAGCATCGCGCAAATGGGCGCCTTGCAACGCGACCAAGAAGTGTTCGAACTAGGGTTGTCCAACACAACGGATTTGCTGTTAGGGTTCAAGGGAGAGTCCGACACTGACCTTCCGCGATTGGTGCACGGTATCCAGAAGCTCACGGAGTTCGACATCAGTCTGCAACAACCCGATCTGACCGATTTGCTAACCAGGATACGTGGATGGATCAATCCAACGGGAGAAGAAGAATCCGCAGAGAACGAACGATCCGAGGAAACGATTGAATGAAGAGTATGAGGATCATCGTTGTCATTGCAGCAGCCCTACTGGTAGGAGCAATACTTGGCCACCTAATCGTCCGGGACATCGGCTATGTGCTAATCGAGTATGGCGGCTACACCTACGAATCGAGTGTCTGGTTCTTCACCTGTGCGCTGTTCGTCATATTGCTGATCGCCTACACCATTGCTTCCATTCTGTGGCACATCTCCCATCGATCTCGCTCTATGGCCCCTGGTACTTCGTCCGCCCAATCCAACGAAGTTTCCTCCAAGATCATCGGAGCACTTCAGGAAAACGGCCTTGGAAATTGGTCCTCCGCCTCCAACATGCTGAACGAAGCCGCCGTCGGCTCCGATGCAGAACCATTGCTCATGCTCAATGCGGCGGATGCCGCTCAGAAAGCCCAAGAGTTCGAGACCACCAACGAACTGCTTAATCGAGTCGCCGAGAAGTTCCCAGTGCTTGAGTGGCAATCCTCACTCAAGCGAGCCGAGATAGAACTCAACAACGGAGACCCGGAAGTCGCAGCCGCTTTGCTTCGACGACTACACAACGAGCGGCCCGATTCGTTCCGCGTCCTAGAGTTGCTCGCGAATTGCTACAGCGTGCTTGGCGACCACAATCGTTTTTGCGAAGCCATGAACCAATTGCGTGAACTGGATCCCAATGCCGCCGGACGTCTCGAAGACACGGAATCTTCAATGTGGTCTACACAGATTGAATCAATTGAACAATCTGAGGAGGTGCAGTCTCTGTGGGAGGAATTGCCTCCTCACCTTCAACGCAATGAGCGCGTCGTCGAATCGGTGGTCAAGACTCTAATCAATTTGAACAATCATGAGAAGGCTCACAGCATTCTCATTAGTGCCATACAAGAGAACTGGAATCCTCGATGGGTCCGACTCTTTGGATCCCTCGATGCGAATCTCTTGAATCAAGTAATCCATGCGGAGAAATGGCTGGAAGAGCATCCGGACGACCCAAGTCTAGCGTTCGCGCTAGCTCGTATGTACCGCAAGCTGGATAGATTCGACGATGCCAAAGAGCAACTCATGGCGGCTACATTCGATAGGTCGCTACACTGGGCAGATCTTGAGAACGTCTTGCTTGACCTGGAACACAACAACATCGAACGAGCGACAGAGTTGCTTAACCTGGTTCTTAGTGATCCTGACAGCTACTAGGATGCGACCGGTGGATGGTATGCACATGGTGTCCGATTAGACTTAAATCGCTCACAAACGGAGGAACCGAGGGCAATGGAACAGTACGAAAACATTCTTTACGAAATTGACGGCAGTCTGGCGACTGTAACGCTCAATCGACCGGACAGCTTGAACGGAATCACAACTCCGCTCATGAGAGAGCTGTACGATTGCTTGAATGTAGTAGCACTCGACGAGAGAGTTCGAGTTGTGATTTTCACCGGCGCAGGAAGAGGATTCTGTCCCGGCGTCGATCTCAAGGCTTCAACAAGCGGCGGCGACAACGAACCCAATCGACGCGAGTACTTTCACATAACAACGCTACTCCATGAGATGCCCAAAGTGACGATTGCGGCAGTCAATGGGGCATGCGCTGGCGCAGGTTTCGGCTGGGCTTTGGCATGCGACCTCCGTTATGCGTCCGAGCGGGCGATGTTCAACTCCGCTTTTCTTGGCGTAGGTATCTCTGGAGACATGGGCGGCCCGTGGCTACTTCCTCGAATCGTCGGTTCGACCAAGGCACGCGAACTGTTCTTCATGTCCCAAAAGTTCAACGCCGAAGAAGCAGAACGATTGGGAGTGGTGCTGAACGTGTTTCCCGATGCCACGTTTCGGGAAGAAGTCAGAGAGATCGGCTTGCGACTTTCAAAGTCCGCACCTTTGGCAATCGGCGAAATGAAGAAGAACTTCATCAATGCCGAGAATATGCCGCTTCGAGACTACATCGAACTCGAGACCGAACGGCACAGCCGCACTGGCGCGAGCCAAGACTCAAGAGAGGCAATGCGAGCGTTCGTGGAGAAACGCGAACCGAAATTCGTCGGTAGATGAGATCTCAGCGCTCAACTATATGAGCGATGAGAGGAGCTAAGGTTGGACTAAGCGAGATCCGGGGTCTGCTATTGACTCTTAACGGATCGAACCGACTTCATTGACTGGAAGAACTCGGCATTGGTCTTGGTGTTCTTGAGTCGATCGACCAAGAACTCGATGGCATCGATGTCTTCCATGTCGTGTAGCAACTTACGCAGCACCCAGACGAGGTGGAGATCCTCGTCGCTGGTGAGCAGTTCCTCACGCCGCGTGCCTGAACGTCGGATGTTGATCGCAGGGTAAATCCGCTTTTCAGCGATGTGTCGCTCCAAGTGGAGTTCCTGGTTGCCGCGACCTTTGAATTCCTCATAGATCACTTCGTCCATTCGGGATCCAGTGTCGACTAGCGCCGTGGCGATGATCGACAGGCTTCCACCTTCGATGAAGTTTCGTGCGGCACCGAAGAATCGTTTCGGCCGTTCAAGTGCATTGGCATCGACTCCGCCGGTCAGTACCTTTCCGCTCGAGGGAACGGTGTTGTTGAACGCTCGAGCCAATCGAGTAATGGAATCCAGCAAAATTACGACATCGCGCTTTTGCTCGACCATCCGTTTGGCCTTCTCGATGACCATTTCGGAAACTTGAACGTGGCGCGTTGGGGGTTCGTCGAACGTGCTCGCTACGACCTCTCCTCGAACCAGTCGCTGCATTTCCGTGACTTCCTCGGGACGTTCGTCGATCAGCAACACAATCAGTTCGACTTCGGGGTGATTCGCGGCGATCGATTGCGCGATCGCCTGCAGCATCAGCGTCTTACCAGCTTTCGGAGGAGAGACGATCAGTGCTCGCTGTCCCTTGCCAATGGGAGCGCACAGATCGACGATTCGGCCCGAGAGGTCTTCCGTGCTGCCATTGCCGCGTTCCAAGGTGTAGCGGGAGTTGGGAAATGAAGCCGTGAGGTTCTCAAAGAGAATCTGACGCTTCTTGTGTTTGATGTCAGCAGGTGTGCTGTTGACATGGTCGATCTTGAGCAGAGCGAAGTAGCGTTCCCCGTTCTTGGGGGCTCGAACCTTTCCGGAAATGCTGTCGCCAGTCCGAAGGTTGAATCGGCGTATCTGCGTCTGCGAAACGTAAATGTCATCGGGTCCGGCCAGATAGCTGGCATACGGCGACCTTAGAAATCCGAATCCGTCTTGCAAGACTTCAAGCGTTCCATCGCCGAATATCTCCACGCCGTTCTTCGATTGACGGCGCAGTATCTGCGTAATGATGTCCTGTTTACGAGCTCGTCCGATGTTTTCGATTCCAATGCCTTCCGCCATCTCCACGAGCTCCGGAGTCGGACACCGTTTTAGATCGGTAAGGTTCATTGATTCCATGCGCCTTGCGGCTACAGTCTCAGGGGTCATAAGTATTGAAGAGTTTGTGGTAAGAGGGAGATCGCCAGGCTAAGAAGTGCAAGGCAATGCGAAGGAATGTCATGCGGAATGTAGCACGATTCCTGACAATAGTCTAACGAATCTTGCATTCGATGACTGAAGTCTGTCAAACATTATCCAACATCGTCGGTGGACTCGTTGCAAAAATGAGCGAAGCTTGGAGTCGTTCGTCTGCTTAATTTACGAACTTCTGCATCGGCAAACGAACGTGTTCGTTCACCGTCAACACAAAGCGCGTAGTCTCTACGATTGAGGTGTTGGCAGTTCTTGCGACACTTCCACGCCCCGTGGGCGTTGCCGTCGAAGAATTCGGTCTAGTCTAAATGTTGCTGTCGAGAAAGACCGCCAATTCGGTCTTGGACTGCAACCCAACTTTGGTTGCTTCGACTTGACCTTCTCGAAACAGCATGAGCGTCGGCACGCTGCGCACACCGTACTTCATCGGAGTTTCCATGTTGTTGTCGATATCAAGCTTGCAGACCTTCACTCGATCTGCGTACTCGGCGGCGATTTCCTCCAGCGTCGGCTCCATAGCCTTGCATGGCGGACACCACTCTGCCCCGTAGTCGACTAACACGGGCATTTCCGATTCGAGCACTTCATCATTCCAAGACGAATCTGTGACTTGACGAATGTTGTCGCTCATGAATTCCTCCAAGTTCAGATGGCAATTATAAGAGGTGCTAGCGGATTCAATGTCAACTCTCGTTTGCACAACTGAATTCAGTTATCCGACACGCACGTCGGTGGGCTGGTTCGCTATACTGCCATCGCCTTATCCATCACTGAGCAAGATGCGTAGAGCACTAGCGCTGATTCTGTGTCTTGCACTCTGCGGGTGCGGTATGAAAGGCCCGCTCGAACTTCCCGATCCCAACCCCAAAGAGCCGCAACCCAACGATGACTCTTCGTCGTATTGACGGCACGCTCCACCTCGACGACGTAGCTCTAACCGAAGTTGCCCGCTTCGCCGGAACGCCAGTCTACGTCTATTCTTGGCAAACGCTTAAAGAGCGTTTCCTGGAGCTTCAACGGCAGTTCAAGAACTTCCGTTGCCAGATTCACTACGCGGTCAAAGCCAACAGCAATCTGACGATTCTCAACCGGCTAGCAGGTCTGGGTGCGAGTTTCGATATTGTTTCGGGAGGGGAACTGGAACGAGTTCTCGCGGCCAAAGCAGAGCCAGAAAGCGTCGTCTATTCCGGAGTCGGCAAGTCAGTGGAGGAGCTGTCTTTTGCGCTCAAGTCTGGTGTGGGTTGCATCAACGTCGAGAGCGTCTCGGAGTTTCTGCGCATTCGCTCGTTGTGTTCCGAACTCCATCTGACTGCCAACATCGCCTTGCGCGTGAATCCCGAAGTGGATGCCAAGACCCACCCGTATCTGGCAACAGCATTGTCGACCAGCAAATTTGGATTGACCACACTGGAAGCACTGGAACTTGCAAAGCTCTCTGCGAACGAACAACGCATTGAACTGATCGGGATCGGCTGTCATCTCGGATCTCAGATCTCGGACACTTCACCTTATGCGGAGAGCCTCGACTACCTACTCGAACTAGCAGATTCAATCCGACGAGCTGGGATCGAACTACGAGTGATCAACATTGGGGGCGGGTTTGGAATTCGCTACAACGATGAGGAGCAGTTGCCGCTCGATCAGCTTGGGGCAGTGATAGCAGAGCGAGTTGCCGGTCTTGATTTTGTCATCGCTGTTGAACCAGGCAGATACCTCGTCGGACCTGCCGGTGTTCTAATTTCCAAAATCGAGTATCTCAAGAGGCGAGCCAGTAACGAACAATCTGACTTCGCTGTGGTCGATGCTGGAATGAACGATCTCATACGACCGGCCTTGTACGGTGCATACCACCGGATCGAAGAAGTGCAAAAACGCGATGAACCAACGAACGAGTGGAACGTGGTGGGACCGGTGTGCGAGTCCGGAGACTTCGTGGGTTTAGAGCGAGGCCTAGCTCTTCAAGAGAATGATTTGATAGCCATCGCGGATGCCGGAGCCTATGGGTTCTCACTCAGTTCGAACTACAACTCACGGCCTCGTGCCACCGAAGTTCTCGTCGACGGCAACGCAATGCACATGATCCGTTCTCGAGAGTCCATGAACGACCTATTGCGATTGGAGCGCATCGTCTGACATGAGCGGGACCGGTATGTTCTACAAGATGCATGTCTGCGGCAATGACTTCCTAGTAATTGACGCGATCTCCAATTCCTTAGAGTTCAGTCCCGAAAAGGTTCGTCGCTGGTCTGATCGTCGTAAAGGGATCGGATTCGACCAGATGCTCGTGGTAGTACCGCCAGCAACGAGCCAACAGGACTTCTTCGTGCAAATAGTCAACGGAGACGGTTCAGTTGCCGAGCAGTGCGGCAACGGATGCGCGGCTGTCTGCTCTCTCTTGCGCCATCTTCAATTGACAGAACAGTCACAAATCTCGCTCGGTACATTGGGGGGAGATGTCGCGTGCGAATTTGCAGAACCTGAAAGCTCGCTGGTCACAGTTCAATTGCCTCCTCCATCCCTCAATCCTAAAGATGTCCCATTCATTGCGGACAACTCTGATTACCTGCACCGCATTCAGCTGAGCGAGCCAGTTGATAAGGAACTGGAGGTTGTCGTACTGTCGATGGGAAATCCCCACGCCGTGATCTTTGTGGAGAACGTCGACGCTGAAGATCTGCAAGCCATTGGCACTGCACTACAACACCATGAACGCTTTCCGAATTCTGTGAATGTTGAGCTAGTGCAAGTGTGCGACCGCCGATCGATCCGAATTCGAATATTCGAACGCGGAGTTGGCGAAACACTAGCTTGCGGGAGTGGTTCGTGTGCCGCCATGGTCTCCGCAAGACTTCAGAATCGGGTCGATCGGTGCGCCATCCTCGAGTCGAGAGGCGGATCCGTTGCTGGCGAATGGCTGGGAATGGGGGAACCAGTTCGTCTCACCTGTAGTCCTGAGCTGGTCTTCGAGGGCAGAGGAATTAGGATGTGATTGCCCTGAACATAAGAGTGCTAGAGGGTACTATTACTCGATACTCGGTGTCCTATTACGCTATTGAGTACTCCAAGTTTCGCTTCACTTATCCCGACAAAATCACAGTCTAGGTTGAGTCAATGAAAGCTACCAAAATCAACAATCTTCTCCACAGTGGCATTTCAGAGGCCTAACGTGCCAGGGTCCGGGCTACTTCACATCACGGCAACTGACGCTATCACACAAGAACCCATTCCGGATGTCACTCCTCTCGAGATTAAGCTGACCGCAGTCGCTTAGTCCGAATCACTTCTCTGTGGTGCACATGCACTGTCTACGAGAGTTGCCAAGACTTGAACTTCTTGGCTTCCACTTCTGACAACCGTTAGTTCCCATACAATGAATCGAGCCTAGGACTGGATGTCCGATCGATCTCATCGATTGCATGTATTGGAGACAACTGCTATGCCCACTGTTGCCGCCCGTCGCATTTCGTCACTCGAAGCGACCAACCACGAAATCCACGAACAACTCGAATCGCTCCTCGAGACCGGGAAGCGAAACGAGGAAAAACTGCATTGGCTGACTCATTGTCTGCTGCGTCTCATGGACGCAATGAATCCATACGAGCTTGATGCCGTACTGGGAGAGGAGTTGACGAGCCGAGAAGACATTGACAACGTCTGTTTCTTGCTAACGGAAGGCGAAGTCAATCCCGACCTTCATTACATTCGGCCGATGGAGCAACTCGGTGAAACTGAACACCGGATCAAAGGACTCAAGGCTGCCACTTGCGAGACGTTCAGAGGAACCGAGTACGAACAGTTGTTCGGATGCGAAATATACGATTCCGCATCCGTTGCAATGATTCCGATCAGTACCGACGGACTAAGTGGGGTTCTGGCGATCGGATCTACCAATCCGCTCCGCTTCACGTTGGGCATGGGAACAATGCTATTGGAGTTTTTCGGTCAGGTTCTTGGTCGCGTAGCCGGACGAATTCTCAACGCTCCTTGATCCCTCGTTGAATACCAAGACCGTTTCTCCAGCGATCCAAAGTTGATGTCGGTCTCCTCCAGTGAGCTGCCACAGGAGGATTGCTTCGAACAAGCAATCCGTGAGTTCTTGGATTTCTTGAAAATCGAGAGAAACCTGTCGGAGCAAACCCTCATCGCCTATGAGCGGGCATTGAGTCAGTTCGCTCGCGAGTCCGCACCACCGGAATTGTCCGACACTCGAATTCAGCATATTCGAGACCATGTGATGCGATTACGGGAACTCGATCTGGCCGCGACATCCATCGCACAACACCTATCGAGTTTGCGTAGCTTCTTTCGATTTCAGCTGAGAAAAGGGAGACTCACCCACAATCCCGCTGAGCATGTCCGTGCTCCCAAGGCACCTCTGAAGATCCCCAACGTTCTCGACGTCGATGCGGCGATCGAACTAGTCACGCAGAAGTTCAAGGGAACAACTGCAAGTCGCAACCACGCGATGCTGGAGTTGCTCTACTCCAGCGGACTGCGATTGTCGGAACTCGTGGGGCTTGATATCGGCGATGTTGACCTGAAAGCTGGTCAAGCAACCGTACACGGAAAGGGCAACAAGCAACGCTTGGTGCCGATAGGCTCTCATGCGGCTACCGCCCTCAAGTCCTGGATCGAGTCGAGACAGGATGCCGTACACGACGCTCCTCTATTCACGGGTCGCAACAGCCAACGGATTTCCCGTAGAACTGTCCAGGACATCGTCAAGAAAGCCGGAAGAACCGCTCTAAGCAGCGATGGTGTGCATCCGCATTTGCTTCGGCATTGTTTCGCCAGTCACTTGCTCGAAAGCAGTGGGGACTTACGGGCTGTACAAGAACTGCTCGGACACGAGAGCATCGCCACCACTCAGATCTACACGCACGTTGACTTTCAACACATGGCGAAAGTCTATGATCAAGCGCATCCTCGAGCGCACGTGAGAACCTCAGACAAGAATTGACGATCAAGCTCGTTACCTTCGATCTCGACGACACCCTATGGGACAACCAGCCGGTGATCATTGAGGCGGAAACAAACATGATTGACTGGTTGACGGAACGAGTTCCGTCGTTTCCGGCAACCTATCGAGAAGTTGGAAGCAAAATCCGACGGTCGATCCTGCAGAGTCGCCCACAGATGCGTTTCGACATGAACAGGATTCGGCACTCGGTGCTACAACAAACCCTCCAGCAATGCGACTTGGACTCGGTAAGCGCTAACGAGCTCGCAACTTCGGCGCTTGCAATCTTTCACGGTCGACGCAACCGCTTTCGCTACATCGATCATGCCGAGGACATGCTTGCATCCATCTCAAGTCTCTACAAGCTCGTCTCTGTGACCAATGGAACGGCAGAAGTCAATCAATCTCGACTCGGCAAGTACTTCGATCACTCGCTCTCGGCACACAACGTCTCTGCCATGAAGCCGAACCCCACCATGTTCGTTGTTGCTCTCTCGCACTTTGGAACACAACCGCAGGAAGCGGTACACGTCGGCGACCATCCAGTGGACGATATCGAGTGCGCTTCGAAGATCGGCATGCACACCATTCAGTTCCACACTGAGTCTCGAGCAAGGAAACGCGAAGTCTCGCCAGTGGCAACTCGAGTGGTACACGACCTCCGAGAAGTACCGAGCGCTTTAGAGGAAATAGGTCGACTCTAAGCGGAGTTCAGCTCGCTTTCCAAAAAATCTCTCACACTTGCCTCTTCAGCCGGCAGTACGGTCTTGTGGGCGAGCGACTCGTCTAGTCGATCCAATGATGGATGGGTCGGTCGAATCCCATCCGTAGCCAACATGATCACATGCGGGAATTTTGCGGGGTGAGCTGTAGATAGACATATGGTGGGACCTTCTCCCACGACCGACTCGGCCGCGGCCCATCCAACGGCCGTGTGCGGATCCATCAAGTACTCGAATCTGTTCCAACAGTCGTTGATCGTGCCCAGAGTCTGCTCGGTATCGACGCGCACTGCGCTGATGTCAAGATCTTCACCGAATTCAACTGGAATAGTTGACTGTCCCGATTCAATAAAGATCTGCATGAAATGCTTGACCGCATCCGTGTCGCGTTCCATCGTCAGATACAGATATCTCTCAAGATTGCTAGCCACTTGAATGTCCATCGATGGACTCACCGTTTCTTGCACTGGCCCTCTCCTGTATTCACCGGTGCTGAAGAAGCGGGTCAAGATGTCGTTCTCGTTGGTACCAAGCACGAAGCGACGAATCGGAGCTCCCATTTGCTTGGCGATGATCCCGGCGAGAACATTGCCGAAATTGCCCGTCGGAACGCTGAAAGTCACCGGTTCGTCGAACCTCAGTGACGCGTAGTAGTAATAGACGATTTGCACCATCAATCGCACCCAATTGATGGAGTTAATGGAACCCAGACTGTGGCGAGTCTTGAACTCCGTGTCGTTGAATATCGCCTTCATGATGCGCTGACAGTCGTCGAAGCTGCCTTCGAGTGCAATGCAATGAACATTGGGACCCGCAGCACTAGTCATCTGAAGCTCTTGCAGGTGACTCGTCCGACCTTCCGGAAACAGCACGAAGATTCGGATGCGACTGCGTCCCTGAACGGAGGCGATCGCTGCGCTACCCGTGTCTCCACTGGTCGCTCCGAGGATGTTGAGTTCAGAATCCTCGTCCAGCATCAAGTGCTCGAATACGCGTCCTAGCACCTGCAACGCAATGTCCTTAAAAGCTAGGGTCGGTCCGTGAAACAACTCCATGACGTAGAAATCGCCGAAATCGATTATTGGTACGACTTCGCTGGAACTGAAAGTTGAAAACGCATCACGCATGATTCTCAACCACTGGTTCTGACTTACTCCAGAACCGTATATGGCTGCAATCTGTTCGGCTAATTGCACAAAGTCCAGACTTCTCCACGCGTCATTGAACGCGCTGACATCCGGAATGTTCTCTGGCATGAGAAGTCCGCCGTCGTCAGCCTGACCGAGCATGACTGCTTGGCGAAATGAAACGGGGTCGATTCCGCCTCGGGTGGATACGTACTTCATCCGTGATGTGTCGTAGGGGTCAAGGACTTAGCGTTACGCAACTAGGAGCAGTGCACGGATCCTGAGAGCGTTGGATTCAGTTAGGCGAAGAACAGGCAGCGAATGAACTCGGTCCGCAGTTCGTTCTCAATAATCCCTGGAACTAGATGGCGTCTGCACTGGTTTCACCCGTTCGAATGCGGACAACCTCGTCCAGCGACACCACCCAGATTTTTCCATCGCCAACCTTCCCTGAATTGGCGGTGTCCCGAATGGCCGTGATGCACTGATCAACCATGTCGTCGGCGACGGCAACCTCAAGCTTTACCTTCGGAAGAAAATCGACGACGTATTCGGCACCTCGGTAGAGTTCGGTATGTCCTTTCTGACGACCGAAACCTCGAACCTCCGTGACGGTCATACCCGCCACGCCAACCTTCGACAACGACTCTCGCACATCGTCTAGCTTGAAGGGTTTGATAATGGCGGTGATCAGCTTCATGGGCTATCTCCTTCGGGAATTCAACTCTGCGTCCAAGAATACGAACCGGCGCGCCATCTTTCCAAATTTGGATCTGATGGAGACGCAATGTCCATGCTACGACCGACTATTCGGAGTCGCCAGACTGCTCCTCGCCGGTGATCATGTAGTCGATGGCCGCTTCCAATTCGGCATCGGTGCAGTCCATGCAAGTTCCCATCGGTGGCATGACGACATTGAAGCCCGCCTTGGTGTTTGCCAGTAGAACATCGAGACCTTTGGCAACACGCTCGTCCCATGCATCGCTACCTACCAACGGGGCTTCGTTGAGCCCGGCTTCGTGGCACGTCGAGCAGTACTTGTCATACACACCCTTGGCCGACAACCCGGTGCCGAATGCAGTTGGGGTCGGTGCCACCGAGCCGCACTCTTGCCCTTCCAAGCACGAACTGCCAAAAGGTTTGAGACGTTCCTCAATGGCCTCACGAGACATGTCCGCGTCGTCTCCGGACAGGAGAGGAGCGATCAAAAACAGGCAAATGACCAGTGAGAATCGGCGGAGCAAGATTAGTGTGGATTCATTGCGGTTGCGGCGCAATTATAGACAACGTAGATGTGAGTTTTAAGCTGCGGTACGGGATTCAGCCTCGTTCCAAAGAGTCTCTTTGGATTGCATTTTCAAGGCCAATTCTTCGATGCGGGGCTTGACTGATTCCCACGATTGCTCCTTGACGTGACCAAATCCCCGCACATCCCGATAGCAACGGCACAACTCCAATGCGGCGTTTACGCTGTCGGCGCTCAGGTGCTCCCGAACAAGAGCCATCTTCCCCTTGAAGTCCTCTAACAGGAATCGCTCGAACTTTCGCTCCGCCGAGTACTTGAATGGATCGAAAACCGATCCCCGTACACCCTTCAGCGAAGCAAGTATCTTCAGCGCAAAGGAAAACCACTTCCCGATCTTCAATTTCGACTTTCCTGTCCGACCCAACCAAGTTGGAGCAAATGCGAAGGAATAACCTCGAATCTTGTCAAAACGCTCGTTCAAGAAATCGCCGAATTTTCTGTCGGTGAGCAATCGTGCAACTTCGTACTCATCTTTGGTTGCAAGGAGCTTGAAGTAGGCTTCAACGGCTGATTCGGTCAATTGAAGCGAGGGACTCTCGATCTTTTCTTCGGCCGCTTGCATGTCGACGGCGAATTCTCGGAGCTTCTCTGCATACCCGGCATCTTGGTACTCCGTAAGAAACTGAACTCGATCATCGATCAACTCGTCCAACGTTCGCTTCTTGGTAGGAAACATCGCTTCGTCGGGGCGATCGGCAAACCCCATGAAGGACGAGTCCTCGGCGTACTTGCGTCCAGCACGAAACGCCAAAATGTTGTCTTCGACCATCGTTCCGTTCAGCACAAGAGTCTTCTCTATGCTCTCTGCGCTGAGAGGAATGAGTCCTCGCTGCCACGCAAAACCCAGCATGGCCATGTTGGCAGTTGTGCTGGAACCACACACTCGTGCAGACAGACGATCTGCATCGATGGAACCCAAAGACTTGGTGTGTCCCTTCAGACACTGGAGGAGATCTCCACCTCGATAGTCTCTTTCTCGGTAAAGCACAAATTTCGATGTTGGAACCAAGTGCGTATTGACCACACAGTCGGTTAACTCATTGTTGAGTAGCGCAACAGCTTCTTTGGAAGAGGAGGTAACAGGATCCGCTGCAAGCAGCACGCTTGCTGAATGCATGGGAATCTGCGTTCGCAACACTGGGTCTGAGTGAATTCGAACATGGGCAAAGACCGCACCGCCCTTTTGCGCCAGCCCAGTCATGTCAAGCGTCGAAGCGTACTTTCCTTCCATGTGTGCGGCTGTTCCGAGAACTTGACTCAGCGTAACGATGCCCGTACCGCCTACTCCCGCTACGAGAATGTCCGCATCGGAAGGAATCGTGCCCGGTTCTACCAATTCCCCAATCTCGACAGGTTGTCGTTCCGGTTCATGCAGATCCGCCTCGATTTCGATCATCGCCGGACAGTAGCCATGCAGGCAGCTGAGATCTTGATTGCAAGCAGTCTGATTGATCCGTCGCTTCACACCAAAATCGGTGACCACCGGTTCAATGGCGCTGCACATCGAAACACGGGTGCAGTCGCCGCAACCTTCGCACACCGCATCGTTAATGACGATCCGCTTCAGCTTCTTGGCAACCTGCCCTCTTTTTCTTCGACGACGCTGCTCGTTCGCACAAACCTGGTCGTAGATGAGCACAGTGCAACCGGGCGTCTCTCGCAGTTCGCGTTGCACATCGTCCAAATCGTCTCGATGCGACACGCTGTATCGCTTGTCTTCGTACCTTTCTAGATCATCCGTTACCACGTGAACTGCAGACACTTTCTCAGCTCGCATCTGACGAACGACATCGTCGACCGATAGATTGCCTTCGACCTGCTGACCTCCGGTCATGGCAACAGCATCGTTGTAAAGGAGCTTGTAAGTGATGTTCACTCCGGCGGCAACGGCGGCACGAATGGCCATGAGACCCGAGTGAAAATACGTGCCGTCGCCTAGATTGACGAAGATGTGCTTGTCTTCCGTAAATGGAGCTTGCCCGATCCAGTTCGCACCTTCGCCTCCCATGTGAGTGAACGTGTGGGTATTGCGATCCATCCACTGCACCATGTAGTGGCAACCTATGCCGGCATTGGCACGGCTACCTTCAGGCACTCTCGTCGACACGCTGTGCGGACAACCAGGACAAAACAGAGGTTTGCGCGATTCATTGGCCGATTCCGGTTCTTCCAGCAAGTCTCCAACCGATCCGAAGTCAAGATTGACCGTCGAGGGAAGGGCGATGCCACAAAGTGCCAGGTAACGCGAAAGCATTTGCTGAATTCCGTCACTTGAAGGCTCGCCGATCGTCGGCAGTAGGTAACTCCCGGGAATGTCGGACTTTCCTTCGATGTTCGGTGCGTTAGGTCCATAGAGCGTGGTCTTAAGCGTCTCTTCCAGGAAGGATCCCTTGCCTTCAACAACCAGGACTTCTCCAGCTCCTTTGAGCTGCTGCTTCAAATGCGACGCGTCGAGCGGCCAAACCATTCCCATCTTGATCACGCGAATCCCTGCGTTAGCAAGCGAAGCGTCGTCGCTAAAACCAAGATTCACCAAGGCTTGACGCATGTCGGTGTAGGCTTTGCCGGTACCGACCAGTGCCACTTTGACATCGTGCGCCTCCACCTCAACGACATTCAATCCGTTCACGGTGGCAAAGTTTGTTGCTAGCGCAAGCTTGGAGAGGATTCTCGCTTCTTGATCGCGCGGCGCGTCGATTAGACGGATATGGGGATCGAGATCGTGTTCCGGTTCCGTGAACAAACGATTCAATTGATCGAGAGGGACGGAAGCGGCACTATCCATTACTGCCGTCACTGCCGTCAACGCCGACCAACAACCCGAATAGCGCGACATTGCCCATCCAGCAAGCCCTAGTCGCAGTAGGTCTTCGACATCCGCTGGAACCAAAACGGGAATTTGCAATTCGCGCAACGGTCCGGCACTAGCCGAGGGCAGAGTGGAAGACTTGCATGCCGGATCGTCTCCGACAATTGCGAGAACTCCTCCGTGAGGCGAACTGCCCGCCATGTTCGCGTGCCGAAACACATCGCCGGACCGATCCAGTCCTGGCGATTTGCCGTACCAAAGGCCAAAGACACCTTCGTACTTGGCATTGGGATAGAGATTGGTTTGCTGGCTACCCCACACGGCGGTAGCAGCCAAATCTTCATTCACTCCGGGTTCGAAGCGAATGTCCGCCTGTTCGAGCAAGGTGGATTCACGCAGGAGCGTTTGGTCAACTCCTCCCAAAGGCGAACCGCGGTAGCCGCTTACAAATCCGGCTGTACTGAGACCGTTCTCTCGATCTCGTCTGCTCTGCTCCAGCAGCAGTCGAACTATTGCCTGAATCCCACCAATCCAAATGGATCCGTCCCGCTTGGTGTACTTGTCGGAAAGTTCCATACTCAGTGAAGTTGGGGTTCGCGCAAAATGCGCCTCGCAAACCAGGGCAAATTCATATCTTAATCCTTTTGATGCGGCGAACTAACGGAATCTCGATCCGACAATTATTTTGTAGCTGAATCGCTCCAGCGACCGAATTTGAATCGCTGGCAGAATGCGTGGAATTGCAGGGCTGCGGCATGAACGCAACGGATCCACAAGCAACGAAGATTGCCTGTGAAACGTGGGGTTGCAAGTCAAGTGACCTATCCAAGTCGATAGGCTACGACCCAACCGATGCCCTATGCGATTGGGGCGTGGAGATCGTGCGGGGTTCATCTTGAAGGAGAACCCCGCTACGTGGAATTGAATTAGCTCAGAAACTCGTCGAGAACGAGAGTATCAACCGTGTATCCGTATCTTCATTGTCCTCGAGCGTTGTTCCGACCAAAGCCAACGAAACATCAAGACCTTCCCAAGGTCGGGTTACGGTCGCAGAGAAGTCCATATAGGAATCGTCTTCACCAAAAAAGTTCTCCTGATCCACCATGCTCCAACCGACTTGGAGGTCGAGGGAGAAGTTTTCATTCAACGCGAACGAATAGCTCGCATAGGGATAACGAAGGACAGGTCCACCATTGCCCAAGTATTCCTGCGACATCATGAGTCCGAACGTTAGGTCCTTGTAGTAAACGCTACCCCCGAATTCGTAGTAGTCGAGGATGTTGCCCTCACTCGGATAGCTGAAACTGATTGCCGTCAGATCCCACGAGAGATCTTCGTTCACAGTCTGAGAGTAGCCGACGTAGATGTCCAGCTCCATCGAATTGCTCATTCCGAAGTTCACGTTCGACGCCCATGTGCCAACCCAGACTCCGTTGTCGAATGCGACGTCGATTCCACCTTGAATCGCAGGGTCGCGTGTGGTTTGCGACCATCCTCGAAATGAATAGTCCGTCGCAAGTGTCATGTTTGCGGAAACTTCCAATTCCATTTGCTCTTGAGCGTGGATGCCCGATCCAAACGCTAGGAGCCCTGAGATTAGAACCGCAACAATTGCCTTTTGCATGTAAGTTTCCCCCCAAACAATGCCAAGTTCATGCAGATTTGATGGTCTCGGAACCGCCCAAAGAATCCCGATTCAAGCCAAATGGCTCGACGGCGATTTTATCACTCTCGGAAAGACAATCGTTAAGAATTCGTCTCCAGCACTCGTTCCTCCGATTCCGAACGACTCGAGCCGAAGTCTCACCTACATACGAAATACGCCGAACTGTCCCGTGGAACGCTCTTCTTCGCCACCTTGAGCGCAATGTAGGGCAACGCCGAGAATCTGCCGAGTCTCGCAAGGATCGATGACTCCATCGTCCCACACTCTTGCGGATCCAAAATACGGATGACCTTCTGTCTCGTACTGTGAGCGAATTTCGTCCATGAACGCAGTGCGGTCCGACTCGGACCATTCCTGGTTGCGAGCGCTCATGCTGTCGCTTCGCACAGTGGCAAGCACATGAGCTGCCTGTTCGCCTCCCATCACTGAGATCCGAGCGTTCGGCCATGTGAACAGCATCCGTGCGCCGTAGGCTCTCCCGCACATCGCGTAGTTTCCGGCACCGAAGGATCCACCGATCACAACGGTGAATTTCGGCACTTGCGCACATGCCACGGCAGTGACCATCTTGGCACCATCCTTGGCAATTCCTGCATTTTCATACTGCTTACCGACCATAAACCCAGTGATGTTCTGCAAGAACAACAGTGGAATGCCTCGGCGATCAGCCAGTTGTATGAAATGAGCCGCCTTCAAGGCTGATTCGGAGAACAGAATGCCGTTGTTAGCAAGCACGGCGATCGGCCGTCCGCAGATGTGGGCAAAGGCACAAACCAAGGTGTCTCCGTACAACGGTTTGAATTCACTGAACTCCGACCCGTCGACGATCCGAGCGAGTATTTCGCGCACGTCGTATGGAATTCTGGAGTCAGCCGTAACGATTCCCAAGATCTCAGAAGGATCGTAAATGGGTTCTTCAAACGACCGGTTCTGTTCGTCGTTCGCTCCACTGATGTTGCTGTCGGCGACTATCTGACGAGCAATCGCTAGGGCGTGATCATCGGAGTCCGCCAAGTAGTCTGCAACTCCAGAGATTCGTGTGTGGACGTCTCCGCCGCCAAGTTCCTCGGGATCCACTTCCTCTCCGGTCGCCGCCTTGACCAGCGGTGGTCCGCCCAGGAATATCGTCCCTTGCTGTTTGACAATGACGGACTGGTCGCACATAGCAGGAACGTAGGCTCCGCCCGCCGTGCAGGATCCCATCACAACCGCGATCTGCGGAATTCCCGCCGCTGACATGGTCGCTTGGTTGTAGAAAATGCGCCCGAAGTGTTCTCGGTCAGGAAACACTTCCGATTGCAGCGGCAGAAACGCCCCTCCGGAGTCCACCAGATAGACACAGGGCAGCTTGTTTTCCAGAGCAATATGCTGAGCTCGAAGATGCTTCTTGACAGTGATGGGGAAATAGGTCCCTCCCTTGACCGTCGCATCGTTGGCGATCACAACACAAGGCGTATCGTGAACGTAGCCAATCCCGCAGATGATCCCTCCGCCCGGCACATCGTCGTCGTACAGTTCGTAGCCGGCTAAGGCCGAGAGCTCGATGAAGGGAGAATCCGGATCCAGCAGGCCTTTGACTCGTTCTCGAGGCAACAGCTTTCCCCGACTGATGTGCCGAAGGCGAGAACGTTCGTCGCCCCCATACGCCAGCTGATCCAACAATTCCTTCAAGTGCTGACTTGATTTTCTATTGACAAGAAGGTTTTGTTGGTATTCAGGATCTTGGATGTTGATTCGAGAGCGGAAAACTCGCATGAAACTTCCTCAGATTAGGCAAAGCACTCAGCGGCACATGGTTTTGCAACTCGACGCGTCGCAAGTGACAGGGTCTCGTTGATCATTGTCGCTAAACTAGTGCGACTTACACGCATTCACTCAACTGGCTTCCAGGCCACGCATGACACCGCGACCTCCACACAAGACTACTCCACCATGAATGTAACGGAACGTACGCCAGTGCTCGTCGGTGTTGGACAAATACTGAACCGAGTCTCCGATCTGAGCGAAGCCCTTGAACCTCTTGAAATGATGTGGAGGGCCACTCAGACTGCTGCTCGAGACGCTCAGATCGAACATCAACTGGACAAAGTTCAGTCAGTACGCGTCGTTCGGGGAATGTGGCCTTATCGCAATCCCGCACAAGCAATCGCCGACCGGATGGGTGCGAGAGATGTCGAAACAGTTGGGACACTGATCGGAGGCAACCAGAACCAAGCGGTGATCAACGAGACTTCGCTAGAAATTCTCAACGAAGGTCTCGACCTCGTCTTGATCACAGGTGCCGAGAACGGCAACAGCGCATCGAAGGCACGACGGCAGGGAGTGTCTTTGAAGTACACGGAGACCAACGGACAGTACGACCGTGTGATCGGCGCCGAGCAACAGCCCGAACACCACCCGTTCGAAGTCGCCAAAGGCATACGCCGCGCAATCCAGGTCTACCCCATGTACGACAACGCGATCCGGTACAACCGTGGCGAGACTATGGATGAGCACATCGCAAGAGTCTCCGGTCTTTGGTCGCGATTCAACGATGTGGCTCAGACCAATCCCAACGCTTGGGTTCAAGACAACATGACTGCGGAGGAGATTCGAACTCCGTCGGAGACCAATCGTCCGATCAGCTTTCCCTATACGAAGTTCATGAACGCCAACATGTCCGTGAACATGGGTGCGGCCCTGATCATGGCATCTGCATCCCAAGCGCGAAAAATGGGTATTCCTCAAGACAAGTGGGTCTATCCGCTAGCTGGAGTCAAGGGCTACGATCACTTCTCCGCCTCTGTCCGTGACGAGTTCTACACTTCTCCTGGTATCCGAGCAGTAGCAAGACAATTGCTCGGAATGACCAATACCAAAGTCGAAGACTTGAACTACGTCGACCTCTACAGTTGCTTTCCCTCAGCGGTTCAGGTCGCGGCCGCAGAGTACGGGCTGTCTGAAGAACGCGATCTCACCGTGACTGGCGGACTCACTTTCGGAGGAGGTCCGCTCAACAACTACGTCATGCATAGCATCGCCCGCACCGTTGAACTGCTGCGAGAGACTCCTGAGGGCAAGGGACTGGTCACGGCCAACGGCGGGAACATCTACAAGCACGTGCATGGTCTGTACGGAAGCGAACCACCTGAGAAGCCATTTCGCTTCGCAAGCGTCCAGCAAGAAATTGACGCTCAGCCTTCAAGAACCGTCCTGGAGACCTATCGCGGGGATGGCCAAATAGAGGGGTACACCGTGATGTACGAAGGATTTAAGCCCGCCATCGGACATGTGGCCTGCCGCACTCCCGACGGTGATCGAACGTGGGCGAACACTACCGATGCCGACGTCTTGGCAGGCATGACCAGCGAAGAATTCTGCGGTCGTTCAGTCCGTCTCGACAGCGACGGCGACATGCGGGTACTCGCTTGACAATCAGCGTTAGGAGACAATTCATTGAGAAATCTACTGTTCACGTTCTTGCTTCTATGTGGTGCCAGCATGACTGCCGAAATGTTTGAGGAAGTCGAAGACCGATACGCCACCAATGGCGATGTGAAGCTTCACTATGCCGTCGTTGGACCGGAATCCGCTCCCTTGGTCGTGATGATTCACGGGTTTCCAGATTTCTGGTACACGTGGCGTGCGCAGATGGAGGTCTTAAAGGACGACTATCGAGTCGCCGCCATCGACCTTCGAGGCTACAACCTTTCGGATCAGCCCGAAGGAGTCGAAGCGTACAAAATGCCGCTTCTCGTCCAGGACATTCGAGCGGTTATCGACACGGAAGGTAGGGACTCCGCCATCGTGGTCGGACACGATTGGGGAGGCGCGATCGCGTGGAACATCGCGATGACGATGCCCGAAGCCGTGGATCTTCTTGTCATTCTGAATCTGCCCCATCCGGCAGGACTCGCTCGAGAGATTCGCGACAACCCTCAACAGCGAACCAACAGCAACTACGCATTTGAATTCCAGAAGCCGGACGCACATCTTGCATTGAGACCTGAATGGCTGGCCGGTTGGGTTCAAGACGAAGCAGCACGTGAGAAGTACGTGGAAGCGTTCGAGAAGTCAAACCTCGAAGCGATGCTCAACTACTACAAGGC
The DNA here is from genome assembly GCA_963667455.2 of Pseudomonadales bacterium. GTDB lineage: Bacteria > Pseudomonadota > Gammaproteobacteria > Pseudomonadales > Azotimanducaceae > Bin55. Next base: position 27,583 of record CAXXFR010000013.1, on the reverse strand, counting down.
AAACTATCCACGATCCGAAGATGTCTCAGAGCAGAACATTCTTCCGGCAGAAATGCCCAAGGTTCAAGTCCCGGTCTTGATGTTTCATGGATTGGACGACGAAGCCCTGCTTCCAGGTGCGTTGTCCGGTACGTGGAACTGGGTCGAAAAGGACCTCACCCTCGTAACGATTCCGGGAGCCAGCCACTTTGTGCAACAAGACAGGCCCGATCTAATCAACGGCGTTCTTGTGGACTGGCTACGTCGTCAACTGGCCGACGACAGCTCGGATTAGCTAGCCAAGAAACAGCGGTGCTGTGACGAGAGAAACCACACCTAAATCGGAATGACGTTGGCCTCGATCTTGTGCCCATCGAGGTCGTACACAAAGCACCCGTAGTACTTCGGCCCGTACATCGGCCTCGGTCCGGGTTCCCCATCGCTTGTGCCACCCGCGGCAATCGCGGCATCGTAAAACGCATGGACCGACTCCCTTGAGGGAGCGGTGAAGGCATAGTGGGTTCCGTTCGCACTTGTCGCTTCGGCGCTATCCATCGGACGCTGGACCCAAAACTCCGGGAACATCTTTCCGTACGCCACAGCAATGCCCGGAATTTCCATTTTGCGCGTCGCGCCGATTGTCTCCATTACGACATCGTAGAAAGCCAATGCCTTGTCCAAGTCATTGGTTCCAATGGAAACATGATTCAAGATGTTGGGAACGGACTGGGCCATCTCCGTGCTCGAAAAAACAGCTATTTGCTATTGTATGAGGCGAGTGTTGACACCATTTGCCGATGCAAAAAATTGATAGCCACGCCTATCGGATCGCAACCGAAAGCTTTGCCGGATGGCTCGGAATCCAACTGATCGACAGTGAAGAAAACAAGGCGATCGTCAAGCTACCCTACGCCCGTAAACTAGGTGTGGGTAGGGTCCATGGTGGTGCGATCAGCGCGTTGGTGGACGTAGCGGCTACTGCGGCTTTCTGGTCGACCCCTCTTGTCGGTCCAAACTCCCGGGGCGCAACGGTCGGATTCAACATCAACTTTCTGCAATTGGCTGTTCAGTCCGATCTCGTCGCTACGGCAATAGTTCGACGAAGAGGAGGGACCCTTTGCACCGGCATTGTTGTAGTGGAGGACACCCAAGGTCAGGAAATAGCCTTCGCTACGGTCACGTACAAGCTTCAACATCTCACCGGTTAACCGAGAGGTTAGCTCCCGCAGAGTCGCATTCAACTGTGCTACAGGAAACAAGGAACCATCTATGAGTTTTGAGTCGCGCGAGGTTCACCTCCTCGAACGCCCAACAGGATTGCCCACAGCGGAACAATTCGGCTTGGTCGAACGAACCGTACCCGATCCAGAAGACGGCCAACTGGTTGTTCGCAACCGCTACATGTCCGTGGACCCGGCGATGCGTCCGAGGCTTTCCAACGGCCAGCAACCCGTCGGCGAAGTGATGAGCGGCGGAGCTCTTGGAACTGTTGTGGCCTCAAGACATTCGAAGTTTCGTGAGGGAGACACGGTCCTCAACGGGGCGGGATTTCGCGAGTACTTCACTTCGGATGGATCGGGGCTGACACAACTCGATACAAAGGGCTTTCCCGAGACGCTCTACATGCATGTGTTGGGAACGACAGGATTCACTGCCTGGGGCGGAATGCTCATCACCGGCGAACTCAAAGATGGAGAAAACGTATTCGTCTCCACAGCTGCTGGCGCAGTGGGTTCGGTGGCCGTGCAGATCGCCAAGATCAAAAACTGCTATGTCATTGGGAGTACGAGTTCCGAGGAAAAGTGTCGCTGGCTACGCGACACCCTGGGTCTCGATGCGGTGATCAACTACAACGAAGGGGTGCTGCGTCGCAACCTGAAGGCCGCCGCTCCGAACGGAATCGACGTCTATTTCGACAACGTCGGCGGTTCGCATCTCGATGCGGCACTACCACGAATGAACGTCCTTGGACGCATTCCGATCTGCGGCATGATTTCGGCCTACAACAACTTCGGTGCAATTTCCGACGGTGTGACCACGCTCTCCAACATGATTTACCAGCGAATCACGATGCGTGGATTCGTCGTCTACGACTTCGAAGACAGGCGAGATGAGTTCCTCGACGACATGCGAGGATGGCTCAGAGACGGCAAAATGAAGTACGAAGAAACCATCTACAATGGAATCGAACAAGCATCTGAAGCGCTGATTGGCCTGTTCACCAGTGCCAACATCGGCAAAATGCTAGTCAAGTTGGACTAATCCTCACTTTGACATTGCGTACTTGAACACTAGATCGTCGGTCTCAACCGACAGGAGTGAAGACCCATGAAATTCGGAGAATTTGAAGGAACCGAAGCACTCAACCGAACATTCAATCGCATTCGCGAGCTGGACTTGGAGTCCAACATCAACGAACTGGATACCTACGGGTTCACCGTCGTGCCTCCCGAGAAGGTCGCAGACAAAGAGTTCTTTCTTCGCATTCGTGAAACCGTACTGCGAATATGCAAGGAACGAACCGGTATCGAGTTCGACTTGGACAAAAACGGCGAATTCGGCGAGTACAAGGCCCAACCGCAATCGGACGGCCAGTTTCTCCTGTTCTACTTGCTAATGGCGGACCGAGTGTTTGAAGAGTGGATTCTCAATCCGACCCTCTACACGATCATTGACTATCTAATGCGGGGACAACAGCAACTGTCGAGTTTGACTTCGTTTGTGAAATGGAAGGGAGAACGCCAAGGCCTGGGACTGCATAGCGATTCTCCGCCCGACCGGGATGGACACCTACCTGCGTGTTCCGACGTTGCCAATGCCGCTTTCTGTCTAACCGACTACACCTTGGAGAACGGCGCTATCGCAATGGTGCCTGGAAGCCATCGTTTCTGTCGCCAACCGCGTCCGGGGGAAGGAGAAAAACGAGCCGTTCCTGTGGAAGCCGAAGCTGGATCCTTGATCGCTTGGCATGGCAATACATGGCACGGGGCGTTCCCCAAGAAGACCGATGGTCTACGCCTCAACGTTACCAGCTACCACTGCCACCGCAGGCTGAAGACGCAGGAAGCGTACCAATGGCGTGTAACTCAGGAAATGCTGGATCGAAACCCACCAGAGTTTGGGCGGCTGGTAGCCGCAGACGATCAAATGGGATGGGATGAAGGCGGACCGGACTATTCCCGGACAACCCGATACATGTCGGAGGAAGACAAGAAGCGTCTTGCGGCATATGCAAAACGCGCCGCAGCCAAAAAGGAAGAGGAGGCTTCAGCTGCTGCCGGTTGACGAACCGGAGATCACGGCCAACGAAAACCGCTAAGGATCCCCGTCAGTCTGCCGCCAGATCCACGGAGGAATCGGTTCGATTTCTCGCCATAGACCGATCCCGCGTTCCCTAGCGAACTTCTCGGCGAGCTCGTATTCCTTTGCGTCGGGATCCTCCTTGCGTGTCGACCAGGCATACCCTTCAATCACCAGGTGGACGTTCAAGTTCGAATTCTCGTGGTTCACGATGTAGATCTTGGCTGACTTCCTACCCTCGTCGTCGGTGTCCATGACCTCCACAACCAGCGTTTGTGAATCGAGAATGTCTGTGAGGTAATCCTTCGCCTTCTGGGCGTAGAACTGCTTGCGAGGTCGTATTTCCGGAGCGTCGATTCCCCAGAGGTCGATGGTAAGACGCTCAGACAACGAACAGTCTTCTTCAATCTTCGGGCACAGAGTGAACGTATCGCCGTCGTCGACCTCGACGGCTTTTCCCTTGAGTATCTCGGGTTCTTCCTCTTGACCTATCGCCGAACTAGTTGCCAACAGCAGAACAAGGGCGAGTAGGCCTAGCTTGGCTTGAGATCTCGAAGCAGGTCTGATCTGTCTGCGGTTCACTAACACAAAACCCATCCGGTGTAGTCGGCGACAAGCGACTTCAACTCACGACTAAACGAATCCGTCTCAGGTCGGGAACGAATAATTTCCTGTGCCAGATGCAAGACGATGCCGTCCCTGAACCCTAACTTGGCCTTGAAGCTAGCGCCAAACTCCAAGAGAACACGAGCCACATCGGCTTCCTCAGTAGAGATAACTCCGCTTAATGCGGTCCCATTCTGGTCGTCTCTCCTGGCGTCCACTTCGCTTCCCGCTACGAGCAAAATGCGAGCAGTCTTCTCAGCATTGGGCAGATGGCCCGGATAGTCGATCAGCCGTATGAGCAATGTCGCTCTTGTCTCGTCGCGCTGCTTGACCAGCTTCGGGTATCGGCACAAGTAAGCCCTCAATGAGTGGTAATCGCCCTCCCTCATGTAGTTCAGTGCTTGTTCGAATTTTGCCGATTTGTCCACGTCAACTCTCTACTTCTCTTGCCAATGACTCAAGTAGGAGAGACAAGGCTCCGTCCGCGTCGATTGTCTGCGCGACACTTGCATTCGGCGCGGCACCGGCTTTCGAGTTCCGCTGATCGCAAACAGTCATACCACGTGTCAGCAATCCTTCCGTTTCGACATCCACATGCAGCGGTTCGAACTCAATCAGATTGGAGTGTGTGACGGCAAGCACAGCACATGGGTCGTGAAATGCAACGACACGTCTTCCCACCAGCTCGTCCAATCGATCCAAGAGAAAGTTCAACATGGTGTGAGCGAATCTCGACAGTGATGTGTCCAATTGTTCGATCAAGCTTAGCGTCTCGTCGTTCGCGACAAACTGGTGCGTGACATTCAATCCGCACATCCGAATCTGCGCTCCAGAATTGAATACCCGTGCTGCTGCTTCAGGGTCGGCGTAGATGTTGAATTCGGCAACAGGTGTGACATTTCCAACCGTAGAGCTACCTCCCATCAATGAAATGCCTCGAATGCGCTTGACCCAGGTCTCGTCCTTTTCGATGGCTCGCGCGAGGTTCGTGAGCGGTCCCACAGCTACGATCCAGTCTTCAGGAGTAGCCGCATCGAGTAGGAAATCGACACCCTGTTGGCTCGCAACGGTGCATTTGTGATCGACTCGATCGACTCCACCCAATCCATCCGATCCATGTACAAACGAAGCATCGTGAGTGGATCCCATCAGCGGCTGACTTGAACCCGCATGGACGGGAATTGAACTGTCAAGCATTGCTGTTGCCAACAAGGCGTTGCTGGTAGTGTCTTGAAGTGGAACATTGCCGCTAACAGTCACAATGCCCTTGATATCGGCAACATGGTGGGCGAGTATTAGCGCCAGCATGTCGTCGATGCCGGGATCGCAATCGATTATCAGAGATTTCATTGCCGAGCTCGCCGCCAAGAAGGCGGTTGCGAGATTATGCGAATGCTACTTGGTCCAACCGTCTCTAAGGTCGAACAACAGAAGCAAACATCTAACCACAGGCACGCCAAACTCCCTAGACATCGTCACATTCGGTTATCCTGTTTGTGCCCGCGAACACTGCGATGAGAGCTTCAAGAGAACCTACAGTGCGCAAATCGAGATTGGTCGGTCTGATCATTGCGTTGGTCGTGACAAGTGTCGTCCTGGTTGCCTCGGTATTGGGAAAGTGGGACAGTACAAGCACGACTAGTACGGATTCTCGTATAGATTCCGGCACCCCCGTGTTCTGCGAGAGAGAGGACAAGTCGCCAGGCTCGACGTTGTTTTGGATCGGAGAGTGGCCCGTGAAGTGCGAGGTTGTACTTGCGGAGGATTCCGATCAAACCTACAACTTGGATTCGTCCGAACTCTACGGAGTGTTCTTACTCTGCAAAGAGGAGAAAAAGAAACTCACAGTGGATCTGTTGCTCGAGACCAAGACGAAAACGACCACCAAATCCTGGTCCGCCGGAGTAGGATCGGTCAATTGGGAATTTGCTTTTGAGAGAAGCTCGTCCAAACAGTCGACAACCATCCTAAAAAAGCAGTGTGAGGCGATGGGAGCTTTAAGTTCCTAGAGTTGCCTCTTTCGTAAAGGTCGAGGTGTAGAAGCGCAACACTTCTCGGGGCGACCATGTCTCGTCAGAATCAACGCTTCTTTGAGAAACGACTGCAATCTGCGCAGATGATTCAGGCCAAGCGATTGGCGGGTATTATCGCCATCGATGCGATGTTCGTCCGTGGTAGAGCAACCGCCATTCGGCACCCCGTATCAGAAGAACCTAAGTAGAGGAAAGAGTCGACATGTCCAGCCGCACGATTACGCTCAACGAGCAGATCCATTCATACCTGTTCGAGAACATCCGAGCCGAGTCGGACGCCATGCGCGAGTTGCGGGAAGTCACACACGCTAGCCTTCGGATGCATGTCATGCAGGTCTCGCCCGAACAAGCCGCGTTCATGGCAATGCTCACACGCATTCTTGGTGCGAAGAAAACAATCGAAGTCGGAACCTTTACCGGTTACAGCACATTGGCAGTTGCAGAACAGTTGCCCGACGACGGGCGGATCATCGCCTGCGACGTCTCGCAAGAATGGACCGACATCGGTAGAAAGTACTGGGAGAAGGCAGGTGTGGCAAACAAGATCGACCTGCGACTGGGTCCTGCGAGCGAGACGCTCTCCGGTCTCCTGGCCGAAAACATGCAAGACTCCTTTGACTTCGGGTTCATCGATGCCGACAAGTCCAACTACGACGACTATTACGAAAAGTGTCTCTTGCTACTCCGAAAGGGAGGTATCGTCGCCGTCGACAACGTACTGTGGGGCGGCCGAACTGCGGACTCCTCCTTCATGGACGAAGACACTGTGGCGATACGGAATCTGAACGCAAAAATCGCCGAGGATCCTCGTGTTTTCTCGACCATGCTTCCAATCGGAGATGGCTTGACGCTTGCGCAGAAACTCTGAGTCGCAACGATTGATACAGGACGAACCTACACGACCTACGATTGACCAAGGTTGTTTTCCTTTGGTCCCTCTACCCAATTTCTCGACGGAGTCAAGGGAAAATCTCGACGCCCTGTGAATTGAAAAACCCTTGACAAACCGATTGATGCGAGTATGGCTCGGTTCAACGACATGGAGCTAGATTCAGAGAACCCAACTCAAGCACTGAAGGCGAGATCACTGAGAGTGCTTGTTGGTCTTGCTCTCATTTGCACGGTTTGCGTGGTGGTGCTGGGTGCCTATACCCGATTGGTGGATGCTGGATTGGGATGTCCTGACTGGCCTGGTTGCTACGGTCAAATCACCGTACCCGACACCGACGAAGAACGAGCCAGAGCCGAAGCACTCTATCCAAATGCACCCATCGAGCCGTTCAAGGCTTGGGTTGAGATGATTCACCGCTACGTTGCGACGTTCCTCGGATTACTCGCTATCGGCATTGTGTTGAATGCGTGGTGGAGCAAGACTTCCATCGTCACTCCACTGGTCTTGCTGGCAATTGTGATAGTTCAAGGTGCGTTTGGTGCTTGGACTGTTACGCTCAAGCTATGGCCACAGGTGGTGACTGCCCATCTACTAGGTGGTTTCGCAACTCTGGCCTTGATCTGGTGGTACTTTCTCAAGATCGGCGAAATTCGGATACCAACAGTCTCTCAACGACTGCGTCCGCACCTTCATTTGTTGGCTTTGTGCATCGTCCTGCAAATCGCATTGGGAGGCTGGACCAGTTCGAACTACGCTGCGTTGGCTTGCCCTGACTTTCCGACCTGCAACGTGGCGATGGAGACAGTGTTCGACTTCGGTGCGGGTTTCAACGTGTTTCAAGACATTGGACCGAACTACCTCGGCGGCGAAATGTCGAGCGAAGCTCGTGTCGCCATTCACATGGTCCATCGTTGGGGAGCATACGTTGTCATGTTGGTGGGCCTAGTCCTTGTGTTCCGACTGAACACCGTGCCGCGTGCGATTTTGGCTACCGTTTTGGTAGTTCAGTTTGGTTTGGGCCTTGCCAACATCTGGACTTCGCTGGCGTTGCCCATTGCAGTCTTACACAACGCGATGGCAGCGGTGCTATTGCTTACTGTCGTAACCTTCATGGTCGGTACTCGTCAAGACGAAATTAAAACTGAAGTGCGCTCGTAGCTCAGCTGGATAGAGCGTTGGCCTCCGGAGCCAAAGGCCACAGGTTCGAATCCTGTCGGGCGCGCCAGTGATTGGAGTTTTGAGACCAATTTGTTCGATGACTCCGAATGGCCTGGAACCGTCCGTTTACATTGTCTTGGCAACCGCAGTTTCTAGTTCTAGACACCGGATTGGAAATTCGATCTTGCTAGCTAATGGTGTTTCCTACGATTAATCGGTCGATCCCCGGGCATGATTGCACTTGTTCGCACACGCTCCCGTGGGCACGATGGAGGAGGATCTAACCAGACTCGAGAAATCATCATTGAATTGAGTAGGTGTTCAACTACGAAATCGTCCTACACGATGTAGGTGATTTGTAGCCGGCCGTGCTGAGCCTCTTCGGCTAGTCCGATGTCGCCGTGTCCAAACTGAGTGCATCTTCCTCGTTCAGCAACGACTTGAGTCGACGGACTTGCCGTGCGGACAGACTCTCTTGGGTAGATTCTCCGTGAAGTAGCCAATAGGCTGCTCGCGATTTCGTTGCATCCGACGATAGCCTATCAATGCTCTTCAGCGCTCGTTTGGGATCCCTCCCGGACCAGTGCTCGTAGATCGCCTCAAAGTAGTCTGAGCGATGCAGTTCGGGCAATCCGGATCCCAGAGCGATTACGTCGGACGTTTTTCCCTGTTCGACATAACCGAGGCCAACGGTAACGTACGAGACCAATTGCGTCATTCCGCCGCGTACCCGATGTAGCAATTCTCGAGCACGGTCCGGATCGCTTTCGGCTAACTTCCCGACGACCATGGATTCCCAACCAACGTCGGAGTCATCGATGTCCCGCAGTGCGACAGTTTCGAAGACCTTCTCGGCTTGTTGCGGGTCCATATGTCCGATTAGTGCTAGAAAGAGATCGTCTCGGATGTCCTCAATCTCACCGTAACTCATTACCCAATCAAACGCGGAGTCGAAATCCTCCATCGCCCATGTGGAGACCAGATGGTGGGAGCGCGATTTTCTTGTGTCTTCGTCAGGGCTCACTAAGAGAAGACTGACCTGTTCCGGAGAAGGAACGCCAATTAGAGACACCGTTTGTGAAAACCCCACCGCAAGAATTACATCAGGGATGATTTCCGGACGTTCCTGCAACCATTGTGGGTTAGCGCGCAACGTGGATCGAGTTGCAGCATTGAACAGTCGCGACCGCAACGACTCGGAACCCACCGTGCGAAACGCCTCGACAGCGGAGTCGGGGTCGCTACGAAGCCAGACATCGGCGACATCCATGATGAGATTCCAATTGACGTTCTCAAACATGTCCACGGCTTTCTCGAATATCGGTTGGGGGTTTCGTTCCGCAGCGTGAGACAACGCTTCGGAAAGCAAGGACTGACGCGTCCTCCAGAAGGGTATCGACTCGTTGATGAATTCCAATGCATCAAGATCTCGCTCATCAACTAACGCCCTCGCTATCTTCGCCAGCTCTCGAGTGTCGTGAACATAGTTGGTGCCTCGATCCAGCACCTCGTACCATGCCGCTTCGGGATCTCGTTGGATCTCATCGCTCCCTTCGACACCATTCAGATAGGACGTGAGGTGATCGAGACCGTAAGGGCCGAGTGCGTCGAGCAGCACCTTCTCCGATAGATCGTCGCGAAATTCAACCACTGTCGTCAGTGTGTCGATGCGGTCCCAGCGTGAGTCCAAAGTTGCGATATAGTCGAGTACACCGTTCAAGTCGTTTAATGCCCACTCAGAGATCACGATGTCCTCGAACCTTTGTCTCAAATGCACGAGAAAGCCGTCGATGTGAGACAACGCCTGCAGCGCGTCAGTGGAAGCGAGTCGACGAAAAATCTCGTCTTGAGTCGACAGGCGTCTCGCGTTGTGCCTTATGCCCTTGGAAAGGGTGAGGAAGCTGGAGACCTGCTTGTCGGTCGCACGCAGCAGAATTGCATCGAGAGCCAACGACCGTTCGAGATCGGAGCGAATGGAGTTTAGCGCTTCGAACTCTTCCAACAGGTCTTCTGGAAGTCCTTCAGCAACACTGTCGAGCCGTTGCTCAACAGTCGGATTCCCTGCTTTACTTGGAATCGAGTCGATTGGATGTCCAGTTCCATCCGACGCTCCCAGGCCCAGTGCCAAGAACGTGGACAACCTAAGTGCGAAACGGCACATTGCACGAGGCACATCTCTAGCGACAGACATCAAGCATCCCTTCCTAGTGCGTTGCCAAAATCGAACTGATCCGTTCAAACTGCTCGACGTGGAGCACCGCTTGAAACTCGTGCTGACGTTTCAATGACTCGGCGGCTTTCCGCATCAGCTCAGGGGACGAGAGGCTGTCCAGCACCGCATACAAACCTTGTGGATTCTGCCCAGCCCAAGAATTGAAGAGATTCGTCGTATATCTCCGCCGTTCGGAACCGTCGAGCTGAGCTCCAAGATCGAGCGCTTGCTCCGGATTACCGCCGAGTGCAAGAGCGATGCCCACAGCGTCAAATGCGGAATCGCGCTCTCCTCCATCTCGAATCTGCGGCAGCATCGACGCTGCCAAATCGGGTTGGCTCATCGCTACCGTCGCCACCACATCCGCTTCCGGGGTGTATCCGTCGCTACCAACGGGCATGTCCAATGCTCTTTGCAATGCTCGATTCGGATCCGTTCGTGCGAGTGCGCGAAACACAGGCGCCAAAAGTAGGTGTTGGAACCTCGGATAGTCCGAACGGACACTCATGACCCATTCGAAAGCACTATCAGCGTCACTGCGAGCCCACAGGCCAGCGAGACCGCTCGCTAAATCGAGCCTGTTCTCGTAGCCTGCGACGATGTTCACCAGCTGCGAGGCCTCCTCGGGGGCGTAAAAGGAGAGACGCCGGACAATGTCCTGACGAGTTTCCGATCGGAACCGTCGGGGAATCTGTCCAATATTTGCCAGCAACCCATGGGGATCCTCGCGCTCCCATGTGTTCACCACGACTTGTCGAAGCCATTGCTTCGATTCCCTGGGTAGGCTACGCCCGCTGATTGAAGATATCGCGGACATGGCGGCTCGGGGATCGCTTCTTGCCCACACTGTCAGAACAAACTCGAAGATGAGACCGTCTTGTCCATCGCTGTAGCGTTCGGCAAGTTCCAATGCGACTTTCGGTTGTGTGGTCGCGAGAGCTCCGAACACCTGCCCGAGAATCAACATACTTGTCAACCGATGTTCCAGACTGTCGTGCATTTCCTGCACCGCGTCCAGACCGTTGAGTTCAATCCACTCCAAGGCGACTCGTGCAAAGACATCCGCCTGATCTTCGTCAGAGCGATCGTCGTTCAGTAACGTGCGCCAGGCTCCTTGCGGATCACGAGACGCGACTTGCACCATCCATTCATCGACGAACTTATCCGCCTCATGGGAGAGATCGAATTCATCGTGCAATTCCCGCAGCGAATCGACTGAAATATCGTCCACTGACTGAACAATGGACTGCAATGCGATTGAACGCTCGCGTTTGGCCAACGACTTCGCATGTTCCAATGCAACCTCGGAATCTCGAGATGACCACTCTCGGAACACTGCGCCGAGGTATTCACGATGCTTTGTCCCCGAGTATGTAGCGACATGCGACAGTGCGACATGCGGATCAATGGCAACCAGTCGGACAAGAATCTCGATTTGGACGCGTTGCCTCAGATGCGTGCCCGCGATGGACTCTGAATCTGACAGCAAAGCCGTCACACGACTCTCATCGGCGGACTGCAAGATGCGGCGCAACGCGGCCTGCTGCTCGAAGCGGCTCGGATATTCGTCCAGATCAGCAAGCCCGAGAATAGGACCGAGTGAAGGTTCATTAAGCTCAGGCGACGAAATTGGCTGAATCGGAGATTGAGGGGATTGCTCGAACGATTGTGGCTCGGCCTTGTTCTGGCACGAAGTCGTAAACAGCTGCAGACACAGAACGGTAAGCAGAAATCGGGCGAGCCCCCACCACTTGGTCCAGGGGCTTCTGTACGCGTAATGCCTATTGAGTAAGGAAGAGAACTTTGACTTCAATTTGCCCACCAATACGAACCAATGCGCCAGCGGAATGGCGATATCCAAGTCCGTTACAGCAACTCCATAGGCTATGTTATGGGGAATTGGAAACCGTACGTTCAAGAGCTATGGGACGTTGGTAGAGTTGTGACGAGGGACTCGGTACAAGAGGTCGCACCATAAAATAGGATCGGAAGTTACAGGAAGCAGTTGTATGAAACTCTACGATCAGAAATTCGCCCCCAATCCCCGCCGCGTTCGCATGTTCATGGCGGAGAAGGGAATCGAATGCGAGACGGTTCAACTCAACATTGTCGAAGGGGAGAATCTCAGTCCCGAGTTCTTGCAAATCAATCCGCGGGGGCGTCTACCAACGCTAGTGCTTGACGACGGCTCGGTACTGGATGAGTCAGTGGCTATTTGCCGATATCTCGAAGAGAACCAACCCAACCCTCCGCTCATGGGAACCGACGCTCTGAGCAAAGCAAGGATCGAAGCCCGTCAGAGACACATGGAATTCGAGGGATTGATGCCGGCTTCGGAAGCTTTTCGCAATGCCTATCCCCGATTCAAGACCCGCGGAGTGAGCGGGAACGTGGGAGAGGTCTCAGCGATACCAGAACTTGCGGAACGCGGCGCGAAGATGGTGGATCGGTTCTTCAAACAACTTGATGCCGAGCTCGCCGACAGTCAATTCGTAGCAGGAGACGAGTTTTCGATCGCAGATATCGCTGCCCTGTGCGCTGTGGACTTTGCAACAACTGCCGCACGAATCGAATTTCCTTCGGACTGCCCCAACTTGAGCCGTTGGCACGCCGAAGTAAGCGCTAGACCGAGTGCTAGTGCTTGATATTGAATGATTGATCGAAATTGAACAACTGGGAGGAAATATGTCTCACGATCTCGTAATCAAGAATGGACTGGTGGTGGATGGAACGGGAGAAGAACCGTTTCACGGCGACGTCGCAATCGACGGTGATTCGATCAGTGCGGTCGGAACCGTAAGCGATTCGGCAAAACGCACCATTGATGCCGACGGCAAGGCAGTTACGCCGGGATTCGTCGATCTCCACACTCACTTTGACGCTCAGGCCGGATGGGATCCGTTTCTCACACCGGTTTCGTGGCACGGAGTAACGACAGCATTGTTTGGCAATTGTGGCGTTACCTTCGCTCCCTGCAAAGAGGAAGATCGCGACTTCCTCGCCGGCATGATGGAGACGGTCGAAGACATCCCGAAGAATGCAATCCTGACTGGACTGCCCTGGAATTGGGAATCCTATGGCGAGTACCTAGACTCGATTGAGTCGTTGAATCCCGCCATCAACATCACTGGATTAGTTGGCCATTGCGCTTCGCGCTTCTACGTAATGGGAGAGCGGTCGATTACTGACAATGCAACCGACGAAGAGATTCAGCAAATTGCGTCTCTGGTCGGCAAGTCCGTCAAAGAGGGCGCAGTTGGCTTTTCCACCAACCGTCTGCCAGGTCATACACTCCCGGACGGACGATCCATTCCGGGAACATTTGCGCAACGTGAAGAGCTGGTCGCGATTTCCAAGGAAGTTGCAAAGAACGGTGGAATTCTGCAGAGTGTTCTCAACTACGGCAATCTACGCGAGGAATTGGAGATTCTCCGTGACCAGGTACGTGCGTCGGGAACACGTTTGCTGTTCAGTGCTCCGCACACTCCGAGCCGAGATGGAGGTGTGTCCGCATATGAGGTACCGATCCAAGAAATGCGTGAAGAAGGTCTTGACATTAGCGGGCTGACACTGCCCCGAAGCGGTGGCTTCCTCTCGGGCTTGAGGTCCATGATCATGTTCAGGTCCGAGTCTTGGGACAAACTACGTACCTTGGATTTTGAAGATCGATTGAAGGCGATCCGCGATCCAGAGTTTCGAGAGAAGCTGATATCAGAATCCCAACACATGCCGCGCGTTAACGAAATGACGCGCAATTGGTACTGGATCGGGGATGGCGACCGCCCCAACTACACAAAAGAAGCTTCTCAAAATCTGAACAGCCTAGCCGAGGCGGCCGACGAAGTTCCAGCTGAAACCTGGCTACGCTACATGGACGAATGCGACGGCAACGGCTTCTTCCATGTGAGATTCTTCAATCAGGATCTCGTGGCTCTGGAACCTTTCCTCAAGTGTGACTGGGTACTACCAGGCATTGGCGATGCAGGAGCACACGTTAGCCAAATCATGGATTCGGGTTGGACTTCGTTCATGTTGTCGCACTGGGTGCGCGACAAGCAGTCTTTCTCAATTCAGGAAGCTATTCGGAAGTTGACTAGCGCACAGGCTCGAGTGATTGGATTCCATGATCGAGGCGAACTCAAGGAAGGCAAGAAAGCCGATGTCAACGTGATCGATCTCGAGCAAGTTGCTGAGCGACAACCGCAATTGGTGCACGACTTCCCGGATTCCGCTCCGAGACTGATTCAGCGAGCAAAGGGCTATGCCGCGACTATCTGCAATGGCAGTGTGATTCTCGAAGACGACGTTCACACTGGCGAACGGTCAGGAAGAGTCTTGCGCAATCCCAACGTTTAGCAAGCGAACGATTTTCAATAAGGTCGAGTGTGAGCGTCTCTTGCCGCACTCGGCCGACAAGATCAATCTGCTACGGCAGACCAAGCAAACAGTAGACACCGCTTTCTGGCGGATCTAAGCCGTTTCGGGTTCCAATAGTTCCCGGTTCAGTCCTTTCCGATGAGCGTTGTGATAGTGGTGCAACGCCGGCTCGTTGCGTCCGAAGATGACGTGAGAGTAGGCCTCCGACTCCGCACCGCTCTGGGACGTGGAGGCGACCAAGTAGTCCTCGTTGACGATCACGCTGTTGAATCCAGTGAATCGCTCTTCGTAGCTGTGTTCGGGCTCTTCGAAGTAGTGTTTGGCTTCTGGTACGACGTACCAAGTGTGAAAAGTGTTCGACTTGCTCGTTGAGTCTCCCTCCGGAAAGATGCGCAAGACATCGACTGCATACTGGTCAATCAGAAAGATCGTGTTGGGGTAGATGAAGTAAACCGAGAGAGTCACATGCTTGAACGGCATATCCTCGAGTCTCGGGATGGCCTCGAATGCCTCAAGCAGATTCTTGCGGGCGAACACCATGCGATAGTTCAGTCCAAACACATCGTGCGTCTGCAAGTTGCCCTTAATCTCCGGAGCAAGCGAATCGCGGTGCAAAACATCGAAGTGATAGTTCTCTCCGAACGTGTCGATGGCTAACTTCCAGTTCGCATTTGCTGGAATGACCTGAGACGAGGCGTAAGAGATGTCGTTCAGTCCCCAGTGTTCCATGTCGTCTTGCAGTCCTGACAAGCACTGGTCGACATCCACCGTTCCCCCGACACTCGGCTTCACCCAAAGCGTTCCATACTTCTCGGCACTTGGCAATTCAACCAGCGAATGTTCGGTCTTGCAAATCGAACCAAACTTCCGTTCCCGATTGATGGCGATCAAATCACCCTTGTTGGAGTAGGTCCAAGCGTGGAACGGGCACGAAAACTGCTTGGCAGTGCCTCTACCGTCAGCAACAACCTGAGCTCCACGATGCCGGCATACGTTGGCAAATGCACGAAATGCTCCTTCTGCATCCCGGACCATGAGAATCGAAACGCCTGTCGTGCTGTCTACCCAGTACGAATTCGGTTCAGGAAGGTCGACGGACAACCCCATCATCAACGGTGTATCGCGGAAAAAGGTCCGTTGTTCCTGCTTGAGCAAGTCTGGACAGGTAAAGTCCGAGACCGGACAGCGCACAATGTGACCCGCATCGTGCGATTCATCGTTCTGCCATCCCTCGCGCAGGATGTTCAATAGTCGACTTCGTTCTTCAAGTTTCATGCTGTCATTCGGGTTGATGCGAAATTGTTGGAGCGAATTGAATTGCGGCGAACATTTATAGCAAATCCAGACCTAGATTCAATGCGCATGAGCACAAGCTCTACGATACGCTCAGTCTATCAGTCTTCGATGGGCTGGTGGAAGTAGTAGCAAAGCCCGTCTGGAGCGACAACAAAGAACACCTGCAGTTTCTCTCCGTCTCGCTCGTCGATGCGCCAATTGGCAGTCTGCACACCCTTGACATCCAATTCCTCTCTCGCACGGGCGATGTCGGAAACCAGAACGGCTGCTCCGTCTTGCGTGGGATCTTCCCCGTTGATCGAAAAACCAATCCGAGTGCCATCGCGCTCCAGGATTACGGTCGGATTCGGCTCGTCGCTACGCGATACTTCGGTCACTCCAAACTTCTCGCAGTACCACGCTGAAGCAACGTCAAGGTCCTTCACCGGCAAGGCCAAGACATCATCTTGAAAGGGAAAAGCGTTCTCAAACAGCGGCTGGTCGGCCATAGCTTGCTCCGAGTAAAGAGTTCATGAAATGCGCGAAAACCCATTGGATCCGCATCTCAAATCGATACTATCACGCCGAGTTTTGCTCGTTGATCTCAATCCCGACTTGGCACTGACCCTGCGTAACATGAACGGACGCTTCGTGTTCTCCCAACATGACTGAGTACCTATTCGAAGGCCTGAAGGTCGTAGATGCCGCATCTGTGATCGCCGCTCCCGCCGCAGCGATGATGTTGGCCGATTTTGGCGCTGACGTCGTCAAGATCGAACGACCCGGTCGAGGCGACATGCTTCGCATTCTGTCTTCGATGCAAGGTACTTCAGAGGAAGCCAGGAACTACATGTGGGACATGGATGGCAGAAACAAACGGAGCATCGCTCTCGACTTGTCCCATTCGGACGGCAAACGCGTATTGCATGAACTCGCCGCCCAGTGCGACGTCTTCATTACCAACATGCCCTACCCGTCTCGCGAAAAGTTCGGGCTTACCTACGAGAGTCTGAAACCGAGCAACCCCACCATGATCTACTCCTCGTTGACCGCATACGGGGAGAAGGGTGAGGAACGAGATCGTCGCGCCTTCGATCAACTCGCGTATTGGGCGCGTAGTGGATTGATGGACCTCATGCGAGAGCCAGGGACGATTCCCACTCAAGGACTACCCGGTATGGGAGACCATCCCACTGCCGTTGCTATCTATGCAGGCATCGTCACAGCTCTCTTGAAGCGAGAGCGAACCGGAGAAGGTTCGTTTGTTCAGACATCGTTGTTTGCAAACGGTCTGTGGTCCAACGCCGCCGTCGTGCAGGGCGCTCTCGCCGGCGCAGACGTGGAGCGTTACCGAGAAGCGGCGGAGGTCCCTCCCGCCATGATGCAGACCTATCAAGCGAAAGATGGGAGATGGCTTCAGTTCAACATGGTTCGCAACGAACAACTACTGTCGATGTTGTTCACATTGATGGGAGCTGAAGAGCTTCTCGTCGATCCGCGATTTGCGACTCGACTCGACATGTACCGCAATCGACGTGAATTGGGCAAAGCAATTCAAGAGATCGTCGCGGATCGCACTTCCGGCGAGTGGATGGAGTTGTTCGACGAGGCCGACTTGCCCGTCAACCTTATGGCAATAGTCGAGGACATGAAGACTGATAAGCAACTGATGTTGAACCGTCTTGCCGTCGTGCCGGAAGCTGGCACGGTTGGAGTGCCGATTCTGGTGACCCACCCGGTTCAAGTGAGTGGAGTCGCCCACGCGCCAATCCGCAACTCTCCGAAACTAGGCGAACACACCGAAGAAATACTCGCGGAACTTGGCTACGCCAAGAGTGCTATAGAGGAACTGGTTCAGTCAGGTGCCGTTAGCGCCCAATCTCGAGAAGAAGGGTAGTCGCACGACGAAGTGCACAACCTGCTGCATCTACACCTCAGAAGCTTTCTTCTTTCCCATCGCGCGGTTCCATTCAATGTAGCCCCACACCGCCATGAAGATGTAGGCGAAGTACAGTCCGGCGTAAAGCCACAGATCCTGAGTGGCGTAGATCACAACGGAGATCACATTCACGATGAACCACACGATCCAATTTTCGATCTTCTTGTGGGCCGTCAAATACATCGCGGCAAAGCTCATCATGAAGATGGCGTTGTCCCAATACGGCAAGGCGGCATCGGTGTACGAATTGAAGATGTAACCGAGAACAAACCCACCCACCAGACAGACAGCCGCCAGTATGGCTAGCAGCTTGAAGCCGCTGCGAGTCACCGGGAGTTGATCCTTCTGCTCGCCACCGAACAACCACATATACCAGCCGTACAGATTCAGCGGCAGAAAACCCACCACGTGTAGAGCGAGATTCGCGTACAGCTTGGCCTCGAGCAATACAGTGATGGACATCAGAACGTAGAACACGCCCAGCGGCCAAGCAAAGACGTTTTGTCGAATGAGGCACACGACAATGATCACGCCCACCAGCGCGCCGATCGGTTCGTCTATGAGGAGCCAAAAATCCCAAATGGCAGTCCAGTCCACAGGATGTCTCCGCTATCTAAGGGCTAGGACAGACTTACAATTTAACCTAACCTAGGTTTGGCACCGGCCTGGTCCTGGCAACTGCGTGTCTTCCTCTATGGATTCTTCCTCTTCCTCCGAAGTCGCTGGCGACCGCTGGGTACGCCCTCTCAATGTCAGTCCCGGACACTGGAAAAAGCAACTGCCGGGGAAGATCCTTGCCAGAGCCGCGCAAGGGAAACTGGACGAACTTCGAAGCATCGTCAGAGATTCCCCCGACGTGTTGAATCACCAAGGTAGCCACGGCCGCACCTTACTGTTCGAGGCAGTGCGCAAGAACCGGCGTGAAACAGTCGAATGGCTGTTGCAACGGGGCGCGAACATCCATCTCACCGGTTGCTACAACTCGGAGACTTTCGTTCAACTCGACCCTCTTTCGGCAGCAAAGTTCTACGGTCGAAAGCAGCTTGTTGACCTACTCAGCCAACACGGAGCGTCTTCCGACGTGTTTCGATCCGCATTCTGTGGAGACCAATCAGCGGTCGAGCGCTATCTTGAGTCCGACCCCGACTTGCTCTATGCCGAAGACGAGCACGACGAAATCTACTACTCGCCAATTGCGAGCTTCTGCGTTGCCGGCGGACAGCTCTCACTGCTCGAGGATCTCACTCGGCGGGGAGCACGACTCACCCCCTACAGTTCCCAATTGCTGTTCATCGCCTCGCATTTTGAGAATCTTTCGATTCTCCAATTTCTGCTGGACCACGATGTCTCTCCCCATGCTTCAGATTCCGGTATTTGGATGTCCACCAACAATCTCGACGTCCTGAAGCTACTCGTCGATCACGGGCTGTCGCCCAATCAACGTCCGTATCGACAACTGCATCCCTTGATGTACGCCTGCCGAGCCGACAAGAGACCCGGACTGGATAAAGCGCGATTTCTTCTTGACATTGGTGCGAAAGTCAACGCCATCGGTCCACAAGGCCGAACCGCACTACACTATGCAGCTCGAACCGGAAGCGTCGCGTTGTGCGAGTTGCTTCTGCAAGCTGGTGCCGATGCAACAATTCGGGATCAGTCGGGAAAGCAGCCAATCGATGCCGCCCGCGATGCCAACAGGGTCGAAGTCGTGCAATTGCTGAACAATGCGTAGCACGTTGGCATTCAAAAGTGTGGATATTCCAATGCATCAGCAAGCAATGCGAGTCTGGATTGTTGTCGTTTCCTTGTGGATTGGAGTGCTGAGTGTGAACGCCGAAGAAGTCGCCCTTTCAACGATTTCCGAGGAGGAGTTTCGCCAGATCGGCGAATTGATGGGAGAACTGCGCAAGATTCAACGGGACGATCTGTTTGTCCCCGTTGCGCGTCTGCAACTCCTCTACGTAGACAACCTCATTAAGAAAACCGACCCGGATGCAACGGAAGACCTGCAACGTCTCAGAAAGTTCGCGCGAGGCGTTGCCTTCAACATAGCGTCGTTTACATGGCCGGGTTGGGGCGACACTGGCCCGATTTCCGCCAAGGCTCAAGAGTTGGGTTATTCGGCCGCACGAGTAGGTTTGGAATATGCAATAGCGGTTGACGATGTCACGACCAACATCCTCTGGATCAACGGAGCCCATGCATTGGCCGCCAAGGCATACAAGAACGCGTCTTCGATCTTCGAGCAAGCTCGGGATCTAGCAGAAACCGAGTTCGACAAGTCGATGCATGCGGCCTGGATCTCGTTGACCCAGTTTCTCGAGTCTCCCAGCACAGAAAGACAGGCCAAGTTTGAATTGGCTGTCTCTGGAGTTCGAGACAGCGACAACGAGTACGCAGAGTTCTTTGCGTCACAGCTCACTACTGCAGTTGAGATCTTCTCCGAGACATCGACTGCTTCTGACCAATAGCTACTCAAACCAACGGATCGGCTGATAGTCGCCGAACTCGTCTCATTCGATGCGAGAGACTCTCGCGTCTAGTCATTGGAGTTAGAAATCGCTCCATTGCACATTGAGGTAATTCATCAACTATTCCTCCAATTTGGCATCATTACACACTCCAGAAGAACGCAATGGCTACCAACGATGACACATGACCTCGTAGTACGCAACGGACTGATCGTAGACGGAACGAATGCCGAGCCTCGGATCGGAGATATCGGAATCGACGGCGACACGATTACCCACGTCGGCGAAAACTGTCCCCGTGGACACCGAGAAATCGATGCCGACGGCAAAACTGTAACACCCGGTTTTGTCGACCTGCACACGCATCTCGACGCTCAAATCGGTTGGGATCCCAAACTCACATCCATCACGTGGCACGGCGTCACAACCGCCCTGCTAGGTAACTGCGGAGTCACATTCGCACCGTGCAAGAAAGAGGATCGAGAGTTTCTTGCGGGAATGATGGAGACCGTGGAAGACATCCCCAAGCACGCCATTCTTACGGGTTTGCCGTGGGACTGGGAAAGCTACGGCGAATATCTCGATTCCATCGAACGTCTAGGTCCGATGATCAACATCACTGGGCTGGTCGGACACAGTGCAACCCGCTTCTTCGTCATGGGAGAACGCGCAATCGACGGGCAGCCAACTCCCGATGAGATTGAGCAGATCGCAGAACTGGCGGGTCAGTCCGTCAAGGAAGGTGCAGCTGGATTTTCCGTCAATCGACATCCCGGACATGTACTTCCTGATCGACGTCCAATCCCCGGAACCTTCGCCACCCGCGAAGAGTTGATGGCGATATCCAAGCAAGTCAGTAAGAACGGCGGAATCATGCAGACCGTTCCGCATTTTGGAGACCTCGAGAACGAAATGGACTTGCTGGCAGACGAGGCTAGGAACGGACGTGTGCTGTTTAGCGCCATTTCAGAACACACCGCACTTCTGGACGAACGGGTCTCGCAAATGCGCGATGAAGGTCTCGACGTCACCGCCGTGACCGTACCACGAAGTGGCGGAGGGATCATGGGACTGGCACCCAACAACTACTGGCATACCGAATCGTGGAACAAGATGCGGACCATGTCGATGAATGAACGTCTAGCGGCTATCGAAGATCCGAACTTCCGAGCAAAACTGGTTCAGGAAATCAAGGATCATCCGCACCATGAAACTATGGTCAAAGCAATGAAACGGCAGTACTACTTGGGAGACAATCCTCGTCCCAACTACACGCACTCTCGTTATGAGAGCTTGGTCGACATGGCTGAAGAGGCCGGTGAGCATCCCATCGAGACGTGGTTGAGACTGACGCGTGAGACCAAAGGCAAGGCTCTGTTCCACGCACGTGGATTCAACGTGAACCTGGAACACCTCGAAAAGATGATTACCACTGACTGGGCAATGCCGGGACTAGGCGATGCCGGTGCGCACGTCAGTCAAATGATCGACTCGGGATGGTCTACGTTCGTGCTTTCTCATTGGCATCGAGACTCAAACGTCTATTCGTTGCCAGAGGCGGTGAGGCGAATCAGCGCCGAACCTGCACGCGTACTCGGACTGAGCAATCGCGGAACGTTGGAAGTTGGCAAGCGAGCCGACCTGAACGTCATCGACTTGGAGAAATTGGAAGAGCGACAGCCGGAGCTCGTCCACGACTTCCCAGGAGGTGCTCCTCGTTTCATTCAACGAGCCGTGGGCTACGGGGCAACCGTGTGCAATGGTGCTGTGATCCTGATCGACGACGAGCACACTGGCGAGGGTGCAGGAGAGGTGCTCCGAAGCAATTCCAATTAGGAGTGCGACCAATCGGTTTGGGGAGTTCGGCTTCGCCTGATCCTGGACTCGATCCAGCTGTCCACATGTAGCCAATCGCATGGAATTTGATCTTCCGTACGGCAAGTCGTCACTGACAGTTCGGATTCCTGACGACTGCAATGTCAGTCTCGTGGCGAAGCAACCCATGCCGTTGCTGCCCGATCCCGTCAGCGCCGTTCACGACGCATTGGTTCAACCTGTGGGTTCACCTTCGCTGTCACAGCTTGCGGCCAACGCCAAGACTGCTTGCATACTCGTCTGCGATATCACTCGGCCAGTCCCGAACAAGCTATTCCTTCGACCCATTGTCGACAATTTGGTCGCAGGAGGAATCGAGCCCGAACACATCGTAATTCTGATCGCGACAGGACTTCACCGACCGAATCAAGGTAGCGAACTCGAGGAACTCATTGGAGACAGAACAGTCCTCGGTTCCGTCTCCGTTCAGAACCACTTCGCCAGTCGAACCTCCGACCACATCAATCTTGGAACCACCTCGAGTGGGACACCCGTGTTGCTTGACCAACGGTTTGTCCAAGCCGATGTCAAAATCGCGACAGGGCTCGTCGAACCGCACTTCATGGCCGGGTACTCCGGAGGGCGCAAGGTTGTTGTGCCGGGAATTGCCCACGAAAGCACCATTCGTGCACTTCACCGATCTCGCATTCTGGAAGATCCCAACTGCAAGATGTGCAATGTCAACGGAAATCCGCTACATCTTGAACAGATTGAGATCCTAAAGTTGCTTCGGGATCACTCCGAAACGAATGTCTACGCCTTGAACACGGTAATCGACACCGACCGAAATCTGGCATTCGTCAACTTTGGCGAGATTGAGTCCAGCCACGCCCAAGCCATGAGTTTCGCCGAGCAATACTGCGTCGTCCCATTGGCTAGGAAATTCGCCACGATCGTAACTTCAGCCGCCGGCTATCCGCTCGATCAGACCTACTACCAAGCTGTAAAAGGGATGGTTGCACCCCTCGAAGTACTCCAAGACAACGGAACGCTTGTCTTGGCAGCGGAATGTGGAGCGGGTCTCGGTTCAGATGCCTACCGAGTGTCGCAACAGCGGCTTCTCGACGATGGCCCCGATGCATTCCTGGAGCGCGTCAGCTCAAAGCAGGCTGCCGATGTCGACGAATGGGAAACGGAAATGCAGGTTATGGCGCAACGTAATCGTCACATTAGCCTGTTCAGCGATGGACTGGTCGGCGACGACCGACGCTTGACGGGAGTTCACATGCTGGATTCCGTTGAAGACGGCATTGAGCATGCGCTTAGTCGAACTACGGGGCGGGACATAGCTCTCATTCCCGAAGGACCCTACGTCGTTCCGAAGTTTGAGGCCCTCCAATCTTCCTAGCGACCTTGTTGAATGACATCCATCTGACATGGCATCAGCACTGAACAACGTTCGTGTTGTAGATCTCTCCAACCGTCTTTCGGGAGCATGGGCTGCCAGATTGTTCGGCGACTTCGGAGCCGAGGTCATTCTGGTCGAAGACGAGTCCGGGCATGCGCTCAGACACGAACCTCCGTTTCTCCACGACGAGCCGGGAATGGAAAACTCGCTGGTTCATGGCTATGTGAATTGGAACAAGCATTCCGTTGTTGCAAGCAATGAAGA
This sequence comes from Pseudomonadales bacterium, assembly GCA_963667455.2. Classification (GTDB taxonomy): domain Bacteria; phylum Pseudomonadota; class Gammaproteobacteria; order Pseudomonadales; family Azotimanducaceae; genus Bin55. The sequence goes on along the minus strand of CAXXFR010000013.1, from coordinate 3,854 downwards.
GCTTGTGAGTTTGATTGAGAGTGCCGATGTTGTCGTCACAACGACCGTCGAACTGCCCGAAGCGTTGTCAGCGAGGCAATCTGATTCGGTGCACCTGTCCATTACGCCGCATGGATTGAAAGGACCCATAGCGGACCTTCCCGGCAACAATCTCACCGCATGTTCGAAATCGGGATGGTGCGCAATCAATCAGTGCATCGATCACGAACCGCTTCAGCTACCTCACCAACAGAGTGGCTACATTTCAGGCGTTGCTGGCTTTGTTGGAGCTCTCGCCGCTCTCTATCGGAGCCGTCAGACCGGACACGGCGACAGCGTGGATGTCAGCGAAGACGAAGCCATGGCCAACACATGCGCTCCGTGGGCAGAAGTTGGTCTGTTCATCGGTGGCAACAATCGAATGATGCGGGGTCCCAACGGGCCTCGGACACGTGATCGAGCGGGACCGTTGTGGAGAGCGCAAAACGGTCACATCAATTTCGGCTACGGCGACTGGGCACAGTGGACCAGTGCTCTGCACTTTCTGGGACTACCAGATATAGCCGAAGATCCTGAATTCATTTCGACCTATGGCCGACATCAGAAAGATACTCGACCAGTGCGAGATGGACTTGCAGAAGTCATGCTGTCCCGAGACAAGTGGGACGTCTTCCACGGTCTGGCCGAGAGAAGGTGCATTTCGGGGGTGGTTCAGGACTCCAAAGAACTAGTCGAAAGCGAGCAGTTGAATGCACGCGGTTTCATCATCGAAACGCTCGTCAATGGCAAGAAAGTCAAAGCTCCTGGAGCATTCGGCAAGATGTCGGCCACTCCATGGGCAAGAAAGTTCCGTGCTCCGACATTGGGCGAACACTCCAAGGTCATTGATTCTCGCCGTCGAGTGCCACGGGCACGTGGTGTCCAACGTCAGCAACCTCTCGAAGGAATCCGCGTACTTTGCTTCACCGGCGCATGGTCAGGAACATTTGGCACTCAACTGCTGTCGCTCCTCGGAGCGGATGTTGTACAGGTTGAATCGCGAAAGAGACCGGATGTGTGGCGAGGGGCGGGCGCACCTGTGCCGCCGCATGTTCGCGATCCGGACATTGAGCAGGATCGCCTTAACACCAACGGCATGTACAACACGGTCAATCTCAACAAGAGAGCGATCACGCTAGATGTTTCGCAACCCGAAGGAATGGAGCTGTTCTGGCGTCTCATACCGAAATTCGACATCCTGGCAGACAACTTCAGCCCGCATGTAATGACCAACTGGGGCGTCACGATGGAGACGCTTCGCGTGCACAGACCCGACATCATCTTTGCCTCGCTTTCCGGCTACGGTCGAACGGGACCTCTTGCGGAGTATCCGGCCAACGGCGCAACTACGGAGCCCATGGCCGGTCTTGCTTCAATCCACGGCTACGAAGGAGACCTAGCTCAAAACACCGGTGGTCTGATTCCCGATCCCATTACCGGCTACTACTTTGCCGCTTCGATACTCGCCGCTTTGCACCATCGTGAACAAACTGGCGAAGGTCAACGAATCGACTTGTCCATGATCGAGTCGGTCGCCGTTCAAATGGGCGATGCAATCATGGAATACAGTGCCAACGGATCGATCCGTCAACCGAGCGGCAACGCGCACCCCCGCATTGCACCTCATGGAATCTTTCAGACGCGCGACGAGCAATGGATCGTGGTCGCCATTGAAGAAGATGAAGTGTTCGCCAAGTTTGCAGAGCGCATCGAACTCGACGACTCAAGGTTCACAACTGCTACATCCCGCAAACAACACGAGGCTGAATTAAATGAAGCTATCGAGCACTGGTCTTCCGAAACTCGCTTGATGGACGCAGTCGGGCTACTTCACGAGGTAGGTGCGACGACCTGCAAAGTGCCCGAATTTCTTGACGTATATCGAAACCCTAGCGTTCAATTTGCCTATAGGGACTTTCTCGCCGCTGTGAACCATCCCGAATCGGGTACGCATTTCATGCCCACCAATCCCTGGGTGTTCGAATCGTCTACAAAAGGCAACATTCGTCACTCGCCATGCTTCGGACAGCACTCGAGAGAAGTTCTCGAACAAGAGCTCGGCATCACGGAAGACGAATATCGCAGACTTGAAGCGAAGGGAATAACGGGAACTACAAGGATCTGAGCTCAGGGTTTCAAGGCAGTCTACGAGCCGTCCAAACCTCTTCCGTAGGCCACTTCGTCGCCCACTCCGCATCAGCCCAAACATAGTCGCTCGTCGCGCCTTCCGGGGCACCCAATTCAAGTAGCGATTCGATTTCGAATCCGCAGGATCTCAACAACTCGATCCACTTCCCGTGCGGTAATTGAAATTCGACGGTTTCCGGGTCGGACCAGTGCAGGCGGTACATTTCAAGATAGGGTCGCAAGAGCTCAACTCCGTTGCGGAGATCCGGTTGCTCGGGGCAACAAAGCTGTGAAATCGGGTGGCAGGTCATGAATGTCAACCGCGCTCCAGGTCTCAACACTCGCGCAACCTCGGGAACCCATTGGTAGGGATCCGCCCACAACGACGCACCGTATTCCGAAATGGCAAAGTCGAAGGATTCATCCGGAAACGGCAAACTCTCTCCGAAGCACTCGACCAGCGATATCTTTCTGTCGTACCGACTGCGTAGCCGCAGGGCTGTGTCCAGTTGATTTCTCGTCGGGTCGATTGCGTAGACATCGCCTCCACGCAGAGCCATCCAAGAGGCGACATACGCAGTCCCACACCCGATTTCCAAACAGCGCATGCCTTCGAGACTCGCCGGAAGCATGGGTGCCATCTCATTGGAAATCCTCCAAATTCCCCAGGTCGGTACGTCAGTGCTCCAATTCCGTTCGGCGGCACTTGAGTAATCCTCGGCCTTGTCACTCCAAGCCGCTCGATTAAGCCGTTGATGCTGTTTGATTGTCATTTTCAGTTCTTCAACCCACTATCACCGGCCAAGTCAATACCGCACACTACGATTGCTAGTACGATAATCACTCAACTTTGAAACACGAGCGACTCATGCGCGACGACCAACCCATTTTGAGTGAACGACGGGGCGACCAAGATGGCATTTTGTGGCTAACCTTGAATCGACCGCACAAGCTCAATGCCTTGACGTTTCCCCTTCTCCGCGAGATGCGCGAAATTCTGTTCGACGCCAGATTCGATCGATCCATTCGATGCATCGTAATCACCGGTGCCGGACGCGGCTTCTGTGCAGGCATGGACTTCAGTGGAGCTGCCAATCCTAATCCCGATCCAAAACCCGAAGGACTCGAAGAAGCTGCAACAACCGACATCGAAGGATATCGGCTCAACTTTCGACACGAGACCGAGACCTACATCGCGTTGCGACGCGTTGAAGTTCCAATTATCGCTATGGTCAACGGACCATGTGTCGGCGCAGGTTTCGACCTGGCGAGTCATTGCGACCTAGCCGTGGTTTCCACGGCTGCCCGATTTCAAGTGGCGTATGTGAAGCGCGGGCTGTATGCGGATCTAGGAGGCTTCTGGTCGCTCCCCAAAGTTATCGGCTGGCGCAAGGCAATGGAACTCATGATGACCGGACGATTCATGAGCGCTGAAGAGGCTCACGAAGCCGGATTCTCCAATTACCTTGTAGAACCCAACGAACTCGAGAATCGCACCATGCAGCTTGCAATGGAGATCGAGGCGGGTCCCCCGATCGGACAGAAATTGGGGAAACTGCTAGCAATACGAACGGCGAACATGGACTACGACACTGCAATGCAATGGTCCGAGACTGCGATCCCTCTAGTGGGATTGTCCCGAGACTTCGCCGAAGGTGCTCAGGCGTTTCGTGAGAAGCGCGAAGCAACATTCAAGGGATTCTAGGATC
>CAXXFR010000012.1:0-2395 GCA_963667455.2 Pseudomonadales bacterium | reverse complement strand
GACGGAATGGGACAGTTTGAAACAGATGGGACAATTTGGGACGGGCTTCCGTCGTCCACTGTCCTCTTCTTACCCTGTTTCTCAAATTGTCTCATGGCGCATCGTGTGTCGGAGCGTTCGGCACTTAAGGTCTCATATCCATAAGAATAGCATAGGACGAAAGTTCTTGTGTGGCAAGTTGCCGGTACGGGTGTTGGTTTGTAGACATTCGTTCGTATTTAAGGTAGCATACGACCATGCCAGCGAACTTCGTGGACAAGACGATATGGACGGGCGACAACCTCGACATTCTCCGGGGCATGAACTCCGAGTCGGTCGACCTGATCTACCTCGATCCGCCTTGGTTCACTGTTTCGAGTTCCGGCGAGACCCAGAGTTCTCGGCATGTACAGCTAGTGTTAGAATTGGCACAATCCACCTATTGACGTGCATTACCAAGTGTTCGCAGCAGGAAACCAATGAGAGGGTTCGTACCGACGCCCGATACGCTCGTCGACCATATGGTTGACTTGCTATTTGAAGGCAGAACAGTTGCTTCCGGGGAACGTCTGCTTGATCCCGGTTGTGGCACTGGCGCCTTCATGAAGGGAGTGCTTCGCTGGTCTGCGGCCAATCACTCGGCGCTTCCCTCCATGACCGGCATTGAGCTTGACGGTCGCTTGGCTCGGTCAGCGGCGTTACAGCTTCAGAGCAACCGCAATATTCGAGTGATTGAGGAGAACTTCCTAAGGGCAGAGGTCTCGGGGAAGTATCATTACATCATTGGCAATCCTCCTTACGTTTCGATCTTACACTTGAACGAACGAGAAAAGGCCGAGTACAGGAATCGATACCGTGTAGCGACTGGCCGCTTCGATCTCTACATGCTGTTCTTGGAGCGAGCGCTGGAGATCCTCGAACCGGGCGGGCGGCTCGTTTTCGTAACGCCCGAGAAGTTCACTTACGTCGATTCGGCGTCTTCACTTCGAGCGCTGCTCAGCGCCTGGGATGTGCAAACGCTGGAACTGCTTCCCGAGGATTCTTTTGGAAACTTGGTCACCTATCCGTTGATTACGGTGTTGGAGAAGAGACCGGATAGTCGGGCTACTCTTATTCTGAACCGCAAAGGCAGTGAAAAGACAGTCCGACTTCCACGTGACGGCATGAGTTGGGGGCCGTTGCTGAATGGCGATGTACCGAGTTCTGATTCTGAGCAAACCGCCAGTCTTTCCTCGATTTGCGATCGTATTAGTTGCGGTGTCGCTACGGGTGCGGACCGGGTCTTTGTCTTTGAGCGTGACACACTGCCCGCTCAATTCCATCAATTCGCCTGGCCTACAGTTGCGGGAAGGGATCTGAACCCCTCCGAGGATCGGATTCAGACACATTTGATGATGTTGATTCCCTATGATCTTGATGGTGTTCTCGTGCCGCTCGATGATCTGGGACCGTTTGGGCGGTACTTGAAGGAACCTCACATTGCTGAGAGACTCATGCAGCGGACATGTGCAAGTCGAAAACCGTGGTACGCCTTCCATGAGACCCCGTACATGTCCCGAATCTTACGACCCAAGATACTGTGCAAAGACATCGCGCGACGACCGGTCTTCTGGGTGGATAGGTCAGGGGCGACGGTGCCGCGCCACTCTACCTACTACATAGTTCCGAGAGATGAGTCGATTCTCGATCCGCTCTGCGAGTATCTTAACGGGAAGCAGGCTCGCGATTGGCTGGTCGAACACTGTCAGCGAGCGGCCAACGGGTTCATCCGTACACAGAGCAATGTGCTTAAGCGTCTTCCTGTTCCTTCGGAATTCAGCGCAGATACGGAGAACCGACTCAAACCAATGCCCAGTGCCCAAAACGGGTATTCGGAGTCGTCCGTGTTGGAGTTGGTTGCTTGAATACGCCCTTCGATATAGTCATTCGCCACATTGTTGAGCGCGGATACCACAATCATCGAAAAGCCGAGCACTCGGATATTCTCTGCAAGGCCATATGGTCCGATCTGCTCTCAAGTTCCGATGAGATACGAAAAGACTATGCCAACAAAGATGTCGGCTGGTGGCTGAACCAACCCGCGCCCGACCTGCAACGACGCAAGGCAGACCTGCTTGTTTGCGAGATAAGTCACTCGTCCGAAGGGCCGGACTTGAGCCGCGTTCGCATCTGTCTTGAGAACAAATCGGTAATCACGGCTCATCGAAACAAAGGTGAGCGGTTCCGCGATCTGGACAACTTCAGATCCGAGGTGCAGCAGAGAAGACGGGAGGCGATCGTACTTGGGACAGTTCTCGTAGGTACCGCTAGGCGATACCTTAACGTGGCTGACCAAGTTAAGAAGGTTTACAGGGATCGTCCCGAGCAATTCGAGCGAGACATTCTCCCACGTCTTTCAACCGGAGACGATACTCTT
>CAXXFR010000011.1:0-11109 GCA_963667455.2 Pseudomonadales bacterium | reverse complement strand
ACCAGATGAGCTCGGCAGTCAGCCGGGCAACTCCAATTGGATTTGTGATTGATCCGTTAATGTCACAGGTCTAACCCTGTAAATCTAACTTAAAACTTTCAATTTACGGTGTTAATAGCTAGAACTGCACGAAAATCGTTAGAACAAGCACTAGCTCGACAGTCAGCGGCTTTGTTGATTGGCCCGTGCCAGGCCGGCAAGACAACGCTGGCATTGGAATGCTCACGGAACACTGACTCGGTCTATTTTGATCTTGAAACACTGGAAGCTCGCCAAAGCCTCTCCGAACCGGGTTTTCTCCTACGGCAATTCGAGCACAAGCTCGTCATTCTTGATGAAGTACATCGGACTCCTGGGTTGTTTCGGACGTTGCGTGGAATCATCGATGAATATCGACGCAAGGGAAGTGCAATGGGACGGTTCCTGCTGATTGGATCGGCATCACTGAAGATGCTCCGACAAGCTGACGAATCGCTTGCCGGACGCATCGAATATGTCGACTTGCATCCGTTCAGTTTGATCGAAGTCGGTCGCGACCGTTTACGCGATCTATGGATCCGTGGGGGGTTGCCATTGAGCCTCATGGCATCAAGTGCTGCTGACAGTCTTGCTTGGCGCAGGAACCACCTGAGAACGACAGTGGAACGAGACATTCCTCAATTTGAACCTCGGCTGTCTACCGACATGTTCATGCGGATCCTACTGATGCTGGCAGTTGACCAAGGAAATATGCTGAACCTCTCGAGATTGGCCAATTCCTTGAACGTCTCGTCGCCGACTGTAACTAGGTATGTCGGGGTGCTGGGTAGCCTATTGTTGGCTCGAAAACTGAACCCGTACAGTACCGATCTGGGTAAGCGGTTAGTGAAGACTCCCAAGGTCTATATTCGCGATAGTGGATTGACTCATGCATTGCTGAATTTGGCAACTTCGGACGAGGTCCTGACCCACCCTGTATGTGGAACAAGCTGGGAAGGATTCGTCATCGAGCAAGTTGCAAATGCAATCGAAGATCGTGCGACGCCAATGTTCTATCGAACTGCCGACGGCGCGGAGATCGATCTAGTGTTGGAGTTTCATCGATCAAGGGAGCTGTGGGCAATCGAAGTCAAGCAGTCGCTGAGCGCGAAGCCATCTCGCGGCTTCTACACGTCGATTCAATCGTTGCAACCATCGCGAAGCTTCGTCGTGACCATGAACGACGGCTATTCTCAGTTTCGCCCAGGAGTGGAGCGTATTGGTGTTGCCCAGTTGCTGGAATTGCTCGCGGTAACTCCATGTTGAAAGTCCGTTGGAAGGAAAGACTCCAAGTAATAACTGTCGAGCGAAATGGGCGCTGTCCAGATGGAACTAGTGTAGTGTTTCATAAATCCGTGACTACTAGATCGGAATTTGCTATGGTGTGGCCTCTTGGTAGAGAATGCACCCATGGCCAACCATCACACCCGTGTCGCGCCCGTCCTGAACGACGCCGACAGGAAGGAGCTCGAACGTCTGGTCCGCAGGAGCGGGACATCGCAGTCCCTGGCCCTGCGCTGCCGCATAGTGCTGGCCTGCGCGTCGGGCGATCGAGGAGTATCTGCAGGTGTACAACGACGATCCGAAGCCGTCCATCTGGACCAAGTCGGCGGAGGACATCCTGAACTCGCTCAAGAGTTACTGTAAACGAATTGGTGAAACACCACACTAGTGACAATCGAGCGGAGAGCCGAAGTCGTCGGAGAGGATGCCGGTGTCGAGCGGATCCGCTACATCTCGAGCCGCCCGCTGACGGCTGACGAGGCGGACCGGCGGACGAGACCGCACTGGGAGGTAGAGAACAGCGTGCACTGGGTGCTTGATGTCGTGTTCGACGAGGACCAGCCCCGCAGTCGCCGGAACTACGTAGCCGCGAACTTGGCCGTGCTGCGCAAGATGGTTCTCAACGTCCTTCGATGGGAGGGCATGAACATGTGGGTGAGGTGCAGGCTCGCCGGATGTAACGACGACTTCCTGAGGAAATTGCTCCTCGAGTTCGGTTGATTTCGTATGCAATTGCCGTGCCTGGCTGTAGCAGGTTTCCCGTCGAGTCGATCTGTGATACTATCAGGATTTCGATAAATTTCCAGGTTGGTCGCTAATTGTGATTCGCGGAGATTCATGTTCCGATCCGTCTGAAGATGTTGTTCAAGCCAGTATGGGTCCGCGGCGCAACGACCGGTGATGCAACAGTTTAGGGAATTAGAAAACAAGGGTTGACCAATGAAACAAAGAAATAGGTTGCTTGCAACGTTCGGATGTGTGATATTCGTAGCGAGCGCGATGGCTGTCGACGAACTCTGCTGCGAGTCTGATGAACCGACCATTGAGTCTGACGAACTGACGATCGAGGAGGTTCGGAAGAGAAAAAACGAGTTGCTCGCCCAAGCGATGCCGGATCTGCATCGTCAGATGGTCGATGGAGTCTGGGAGTCAAGGGACGGTTTCTCCAAGTTTGAAGTCATCGTTACGAACACAACATCAGCTTGGAATGCAAGTTCTCGTGAGATGAAAGATCACTCGGAAGCGATGGACCTACTGCGAACTTCTATGAATTTATTTGTGGAGCCAAACTCCGTCAACCCGACTCTCGGCGATCCTCTCGAAGTTGCGAGATGGCAAATAGTGACTCATGTGGTCCACATGGAGAGCACTCGTCAGCTATGGGCGAAAACCGAGGATTTCTTGCTGACAGAATTGGAGACAATCGTGCCCGAGAAGGTGCCCGACTTTCGAGAGTGTTTCAAAGACAATCTAGTCCGTGCGGAGAGTAAGTCCTTGAGGACGCAGAGTGTGTTCTTGAAACGTATCTCGAACAACCAGGAGCAATCTTCATTGTTGAATGGAATCAAGCAGGAGACAAGACGCCTATCTAATTCGTTGCTGGGTCACCGGACCGCTTATCGCAGCGACATCCAACATTGCCTGTCTGAAATTCAATCGCAAATTGACATAGTTGTCGGGGAGGACTGACGTGAAAGGCTTCAGGCGTCGAATCAAGAGCGTATTGTCTTGCACCATCATCGCTAGCGTTTGTCTGTTGCAGACAAACGCTATACAGTCCCAATCGTCTCAAGAATGCCAGGCTCCCCACTTTCTCGAACCAACCTTGGCGTATCTTGAATATGAAATTTGTATGTCTGAGAGTGAATTACTGTTCAACGCCCAAGTTGCAGGCTGTCACGAATCTTACGAATGATATCTCGAGAATGACGTTCCAAAAACTGAAGCCATGGGTCTCTATATGGATTGTTTGTCCTTAGCAACCGAAGACGAGTCAAACGACCAGGAGGACTGTGAGGAAACGTACTGGGAAGAGATTGATCGTATCAAAGCGGAATTTGAAGCCTATGTGCAGTGTAGTGGGTAAGGATAAACTGACCAAGATCCGTTGGTTGGCTATTTAACTGGCATCTACATCGTCTTGTCTCATGTGACAGTTGTACACGTAGAAGCCTCACTCAAACGGCAGTGGTGTTTGGGTGTGCTCGGCATAGTCAAGTTCGTAGCGATAGTTCTTGACGTTTCCGGCACCTTCTTGGCGTAGACTGCCAGTTGATGGATTAGCAAGATCTGTAGAGTCCACTGGATCCGTGGAAGCCGTATCTTGTGGCTAGAGCGTAGGGGAAAGAAGGATCCTTGAGTGCGTACGACACTGTGAGCACCTTGGCCCACCAGTTAGCGCAACCTTGGATTGCTGCTGGAGTTGGAGCGGAAGTTGATTGACGCATGTGGGTTTCAAATCTGCGCTAGTGTTGAAGAGTAGTGTCAATAGGCTTTGGAGTTTCCTTTGGGCTGACTTCATAGATTTCTCGGTTCTGATCATACCGCCCTCTGGAACGACTTCCGATCCTTTGAGTCGATATGAACCTGTCCCCGCGTCTCGTCCCTCTCAGGTGGCGTTTGGTTTTCGGCTATCCTTCGAGCGTCTCCACACGGTCTGAGCCCGCTCCAGCAGCCCGTAGGACGACGCTATCCGCCCGCTTGCCTTGGCTCGTCGGGCAGTCGATAGACTGACAGCATCCCTTCGCGTTCTCACTCAGCCAATACTACGCCAGGATCATGTACCCCCAGTGCTACATCCAACTCTCCAGCCCCCAGCCCGCGTCGTGCCTGCTTCGAGACCTCGTAGCTCTACAGCCGCTTCAGACCGTATAGTTGGGCGGGTCAGCCGTGACACCATAACCACTAGGCAAACTGCGACATTTTGGCAGCCCAAAGAAAGACACCCGGATTAGCCCGTAACAAAGCCAGTACACCTGCGCCTCGGTCGCCAAGTAGCTGATGTCAGGCGACATCGGAAACGCACATCCAAATGACATCGCGAACGCTCACTTTGATCGGCACACCGAGCCAACTCGGAGTGCCGACGTCAATGAATCTCAGCGTGATCGTTCGGCTCCTTGTTGCGCGAAGCCACAGGCCGGATCTTCGCTTTTCGCGGAGGCGGTAGCTGTAGCTTCGCATCGAGATCACTTTCGCTGTGGTGCAGGAGGCGGTTGCCGAGCGATCGAGTCCCACAGGAAAGACTCGCACACTCCTTCGCCGAACGTCAGCCAACAGACCTGTTGACAAACCTTGACGCGGAGACTAGTTAGACAATCGAGAGTCTACTTAACATGTCGCAAACCCCAACGATGTCGGATTATGTCGGGTTGCCTTGAGGTTCGCAAGCGCCAATAGCTGTCCAATGCAGTATCTACTTCAAGATTCAGATCCTGGGTTGCTATCGGGAAGCGTGGCTGAACAACGGTAGGGACTGCGCAAGTTTCCCTGGACCGCTTTTTTGTTTAAGGTGCTACTTCCTACAGACCGCATCGCTCCTCCGTCACTTACTGTTCCGAGATCCACTGCAGTTCTTTCGCATCAGAAAAGCTCTAACCGTACAGACTTCACACTAACAGCATACGACACTCAGACTACTCCGCTGAAATTGAAATCTCCTTGTCGGTGATGAATTCCAACAGGGCGGGCTGACCATCCTTGGTCGCCGATATTCCGCGTTGAATAGCAGATGCGATGTCGTTGGGATCAGTGATCCGTTCGCCGTATCCGCCAAACGCCTTCGCCATGTCCGCGTAGTTGCCGGATATGTCGGTCGAGCCGTACTTCTCCTGCGCAACTCGCATGATTGGGATCTCGATGGCCATGGAGAAGTTGTTCATCAACACGGAGAGGATTGGGATTCGTTCCCGGGCCGCTGTCTCGAAGTCCATGCCCGTAAATCCGATAGCCGCGTCTCCCCAGACATTGATACAGGTCTTCTCGGGCTGTGCGACCTTTGCACCCATAGCCAGTCCAAGTCCATAGCCCAATTGTGTGGTCTTGCCCCATCCCATGTAGGACAGCGGAGTCGTTGACTCCCAGAAGGGCGATAGCTGGTCTCGAGGACTGCCGGCATCGTGAGTGATGATCGTGTTGTCGATATCGACGTTTCTATGCAGTTCGTTGAGCACTCGATAGGGATTGATCGGTTGTTCATTGTTGAATCGCTTCGCCTTCCACTCGCTGAGCCATTCCGACTTGAGGCTTGCTATGCGTTTTTGAACTGAGCCGCGCCGATCGTCCGCCTTGGAGTGGTCCCTGTCAGCCATGGCTTCAGACAACGCTTGAAGCGTCAATTGGGCATCTCCGATCAGACCGTATTGCGCTTCCACATCCTTGTTCAAGTCCATGGGATCGAGCGTAGCGTGAACGATTGTTTTGCCCCGCGGCATTGGAACCCCGAAACCTGTGAGGGCGAAGCTGCAGCCGATTCCGAATATCACATCGGCTTCGTTGAGAAAGGTCTTGACCGTTCGCGGATTTGCTCGACCACCGGATCCCAACGATAGTTCGTGGTTTTCCGGGAAGCTGCTCTTGCCTTCAAGGCTGGTGGTAACAGGTATCTGCCACTCTTCGGCGAAAGCCTTGAGTTCATTCCATGCTTTTGCATAGTGAACGCCTTGACCTGCATAAATGACTGGTCGCTCTGCGGAAGCCAGGACCTCTGCAGCACGCTCCACATCGTCTGGGTCTGGACCAGTGCGTGTGGCATAGGCAGGTTTGTATTCCCAGTGATCAGGAACGTCTTCACCCCATAGGTCTACAGGAACCTCAATGAGAACCGGTCCGGGTCGTCCATTGCGAAGCTGAAAGAAAGCACGCCGCATCACTTCCGGAATCGCCCGTCCCATAGTCAGCGGTTCGGACCATTTGGTCACATGCTTCATATTGAGAGTTGAATTGAAGTTAGGGTAATAATTAGCTAATCTTCTTGGATATCCCGCTGGTAGAACCAAGATCGGGGAAGACTCGGAGTAGGCCTGTGCAACGCCACCAAAGGCATTCTCGGCACCGGGACCGTGTTGCATGGAAAACACACCAATTTTCTCTCCTGACGAGAGCCGAGAGTAGGCATCAGCCATGTGCAGACCGATCCGTTCCTGTCGAACGATGATCGTTCGAATATCCGCTACGGCCGCCGCTTCGATGATCTGGTTAACCGGATACGCAAAGAGCACTTCGACTCCCTCCGCTTTCAGTACGTGTGCAATTGCGTCAGCTACCTTCATCTGTTGTTCCTTGTAGTGGGTTGGTGTATCGAATGGCCGCCTGACTAGCCATCCGACACCTGTAGTTCAGTTTACCGAACGAGCCTTTGGAAAACTACGAAAGCGGCTTGTAGTTGGGTTGAAAGTGGGCTTCTCTAACCGATTCTGGGCAATACTTCGTCCGTGAGAAGCTCGAACGAACGATGACTCAACGGTGCCGCCATTAGATAGTTCAACGGAATGGTCTCCTTGAGCTCTTGAAGCTTGTCAGCGACTCGTTCACTTGACCCATGAATGACGGTGTTGGCAACGTAGTCTTCGAACCTTGATTGATCATCTGCTTCTTGTCCTTCGCGTCGTGGTCTGGCACTGAAATAGCTTCCGAACATCCACTGAGCCCCAGAGCGTGCGATCTGTTCTGCTTCTTCGTCGGAACGTCCTACGGCAATAAGACGTGCCATGGGAGTCTCTTGATCGTTTTCTTGACCATGCTCGCGCAATGTGTCGCAGTACATCTGATACTTCTTTTGGATCTGTTCATGCGACGCATGAGGGTCCATCAGGATGGCGTGCCCCTGACTCGCCGACCACTCGACTGCTTCCGGTGAACTCGATGCGATCCAATGGGGAATCGGATCTTGCAGAGGCTTGGGTAGCACCTCCACATCTTCGTATTGGTAGAACTTCCCTTGGTAGGAGAACCGGTCATTGCTCCAGGCGGTAAGAACAATGTCGACGTTCTCCCGAAACCTCGCATAGGACTCTTCACGCGGCACATCGAAGTTCTTGAATTCAGTTGGGTCGAAGCCGCGGCCAGCTCCCCAATTAACCCGTCCACCCGAGAGCTGATCCAGCAATGCCACTTCCTCAGCCAAGCGTAGGGGGTCGTAGAAAGCAGCCAGCGAAACTGCTGTGCCAATGCGTAGATTCTTCGTAATGTCAGCTACGTGCATCGCCATTACATGTACCGAGGGACAAACGCTATAGGTGGAAAAGTGATGTTCCGCTAACCAAACTGCGTCGTAGCCGGTGGCATCCATGGTCCGAATGCGATCCAATGCTCTCGTGTATACGGTGTGAAGGTCTCCACGGCGTCCCGGCCAGCTGAAGAACTGAAGCACACCAAATTTCATGAAGATCCGGCTTCAGGCTCTACCACGACACCCTCATCGATCAACTGCTGAATGTCGTTGTCATTTCGTTGCAGAATGGACTTCAGAATGCTTCGACTGTCGGCACCAACATCCGGGGCACGGCGAGGGCGACGCTTCTGCTCGTTGTCGATGTGTATGGGACTCATGATTGTGCGTTGGTAGTCTTCGGAAACTTCGCCGGTGTCGACGATCATCTCATTGGCCATTACTTGCTCGTCGTCTACCACCAACCCGTTGGGTTTGACCCAACTGTGCGTGATTCCGTACTCGTCCAACCTCTGCACCGCATCTTCGACATCCATGGAACGGACGCACTCTTCAATCATTTCGATAAGAGCATGCCGATTCTGAATGAGAGTCCTCAAGTCGACAAAGCGGTCGTCGTCGAGCCAGTGAGGTTGACCTAATGCTCGTGCAAGTTGCGGCCACTCTCGGTCAGCGTTGATGACTGTAAACAGGATGTAGTGGCCGTCGCGTGTCTCGTATACGCGTGAAAAAGGGTTGTTCACTCCATGGGTGTGTCGTCTCAAGGCGACATCGGTTCCCGAGAGAACTCCCTGTAGAAGCATCCCGTTCGACCAGATTCCGTTGGCGAGTAGCGACGTGGAGACATAACCCCCTTTGCCTGTCTTCTCTCGGCGATAAAGAGCCGCGACAATTGCGCTGAAAAGAGACATCGCTGTTGCGTGGTCGCCCATTCCGGGAGGGGAGGTCGACGGAATAACGTCTTGTTCTCGCACGAAATCCATCATGCCGCTTCTGGCCCACCATGCGCTGGCATCAAAACCACGTTTCGCTACCTGAGGTCCCTTGGTTCCATAGCCGGAGATGTGCGCATACACGATGCGGGGATTGAGTTCGGCGATTCGTTCGTACTCGTACTCGTAGCGGTTGAGCTGTTCGCCGATGAAGTTCGTGATGAACACATCCGCATGCTTGACGAGATCATGAATGATCTTTCTACCTTCGGGGCGGCTGACGTCCAGACCCAGACTTTCCTTGTTACGCGAAGTGAGCAGCCAGTTGTAGTCGATCTTCCAAGTACCTTTCAGTGTGCGGTAACGATCACCGCCCGGCGGTTCGATCTTTACAACACGCGCACCATAGTCTCCGAACACCGTCGCTGCTCCCGGGCCTGCCAGAAATGTGGCTGCATCGACGATCAGCAAGTCTTCAAACAAGTAGTCGATGGCGGGTGAGTCCATGATCAAACGGGCTTAATGATAGAGCCAAGACTCCCGCTACCCACATGATTTCTAAATCTCCTATGCTTATGCTCGATCAGACTAGCAAGGATCGTTGATGTATCCCGGACACTATGCGAAAACGACGCCGGACAAGCCTGCGGCGATTCTTGCGTCCACCGGCGAGAGTCTGACGTATGGTGAACTCAACGATCGCTCCAATCAGCTTTCGCAGCACTGGTATGCCCAAGGGTTAAAACGCGGCGACCACGTTTGTGTGTTCTCCGATAACTCGCTAACGTTCTTTGAAGTCGTTTGGGCCGCGTTGCGATCGGGTCTGTACATCTCGACCATCAATCGCTACCTGACCGTTGAAGAAGCGGCCTACATAGTGAACGACAGTGGGTCCAAGGCCATAGTTGTCGCCGGTGACCTGCGAGATGTCGCCTCCGATCTTCCGCAACACATTCCTAATTGTCCGTCCCGTTTGATGTTTCACACGGCAACTGACGGATGGGACTCGTACGAAGAGACGATAGCTCAGTACGCCCCTGTTCCATTGGAAGATCAGTGGATAGGTGCCGGAATGTTGTACAGCTCAGGAACCACCGGGAGACCGAAGGGAGTCATCCGCAAACTGGGAGACATTCGATTCACGGACTTGCCGGAACCATCGGGAGATCCATCCCCTCCGTACTACTTCGGCAACGACTCCATCTACCTATCGCCTGCGCCGTTGTACCACGCCGCACCATTCGGCTTTACGAATATGGTGTTGCGTCTTGGCGGCACGGTCGTTGTAATGCCGCGTTTCGATGCGATGGACTCACTGAAGTACATCGAGCAGTACCAAGTAACTCACAGCCAATGGGTTCCGACGATGTTTGTACGAATGCTCAAGTTGCCCATCGAGGATCGACATCGCTTCGATTTGTCAAGTCATCGCTGTGCAATTCATGCGGCAGCGCCTTGCCCAGTTGACGTCAAACGCCAGATGATCGAGTGGTGGGGACACATCATCGAGGAGTACTACGCAGGAACCGAGGGCAACGGTTCCACCCGCATCGGGAGTGCGGATTGGCTACAGCATCCTGGTTCCGTGGGCAAGTCAGCAGCTGGAAAGATCCGAATTTGCGACGACGAAGGCAACGAATTACCAACCCGAGAAGCTGGAATCGTCTATTTCGAACAGGAACATGTCGGCTACAGCTATCACAACGCACCGGAAAAGACTCGAGAAGTACACCATCCGATACACGACAATTGGACTGCGCTCGGCGATGTGGGTTATCTGGATGAAGAGGGTTATCTGTATCTGACGGACCGCAAGAGTTTCATGATTGTTTCGGGCGGAGTGAACATTTATCCGCAAGAGATCGAGAACGCCTACATCATGCATCCCAAAGTTGTTGACGTGGCTGTATTCGGAGTTCCCAACGAGGATTTCGGTGAGGAAGTCAAAGCGGTCGTTCAATTGGCCGAAGGGGTTAGCGAAGATCCGGAAACGCAAGAGGAACTCATCGCATTTGGACGTGAGAAGATCGCGAACTACATGGTGCCCAAATCGATCGACTTCATTGACGAAATGCCGAGACTCCCGACCGGCAAGCTCTACAAGCGGTTGTTGCGCGACCGATATTGGGGCAAGAGAGATTCTCGGATAATCTAGTCTTCGGACTAACTAGACGGATATTCGCACCAGACCGTGCGACACCAAGAATTCGAACTCGTCGCCAACTATTCTCCGGCAGGCGACCAGCCAACGGCAATTGACGCTTTGACACGCGGAATCGACGACGGTTTCGTGCATCAGACTCTGTTAGGAGTCACCGGGTCGGGCAAGACCTTTTCGATGGCCAACGTCATTCAAAACGTACAGCGACCCACGTTGGTTTTGGCGCACAACAAGACGCTAGCGGCGCAGCTCTACGGGGAATTCAAGGAGTTCTTTCCCAAGAATGCCGTTGAGTACTTCGTTTCCTACTACGACTACTACCAACCCGAAGCGTATGTTCCGTCAACCGATGTCTATATCGAAAAAGATGCTTCGATCAACGACCACATCGAGCAGATGCGACTGTCGGCCACCAAGGCTCTCATGCAGCGGAGAGACACAATCATTGTTGCCTCCGTGTCGGCTATCTACGGACTAGGGGATCCGGGTTCTTACTTGAAGATGGTGCTGCATCTGGATCGAGGAGACCGAGCCGACCAGCGTTA
>CAXXFR010000010.1:0-11223 GCA_963667455.2 Pseudomonadales bacterium | reverse complement strand
ACTCGTGGCTGAGCCAGCGATTGTAAGCACCCTAGATTTGGAAAGCTAAAACAGAACGAAACCAAAGAGTGCTTGACACCGGGCGCTTTCATCTGAACACCGCATCACTCAGTGATCTGGAATGATAGGTCGATCGCGTGCACATCCTTCGTCAGCGTTCCCAAGGAAACAAAATCAACTCCCGTCTCGGCAATCTGAACGATGTTGGATTCGCTGATTCCGCCTGAAGCCTCGAGTTCGATTGCCTTGCCCCCGACTCGAACATGGCCAGTGGCCATACGGACGGCTTCCCGGATCTGAGCAAGCGGAGAAATTGTCGAGCATCATGCGGTCCACATCAAACCTCATGGCTTGATCGAAGAGTTCCAGCGAATCCACTTCGACTTCGAGAAACATGGTTGGATGTTGCTCTCGAGCTCGAGTGATGGCCTGTTCCAGCCCACCGCATGCGGCGATGTGATTTTCCTTGATGAGAATGGCATTCGAACAGACCCATTCGATGGTTGACTCCTCTCCCGACGTGGACTGCATGCTTTTGTGCAACCCGCAGTCCTGGAAGTGTCTTTCTCGTATCGAGGATTCGTGCAGATGTGTGTTCGATCAGCTTCGTGAAGTGACGAGTACGGGTTGCTGTAGCTGACAGCAGTTGCAGAAAATTGAGGGCGGTGCGTTCTGCAGTGAGCAGAGCTGAACTGGGCCCGGTAATCGTGGCAAGACGCTGATCTGAGACGATGGTTCCACCTTCATCGCATTCCCACTCAACTGAGGTCGATTCGCAGACTTGTCGGTATGTTTCCTCGACCCATTGTCGACCACAGAGCACTCCCTTCGAACGGGATATGATGATTCCACGCCGCAGACTTTCCGATGCGACTAACGACGCGTGAACGTCCCCTGAACCCAAGTCTTCTCGCAACGCAGTAGCAACGTTTGCGCGAACCACATCATGAGGAACTTTCATAGTCGCAATTATGCTTTGGTGCAGGGGTAGCCAATGAGAGTGGACCAGAACAACAGGCTGATACCCGCCCAGCAAGTTGAAAGTCCCAATTGCGATGATCGACCTGTAGGGGAGTGCGTAGGTCTAGTGGTCATACATGCAATGTCGCTTCCTCCAGGTGAGTTTGGCGGATCGTACATCGATGAGTTGTTCACCAACTCCATCGATTTGCAAGCCCATCCGTCCTTTGAATCGTTGAAGGGGGTTAGGGTCTCCAGTCATCTTGTGGTTGATCGAAACGGTCAAGTGACACAGTACGTGCCGTTCCATCGACGTGCTTGGCACGCAGGAGTCTCGGAGTACCAAGGCCGTGTCAACTGCAATGACTTCTCGATTGGAATTGAGCTGGAGGGAACCGAGAGTGAACCCTTTGCTGATGTTCAATACATCCGTCTCGCATCGATTCTCCAAGCATTGATGGCACGATATCCGGAAGTTTCTGCAGGTCGCATCGTTGGTCACAGCGAAGTAGCAAGAGGTCGAAAGTGGGATCCGGGTCCCCAGTTCGACTGGCAACGCCTCATGCAGATGATCCGTCGAAGCGACTCTTGAGAGTGAACTGATGGCTATGCGTATTGGCATTGATCTGGGAGGAACCAAGATCGAAGGTATCTTGATGGACGAGACTGGATCAATTGTTCGTCGAGACCGAGTCTCAACGCCCCCTGATTACGCCAACACCATTCTTGAGATCAAGAAGCTTGTCGCCCGACTGGATGAAGATATTGACGAGTCTCCACCTGTGGGAATGGGGACTCCGGGAGCTTGGATCGAGTCGCGTCAATCGATGAAGAACTGTAACTCGACTTGCTTGAACGGCAAGCCGTTTCTTACCGACATGCAAAAAGTGCTGGGTCGGCCTGTTCGTATCCAAAACGATGCCAATTGCTTTGCACTCTCCGAAGCGGTTGACGGTGCTGGCGCAGGCAAGCGTTGCGTGTTTGGCGTGATCCTAGGAACTGGGGTAGGTGGTGGCTGGGTCATCGATGGGAAGCTGCTCACTGGCCCGAATGGATTGAGCGGAGAATGGGGGCACACTCCGTTTCCTCGTCTTCGAAGGGATCCAGAGACGAAAGAGCAGGAAGACCAGCTTTCAGATCGACAGTGTCATTGCGGACAGACCAACTGTATCGAGGGGTTTGTTTCCGGACCCGGACTAGAGCAAACACATTTTGAACTTACTGGCGAACGTCTTACTGGTGTGGAGATTGCAGAGCGAGGAATGACTCCCGTTCTCGATCTCTACGCGTCGCAACTGGCTAGGTCTCTAGCTGTGATCGTGAACGCAATGGACCCGGACATGATCGTATTGGGAGGCGGCGTATCCAACATTGGCGCTATCTATGCCGATTTGCCGAAGCGAGTGCACGAGTATTCGTGCAGTTCCGATGGCTTGACGGAGGTTGCCCGGGCAGTTCACTCGGACTCCAGCGGTGTGCGCGGAGCGGCTTGGCTGTTTGAATAGTTAGGAGTCGGTGAGTTAGGTTCACCATTCTCGGTGAGTCCCAGATGTTTGACTTCCACATCAAGCCAATGGCTCTGAAGGTACTCAGCGACAATTCTGCGATGGCAGTAGTGCGGCTGATCTTCGCTACAGAGCAGACAGCCGTTGTCGAGTATGTCTTGGGACAACACAGACTCAATTTGTCGCCTCTCCATTAGATCCACAAACCGTTTCTCATATTCGGTCCAGCTCATTCGCTTCGCTCGATAGTCGCTGAGCATTTCATTGGTGGGAGCAAGCGATGGTTCGTGAATGTAGTCCACGCCACAGAGTTCCTTTGCAAACCAAGCCAAGTCGTTCTTCTTCGCAAAGCCCGCAAGCTGTGAATTGTTGTTGAGCCGAATGTCAACAATGCGCACAACATGTGCATCTCGCAAGAACCCAAAGAACTGTTCCGCAGACTTCTTCGTGAAGCCGATTGTCGTAATTCTCATAGTCGTTCTCGACCCTCAGCGTCGGAACCCTTATCGATTGAATGACCGACGAGTTGCTCTTGGTATCCAATCGCCTCCTCGACTAGCTCCCGTCGAAATCTGTCATCGCTCAGCAAGTTTCCTCCAAGTTCAAGATTGATCTCGGAGAGCGGTGGGTACATGGTGTTCTCGTGCATCTTCAATTGTCCATCCGGCAGAATGCGAGCGACATCCACCCCTGTCGAGTTCGTGCCCAACCAAGTCGCGCCCGATAGCAGTGAAGCGGCTCTCTATAGGCACATCTGAGCAATGCGACGGACACTCGTCCATTGACGACTCAGCTTAAGCCATTCAGAAATATCTGAAAGTGAGTGATTGATCGTAGCGGATACGACCGTCTCGTAACAGGCTGGATACTTCCCACTCGCCCAATTGATCTCTGAGATGCTCGTACACATTACCCGATGCCCTGAATGCTTGCTGGGTATGCTTCTTGTCAGAGTAAGGAAGAAGTGACAGAACGAGATGTTGCAACCAACTTCAAGGTCTTGTCTACGGACGGATTGTGATAAAATGTGACGTTCGTGCTAAGAGAAATCGTCATGGGTGGATGGGTTTCGGTTATAGTCAGCCTGATCGCTATTTGGTTATTGTGGGACGATGGGTGGATTCTACTGAGTCTCTCGATCTTTATAGGGTTAGTAAACTTTTGGTCCTTTGGTATTATGCATAACTATGCCATTGAGTCTTCCAAGAGACGTAGAAGGTTTCATGGCGGATTTTCGGATTATGATGAATTTGATGCGTTGTCGATCCCAAACTGGATTACGTGGATCAATATGTTTTCATTTTTTGTTTTAGTTGTCCTATTGATTATAGGAATTGTGACAGCTATTTGGTAATGTTGTAGTATATTCGTGAATTTCTCAATACAGATGGAAAGTCTACTAGGTCATTATTCCAACTGTCGCTTCCATTGTTTTGTGCAGTCCTGTGCTAAGGTCGTTTCAAAAACAGTGTTTCCACTGTGATCCATCTCAATGCTCGAACTGGAAAACAGTACTGAAATGAGGGTGGTGCGTAAACAGACAGTCCTGCCATCTGCACTCAAACAGTTGCTAGAGAACTGTAATGCCGGTGAACCTGCTCATGATCTCATTGAGTCACTGTGTTCAGGTGGTTGTATCCGAGCTTCTAGTACTTACACTTGTGAGTCGAGCTAGGGTGCTGGGCGTACACAGGGCTTGTATTGGTCAAGATGCACAAGTTTGTGCAAAGCGCAGTTCACAGATGGTTCGTGGTTAGATACCGACGTTCGCGGAGTGCCTGGGACTACTCATGCCGTACCCCACTGTGCCAAGCTACCAATTGAGCGACTTTATGAGGCGCACCAGATCGGATCGGATTGGGTTATTTGCATCGGCCAGACTCGCTGACTCTTCTGTAGATGCCTCTCCATACCATTGCACATCCCAGCGTCCTAGCTGTTCTATAATCGACACGCGATAGGAAATGCGGATTAGATGCCAAAAAAGCCCAACTTGCGGGACGAAAATCCGCAAGAAACCCAAGAATGGCTAGATGCGCTCGAGAACATTCTCGAGTATGAAGGGCCAGAAAGGGCTTCCTACCTTCTATCGCGCCTGTCGGCGCGAATCACTCGAACCGGCGCACCGCTGCCGTTTCTCACGACCACACCTTACCGCAACACCATTCCGGTAGCAGACGAAGCACGCATGCCCGGCGATGGGCATCTTGAGAGACAGATCCGGAGCTTGATTCGCTGGAACGCACTAGCAATGGTTGTTCGAGCCAACCAAAGAGAAGGCGATCTCGGCGGTCACATCTCTACGTTCGCCTCGGCTGCAACTCTGTACGAGGTTGGGTTCAATCATTTCTTTCGCGGGCCTTCCGATTCCAATCCCGGTGACTTGATCTACTACCAGGGGCACAGTTCACCTGGAATCTACGCACGCTCCTATCTTGAACGACGATTGGAAGAGGAACACCTGGACCGGTTCAGACAGGAAACGGATGGCGACGGTCTGTCTTCCTACCCACATCCCCGCTTGATGCCGGACTACTGGCAGTTTCCGACTGTTTCCATGGGGCTGGGGCCGATACAAGCCATCTACCAAGCTCACATCATGAAGTACTTGGATGCCCGAGGTCTCGTGTCGATGGGCGACCGGAAGGTGTGGGCGTTTCTGGGCGACGGAGAGTGCGACGAACCCGAGTCGCTTGGTGTGTTGTCGCTGGCCGGACGGGAACGGCTCGACAATCTGATCTTCGTCGTGAACTGCAACCTTCAGCGGCTCGACGGACCAGTTCGAGGCAACGGGAAGATCATCCAGGAACTCGAAGCGGGATTTCGTGGATCCGGTTGGAACGTAATCAAGGTTGTCTGGGGCCGCCACTGGGACGCCTTGCTCGCCAAAGACAGCAGCGGCTTGCTTCAGCAGCTCATGGACGAAACTGTCGACGGTGAGTATCAGAACTTCAAGGCCAAAGGCGGAAACCACACGCGCAATGAGTTCTTCGGCAAGTATCCAGAGTTACTCGATCTGGTTACGGACATGTCGGATGCGCAGATCGAACGACTGAATCGCGGCGGGCATGACTCGCAGAAGATGTATGCCGCTTATCACGAAGCGGTCAATCACAGCGGTCAACCGACTGTGATACTTGCCAAGACCGTCAAGGGATACGGAATTGGCGATGCCGGGGAGTCGGAAAACACGACTCATCAAGTCAAGAAACTGAGTATCGAAGAACTCAAGCAGTTTCGCGACCGATTCCAAGTTCCAATTAGCGATGAAGATCTGGAAAGCGTGCCGTACTACCGGCCTCCTGAAGACGCACCCGAGATGGTTTATATGCGGCAACGGCGGGAATCCCTCGGCGGAGTCATCCCTCGTCGCGTTCAATCTGAAGAGAACCTCAAGGTTCCGGGAATCGACGCGTTGAATGCACAAATAGCCGGATCAAGGAATCGGGAAATCTCGACAACTATGGCGTTTGTACGCATATTGGCAACCCTGTTGCGCGATAGGGAGATTCGAGACCGAATCGTCCCGATCATTCCGGATGAAGCGCGTACCTTCGGTATGGAAGGAATGTTCCGACAACTGGGAATCTATTCGTCGGAAGGCCAGTTGTACGATCCCGTGGATGCTGGCGAGCTGGCGGCGTATCGAGAGTCTCGCGACGGGCAAGTGCTGGAAGAGGGCATCAATGAAGCTGGAGCATTCGCCGCGTGGCTGGCAGCTGCAACTTCCTCGAGCAGTCATGGCTACACACTGATACCGTTCTACATCTTCTACTCGATGTTCGGATTTCAGCGAGTGGGCGACCTCACCTGGGCCGCAGGCGACATGCAGGCACGTGGATTTCTGATGGGTGCAACTGCTGGACGAACGACGCTGAACGGCGAGGGTCTGCAGCACCAGGACGGCCACAGTCACGTGTTGGCAAGTACCAATCCCAGTTGCGTTGCCTACGATCCGTGTTTTGCCTACGAATTGGCAGTGATCATTTGCGACGGAATGCGTCGGATGTTTGTGGATGCTGAAAAGGTGTTCTACTACATTACTTTGATGAACGAGAATTACGCTCATCCGCCGATGCCCGAGGGTGTCTCCGAAGGAATCGTTAAAGGCATGTATCACTACTGCACGTTGGGCGATGCTTCCCGAACGAGCGGAAAAATCGTCAATCTCCTTGGTAGCGGGACGATTCTGCAACAGGCGATTCGGGCAGCCGAACGATTGAGCGACGAGTTCGATGTCACAGCACGAGTGTTCAGCGTGACCAGTTTCACAGAACTGGCGAAAGACGGCTACAGCACCGAGCGATGGAACTTGCTCCACCCGAATGAGGAGTCGCGAACCCCCTACGTTGGCACCGTTTTGAATGGCGGCATTCCAACCATCGCAGCGACCGACTACGTGAAGTCTCACGCCGAATCGATCCGAGGCTACTTTCAGTCTCCTTACTCTTGTCTGGGAACGGACGGGTACGGAAGAAGCGATACGCGGGCGAAGCTTCGTGGACACTTTGAGGTGGACGATCGCTACATTACAGTTGCCGCGCTTAGGGGTCTTGCGGACGCGCAGACCATAAGCTATCAGGAAGTTGCCTCTGCAATGTCCGCACTTGACATCGATCCCACAAAACCGAACCCAGTTCTGCTATGAAGCCGACCGACGTAGTAATTCCTGACATTGGCGATGCAAAGGATGTCGAAGTAATCGAGATTTGCGTCGCGACTGGCGATCAGGTTCAGAAGGACGATGCTCTGATCGTCATTGAGTCCGACAAGGCGTCGATGGAAGTTCCGTCTCCGTTCGACGGAGTCGTCAAAGAGATCCTGCTGGAGATCGGCGATGTTGTGAACACCGGCGACAAGATCGCTGTCATTGAAGCTGAGAGTGACCCCGAAGCGGAAACGGAAAGTGAAAGCATTGAGAGCACCGAGGAAACTGCTGAGACATCCTTGGTGGATGGATCGAAATCGACGACTGAAGAGGTGGCTGACGGTGCATCGCAAGCTACAGCTCAAGAAGTAGCCCCAGTACAGGAATCTGGCGGAACGTCTGTCTACGCTGGACCGGCGGTGCGAAAGCTCGCCAGAGAGTTGGGAGTTGATCTGAAGCAGGTCAACGGATCCGGAGCGAAGGGCAGAATTGTCAAGGACGATGTCAAGTCTTTTGTCAAAACGGCGTTCACGCAGGGAACGGTTGGATCGCCGGGGTCTGCGATCCCACGAATCGAATTGCCGGACTTCAGTCGCTTTGGTCCGGTCGAGGAAGTACCGCTCACTCGAATCCAGGCACGAGGAGCAGAGAATCTCTCTCGCAGTTGGCTGAATGTCGTCCACGTTACTCAGCACGATGAGGCTGACATTACCGAACTGGAGGAATTTCGGAACAAGCTGAATTCGGATTCTCGAGAGTCAGACGACCGACTCACTCCGGTTCCCTTCATCATCAAGGCTTGTGCGATCACTCTCGGTGAGTACCCGCAGTTCAATTCATCGATCACGCCCGATCTCAAGACGCTCATACACAAGAAATACTTCCACATCGGGATGGCTGTAGACACCGAAGACGGATTAGTAGTGCCCGTTATTCGAGATGTCGACAAGAAAGGAATCCGTCAGATTTCTTCCGAATCAAAGGATCTGGCTCGTGCGGCTCAGAGCAAGAAGCTCCGACCGGATAACCTGCAGGGCGCGACATTTACAGTGTCCAGCTTGGGCAACATCGGTGGGACCGGATTTACCCCGATCGTCAATGCGCCGGAAGTCGCGATACTTGGTGTCTCAAGAGTGACGACCAAGCCGGTCTGGATGAAGGGTGCGTTCGTACCCCGCAAGATTCTGCCCTTGTCGTTGTCCTACGACCATCGAGCCATCAATGGTGCGGAGGCGGGTAGATTCATGCAATCATTGATTGCAGGTTTGGTAGATATACGGCGGCTGGTTCTTTAGCTAGAGACTGGATTTGTCCAGCCACAGCTGATCCGTTCAACTAGTCTTCCTTGGAAGACAGCGGTTCCCACAGCACTTCCCTGTCAGCAACCGTGCGAGCTAGAACGAAGAGATAGTCGGATACTCGATTTAGATAGGAACCAATACCGGATTCCTTGAGTTCATCAGATGCACAACGCCAGAAGGTACGTTCGGCACGGCGGACCACAGTGCGTGCCATGTGGGCGTGAGCACAGTGCAACCCTCCACCCGGCAGCACAAACTCCCGAAGCGGCTCAAGCGCATCGTTCAGCCTCTTAGCATCGTCGGCAACCTTTTGAGTTTGCTCTCCCCAAACCGGCTGAGGAACGCCTGTCGCCACGGCAGCACCGATGTCGAAGAGTCGAGATTGGATGTTGCGCAGGTCAGGGCGATACTTCGGACGGATGAATTCAATCAGAACTCCGATCGAGCTATTGGCTTCATCCAACACGCCGACCAACTCCACGGAATCGCCACTCTTTTCGTGTACCTTGCCGTCAGCCATGGTTGTTCGCCCGGAATCGCCCTTCGTTGTGACGACTTTGGTAATTCGGTCTCTGCTCATTTTCTTGGGAAAGGTCTCTTGAAGCGATTGAATGTTACTGTTGCGAACGTCTTGAGGATGTCCACGCATGCCACATGGATCTTCGTGTTAGTCGAAATTCCCATTCAAAAAGAGAGCAGGCACGGCTAGCGATTCTTGGAGTGGATTCCGTCTTACTGTTCATTCCTGCCTCGATTCGTGGGAGGTAGTGTGGGCCACCGCTAGATTCCGGAGAAACCTGCTTGTGTGCTAAGATTTCTTGACTTCACATACGTGGAAGGTCTGGAGCTGATTGACGAGATCGTGTGTTGCCCTCCACTTTCCGGTCTCGTCAGTAATCACTGATCGAGAATAGCCAATCAATGAATCCGAATGCAAGAAAGAGCGTCTTAAGCGTTGTCATAGCATTCATGTTGCTGGGACATCTCCCGAGTGTTTCGATCATCGGAGACATCCAGTTGTACGGTTTTGGTAGTCCTGCGCTCGCGTGTTCGGAGGAGCAGGTGTCGACATATTGCCTCATCATTCCGTGGCCAGGCGATGGGATCTGGATGCGGGCATTGTGTGGTGTAGTCGAAATGATCGCCACACTAACCGCGGCAGGATTGGTTCTTGGCGGATTACTTGCCGCTGCCAGACACAGTCTTTCCTCTAGGGTCAACTACCTGAGACGGGGAATACGAACCACGGTTGTAGTCTTGTGGGCTGTTCTCCTGTACTACTTGTTGAACAAAGGAATCAATTGGATTTTCAATAGTATAGAGTCTCCCAAGACAGCACTAGATTTGCAATTGATCGAGGCCACGATTAGTGTGGGGGTAGCTGGTGTATTGTCCATTTATCTAGCAGTACTGTCCACGAAACGCTTCGCTCAGTTCCTTTTTGATGTTCTAGCCATCACGGCTAAGGGAATGGATCGGCAGAGGGAGGTCAGAGAATCGAACGCCGCTTCGGGTGCGAATACTGGATCCATGTTGAGTAATAGAATTATGGTCTTTGTGATCTATACCCTGCTGTTCTGGGGACTGTTTACCAGCGGCCTTGGTTGGTTGCTACAGAATCTGGATGAACATCTGGTTCCATTACCTGCAATCTTGCTCACAGGTGGAGCGAGCATGATAGGTGCACTGATTCCAGCTTTCCTACTAGCGATGAAGATGAATTTGGGAATTGCAACATTTACTACTGATTTTGGTTCTATGATTCGTGCTGGAGTTCGAGAAATTCGTGATCGACGGGAGCTGGATCACAATGTAGAACAACGGGGCTTGAGAAGCTTATTGCGAGTTATCGTGTTTCTCTTTGGTGCCATCGGTTGGACGGGTATATTGTTTATGTGTCTTTTCTTATCTTTGTTATTTGTCGATGAATATTTGTTTGTTGTGCCAGAAATGCTATTGAATTATCTGACGATAGGATGTATTGTCATCTTACCAGCTCTGTGGATGACTTGGATATGGTATAGGGAACCGGCGCAGTGGCTTCACGATGCCGTCCGTGCTTTTACGGGGGCACTGGTAAACCTGTCAGGCAGTAGAAAGTAGCAGATCCTTACGATGACGGGATTCATCGGATCTTGAATCCCCTTGACTGAGGGGAGAGCTCTTGGGCAGGCTTATTCTTTCGATCAATCCGTAAATGTCCCTGACAGCGAAATTCAGCTGTTCAGCAAGACCTGACAACTGGCGAGATCGGTAGGCGCGCGCCACTGGCCGACCTCGTATGCTAAATTCTCCTTTCAATTCCAACCCGGAGTATTTCCGTGCCGTCCTTTGATGTTGTCTCGCAAGTCGATGTGCAGGAGGTGCGCAACGCAGTCGACCAGACATGGAGAGAGCTTCGCTCGCGCTTCGACTTCAAGGGAGTGGATGCGGGGTTGAACTTCGAGGAGCAATCCGTGTTGCTGTGGGCGGAAGAGGAATTTCAGCTTTTGCAACTGTTCGACATTCTTCAGGGCAAGCTCGCCGGTCGGAAGGTGGATGTTCGCTCACTGTCGCCTGAACCGGTCGAAGCGCAGGGCCGTCAAAAACGGCAACGCTACCGACTGATAACCGGTATTGATCGCGACTCTTGTCGTGAAGTCGTCAAGATCGTGAAGGACTTGAGGCTGAAGTTGCAATCCCAAGTCCAGGGCGATCAGGTTCGAGTGACCGGAAAGAAGCGAGACGATCTCCAATCTGCCATAGCGTCATTGCGGGATGCCGATCTCTCGGTTCCACTGCAATTCACGAACTTCCGTGACTAAGAGCG
>CAXXFR010000009.1:0-12016 GCA_963667455.2 Pseudomonadales bacterium | reverse complement strand
GCTCGGCATAGATTGCGTCTATCTCGACATCACACACTTGAGTAGAAGCACAATCCAGTCCAGGTTTCCGGCCATCAGCACGAAGCTCCAATCGGTTGGAATCGACATGAGCACCGATCGAATCCCCGTTGTGCCGGCGGCGCACTACACATGTGGGGGAGTGCTGGTCGATCGGCACGGTCGGACCGATGTCCACGGCCTGTACGCCATCGGAGAGACATCCAGCACCGGACTTCACGGAGCAAATAGACTGGCGAGCAATTCTTTGTTGGAGTGCTTGGTCTATGCCAAAGCGACAGCGGATCACATTGTTGGCGAAACTGAGACTGCGGAAATTGCCAGCAACGCCATTCCACCTTGGGACGAAAGCAAGGTCACGGATTCCGATGAAGATGTAGTGTTGGCACAGAACTGGGCTGAATTGCGTCGCTTCATGTGGAACTACGTCGGAATCGTTCGAACCAACAAACGTCTAGCACGCGCGGCCAACCGCATCGAGCTTCTCAAGAACGAAGTTCACGAGTATTACTCGAACTATCGCGTCAATCCGGATCTCCTCGAGCTCCGCAACCTTATATCGGTGGCAGACTTGATCGTTCGCGCAGCCATGTGGCGTAAGGAAAGCCGCGGATTGCACTTCACTCTCGACTATCCGCAAACCAACGCCTCCGCTATAGCAAGTGTCATTCAGCCTCGCGACGACCCACTCGATCCGTTTCTGCCTCTCGCTTCAGTTGCCAGTGCGTAACTAGTGATTGCAGGAAGCGTGTATCGCTAGTCAGTCGGAATTCAAGCCATTGGTTCGAAAAGCGAGAATGGCTTGCACGATCTCCTGGTGAGTGTCTGAACTACTCGGATTTCGCATCAATTCGAGAATGAAAACGTCGTCAAGTTCGAGGAGCGATGCCAATTGCTCCCGGTGCGCTTCGGAGAGGTCGTCGAACTTCGATTCAATGAACGGCGTGAGTAGCAAATCCAGCTCCAGCATTCCTCGACGGGAACGCCAAATGGCTAACCGTTTTTCGTCAGACGAACTCAACGCTGCACCCCACTTGTACAGTGGTAGAAGATCCAACCAATATCCACACAATCTAGGAAACACACTGCGACCAAATTTCCTTTGCTAAACTCAAACGATGTCTTTCCTTGATATAGTCACGGTTGAAGGTCCTGATGCCGCGACCTTCATGCAGGGATACGTCACTGTGGACCTTGACGGAATCCAACCGCTTTCCGCAAACCCGATGGCACTAACGGACATCCGAGGACGCGTCTTGGCTAACGGTTGGACGTACGGTTCCCCCGACACAGTTCAGTTGGTGGTCCATGCATCCGTTACCGACATCGTCGAAGAACACCTCAAAAGATACATTGTGTTTGCGAAGTGTTCCACTCACCGAGACTCCCGTCGCATGGATCTCGAGAACGGCAATTCCTCCAAAGATGTGGTGGTCAATCCATTGGATTGCCACCTGGTTGCGGCTGGCAAGGGCACGGCAAATTGGCGGTCGATCACCATGAATGCCCACTTCCCCTTGGTGACTTCCGACATCAGTGGAATGTTTATTCCGCAAATGCTCAATCTGACCGAACATGATGCGGTGAGCTTTACGAAGGGGTGCTATCTGGGACAAGAAGTTGTCGCACGAGCCCAGCACCGTGGCGCTGTGAAACGCCGGATGCATGCATACCGAACCACAGACGGTTCGGTAAAACCGGGAGAGAAAGTTGCTGGAGAAGGTCGTACCAGCGGAGTTGTGATTGCGTCGTTCAACGATCAAGCGTTGGTTGTTGCTAGGGACTGCGTGCAATCACTGCAGTCAGAAGAAGGCACAAAACTGACACTCGCAGGCACCGAGGGCTGAGCGATCTTTAGCCAGCCTGCTTGGCTATGGTGCACCACCGTCTGAGCCGCCGACTGGGCTGCCGACCGACGACGGGATGGACAACGAGTTGGCATTTTCGCCGGGACCCGTTCCGAACGGATCGAGCGTTGCGTCGAAACCAGTGCTTAACCAATCCTGAAACAGTCCATCACGATTCTCGAACTCGCCTTTGAAGTTGCACTTTAGGTCCGACACATGCGTTCCTGCTCTGCGGACATGGACGCAACTCATCCCAGTAGCTTCGGGACCGTACTTTTCGATGAACAGATCGACAAGCTCCTGAACCTTGGGTTTGAGATCTTCCGGGATCTGCTTCATGAGGTTCTTGTAGTAGTTCTTGATTTCGGGATCCGATCGAGGAGTAGCCGCCACTCCAAGCCACGCGATGCCGGTCGCAAGACTTGGCTTCACAACGCCTCGGCCACTGATGTAGATGTACCCAACTTGTGCCTGCGCAATCTTGAATCCCCGCTTGGCTGATGCCAGCAGATACGGAAAGGCATCCTTGTAGCGTCCGATTCGGTAGTAGTACTCGCCACGATCCTTGACCTTGTGAAAGTCGTTGAAGGAAAAAGCGTTCTCGATTTGCTGGCGAACTTCGGTTACGACCATATCCTCCATAGTC
Source organism: Pseudomonadales bacterium (assembly GCA_963667455.2). GTDB lineage: Bacteria > Pseudomonadota > Gammaproteobacteria > Pseudomonadales > Azotimanducaceae > Bin55. Next base: position 9,505 of record CAXXFR010000009.1, on the reverse strand, counting down.
GTCCATTCGTACTGCTCTTCTTGCGTAGTGTCCGCAGACGGCTCCGCGGCTTCAGAGTCGGAGTCAACCTGAGCAAAGGCGGACGAAGTGAGCCACGCAAGAACTACCACCGTGAGAAGAACTTTGCGATTCAAGTAATTTGCCAAATGAATGATCCGTGCAAGGAGAGGCGTAACGCGCCCTCTCCGTAATCCTTTGACCAGCTCTTGTTTCTCGATGAGCTAGTTGCCGGAGGGCGGTGTGGGAGCAGTTGCACCACCAACTGGACCCGCGGGAATGGCTCCGGTGCTGTTGCCTTCGAGAATGCTGTTAACGTCTTGAAAGTTGAACTCGTCCTCGAAATTGCACACCATGCGCGCGATGTGCGACCCAGCACTCCTCGTAATGATGCAGTCCATGCCCGTCGCATCTGGCCCGTACCGCTTCACGTATTCCGCAACGACAGCCTCAACGGCGGGCAAGAGCTCTTCGGGAATCTTCTTCAGCAACCTTTTATAGTAGTTGCGAATTTCGGGATCCGTGTCCTCGACAGCGGCCACACCCAACCATCCCATGGCTCTCCAGCCATCACGCGGAACATCGCCCAATCCTTGCTGATAGATGAATCCGAGCCGTGCCTGAGCCATTTTGAATCCCTGCTTCGCCGATGCCAGGAGGTAGGGAAACGCTTTCTTGTACTGTCGTGTGCGGTAGTAGTACTCGCCGCGTTTGTGGACTTGATGACGATCTTCAAACGTCAACTGGTTCGGAAATTCTTCCGGTCTACCCGTAACAATGACCTCTTCCATGATCTCGGTCGGTAGCGACGAGCCTTGTGCTCCTTCGTTAGGGGAACTAACTGTCTGCTCTACCAACTCGCCCTGAGGCACGAAAGCAGGATCCTGTTGGTCCTCGTCGTTGTCCAATTCATTTTCCTGTGCTCCAGCGGCAACGACAAAACCCGCCACAGCGAACCAAAGCAACCATCTTCGCACTTGCAACACCATGGATTCTCGATACAGTGAAATCTACAACGGACACTCTATTTTGGACAGGCGACTCACTCATTGGTGCGCCCGTCTCTCGTCCGAACTGTCGAATTCACGAATTCAGCAACGGCTTTTATTGTAAGTGCAATCCGAAAACGCCACGTCAATCCGCATCGGCTTGAATAGAATTCGACCACAGACGACTGCTCCTGCACAGGGCTTTCCATGAATCAGCTGATCGAGTTCGCGCCGGCCGCAATTTTCTTTGTCGTCTACTTCATTGCCGGTATCTATTGGGCTACAGCGGCTCTGATGGTTGCAGTCGCGCTGCAGTTCGTCGTGTTTCTCATCATGCGTAAGCCAATCACCAAGATGATGTGGCTGATTCTCGTGGTGGCCTCGATTTCCGGCACTCTGACCATCGCGCTGCAAAACCCTATCTTCATCAAGTGGAAGCCCACGGTGGTGTCGTGGGCACTTGGCACCGTGTTGCTAGTCAACCAATTCATCGGTAGCAAGAACGTGCTGCACTGGCTCGTCGGCGACTACGTCAAGCTGTCTGAGAGCATCTGGCGTCACCAAGCTCTGATTCTTGGCATCGGGATGCTTCTGTCCGGTACGGTGAACTTGATTGTGGCCTACTCGTTCAGCGAGGCCTTTTGGGTCTCCTACCGTTTTGCGTCCGTGTTCATTTGGCCGATCTTGTTCGCCATTGCGATGGCAATCTATCTCTTTGCAACTGGGAAGTGGAAGGAAGCAGAGCCGATTGAACCGTCCTAGTTGATGTCTGAAAGAACCTGTTGCACCCTCTTGGGGTGCTTGCTCCTCATGTGCCTGTGCGCATCCACCTTGCCACTTCGTGCTCAATCCAATCCCGAAGTCGAAAATCTGCAGAGCCAACACGCCGAAGCTGTTGAATACAACGAACTTCTACGCGAAGAAATCCGCGAACTCAACCTCGACATCGACACGATTCGAGGGACGCAACGATGGCTAATCTTGTTCGTGGCGGCTGGAGCTTTCTGTTTAGGAGTGGTCTGCGGATTCCTGGCACGTAGACCGAAACAAACCAGTTGATTGCTGTGGCAACCAAGCTTTCGGTCAATGTCAACAAGATAGCCTGGCTACGCAACGCTCGGGGCGGTGAGCGACCCAACATCATTGATTGTTGCAAGACAATCATCGCCGCAGGAGCGCACAGCATTACCGTGCATCCGCGATCGGACCAGCGCCACATACGACCCACCGACGTCTATTCAATTCACGACCTCATCAAGGACACAACGGTCGAATACAACATCGAGGGCAATCCAAGCGTGGGCGAATTGCCCAATGGCTATCCGGGATTTCTCGAACTCGTGGAGAACGCAGTGCCAACCCAGTGCACTCTGGTTCCGGATTCCCCGGATCAATTCACTTCCGATCACGGATGGAATCTACTCGACGAAGCTCAGTTCGAGAGAGTTCGTACCTATGTGCGGAGAATTCACGAGATTGGTCCCCGGGTGAGCCTGTTTCTCGACTCAGATGTCCAACAGGTCGACAAGGCTTCCGAGTGCGGAGCTGATCGCATCGAGCTGTATACCGGTCCGTGGTGCGAACTAGCCGCACGACAAGGAATTGAAAGCGAGTATGCGAAGCACTCGTTGGATCAATACCAAGCTGCGGGGGAACGCGCTCTTGCCGTCGGTCTCGATGTCAATGCCGGACACGACCTCGACCTCAGCAACGTAGGTCGTTTCTGTTCCCAAGTGCCGGTGTCCGAAGTGTCGATTGGGCACGCACTGGTAGCCGATGCACTGGATTTTGGTCTCTCGGCAACTGTAGAGAAGTACCTCTCAGCTATACAGAACGCAAGCTGAATCTTCCTAACGACAGTTCGCCTCTTTCCCGTGTCTTAAAATTTGCAGGTCAATAACCGAGGCCCTCCATGAAAATAGTTCGAACAGCTATATCCGCAATCGTCGCTATCACTCTCGCCGCCTTTGGGCAGGCCGGAGCCGAGGAGAAAGTATCTCTCTCGGAAGGCGACGAAGCTCCTGATTTCACTCTCCCGTCCAGCGATGGCAACGATTACACGTTGTCGGAAGTGCTGAAGGATGGTCCAGTTGTGCTTGCTTGGTTTCCCAAGGCGGACACACCAGGATGTACAGCACAATGCAAGTCTTACGCCCAGAACGGCGACATGATCAAGCAGTACAACGTAACGTACTTCATGATCAGTGTGGACACCGTAGAAGACAACACAAAGTTCGCCAATAAGTACAACGCTGACTTTCCGATTCTTTCTGACGCGTCGAAAGAGACCGCTGAAGAGTACGGAGTGATTGGCAAGTGGGGACTACCGAGCAGGCACACGTTCTACATCGGCACGGACGGCAAGATCATGAAGATCGACCGTGATATCAAGACAGCGACGACCGCTGAAGACACTGCCGCAATTCTCGAAGAGCTCGAAGTAGAAAAAGTCAAGTCGACGTAAACGACAGGTGTGTGATCGGCGCAGTCAATTTGGATAGCGTCAACGTTCATCGCGCCCAGAGACCGGTCACACCCTGATGGCACCAAAGACTGTGCTGTGATGCGGCTAAAAGGCACTTGGCTTGCCGCCCTATCGTTGGGGATATCGTCTGTCTTGCTAGCAGACGACTCGACAAATGAAGCGGATTCTCAATCTGCTGATCCAGACGGCATCGAAGAAATAGTCGTCACAGCTGACCCTCGTAGTCTGCAAGCCAAGTCCGCCCATGGCAGCGTCACGGTGCTCGATGCCGATGTTGTCTCAAAAGTTCGTGCGACCCATCCCAACGAGATTCTGTCGCGCGTACCCGGAGTCTGGGTCGTCCGCGGCTCAGGTCAAGAGCATCTGACGGGTATGCGTTCGGCGGTTCTCGCCGGACCGGGTGCCTGCGGCGCGTTCCTGCTACTCGAAGACAATGTTCCCATTCGGCCAGTTGGCTTCTGCAATGTGAACGGTCTGTTCGAACTGAATCTCGAACAGGCGGATCAAATCGAAGTTCTGCGCGGACCCGCAAGTTCCCTCTACGGTGGCAACGCTCTGCACGGGGTCATCAACGTTCGTCCTTTTCTTGCCTCCAACTACGACTCGAAAATCAGCTTCGAATCGGGACCGCACGACTACCTCCATGCGAGGGTGGACTATAGAAACTCGCCAATTCAGTTCAAGTTCCTTTCCACTACGACCAATGGTTACCGCCACGCCACCGGTTACGGCCAGCAGAAGCTGAATCTAAGGTTCTCCTCGACACAAGGAGATTGGGAAGGCAATCACATCGTTTCGGCAACGGTTCTCAATCAGGAAACCGGCGGCTATGTCCGTGGGTTTGAAGCCTACCGTGATTCCGAGCTGAGACAGTCCAATCCCAATCCCGAGGCATATCGCGATGCGAAGTCGTTTAGGACAGCGAGCCACTGGTCGGGACCTGCATGGGACGGAGCCCTCCACTTCGCACCATATCTTCGTAGATCCGTAATGCAGTTCCGTCAACACTTTCTCCCCGGTCAGCCGACGGAGAAGAACTCGCAATCCAGCATGGGAGTTGTTGGTCATTGGTTCAAGGATTTTCCAACGTATACGCTGACTGTCGGATCTCAGATCGAGTGGATGCAGGCAAGTTTGCTTGAACAACAAATCGGACCAACGACGGGTTCGGCTTTCCTAGTTGCCACTCGACCCGAAGGAATTCACTACAACTTTGGCGTCAATAGCACTTCGATAGCGGTGTTCAACAACCTGATCTATCCAATCACTGATGTTGGCGAGCTCAGCCAGAGTCTGCGTGTGGAACAGGTTCAATATGAATATGACAATCGCCATCTAGTCGGCAACACGAAAGACGATGGAACCCCTTGTGGCTTTGGCGGTTGCCTTTACACGCGCCCGGCAGACCGAAGTGATACCTATTCCAATATCGCTGCTCGGTTTGGGTTCAGGCATTGGATTGACGACCAATCCTTTGCCTATGGATTGTTGAGTTGGGGTTATCGACCGCCTCAGACCACAGAGCTGTACCGCTTGCAGAGCGGTCAGTCGGTTGCAGACTTGGACAGCGAGCGACTCCGTTCGATTGAAATTGGAGTCGACATGGATCACGATCCCATCGCGTTCAATCTACTTGCCTTTAGTGAATCGAACCAGGATCTAGTCTTCCGAGATGCCGAAGGCATGAATGTCAGCGACGGAGAAATCACGTCGTTTGGCCTCGAAGTCGAGATGGACTACAAGCTGAATTCGTTCAATGAGCTCTCGCTATCAGGAACTCTGGCATCCCACGAGTACTCGTTCACTCGCAATGTCGCCCGTGGAGAGTCCATCGTTGATGGCAACGAAGTCGATTCCGCGCCATCGGTCATGGTCAATTTCAGATGGGTGTATGAGCGTAATAGCTCGAACTTGGAGTTCGAGGTCAATCGTGTTGGTTCACACTACATCAATGCCGCAAACAGTGCAGAGTACGAGGGACACACCGTGGCCAACCTGAGGTGGACATACCAATTAGGCAATCGGTGGACGGTACTAGCTAGAGCAACCAACATACTAGATGTTGAGTACGCTAACCGAGCAGACTTTGCTTTCGGTAGCTACCGGTACTTTCCGGGAACACCCCGCCAACTCTACGTTGGCATAGAGTTCAAGACTTAGGCGAGTTCAGATCGCCTTAGATTGAAATGGCTCTATTCGCCCGGCAGGCGATACGTGATGTTCTTCTCGATCGCCTGGTCGATGGTCTCCGGATCGATCAAGACGCGTGACTTGATGTTCAAGGCACCAGCCGCTCCGATGAACATCGATACGGCTATAGCACTTGCTTCATCCGGCAGGTCAACCAACATGATCACGTCGGTGGTGCCAAAGGCATAGTAGAGGGCTTCTACCGAACCGCCTAGGCTCTCGATCGTTTGGGTGAGTGCTTTTCGACGGCCACTTCCCCCTTCCTTGAGAAGGCCGCTGGTTCCCGATTGCGTATAGGACGCTTCAAAGAGGTACTTGGACATAACTTCCTGTGAATCCTCGACCCACTTTATGTGGAATTGGACACTTCAATTGTACGATGGATATACGGGTTCACCACATGGTCTAAGTTCGGCAAAGATCTCCTGAGTTAGCTGTTCCTAGTACTCAGGAGTTAGTTGATTCGGCAGTGACTCAGAGGTCCAAACTGCGCTACTCGGCTCGTCGGTCTCTGTCGGCACCCCCTCGCTCCTCGTTGGAAAGCATTTCATCCATCACACTCCTAATTCCAGAACCAACCTCCTCGAAGTCTCGTCTGATGGCTGTCTCCACTTCAGACAGATCGAGCGATTCCTCCAACGACTTTGTGCAACTCTCCGGCCAATCTTCAAACATTTGGTCCAAGACCGCCTCTTGGTCTCGGATCTGTTCTTGAATCCGCTGCTCTACGCCAACGGTCAACGATTGGTCTTCTCTCCTTTTGAAGTACCGGAAGATTTTCACGAATCCTGTCCCGAGATGGTGAGTTGAGTGTTGCTTGCATGCAACAGAAGAGAATGCGTCAGCATCCCGAACTTGCAACAGCGCTTGAGACCCATCAAGCTCAACAGATACGAAATCAACCCAACTACTCGAGCATGTTCCGATGCGCAATTAGGAGACAGTGGGATTTTCGACGGCTTTGGTGCTCGTCGTTCGGGCGAGCAGGCTGTTTTGTGCATTGGCGAACCATTCGATCTTGCGCCGACTTGGATCTCAGCGTTCGATGTCGAGCGTGCGATGGCTCGAAGGATGCCTCCAGCTCGCCTTCGCCCCATGTCGAGAGGTGAATTACCCAGCGGGCTTCACTCCACGATTTGATCATTCAGCTGAGACTCCATCAAACAAATCCTGAACAACCGAGTCAGCGTCTTCTACCGCGTTAATCCGCAGCCAATTGCGACGTGCTGCTGGTTTGACAATGTACACCTCTTTGTCACAGTGCACCCGCAAATCTCTATTCCCTAAAACGGCAGTGGATACTCGAACTCGAGTCTTCTGGCCGATCCGATTCAAGAGTTCGGTCAAACCGCTATTGGGGCGTATGAAAGATACGTGGGAAAAGTCATTGATATCCTCATCAAGCAAGAATCTGACCACCCGTAGAGGGTCCTTTGTACCCAACTGATAAATCTCGCCGCGCATGCCGGAGCCTTCCGATTCTCCCAACCAACAGTCCATGGACGACAGGAACGCCTTTGCATAATTCTTGAGTTCCAGATCCTTCACACCACTTATCGCCTCTTGTTTACCTCTTCGCCATTGCCAACCAGCGCGAATCAGTCCGTCTTCAACAACCGTACGCTCGTCATCGTCTAGTCCGTAAAGGTGCGCTACTGCATCGTCCAAGTCTGTCCATCCATCAGAATTTGGCGGTTCGGAATGAAAAGCTCGAACGAGAGAGATAATGCGCTTGCCCGGCCTTGTCTCTGCGGCTTTCATGAGACTGGGTGTCGGCATCGACATCAAGTCCGTCTTCGTGATGCGCCGAATCCAGATGCCGAATGAAGATGCCGACATCAGCAAATACCAAGACGACAAACTGGAACTTAGGATCCCGGCCAAGAGATAACCGATGTCCTCAGGGAGATCTCCTAGCGGAATTCCGAAGTACGCGTCTGTATAGACAATGTCGTCCCTCAATAGCGTTGCCACGACTCGTTGTACTCCTGCTCGAAAAGACTCTCCTACTAAGAGCAAGGGTCCTAAGAAAGAACTGAGTTGACGAGGACGTTCAGCCTTGGCTTCACTAAGTGTCGGTAACTGTTCTGGGATTGAGAAGTGTCGGACATCACGTTGAACGAAGGGCATTCCCGTAAGAGTGGTCGCGTCTTTGCTACTGTTCCCTCGAGTGAGTCCCTTTCGCATGGACGTCCCGATCGCATTCAGCATTTCCCCAAGGCTTCCAAACTTATCGGACAAGTCTTCCAACAGTAGCAGGTCATACCTAAAGCCCAAGAAAGCTGCCTTGAACAGACTCGCATCCCGTTGCCAACTTGCTAGGGGCAATACAGTTACATCGTTGGGAGACAATTCGATCAAATGACTGCGCTGCCCGCTGGAAGACCAACTTGCATGAGCAAGGACCATTTCGTTCTTCGTGTGTGGTTGGTTGCAATCTCGATAGGTACCCAAGAGCACCATCGCTGGCATTCTGGCATTTGGAAAGAGCCAGTGGGATAGATCAGACAAGTTGACCAGTGTCACGTCGTCAAGCGACTTAACAATCGTCTGTATCGCTTTTCTGCTTGTTGAGCGTCTTCCGAAAAAGGTAGTCCCAGGAAGAAGCATCCCGATGCGCGTTCCGCCAGTAGCCAAACACAGGGCGAGTCGCATAAAGTCCAAGTCTCGGCGACGATTCTGGGCGTACCGGTCAGCAGGGAGTCTGACCTGACACCCATCGGTTTCTTGCTGGCGTGCGAAACTGCAAAGAGAGCTCCCCACAATCACGTTGTACTTCCAGTTGTCGAGTTCAGACTCGAAAGGGTCTCCGACGTGCAAAGTCTTTCCTACAAGAGAACGAAACTTGATTCCCACTGTATTCGTCGGATCGCTGTCCAAATCCAGTGCTGCTAAGTAGAGGCCTAACGAAGCAACCCGAACCATCTCCACGTTCATATCGATACCGTGGATCTGGGCGTACAACACGTCTCTTATGTCTTTGCGCGTAGGGTTCCCCCGAGTCTTTAGAAGCACGAGATAACGAAGAGCTTGTACCAAGAACACTCCGGATCCACATGAGAGATCAACAACTCGTTCGTTGCCGGACAAACCCTCGAATACCTCTGCCGACACCAACGATGCAACCGTTAGTGGCATCTGTAAGGCACCTTGTACCTTTGTCAGAACTTGCCCCTTTGACTTGATTGACTCGGTTGGTGCTGAGGTGACTAATTTCTCGAGAGTGGAGCTGATCAATACGACCGGAATCAAATCAAACCGATAAGGAAACACGCTCGTTTGTCGCGTCTCTGGATCTCTGCCCGAAAGAAACGCTCCCACCTCGCGAAGGTAGCGTTGGGCGGGCACTCGGCTTGATTCAAATACGTCGCCGCCGAACTTCTCGCGCAACCATCCAAATAACGATTCCGTCGCTTCTCGGTCTTCAAATACATTGCACAGCTCGTGACAACCCGTTACTTGCTCAAGCTCGGAGTCACTGACCAGTCCTCGATCAACGACATATAGCGCGAATATCGTTCGCCTGAGTAGCGTATGAACGGAACGGAGCTCAAGCCCAGCGTCTGCTAGCCGCTTCATCAATGCGCGAAGATGACGAAGCAGACTCTCGTCCACACTTGTCGCGCGTGTCACTTGCGGCAGCCGATCCCAGAACTGCCCAGTCTCCATTACCAACCTTCCAGCAACGGCATCCAGTCTGGCGAGTTCTTCGTCCTCCAACGAGAACGTCGCAATTACGTTTGCATCCGCTTCTGCCTTGGTCTTCGGGAATCCAAAGCCGCTGTGGAGTTCGATCTTGTCTGGCGAAACGATCCAGACAAGCGGGACAAGTGCTAGATTCCAG
>CAXXFR010000008.1:0-1667 GCA_963667455.2 Pseudomonadales bacterium | reverse complement strand
TCCTCTTGGCTTGTATCGCGTCGAAGCTTGGACCAGATGGAAAATGCGGACATTGGAGTTCTGAGTTCATTCGTGAGTATCGTCTTATGAATGCTGGCATGAAATTGGACCAGGAACGTCGTAAGCTCCGACTCCAAGATGGAGATGAAGAGGAGTATAAGAGTGGACTGGTAGGCAAACCCAAGGGAGCAGGTGCCGTTGCTCAGGCATGGAAGATAGCGCGTCGACTGGTAGAGCGAAGCGACACTGCGCGTCTGCTATCGGGACTGGAGAAGCTCCAAGTGGTCAGCATTGCCCTTGACAATTCGGACGATCCGCAACAAATATTCGAGAGTTTGAATGCTACCGGACGCCCACTCACAGAGAGCGAGAAGATCAAGAACTGGCTATTGATCGGTCTCGAGGAAGAGGTACAGAGAGAACTTCACGATACACATTGGAAATCAATCGAACATGCACTTGACGCAGAACACACATCAGAGCCGATCGACGTATTTCTTGCTGATGTGATGCGTTGGCGTACAGGGGAAGTACACGGTGTCGGAAAGACCTATGAGCAAATTCGACGTTGGTCGTTGACTCAAAAGGACGCATTGGATCGACCATCACTTTGTAGAGAATTGGCACGTCTTGCTGGGCTCTACGGCTATCTGACTGGTACATCGGGAGAGTATTGCGACAAGAATGTAGCCGGAGAACTCCGCCATCTTCGTGAAATGGGGGTGGACGTACATCGCCCTTTGACTCTGCGGTTGCTTGATGAGGCTTCCGATGGATCTGGACACCAAGTGTCTAAAAAGGAGTTGGCAAGAACCGTCCGTGCAATTGGAACTTGGATAACACGCTTGTGGCTTGCCGGCCGACCCACAGCGGGAATGAACAAGGTTGTCGCCGAACTTGCCTTTGGGGCCGGTCCAATTGGTGGCGAAGATTTTGCGGAGCACTGGATCGATCTCATTCGAAGTCATCGGAATCGAAGCATCGGAGTTCCGACTGACGCAGAAGTTGCTGAAGGAATTCGAACTCGAAAGGCGTACGGGGGCAGTAGTACCCCGAGCACTTTCGCTGTCTTGTGCGAACTGATGGAAATGGATGAGAATCCTGGGGAAGCACCACCACGCGAGACCCTCACCATAGAACACGTAATGCCGCAAAAACTCACCAAAGAGTGGGAGCGCTACCTTGGCGACGATGCGAAGGAGATCCATGAGCAATTTCGAGACCGGTTCGCCAATCTAACCCTCAGCGGGGATAGATCGAATGCTGGAATGGGTACGAAGTCCTTTGAAGAGAAGCGGAAGGTCTACAGAGCAAGCTCGATAGGAATGACACGACGCTTGGCTGAGGAAGTTGAATGGAACGTGGATGCGTTTGAATTGCGGAGCGAAAGCCTTGTTCACCGAGCTCTCGGCCGATGGCCCTGGCACGACGATGCCGAGCAACCAGTCAAGTCAGCTCCAATCAAGTGGCGAATCCAAAGGGGTCCTTGGCACTCCGAAGCCACAGGAAGACAGTCGATTCTCAATGTAACTTCTGCTCTTCTGAGTCTGGATTCGGACAACGCCAAAAACCTGCAGGGAACGGCGATTACATCCAACATTCACCCATCTAGTCTCTATCCATCCGGTTCCAAGGTTGGTGGTTGTTCGATGGTGGAGATTCCCGGA
>CAXXFR010000007.1:0-1975 GCA_963667455.2 Pseudomonadales bacterium | reverse complement strand
CTAGATCGTCAATTTCCACCAAGACGGCGACCTCTTTGGCCGGCCAGTAGTCGGATGTCAGCTCATCGATTGGCCGAGACAGCACCCGTGCTTTCCAATTCTTGGAAGCGAGAGCGGTCTCTAATCTTCGAAGGAGGGTTGTGAAGCGATCATCCGCCTGCATCCTACAGCGACGAGCCGCGGTGCTAAGTGCTTTCCCCGGGCGAGCTCTCTTTGCGGTCTTGAAGATCGGATCCATCGGTTCGAGTCTGTAGAGGGACACCGCCTCGTGACAGATGGAAGAGACATCGCGAAGTCGATCCATAAGTGAGCTCAATTGGTCATGGGGCGGAGTGGGGTGAGTCCGCCAAATAGCGGTTTCATCATGTCGCAGAATGAGTCCACACACTTCTGCGGCTTCCAGGGCTAGCTCCTTGAGTGGCTCGTCTTGATCCAGTGGTAGAACGACATCGTCCAGCACAGCCAACATAAGGTTGCGCAGTGTCGCATTGGGCTTGTCGCCAAGGGGTCCGACGTTGGTGAAATGGCGGGCTACCGGCGTGAAATAGGTCAAATCATTGATGCGATCTTCGATCCGGTCAGCCTCATCGACTAAAGCATCGGGGAATGGATCGCGTCGTTGCTTGATCCAATTTTCCGAGAAGGAACGGAATACTTTCTCGGTGGCGCGAATGAGATCAGCCATCCGATTTGCATATTCGGCCAGATCGTCGATCTCTGATCGGATGTGCGTGGTTTGCCGGAACAGAAGCGTCCACGGAATGCAGTTTCGATTAGCCAATCGAAATCGATGCATGGGGTGGGAATACATGATCTCGTCATGTTGGTCTAACAATTCGCTCCCCGACGCATCGACTGCAACACAATAGGCGTAGTCGTTACGGGGAGAAATTCCAAGCAGAACCTCACATGCTTCGCGGACGGATCCCTGGGGATCGGGCTGTTGCTTGGAGTCCAGGTAGTACCAGTTGGACCTGAGGACGGATCCCTTGGGATTGGCGGATTCGATTTCAGGCGGAGCAGTCCAAGAAATTTGGCGATTGAAGAGATCGAACATTGCCTGTTCGCCTCCCAACTTCTCCACCATTGCTTGGGACCAATCCGGATCGATCTGGTGTTGCGAGCGACAGCAATCTTGCCAGCTGACGAACGTCGGGGTCGCTTTCATCCAAGAAGCCTAGGTGAAGTTGCAGCTGAACTGGAGCACCATCGCATATAGGAACGAGTGTGGAGAGTAGCCGGATTGCTTGAGAAATGTTCTTGGCGCGAGGTGGGTTCTGTTCCCGCGGGAAGAAGAGCGATACAAGCGTGTCGAAGATCGGGTTTGCCCGCCTCTCGAAAACTCGACATAGCGTCTTGCACCTGTTCCCCACTGACTCGACTCGGAGAATTCTTCAACGTCTGCAAATAGGTCGAGGAATGCAGCGGCTAGGGACCAGTGGGAGCGATCGACATTGTGCTCTTCGAGAAGAACAATGAGCCTAGTGACGTGGAAACCGACGCTCGCCTGTCCCAGTGCGGTCAGAATCGCCTTCCACCGATCGATTTCGTCAGTTTTGGCAAGAAGGTCTGCTAGCTTCTGAAGCACTTCATGGGTGTCTACTATGGATGACGTAAGAAGGGGTGTGGATGACTCGTGGTAGAGAGTCGGTTGTTAAAGCCGGCAGAGACTTCCACAGGGAGTGGATGGGACGGGGAAATGTCCAGCCATGGGTCGCTCCCGAGAGTTTTCCTGAGTGCTCCTCGTAGAAATTGCCGAGCACCCCGGGACGACTCTCGCGTAGGAGATGTTCGCCCTTGAGCCTTTCCAGAGCTTGATGAGCTTCTTCGGGATTGAGTTCTAGCTGCTCGAACAAGCGGTTGATGTCGACCTCGCATCCTTCTTCAAGAAGCACGGATGCCCCTCTGATGATCGCGAGTTCAACATCTCGATTCTCTCGTTCCTTGTGACGAATCTGATCGTCGATCGTTTCCT
>CAXXFR010000006.1:0-49449 GCA_963667455.2 Pseudomonadales bacterium | reverse complement strand
CAGCCACTCGAATCATCTGGTTGACATGCTCGTGAGTGGAGTCGGGGACCTCGGGCTGGACCCGGACAAAACCGTCGACCACGAACTTGCGTACTTCACTATCAGTTAGGAGTTTCTTCATACGTTCGCCAAGTTCATGTCAAGCGACTGTTCAAATGTCGCGTCGAGAGCGTCCAGCATGTTCTTCTTTGCTCGTGCATACGCCAGTCCAGAGAGGCTCACGAGTTCCTCGAGAAATTGTCGGGAGGATTCGATGATGTCTGGATTTCCACTGACTATTCGATGTGCTAAACCGTATTCGAAGGCCGTCTTTCCATTCATGATCTCGCCCATGTAGGCGATGCGGGAAACCGCTGACTGCCCGATGAGCCGTGGGAGTTTGTACGACCATCCTTCAGCCGCCCACAAAGCTCGATCAATTCGCGGGTCTCCGTACCGAATATCTGATGTAACAACTCGAAAATCGCATGAAAGGCTGTAGTCGTAACCCGAACCCAGCGCAATTCCGTGCATCAGCGCGACTGTGGGTTTGGACAGACGACGCAGAACTGCACAAGACTGAAGTAAAACGGTTGGGCCTGATCCTACTTCCAGATCGACTTTGCGGTGTTCGAACGGGTCGACTCCCTCAAACGTGGACGCAGTCAAATCGTCTCCAGAGCAAAACCCTCTGCCCACACCAGACAGAGCCAGCACACTGACCGAATCGTCCTGCTCGGCTTGTTCGAAGGACTCCATCAGCCTTAGATGCTGGGAATAGTCAATCGCATTGATCTTTTCTGGACGATTGAGGATTAGATGTCGGACACCATCCTCGTCTCGGACTAAGAGTTCTGGTCCGTTGTTCATTTGCCGGTGAACTCCGGATCTCGCCGTTCACGCCACGCCTTGATGCCTTCCATACGATCCTTGATCACATGGGTCTGTCGTATTCCCAAACTGTGCACCATAGCGGTGTCGAAGTCCTGATCAAGCTGTCCCAACACCTGCATCTTGTGCACTTCCCATGCTCGAGTTGGCATCTTGGCCAAACCCTCGATGTAGGAATCAATTGCCTCGACGGCACCCAACTTGGGAATAACCCGATGAATGTAGCCGATTCGGAGTGCTTCTTTGGCTGTCAGTTCTTCTCCCAATAGAGAAATCCTCATCGCCTGAGAGAGTCCCACTAATCGAGGGAGCATGTAGGCATTGCCGGAGGCTGCGGCACGACCTGAAACCACGCGAGTGTCAATCATTTGAGCTCCTTCGACGGCAAGCCGAAGATCACAGATGGAAGCCAGATCGATGGCGAAATCGCTCAGCGAACTATGAATGATCGCAACTGTAGGTTTCAGTACATCGCGCAGGGCGCGAATCAAGTCTTGCTCCACAATCGGTCCCGGTCCATGTGAACCTGCGACTGCTCTTGATGCAAGGCGTTCAGGCCACGGTCCCATCGTGCTGGGATCATAAGGTTCGACATCCAGATCGATTGCGAGTGCGCGAATGTCGCTGTTGGCTTGAGCTTGCAACGCCAAGTTGCGTATGTCTTCGAAGCGGGCGAAGGAGATTGTTGAATTGTCGAGTGAAACTCGGACAACAGATGATTGAGTTGAACTGTTCAATTTGGGAGTTCCGTGATTGAACGTGTGATGTTCATGGCTGACGTTGCGCGAACCCGCATGTCGAGAACCTTAAGTAGTTCCGTCTACCTTCATTTGCATATATTTTGCAAAACTACCGATGCGATCTGCCGCCCATGCGATGGTAATTCGAGAATCAGGTGTCTTCGGTGTCCGGATCAGGAAAGTACTGCAATCCGACTCGGGGTAGGTCAGGCGGTGCTTGTCTTTCGAGGATTCGTCAACGAGAGTATTGACAGACTTGAACCTAGTTCTGATCCGTGAAACTGGCGCATCAGGCGCAGGGTTGTGTAGCTCGCTGCATTGCGACGAACGCAGACCGGCGTTGGCCTATTCGGTCTCGCCCGAACCTGCTTCTGCTTTTTCTTTTGCAAGGTCTGTGCCGAGTACAGTACCTGCTCCGAGAAGTGTGACCAAACAGAGGATCCCGAAGTTGGTGAATGGTCCAGCCGCTGAAAATCCGAGAACAGAGCCGAAGAGCGCAACAATAACCACAACGATACTTGGAAGCTTCTGTGTCGAGCCGACAATATTGATACTCGCCGCCAACATTACCATTGCTATCACGGCAAAGGGCCAATTCAGACTCGAGACTACATATGCTTGCAGACTCTCGTAAACCGGAATGCCCCACTCATCGAACCCTGCCTCGTCAAGTTGCTCGAACATATGTCCAGAGAGCTGTTGAGCCAAGGCAAGGGACATGAAGGTCAACACGATAAAGCTTGCGAGGAGCAGTGACATGGATGAACCGATGATGGCTAGGGTTGCGCCGATACGCTTCACAGATGATCCGTTCTTGGTTGGTGAGTGAATTTTACGTTCACAGGCAATTATTCCTGACGCTCTGATGCCGGGTGCGGGTTGTATGGCGATACGTTGTCTTCGGAGTGTGGTAGACGTGTTTCACCGAGCAAGTCGTGTCGAATTCCCATCCCATTTTCTCTCGCTCATGAGACTCGAAAGTCTTTAAGAATCAATTCTTTATTTCGGGACTCTCATGTCTGGGTCGAAACACCGTCTTCAAGCGTACATCAGTCGCTCGCCCTTAGGTTGGGGAACTTCGTCTCCGTACTTTTGCGCAGTATCTATCCACAGCTGAATTGCCTCATTGACGTTCTTCAATGCGTCCCACTGACTTGCGCCGTGAGCCATGCAGCCTGGCAGTTCAGGTACTACGCCGATAAATACGCCGTCCTCGTTGCTCCAGTAGAGGATGATCTCGTACTTGTACATCATTCAACACTTCCCAAATTGTGCTTCAGAGCAGGGTGTCGAAACTGTTGTACTCGATAGCGCTTCGAGTTTCCATCGTGACGTTGTAGAACCAACCTTTCTGCGATGCATTGCTTGCGGTACATGCGATGTTTCCCCGTGTAGGAAATATTGTCTAAAACGTGCCCACCATGGCTTCTAGATGCCGAACACTAAAGGTCTAGCACTTAGATTAGAGCAGACAGCATTAGAGCAATTCCGAGGAATACGAAGAATCCAACTGCATCTGTTATCGTCGTCAGAATTATCGACGAAGCCGTCGCCGGATCCTGACCGAATCGGGTAAGGAGCATGGGAACCAAGGCACCGGCAACTCCGGCAACCGCCATGGCGATCACCATGGACAGCGCAATGATGATTGTGAGCCCCACGGATTGGCCGCTCCAGAGATACACGGCACCAGCGCAAACCATCGCGATCAACAGGCCATTGGTCACTCCCACGAACAGTTCTTTCCTGAACATCTTGAACCACTCTCGGAAGCTAATCTCCCTTAGCGCAAGGCCACGAATCGCAACTGCCATGGCTTGAGATCCAGCATTGCCGCTCTGACCAGCAACTACGGGAAGCAACACAGCGAGCGCAGTAAATTGCGCGATTAAACTCTCGAACATACCAACGATCGCGGCCGCGAAGAATGCAGTGAAGAGATTGATGAACAGCCACGGGAACCGATGTCGAATGGCAAGAGAGCCGCGAGATAGTGCTCGCTCATCCACACTTACTCCAACCATTCTCTGAATGTCAGTCTGAGCACTGGTCTCGACAACACTCCTAAGCTGTTCGTGTCGTACTACTCCTATCAACTTTTGATGCTCATCAACTACGGGTAAGGCATCGATTTCGCTTCCTTCAATCAATTCCGCAACGGAGTCGTAGGGATCGGAAACGTGAATGGCCACAGCGGAATCTGGGTCCTCGACTAGCTCTGCAATTAGTTGCTCTCCCTGTGCAAGGGCTAGGTCTTGCATGCTGACGCGTCCGACCAGACTGTTGTCATCTCGCGTCACAAAGACAAATGAGTCAGGTTCGGTTGCTTGGCTCCTAACTTGATGCCGGGCTTCCTTCACAGTCATCTGGAGTTGAACGCTACCAATGGAAGACTCCATGACCGTGGCGACCGAATTTGGAGAAAACTCAAGCAGACTCGTGATTGCCGTGCGTTCCGACGGCCGAAGGAGTTCGAGCAATCTGTGTCTGTCTTCAGCCTCGATCGGAAGCAACACCTTCAGGAGTAGTCGAGGCGGAGCATGAAGTAGAAACTCTCGCTGGGTTTCTTCGTTAGACTTTTCGAATACCGCGGTTGCCTGAATTGGCGGAAGCAGATCGAGTACATCCTCAAACGAACGTTGGTCAAGTCCTCGAGACTCCTCGACTAGTTCCTCGATCGCAAGAGACTGAAGCACTCGTGCGGCTTCCGATGGAAAGTAGTCGACGAAGTGTTGCTTGAGCGTTGCGACGGCGGCGAGTGTCATTTCGATGGTTGCCGTTGCCGCAGGTCGAGGAGCTCCTTGCCTACATCGAACATAGAACCGAGTAACTCAAGGAAAATGTTGAAGTCCCCGGTTTCGGTCTCGTTCTGGGAGGGGGAAATCTCGGCTATCTGTTCCCACCGGACTACGCCTATGGGAACTGAATCCTGGTCTACGACTGGTAGACGGTCGATGCGGTGCCAATCGGCCAGATGGACGACCGATTGTGGTCGTGCACTCGCCGGAATCAATGTAGTTCGTCGAACGCAGGAACTGATTGGAGCACTGCTCTTCGCCTGTGCCAGCAGAACGAAGTCAATCAGACCCACCACAGATTCGTCTTCATTCACAACGATTGCCGACTCTATCGCATCTCGATCATCCGTCGCTTGAATCGCTGACCTAACACTATCCACGAGTTCTGAACTGGCGAAGACCATGAAGTCCTTGTCCGCAAGTTCGCCCACGGTGTTCCTTCCGACTACAAGCAAGTGGCCAAGAGCACGTCTCTTTCCAGAGTCCTGCAGTCTTGGCAGGATCTCGTCAAGAGAATCTGCGCCCAGTCTGCGGATCATTCTTACAGCTTCGTCCACTGTTGCTTGATTCAGCCACGAGACCAAAGTGTCAGAATTTTGATCTTGCAGGAATGTAGACGAAATATCCCGTTTCAGATACGCAAGCACGGGAATGAGCTGTGCATCTGACATCGATCCGAGTATGGTTCTGACTTCTGATGCATCACATCCGGACAAGACTCGGGAGAATTCTTGGGGATGGAGTCGTGCGAACTCCAGGACCATACCGTGAGGTCTCAGAGAAACACTTGCGGCTTCTGATTCGAGCGTCGCCATCAGTCTTGATCCGACACGACCAGCGCGACGGTTTGCGCGAATCTGGATGCTGGTACGGTAGCTAAACCTTCAGTTGTCAACAAAACGATCTTGGTGCGCTCAATATCCGTTACGGTTCCTTCGATATCGTCGATTCGAATGCGATCCCCAACCTTGTAGCGAGTCAATTCCTGTCTCGCGATGAGATTTGCCACGTGGTGCTGTGCTCCTGCCGCAAATGCCAACCCAAGCGTGATGGCGAATACCCCAACAAAGACCAACATACCGATGCCGACAAACGAAATGTCGATGCCCACTTGCTGGAGGCTCACGATCAACCCCAACAGGATCACGACGAGATAGGCGGCGGATCCCGAGAGCCGACCGATACGTGTATCGGTAATCGTTCGACGAAGGATGTCTCGAACTGCGGTTCCGAGAAGGTGAGCCAGAAGAATGATGGCGATCGCCAAAATGAACTTCGGTATTTGCTCGGATATCAGCGAGAGAAACTGCCACTTGCTCTGGATTTCCAATATCTGAACGGACCAGAGCACTGAGAAAATGAGAATCGCCCAAAACGCTATGGGAGCAATACGTTCGAGAGCGACTTCGAGACTGTTCAAGTAGCCTTCCGCGCTGTCGCTAAATCGATGGCTCAATCGGAGCAAGATTGCTCGAACGACGATGCCGAGTATCAATCCCAATACGAGAACTGTTACGGCAAGGAACTCGTTGGATGAGACTATCCCTAGTACAGCCTCTACTAGCTGATTGGTGGATGTAGCTTTCACGACAAGAACCCTGGGTTAGTGAGAGCTAGCACCAAGAACCCTCTCGGTCGCGGGGCCGTGGCGGCAATCCGCGGCTGGATTCGAGTAGAAATGGGAAAAGGTAATGAATCGGATTGACAGTATCGCATGATTTAAGAATACATGCGATATGGGGAATAGCTACAAGTACTTCGCGTCGCGACTCTAGGGAGACCGCCTCTAAATGCTCAAATCGTTGCGTTGACGTTGGAACCATTGCAGAGCAGCAACGAATAGCGGAAGAGGGTTGAGTGAGCTAGTCAATCCGGGTCCGTATAGCCCTGAAATCACCGAATTTCCGGGCGAAGTTTCGAAATTTTCGCTTCGACTATTTGTCTTGCATTCGCCACACACTTAAACTTAGCATCAGTCAACAGCTTTTCGAGTCTGAGATTTGCACGGCTTGCTTTTGAACTGCAACAACGAGGTCTAGCTCATCGACTTCGACTCTTACGATCACGATCCCGTCTTTTACGACGAGATGTTTGCCGGGTCGAACAATCCTCGCGCGCACTGCAAGACTCTCTTCAACGAGCTGACTTCGATGTCGGCTCAAGACCTCGATAGCATTCAAGAACGCGTAACTCGAGCGTTCTCCAGTCAGAGCATTTCCTTCACTCTCTACGGTGAGGACGAAGTTACCGAACGCATCATTCCCATTGACTGCATTCCTCGTATTCTCCCAGCCAAAGAGTGGGATCTTCTGGAACGAGGATTAACGCAGCGAGTTAACGCTCTCAATCACTTTCTCGTTGATGTTTACGGCAAGGCGCAGATTCTGAAGGACGGTGTCATTCCCGTAGACATGGTGAAGGGATGTCCGCAATACCGGATCGAAATGCACGGAGTTCAGATGCCACTGGACGTTCCGGTGGGAATCTGCGGAACAGATCTAGTTCGCACTCACGACGGTTTTCGAGTGCTCGAAGACAACCTTCGAGTTCCGTCGGGTGTTTCGTACATGATCGCGAATCGACAGGCTACCAAGTCGAACTACCGCACTATCTATCGCGATTGTCGGGTTCGAGAGGTCGAACAGTACGGACAGTGGTTATACGAGACGTTGAGCGAGTTCAACCTCTCTGGTAGCAATGATCCGTGCATCGTCTTGCTGACGCCCGGTGTGTTCAACTCGGCCTTCTACGAGCACATGTTTCTCGCCAATGAAATTGGTGCAGAACTGGCCGAAGGGCGAGACCTGCTTGTCCATGATGGGTTCGTCTATATGCGAACAACATCCGGTTTGCGTCGAGTCGATGTGATTTACCGACGCATCGACGACGATTTCATGGATCCGTTGTTCTTCCGAGAGGACTCCATTTTGGGTGTACCCGGACTCATGCATGCCTATAGGCGTGGCAATGTTGCGTTGGTCAATGCGCCAGGTACAGGAGTTGCCGACGACAAGTCGGTCTACGCATTTGTTCCCGACATGATCCGCTACTACCTGTCCGAAGAGCCGATTCTCGAAAACGTCGAGACGCACCTGTGTCGTCGCGACGAGGGGTTGCAGTTCACGCTGGACAACATCGACAACGTTGTGGTCAAGCCAGTTGGAGGGTCTGGAGGCTATGGGCTGTTCATCGGAACGCGAGCCACTCCGGAGGAACGCGAGAAGTTCATCGAAGAGTTGAGATCTGATCCTGCCAACTACATTTCTCAGCCCGAGCTGGCCCTGTCGCGGGCTCCGTGCTGGATCGACCGAAGGTTCGAACCACGCTGCGTGGACCTAAGACCATTTGTGCTAACTGGTGCCAAGACGAGGATCGTAGGTGGTGCGTTCTGTCGCATAGCGCTCCGAGAGGGAAGTCTGGTGGTGAACTCCAGTCAGGGAGGCGGCGCCAAAGACATCTGGGTTGTGGAAGACTGATGCTTTCACGCAGCGCACAAGGCCTGTACTGGATCGGACGCTACCTCAAGAGAGCGGAACACTTCAGCCGTCTGATGGAACTACAGATCGGTGCGTTGATTGATCGACCCATCGCACACATTCACTTCGGCTGGGAAAGAATCTACGCCAATCTCAGCAACACTTCTATGGTCGGAGGCGACCGAGACTGGTCGGATGAAGAGGAGCGGTGGGGATTGGCGGATTCCTTTACCCTCGCTGACGATTTGACCTTTGTTCGAGCCAATGACTACTCCATCGTAAGTTGCTTCGAAATGGGTCGAGAGAATGCTCGGCAGATCCGCCACTGCGTAAGCTCGGAGATGTGGCTCTGTCTCAACAAGGCGTACTTTCGCATACGCAATCAGCACATTGAAGACATTTGGGTCATGAACCCACAGCACTTCTACGCCGACATGGTGCAGGATGTCAATACGTTCATGGGCGTTGCTTCAGCAACTCTCTATCGAGACGAAGGTTGGGAGTTTCTCCAAATCGGTCGCATGGTCGAACACACGCAGCTCATGTGCGCGCTGTTGCTGTTTCAGACTGCCGACTCCACGAAAGAAAGGCATCAGGAACTGGAAGACTACGACTGGTGGAGTCTCTTG
Source organism: Pseudomonadales bacterium (assembly GCA_963667455.2). Classification (GTDB taxonomy): domain Bacteria; phylum Pseudomonadota; class Gammaproteobacteria; order Pseudomonadales; family Azotimanducaceae; genus Bin55. Next base: position 40,936 of record CAXXFR010000006.1, on the reverse strand, counting down.
CACTGCTTTCAAGCCGATGAGGCCTATCAGCGCTACTTTGGATTGCAGATCGAACCGAACGATGTGCTTAATATGCTGGTAACCGATGGAAGACTCCCCAACTCGATCTATTTTTCACTGGACCAAATTGTCGAACACTTCCAAGTGCTTGGTGAAGCGCCTGGCACACGTAGCGGTGCACGGGCAAATCGCTACGCAGGTCGTCTGATTTCCTTGTTGCAATATGAATGGCCGGATAGTAATGAGCAACAGAGGATCCTGACGTTGGCGCAGAACCTTGCATTGCGGTTGCACGAACACATGGCAGCGGCATGGTTCAACTATGAATTCGACGACTCCACCCGTGTCTGATCGGCTCGGCATTGTTCACTACGACGTTGTTCACAAGACAACGTACTTCTATGAAGACACCAAGCGCTCGAGCGTCATGTCCTTGTGCATGAAGCCCCGATCAAGTGATCGCCAACAACTGCAGACGTACTCGCTGAATGTCGAACCCAATACTCTGATTCTGGAAGACACCGATTTCTGGGGCAACACGCGGCACTACTTCGATGTTCATCGCCCACATAAGGATCTTGTAATTTCCAGTAGCTCCCAGGTAGTTCGATTCGACAACGACGAACCCACCAGCAAGAAAGAGACTGACGAATGGGAAGACTTAACGAAAACGAGCAAAGACTGGAGTGTGTGGGAGTATCTTCAGCCGAGCGAACTGACGAAGACCAACGTCGATCTCAAGTCGTGGTGCGAACTGCTCGGTGACTTGGACCTTCAGACGCCACTGACATTCCTAGAGTCCCTGAAACACCGCTTGTCGGAGACGATCACGTATTCACCGGGCCGAACGACCATTGATTCGACAGTTGACGATGTGCTGGTTCACCGGGAAGGCGTATGTCAAGACATCTCGCAGTTAATGATTGCGATTGCTCGAAGTTGGGGTATTCCTGCGCGTTATGTTTCGGGCTATCTCTACGATGAACCGAACGACTTGCGACCATCGATTGGAGACGCAACACATGCTTGGGTCGAGTGTTTTCTCCCAAAGCACGGGTGGCGATCTTTCGATCCGACCAATCCGACTGCGACCGACAGTGCGCACATCGTCGTTGCCTACGGACGAGATTACCGCGATGTTCCTCCCACCAAAGGAGTCACCGTGGGAGATGGTTCAGCAGAGATGGAAGTGGATGTAGTGGTGTCTCGAAAAATGGTTGAAGCGGAATGACGAACAAAGGGATGCAGGTCCACTCCACTAGTTTTCAGTCAGTCCAACTCCTCCATTGTTACCATTAGCAATGTGCTTGAGTCAGTCACACGTTCGGATACGGAGCACATCACGGAAACGAAAGGCCAATAGTTCATGAACGAATCGAGTCTCTGTCACATACTCGTGGTCGATGATGAACCCGATCTCGAGGATCTCATGCGGCAACGAATGCGCCGCGAAGTAAGGCGCGGAGTCTTCCAGCTGGAGTTCGCTCAGAACGGCCGCGAAGCGTTGAACGTGCTGAGAGAGAACCCGGATATCGAGATTGTTCTATCGGACATCAACATGCCTGTGATGGATGGATTGACGTTGCTTGACAACATTCCGTCGATCAACGCCGAAATCAAAGCTGTAATGGTCTCGGCCTATGGCGACATGAAGAACATCCGATCAGCCATGAATCGCGGTGCATTCGATTTTGTAACCAAGCCGGTCGACTTCGAAGATTTGAAGACCACGATCAATCGAACTTCCGAAGCGGTACGCATCGCGAAGCAGCATGTCCAGAACCAACAGAGGCTCATTAGCATTCAGAGTGAATTGGACACGGCGGCACAGATGCAGCAGAGTGTCTTGCCCAAGTCCTTTCCAAGCTCGGAGAAGTTCAACGTCTTCGGCAACATGGTTTCGGCGCGGGAGGTCGGAGGGGACTTCTTCGACGTTCGAACTCTGGGCCACCACGGTACGACCGACGAGGTGGGACTGTGTATCGCCGATGTGTCGGGCAAGGGAATTACGGCCTCGTTGTTCATGATGTCGAGTTGGACTCTCATGCGGGGTGCCATGATCGGAGAGGAAGATCCCTCCGAGGTAGTTAGCCAGGTTAACGACATGCTGGAACAGCAAAACGAGTCAATGATGTTCGTTACTTTGTTCTACGGAACCTACAAGGAGAGTACAAAGGAGCTCGTCTATTCCAATGCGGGGCATAACAATCCAGTGATCTTCCGGGCGGATGGCTCGGCAGAGGAATTGGAACCCACTGCAGGCATTGCTCTGGGTGTGATTGCTTCCACTGACTTTGGTCTGAACACGATTAAGTTCGAGTCTGGCGACATGCTGGTCATGTATACGGATGGTGTCAATGAAGCCGAACGTGCCGATGAATCGCTGTTTGGCATGGAGCGTCTCAAGGGTGTCTTTGATGGCGGTACGCCCCCGCGAGATGCAGAGGAGGCGACCGAACGTGTTTTCGACAAGGTTCGAGAATTCACGGGTTCGAATCCGCAGTCGGACGATATCACTTGCCTCGTTCTGTGTGTTACGTGAGCATGTCTGCTACTTGTCGAATCGAACTTGAAAACCGGATCGAAGACTTTCCGCGATTCTTGGAATTGCTAGAGAGTTTTGCAGAACAGCACGACCTGCCTCAAGAGGCGGTGTTCTCCATGCATTTAGCCATTGATGAATTGTTCACCAACATCGTCTCCTACGGTTTCAGCGACGATAAGACCCACACCATCGAGATTGATGTGTCCTATGGCGAGGATGCCTTGCAAGTGCGCATGTCCGACGACGGAATACCCTTTGATCCATTGAACGAAGCTCCGGAACCGGATCTCGACGCGTCGTTGGAGGAGCGACGGGTAGGGGGTGTCGGTGTGCATTTCGTCAAGAATTTGATGGACGATGTGTCCTACGTGTATGAGAATGGCAGGAACTGTCTTTGCCTGATCAAGAAAACGAGTACCTAGTTCAACTCGCTCTGCTGCCTGGGCAGCTATTTCGATTCCTAGCGGCATTTGCCTTGGTCGTGCTGTGCACGCCCGTTCTATCTCAGAATTCCGACGAGACAGAAGACGAGGTCGCGGACAGCCTGAATCGATCGAGCGGATTGAATCAGGGAATCTATGATGATCGTGTGGTGTTCGGTCAGTCTTGTGCTCTGTCCGGACTGAACCAAGCATCCGGCGAGGGAATGCGTCTTGGGTTGCTTGCAGCGTTCAAGGAAGTCAATGATCAGGGAGGCGTACACGGACGCAGGATTGAGCTAACGACGCTGGACGATGGCTACGAACCCGAACTGACCATTCAAAACACACAGCGTCTCATTCAAGTTGACGATGTGTTCTCGCTCATTGGTGCGGTTGGAACGCCGACTTCCCGTGCTGCTGTTCCTATTTGCGAAAACTTTGGGGTGCCTTACATCGGTCCGCAAACTGGCGCTGCGTTCCTTAGAGTCAACAATCCCTACGTCGTGAATCTTCGCGCATCCTACGCACAGGAAACCGAAGCCATGGTTGCTTTTCTCACGCAAGAGGGAGGCACAGAGAAGATTGCAATTCTCTACCAGGACGACTCGTTCGGTAGAGCAGGCTATAACGGTGCGAAAGCTGCGATGGAGCGACGCGACCTCAAGCTTCTGTCGGCTGGCGTGTATCGTCGCAATACGATCGATGTCCGGACAGCTTTACTCGATATTCGAGAATCCGACCCCGATGCAATCATCATGATCGGTAGCTATGAGCCTTCAGCCGAATTCATCGTTTGGGCACGAGAGATTGGTGTGGATGCGCTGTTCATCAACATCTCGTTCGTCAACAGCAATGCTCTGGCGCAGACGTTGGGGACGAACGGCGACGGCGTAATGGTGTCGCAGGTAGTTCCCTTGCCAACAGGCGACATGTTGGATATTGCTCGTTCCTATCAAGCAGCTCTTGAAGCGTTCGATCCCGAGGCCGAGGCGCAATTCATCTCCTTCGAAGGCTATCTGGTCGGAAGGCTGGCGATTTTGGGGTTGGAGAGTGCGGGCAGAGACCTGACGAGAATGGGTTTTCTCGCAGCCATTCGCAGTTTGGAAAACGTCGACATCGAGGGCTTTCAGCTTAACTACGTCGACGACAATCAGGGATCGGACCAAGTATTCATGACAGTCCTCACGGCAAACGGTAGCTATCGGGCCGTTGATTCGCTAGACGACATCACACTGCCATGGCGGAAGTAGATCAGCCGAGTCGGCTGGAGCAAACACTCAAGCTAAGAAACCGAATCTCGGTTCAACTTGGGCTAGCACTCTCTTTCGCAGTCTTGCTCACCCTCGCAGCAAGTCTTGTCGGTTTGGTCTATCTCGAGCAGATCAACAAAGCGCAAAAACGCGTCTACGAAGTCAGCATGCCCGACATGGAAGCGGCGTTTGCCTTCTCGATCAAGAGCGGCGAGATTGTTGCAGCTGCTTCATTGCTCACCTCAGCCGTCAACGAAGAGGAACTCGAGTCAGTTCGCGAAGAAGTCGAAGCGGACAAGAAAGAGTTTCAGGAACAGCTTGCTTCGCTCGGCGACCGTGGACTGGATACCTTGCTCATCGGAGAGATCTTGAGGCTGGGAGAGACCATGTTGGCCAACATCGACACGGTCAGTTCGCTGGCTACAAGGAACTTTGAACTCGCGGCAGAACTGGATGGACTTCAGGCCGAGTTCTCATTGCTGGAGACGGAAATCCTCAACCTTCTCAATACTGCAGTCGACCAACAGCTGTTCTATTTCGTAACGGGCTACCAAACTCGTGATCAGGAACCGGCTGAGCGCGATGAGCACTTCAAGCTCGAGGAATTCGATCTCTACAGGCATCTGGTCGATCTGCGCCGCTTTGCGACCGTGAGTGCGCAATTACTTTCCAACGCCTTGACCTTGCAAGACGCTCCACTCATGGAGACATTCAAGGATCGCTTCGAAACCAACGAGTATGGAATCGAGCGAGTCTTGGGTCGGATTCTCGATGATGATCTGTACGCCACGTTGAATCCGATGTTCTCGAGGCTGACAGAAATCGGACTGGAACAAGATGGAATCTTCGCGACGAAGTCGGCGTTGTTCAACTTGGACGACAGCAAGGATTCCTTGTACCTGCAAAACCAGCAATTGGGTGCGCGGCTAGTCGTCGACATTGAAGAGCTCGTTCGAACAGCGCAGTCTGATACAGCGCTTGCCGCACAGTCGTCGGCCAACGCAGTTGCCACTGGACGTTTGCTGTTGATCATCGTTAGCGTGGCCAGTGTTCTTGGCGCAACCCTCGTCTCGGTCTTCTACATCGGCAATCGCATTCTCCGCCGACTTGACCTCATGTCTGAACGTATGCGATCCATGGCCGGCGGAGATCTCGAAGCTGAAGTCGTCGTTGAGGGCAAGGACGAGATCGCACAAATGGCTCAGGCTCTTGAGATCTTCCGTCGCCACGCATTGGAAGTTCAGAGACTCAACCTAGTGGAACTTCTTGCGGAGGAATTGCGCGAGAAGAACGATGCGCTGGAATCTGCGAACGAGGAACTGGTTCGAGCACAAGATCAAATTCTCATGCGAGAAAAGCTGGTTGCTTTGGGCGAGCTAACCGCTGGAGTCGCCCACGAAATTCGCAACCCGCTCAATTTCATCATGAACTTCTCGGAAATATCTGAGGAACTACTTGAAGAACTAATTGATGAAGTCATCCATCCGGACAAGCGAGTGAATCCAGGCGGTGAGATGGATGCCGAACTGGTCGAGGAGAACTCCGAAGACTTGGTCTCCAATCTGGCTCGCATCCGCGAACACGGGGCACGGGCGAACCGAATCATCGACGACATGCTAAAGATGGGGCGCGGAACCCAGGAGTTTGCGGAAACCGATCTCAATGGGCTGCTCGATCAAAACGCCAAGCTGGCGTTCCACAGCGCCCGAGCTGCCGACAGCGATTTTCAGTTGGACATGCAGTTCGAACTGGACGAGTCGCTCGGTCAGGTCAAGGTCGTGCCTCAGGACTTGGGCCGAGTGTTCATCAACATCGTCACAAACGCCGGCTATGCGGTCAACGAGAAATTCAATGCCTTGAAGGAAGAGAATCCGAGTACCGACTTCATTCCAACGCTGACTTGCACGACCCAGCGGAAGGAAGATCAGATCATCATTGCATTCCGCGACAACGGAACCGGTATGCCTCAGTCGGTAATAGAACGAATCTTCAATCCCTTCTTCACGACCAAGCCGACCGACAAGGGCACTGGACTTGGACTATCGATGTCGAACGACATTGTGAGGGAGCATGGGGGCACGATCAATGTCACTTCCGAAGAGGGAGAGTGGACTCTGATGGAGATCCAGCTTCCGCTAGATCCATCGGAATTTATGAGTACTGCTGAGGATTCGGCAGAGCAACCCGACGAGCAAGAAGACTGACTGGAGAGACGCGCTCGTTACGAACGCATCTTGGGATCGACTAGCCGATCCTAGCGAGAGCGTCCTCGCGAGAATTGACCACGTCAATGATTCGATCAAATCCCGCAATCTTGATGATCTCCAGAATCGAGTCGGGCACCTCGTAGAGGGCAAACCCCACTTTTTTCTGTCCAAGGGTTTTGGCAATCATCAAGATGGATCTCAATCCTGCACTACTGATGTAGGAGAGGTCGGATAGTCCGATCACCACTCCTCGATCGTCGTTGCCAATCTCTGCTGTCACGGCGGACTCGAACTCATTGGCTGTCAAACCGTCAATTCGTCCTGTGACGTTGATTGAAAGGATGTTGTCTTCTCTGCTGGGCTGAATCTGCATCGCTTGACTGTTAATTTAGTTGCTCCTAGTTTTGAACTGTGGACATCCACAAGTGTGGACGTACAACGAAGGTCAGAACTTCCGACTTCTCAACGGATTCCATCCTTGGACTGACAATTATACGCCTGCAAGGGATTTTGTTGCTGCGATTCGTAAAGACTTAAGCGATTCCACGAATGTCGAGTTGGAATCTAGCGGTCGCTTTAGTCAAGTCTTCATCGGTGTTGATGTTGAGAAAGTCCTCGGCGCAGTCGGACAAGTCAGTAGGTCGTGCACCTATGCGATCCAACCAATGCTTGACGGCAATTCCACCGCCGGCATAGAACTCGGAGAGCTCAAGCATGCGGGGACGATTTAGCAGCAGACAGAGATTTTGACGATAGCCATCCACGGAAGGTACAGCAATACCTGAGAGTTCCGCATCTCTTTGCAACCGGACAACCAGTGACCTTGGGACGAAGGGAACATCTCCGGGTAGCGTCAGGCCCCACTCGCTATCTACATGATTGAATGCTTCGTGGAGTCCAGCAAGCGGCCCTCGATGCGGCGTGTCATCGACCACAACCTGATGGCCAAGTGCTTCGTACAGAGCGACGTTTCTTGAACACGACAGAATCAGAGTGTCAGCTTGGCTCTCCAGACGGCCAAGCAAGCACTCGATGACTCGCTTGCCACCGAGATCGATCAACGGCTTGTCGAGACCGTTCAGTCTGGCACCTTGGCCGCCGCACAAGATGATCGCAGTGATGTTCGATGAGTCAATCATGTATCACACGGTCGCCGTGATATTGGTTGTATTCATTGTTACGCAGGAATCCAACGAGTGTGATGTCTTGGTCTTGTGCCAAGTCGATCGCTAGCGAGGAGGGAGGTCCAATCGAGGCTACAAAAGATAGACCCGCGATGGCTGCTTTTTGAATCAATTCAAAGCTAGCACGCCCACTCAATAGCAATCCAAGACTGGCGATTTGGTCGAGGCTTGAATTTCGAAAGGAACCGATCAGTTTGTCGAGTGCGTTATGCCGACCAACGTCTTCGCGGACTCGCACGATTCGACCTTCTGCATCAAAGAGTGCGCTTGCGTGCAAACCTCCTGTCTTGCGGAACTCAGACTGGTGTTCACGCAACGATTCGGGGAGCGCGACGAGGGTTGAAGAAGCAATCCGAAACTTGGACCGCTCTCGTTGTCGTATATGTACATCGACCGCGGCTAACGAAACTTTCCCACAGACACCGCAACTTGAGCTTGTGTAGAAATGGCGAAGCAGGGACTCCGAATCGAAGAACACACTACTCGCTAGAGTCGCTGTGACTACGTTTGCAGATTCTGTTGAGTTTTCTTGCGGTGCTTCGCATTGAACACAGGTGATATCGGAAAGATCGGCAACGATGCCTTCACTCAGCAGAAATCCGCACGCGAGATCTTCGTCATCGCCGGGAGTTCTCATGGTCACCGAGAGACTGTCAACCTCTTGAGTGCCATTGCTGGTGTGCGCTACACGAATCTCGAGCGGTTCTTCAACCGTTACGATATCGGAATCGGATCGAACTGCACTACCAACTCGACGAATCTGAACGGTGCGACTCTTAACGCTCACGTTGCGATCGCCTGGTGCTCTAGCCTCCGGTCGGCAAGAGATCCTGTTGGCGTGATTCCCGTTCGGCGAACTGTTCGCTCCACTTGGAACGATGATTGGCTGGTCGCACCTCAACGGCCGTTACCTTGTACTCGGGACAATTGGTTGCCCAGTCGGATAGGTCGGTCGTAATGATGTTGGTTCCGGTGGTAGGGTGGTGGAAGGTGGTGTAGACCACTCCGGGGCTGACTCGTTCGGTAACCTTCGCATGCAAGGTGATCTCGCCCATTCGGCTCGCGATGGACAGCCAGTCTCCATCGCGGATTCCACGAACCTCGGCATCGGCGGGATGAATTTCAAGCTCATCTTCTGTTAGCCAGATGTTGTTTTCGGTCCGGCGAGTCTGTGTACCGACGTTGTACTGGGCCAGTCTGCGGCCAGTTGTCAGCAACAACGGGAATCGACGGTTAGTACGCTCTTTAGTCGGTTCGTATTCCGTTGTGACGAACATACCTTTGCCATGTGCAAAGGTCTCCATGTGCATCACTGGGGTACCCAACGGCGCGTCGTCGTTGCATGGCCACTGAACACTATTCACGTTGTCGAGATGTTCGAACGACACTCCGGCAAACAGTGGAGTCAATCGAGCCAATTCGTCCATGATGTCTGAACTGCTCTTGAAATCCATGGGATAACCCATCGCATTGGCGAGACGTTGTACGGCCTCCCATTCCTGCAATCCCGTCGCAGCCTTGGCAACTGGCCTGACTCGGTTGATTCTTCTCTCGGCGTTGACGAAGGTGCCGTCTTTCTCGAGAAATGAAGTGCCGGGCAAGAACACGTGCGCCATCTTTGCTGTTTCCGTCAGAAACAGATCTTGAATAACAACGCACTCCATCGAACTGAAGGCTTCTTCAACATGCTTGGTATTGGGGTCGGACTGCATGAAATCCTCCCCTTGGATGAACATCCCTTTGAAGTTGCCGGCACAAGCTTCGTCGAACATGTTGGGGATGCGCAATCCAGGTTCTGGGTCGATATCAATGTTCCACGCCGATTCGAACAGTGAACGGGTCTCCGAATCCGTAATTTGTCGGTAGCCCGGGAGTTCGTGCGGGAACGATCCGGCATCCACAGCACCTTGGACGTTGTTCTGACCACGTAGCGGCGACAGTCCCACTCCGGGTCTGCCGATGTTTCCGGTAGCCATTGCCAAATTCGCCATGGCCATGACCATCGTCGAACCTTGACTGTGTTCGGTAACTCCCAGTCCGTAGTAGATGGCGGAATTTCGCGCCTTCGCATAGAGTCGAGCCGCACCTCGAATGTCGTCAGCTGACACACCGGCGATTTCCGCTACATGCTCTGGGCTGTTTTCCTCTTGCTTGATGAAGTCAAACCACTCTTGGTATGCATCTGTGTCGCAACGACTACGTACAAAGTCCTCATCAACCAGTCCTTCACTAGCTACAACATGTGCCAATGCGTTCATGACCGGAACATTGGTTCCGGGAAGCAACGGAAGGTGAAAGGCAGCTTCGACGTGGGGAGAACGCACGAGGTCGATTTGTCGGGGATCCAGCACTATCAGCTTCGCGCCTTGGCGAACCCGTTGCTTCAAGCGAGATGCGAATACCGGGTGGCCTTCGGTGGGATTGGCTCCAACCACCACAATGACATCAGCGTGTTCGACGGAGTCGAAGTTCTGGGTCCCGGCAGATGTTCCGAAAGTCTTCTTGAGGCCGTAGCCCGTAGGCGAGTGGCACACTCTCGCACAGGTGTCAACGTTGTTGTTGCGAAACGCGGTACGAACCATCTTTTGCACAGCATAGACATCTTCGATAGTTGTCCTCGACGAAGTGATTCCTCCGATAGCTAGACGGCCGTACTTCTTCTGGATGGCTTTGAATCGATCGGCTGCAGTTTGAATCGCAGTATCCCAATCCACGACCTGCCACGGATCGTGAATCGAGTCTCGGATCATCGGTTCAGTAATCCGATCCGGATGCTTGGCGTATCCCCACGCGAATCGCCCCTTTACACAAGAGGCGCCGTGATTGGCCATTCCGTCCTTGTAGGGAACCATTCGCACAACCTGATCACCTTTCAGTTCCGCTTTGAATGAGCAACCGACACCGCAGTAGGCACACGTAGTCAGGACCGTCCGGTCAGGTACACCGTGCTCGATTACGTTCTTCTCCATCAGTGTCGCTGTTGGGCAAGCTTGTACGCAGGCACCGCAGGAGACGCACTCGGAATCCATGAAGTTGTCGGTAGACGTGGCAACCTTGGATTCGAATCCACGACCATCGATAGTCAACGCGAACGTACCTTGCACTTCATCGCAAGCTCGAACACAACGCGAGCAAACGATGCACTTTGATGGATCAAACGCAAAGTAGGGGTTGGAACTGTCGACAGGCATCTGCAGGTGGTTGTCGCCTTCGGCATAGCGGACTTCTCTCAGCCCGACTGCACCGGCCATGTCTTGAAGTTCGCAGTCTCCGTTTGCCGAACAGGTGAGACAGTCCAGCGGATGGTCGGAGATGTACAGTTCCATCACGCCGCGTCGAATCTTCTCCAGCTGCGGCGTTTGAGTGGAGACCTCCATACCCTCTTGAACTGGCTCGGTGCACGAGGCAACTAGCCCGTTTCTGCCTTCGACCTCGACAAGGCAGATGCGACACGAACCGAAAGCCTCGATGGAGTCGGTCGCACAGAGTTTGGGTATGGGAACGCCCGCCATTGTGGCGGCGCGCATGATTGAAGTTCCGGGGTTGACGGAGACTTGGTGACCATCAATGGAGACTTTTACAGCAGAAGAGCTCTCGTCGGCATTGACGAAAGGTGTGCCGTAATCGGTTTCCCTGAGTCTCATCGTCTAATCCGGCTGAAGTCTTCGGGAAATCTCTGCATGGCGCTGCGGACGGGTATCGGAGTCATGCCGCCCATTTGGCACAAGCTGGCTTGCTCCATGACGTCGCACAGGTCCTCAACAAGCTGGACCGCGCGAATGTCTGGTCCGTCGACAAAGCGTCGCATGGTTTCCTTTCCACGCACCGAACCAATGCGACAGGGCGTGCATTTACCGCACGACTCGATTTCGCAGAACAAGAAAGCATACTCCGCTTGTTCCCGCAGGTCAACGGTATCGTCGAATACGACGAGTCCGCCGTGGCCAATTCCAGCCCCGATTTCTGCCATTGCTTCGTAGGTCAATGGGGTGTCGAGCTCGCGTTCGGACAGATAAGCTCCGAGCGGTCCGCCGATTTGAACAGTACGAAAGGGACGACCCGAGAACGTGCCCTGTCCATAGTCTTCAATGAGCGAACGAACTGTCGCACCAAAGGGAATCTCGATCAAGCCTCCCTGTTTGACATTGCCAGAAATTTGGAACGGCATGGTGCCTGTGGACGCACCGACACCGAGACTTCCGTATTCGGCTGGGCCGATGTCGAAGATTCCTGGGACCGAAGCTAGGGTAATTACGTTGTGGACGAGAGTCGGCTTACCGAACAGACCTTCGATCGCTGGAAGAGGGGGCTTGAATCGAATCTGACCGCGTTTTCCTTCGAGACTCTCTAGCAATGAGGTCTCTTCGCCGCAGATGTAAGCGCCGGCTCCGACAAACACTTCCAAGTCAAAGCTGAAATTGGAATTCAGTAGATTCTTGCCCAGGATGTTGTTCTCGTAAGCGAGTTCGATTGCCTTGTTGAGGTATTCGAGAGCGACGGGGTATTCGGATCTCAGATAGATGATTCCGCTAGTTGCTTCAGTCGCGTATCCGGCTGCGACCATTCCCTCAATCAACTTAAAGGGATCGGCCTCCATGATCATTCGATCCGAGAAGGTGCCTGAATCGCCCTCATCGGCGTTGCAGACGATGTATTTCTGATCCGATTCAGTCTCCGCTACGGTTCGCCATTTGATGTGAGCAGGAAATCCGGCACCTCCTCGACCGCGCAAACCGGAGGTTTGAATGGCATCGATGATCTCTGTTGGGTCAGACTCGAGAATACGCTCCAGTTGCGTCGGAACTGGCAATGTCAACGGATGTTGCACGCCTGCGTTGTCGAACACTAGTCGTTGTTGACCCGCAAGAAACGGCTGAGTCTCGATGGGCTGAAGAAAGTGGGGACTAGAAGATGGGTCGTCGTTCGGTTCGACGGATTCCACAAGTCGTCCAACGGCAGATGCTGTGACGTTTCCGAACGAGAAAACTGAATCGTCTTCTTCGAGTTGCAATAAGGGTTCAGCCCAATGCATGCCGAGTGATCCGACAAGCTCGACCTCAATGTTTCTAGCAATCAGCTCTGCGGCGATTTGGGCGGAACCTAGTGCTCGTGCACAAGAGTCGTCAGATAGACGTGCCTTCATTCAATCACTCCCCTGACATGATCCAGGGAGGCACGACCGATGAGTTGCCCATCGATTTCCATTGACGGGCCGACCGAACACAAACCGAGACAATACACGGGCTTCAGTTCAACAGCACCGTCCTTGGAAGCCTGACCCATCGATAGGTTCAGATGTTCCTCGACTTGCGAGATCAGCTTGCGAGTTCCGAGTGCCTGACAGGCTTCCGCTTGGCAGATGCGCACCCGATGCTTGGCTGGCGGTTCGGTTCGAAAATCGTGATAGAAGCTGATAACACCGCGGATTTCAGCCTGGCTCAGATTGAATACGTCGGCAATAGCCGGAATGAATCCAGAATCGATGTAGCCGTACTCGAGCGTGATGTGCCGAAGCGCATGCATTAGCCCGCCGATCCGTTCGACGAACGGCTGAATCAGCGTTTGGATTTCTTCGGAGGTCATATTCGTTTGGGCGATCTGATTGAACAGTAGATCGAAATGTCGTGTGTGTACGGGTGGAATGACGATAGAGCTAGGTGCTCATTCTAAAAACTCACGCCTAACTCTCCGTGAAGACCTGAGAGCTGAGTGACCAGAACGACGAGGAATAGCACCGATCAACAGCATCTGCTGATCGGCAGGGGCTGATATGATTCTGCGCCTCAACGACATCAAATCAGACTGTGCAAACGCAACACATCGAGTTTCTTCAGTTACTCAACGGTCAAGTGCAGTTCGTCGTGCCACGGTGGCAGCGCAGATATTGTTGGCAACAGTCCGACATTGAGAGGCTGGTTGAAGACATCCTTGCGATCGCTGATGCAACCGAGCAGGCCACGCACTACGCCGGCACACTTCTGACCTTTCCGGAACCTGGTCCGCCAGGAGTTCTTCCCACGCACCGTCTGGTTGACGGTCAACAACGACTCACGACTGTAAGCATCCTACTTGCTTGTATCGCAGCGAAATTGGGACCGGATGGAAAGTGCGGACATTGGGACTCCGAGTTCATTCGTTACCACCGTCTGACGAACGCCGGAATTAAGTCTGACAAGCATCGACGCAAGCTTCGACTTCAAGATGGCGATGAAGAAGAGTATCGAAGCGGCCTCGCAGGCAATCCCACAGGTGCCGGTGCTGTGGCACAGGCGTGGAGAATTGCTCACAGGCTAGTAGGACGATATGAAACAGCTCGTCTCCTTGCAGGTCTGGAGAAGCTCCAAGTGGTCAGTATTGCTCTTGGCAGCTCGGACGATCCACAGCAGATCTTTGAGAGTTTGAACGCTACTGGCCGTCCGCTTACGGAGAGTGAGAAGGTCAAGAATTGGTTGTTAATCGGGCTTGAGGAAGAAGAGCAGGGCGAACTTCACGACAGGTACTGGAAGTCAATCGAACAAGCACTAGGTGCGGAACACTCGTCACAGCCCATCGACATGTTCCTTCGAGACGTAATGCGTTGGCGCACCGGCGAAGTCCAAGGTACCGACAAAACCTATGAGCAGTTTCGACGATGGTCGTTGAGGATGGGGAGAACAGCGGATCGACCATCCCTGTGTAAAGAGCTGGCTCGACTTGCACCTCTATACGGAAAACTGACCGGTACATCGGGAAAGCATTCAAGCACGGAAGTATCGAAAGAACTTAGACATCTTCGAGAGATGGGATTCGATGTCCATCGTCCTTTGACTTTGCGAATGCTGGATGAAGCTTCTGGTGGTAGTACACCGGAGATCTCTAGCGAGGAATTGGCAGGTGCCGTGGGTGCAATTGGGACGTGGATCACTCGTCTTTGGCTTTCCGGTCGGCCAACCGCCGGAATGAACAAAGGTATCGCCGAACTTGCGTTTGGTGCGGGTCCCGCCGATCCAGAAAATTTCGCACAAAGCTGGATTGATCGAATCCGAAGGCTCCGCAACCAGCGTATTGGAGCACCTCGAGATCAGGAGGTGATTGAAGGTATCCAAGGGCGAAAGGCCTACGGTGGAAGTGCAACGAAGTCGGCCTTTGCAGTATTGTGTGAACTAATGGAACAAGATGAACTACAAGGGGAAGCTCCATCGCGCCAGAGTCTAACGATTGAACACATAATGCCTCAGAAACTAACAGACCAGTGGAAAAGGTATCTAGGTGACAACGCAATAGAAGTCCATAGCCAGTATCGCGATCAGCTCGCGAACCTAACACTAAGTGGGAGTGTTCCCAACGCTACGATGGGAACGGATCCGTTCGACGTCAAGCGCAAGGTCTACAGTGAGAGTTCGATCCGCATGACACGACGTTTGGCACAGGAAGCCGAATG
This sequence comes from Pseudomonadales bacterium, assembly GCA_963667455.2. Lineage (GTDB taxonomy): Bacteria > Pseudomonadota > Gammaproteobacteria > Pseudomonadales > Azotimanducaceae > Bin55. The sequence continues at coordinate 25,908 of CAXXFR010000006.1, read as the reverse complement.
GAATGCAGAGACTCTAGAACGTAGAAGTGAGGATCTCGCCTACAGAGCCCTTCTTCGGTGGCCCTGGCACGACGATGCCGACCAATCGGATGAAGCTCCCCTTATCCGTTGGCAAATTGCTGATGGACCATGGCACTCTGAACCCACGGGGAGACAGTCTATTCTCAATCTAACTTCTGCTCTTCTGGATCTGGATTCGGACAACGTTCATAGACTACAGGGAACAGCGATCACATCCAACATTCACCCTGCTAGCCGTTATCCATCGGGATCCAAAGTTGGTGGTTGCTCGATGGTGGCAATACCAGGACACGCTGAATGGGTGATCAATCCCTATGAACAACACTATGTGGCATATGCGAAGCGGTGCCAGCAACTCGGACAACGATGCGGAGTTGCAGTTGAAGTTGAACTGAGAGCGGGCGGAGTGACCGTCACAGAAGAATTTTGGACGTTCTTGATGGAGTCGACAGGCGGTGTACCTGGACAGAAGGAAAACTGGCGAGGCGGATCTCAGCGGTCGACTTCCTGCAATGAATTTGGCGATTGCATTGGCTTCTACATCGGGAACCCCGATACGCTTTGGCTCAACATTCGGGCCGGCATTGAAGAGCCAGTCACAAGCCAAGAAAGAATGCGCCAGTTCTCGTGGGACATTCAGGAACAGTTGCCAGACCAGCGGCTCTCCGAAGACGTACTGGATGCCGCTAAGGCTGGCAGGAGCATTCGTGTTGAGAGATCTTGGACACGGGACAACAGAGATGATTGGGCAGAAGTGGCTCAATGGATAGAGGATCAATTCGAGCGTTTGCGCTCGATTCTGGCGGCTCCTCATCTTGAGGAAGTGAAAAACCCCTCGACACTCTCCTCTTAGTCGCCTTGCTGGCCTGACCGTCAGATTGTCGTTCGATTGCCGCTAATTGTTAAACTACCGCCAGCGAAATTGGCGCGGTGACCCAGTCTTGAAGCTATTTTCGAGCCGATGTACTTCGTGCTCAACTTCAAGCGGATTTACTGAACACTTCGACTCGAAAGGTCTTCGCACTGTACCCATGTAGGGGCACAAATCAGCAACTCCACCACCCAGCACTGCACATTAAGGAATTAGGCATTGGCCACCGACAGTATTGAGAGCTATTCACATTCCGACAAGGAGAGGTTGAACAACCCACCTGTCGGCTTGGTAAGTGTCGAAACAGACCAAGACTTGCCAACGAAGAGTTACGAATTTGATCCTCACCATGCGCCCCAATTAGAGTGGTCTTCAAAGGCCGAACGCACTAGTTTTGAGGTTCCGACAGTCTCGCTTCATGTCCATGAGAGGATCGACCCGCTGACGATTATTGAGGGTCTTACGAAGGAAACGGCTGAGATGAGCCAAACTCCTTTGTTCGAAGCCTTAGCTGAGCACGAGTCGATCAGTAAGGCAATCGAGTTTTACCAGCATCGCCACAGCTGGACAAACCGACTAATTGCTGGAGATAGCCTAATTGTCCTCAATAGTCTTCTCGAGAAGGAATCAATGGCTAGAACAGTACAAATGGTGTACATCGATCCTCCATACGGAATCAAGTTTGGATCTAACTTCCAGCCTTACTTGAATCGACAATCGTCACCGTTTAGAGACAGTGATTCGGACTTAACTGGGGAACCCGAGTCCATCAGAGCTTTCCGTGACACCTGGGAACTGGGAATTCACTCCTACCTCTCTTACTTGCGTGACAGATTGTTGCTTGTGCATGAGGTATTGACCCAATCAGGGAGCGTCTTTGTTCAAATCGGAGATGAAAATGTCCACCGTGTGGCTCTTCTTCTGGATGAGATATTCGGTGCACAAAACAGACTAGCAACGATAACCTTCGCTACTACGAGCGGTAGTAGTGCACGAACTATTCCGCAGGTTGCGGATTATCTCTTGTGGTATGCAAAAGACCGAAAGGCCGTCAAGTATCGACAGTTGTACGAGAAGCTCGATAAACGAAAAGAAATTCTGGCTCATTTCAGTTCGTATGCATACGTCGAAGAGACTGATGGGATAACGCGTAGCCTGACACCAGAGGAGCGAAATGATCCTGATAGTAATTTACCCACAGGAACGAGGCTCTTTAAGAGCATTGAAGTGACATCACAAGGTGCGTCCACAACTGGTAGATCAGAGCCGTTCACATGGCATGGAAGAGCAATTCCATGTCCTTCAAACAGACATTGGTCTGTATCGCATGAGGGATTGCAAGAACTAGCTGAAATGGGTAGATTGGATTTTCGACGAAATCAACGAGCCCTGAGCTGGAAGAGATATGAGAATGAAGTTCCAGGTCGCCGCATCAATAATGTCTGGAGTTCGATGATGTACCCAACTAACAAGCGATATGTAGTACAAACTGCGGACAAGGTGATCGAACGTGCAATACTCATGTCAACGGATCCAGGCGACTTAGTTATCGATCCAACATGCGGAAGCGGTGTCCTCCCAACAATGGCAGAGAAGTGGGGTAGAAGATGGATAGCATGTGATACGTCACGCGTTGCCTTGAACATTGCAAAGCACCGTCTAATGACAGCCGCATTTGACTACTACCAATTGGCACGTCCTGAAGAGGGGGTAGGGAGTGGATTTGAAAATCAAACAGTTTCTAAGGTCAATCCCAGTACCCTTATAGGAATATCTGCCGCTGAAGAAATCCAGTTGTACGACAGACCATTTGTAGACAGGACTAAGCGCAGAATAACCGGACCTTTCACTGTAGAGGCGGTTCCCGCAACCGTTGTTGAGCCGGTGGATTCTGCCTCTGGCGGGAACTCTCAACCACCAGACTCGACTGTTGCACGAACGGGCGAGTCAGTCCGTCAAGCTGATTGGTGCAACGAACTGCTGAAGAATGGAATCCGTGGAGAGAAGGGACAACACATTGAGTTTTCGTATCTCGACCTTCTTCCAAATACGCGATGGATTCATGGGATTGGTGGCACACCGTCTCTACCCCCCCCCCGAAATTCTGCTGATGTAACCACTGTTGCAGTGGCATTTGGGCCGGATCATGCCCCTTTCGAACAACGTAGGGTAGAACTAGCGCTTGAAGAGGCAAGGAGTCTCGTACCCGAACCTAGTGTGCTGGTGTTTGCGGCATTCCAGTTCGACCCAGAGGCTGCCAAGGACATAGCTGAGCTTAAGTGGCCAGGCAAGACGCTTCTTAAAGTTCAAATGAACGGGGATCTTCTTGTCGAGGACTTGAAGTCCAAGAAGGGAAAAGGTGAAGCGTTTTGGCTGATTGGACAACCTGACGTCGAACTTCAATGCATAGAGCCACATAAGAAGCAGTTTGTAGTAACCGTTCATGGGTTTGACTACTTCAATCCGATTTCTGGAGAAGTGGAGTCGGGTGGTCCTGATCGCATCGCGATGTGGATGTTGGATCCAGACTACGACGGCCGCAGTCTATACCCTAAGCAAGTCTTCTTCCCCAATGGCAGTGTCAATGGCGGGTGGAATTCCGTCGAGAAATCGATTCGCGCAGTATTAGCGGAAGACCTCATCGAAGAGTTTGGAGGCAACGTGTCTCAACCTTTCAGTGCTGGCGAAAACTCTCGTGCAGCCGTGAAGATTGTGGATGTTCGAGGAATCGAGTCTCTTTGCTTAGTTCCGTTGGATACACGAGACGCTAACGATTCGTCTTGAGACCATTCAATCCGAGATTGATGGCTAGTCTTCTCGCTCGATTGAGAGAGCACCAGCTACGGCTTGTAACTCCATTGGTCGACCAAGCATGACGCAAGACACCATCGACCAGCTAATCATCAATTCCCCCTATGAGGAACCCCGTCAGCATTGGCGATACGACAGTAATACTCTGAGCTTCGAACGGGTGCAGGAACGTAGAAGAGCAAGCTATGTAGTCACCGCGTCCGATCCAAGCGACATCGTTTCGGGTGAACTGATCGAGATACCCCTAGTGAATCTGATCCGCGAACGTGTAGGAGAGTGGCGGCAACGAGGATATCCCGGCATTTCTGGTGTGACTAGACGTCTTCTCGATCATTGGCAAGATGACAAGGATTCGTCTGGACGACGATTCTTCTTTGCCCAGATCGAGGCCATTGAGACGTTGATCTGGTTGCTTGAGGGACCTTCGTCTGACCGGATCGGAATCTCCATTTCCACAGACGGAGGACCCTTCGAACGTTGGTGCGCAAAGATGGCTACCGGTACTGGCAAGACAGTTGTCATGGCGATGCTCATTGCCTGGCAGACCCTCAACAAGAATGCACACCCCCAAGACATCCGGTTCTCCAAGAACTTTCTGCTGGTAGCACCGGGTTTGACAGTAAAGAAGAGGCTCGCCGTCTTGGATCCCAAGTCGCCAGAGAACTACTACGACGAGTTTTCGATCGTTCCAGTATTGTTACGGGGTCAAATTCAATCGGCCCGAGTGGTAATCCACAATTGGCACAAGTTAGCTTGGGAGACCGCGCCGACAAGATCAAGAAGGAAGAGCGTCGTAAGACTCCCTCCGATCAGCGACACGGCCTACGCAAGGGAAGTTCTGGGTGGAAACTCAGGTTTCTCGAATTGGATTGTGATTAATGACGAAGCCCACCATGCGTGGAGACGAAAAGAGGGCGAAAAGTACAAGAGCAGAACCGATTCTGGCGAAAGGGTAGATACTCGATGGATTGAAGGCCTGGATCGGATTCATCGTACGAATGAAATTCGACATTGCTATGACTTCTCTGCAACCCCTTTTGATCAGTCAGCCAAGAGCATTCGAGAGTCTTTGTTCACATGGATTGTGAGCGACTTCGGGTTGAACGATGCCATCGAGAGCGGGTTGGTCAAGTCACCTCGAGTCGTGATCAAAGATGATGGAATACCGAGTACAGCCGGTTTTCGATCGAAGTTTTACCACCTGTTTGGAGAAGATGAGGTCAAGGACGATCTGAATCGTCGTGTACCAGCCGACACTCCGCTACCAGACCTAGTGAAAGTCGCGTATGACCTGCTGGGATCGGATTGGCAAGAAACCAACGAATCGTGGAGAGAGGCGGGCCACAATGTGCCGCCGGTAATGATCACCGTAGCCAACCGTACCGAAACGGCAGCTCGCATCAAGTACGCGTTCGATCACGGCCAGATTTCCATTCCTGAGCTGTGCGAACCGGAGAACATCCTTCACATAGATTCCAATGTACTCGAAAAGTCAGAAACTCAAGAACTAGGCGGGACACAACCTGCCAAGAAAGCAGAGAGAGAAGCGGAGTCCCTTCGAGAGCAGGTAAACACGATTGGTCAGATTGACAAACCGGGAGAGCAGGTTTGCAACATCATCTCTGTGGCTATGCTGAATGAAGGATGGGATGCGAAGACTGTTACCCAAATACTGGGACTAAGAGCGTTCACCAGCCAACTGCTCTGTGAACAAGTAGTCGGTCGAGGATTGCGAAGGACTTCGTACGACGTGAATCCAGAAACCGGTCTGTTCGATCCGGAATATGTGAATGTCTTTGGAATCCCGTTTGCATTTCTCCCGTACGAATCTCCAGTGGGTCCGCATCCACCGCCACCGCCGCCCAAAGTGGCTGTATTTCCAGATTTCGACAAAGAGGAATTCGAGATTCTTTGGCCAAATGTCCAGCGAATAGAGCGAACTCTCAGTCCGAAATTGCAGCTAGACTACTCCACGCTGGAGCAATTGGTGCTAGATGCATCGGGTACACCTAGTATCGTCGAGTTAGCTCCAACAATCGACGGGCACCCGGACCCTTCGAGGGTGAACGAAATTGCTTCCATAGACTTGGCGAGACTCGCCGAGCAAACTCGCTTTCAAACTCTCGCCATGCAGGCTGCATCCACACTCTACCAGTCGATGAGTCTCAAGTGGCGTTACTCTGCTGCCGACTTGGTTCGGCAACTGTTTTGCATCTTAATTGAGTTCGTCAACTCGGACTCGGTGCAGATTGTTCCCCAGGCTTACAGCGACGATACTCTTCGTCGCAAACTGGTCATAAAGTACAACTTGACGAAAGTTTGCAACCATATCGCGAACGCGATCAAGTCTCGAAACTCTAAGTCAATTGAGTTGGTGTTCAATCCAGCAAAGCCCATCGGATCCACCTCGGACATGCCCAGCTGGTTCACAGGGAAGAAATGGCTCCAAGCCGACAAGTGCCACATCAATCGATGTGTTTATGACAGCGGATTCGAAGCCAAAGTCGCAACCAAACTCATGGCGAGTGCTAAAGTGAAGGCTTGGGTCAAGAATGACCACTTGGGATTCGAAGTGGGTTACATGTACCGCGGCATTCCACGACGTTACATCCCTGACTTTTTGGTTCATCTGAGCACTGACGATATGCTCGTTATTGAGGTCAAAGGCATGATGACTGACCAAGACCGTGAGAAAATCAAGTCACTGAAAGGGTGGTGCCGAGACGTGACACAAGATGGAAGATTTGGCAATTGGCACTGCGTGGTAGTAGAGCAAATGCACGAACTTGAAGATGCCCTTGAGTCTCTCGTGCCGAGCTAGACCTGAGGAATCACAATCAAAGCATCATTTCATTTGTAGCTCGAACTTAAGAGCCTGTCAGTAGTAAGCGCTTCGCATTAGAGGCAGCGTTAACAGCTAGTAGTTGACCAAACAGGTCTAGTCAACCTGTTTCCTAGAGTGAGTTAGAGTGTCGGTAAACTCCAAGACCGAAGCAGAATTCGGCGATTTTCAGACGCCATTTGACCTCTGCCAACGTGTTTGCAAGTTGCTTAAGGAGCGAGTGGCAACCCCGCAATCCATCGTCGAACCTACCTGCGGCGCGGGCTCCTTCCTTCTAGCAAGCAGACAGGCTTTCCCGGAATGCGGTCAAGTTCTAGGATTCGAACTCAATTCACAGCATGTGTCGGCGGCTAAGGGCGTTGAAGGCGCATTGGTCGAAGGAGCGGACTTCTTCGAAACGGATTGGTCGTTGAAGTTCAACGTGTTGCCTGAACCGATTCTCGTGATCGGAAATCCTCCTTGGGTTACCAATTCGGCTATGGGTCTAATAGGCGGCACCAATGTCCCCGCAAAGTCAAATGTCCACAAATTCTCTGGCTTGGATGCCTTGACCGGCAAGAGCAATTTCGACATCTCCGAGTGGATGCTGTCTCATTTGTTGGAACAGCTCTCGGGTCGGTCAGCCGTCTTGGCAATGCTCTGCAAGGTCTTTGTTGCTCGTAAAGTTCTTCAACATGCGTGGAAGAACGATCTTGACATCGAATCCTCGTCGATGTACTTGATCGATGCGGCCAAGCATTTCGGTGCTTCTGTCCAAGCCTGTCTTCTGGTTTGTGTTCTCGAACCGCAGGGCAGTAACCGAGAGTGTAGTGTGCATCCCAGTTTGGAGGAGCGAAAGCGAGATTCAGTTCTCTCTTTGAGTAAAGGCCGCTTGGTCGCAAGAAAAGAGGACTTCGAGAAGTACGGCCATCTATACGGACACTCACCGTTGAAATGGAGATCTGGGGTCAAGCACGATTGCACGAGAGTAATGGAACTGAAGCCAATTGGAAACGATGTCTACGCAAACCGTCTGGGCGAGCGCATAGAGCTCGAGTCCACGTACTTGTTCCCAATGCTCAAGAGTTCTGAATTGGTCAAGGAAGGCTCTAATCCGTCCCGATACATGCTGGTTCCTCAGAAGTCCATGAAAGAGGACACTTCGGCAATTCGACACCGTGCTCCGCGTACATGGGAGTATCTGGAGTCGCATGCGATGTTCTTTGAACGTCGTGCAAGCTCGATCTACCGAAACCGGCCGAGATTCTCGGTGTTTGGGATCGGGGACTACTCGTTTGCTCTTTGGAAGGTTGCAATTTCAGGTTTCTACAAACAGCTTCTATTTCGCGTCATTGGTCCGTTTGAGGGCAAGCCGGTTGTGTTCGACGATACGTGCTATTTCTTGCCCTGTCATTCGAAACAAGACGCGAGCTCGTTGCTAGAGATGCTCCATTCGCCTATAGCCACAACTTTCCTGAACTCTATGATCTTTTGGGATGCTAAGAGACCGATTACTGCGGGACTCCTCGACAGTCTGAATCTTGAGGCACTGGCAGATGAACTGGGAGATCCGCTACCGGTAGGCTTCACAGATCCAGAGTAACTGCCGCTCCGCCCTAAGAGTGGAGAGCGACAACACGAACACTGTTCGATGACCTGTGTACGGATCGATGCATGAACGGTAGACTCATGCTGTCTGTACCTATTGGGTTGCAAGCAAGTCTTCGATACTTAGATCTCTTACTTTCTTGACTTCGAGGTGGAATAGCCGGATCTTCCTGCCAATTTCTTCGTTGTACCAGTTGGAGTCCCATTCTCTGGGCAAAAGGTCGACAAGTTCTGTCAGCAACTTGCTATCGGGTTCAAAACTCACGCTATTACCTAAGGAATTGCGAATCTCCGCGGGAACCTTCTGCACCGCACCCGACTGGAGTACCGCTCTAACGCACTCACCATTCTCAAGCAGTGGTGCGTTGTATATCGCTGTGAGCAACGGTGTGTTGCCGTCGGGATCGGGTTGGTTGACGACAGCGCTATCCTTCGCAGCCGCTTCTTTGAATTCTTCACACCGACCAAGGCCGGGAAGGTCATGTGTCCCAATTGGGGGATTCTGAGAAAGCACCAACTCAATCAGTTCCCGATGGGAATCACTTGGATAGTTGAGAACAAGCGAAAGCGGGGATTGACCGTTTTCGAACTGCCTCGTAAGTAGATCCGAATAGAGTGTGTTGGTCTCTTCGATGACTTCGATGTCTTCAGTCAGCAAGAAGTGACGGCGAAACCAGTCCTCGTCGAGTAGTTCAAGTGTTGTCTCGTCAATCGTGTGCCCTTGACCCAGCCCAACGAGGAAATGAACGTATGCATCTCTTGGATAGATCTTGGACGAACAATCGGTCTCGAGGCCATCACAAAAAAAAGATTATCGTCGGAAGCCGCGACACCTCGTACCTCGAGGAGATCTCGGGAGACTCGTCCGTGTCGACTTTGAAGACCCTTGCACGTTCCGATAGTTCAGGCAGTAAGGACTCGATCACAGGGTCGAGGATCTTGCAGGGACCGCACCACTCGGCTGTAAATACGACGAGCACAGGAAGTTCGGAACTCAATACTTCAGTGTCGAAATCCTCGGTTGAAACGTAGTTCACCGACTCGTTAGCGTTCTCGAGCTCGATCCGGTCAGTGTTCTCACTCGCATTACTTTCACTTGCGAGTATGGCTACCAGCAATACAACAGCAATATGCGACCAGACCTTCACACTTCTCTCTGGGATTTCGCCCTCTGCGTATGCATTCGATTTTCTCATAGGTCTCCCATCGAATATTCGGTGCAGTTCGGTCTCGATCTGAATGCCGCGCTTGCGGGCGAGTGCTAATCTAGGGCTCGACCAAGGGATGTGTTAGCACCACTGTGATTTGGTACAATAGGCATCGAATCGGATGTGTTATCGGTGTTGCCGTAACTCCCTCGGGAGTCCCGGCCATTGCGTTACCCGTCAGGCCAAAACGGATCTGAGTGTGGAAATGCAGGCACGGGGCAACATCAGCTCGATAGACTGCTAAGTAATCGGTCCAAGTCGGCCGCAAACTAAGACCACTAGGTGTGGTCAAACAATCCTATGAACGCAAGGCAAGCACTGGACCAACTAGTAAGCGAAGACGGACGAAAGGCCGTTCTTCGGTCCGAATTGCTGATGCGATCTGACGCATCCGCGTCAAGCTGTGACCGTGCGCTGCGAACAGCGTGCGACACGGGAACCCTCGTTCGTGTTGGACAGGGAATCTATGGCATCGGACGCGCACGAGTTTTCGAGATCGTGCCCGAAGTTATGCCAAAACTAGGCTACCGCATTGAGCCGGGATATTCAGTAAAGGGCTACAGCCAGAAGACATCCGGCAACGTGTGGACAGTAAATAAGAAATGTCAGCGCAAGATTCGCAAGAAGGGAGTTCACGCCTTCTTCAAATTAGCTGACGGGCAAGTACACAATCAAAAGGAGTACAAAATGCCAGAATCTAGACCTACTAGACGAGAAATCGAAGATCATAACCATGATTTTGAACGATGCCACTCGCTCGCTCGAGCGGAAAAGGACCTGATCGTCCGTCACGCCTTGCGAGTGTACGAAGAGTTTGACGACCGTCGTGCCGTCCTCGCAATTGAAGGAGGGACTGCACTGGCGTACTACCACCGCCTTGTCAGACGATTCTCCGAGGACTTGGATATCCGCATTATCTTATCGCCGGAAGAAGCGTCCCGGAGTGAGGAAGAACGGATCGAAACCGCTAAGGAAATCGGTCAGGAATTTCGCAGACACATGCACGAGTCCATGCCGTACTTGACACCGACGAAAAAAGGTCGTATTCGGAAGGATGCCGTGGTACAAGCACTGATTTTCAATTACGACCCAATTTACGGCGATGATGATGATGAAGTCGTGCCTGGGGTGAAGGTTGAGCTCGTGTACATTCCGGTTCTTCATCAGTTGAGAGAGCGGAAACGTTTTGTGAATAGGATGCAAGTCATTCACCACTTAGAAATTGCTGCGGGAAAGTGGCAAGCGCTCGCCGGTTACTTGCCAGAGCGAGGGAGTCAATACCCCGACTTAGTGAGACACGTACACGATCTTGCGTCGTTGTGCGTTGTGCTGGAGGATGTTGCCGCAGAGTTCCATGAATTGGCCTTTCGTGATGTTGTTACGCTGGAAACCATCGAAGGAGTCGTAGCTGAACTGCAAAAGAGCGAGTGGAAGGGACTCTACGAAGACTACATGCGCCGAATGGGAACTTCACCCATTTCACCAGACCCTGGGCACCACTTAGAGTGGTCGACTATTCTCCAAGACTTTGGTCAAGTTGCAGACTTGCTCGTGACCGAGGAGCAGAAACGCCAGCAAGACTAGTTGCAGGCTGGGGTTCAACGACTCCCCACGTTACCCGGCGAGCTGCTGACGTGTTCGTCTATCTGTCAAGGGTAACTGGCTGTGTCTGCCACTCGAAGTTTGTACTTGGGGAGACTTCTCTAGGTTCTAGGGGTCCGGTGTGAGCCCCGTTTCCGGCGAGTGTAGTCTCGGTAGTTTGTCAATGGACTCGCCGTGTTGCCGTCGTGCTAGCCGCAAGTCGTGACTCTGTTGCAAATTCATCCAAAAGTCCGGTGTAGTGCCGAAGTAATGCCCTAGACGAAGTGCCATTTCTCCTGTGATCGGTTGCTGACCGTTCAGGATCGCTGTAATTCGGGTTGCTGGAACGTCGAGCAGGCCTGCGAACGCTATTGCGGACATGTCGAGCGCATCGAGATCCTCTTGCAGAGTCTCACCGGGATGGATAGGTTTCCGCATTTCATACCTTCTCTAGTAAAAGTCCTTGATCCCCATAGCGACTGTGCAGGGCTAGGTTGAACTCTCAGGGACAGTTGGGACTGTGCACCTTTTGATGGATTGTTATTGTCTTAGCTCCTCCCGGATTGAAGACATCATAGCCCGTCAAGCACTTCCAGCTCGCCGACCCTCGCAGTTTGAAGGGAATCGCGTGCACTCTGTGGATTGCTGCCCACGCCGGGTCCGCTAGCTTTGGGCGAGGAGGGCAGGAAGCAAGAGTTCCCCGCGTCAATGGGAGACTGCACCACGACTTCGCCATTCCCGCCGACAAATTCGCTGCTTCGATCAATTGCTCAAGTAAAATTAGTTTCATCTTCAACCAAACGGTTGTGTCGATCTGTGCGAGTGCATTCTTGCTCGGAGCGGATTGGCACTGCCTCTATCAAAGTAATCGGAACAACTATGCGTTTCATTCAACAATCACGCCAACTGTGGAGAGTTTTGGCTTTCGTGCCTGTATTCCTCTTCGCTGTTGGATCTCTTTCCATACATGCACAGTCTGACGACGATGCAGGCTATGTCAAGGTCGCATCCGTCGAAGGAATCACCGAATACCGTCTCGACAATGGATTGCGTGTATTGCTCTTTCCCGATTCCAGTGCTGAACGCACATCGGTGGTCATAACTTACTTCGTGGGATCGCGCCACGAAGCCTACGGCGAAACCGGAATGGCCCATCTGCTCGAGCACTTGGTGTTCAAGGGTACGCCAAATCACCCAGACATTTCTGCCGAATTGACCGAACGTGGCGCAAGTCCCAACGGCACAACTTGGCTTGACCGCACCAACTATTTCGAGACCTTCGCCGCGACCGACGACAATTTGGAATGGGCGTTGGATCTGGAATCGGATCGCATGATCAATTCCTTCATCGCAAAAGAGGACTTGGACTCTGAAATGACGGTCGTTCGAAATGAATGGGAGTCTGGAGAGAATAACCCCGGTCGCGTACTGGGACAACGGCTTCGCTCGGCTGCGTTCATGTGGCACAACTACGGCAACACGACAATCGGGGCACGGTCGGACATCGAGAACGTGCCGATTGATCGACTCAAGGCCTTCTACAAGAAGTACTACCAGCCCGATAACGCCCAATTGATGATTGCCGGAAAGTTCAACGTCGACCGAGCTTTGGAGCTGGTGGTAGAAAAGTTCGGTCCAATTCCAAGGCCGGAACGAACAGGTGCCAATCAATTATTCGAGACGTATACATCCGAACCCGCGCAGGATGGCGAACGAGTTGTCACACTTCGGCGCGTCGGAGATGTTCAGTTGGTTCAGATGGGCTTCCACATTCCCGCTGGTGTTTCAGAAGAATACGCGGCGGCTGATGTACTTGCTTTCGTCCTAGGTAGTGGTCCTTCGAGTCGGCTCTACAAGAATTTGGTCGAAACCCAGCTGGCAACGGGAGCCTACGCCTACGCTGAGCAGTTCAAGGAACCGGGCCTGATGATTTTTGGAGCTACCGTGCCCAAGGGTCAATCAATGGAAGAGGCGGAAGCGGCAATCCATGAAACCATCGCCTTCGCGATTGAGAACCCACCGACCCAGGAAGAGGTCGACCGAGCGAAGACAACCTACTTGAACGGCATCGAGCGTGCGATGCGCAATCCAATTGGCATCGCCCAACAGATGAGCGAGTGGGGTGCGATGGGAGACTGGAGATTGATGTTTCTCTATCGGGACAATCTCGAGAAAGTTACGGTCGAAGACGTTCACAACGCTGCTGTCGAATACCTCAAGCCCTCCAACCGAACAACGGCGTACTTCATTCCTGTCGATGAAACACCACCGCGAGTACAGATTCCTGAAATGCCGGACATCGCTGCGATGGTCGACGGCTACGAAGGTCGCGAAGCAGTGTCGGAAGGAGAACAGTTTGATCCGTCTCTAGCAAACATCCAAGCTCGTACGCAATTCACTGAATTGTCCAATGGAGCAAAAGTTGCTTTGCTACCAAAAGAGAATCGCGGTGACACCGTAATTCTGAACATCAGCTTGCGATGGGGATCCGAGTCGGAAATGATGGACAAGGGTTACATTGCCTCGATGGCAAGTTCAATGCCTATGCGTGGAACGGTAGATATGACTCGTGCGGAAATCGTCGACGAGTTCACGCGTATCAAGACTACAGGCGGTGTAAGCGCGGGCCTCACGGGCGGATCCATTTCGATCAATACGGATCGAGCGAATTTGACCGAAGCTGTCCAGCTGGTTGGCAAGATCGCCACTCAGCCAGCTTGGGACCAAGCCGAGTTTGACCTCATCAAGAAGTCCCAAATCACGAGTCTCGAAGCTTCGCAGAAAGAACCGCAGGCTTTGGCGAGCATCGCGATGGGTCGACACCTTAGTCAATGGCCGAAAGGACATCCCTTCTATGTCTCGACCATCCAAGAAGACATCGAGGGATTCGAAAGCGTCACGTTGGAACAAGCCAAGGAGTTCTACAACCAGTATGCAGGTCTAGGTCCCAGCGCAACAGTAGTGGCCGTTGGCGACTTCGACCCCGATGAAATGATGGCGTTGCTGGAAGACAACCTGGGCGATTGGAATCCCACAACCAGCTTTGAACGCATTGCCTCCGATGCTCAAGGTCAGGAAGCGATGTCGCAGTCGATCGAAACTCCCGACAAGACCAACGCAGTCTTCTACGCGGGATTCGATTTTCCGCTAAAGGATACGCATCCCGACTACGAGGCGTTGGTGATTGCCAACTACATCATGGGAGGTGGATTCCTCAATTCGCGGTTGGCTGTTCGCATTCGCCAGAAGGATGGGCTGTCCTATGGCGTTAGAGCGGGATTTAGTGCGCACCCGATCGATGCACGCGCCAGATTCAACGCGTATGCGATTGCAGCACCAGAGAACGTAGACAAAGTCATCGGCGCATTCACCGAAGAAGTCCAAAAAGCAATCGACTTGGGCTTTTCCGAAGAGGAAGTGGATGCTGCGAAGACAGGTTGGCTGGATTCGAGAAAGCGTTCGCGAGCAAGCGACGGCACCATAGCCGGATTGCTCAATACCGGCTTGTACTTCGAACGTGACATGAGCTTCTTTCAGGAGCGCGAAGACAAGATTGCCGCACTGACAGCAGAGGAAGTCAGCGCCGTGTTCGCCAAGTACTACTCGGTGGACAAAATCACCATCGTTACTGCAGGCGACTTCGCACGAGTCGCTGCCGAGGCGGAAGCCGAAGAATCCGGTGAGTAAGTAACTTTCCTTTGATCTTTGATCGAGGCTGGCGACCCAGTTCGGCTGAGTCGCCAGCCTTTTTCACATCGGCTAATTGTTCAAGCGGCAACCACCGCGGCAGTGGGAGAGGGTATGAAGCAGCCTCCCGATGCCCATCCGTCTCTATCGACCTTGATTAGCTGAGGGACTCCGAACAGGATTGGTGCGACCCCGTTTGATCGAACGCGGGTATTCTCGAATGTCCTACGCAAGGCTTCAATCGACTCAGTATCCATCGAGTCCATGATCGAGACCAGATCGGTTCCCGACACATCGACGCGAGGCTGGTGCAGCGCGTCTTCTACGTTCATCGCGTAGTCGCACAAGAATGAAATGACTTGGTAGACGGCTGGGAAAATCGTCCGACCTCCGCATGCCCCGATGGCAAAGCATTCACCGTTCTCAAGATGACCTATGATCGGACACATGTTGCTCAGAGGTCGCCTTCCTCCAGCTACGGAATTGGGTCGATCAGGAACAGGATCGAACCACATCATGCCGTTGTTCATGACTATTCCTGTCTGCGGGAGCATGACTTGAGAACCGAAACCCGACATGATCGTTTGAGTGTGGGAAACCAGGTTTCCGTGTTTGTCTGCTACACAGAGATGGGAGGTCGCTCCCTTCAGATCTGTTCGCTTACCTTCGCCAAGGTGTTCGAGTCGATAAGAATATGCGTCAAGAAGCGTCTGGGTATAGGTCACGTAGTCGTTTGATCCAGGTCTCGAGTCTTGGGAAGCTTGTAGCCGACTTTCGAGTTCTCCAAGTGTTCTCATCAGTGTCGGACCAGCGGATCGTCGGGCTGGTCCAAACATCGTGTGTTGTCGATATCGATGTTGCAGCGGTTCGTCAATCCAAGCTGAATACTCTCGCAAGTCTTCGATTCGAATCTTGGATCCGACTCTCTCAAGATCTTCCGCAATTTGTTCTGCAAGAGAGCCTGAATAGAAACAATCGGATCCCTCCTGCTGTAAGGTGCGATAAGTCTTGGCGAGATGGCCAATTGGAACGTGATTAGTAGCTCCAGCGGGAGTGTGGAGTGCGGGTGGAAGACCGTCTGCAAGATACGTCTTGCGAATCTGCTCGTAGTTGCGCGACAGTCGAGCCAGACTCGTAATGTTGTGGGCTGCGTACCAGTTCATTGGAAGTCCTCGTTCGGCTAGCACACACGCAGGCTCAATGACATCTTTCCAATCCCATGTACCCAGCTTTTCGAGAGCTAGCGACAAGCCGCGAATGTGCCCGGGGACTGCGATGGACTGCGGTCCGTGCACGTTGATGTCGTCCTTCACTTGGGGCCAATTGAATGAACCCGCGCCAGTTGGCCGTCCGGTAAGAGGGTAGTCTTCAGGAGTTGAGGCGAGTGGAGCCTTCATTCCAAACTCGACTACTTTGGTCTCATCAACCTCAGCCAGATGGACGGTCATGAATCCGCCACCACCGATGCCGCTCATCCATGGTTCAACCGTGCCTAAAGCGAGACCCGTAGCAACCGATGCATCGATCGCATTGCCTCCACGCCGGAGAACGTCTGCCCCCACTTCGGATGCCAAGTAGTGCTGGGAAGCTACCAGACCATTGGAACCCGCCACGGAGGGTTTGCGTACGGACCAACGTTCCCAAAAAGCAGACGAATCTCGAAAGGACATCTGAAGCACGCTCTTGTTAGACGGGATTGAGTATAGAAGACAGAATGTTGTTGATCGAGGAGGGCAGATCTAGTGTTAGATTCGCATTGATGACTCAGCCCAACGAGGAGAAGAGCTCTGTGCATGGAGGATTTACGACACTAGCGTTCCCGGTCAGTTCATTTTCGGGACTTGAAGTACTTGTGCACCGCTCGAAGAAATTCCACTTCCTTCGTCAGGCGACGATGTTCGCGCATTAGCTCGTCATAAGTCGCTTTCTTTTCGTCGCTCTCAGAGACACCGAACTCGTCAGCCCAACTCGACAGAAGCGTTGGGGAAATTTCTAGTTGCTCGCTGACACTCGCTATGGTCTCGCCTGGATATTGCAACAAGCCGACCGCAAATCGCTTGTAGTGGTCTGTGTACTGTTTCTGCTTGTCGGCCTTAGGAGGCTTGGATTTTCGAGTCATTTGCTTTCTCCTTCGGTGAATTATGCTTATGAACTAGTGACGTAAAAGTAGGCATCGTCGGGCCCATGATCACAAGACTTCGGGGAACTTGGATCTTCTTGTTCGGCGTTCTTGTTGGAGTGGCGTTGAGCGGAATCGCTGTTTTCGCCTTCATGTCCATCGATGACAGGCAGGCTCGAGAAGTGTTCGAGAAGTCTGCTGATACTGTGGGAGCGGAGAATGCACACACTGACGTTGCGACTCCACCACTCGCTGATCGCTCCGAAGACGCAGTGAGCACTGTCGATCCACAACCACCGGAAACACCAACAGAGACTGATTCCGAGGAGGAAGCATTTGTTGATCAGTACGAGGATGCTGCCTCGGCCTGGGACGCTTTGATAGCCGAGTTTGCAGGCAACCTCCGGCTCATTAGAGGTGAAAAGTATCGATTGCTCATTGAACTTGCAACTGCCCGACAAGAAGAAGAGGGGCTGAATGGAATCCATGCGGTCGGTAATTCGTTGCTGGAAGACGATTACCTTTGGAGGAGCGTACTCGGTAGTGTTCTCGACAAGATAGTAGATACCGATCCCAACTACGCGTTTGATGCGGCAATCAGCCTGCGTCCGGACGACAAGAACGACAGGCTTAGTTGGGGAGTTGTCAACGACTGGGCTGAGTTTGATCCTCGAGCCGCGTTTGCACGCGTCCTATCAATAGACTTCGACACTGGACTCAGAGAACGATTGCTGTCTCTCGCAATGGATCGATGGGCATACAAGGACCCACTCGAGATGTTGGGAAACATTGACCGGGTTCCCAAGGAGCTTGTGAACCGAGGGGTCGAAGAGGTGTTTAGCCGTTTGGCGAAACGCTCACCCGGGGATGCCGCCGTGCATGTTGGTGCGATTCAAGACGCTAGTGGCAAGCAAGTGGCAGTGAAGGAAATTGTCGATGTTTGGTTGAAGAGGGACGTTACTCGAGCCATCAGTTGGATTCGATCAAGTCAAGAGCTTGAGGGATTCCGTCAGGAGGTGCTTGGCAGAGCACTCAAAGACATTGCAAGAACTGATCCGAGTAAGGCTGTGGACCTCGCATTGGAACAACCCATTCAAAAATCCGAAATCGGACTGGAAGCCAATGTCATTCGGAATGTCTCTTACTACGACATCGACGAGGCAATGAGTCTTCTGCCCAAAGTACGGTTGGGTGCGACAAAGGTGGAAGTCTGCGATGCCTTGGCAGCATCTCTCATCGGACACGGCAAGGTTGAGCGGGCATTGGACCTAGCCCGTGAATTGCCTGAGGAGTCACGGGACCGGCATCATCAAAGGGTTGTGTCTTTGTGGGCAAGGACCAAGCCGGTTGAAGTGGCTGAGAAAATCGACAAATTGCCCTTAGGAGAACGCAAACCACGTGTAGCGTTTAATGCTCTGATCGGCGATCACTTGGATCTTGATCTGTCCAATGAACAACGAGAAAAGCTCAAGAGCAAGTTGACGCCCGAAATGCTCGAAGAATACGAGGAATTCGAACGCAAGCGAAACGTTAGCGAGTAGCAAATGGATCTGGTGTGGCATTTGTGATGAGTTTCAAGCAGTTTGGACCTTTCTTGACAAGCTAGGAGTAGGGGAGACTCCGATTCGTATGAGACTGGTAAGCCCAGTATTCCGAGTTGCTGAGAACTTAGACACCGGATGAGTTTCTTATCCAAAGACCGGGTGAGCGCTGGCATTGCGATAGTTGCTGGGTTAGCTATTACAGTAGTTCTGTGGACCGTGGTGCTAATCGTATTCGCACGCGACGAGCGCCAGGTGACCTTGGCTCCGGCCGCCAGCACTCAATCCTCTGGCGAGGCAATCGTTCTGCCAGATGAAACTCAGAGCTCGCGTCAGTTACAGAAGATCAACTCACTGGCTCACATCGGCGAGTTGCCGAGCGAATTTGAGCGGACTGCAGCACTTCGACAATTTCTCAGTTCACAGGACGAGGATCAGCTTGTAGATTTGCTCGCGCGATCCAACCAGATATCCCATGACTTCCGCCGACGATGGATGCAAGTGGAGATTTTTCGGCGCTATGCGCACATCAATCCAACATCTGCACTGGGTCACATAGACCAACTCACTGTAGAACACCGTCACAACGTGGTCGACACCATCTTCGCCGAATGGGCGAATGTCAATGCCTCCGCGGCGATTGCTCATGCATCAACGCTCCCTCGAGCCGACTCCCTTGTCGCAGTACGCTCGATCATCGGCATGCAGCTCGATCCGACGGAAGAATCAGTTTCGACGATGCTTCAATCGTTGGGATTGCAGGAACTCGAAACGAAGTTCCGCGAAGAATTGGCAGTTGAGACGGCCGAGAACGATCCTGTCGGTGCATGGAACGCTCTTCTTGAAGATCCGTGGCGCGAGGTCAGTCAGATCGATGCTCTCCTAGCAGTAGCGGAGCACTGGCTGAACAAAGAAGGATGGGATGCTCTGATCTCAATGGAGAAATCGCTGACCAATCGTCAAACAAGAACCCGTTTCTTTGGCGATTTGCTCAGCCGCGTTGCCACACACGATCCCCTGGGTGCATTTGATCAAGCAAGAGGCCTAGTTCAATCGACGGATCAGTCGGTTTTGGTGAGAGTTCTATGGTCGTGGCCGAGACAAGATTTCGAGGCGGCTTTTCGTGCTGTCGAAACCGTCGACCAGAAGGAACTGCGCACTGCCCTGCTGCATCGGGTGTACGGGCTTTGGGCCAGAGGCAATCCACATGAAGCCTTTAGGGATGCAGATAGCGTTCCCAGAGAGTTTCGCGACCTGGTGCTTGAATCAGCCGCGATGTCACTTGCCGCGGAGTCGTACCAAGATGCCTTGGATGTGGTTGGTACGCTGCCGCGCGAGAGCAGAACCGAGGTTCTCTCAGCGATTGGATACTGGTGGTCGAAACAGGACATGGCAGGGGCTCTTCAATGGGCTCTGACGGATCCAATGACCCGCGAAGATCGAAACCGGCTTCTCTACGACATTCTCAGAGATCTGGTGCACCAGGATCCTTATCTTGCGATGGACACCGCGTTGAGCCAGCCGGTAGACCGAAGGGGCTTTGGCCTCGAAGTTTCGATGCTGTCCAATCTGGCTGATACGAACGTCGACCTAGCCGTCGAGTTGCTTCCGCGTGTACGAGAGGATGGGAGTAGCAGGATTCGGGCGTATTACTTCGTTGGGTCAGAGTTGCTGGATGCTGGCCACGAATTGCGGGCGTTTGACTTGGGTGCGTCCCTTCCCGAGTCTCTGCAGAGAGACTACAACAAGAGACTATTGGAAGACTGGGCGTCCAATGCACCACAGCGCATGTACGGTGAACTAAGTCGGCTACCGAAGAGGGAGCTGCAAATCGAAGCCGCCCGCGTACTCAGAGATAGGTCCGACGTACTGTTCGAACACCAAATGGAAAGTCTCAATGCGTATTTCGAGGAAGGCGTTCGTGAGCCGTAGATCGACATACCGCTTCGAGATGTTGGGGAGCACATTCCGCACAAGACTGGCAGGACAGTTCCTTCGAACGGCAGTCTCCAGCGAGAACATTGGCCGGGTCAGTCGGATTGAACGCCAAGTACGGAAGCCCTTGGTCCGACCAGCCCAGGTCAGCCTCACCCAATGACTCCAATGCATCGGCAACGCATTCGACTTGGAGCCTACTTTGCGGGCAGTCTAATCGCATCCTCCTTCGTCTTTGGTTGCATCGTCTTCCTGCTTAGAGATTCGGAAACCGGAAGCGCTGACAATCCCGCCTCCTTACAGACTCGAGCCTCTGAGGTCGAAGAGGGGACCGATCAGCTACTGGATGTCCCGGAGCAAACGCAGCCATCCGGTTCGTTGAGTCAGACAGACGTCGACGAGTTCTTCGACGCCATTTCCAGCAAGAGTCCGAACCGGTTGCTGGAAGGAGACGGAATTCTGTCCAATCTCAATCAGACTGAATTGCTGGAGCTCTTTCAGTTGTTACCTGACATTCCTCGAGAGAGGATCCGCCTGGAAGCGCGCATCGCTGTGACTTCTCGTCTTGCATCGATCGATCCAGAAGCGGCTTGGAACCTTGTGAACCTCCAATGGGAGAGCCTGAGGCAGATTTTGAGTCTGGTAGTGCTGTCCGACTGGGTGCAAACGGACTTGTATGGGGCGATCGAGCGTATGCAAGATCTTCTCTACCAAACGGAGCGAGGGATTGCTTTGCAGCACGTATTTTCCGTTCGAGATGACCTGCCTGATCAGACCAGGTTGGAACTGGCGGCACAACTTTATCTGGAAGAGCACGCGGCAGACTTGCTTGCAACCCAGAGAAGCGTTTCGAACGCTCGAAGCACGTCCGAGAGTTGGTTCTCGCTCCTGAACGATGAGCAAGCCTACGACGACAAGAGCTGGGAGCTCAGGATGCTTGCGGAACAGTGGGTCGATCAGGAGGGTGTCGCCGTGCTCGCCGCGATCGAAAACGCAATCTCCAATCACTATGATCGTTATTGGATGCTTAATTACACTCTGTCGCATTTGAGCCGTTCCAGTCCACGCATTGCGTTCGAGACCGCGATGGACATGTTCAAGAATTCGGATTGGGAATTGATTCTCAATGCCGCGGACAGGTGGGTCGAGCGAGAGCCCGAGACCGCATTTGCAGCGATCTCCGCTCTCGAAACCAGTGTGTTGCAGAGACGGCTGCTACGTGATGCCGCAAGATCCTGGGCACAGGATGAGCCACTTCAAGTCCTCGAACGGCTACACGACCTCCCTCAAGAATTACGTGAAAGTGCCCAAAGTGCCGCTTTCAATGCGGTTCAGCACGTGTCCTCGGCGGACGCTTCTCGTTTGATTGCCTCAGTATCCGAAGGCGAGCGACGACGAGGTTTGGCGCAACTATTGGTCCAATCTTGGTCACGACATGATTTCGGGGCAGCTTTGGATTGGGTGTTGACTAATCCTGATGTAGAAGAATTCGAGGAAATCTTGCTTCCCAATCTCTTCTTCCATCTAACAGGTGTAGAAGCGGAAGCTGCTCTAACGAGAATTCTCGATAAACCCGTTGACAAGCACGGAGTGGGGTTGGAGGCCAACCTAATTGGCGTTCTCGCCTCAACTGACTTGGACTTGGCCCAGAGATTATTGCCGCGTGTTAGGAATGAAGACACAAAATTGGCCGCTCTAATCGGTATAGGAGTGCAGGTGCTTCACTCAGAAGACTTGAATGGAGCGTGGAAGCTTGGCAGTGAGCTATCGGAGAGTCGCCGAGAACGGTACGAAAAAGCAATGGTGGAGTTTTGGGTATGGGACGATGGAATCAGGGCATTCGACTCCATTGACGACCTGCCACACGATAGGGCGAAGTCGTACGCTTCTCTTTGGCTTCTCTGGAACGAGCGACATCACTCCGTACTTTCCGAGGAGCAAGCCCTCCAATTGCGTTCGAACCTGACTGAGGAAGACAGACAGTCCCTAGAGAACGGGACTGTTACATCAGCAATGGGTTTCGAGTAGAACTACGCCGTCACAGGAACGGCACGATTCCTAGTCACGCTGAGTTGCCCGACTGAATGAGCACTGTATGGGTAGACTTTTACTGAGTTCAACAGAGAAGGGCAGCCAACATGTTTCTCGCCATGAATCGGTTCAAGATCAACTTAGGATTTGAAGCTGGATTTGAAGAGATCTGGCGTCAGAGGGAGTCCTACTTGTCCACCTTTCCCGGATTCAAGCAATTTGCGTTGCTGAGGGGTCCGTCCAACGATGAGCACACACTCTACGCCTCTCATTCGATTTGGGAGGATCGAGAGTCGTTTGAGGCGTGGACTCGTTCGGAGTCATTCCGCAAGGCTCACGCTCAGCGGAGTGCTCCAAAGGGGACTTACATCGGCGGTCCAGAACTCGAGCTATTCGAGAAAGTGCTTTAGCAACGCTCGCTGGTTTGACCTTGCCTAGTAGAACTAGATGTCCGACTCAGGATCATTCGTTGTGCGTACCGATGGCCCAGACCCAATTGAATTGCATCGCCTGAATCTGGTGCCATCAATCAACAAGAGACGTCACGATCCCACCCCGTGCAATGTGAGTGGGATCGTGAGCATCCATCAAAGACCAACCTAGGCCTCAACCTAGTTGATATTGAGTTTCATACCAACCTTTAGCTCCCAGGAAGACCCCTGAATCCGTGATCCGAACCAAGTCTGAATGGTTCCGATCGGTATCTGGCTCCCGTAGTCGCCGCGGATATCGAGCATCAACTCGTCAGTATCCTCCGATAGAAGTCGACGGAACATCACACTGTCCCGCCAAAGCGTCCTATTGCCTTGGGCTGCATCGCCCCAGTGCAGCGACATCAACAGTTTGCGATCCTGCTCACCATTGATTCCGACGGTCAATCTCCCTCCGGCTTCTTGATACTCCGTTGCGGAGTGCAGGAGCAGAAATCTACCTTGGGCGTCCATCCAGATGCGACCTGCCGACAATCGCGCACCGCCGACCATCTCCAGCCCCGTACCCGTCTGATCATCGCCGCCGTCATAACGTACATGAACTTCGCTGAACGGTTCAAACGACTGTTTGCTCCAAAAAGTCATCGGCAATGAGATATCCGCGCCAAATCGCAACTGATTGACAGCTGCAGTCTGCCCATCGATGGTCTCCATACCCGACCCAGTCTGCAATTGAGCCCACCCAGCATCTCCACGCAGTCCGAATTGGAACTTGCGTTGAGTATCGATGGTTCTGCGGACTTCGACCAATGCAAGCTGCAATTCAAGGTCGCTCGTTCCGATACGACCCGCCTCGCGTACATTCTCGGCGTTCCCTTGTCCTCCGCCTGCTGTTGCCCATAGGGAGTACGCACCATGGGACCAATGGACATATGGATACACCGACGTTAACCGAGTTGAGAGTTCGCCACGCGCCGTTCCATACTGCCAGTCACTTTTGCCCTGACTACGGGAAATCGCAACTCCAGCAACCCATCTGTCGGACAGTGTCGCATCGATGCCCAGATAGCCCGTTGGCAATTTACCGTCGTAGCTGGATTTGGTTGAACCCTTCCCCTGGAATGTCTGAATGTCGCCGCGGCCCCAAAGCTGCCACTGATGTCCTGTCTGAGATCCGTCCCCGTTTAACGCAACCTGGAAATCCGTGTCCTGCAGCGCATTGAGTTCAATGTCGGAGCTGTTGCTCGGACTCGCCCCACTAGGAGCGGCGACCGTCGCATGATCGTTGACTGCCATCGATAGTGGAATTAACGGCAACTTCTCTTTCAAACTGATGTCATCGTCTTTCGTGGCGGTGCGTCGACTCAGAGTCGTCCTAACGCTCGCTAACTGCGAACGCGCCATTGCAGCCAATGCGTTGTTGACCACAAACCTCACGCCGTGATCGCTCACACCGACGGAAAGCGTCTGAGTGGCAGTCAAACCCGTTGGGTCTTCTGCCGTCACGGTCACAAAGATCGGTCCGTAGGTTACGGGGGTTATCGTCAACATGCTTGCTACAACGTCCACCGTCGCTACGATTAGGTCTGAAGAGACTGCACGATACGAGAGCGGATCGTTGTCGACATCAGTGAAGTACGGCGTCAAGTCGATAACCAATTCGTCGCCACCTTCCTCCAGGGACTGACTCGGAATTGTTCCCTCTGCTCGCGGCGCATCGTTCAGCGATCTCACGATCAGGACTACAGTCGCAGTCGCCGTCTGGCCTTGACCGTCCGAAATCACGTACGAGAACTGGTCCGTGCCGTGGTAGTTGGCATGAGGTGAGTATTCGACTCCGCCAACCACAATCCGTGCAGTTCCGTTCGAGGGACTCGAAAGCGATGTGATCGTCAGTACGTCTCTGTCCACATCGGCATCGTTCTCAAGCACGGCGATTGTGACGGGCACGTCCTCGTTAGTGGCCGCCTCGTCGTTCAGTGCCACTGGATCATCGTTCACAGAAGACACGGTCAGATGCACTGTTGCAGTCGAAACTCCGCCTTGGCCGTCCGAAATCTCGTAGGTGAACTGATCTGCGCCGTGGTAGTTCGCGTCGGGTGTGTATTCGACACGTCCGTTGGAGATTCTTGCAGTTCCACTGGACGGACTCGAAACCGACGTAACCGTCAGCACATCGCCATCCACGTCGGAGTCGTCCACCAGCACGTCAATCGTGACTGACTCGTCCTCGTTCGTAGTCGCTGAGTTGTTCGCCGCTACCGGCGCGTCGTTCACGGAAATCACGGTTAGGTTCACCGTCGCCACGGCGGTTCCACCACGGCCGTCCGAGACTTCGTAGGTGAACTGATCCGCACCATGGTAGTTCGCGTTGGGTGTGTATTCGACTTGGCTGTCCGCCATGCGTGTAGTCCCGTTCGACCCACTCGATACTGCCGCGACAGTAAGCATGTCGCCGTCCACGTCGGAGTCGTTTGCGAGCACGGTGATCTTGACCGCTTCGTCCTCGTTCGTCTGCGCCTGGTCGTCCATTGCCATCGGCGTGTCGTTTGCCGAATTCACAGTCAAATCCACCGTCGCTGATGCGGTAGCTCCCTGGCCGTCCGACACTTGGTAGGTGAACTGATCCGTGCCGTGGTAGTTTGCGTTGGGGGTGTACTCGATGCCGCCGTCAGCAATTTGTGCTTTGCCTTTCATTGGATCCGACACCGACTCGATCTGCAATTGATCGCCGTCCACATCGGAGTCGTTCGCGAGTACATCGATCATGACCGACACCTCCTCGTTCGTCTCCGTTGCATCGTTGGTTGGGACGGGAGCATCGTTCACCGCAAGCACGGTTACGGCCACAGTCGCTGACCCAGTACCGCCCTGGCCATCCGAAACCACATAGGAGAACAGATCTGCACCATGGAAGTTGGTGCTTGGTGTGTAATTGACAGCGTTGTCAATTATTTGCGCAGTTCCATTAGATGGATTCGAAACCGAGGTGATCGTCAGCGCATCGCCATCCGCGTCGGCATCGTTCGCAAGCACGTCGATCACTAAAGATGCGTCTTCTTTCGTCTCTGCCTGGTCGTCAGTGAGAAGCAGTGTGTCGTTTACCGATGCCACGGTCAGATCCACAGTCGCAGACGCGGATCCTCCCTGGCCGTCCGAGACATCGTAGGTGAACTGGTCAATGCCGTGGAAATTTGCGTCAGGGGAGTACTCGATGCCGTTATTGGAGATTCGCGCAGAGCC
>CAXXFR010000005.1:0-114114 GCA_963667455.2 Pseudomonadales bacterium | reverse complement strand
ATAGACCGAATCGAACTACGCTAACTCCCACAAATCCATCCATAACCACGACGATTCATGCATCGAAATTCTCTTGCAGTCTATTTGTCGTCGTTGTCGCTGGTTCGATAAAGGACTGCGCTCGACGATGTTCGGCCCTTACCCAGCCCAAGTCGCCAGCGTCGCCAGAGACCACGCAATCCTCTGTGGCTGAATGCTTCTCGAACTTCCCGCATCCGTTTGAGGTGTTCGGGATCCATTCTGAATTCGCTCTTTCGTCCTTCGAATCCCGCTGGCAGTTCCTGATTGGGAGGTGTTTCGATGACGGGTTGGAGCAGATCTCCGAATCTCAGTATTTCATCGTCAATGTCAACAACTTGCGTATCAGGAATATCAGACTCGTCCAACTGTTGGATCAACTCGGCGGAACCACCTAGATAGGTCACCTCCGCATCGATGTCGGTCGACAAGAACCAGCTTCGATCATCGGGCCATGCCATGTTCATGGACTGATCATCAAATTTGAACTCCACGGGTTGTTCCAAACACTCGATTGGCGCACGGAACAAGAGCCACTCTCGATGTGGAGTCTTGATGGATGGAGCACGAAGATCTTGCTTGCTCAGCCATCCGAAGCCATTCCAGACAGCAAACCAGCATGCAGAATCGGGGCGCTCAACTCGGCAAATTGTGTCAATGACTTCTCGAGCCAATTCCTGATCGAGCGTGCCTTCCGTTGGACCCGTACACCAGGAGTCTCCGGGTTGAACCACCATCGCAACATCGCTCTCTCCATGTTGCAACACGTCCAATACCCAGCCGTCAGCACCAAGGGATCGATATTGAACTGGACATCCGAGCGGATAGCCGTCAATTTGCCGTGTAGCCGATCCGTAGATCACAGGTGCCTGTGAATCCAAGACTTCCGACCAACGGATTGGCTTGGACATCTGTTCCGGAGCGACTGACTCCGCATTGCCGGATCGATGACCGGCCAAGTTCGTCTCCGTGCACCAGCAATGGAACGCCGGATGGAGAATGGCTACATACGCTTCAAAGCCTCGAGGCACGAAGGAGCTAACACGATAGTCTGTCCCTTGGCTTAGAGCTTCTGACACCCACGCTGCTTGACGAGCATCGCTCGCATGTTCAAAACACGGATTTATCACTTGTCTGAACCCTTTGCGGTAGACGAGATCCGACTCTGGACGTTGGGACAACGCTATTCAGAGACGAAGAGAAGTGATCGACCGCTGTCGATTGACCCAAGAGAAACCGCGATGCGACGTTGAAATCCGGTCGCATCGCGACTGGATTCTTATGCGCCAGTGTCGCCGTTTTGTGATATTGCCTCGAGAATCTTGGGAGGAGACATGGGCAATTCAGTGAGGCGTTGATTCAATGCTCGACTCACGGCATTTCCAACAGCCGCCAATGGAGCGACAATTGGAGTCTCGCCGCAACCCCTTACTCCGTACGGATGATTGGGATTGGGAACCTCGATTATCTGTGTGTCGATCATGGGAAGATCCGATGCAACCGGGATGCGATAGTCGAGAAAGCCAGGGTTCTCAAGAACTCCATCCGTGTCGTAGATGTACTCCTCGTTCAGCGCCCAGCCGATTCCTTGAACCGCTCCGCCTTGCATTTGGCCTTCCACGTAGTCAGGATGAATAGCTGTTCCAGCATCCTGAATCGATGTGAAATTCAACACCGTGACCGCACCGGTTTCCTTGTCCACCTTGACGTCGGACATGTTGACCGAGAACGCTGGACCCGCTCCTTGTGCATTGAGTGAAGCTCGACCGGATATTGGACCGCCAGTTCGTGCCGCACCCCTTGCCAAGTCTCTCAACGACAGAGGTTCCGCCTCTACGTTCACGCCTTGAATCGGACGGGCCTCCCCATCTTCCCATTCGACCTGATCGGTTTCCAATCCCATCATGCGGGCGGCACGAGTTCGTAACTGAACAACGACTTCCTCACATGCCTTGATGACTGCGAGTCCGGTGGCGAAAGTTGTTCGACTGCCTCCAGTGGTAGCGCAATAGCCAGTGCTATCCGTATCAGCGATGTTCACTCGAACACGATCATAGGGAACGCCTAGCGATTCGGCAGCCATGATCGCCATCGAGGCGCGACTGCCTCCAATGTCGGGGCTTCCCTCGACAACCATGACCATTCCAGAGTCCGTTATGTGAACTTCGGCGCTGGATTGATTGCCGCCGTTGAACCAAAAACCGACCGCGACACCTCTACCTTCATCGTCCTCGAGACGACGCTTGTAGTTGGGATGTTCCTTTGCAGCGTTTAAGCACTCACGCAATCCAATAGCCTGAAATCGCGGACCATAGGCAGCTTGAGTTCCTTCTTCAGCCGCATTCTTCATCCGAAAATCGATTGGATCCATTCCAACTCGCTCGGCAAGTTCGTCAACGACCGATTCGCCTGCGTACATGGATTGCGGAGCACCCGGTGCTCGATATGCGGCAACTCGAGGTCTATTGACAACTACGTCGTAGCCTTCAATCAGTACGTTCTCGACATCGTAGGGTGCAAAGATGCACATGCTTCCGGCACCGACTGGACTACCCGGATACGCTCCTGCCTCGTAGACCAGCTTGGCGTACATCGCCGTAATCGTGCCATCGTTCTTGCAACCGATCTTGATGGTGTTGACCGAACCTGACGCAGGCCCCGTGGCGCGAAACACTTCCTCACGAGTCATGACCATACGGACGGGTCTACGACACTTCTGCGAGAGCTTCAGGGCTAGAGGTTCAAGATAGATCGTCGTCTTACCGCCGAATCCCCCGCCTATTTCGCTCGCCGTGACCTTCAGGTCTCCCATGTCCATTCCCATCATGCGGGCTGTGGAATTGCGGACATCAAAGTGCCCTTGGGTGCAACACCAGACGGTAGCCTTTCCGTTCTCTTGAAAGTTCCCTGTGCACGCATGGGGCTCGATATATCCTTGATGGACCATCGGAGTTATGAACGTGCGTTCGACAATCTGGTCGGCCTCTGTGAAACCTTTTTCAACATTGCCTTTGCTGATGGTCTGCTTGCGCGAAACGTTGGATGGCTTAGTCGGTGTGCTTTCAAGCCCTTGAGTGAACATGTCGTCGTGGAGAATCGGTGCATCGGCCTCCATTGCCTCGAGTGCATCGGTTACTGCGTCAAGGACTTCGTACTGCACCTCGATTGCATTGACTCCCGCTTCCGCAGCTGCACTCGACTGCGCTGCCACCGCTGCAACGGCGTGGCCGTGATATAGAACCTTGTCTCCAGCGATGATGTTTTCCGCAAATCTCTTTAGTGCTGGACTACCGGTCTTCGTATTGGGGAAGTCATCGGACGTAATCACGGCTAGCACACCTGGAACCTGTTCGGCGGCCGAGGTGTCGATGGCCTTAATCCGCGCGTGAGCATGAGGACTGCGCAAGACCTTGCCGTGCAACATGCCGGGCAGAATCTCGTCCGCACCAAACTTCGCACGACCCGTGACCTTCTCGATTCCGTCTGGACGCACTGGACGCGTACCGATGTACCGATAGTCGATTGCTTCACTCATTTATTGCATTCCTTTCTTCGAATTGAAGTGTGCGAGCCGCACAGCCGATGTCACTCTACTGAAACGGTCGCGGGCTTTCCGATGGAGTCGGGATCCATAGCCTTGAGACCAAACTCTTGCTGGATCCTAGCCGCTTCACCTGTCCGTCTAATCAGATCCTTGGGCCGATGTGCGTCGGCGTTGACGATCGTCTGTACATCGTACTCGGTTGCCAACTCCCAGAACGGCAACCAAGGATAGAGCGGAAAGTGATTTCCCGGTTTCTTTCGCGCGATCTTCGCCAATCCCAATGCGTTGATCTCCAAACCAACGTCGCAGTCCTGCGCTGCTGAGAGGATGTCTCGACTGCACGCAATCGTGTCCGCGTCCCAAACGCGGTAGCAAACACCAAAGAGATCGGGATGTGCAATGAACGAAAACAGACGGCTTTCGATCATTACTTGCACGTACTTGCCGTAATGTACGAGCGACTTGCTGTCGACGGCACCTCCATAGGTGCCCTGCCAGTTTCCCAAGTCATCGGTAAAGAAGTGCGGTCCACCTACGAGATAGTCGAACTCGTACTGACCGAAAAGTTCGTCTTCATAGAACGAGTGAAACTTGGGTATGTACTCGCACTCCATGCCAAGCAACACTCGGAGGCTTGGAAATTCTCGTTTCGCTCGATGGACTGCATCGACGTAGTCTCTCAATTCGGAATAGGACATCCGTGAGCGGATCCACCGATCGTCCGGCAGAGCACTGTGATCTGAAAATCCCAGAGTTTCAAGTCCGAACTGCACCGCGGATGCGCAGTAGTCCACGGTCTCGCCGCTGGCGTGTTTGCAACGAAACGTATGGGTGTGAAAATTGTGCTTGAAGTCAGAGTCCAGCACAGTTCTAGCGATCTCTCTTCAATTGCCCTGACGTGAAAAGCACGATCAGAATACGGGCTGGTTGGTGCAATCCAATCCTAATACGCCGCAACAACGTTCGGTCGCGACCTCAAGCATCGCGCACAAGAAAACCCTCTCCATGTGGCGCGGCACATGGAGCTCAATAGCTTGGATCTTCGACCGGAATCCCGGTCGCCAAGAAGGTTAGCCTTCCTCTTCGGCTGAACCTTCGGCTGAAGCTTCGGCTTCGGCGTCGCCCTCTTCGGCGTCCCCGTCCCCATCTTCGGCAGGAGTCATTTCCATCAGTTCTGTGGAATCTTCCTCAGCGGCCTCGTCCGAAGTCTCGGCTTCGGTCATTTCGGACGCGTCCATCGTGTCCGTAGATTCCATTGACGTGTCTTCCGACGTGTCGTCTGCTGGTTCTTCTGATGCCGACTCTCCACCGCCGCCACATCCCGCAAGAAACAGGATGGTCGCGATCGACAGTCCAATTGTTCGTATCTTCATGAGAACATCCTCAAAAACCTGATCCCCCGCATGACCCCTTTGTTGGAGCCTGATTGCGGTATTCCTCAATATCATACCATTGTTGCCGATTTTGCAAGATTCCGATGATCGTCTGAACCCGTTCATGAGCTGCGCCCAAGTACCGACAATTCACAGGGTTATACGCGTAGACGAGACTCAAAACATAGTGTTCGACCATCTGGGTCCGTGACGAACATTTGATTCATGCCATAGAACGCAACCTTTGGTTTCGAGACTTCCATTCCGGCAGCAATGTAGCGCTTGTGCAACGCTTCAACATCTTTGCAGACAAAATACAGCTCGATGTCTTCTGAGCGTTTCGAATCTTCGCGATTCGATTTGGCAGAATCGGATTGCTGAAGCATGATTTCTGCGTTCCCAAGCTTGACGCTGCACCACCTCAGCGATCCATCGGGCTTCCAAGACTCCTGCAACTCAAAACCGAGACTACAGTAAAAACTAATTGACTCTTCGATGTCGTTCACCCAAAGCAAGGGTACGACTTCGACAGACTGGCCGATGGCCATGCTAATACCCCAGCTTCTTGTTGACCAGACCTTCCAATTCATCGCCGCGAAGAAATCGTTCTAAGTTGCCGCAAAACCGATCCAAGTTTCGGTCCGACCTCAATTGGCTAGCACCGGCTGTATGGGGAGACATGACCACCTGCGGCATAGTCCAGAAGGGACTGTCTTCCGAGAGGGGTTCCCGTTCAAACACATCGAGTGCTGCACCAGCAATTTCCTCCGCTTGCAAGGCGGCGACCAATGCTTGCTCATCGACGATTTCGCCCTGAGTCACATTGACGAGAATTGCGGAACTCTTCATCAATCGGAATGCTTCAGCGTCAAACTTGCCTTGTGTCTCCCTCGTCAGGGGGCAACAAATCGCAACCACATCAGAATTTCGTAGCAATTCGTCGAACCTATCGCAACCCCATACTTCAGCTACTTCATCAGTCGCTGGTGCGGATTCACGAGCGAGCGCGAGTACATTCATTCCAAAGGCCTTAGCGCGTCTGGCAACGGCTCGGCCGGTCCCGCCGAATCCGTAGCATCCCATGGTTTTTCCGGTCAGTTCGAATGTTCGCGTCCGTAGCTCCTTGCGCTTGAGCCATCCGTTCCGACCCAACGCTATCGCCGCACCGGTTTGCCGAGTCAACATCAGCAACAAGCTAAAGGCGTGATCCGCAAGATGGTGTCCGACTAGACCCTTCTCGCTCGTCAATACCACGTCGCTCTCGATGAATTCTCGAAACATGAACGTCCCGACACCTGCTGTGGTCGCATGCACCCATTTCAGTCGAGTGCACCCAGCGAACATCTCTTGATTGACAGAACCGAATACCACATCAGCGTCTCGAACCTGACGGATGGCTTCCTCTCCCGACGCTTCGATAAGATCGAGTTCGTTATCCAGATCAAATATCCGATTCACTTGCTGTTTTGACAATGGGGACAAGTTTTGCCCGGGCATAACTAGGAGTTTCATTGGATTCCTCAAGGACTGTGAAGTTGGCAAACGTGCCAGCTCAATCAGTCCTTTCCATCCGTGTGACAGGCTGGCAGACTTGGCTTGAGAGACCGCGAATCTGGCTAGGCCGGCAACCGACAAATCGTACCGTACCACTCCAGTGACCACGTCGTATGAAGTTCCACTACGACTCATGAGAGGCATGTGTTAGCACACTATCACTGGGCTGTGAGATAATTTTTAGCGAGTTGCCAATGATCAATTCAGACTCAGACTTCTTCATCAACCCCTGCTACGCCAAGGAATGGAAACCATGTCTACCGGCTACATACCGTCCTTCGAACTAACAGAAGGCCAACCGCCACCCATCGCAGCCAATGGGGGCCGTTCGTTCATGACCCTGGAACAGGATGGCGACGCTGGAACAGCTGCGGCAACCGAAGCCGCACTTGAACAAATCGCCACCGGCAACGGACAGGCAGTCATCGACATGCTGGAAAGTGCTCCGTCCGGGCCGATCGAGACGAAGTGGGGAACGGGCTTCAACTCCTACGAAGCCTGCTTGGACCACATTCGAAAAACCAACATGGTTGCTCCGGAAGGCGGAATAGTCGTGCCGTTGCGCTACACGATTCATGAGGAGCCCACCTACTCCATCGTTTCGTCCAATGCGCTGTGGCGAGACCCATCTCGTCAGAATGAGGCTGTCAAGATTCGCAAGAACGAACGCGATAACGGTCGACGTTCACTGTACTTTCCGCAGGTGCTTCGAGACGCAAGGCGCATGGAGGAGTACTACCCCGGACTGTCTCCATCCAGTGCCGAGTGCATGGACAAGCTGGGTGTTTCGCTCGGCCATTGTGAGTCGGAATGCACCAACTTCTACGACTCCGCAGAGGTTCGAGGAGTGTTCTACCCAGAAATCGAGAAGCTTCTTCTGGAATTCTTCCCTGGAGCGACCGATGCATTGGTCTACAACCACGATGTGTTCGACAAAGACTACAAGGGAGATCGTACGGAAGACCAAGACAACAAGAATCCGGGAGTCAATGGCAACTACGCCTACTTGGTTCACAACGACTTGAACGACAACAGCGGACGAATGCGTTGTCGTGAGCTCTTGACCCACAACCTTCGGAACTTCGGCCGCGAACAGCACTACACCGTTCGCGAAGCAGAGGCCAAGATGTCTAAACGGTTCATGTCGATCAACCTTGCAAAGCCGATGGAAACGGTTGAGCAAAATCCTTTTGTGCTTTGTGCGTGGCCGTCGTTTGCCGACCAGCCCTACATCACAAACTATCGAGTCTATGACGACCGAGTTGGCGAGACGACCCGATTCACCTACCGACCAGGCCACGAGTGGTACTGGTTCCCGCAGCAGACTTCCACCGAAGTCTCGATGCTCAAGTGTTACGACTCCGTAACCGATGGATCTGTTTCGCGATGGTCGTTTCACACAGCTTGCCTAGATCCGACTGCACCTGAAGATGCCCGTTGCCGAAAGAACGTCGTAGTCCGTTCATTCGTGTTTTTCTAGATCGTTTACGAATAGCATCAGTCGAGGAAGATGCCGTCCTTCAGGTAGTGACAACCGAGTTGCATCGACACTGGTCGGCCCTTGGGCTCTTGGCCTAGTTGATTCTGTCTGACGAATAAAGCAATGCGTAACGGATATCGCGTACTCGACACCGACACCCATCAGATGGAACCTGTCTCCATCTGGCAGGAATACATCGATCCGGCGTTTGCTGATCGTGCTCCCAAGACAAGCACACACTCCAACGGCCGAAGTATGTTGATGGTCGAAGGAGAACCCATTACCAAGCAGTCGGGTTCGTATCCCATGGACTCGCCCGAATTCTTGAGAGCCATACGCGTGGGAATGCGGCGATTTAGGAAGACTCAGGAAGAGGGCTTCAGCGCTACTGCTCGACTGGCGGATATGGATGAAGAAGGAATCGATGTCCAGGTGATCTATCCGACGGTCGGTGGGCAGATTCTTGGAAAGAATTTCAATGATCCGGAATTGCTGGCTGCAATCTGCCGAGCCTACAACGACTGGAGCATTCAGTATTGCGAGGCTGACTCAAGTCGATTGTTGATGGCAGCGATGCTACCGCTTCAGGATCCCAGCCTCGCTGTGGAAGAAGCCAAACGAGCAACGGAATGCGGTGCGTCTTGCTTCTACGTACGACCCAATCCCGTCAATGGCCGAAATCTCTATCACGAAGACTACGAGGATCTCTGGTCAACACTGGAGAGTCTCGAGCTACCAGTTTGCCTTCACGACTCAGGATCCCCCTACTGGCCTTCGTTCGGCGAACGCATGGACACTCACACTTCGGGCCACATCATTGCCCATCCGTTTGAAGCCATGGTTGCAATGATGAGTCTCATTTGGTACGGCACGATCGAGTCACATCCTCGACTGAAAATCGTGCATGTCGAAGCTGATGCCGGGTGGCTTCCTTACTGGCTTCAACGCATGGAACAGCATTGGGAATTCTCACAAAGTGCTGAGCATCCGCTTCTGAAGAAACCCCCAACTGAGTACTTCAAAAGCAATTTTCTGGTTGCATGTCGAGGTGACGAAATGACGCTTCCCAGCGTGCTCAAGTTGGTGGGCGACGACTATGTGACCTTCAACACGGACTATCCGCACCCAGATGGAACCTGGCCTCAAGGCATGGTTGCATTGGAAGACCAGCCAATTCCCGACCTCAGTCGACGAAAAATCTTCTGGGACAACGGAGCCCGATTTTTCTCTCTCGAGAAGAGCTAGTCCCATCGCGTGAATCCACTACTCTCTCGGCAAATAAACTCCAAGCCCACCCATGACTGATCACGTTGCTCGCGCCAAAGCGATGCTGAGTATCTACGCATCTGCTATGACGCAGACTGCGGATCTACTGGACGAAGGGTTTCAGCGTGCCGTCGATTCGATTGCGACCCTGGATTCGCTCTTGATCATCACTGGACTTGGAAAGAGCGGTCTTGTGGGACAAAAAGCGGCTGCAACGTTTTCCAGCACCGGCACAAGAGCCGCATTCGTTCACCCGGTAGAGGCGTTGCATGGAGATCTCGGAATCGTAGAGAGTCAAGCGGGAATGCTTGCCATCTCGAAGAGTGGCGGCAATGAAGAAACCATCGAGTTTGCACGCCAGTTTCGACAGGTTGCCAAAGGTCCAGTGATCACTTTGACGGAACCGAATTCCAGACTTGAGCAATTTGCCGACATTGCGCTTCATATTCCGGTCTTGCCCGAGATAGACCAATGGAACCTTGCTCCCACAACCAGCACCATGACAAGCATGAGCATCCTCGATGTCTTGGCGATCTGCGTTCAACAGACCAAGGGACTCACGGCAGAGGACTTCGCTCAGTTCCATCCGCACGGGACGCTCGGCCGCAGGTTGCTTCTTCAAGTACAGGACTTGATGATTTCTGGCGATCGGCTGCCGATTCGAGGAGTGAATGCATCGTTTTCGGAAGTCATCTACGAGATTTCATCCAAAGGATTGGGTCTCGTACTGCTGGTGGACGAGGCTGGAGACCACTTCGGCGTCTTGACGGATGGAGACATTCGACGTCTCATGGAACGAGGTGAACCCTTTGCCACAATGAATGCCCGGGAGTGTTTTCATCACAGTCGTCGGGGCGATGACTTGCCTCCCGTCGTTCAAGGCTCGGCAACACCGGACACCATGGCGATCAACTGCCTTGAGCAAATGCAACGAAATTCGATCACATCCATCGTGATTCTGGATGAGAAGCGTCCGGTCGGACTGATTCGTATGCAGGACTTGGTGGCGGCAGGACTGTAAGACTAACGAAATCCGAGCGACTCGTTCGTCGTTGCACTAATTCGTTCACAGTCGCTTGAACAAACTCAAAAGGTCCTCGCCTACTCTTGGGTGGATGCGACACAACTCCAACCCGACAAAATGAGTTCGGCAGGTGTGGACTTTCAGTTGGCCTTCATCAAGTTTCGTCTCCCGAAAAGTCGGTCTCTCTCAAACAAAGCTGAGTGTCGTCATTGATCCTCATCAGGTAGTTGACAGAGCCAACTAGCAGGTCTGCGTTGAGATTTACCGTGGAGACAACAAGACTTGATTCCACACCTTCTTGTTCTTGGCCGTTGGAGAGACTGTCCCACTGCTTGTCCAATAGATTTTCCAGTGACTTCGCCCAGTCTTCAACGAGCAATATCAGTTGCTTTTCGACTCTTTCGACCGAAGAACTCAAACAGTTGTCTAGCTTGTCAACCTCAGCTAGAAAGCTTGCGTCGTATAAATGCTTCGTGTCGTACCAAGGGGACGTGATTTTGCCTGCTCTAACCTTTGCCCTTTGAAGCCGGATAAAAGCGTCCGTCAACGTCTGCGCCGCACTCAGAAGCCGTCGCATGGTTTTCTTGGTTCCAAACTGCGTACTTGAATGCTAGAGTAGCAAGTGGTAGCTCGGGCAGGCGAACACTCGTGGCTGGTCGCAAAAACAATAACGACGATCCGATCCCGCTCATCTGGACCAGGTCGTCCATCGACAAACTACATTCGCTCAAGAATTTCTGTGAGCAAATGAGCGAGACACCATGCTAGTTCATCGGTCGAACCGAATACTCCACACCGTCGAACCTGTCAAAGTAGAACCCAATGTGCGGATGCTCGATCTGGCTCTTGTCCTCGCACGGTATCAAATTGCGTTCCGCGACATAGGTCGTTTGGTTCGAGTTGTCCACCAGCACACCGTACCAAGGCTTGTCTCTTGGCGGTTTGGTGATCGCCATTTGCTGATACCAGTCTTCGCTCAATCCAAATTCGCTGTCACTTCGATAGACAACGCCTCGATAGGAAAATCGCCGATGCTCGACGATCTGCCCAACATGAAATTTGGGAGAGTCTGGCATCGCGTTATTATTCGTGGAGTGAACGGGCCACCACGCTTCCTCGGATGAACATCGTTAACACCTCAAAGTTTATTACGTGCTGTGCGATATTGTTGGCAACCAGTCTGGTCGCTGAAGAATTGGACTTGACTGGCGAATGGACTTTCAATGATGAGCTCACTGAAGAGCTTCGACCCGAACCGAAACGAAATCGTGGCATTGGCAATGGGCTCGGCAATGTCGCCGGCGGAGTTGGACGCGTTCTAATCCCTGGTGGAAGAGGCTCATCCCCGGACGCGAACGCTGTTGCCTTGAAGCATCCAGTCATCTTGGATTGTGTCGAATTCACGTTGACCAAGAAGTCCAACGAAATCGAGATCAGCTGCGCCAACGGTTCGCATCGAGAGTTCTTCGTCGGTAAACGCCACGGTCGCAACACCAAGTGGAAGAGCAAGCTCCTCACAGAGTCGTACAGTTCCACATCGAGGAGGGTCAGGCACGAATTCCGACTGGATCGCGATGACAATCTGGTCGTAACCGTGAAAGTCCAACCAAAGGGAGGAGCGTCGCAAAAATACATTCGGGCGTTCCTGCGAAAGACCGAAGACGGAAGCGAAGAGACACCAGAACCTAAGGAACAAACCGCCACCGAAGAGGCTGTTACCGCGGCCGAATGACTAAGAACGCGGAGTGACCCGTGACCAATAGATTCCAATTTCCGAGAGATTGGACAGCGCCGATGCGCTATCCCGATCCAGCTGTCGAAGTCATTGACTCCAAGTTTCGCAAGTATGTGCTAGGCAGTTCGTCGCTTGATCGTCTGTACACCGGTGCGCGATGGACAGAGGGTCCGGTTTGGTTCGGGGATGGTCGCTACTTTCTGTGCAGCGACATTCCCAACGATCGGATTTTGCGATGGGACGAAGTCACTGAAGAGACCACAACGTGGCGCAAACCTGCCAACAACTCCAACGGACACACACGAGATCGACAAGGAAGGCTAGTCTCCTGCGAACACGGTGCTCGCCGTGTTACGAGAACCGAGCACGATGGAACGATTACGGTCGTCATGGACTCGTTCGACGGCAAGCGATTGAACGCTCCGAACGATGTAGTCGTGCATCCAGACGGCGCCATTTGGTTTACCGATCCAGGGTACGGTATCCACTGGAACTACGAAGGGCACAAAGCGCCGTTCGAACTACCTACTCGCGTCTATCGGATCGATCCCGACACGGGAGACACTTCGGTAGTCAATGAGTCCTTGGAGAAGCCGAATGGTCTGTGTTTTTCACCGGACTACAGCACTCTCTACATCGTCGATACCGGTGTGTCGCATAAGCCTGGACATCCTCGCGACATTCATGCTTTTGACGTTGTGAACAACACCGAACTAGCGAACCATCGAGTGTTCTGCAACATGGGCAGTACCAGTTCGGACGGGATTCGATGCGACACCGACGGGAACGTGTGGGCTAGCGCGGGATGGGGAGATCCCAACGAAGACGGAGTCCACGTTTTCGACCCTGAAGGGAATCTCATTGGCAAGGTTCACACACCCGAAGGTGCGGCCAATCTGTGTTTTGGCGGAGTGAAGCGAACCCGTTTGTTTATAACAGCTTCACACTCGATCTACTCCCTGTATGTCGAGGCACAGGGCGTACCCTACGTATAAAAGCAATCAGAAGTGATACGGGCGTTCCAATTCAGTGGCCCGAGTCATTCCTCCCCTTCTTCTTCGGCTATACGCAGTTTGAACACGCCGTCGGGAATTAGCGGAATTCGTACACCTATCCGAACCGGAGCCAGCCGACCGTCAACCTCTCCAATCCAGAGGTCCAGCTTGCGCATTTCCTTACCGTCGACCATGACCTTGTAACGGCACAAGTCGGCTGTACCAGTCCAGTAATTGCGACCTTGCTTGACATTCCGTTCAGGCTTCGTCGCATAGAGTTCCAAGATGAATGAATTCTCGCCGTCGTGCACGTCTTTTGCTTCGTCACAACTTGGATCTAGCAGTATCGCCGTCATCATGTCATTCCCCGGCGGGGTCGGAAACTCAAGGTCTTCCTTGTCCGTCTCCGTGATTCGAGTTACCGGTCCAGAGACAGTTACCCTCTTGACTTCTTTCTTTTTTCTTCGAACTTCATCCTGCTCGAAGAAGTAGGACGATGTAACAGGACGTTCGTCTGCAAACGTACCTCCAGCGGTAAAGGTTCCGCGCCAGTTCAACAATCGTTTGATCGGGCCTGCTCCCGCAATCTCTCCCTCCATCTCGTAGGCATCGTCGGTTATCTGTAGTTCGACCTCCAACAGGCCTACCCGAACTGGACCGACATTGCCATCGTAGATTCGCACCGACCCGCAGTCTTCACAATCGTCCAATTCTTCCGTTGCTGTGGCGCACAAGCCAATCATTGACGACAGAAGGAGAACGAATAAACGCTTGGCTAATTGCATTGAATTTGATTCCTCAAGCTAGTCGCGCATTCGACACTTGCCGGTGCGCATACGCAATCGAAAACTGAGCAGTCCATCTTGACCACTCACTTTGACTCGCCGAAGCTGAAATCGCTCAGCTGAAACATTTTGCGAAATGCCTTGCTGGGTAGTCACCGCAGTAGAGTAACCCGACCCTCTCACACATTCGACATCAGACGCAGAGTAAATTCCAAACGGGTATGCAAACGAGTCAATCTCGGATCGAAAACGATTCTGCAAGTACTCTCGGCAACCTCCGATTTCCTCCGCCTGATGAGCGGGATCCAAGGTACTGAGATTCGCGTGTGTGTTCGTGTGTGAACCAAGTTCCCATCGTCCAGATTGAAGCATTGTCTCAACATCTGAATCTAGCAACTTTGGTTCGTTCTTGAGTTCCCCGTCGGAGTGATGTTCCTTCTTCGACACTGACCAGTCCCGATCGTGCCGATCAGCAACCAAATACAGAGTTGCACACGCACCGTACTTCTTCAGAATGGGATCTGCCAGTAGAAAATTGTCGCGATATCCGTCGTCAAAGGTCAATGCTACGCAACGACGAGGGATCTCATTGTTCACCTGCGACATGAATACGAAAGTCCATCCGTTCTCCGTTAGCCAGTTGAGCTGCCTTTCAAACTCAACGGGGTCCACTCGCAGCTTGTTGAAACGAGTCTTCGGCTTCTGACGACTGATCATGTGATACATCAGAATACGTGGAGATCCGTAATCGACTGTCGGACGCCACCAAGCGAATTGGTAGCAGAAGGCCAAACCCGCCAACACAGCGACCACCACTAGTGCCGTGGTCATCCCGCCAACTCCTGGTACATGGAAATTGTGCTATCACACATACGCTCAAGGGTCATGCTGTGCTTGCCGATCGGTTGCGGAGCATTCTCAAGTTCGATAATTCGCGAAGCTACATCCTCGGGGTTCATCGTTGAGACTCGACCTGCCGGATAGATTGCTTCCAGGATTTCTCCGACCCCTCCGTGATCGAACCCGACAACGGGAGTACCCAGCGAGAGCGATTCCAAGACAGTTCGACCAAAGGACTCAGGTTGCATTGATAGTGAGAGAACAAAATCGCTGATGCTGAAGATCTGAGCAATATCTGGTCGGTGCCCTACAAAAAAGACTCGATCCCTCAAGTGATCAGACTCAACAACTCTCCGTTTGAGCATTGTGAGATATTTTCGATGCCGCCCTTCTTCCCCACCTACGATCAGACCGATATGAGGTCTTCCTTTCGCACTCAGCGTTTCGAGAGTGGACAGGAAAGCGTTGTGACCTTTCAGGGGTGAGAGACGACCGGCCAGTGTCAATACCGGCTCCGAAGTCGCTCTGGCATTGTCAGTTTCTTTTTCCCACAGTTCCATCCACTGTGCAGACGGTCTTACCGAGGAGTTGTACACCAAAGGATCGATACCACGGTGAATGACTCGAATCTTGGACGAGTCAACACCCGGGTAGTTTTGAAGCAGGTAATCCTTCGCCGAGTTGGAAACGACCTCGATAAGTTCGCCTTTCGCCATTACGGCACTGTATCGCGAGACGGAGTACAAGCCGTGAATACTAGTAACCAAGTGTGGCTTCGGTTCCGACATCGTTCGAAGTGCCAACACGGTCAACCAAGCTGGAAGACGCGAACGACAATGTACGACGTCAAAACGCTCCTGCGACATCAGCTCTGCCAAGGGCCGAACATTCAATAGTGATCGAGGAGACTTGCGTGCAACTCCCAAGGCTATGTGTCGCGCACCACCATCGATCAATTCCTCCACCATCGCGCCGCCTTCCGACACGACGACCGCTTGATGACTAGCGTCGGTTAACGCTCTCGCAACCTCGAGAGTTCCCCTTTCGACACCACCGCTCTCCATACGAGGAACAATTTGTGCGATCTTCATGGTGGCGACGATGCTTGAAGCAGTCTGAGAAACGAACTACTGTCCGTAACGCGACGCGTCTTCCAGATACTTCAATTCATCTGGAGTCGATTCGCGACCCAACACTTCATTGCGATGCGGAAATCTGCCGAATTGACGGACGACTTCTCGATGCCCTTCAAAGAACTCCATGCTGTTCTGGACGTAGTCGCGCCACTCCGGACTGCACTCGTCGAGGAGTTGGCCACAGACTTGAACCCCAAATTCCTGATCTGCAAGAAATTCACTGTGCTGAAACGGGTGGTAGAGAAACAGCCGACCAGGTACGGAAAGTTCCTTGTCCAATCCACGTTGAACCGTTCGAATCGCAATCGCTCGTGCCATGGAATCTTGGCTGAATGCCTGTGATGTTTTTCGATGTATCTGGCGCGAGAACTGGTCGAGAAGAATGACTAGGGCCAATGCACCTTCGGATGTCTCACCCCACGAAGACAACGAATCGAGACAAGCTTTCTCGTAGAGATCTCCGAACTGGAGAGTCACTTGCTCATCGAGCTTTTCGTCGGATGCATACCACAGCTTGGATTGCTCCTTACACTTCTCGGGACTTTCGTGGCAATCGTCGAACCAGAAGTCGAGTACATCCTGTGGAGTACTCGCCTTTGAGACTGTGGATGTCATCTTGTTGGAGGTCGTCTTCGGTGAAGATCCAAATTGCAAGCTAGCGGGGCTCAGGCCGCCGCATCGGGAGCACTGCAAAGCCCGAAACACATTGTAGTTTTGAAGAATCAGCGACCCTTTTCATATCGCTAGTGCCCTCGATAAACTGACTCAGCCTGACGATGTTAGAGCAGGCGTACTCCAGCGCGATGGTCACAAGGCTCGCCCCACGGAGTACTCCGCTTGAGCTGAACGGCAGTCGCCCTCGTAATATGAGCCCAAGAGCTCCATGACTCTACACCGACTTTTGTTGTACCCTTAGCATGGCAATCGAGACATCGCATTGGAGTCTCGCCGACTTTATCTTCATGAACGAAATTGTTAACGCAATGCACTTGAAATGGCAAATCCGTACATATGTACATAGGATGGGCTTTTCACTGCAATGCTTGGAGGAGATTCACTGAGACGAACGTGCTCGACTAATAGTTAGAAACCGGTGCACTTCAAGATAGCTCTTGAAGCGACCACAACAAGCATGTTGACGTTACGAGGAAGTAATAACCATGACTGATATTGGAGCTTGCCTGGCCGACTACGGTGCAGACTTGTCGACTCTGCACTCCTTCGATAGCGATAGCCCAGAGTTATTGTGGTATGCCACATTGTTGAAGGCCCGACGCAATGGCGACGAGGCACTGCGCACAGTCAAGGCTGTATACGAGTCGCAGGGTTGGCCCTTGATGTTCTTATTGGATGCGGAGGCTTTGAGTGACGAGAACCAGATTCATCGAATACGACGTTTGCTCGCGATGCGCGGTGATGCACCTTACCTCGGTGTGGTCCATCGGAACAGCCTCCGCGTCTACAGCATTGCATTGGACTGTAAGACTCTGTCAGAGGCACGGGTTGACTGTGAAGAAAGTGAACGCTCAAGTAACACACTTCTTGCACGTCTTTCCAACGAATGGCCCAACACTGCTCCATCCGACTCAGAGGGGATTGCCAGTGTCGTCCTGAGGCTGTTGGACAAGTCGATTACCAAGCTGATCGATCTCGGCATATCGGTCAAGGATGCCATCTTGCTCGTAGGCTTAGCATTGTTCACACGCTTTCTGACGGATCGAGACCTTCTGCCTGAATCGATTTCGCAACCTGAGAAGATTGAAGGACGTTTCGTCAACACTGCTAACACCTTGCTCGCATTCAACTGGCTTGATGAAAAGTTCAACGGAAGTCTGCTATCCGCACCCTACGACGCTATTGAGAGACTGCCGCAAGGGTGTTTCCACGTACTGAGTGAGATTGTTTGTCGCACATCTGTCGACCGGTCTACGGTTGCATGGGAAGAGAAGTGGAACAACCTAGATTTTGCTCACATCCCGATAGGAGTTCTGAGCGCGGCACATGAACTGTACTTGAGAAAGCACGTACCATCGAAAAAGATACGGGGAGGGGGTTATTCCACGCCAAGTCCCATTGTGGAATTAATGGTCACCGCTTCTTTTTTTGCACTGCAAGATAGGGACATGGCGCTAGAGGCACAGATTCTCGATCCCGCGGTTGGCGCAGGCAACTTTCTACTGTCTGCGTACAGACAACTCGTGGCCGAGCAATGGCGAGCCAGTGACGTACGTCCAGACACAAAGGAGCTAAAGCGGATTCTCTATGAACAACTAACTGGCTTCGACACCGACGACGTTGCACTTCGATTCACAGCA
Source organism: Pseudomonadales bacterium (assembly GCA_963667455.2). Classification (GTDB taxonomy): domain Bacteria; phylum Pseudomonadota; class Gammaproteobacteria; order Pseudomonadales; family Azotimanducaceae; genus Bin55. The sequence continues at coordinate 96,049 of CAXXFR010000005.1, read as the reverse complement.
CTGGGACTCCATCTGCTCTCCGTTGAACTTGATTCCGACGCCAAGTCACTAGACCAATTGCACTTTAGGCAACTTCGCGGAACGGTACTTCACCAAGTCCTAGGCGACGAAGAAAAAGGGCAGGAAGCTCTCGGAAGCTTAGGAGACCAAGTCGGTCCAGAGCACTCAGCCCGCTACGATCTCGTGGTCGGCAATCCCCCGTGGACAACCGAAGCCGAACTGACAGATTGGACCAACGTTCGCAAGATAGTCACGAGAATCGCCTCGGACAGAACAGCTAAGTCCGACGCTCCACCCCTGCCACAGGAAGCGATTGACCTGCCGTTCCTTTGGCGTGCGATGGATTGGGCAAAACCAGACGGTCAGATTGCCTTCACTCTGCATGCTCGACTGTTGTTTCAACAAGACGATGGAATGCCAGCTGTACGTCAGTTCATGTTGAGAGAATTGGATGTCACATCGATCATTGACGGTACGCACTTGAGAAACACACGAGCTTGGCCCCATGTCTCAGCACCGTTTTGCATTTTGTTCGCCACCAACCGCAAGCCTGGACCGGTAGGTGGTTTTCGTTTCGTGAGTCCGCCCATCCACGACCTTTTGCACCATGCACGGTACACGCGTTTCGACATGAGCCACGCAGAAGGCGTATCCGCTCAATGGCTCGCAGAAATACCTGGTTACATGAAGACGTTGTCCCGAGGATCCAAGTTGGATCTTGGAATTCTCATGAGAATTAGCTCAAGAGAGATTCCGACACTCTACGACTTTTGGAGGGAGAAGATCGGAGAGGTCGGCACTAACTGCTTGCGAGCTAGCGGAAGTGGCTATCAATCCATCGAGCCGAGCGGCCGTACACGAGAGTCTGGGAACGGTCTCCTTAGCACAAGTGCAAGCTACTTGCAGGGACTGCCTGAGATTGAAAACTCATCATTCGACAGAATCGTTATTGATACCTCGTCTCTCAAACCATTCTCGCACGAACGAATTTACGGTCCGTGCTCACCGGAGTTGTTCGCCGGTCCGCAAGTTGTAGTGCACAAGTCGCCATGTCCAGAGTCAGGTCGAATCAAAGTTGTTGTGACAGAGGAAGGGGTGGTCTTCGATGAGACTCTTTACGGCTACTGCACAGCGGCATACTCAGACTCGATCCAGCTCACACGCTATCTTGCACTGGTGCTTGGAAGCAAGTTCACAGCATGGTTTGCATTGATGACCAGTGGTGAATTCGGGGTTGAACGCAACTTAATCGAGAAAGAGACTCTAGACCAAATCCCAATCCCTGACTTCGAGGGGCTTTCGTCGCAAGAACGCCAAGAGATCGATGTACTGTTCTGTGGACTTCGGGCGGGTACCGTGTCGTGGCTGGAGGTAGATGAGTGGGTGTTCAATTTGTACGGCCTCGGCACACGCGACATCCCGGTTATTCACGATACGATGGAGTTCAACCTGCCGTACACCCGGAACCTGCTAAGCGCTCGAGAGATACCGACTTCGAGCGAGAAGGACTTGTTCTGCAATTACCTTCGCGACCGCCTAATGCTTTGGAGCGAAAGGTCTGGGAAGACTGCGTCCGTTGAACAGCTACAGCCAAGAGAGAATTCGAAATGGCATGGTATTGCAATACAAACCGGATCCCTCACTCCGACTGATACATTGTCCAACGTAGAGTGGGAAGTCTTGCTTCGAGAGACAGTCGGAACAGCGGGTACGGAAGTTCTAATCGACTGTGGGCCAGGCAAACTCTTGGTCGCACTTCCAGCCCAGCGGTGCTATTGGAGCATTTCTAAAGCCCAGCAAATTGCCATACGTATTGTGTGCGATCACCGTGAGCTACTAACCGATAACGAAGCTGCGTAATGGTGCGTCTAACCAAAGCCAGATTGGAACTCTTTACTGAAATGACGCGGGGCGTTCAATTGCCCTTGTCTGGTGTCGAGAATGCAGACATGCAGGCTATTGTGGAAGGAATACGCCGGGCATTTGTGGAGCTTCAAGAGACTGCTCCCGAAACGATTCAGACAGGATCGGAAGTGGAAGTGACCGCATTACTCCAAGCGCGATTCAGCCAAGTAATTTCCAAAGACGCTTACTTGAGTGAAAAAGTATTGTCAGTCGGACGCGGCAGCGAGAGCATCAGCTTCGACGGATTTCACCTTGAAAAGCGTCCAGATTTGTCGATTGTTTTGCAAGACAGAGACTCTCTATTTCCCCTAGTTCTCGAAGCAAAGATTCTCGATGTCGCCCGTTCAAAGACGGTCAGGATCTATTGTGAGAATGGAATCCTTCGTTTTGTCAGGGGTGAGTATGCATGGACCAACCGTGAGGCACTCATGATTGGATACGTGCGCGACGACTCGTCGACTTCCACGACGCTGCGCTTTTTCCTACTGAATGCGATGGAGACCGAACCTCACCTTTACCTCGTGCAGGCATTAACCCTCGCTGTCGGATGGAGCCTCGTAGATCTTGCTGTTACACAACACGATCGAGAGTTCAAGTACGAACATCAGCAGCCGAGAGATCCGGGACCCATTTCCATTTGGCACTTGTGGCTTGCCTAGTTCGAAGATTCAGGTCCACGTTGCATAGGTTAGTTCGTTAACATTGGACCGATGCCGGAAATCTCACGACAAGAGCTTGAAGACTGATCCCAACAACTCGTGGCGTCTCGAAACTCCCGGAATCGACGGTTGGAAACGCACCGCTCGACCGGGGGACCCCAACAAGTACTTCATGGTTTCGACGGACGGACACGTACAGGAGCCAGCAGATCTCTGGCATCGTCGGATAGATCGCAAGTTCCAAGATCGGTTGCCTGGGGTCGTTGTCGGTGCTGACGGCAAGAAGTACCAGAAAACCGAAGGATTTCGGCCACTACGCATTCGCAACATCGAATTCAAAGGCGAGGATGCACTTCGCAATGGTTCCGGTGCGACACCCGAGGATCGATTGAGAGACCTTGCTCAAGATGGAGTGGATGCCGAGATTTTGTTCCCCAACAAGGGATTGGCTATGTGGGCGACAACCGATCCCTATTTCAGCCAGGCCATGTGTCGTGTGTGGAACGACTGGGCGTGGGAAGTGTTCGGGAAATTCAACGACCGTCTCTGTCCGATGGCTTGTGTCGCTTCTCAAGACATCGAAGGCACGATCGCAGAGGTCGAACGCTGTGCGAAACTTGGGTTTCGCGGTCTTTCTCTGCCTTGCAAGCCCGTTTGGGGAGCTCCCGATCACGAAGCTCTCAACTACAACCTACCTGAATTCGATCCGCTGTGGGCGGTCATTCAAGAAACCGGTTTGCCCATGACGTTTCATGTCTCAACTGGTCGCGATCCTCGTACTTCGCGAGGCAATGGAGGAGCGGTTGTGAACTACGCCGTCCACTCGTTGGCACCGACGATGGAACCAATCGCCAATCTCTGCGCGTCGGGTGTTCTCGATAAGTTCCAAGACTTGAAGTTCGGTAGCGTCGAAGCTGGAATCGGGTGGGTTCCGTGGACCATCTGGGCGTTGGACGAAGCCTATCGAAAGCATCACATGTTTGTGCGACCTCAACTCCAACGCATGCCGAGCGACTACTTCCGCACCAACGGTTTCGCCACATTTCAAGAAGACAGGCCGGGACTGGATCTGGCTCGTGAGCACAACTTGATCGATAACTTCATGTGGGCAAATGACTATCCTCACCATGAAGGAACCTGGCCTCACTCTGCTCAAGCCATTGAGCGAACAATGGGTCAGCTCTCCGATGCCGAGCGAGCCAAGATCCTGGGTCTGAATGCCGCTCGGGTGTTCAACATCCCTATTCCCGAACAATACCGTGATCAACCGGATGTTCAAGCGGCTCTAGTCTAAGTGAATCCAAACAGCGAAGACGCATGGGTTTACAAAGGAGATCTCAGTGTCGTCGACCGATTGAATTGACAGAAATTCGCCGATCAACTATGCCAGTCGCCAGGCCATAGAGACTCGGCAGACTAAGCACCTGTTAGCAGTGCTTTCCGTATAATTCGAGCCTTCGCAAAGAGCTTTGCAAGCTCGAGTCTTCCCTCTCCATGCCTTCGATGTTGCGGGGGTCCCTCGACCGAACGTTCGAAGCGCTGAAATTCCGTGATTTTCGGCTGCTCTGGATCTCCAGCCTATCCGCTTCCTTTGCCGTGCAGATGCAGATTCTTGCACGCGGATGGCTCATTTACGACTTAACAAGCTCCGAACTCGCACTCACGTGGGTAATGCTGTCGTTCATGCTCCCATCGGCAGTCTTTTCTTTGTTTGGTGGAGTTCTCTCCGACCGCATCCGCAAGAAGTCGATCATGATGGCTGCTCAAATCGCCAATCTGGTTGCGACACTAGTCTTCGGCGTAATCATCTATGTTGGGATCGTCGACTTCTGGCACTTCATTTACTTCGGGTTCTTCAACGGCACAGTGATGGCATTGAGCATGCCCGCTCGCACGTCGATTCTTCCCGACATCGTGGGTCGCAAGAATCTTGTCAATGCGATGGCCTTGTCCAGTTCGACCTTCAATCTTGCTCGGATCGTCGGACCGACGATTGCAGGCACTTTGATCGTTTTGTTCGCTGCCGGAGACACCACTTCAACCAAGGGAGTCGGGCTTGTCTTCTTCGTAATCACCCTGTTGTATGGAGTCTCCATTCTGGGGACCTATATGTTGAAGTACCGCGGCGACCCGCACCGCAAAGCCAAGAAGGCGGTGCGAAGGGATTTGATAGAGAGCTGGGTCTACATTCGACGCAATCGACTGCTGGTGGGATTGCTCCTCTTGGGACTTATTCCGTTCACATTTGGATTCGCGGCGACGTTTCTCATGCCCGCGTTCAATGCCGACGTCCTACAAGGATCTTCTCAAACTCTGGGTTATCTTGCCGCGTCCATGGGAATCGGGGCTTTGTTTGGATCACTGACGCTAGCTCGGCTAGGCGATGTCGGTCACAAAGGAAGGCTGATGTTCCTGGCCTCCTATCTGTGGGCCATCTTCATCGCTTGCTTTGCATTCTCGAGCATTCTTTGGGTAGCGCTGATATTCAGTGCTCTCATCGGACTGTTCAGTTCGGTAATGGGATCGCTCAATATGAGCGTCGTTCAGCTGGTTATTCCACCGACGATGCGTGGCAGAATGATGGCGATAATGTGGGCTTCACATGGATTGATGCCGCTAGGGATGATCCCGGTTGGATGGCTGGCAGAAGCGTGGAATATCAACTTCGCCATACTTGTTAGTGCTGTGTTGCTGGTTGGATCCACCTATGCTCTACGAGTGTGCATTCCGGAATTGGCGAAAATACGACGTGGCTACGATGAACCTTCTCGGACCCCATTCAAAGAGGATCTACGGGAGCCCAGTGCGACTGCAGAAGCAGCCGCAAAATATTCGGTTGCTTCGTAAATCGGACTGCGGATAATCCGCCTAGCGAGACGGAGGGAGGAAACTGTGGAATTCAACCTTGCGACGATCAACGAAGCGGTCTCCGAGGCGGTCGGAGATCGAGAAGCCATCGTCTTTCGGGACCGACGGTTTTCTTACTCCGACTTCACCGATCGCACCCGTCGCCTGGCCAATTTCCTGCTCGACCACAAGCTCGGGCTCCACACACCACGTCAACAGCTGAGTTCCTGGCAGTCCGGTCAGGACCACATCGGCCTCTATCTCTACAACGGCAACGAATATCTCGAAGGGATGTTCGGCGCGTTCAAGAGTCGTGCGGTTCCATTCAACGTCAACTATCGCTACGTCGACGAAGAGCTGATCTACTTGCTCAACAACGCTTCAACTCGAGCACTGATCTTCCACAGCTCGCTCTCCGAGCACGTGCATGCGATTAGATCGCACATTCCAACACTGCAACTGCTCATTCAAGTTCAAGACGATGAAACACCAACCATTGAAGGTGCCATCGACTACGAAGAAGCCCTAGCGTCTTCGTCGCCGCAAGCTCTTTCCGACCAACCATCTCCAGAAGACCTCTACATCCTGTACACCGGTGGAACCACCGGTATGCCCAAAGGCGTCCTTTGGCGACATGCCGACATTCTGCTTGCTGCACTTGGGGGTAGACGAACCAACGGTGAAATCCTGCAAACCCTAGACGAGTACGTTGCGCGATCGATTCCGCAGATTCGACGAACACTTCCTGCTCCGCCCTTCATGCATGGAGCGGGACACTGGAATGCACTGCAGATGCTGAATGCTGGCGGAACTGTGGTCATTCAAGACAACGTGAGGAAGTTCGACGCCAAGGATGCTCTGGACGTAATCGAGAAGGAGAAAGTGAACAATCTGCTGGTGGTCGGTGATGCCTTCGGTCGTCCGCTGGCAGACGAACTAAGAGATTCCACTCGCGACCTGTCGTCTCTTCGCAACATCATTACCGGTGGTGCAATCATGACCGCTGCTGTCAAGCGAGACATACTGGCTTCATTGCCTCGGATCAAGATTATCGACACAGCTGGATCCTCGGAGACAGGCGGGCAGGCATCCCATGTGAGCGACTCGTCGTCCGGTGCTTCTTCCGGCAAATTCAGCCTTAGCGAACACAATGCGGTGCTGTCGAACGACATGACCGAGATCTTGAGCCCAGGCCACGAGGGGCTGGGCTGGTGGGCGCGAAGCGGCAACATTCCGCTCGGCTATTTGGACGACGAAAAGAAAACCAAAGCGACCTTCCCCACCCTCAACAGCGTTCGCTATTCGGTTCCCGGCGACAAGGTTCGTCTTTTGGAAGACGGCTCGCTGGAGTTGCACGGCCGTGACTCGGTCACGATCAATTCGGGCGGCGAAAAAATCTTTGCCGAAGAGGTCGAACAAGCACTCAAGCACCACCCCGATGTGTTCGATGCAGTTGTGTCTGGTCGTCCCTCCGAACGGTGGGGTAACGAGGTGGTTGCCATTGTGCAACTACGAAGCAAGTCGGCTTCTTCCGAAGAGAGTCTGCTGGAAGAGTGCAACAAGCACATCGCACGCTACAAGCTTCCCAAGGCCTTCATTTTTGTAAATGAGATATTCCGCAGCCCCAGCGGCAAAGCCGACTACAAGTGGGCAAAATCCGTTGCAGAGGCAAGCTGAGTCGCTTCGACGGGTTCAAAGCTTCAATGCGTGAGCTCTCTTCGTCGACCACTGTCGGCATTATTGGTCTGGGGTATGTCGGGCTACCTCTTGCTCTGGCGTGTAGCAGGCAATATTCGGTACGAGGATTCGACCTATCCCACAAGAGGATAGCCTCTCTACGAACCGGCCAAGACCACACTGGCGAAGTGGATCCAGATGACTTCAAAGACAGTTCCAATCCTCTGTTTACGACTCATCTGGACGACCTGCGCGAATGCGACGTGTACATCGTTACCGTTCCGACGCCAATCGACGAGAACAATGAACCTGCTCTAGCCCTTGTGCGATTGGCGAGCGCAGCGGTCGGGCATGTCTTGAAGCAAGGATCAATGGTCATTTATGAGTCAACGATGTATCCAGGGGCGACTGAAGAAGTTTGTGTTCCAATCATCGAACGTCACTCAGGCATGACCCTGAATCGGGACTTCTGGGTTGGCTACAGTCCGGAACGCGTGAATCCAGGAGACAAGACGCATCGTTTGAGCAATGTCATTAAGATCACATCGGGGTCCGACGCGCAGTCAGCGGATTTCGTGGATCGGTTTTACCGTTCATTCGTCGATGCAGGAACGCACCGTGCTCCATCGATCCGAGTGGCCGAAGCAGCAAAAGTCATCGAGAACATACAGCGAGACATCAACATCGCCTTGATGAATGAATTTTCTCAACTCTTCGGCTTGCTTGATCTCGACACCGCCGAAGTGCTGGCAGCTGCTTCAACAAAGTGGAATTTCCTTCCTTTTAAGCCCGGGCTTGTCGGAGGGCACTGCATAGGAGTCGACCCCTACTACCTCACCTACAAGGCCCGAGAAGTAGGGTTCGATCCCAAGGTCATCCTCGCCGGAAGAGCAACCAACAACTCCGTACCTCAATACGTGGCCGAGAGAGTCAATCAGCTCCTCGAGGGAAAGGGAAAGTCATCGACGGAGTGCAACGCGCTCGTTCTCGGCATCACGTACAAGGAAAACTGCCCCGACACTCGGAACAGCAAGTCGATTGAGCTGGTACGCGAACTTCGGTCGAGAGGAATGACGGTGGACATTTGCGATCCAGTTGCTCGAACGAGCTCCAGTTCACTTCCCAATGACATTCGATTGAACCCAGAACCGAAAAAAGAGTCTTATGACGCGGTGATATTGTCCGTAGCTCACGACGAATTCACGGAGATCGAACCGGAAGCATTGCTCGCGGCAGGCAGTTCTGACGCAGTGGTGTTCGACGTTCAGCACGTATTGCCAAGATCCTACGTGAGCGAGAGATTGTGAGTCAATAGACGATAACTAGCCCACAGGCTTGACTGAACCGGAGGGGTGGCTGAGTGGACGAAAGCACTGGTCTTGAAAACCAGCGAGGCGTAAGTCTCCCAGGGTTCGAATCCCTGCCCCTCCGCCAAAGTTTGTCCTGAGGTCGTCCAACTTCACAAGATTTCCCGGTCTGAGAGACCATAGCGTCGGAAACAGTACATATACACTTCAACTTGCTAACCAATCGGGTGCCTAAGCAAATGATTCGAAAGGCGATTTCCAGAATTTGGAAATGGCTGGGACGAGATAGAGCCGCAACGAATAAGCGATTGCTATTTGATCTTGAAGACAATCCTGTCGACGAAGAGGATGTCGAGTTAATCATCAACATCGCAAAAGACTTCTCCCAAGCACCGAGAGGTGCTGGACCTGATGTCGGTGAATTCAATGGCCAAGCGTTTCGGCAGAAGCATTTGGTTCCACGCCTGAAGGAAGCTGCAGCCAACGGCAGTCGAGTTGCCATCGTGCTTGATGGGCTTGCTTACCCGCCCTCTGCGGAATTTCTCAAAAGCGTATTTGGCCCTCTGGCGAAGGATACTGGCATGACCCCAAAGGACATTGTGAGTTTGTTGGTAATGTCTGAACGTACTGACATCGACTGGATCACTCGTGGCCTAGCACTGAGGTTTGTTACAGAGCCGGACGACCCTTAGACTCGGTATCCGCCAAGCCCTAGAACGGCCGTGCTAACGGATATCGACACTGTGAGAACTGGAGAACACGTAGCAAGGACTCCTGATTTGAGCTATCGACATCCAACCAGAAAGCACTTCGACATCACTTCACCCCAACTTCGAGTGCGATCTTTCTGAATGTAGCAGTTTTCCTGATGCCAAGCATTTGGAACGCATCTCGGTACAGAGTCCGACCTTCCAACGTGCAGGCCGTGAGTGCTTGAGCAAACCTCATACCGACCCTCGACACCGTAGTTCGATGGAAGTTGCCACAGCCGACTCCCGAGTGAACGAGACAGCGTGGACGTGCTCTCTCCTGCTTGAAAGCGGACTCAAACCGTCTACGAGTCAGCCAACCTGCATCAAGCAAACGACGCAGGATGACCAATGTACTCACTTTGAAGTGGCGAGCCAGCCGAGTGAGCATCGAAGTCAAAGACTCATTCTCGTTCAGTACCAATCGAAGAGCTTCCAACGGCACCAAAAATTCCGCTGCCACTGCATTGCACCACAACTCCTGAGGACAAAGTCCCTGCCCGGGAGCAGCGCCAAGGTTTGACAAGGCCGACTCACCTAGCCATAGGTGAGCAAGTTCGTGCGCCGCGACGAACATCAGGTCTGCACTGGTGTGTCTTCTATTGACGAAGATTAGCGGCGCAAGCGGGTCACTTAGTGCAAAGCCAAGAAATTCTGCTGGATCGAGAGGCCGACGAGTATTGCTCTTGACAATTCCGCTCACCATGACGAGAACTCCAGACTGATCGGCCTGACGGTTGAGCTGACCTAGTGCATCGGTCCAAGTCGAGTATTCCTGCTGTCGCTCGAGATTGAAATCAAGGACATCTCGCATTTTGCGTGCCACCGTCTCTGGATCCATCTCAAGCGAAGCACTTCCGACAAAACCGAGAGGAGGCTCACCTCTGTCGCTTGCGAATTCCCGATACCAACTCTGTCTTTCCTGGCAGGCATGGATCATCTCCAGCAGATTTGTACTGATACTTTCGGCTGGTAGTCCACCGTTGGAGCGAAAATCCGGGATGTGGACATCTTCCTGGGGAGGCTTGCTGAGAAACAGGTAGCCGAACGGAACATGCACGGTGCGCGAGAATGCCTCTAGCTGTTTCCAAGTGGGGTGTATTGCGCCACTCTCCCAGTCCGGTAGCCTCTGAAATCTCATTTCAAGATCGTCCAAGGAATGACCGGCACGTTCCCGCGCCCAACGCAAAATCTCTGGCTTGACAGGAACTCTGATCATTACATCGCCTCAATTGTTTGCTCGTCTCATACTTGCCTCACTCTAACTAGATGAAGCGGTCCTACTCGTAGGAAGTTGGATCAATAACTCGTTGTTCTTAAACAATTCCACTTTCAGTGGAACATCATCTCACCTCATGCCCGTCGAACGGGCATCTCAAAAATTGTCGAGCCACTCTCGAGCCGGCGTTAAAAGAAATTCGGAGAGTGGAATACCTCCCTCGCCTACGATAACGGTTGTCTGGACACCGAAGCGCTTCGCAAGTCGCCTGAGCCCACTTGACCGTGACTTGCGCCGACCACTGTTCACTTCAAAGGCTGCCAACTTTCGACCTCGTCTCATAACGAAGTCCACTTCGTAGGCTTTTTCACGCCAATAATGAAGGTCGTGTTCTGGTACGCCAGTATTGATTAAATGTGCACCCACCGCACTCTCGACAAGGCGTCCCCAATAGCTACGGTCGGCCTTGGCCTCCTCGAAAGTGTATCCCGACGCAGCGGCCATGAGTGCGGTGTTGAAAAGCATGAGCTTGGGGCTGGAAGCTCTTCGTGGATAGATTCCACCTGCGTACTTGGTGATACCTGCGATCAGTCCGGTATGTGAAAGGAAGTCTAGGTAGCGCTTCAAGGTGCTTGTGCTGCCAGCTCCCTGCAGATTGCCCAATATCTTGTTGTATGAAAAAACTTGACTGGAATTCTCAGCGCAAAGCCGAAACAACTGCTTCAGCAAAGCGGGTTTGTCTACTCGCTGAAGAGCGAGAATGTCACGTTCAATGTTGGGTTCGACCAGAGCTTTGGCTACGTATGCGCGCCATCGGCTCTGCTCGGAAACGAGCGGTGCACCGCCTGGATAGCCGCCGAAGTAGATGTATTGATGGAGATCGAATCCAAACGCTGTCGACATTTCTTCGAACGACCAGTGCAACAGCTGAATGACCTCGAATCTGCCGGCAAGACTCTCAGTCAACCTCTTCTGCATGCGCATTGGAGCTGAGCAGATAAGAATGATGTGCAATGGCCGATCGAAGCGTCGATCTGCGTCCCATAGCCCCTTGACCGTCGCCAACCAGTTCGGGATTTTCTCAATCTCGTCGATTGCAAGAACCATGCCTCGATCCGAACTCTCGGCGGCCAACCGAGCTAGTTCCCACTGCAAGACCAACCATCGTGCGTCTGCTAAGCCGTCGAGCGAGGCCAATTGCTGCTCCACAAACTCACGTTGAGATTGACTTAGGCCTGGAATTGGAGGAAGAATTGCTGATTCGGGTTCATCGACAGACACGTATCGGGAAGGACAATCAAGCTGTCTGAGTGCCTGTCGGACCAGTGTAGTCTTGCCCGTTTGGCGCGGACCCGTCACAATCGTGATATGTCTAGGCACTTCGTGTAGGCGGCTCGATAACGTGGAGGTCTGGGTTCGTTCAAAGATGGTCATAAGGGGTCCGATTTAGCGATTAGTAGATTTACTCGACACGCCTTGGCTACTGCAGGAAGGCGATTGGTACACAACTTCAGGAGACTGTCAGACGGCTGTGATTCTCAGAGTAACCAGACGTATCTATAGGTGTCTGAATAAGAGCTTCCTAAACTTGCTGACTACGGCAAGACACTACCTCCAAGTGATCGTTCCGAACGATACACAAGCTCTCCACCACGTTCCAACAATCCCCGCCATCGTCCGTTGGCTGGCATGCAACCTGACTCCGAATAGACCTCCACGGCGTAGGATGGCGAACTATCGAGTTCAATGGAGTCCATTTCATAAACGTCAAAGAACTCACGATATTTCCCAAGCAACCTGAGCTCCTTGATGCACTCCCTTCTTCGGATCGGATCGTATGGTTCTCCAGGCTTCTTGCTACAGGCTTCGGTATCGCCGTGTCTACGATACACGACAAGCGTGTTCCCTCTAAACCCGATAGACCCCTGTCTTCCCATGTCATCTATCGTTGCCCCTTCAGGAAGTACCGGGCGTAGTCGTGCCAGCTTCGCCTCGGGATCTCCCGCAGAGGGATAGCTAAATACTGTCTCTCCCGTTTCCGTATCCAATACTGTGTAATCGTAGCCCGACAATCCCAACCACTCTCCATTTTGGGAGATGGACAGCCTTCCTGAGTGGTTGTGAATGTGTAGCCTTCTGCTCCACAGGTCCTCGGTTTCGCCGTTCGAGACATCAATTCGACGTCGCGTGACCTGCCAGACGTCTCCAAATTCGTGTGGCTCCAGTTCGTCGGGACTGTCGACGAAGTAACCGTTCTCGCTCGAGGTCAGCAACGCGCCCCAACCCGATTCGACCGTAATTCGACGGGGCTTGGTGGTGTCTTTCACAGGATAGAAATAGTAGATTCCCATGCCGCTTGAATCATCCTGAGCCGACATGAAAACGACCTCGGAACCGTCGTTCGAATAACCTAAGGTATGGCCTACGGAAAAGTCGCTGACAGGAGTTAGCCTCGTGTCCAGATCGTACTCCACCTGTGTATTTCTGTCGAGATCCCTCACCACTAGACGCGAAGCTCCTCCGGGAGCGGGCTCGTGAACAAAAAAGGATGTTCCGTCGTCCGCAACCCCGAAGTCCCATGCCTTGTTGGTCTCGTAAACAACAAGATCGTTGTGGTAGATTCTGACAGGTTCATCCGTATTTTCCTTCCGAAACACTCTGGAATTGAGTCGAAGGTCTCCAAAGCCGTACACCATCGAACCATCAGCTCGGAGGCCAATCCTAGCGTGATTGGCTCGAAACTCTAAGCGCCCCCGTGCCAGCGCTCCCGTGCCACCCAAAACTGCATACTCAGTGCTGTTCTCGTCGAGAAACGTCAAAACGGCAACATCTCTAGCAGCGCCTTCTCCCGTGCGCATCTGACATCGAACATTCAGAATGACCCGTTCGGGAGTGAAGAGAGGATCGTCTTGCTCGAGATTTCGAATTCCTGCCTTCACCACTTCAGCAGTCGAGTCTCGTTCATCATTGCCTCCACTTGTATACGGTCTGTCGACTATTGGTTCTCGTGACCCATCTTTGGGATCAATCGTCCCCAGTAACCAACCGACTCCCAGTAGTGCGGTCAATAGGAAAAGCACTCCAAACAGAGCTAGTTTTCTTGAATTTAATAGACGCATAGGACTGCGCACGTCTCTGTGGACAGCTCTCTGTTAAGGCAGTTTCTTCCTTCAGTCTTCATGGCTTTGCTGGCTCGTCGAACCTTGTGCAATAACGACATACTCTCGCTCGATGCGACAATGAAACCGATCCGGCAGCCTCGCCCAGTCTCTCGCCTCAACAAGAAACGGAATTTTCGACTCCGTGAGGGCCTCCTCAAAGTCTAGCAACGGACCAATTGGAATCTCCTTCAGTCCCGGACCTCGCAATACGAGATCCAGATCGCTCCCATCATGGCTTCGTCCATTTACTCGACTACCGTATGCCCATGCTTCAACATCTGGCAGGTGCTCAAGCAGAAGTTTCTCGAGAACGCGCAGGTGCCTCGGCTGTAGGTGAAGCGACTCAGTCACTCTGGTCTTCTCCGATCATTTCAGCAAGTGATCGTGCATCGACGATGAGGCTCGGTATCAGCCCAAAGATCGCATCGGGACTTCTCTCCCCGGTCTCACCAGCAGTTGCACCACTGTGGTCTCGATAGCCGAACCACCGTTCGACCGCTTCAATGTCAATTAGGCCATGCCGTGCAGCATGTCGGAACAAGTCCTTGTATTCCAATCGGTCGACGTGGAGATTGCTGGCGAAGAAAGCAGCGAGCCGTTTACGCAGTAGCTTTCCGCTCTGCTCGAGCACCCGTTCGAACTGCGAAACGATAGTCTCCAAATAGATTTCATGCACTGCATCGGTGCTATCTTCAAGCTGGTCATACTCCTCGGCTGTGCGCTCGATCCTAGCGATGCACTGGCGCAAGAAGGTCGTGTCGATGTTCACTTTAAGACTCCAGAAACTCAAAATATCTAGGCTTACAGCCAAATTGGCATCGGAACGAGATGCCCCTCTTTAGTGTTGCCGAAGGTCGTTTGCAGGTCGGCACATTAGTCGGACAAGCGAGCCGTGTCTGCGTGAAGTCCCTAGTAGCCCGTTTTCCTGGGCAAGGCGAATACAAATCTATACTCGTGACTTCAGACAAGAGAGCACAGGATTGGTTCGCTCATATCGACGTATGAACTCCCTTACTTCCTACAACGTTGGATCCATTCCCATCAGGTGTCCACATGTCGTACTCAATCCCATCGAAGCCTAGAATTGACCACCATTCTGTTTCTTGCCGATCGTGCGTTTGACCCAAGGAAGACAGCGGATGCGAATTAGCCTATTGGTGCAAGGATCACCCCACTCCAGCGATGCGTGTCGGCAAGCGCTGCAGTTCGCGAAAGCGGTGATCGAAGAGAACCATGAGCTGTTACGTGTGTTCTTCTACAAAGATGCTGCGTTGATCGCCAATCGGAATTTTCAAGTCCCGACTGACGAGTGGAATGTGCAAGACGCATGGCAAGACTTTGCACGCCAAAACAATCTAAGACTCGAGGTCTGCGTTGGAGCAGCGCAACGTCGGGGAGTGGAAGCTCCTTCGACGGAGTCCGACGCCAAAGTTGGGTTTGAAATCGTGGGATTGGGTCAATTCGCTGAGGCCGCTATGGCTTCAGACCGACTAGTGACCTTCAACTGATGAACTCGATTCTTTACCTCGTCCGCGATCTGCCGGGAAACACCGCCAACGAGACAGTTGACATGGTTCTGGTAAGCGGAGTCTTTGAACAACCGACAACAGTGGTCTTTCTGGACGAAGGGGTGTATCAGCTTCTGGGCGATGGGACCAAGAATCAGCGCAAAGACACTGCAAGCAAGTGGTCTGCTCTTCCCACGTATGACATCTCTGACATCTTCGTTCTTGAAGCGAGCCTGATCTCACGTGGAATCGATCCGCGACAAATGCCCGACTTCGTAACAACTGCGTCCGAGGAAAAGTTCACTGATCTGTTACGAACTGCGAACTGTGTGGTGAGCGATTGATGTTGCATATCGTTGGGAGCGCATTGGGACTGCAATCCTGTATTTCTACAGTTCGTGAAGAGGATTCTGTGTTGTTCATCGGCAATGGCGTGTATGCTGCGACGACTGTGGAATCAGCTCAATGTTTCGCAATGCAAGAAGACCTTGATGCTCGTGGAATTGACTTGCCCGCACGAGTGACAGCTACCGATTACGACGGATTTCTCAAGCTCGTCGTTGCCCACTCGAACTCGGTTACGTGGAAGTGAGTGAAGTAGACGCAGACGGCTACTTGCGGGATGTCGGGTCTTGGACCCGGGTGCATGCGACTACAGTTGCGGCAGACTACGGAGTCGAACTAACCGCCGACCACTGGATGATCGTCGAAGCGGCCAGAGGGTTCTACAAGAAGACTGGAATTAGCCCGACCATGCGACCGCTCGTGACGCTAGCTCGACAACTCGATCCGCGACTGGGAAACTCGATAGCGTTGGCAAAGCTGTTCACGAACCAGACATCCAAAGTTGTGGCACAGATCAGTGGAATTCCGAAGCCATCTGACTGTCTATAGGTTGGTGGAATTGTGATCTTGTCGAAGCATGCTAGATTTAAGGAGACTCGATTCCTGTTGACAATTGATTGAAAGTATGTCCCTATAGGTACGATTTACAGGTCAAACACCCAATTTAATCTATTTCCATGGACGCTTTTTGGCTAGACATTCTCCATGTGAGCAACATATCCGACACTAGTCCTGCTCGAACTCCAGGTACTCCATCCCTCCAACGTAGCGCACCAGCTCATCTGGGATTTTTACTCTTCCCTTCTCATCTTGATAGTTTTCGAGGAGCGCAATCAAGATTCGACCGGTTGCAAGCCCCGAACCATTAAGCGTGTGCACCAACATCGGCCGCTCTTGAGGTCCAGGTCGGAATCGAGCCTGTGCACGTCGCGCTTGAAAATCGAGGAAATTGCTGCAAGAAGAAACCTCACGATAGCGCTCAAAACCAGGCAACCAAACTTCCAAGTCGATAGTCTTGGCAGAAGCGAAGCCCAGGTCGCCACCACACAAACTCACTGCACGAAACGGAATCCCTAGCCGTTTGAGTACCGTTTCAGCATGATTGACAATCTCATCGAGTGCCTGCCAAGACTGATCGGGGTGCGTGATGTGAACGAGCTCGACCTTTTCAAATTGATGCAATCGAATTAGTCCGCGCGTATCTTTCCCATGGGTACCTGATTCCCTTCGGAAACACGGCGTGTGACAGACATACCGAAGTGGCAGATCGTCCGCGTTCAATATCTGATCGCGCACCATGTTAGTCACAGGAACTTCCGCCGTTGGAATGAGAAAGAAGTCCTGATCGTGCCGAACCCAAAAGACATCGTCTTCGAACTTTGGCAACTGACCCGTGGCGGTCATTGAGTCACGATTCACCACAAAGGGAACGTACAGCTCCTCATAGCCGTGTTCGTCGATGTGCATATCGAGCATGAATTGAGTCAGACCTCGATGCACCCGCGCCAGTGGTCCACGCAACACCGAAAATCGACTTCCCGCAATGCGGACAGACGCTTCAAAATCCAGCGCATTGCCAGCTAAGTCAACATGGTCTCTCGGTTCGAAAGTAAAGTCCGGAACGTCTCCCCAGCGATAGAGTTCGAGATTGTCGTCGTCGGTCTCGCCCGGAGGTACAGACTCGTGAGGGATATTCGGAACGTGGAGCTGAAAATCGTCTAGTTCCTCTTGAACCTTGTGAAACTCCTTGCGGACGACATCGAGACGAAGGCCTAAGTCTCCAACCGCTCCTACCAGCGGTTCGATGTCCTCTCCTGCCCGTCGAGCCTCTCCGATCTCCTTTGAAGCGACGTTGCGTTCGTGCTGCAACGTCTCCATTTCAGTCTGGAAATCGTGGCGAGCCTTTTCAAGCTCACGATAGGTGTCGAGGTCCAATTCGACTCCGCGCAAGCTGAGTGCACGAGCTATCGCATCCGGGTCCTGCCGGAATAGTCGGGGATCCAACATCAGCGGTTACCTCAACACTCTAACAACTGCATCGATGTACAGCCAGAACTGCCACGAGAAGCGAATTTCTTCGTCTTCAGGCGGCAAAGATTATAGGAGTGGACGGAGAACACCGCAGCCTAGCTAATTCAGCGCAAAGAAGCACGGGCGGAGCATCGTCCAACCGTGTTCTGACAGCCGAAGCCGTGCAAAGTTTCTTAGTTCCTACACATTGACTGTTGCACTGTCCTCAACGTGAAGCAAGCGAGTTTGCGATAGAGCAGACGAAAAGCGCATCGTGCCGCTTCCGCTCTTACGATCTAGCCCTTTCCATGCTCATCATCTCGTCGGCGAAGCTCGTGCAATCGGTCGCGAATCCTCACCTCGAGTCCACGGTCCGACGGCAAGTAAAAACGACGCGCTTTCATCTCGTCGGGAAAGTAATTCTCTCCGGCAGCATAAGCCCCTTCTTCGCTGTGTGCGTATCGGTAGTCCTTTCCGTACTCAAGGGATTTCATCAATCCTGTTGGAGCGTTTCGCAAACGAAGTGGAACCGGCCAAGTCGGGTTGGTTTGAACGAATTCTGTTGCCTCATTGAACGCCTTGTAGACCGAATCGCTCTTGGGAACCGAAGCTAGATAGACCACGGCTTCAGCAAGACAGAGCTCTCCTTCCGGCGATCCCAGACGGTGATATGCGTCCCACGCATCCAACGCCACTGAAAGCGAGCGAGTATCGGCCGTACCAATGTCTTCGGATGCGAATCGGACCAATCGCCGCGCAATGTATAACGGATCACAACCTCCGTCGATCATTCTGGTGAACCAATACAGCGCGGCGTCTGGACTGCTTCCCCGCATCGACTTGTGTAATGCGGAAATTTGGTTGTAGAACTCCTCTCCTCCCTTGTCGAATCGTCTCCAGCTCTGACCGGCGGCCTCGGTCACTTGCTCCACTTCAACTCTGCTGCCTTCGCCGAGTTGCACTGCTATCTCCAAGAGGTTTAGCGCACGTCGAGCATCTCCATCAGCCAAGTCGCCGATGGCTTCCAACGATTCGTCAGACACATCCAATTCGTCGAATTCCAACGAGACAGCTCTCTTCACCACGGTTCGAATCTCGTCCGGGCCGAGAGGTTTGAGCACAAACACACGAGTTCGGGAAAGCAACGCCGAGATGACTTCAAACGAAGGATTTTCTGTCGTGGCTCCAATGAGTGTGATCGTTCCGCTCTCGACATGCGGCAAGAGAGCATCTTGCTGTGCCTTGTTGAATCGGTGCACCTCGTCCAAGAAAACCACTGTTTGGACATCAGGTTGCGATTCCGCTTCTGCAATGGCAGTGCGAACATCCTTTACGCCAGCTAGCACGGCAGACATCGAGATCCAGTGGGCATTGGCACACGAGGCAAGAAGTTTCGCGAGTGTGGTCTTCCCCGTACCCGGAGGACCCCACAGAATCATGGAGTGGACTCTTCCAGATTCGGCAAGAACCCTCAAGGGTCTGCCACTTCCCAGCAAGTGCTCTTGCCCAACGAATTCTTCGAGCGTTCGCGGGCGGACACGGGCCGCTAATGGAGCGTCAGAACGGGTGCTAGGAGTCAGGCTCGTCGTCGCTTTGGACATGATTGATGACTTCGGTGTCCGGAGCTACTTCAATCTCGAACACATCCGAATCGATTTCTTCGTTGACTTTGATATTCAAAAAGGTCCAAGTGTTGACCGCCAAGTGGTCGGAAGCTCTCAGGGACTTAATGAGGGCTCCTTCAAACTCGATTCTCAATTCGGTCAACGACGAGTCTTCGGCCAAGGGTTCCAATTTGAACTCTTCTCCTTGGCGTACAACAGCAAACTCTTCCAACAGTTCCTCATTGGGAGAGACTAGCAACATCGCAATCCAAGGGTCGCTGGCGGCATCGACGTCGGTGTGAGTGATTTGCTCAAGCAACGGATCGTAGATGCTCAGTCGTTCTCCGACGATGAGAACGTGGAGTTCATCAGGGTCGGTTACGACGGAAATGAATTTCCCCGGTCGCTGCACGGCGACGAAGCCCAGTTGCGACTCAAGCTCTTCGCCCTGGAGGGTCGAAGCTTGTTGAACGAAGTCGGCGTGAAACGACTCGATTTCTTTCAAGCGATTGACAAGCTCTGTACCAGCCTCATCGTTAGCTAGCAGAGGGTTGGCAACCAATAGGAGGAAGAGGATCCCTCCGAGGAATCTAGCCGGCCGCGGACTCTTGGGCCAAGACCTGGCGATTGCCTGAATCGTCAGGCGAAGAGACAATGCCCGCCTCTTCCATCGACTCGACAATTCGTGCGGCTCGGTTGTATCCAATCCGGAATTTCCGCTGCACCGACGAAATCGAAACTCTCCGAGTGCGCTGCACAAATTCCACAGCGTCGTTGAAGTGTTCATCGACATCATCGTCTCCAGCAAACATTCCGGTGAGTTCGGTCGCTGCGGCAACTTCTCCGTTGGTTACCGCTGCAATGTACTCGGGCTCGCCACCTTGTTCCCGCCAGTGGTCTGCAACCCGAATGACTTCATGGTCTGAGACAAATGCTCCATGGACTCGAACAGGCACTCCACTACCGGGTGGCAGATACAGCATATCCCCATGACCGAGCAATTGTTCCGCACCACCTTGATCGAGAATTGTGCGTGAATCGATCTTGCTGGAGAGATAGAAGCTGATACGACATGGAATGTTCGACTTGATGAGTCCTGTGAGTACGTCAACTGAAGGACGTTGCGTAGCCAAAATCAAATGTATGCCGGCAGCTCGAGCCTTTTGAGCAATTCGGCAAATCAGCTGTTCCACCTTCTTGCCGACAATCATCATCATGTCGGCCAACTCATCTACGACAACAACAATCGACGGCAGTTTCTGAAGCGGCTCGGCATCCAGCCGACCTTCGGCAACCGCGATTGGATCGACGATTTCTTCGCCGGATTTCTGAGCTTCTTCAATCAGTGCGTTGTAGCCACTAACGTTGCGAACGCTGAGCGAAGCCATGAGCTGATAGCGGCGTTCCATTTCTGCGACACACCATCCCAATGCGTGGTGCGCATCTTGCATGTCGGTAACGACAGGGGCCAAGAGGTGCGGAATTTCGTCATATACCGACAGCTCGAGCATTTTGGGGTCGATCATGATCAGTTTCACTTGCTCCGGAGTTGCCTGAAGCAACAAGCTCACCAAGATGGCATTGATGCAGACGGACTTTCCCGATCCCGTGGTGCCTGCAACCAGTACATGCGGCATCTTCTCGATACTGGCAATGACCGGTTCACCCGAAACGTCTCTGCCCAATACGATGTCGAGCGGCGAGTTCAGCACTCCAGACCTTCGAGAGATCTGCATGACTTCGCGCAAACTGACCAGCGAACGTTCGTCATTGGGAATTTCGACACCAACGACTGACTTGCCTGGTATGACCTCGACGATTCTGACGCTCATCACTGCCAATGCACGTGCAAGGTCCTTGGCGATTCCCGAGATCTTGCTTGCTTTCAGCCCCGGTGCCGGTTGAATTTCAAATCTCGTTACAACCGGTCCCGTCAATACTGAGACAACTTCGGCATCCACACCAAAGTCTGCGAGCTTGCCGGCCAATTGATCAGCAATTCGTCGGATCGATTCCTTCGAGACGGCAGAAACTGGTTCTGCTCGTGCTGTTTCAAGCAATCCGAGATCGGGAGACTTCATCTTCAGTGGAGTCGTCGTGGTTCTTGTAGCTGCGCGGGGCTTCGTCGGTGTCTGAGTCTTGGAGGTCGGTTTGCTCCTAGCTCCCAGTGTCGGATCCTTTCGCTTGGATTGAGCAGTCTGGGCTGTTGCTGTTGTATTCGCAGAAGTTTCCACGTTCGGTTCACGTCGAGTACGAGTTGCCACTCCAGTTCTTGCCAAGTTCGGAGTACGCCGGGATCGTTTGAAAGCTCTTAACTCCTTAACAAAACCCACTACAGCTTGTGCCACCTTTGTAGACGAGAAATACACAAACTTCCCGATCAATCCGAATACGACCAACCATGAGAAGCGTATGGCAAGCTGTAGCCCGAACATCAGCACCACAGTCGCCAATACAGCGGCAATCTTGGTGGGGATGAAAGCTTCTGTTGCTGAGACCAGAGCAAAACCGACAACTCCTCCCGCGTCACGAACGGCCTCGCTAGGAAAACCGATCCAAGCTCCGACCAACCAGCACAAAGAAGCGATTACCAACGCAAACCCAAGTACCGAGAGAGCTCCGATCCACTTTCTCGATTCGCGTTCGTGCAACACAATGCTCAGAATCTTGCCCATCAAGATCACGGGAATGGCGTAAGCGGCATATCCGACCCCGCCGACCAGTAAATTGGACAGAAAAGTTCCAACCGAGCCGAGAATGTTGCGCACGAGTTCATTGTTCGAAGCTTCGTGCAGCGCGGGATTGAGCGGCCCGTAGGCGGCCAGCAGTAAGAACAGCACCACCGCTCCGAGACCCAAGAGGACTGGGTTGCGAATGCGGGGCGAAAGTGCGGTTACATCGAGCTTCATGCTTCTCATCTCGTGTCCGGATCCGTGGACAGATGCTCTTTCATCTTAACAAAGTTCCGCCGCGCCAGAGTCGTTGAAGTCGAGCGACAGCTCAAGTCCTACTGTCGTCAACAAGGCAGCAGCGGAATCGGAATCAGCAAGCAAGCCCCGTGCTACCATGCGAGAAACCCACTCAAAGATTGGTCTGGATCCTTAGAAGCATGAAAAAAGTGGTTCGATACTTTCTAGTCGGTACGTTCTGCGTTGGCTTGGCGTTTGCGATTTCTTCCTCTGCTCAGGATGACGAGGAAGATACGGACACTCAGCCATCAATGTTGCAAGTCATCGAGGGCGACGGGCCGGAGCCTGCCGGCGAACTTCTCGAATACTTCGATGAAGCCAAAGGCTACATCTCGATACCCAGCGGTGAAGGACCATTTGGTTCGGTCATTCTCATTCACGAGTGGAACGGTCTCGTGGACCGCGTCAAGCAGGTCGCCGATGGTTTGGCTCGAGAAGGATTTATCGCTTTGGCTGCGGACCTGTATTCGGGTCGAACAGGAGCGAACCGACAGGAAAACATGGAGCTGG
Organism: Pseudomonadales bacterium; assembly: GCA_963667455.2. Taxonomy (GTDB): domain Bacteria; phylum Pseudomonadota; class Gammaproteobacteria; order Pseudomonadales; family Azotimanducaceae; genus Bin55. Next base: position 73,579 of record CAXXFR010000005.1, on the reverse strand, counting down.
TCCGAGAAACGCGTGGTGAGCCAGAGACCATCATTGCCAATCTCAATGCCGCGGCCACGTATCTTAGAGACCGATCCGATTCGAACGGACTGATTGCAACAGTGGGATGGTGTTTTGGAGGCGGTGTGGCTCTAAGCTTCGCGATTGGAGGCGAGCACCATGAAGGAACTGCGATCTTCTACGGGCAGCTACTTCAAGATCCCGAGGAACTAGCGAAGATTCAGCATCCCATTCACGGAACATTTGCCGGACAAGATCGAGGTATTCCGGTTGAACAGGTTCAGAGCTTCGCCGAGGCGTTGCAAAACGCCGGTATACCGAACGACATCCACATCTACGACCCCGTGCAACACGGTTTTTGGTTGTGGGTTGAGAGAGATTTGGAGACCAATCAGGAGCCAGCGGAACACGCGTGGGGCCGACTCAATCGGTTCTTCAATCGGGTATTGCAGACTCGCCAGAGTGAGTAGCTACAGCTAGCCTTACCGGCGCTCAGCTTTAGCTACCGACTATTCCCCCATTCTTTCTGCGAATCGAGATCGTTGCGTCTCGTGGAACGGGTGAATCCCCTATCCTCGGAAAGTCGGTAGCCTCAATGTCACCGTTGCCTGGATGCTGGATGTTCACGAACATAGTTCGGCGATCTGGAGTAGTCGTGATTCCCGTTACTTCACAACCCGTGACCCCAGCAAACAACCGTTTCACATCCTTTGTGACGGTATCGGCAACCAACAACTGATTGTTCATGCTGCCTTCTTGCGATCCATCGGTGGCGATGAACAGACGACCATCGGGATCGACCCAAATCGAATCCGGGCTTCCATAAGACTCCTCAGTGCCATGAGTGCTCGAGGCTAATTGGAAAATCTCCCACTCGAACTCGATTCCGGTGTGGGCATGATCGTCTCGCAATCGGATGATGTGACCATCAGGATTTGGTGCTTGCGGGTTGGCAGCATTGGCAATATCGCGGCCGGAGTTATTGGTCAGGGCAACGTAGACCCAGTCATCTTCCGCCACGGTGATCCATTCGGGTCGGTCCATCTCCGTCGCGCCAACAACATCGGCCGCCGACCGAGTGTTGATCAGCAAGTCTCCCATCGTCGCGAAACGCAATGCCAATTGACTATGGAGCAACGATAGCTCCATCCAGCGACCGGTGTTGTCCGCATCGAAACGGGCAACGTACAAGGTTCCAAAGTCGAATGGCGATATGCCCGCATGAACCAAGCCCACATGGTCGTCTGCACTGACGAACTTATAGAGATACTCGTCGCCTTGATCATCTCCCATGTAGCAGACGACACGTCGCCTATCTCCGACAGTCACAGCGACGCTCTCGTGCTTCAATCGTCCAAGAGCAGTCCGCTTGACCGGCACGTGATTGGGATCGAATGGATCGATTTCGACAACCCATCCGAAGCGGTTTTCCTCGTTTTCATAGTCCGAGTCTGAGAGATCGAACCTCTTGTCGTAGTCATGCCAACCGTATCCGGCTCCATTGGTACTGAATCCGTAGCGTTGCTGAGACTCGGAAGCCTCCCAGGTTGTTGTTTCATTCGTCGCACCGAAGTAGAGATTGAAGTTCTCCTCGCAGGTGAGATAGGTGCCCCACGGCGTATGACCACATCCACAGTTGTTTATTGTTCCGAGTGCTGTATTGCCGTTGTCTGTCTGAAGATCCGCGTGACTAGCGGCCGGTCCGCTGAAACTAACCGGAGTATTGGCATGAATTCGGCGTGCATTCGGAGTTGCATACGTAGTCCACACGCCGTCGACCTTCTCGATGCCGACGATGGATACGCCGTGTGCATGCTGTGAAACCCTGACATCGTCCAGCGACTCGGGGTCGCTCTTGCCCAGTACAACCGAATTTGAACCAAACTCGTGGTTGATTACTAGCAGACCATAGCTAGATTCCTTCTCGGGAAAATCAGGATCGGGAAAGAACCACAGTCCATCGTGTCCGATACCAATTTGCAGCTCCTGATCCGCTCCTGTTGGTGGATGGGCGAATGCCGGTCCCTCCGGCTCCAGAGGATCACCCCAAGGAAGCAGAATGCTGAACTCGTAATCTTCCGATATGGTTGGCCAAGGTCCTGTAGCACTATCGCGGGGGAGTGCGGTAAAGTCCGTCAGGCCTGGTCTCAGGGGCAGAATCACATTCTCTTGGCCCTGCACTTGGTTTCGAATGCCGAAGAACGCGACAGCGGCAGATGCCAACCCGCCTTGCAGTACTGCGCGACGAGACGCGGAAATACGAACGATTTCCTTAAACGGTTTGGTTTTAGGAGTTTGAATCCGGGCTTCCGGACTCTTTCGATTCCGAGTTTTCATAGCGACTCTTGCACCAAGTACGAGACACTGCCACAATTCCTGAGCTTGCTGTCAATCGTAACACGGGCGAAATCCTGCAATTGCCGAATGGAATTTGGCTTGTAACAGTGGCTCAGCACCGTATCTGTGAAGTGCATGCATTGTGGGCTACTCAGCCCATCCTTTACCTAAAATAATTTGCGACTTCTTTGATGTTCAATCTCCCGAGTACATGAACCACCATCAACTGATCGTCCTGGGGTCTGGTCCGGCTGGATATACCGCCGCGCTGTACGCCGCACGTGCCAATCTGAGTCCCGTTCTGATAACCGGATACGAAGTCGGCGGACAACTAACTACAACGACCGATGTCGACAACTGGCCGGGAGACTTGAACGGGCTCCAAGGTCCGGAACTGATGGACAGAATGAAGGATCACGTCTCCAAGTACGGAGTCACGCTTGTCAACGATCAGATTGAATCTGTTGAATTTGAGAATGGCTCCAAGCAACTCAAGGGAGACAAAGGGGTCTACACTTGCGATGCACTCATCATTGCAACAGGAGCATCAGCCAAGTATCTGGGTCTCGATAGCGAGGAGGAATTCCTTGGGCGTGGCGTAAGTGCCTGCGCAACGTGCGATGGGTTCTTCTTTCGAAATCAGGAAGTCGCTGTCATTGGCGGAGGCAACACCGCAGTGGAGGAAGCGTTGTATCTCTCGAACATCGCATCTCAGGTCCATTTGGTCCATCGTCGAGACGCACTGCGTGCGGAGAAGATTCTTCAAGACAGGTTGTTTGAACGAGTCGAAGAAGGAAAGGTGAAACTCTGGTGGAACAACGTGCTGTTTCAAGTTCTCGGAGACCAATCGGGCGTCACTGGCATAGAAATCGAGAGCACTGTGGATGCGTCTCACTCGCAGATTGAGTTGAGCGGGGTTTTCATAGCGATCGGGCATACACCCAACACAGGCATCTTCGATGGACTCGTCGATATGCGCGAGGGCTACATCGTTACTCAGAGCGGACTGAACGGCAATGCCACATCGACCAGCGTTCCCGGCGTGTTCGCGGCTGGCGACGTGGCTGACCACGTTTATCGCCAAGCTGTCACATCGGCCGGATTCGGCTGCATGGCTGCGCTCGATGCTGAGAAATATCTTGATCAGCTTCCCGCCGCCCTACCGTGAGGGAAGGATCCTCAGAACCTCAGTTCATCATATATAGAGAGGCCTTTCAAAACCCTTTCGGTTCATCCGATACAGACTTGCTCGCTGTTGGCGGCGACTTGTCCCCGGATCGGCTAATACAAGCCTACTCGTCAGGCTTGTTTCCGTGGTTCAACGACGATGACTCTCCAATTCTCTGGTGGAGCCCCGACCCCCGACTGATCCTTGAACCAGACTCTCTTCACGTGTCTCGCAGCCTTGCGAAGTGGTGCCGGCAACACAAGTGGATAGTAACGGTCGATCATGACTTTACCGAGGTCGTAGATCGGTGCGCACAGCGAGAACTTGGAGTCGGAACGTGGATCACACCAAAAATGAAATTTGCGTACGGCGTGTTGCAGCGTCTGGGCTATGCACACTCTTTGGAAGTTTGGGATGAGTTACAGTTGGTCGGTGGAATCTACGGAGTGGTAATCGGAAGACACTTCTATGGCGAATCGATGTTTTCATCGAGAACCAACGGCTCGAAGGTCGCACTTCTAGCACTTTGTCAGTTGCTTGTGGAGTGGGAGTTTGAACTGCTGGACTGCCAAATGCACACTCCACACCTTGAGAGCTTGGGAGCGATAACAGTAAGTCGCAGGGATTACGTTCGCTCTGTCTTGAAGAACCGAAAGAGGGACACCCCTCCCGAACTCTGGAATATTCCCCCTTTTCGGGTGATTCCTCGGCACACTCGGTCGAGAGTTGGATGACTTTCTGCACGAGGCGAACTCGGTCTATAGTGGTAATCAAGAACATTTGTTCACTGCGTTGAAGTAAGCGATTCCTGTAAAATTCGGAGCACATTCGGCGTGCCTGAGGTAGCCGGAGCGACTCTAGGAACTTGGAGATTGAGTGGCCAAAGAAGAACAAATTGAGATGGAGGGAGTCGTAATTGAAACCCTTCCCAATACAACGTTTCGCGTGAAACTAGACAACGAACATGTCATCACTGCGCACATATCCGGAAAAATGCGTAAGAACTACATTCGGATCTATACGGGAGACCGCGTGAAAGTGGAATTGACCCCATACGATCTCACCAAGGGCAGAATCGTCTACCGGGAACGCTAGTCGTCTGATTCGTCGTATCTCTCTGCGACAGAACTAATCCACGTCGATTTCTTGATTCTGATGCCGTAGCGTTCCAACCAATTGGAATAACGTAGCATGTAGAGAGGCGAACATTGCCCACACTCGCAGTAACCGCGCAAACGAACAACCTTCTCTAGCGGAAAGCTCGAACTACTTTTTCTAGTCCGTTGAACAAATGGGACACCAGATTGTGTCCACCAACTAGGCAATTGATCCGTGAGTACTTCATCAGCAATCGAATGGACTGACGCAACCTGGAACCCGGTGACTGGTTGCACAAAAATCACTCGTGGATGTGATCACTGCTATGCGGAGCGAATAGCCGAACGATGGCGTGGTATTCCCGGGCACCCCTACGAGCAAGGATTCGACTTGCGCCTGTGGCCGTCGCGGCTCGATCAACCTGCTCGCTGGCGCAAACCCCGAATGATTTTCGTCAACTCCATGAGCGATCTGTTCCACAAGAACATTGACACTAGCTTCATAGATAGAGTGTTCGACACCATGGAAACTGTCGATCGACACATCTATCAGGTTCTGACGAAACGAAGCTCACTCATGAGAGCCTATCTGCAGGACAGGTACTCCGACAGTTCTGCTCCGGATCACATTTGGTGCGGAGTGTCGGTTGAAGATAGTTCTGCGATTTCGAGAGTCGAACAGTTACGCATGACTCCAGCCGCTATTCGCTTCCTCTCCATTGAGCCGCTACTGGGTCCCGTTGCTGACATCGACCTAAATGGGATTTCCTGGGTAATTGTCGGAGGAGAGAGCGGTCCGCAAGCGAGACCTATGCGAGGCGAGTGGGTTCGAGACATACGGGATCTCTGTGCTCAAACCGGTGTGCCGTTCTTCTTTAAGCAGTGGGGCGGACGAACTCCCAAGGCCCGGGGACGCGAATTGGATGGCATGGAGCACAATGCAATGCCGCCGTTGCCCACCAGCAAGTCAGATCTTTTGGATCTATTGGAACTCTGACGGTGCCAATCTAGTCGGCGTGCTCGATTTGCCAGTAATCACCGGTAGATTCAGACTCTCAAGTATTGATTCATACCAGTCGATCTCCTTCCCGATAAGATCAATCTCTCTAACCAGATCCGGGTTGTCGAGCTCAAACGCATCCATAAGCGACTTCAAACTCGAGGCAATGTCGCTATCGAAGTCAGCCACTTCAATCTCTACCTTACGCGATCAATCGGTGCGACTCTGTGAACGAGGGATCAACTCTGCAGACTTCACGCGAGTCGAAGCGTCTGCTGGAACAGCTAATCGACCGCTTCTTCTTCGACCGGTTTTGCGTCTGAACCAGACCCCTTCGACTTGTCTCGGGACTTGGCACTGAGTTTAAGCCCGTCCCCTTTCTTATTGCAGGAAACTCTGACAATTCCACCGTCGGCTAATGCTCCGAACAGAATCTTCTCGGCCAAAGGTCGCTTGATCTTTTCCTGAATCAAACGCTGCATCGGGCGTGCACCCAGCTTCTCGTCGTATCCCTCGACTGCAATCCAGGTTTTCGCACTCTCATCAACACGCATTTCGACTTTCTTTCCATCAAGTTGCGCCTGCAATTCCGTAAGGAACTTGTCGACTACGTTCTTGATGATCTTCAAGGGAAGCGAAGAAAACTGAATGATGGCGTCCAAACGATTTCGAAATTCTGGTGTGAACATCTTTTTCAGCATTTCCATGGCATCGGAAGAATGGTCTTGTTCTTCAAAACCAATGGACGCTCGAGCCGCTTCCTGAGCTCCCGCGTTGGTGGTCATGACCAAGACGACATTGCGAAAGTCAGCTTTTCTTCCGTTGTTGTCGGTCAGTGTCCCGTGATCCATGACTTGCAACAGCAAATTGAAGACTTCCGGGTGTGCCTTTTCCACTTCGTCGAGCAATACGACTGAATGTGGGTGCTTGGTTACTGCATCGGTCAATTGACCGCCCTGATCGAAGCCGACGTAGCCTGGAGGTGCTCCAATCAGTCGCGAAACCGTATGTCGCTCCATGTACTCTGACATATCGAAGCGCAGCAACTGCACTCCCATGATCAGCGCCAGCTGACGGCAAACTTCCGTCTTGCCAACCCCTGTGGGTCCTGCAAAGAGAAACGATCCTATGGGTTTCTGTTCGGTTTGCAATCCTGCACGAGACAGACGAATCGAGGACGCAAGCAGGTCGATTGCCTCTTCCTGACCGAACACCGTCATTTTCAGTTTCGCATCGAGGTCGCGTAACGCTTCCTTGTCCGAAATCGTTACTTGATTGGACGGAATTCGTGCGATACGTGCGACGATTTGTTCGATATCCGGTGCGCCGATAGTCTTCTTTCTACGTTTTCCTGCAACCAGTTGCTGTGCAGCACCAGCTTCGTCAATGACATCAATCGCCTTGTCAGGCAAGAACCTGTCCGTAATGTAGCGATTGGATAGCTCCGCGGCCGAACGTAATGCGGGATCGGTATAGCGCAATTGGTAGTGATCTTCGTACCGTTGCTTCAATCCCTTCAAGATCTTGTAGGTGTCCTCGACCGATGGTTCGGTAATGTCGATCTTTTGAAAGCGTCGCGACAGTGCGCGATCTTTGTCGAACACACCCCGATACTCGGCATAGGTGGTGGAACCCATGCAGCGAATCTCGCCCGATGCGAGCAGCGGCTTCAGCATGTTGGACGCGTCCATTACGCCTCCGGAGGCCGCACCGGCACCAATGATCATGTGAATCTCATCGATGAAGAGAATCGTTCCCTCTTTCGACTGAAGCTCCTTGAGGAGTATCTTGAAACGCTTCTCAAAGTCCCCGCGGTACTTCGTACCCGCCAGTAATGAACCGAGATCGAGTGCAAAGACCGTGCACTCCTGCATGACTTCCGGAACATCTTGGTCAACGATGCGCTTCGCCAGTCCCTCAGCGATAGCAGTTTTGCCCACGCCAGACTCGCCAACCAGCAACGGGTTGTTCTTGCGCCGACGACACAAGATTTGAAGCACACGTTGGACTTCATCTCCACGTCCGACCAGTGGGTCGATCAATCCGGCTTTTGCAGATTCGTTGAGATTGGTTGCAAAGGCTTCCAAAGCGGATACTTGCTTGGCTTTCTCCGCATCTGGATCTTCTGCATCCTTTTGAGGACCCCCGACACTTTCCTTTTCATTCTTGGAGATGCCGTGTGCAACGTAGTTGACTACGTCAATTCGAGCGATGTCTTGCTTGCTCAGCAAGTAGACGGCGTGCGATTCCGTTTCAGTGAACATCGCGATGAGCACATCACGAGCATTGACTCTCTTTGGTTGCTGAGAGCTCCGTGGCTGCGTGCCTTGAACCTGAAAGACGGCGCGCTGAATGACGCGCTGAAAACCACCAGATTGTTCGACGTTTCGCTTGCGGCTAGGTCGCATAACCGGCATGAACTTCTTGAGGTATTCCTTCACGTCTTCACGCAGCTCGTCGATGTCTGCCGAGACGTTTTCCAGCACCTCACGAGCGTCGTCATTGTCGAGCAATGCCAACAGCAAGTGCTCGACCGTTACAAATTCGTGTCGGTTCGCCCGAGCATCGGCCATTGCCTTATCCACGGTGAACATAAGATCGGGAGTAAACATGCTCATGGTCTCAGTCCGTCTTTTCCACGCAAGACAGAAGCGGATAGTTCATGCTCTGCGCGAACTTGTTGACCGAATCGCACTTGGTCTCCGCTATATCGCGTGGGTAGATGCCCACGACCGCTTGGCCGGTTGTGTGAATAGTCATCATGACTCTCCATGCTTTATCGACATCCATGCCGAAAAACTCCATGAGCACGAGCACCACGAATTCCATGGGAGTGTAATCGTCGTTGTACATCACCACCCGATACAAGGGCGGAGGTTTGACTTTGACTTCTTCCTTTTCGGGAATAACAACGACGTCGTTGTCTTGCTCCACACCAACGTCGTCGTCACCGTAGTCGTCGTTGTAGATCAACCTGAATCCCAGTGAGCCGTCTAGCATCGAACTCCTTTTGCAAGTACCTTAATTTAGCAGATTACAACAATTGCTCTTGAATGGACGAGTCTGTACGAGTAGTTTCAACTAACAAATCCGACTTCGATGGGTAAGGGTCAGATTCGAACTGGCGTACTTTCAGCCAGTCGATGTTCCTTTTGATTTCACTGGTGCAGGCTAGTCTTGAGCAACCCGGAACCCGCTCAAAGAAACTCTAGGACATCGTGGCGATTCAACAAGGAGTTCAATGGAATGAATCTCCTCCCGACCGTTCTACATCGCTGCAACCATGGCCTCGCCAAACTCCGAGCACTTGAGCAAGGTCGCTCCGGTCATTAATCGCTCAAAGTCGTAGGTCACAGTGCCTTGGCCTATGGCACCCTCCATGCCTCGGATCACTGCATCGGCCGCTTCTTTCCATCCGAGATGGCGAAGCATCATTTCAGCCGACAGTATGAGAGAGCCAGGGTTGACCTTGTCCTGTCCAGCGTACTTAGGAGCTGTTCCGTGAGTAGCTTCAAAAACGGCTACCTCGTCTCCGATGTTGGCTCCGGGCGCGATGCCAATTCCGCCTACCTGAGCTGCGAGCGCATCCGATAGGTAGTCGCCGTTCAAATTCATGGTGGCGATCACGTCGTACTCGTCGGGACGCGTCAAAATCTGCTGCAACATGGCATCTGCGATCACATCCTTGATGATGATCTGCTTTCCTGTGTTGGGATTCTTCAGCTCGTGCCACGGCCCGCCATCAAGCGGAGTTGCTCCAAACTCCCGAGCCGCCAAAGCGTACCCCCAATCCTTGAAGGCACCTTCCGTGAACTTCATGATGTTGCCCTTGTGAACGAACGTCACCGAGTCCCTGTCTTCGTTGATCGCGTATTGCAACGCCTTCCTGACTAGTCTCTCAGTGCCTTCGACGGAAACCGGTTTGATTCCGATTCCGCAGTGATCCGGAAAACGGATCTTTTGCACTCCCATTGATTCCCGCAGGAATTCAAGAACCCGCTTGGCTCCCTCGCTGTCGGCTTCCCACTCCACCCCAGCGTAAATGTCCTCGGTGTTCTCTCGAAAAATAACCATGTCGGTCTTTTGTGGAGCGACTACTGGACTCGGAACACCTTGAAACCATCGAACTGGCCGCTGACAGACGTAGAGGTCCAGCATTTGCCGTAGCGCGACGTTCAGTGAACGAATGCCACCACCGACTGGCGTGGTCATGGGGCCCTTGATGCCGATCTTGTATTCAGTCAGTGCATCCAAAGTTTCTTGTGGCAACCACTCGTCGGGACCGTAGATTTCCAACGACTTTTCTCCGGCGTAGATCTCCATCCACGCGATGCGTCGTTCGCCGCCATAGGCGTGTTCAACAGCTGAGTCCACAACCGACCGCATTACCGGGGTAATGTCCACTCCAATGCCATCTCCCTCGATGAAGGGAATAATCGGATTGCTGGGTGTGGTTATTGAGCCATCAGACCCACGTGAAATTGATTGTCCGTCCGTCGGAACTTCGATATGTTGATAGCTCAAGGATAGCTTCCATGCATGCTGGAGAGGTGCGGATTATAAGGAAGAAACGAGTAGTGGATTCCGCTCAGCGGAACGCTATTTCAGCTGTTCGCTCATCCAACGTTTGCTACGTCGATAGTCGTCCGATGTGGACCTAACCCACGACTCAGAATCTTTCCGAATTTCCTTTTTCCAAAACGCGGCCTTGGTCTTGAGAAAGTCCATGATGCACTCGCAAGCGGCGAACGCATCAGGCCGATGCGACGATCCCACCAACACGAGCACGATCTGTTCTCGTGCATCCAACTGACCAATTCGGTGGATCACTACGACATCCAAGAGGGACCACCGAGCGATGGCTTTGTTTACAATTCCCTCGATGCTCTTTTCGGTCATGTCGGGATAGTGCTCGAGATACAAGCTCTGGACCTCATCGTCGGCATGGAAGTCCCTCACGAGTCCCGCGAACGCCACCATTGCACCCCCACGTCCGCTCATACGCTCTCGACATGCGTTCCATTCGTCTTCAATGTTGAAGTCCTCTTCTTGAATGCGAATGTCGATCAATGCTCTAGCCTCCCGTTATTGGCGGGAAAAACGCGATCTCATCGCCCGTCTGCAATGGACAGGCCTGGTCCTTAACTTCCTGATTCACCGACATCTTGACCCCCTCATCTCGAAGAATAGCGTCAGCTTCGTCGCCGAGTTGCTCTATGACCGTAGTCAGCAAGTCGTCGGTATTGCTGTCTTCCGATAGTTGGACAGATAGCGTTGATGTGCCGAGCTGCTCCCGGAGAGAGGCAAAGAATAGAACCGTGACTTCCATTGTCTAGGTGTCTTCTACGACCCAATCTCCCGACTTTCCGCCCGATTTCGAGAGTAAGCGGATGTCTTTGATAACAATGCCTCTTTCCACACTCTTGCACATGTCGTAGATTGTGAGACTGGCAACCGAAACGGCCGTCAGGGCCTCCATTTCAACTCCGGTTTGTCCGGTTACCTTGCATCGTGCCTCGACGCGTAGCACCGAGTCGTCGGTGCGTTCGAAGGTCAGCTCAACCTTCGTCAACGGAAGTGGATGGCACAGGGGAATGAGTTCACTGGTGCGTTTGGCCGCCTGAATGCCCGCGATGCGAGCGGCTGCGAGAACGTCGCCCTTCGGCATCGATGCCGACAAAATCATGTCCAACGTGCTGGACTTCATCTCAATCCGAGCTCGAGCAACAGCTTCGCGGGCGGAAACTGGCTTGTTCGTTATGTCCACCATGCGAGCCTCGCCCGCATCAGATAGATGAGTTAACTTCGACATTTCAAGGAGACTGGACTCGGAGGAGTACGGACTTGAGCACTAGGGCCTGACGCTAGCGAGAATACAATAAAAGCTCTCCCCCATCCTGCCAATTCTCCGCTCATCCCATGTCTTCGGTCGTCGTAGCCCTGTCCGGCGGAGTCGATTCAGCAGTCGCCGCTCTCTTGCTTCAGCGCGAAGGATATTCCGTGACTGGGATATTCATGAAGAACTGGGACGAAGACGACGGTACCGAGTACTGCACCTCCGCTGAGGATTTCGAAGACGCCCAGCGCATCGCTGAAAAGTTGGGCATTGAACTGGAGCACATCAATTTCGCGGCTGAATACTGGGATCGAGTGTTCTCGCATTTCCTTCGAGAATATCGAGCCGGCAACACTCCCAACCCCGACGTGTTGTGCAACCGGGAAATCAAATTTGGGCTGTTTCTGGATTACGTGGATCACCTTGGCTTCGAGACCATGGCTACCGGCCACTACGCCCGGCTCGAGAAAATCAATGGAGACTGCTCGTTGTTTCGAAGCGACGATTCTGGAAAGGACCAGACCTATTTCCTCAGTGGAGTTCGTCGCGAGCGACTGGGCAAGTGCCTGTTTCCGCTTGGCCGCCTTGCCAAGAACGAGGTAAGAGAACTCGCTCACACAAACGGACTCCATGTCTACGACAAAAAAGACAGCACCGGCATCTGCTTCATAGGCGAACGACGGTTCTCCGAATTGCTCGAACGTTACATCAGTCGCGATCCCGGCGAGATCGTCGACACCAAAGGAAAAGTCATCGGACAGCACATGGGATTGTCGTACTACACCCTAGGACAGCGAAAGGGATTGGAGATCGGCGGGCGCAACGACGCATTGGAATCTCCGTGGTACGTTGCGACAAAGAACCAAGAAACCAATCAACTGGTTGTGACACAACACCAAGAAGCGCTACTTCGATCCGAACTTTCCGCAGTCGAATTCAATTCGCTGGTCGACAACATCGAAGCCACAGACCGCTGCCAAGCCGCTGTGCGCTACCGACAGTCTCCTTCGGACTGTAGCGCTAGAGTCGGTAGCGATGGCAATGTGCGTGTAGAGTTCGACCAACCGCAACGTGCCATCACGCCGGGCCAGTTTGTCGTGCTCTACCAAGACGATCTGTGCTTGGGTGGCGCACGCATCAACCAGGTCTACAACTAGACGTGTCTCAGCTTCCGTTCGAGCCTCTCACCGCTGTCAGCCCTCTGGATGGTCGGTATCGGCGAGTCACCGAGCAACTTGCACCCTACGCAAGTGAATTCGCACTCATCAGGTATCGATTGCGCGTTGAAGTCGAGTGGTTTCTCTATCTAGATCAGTTGCGAATTGCTACTTCCGAGCCCGCTTTGGGGCAAGAGCTTGTCGAAAATTGCCGACAGATTTGGAAAGAATTCTCCATTGAAGATGCACGTACAGTACGGAAGATAGAGCAAGAGACCAATCACGACGTCAAGGCCGTCGAACGATTTCTGCGCGGAAAGCTGGTCGAGCTTGGCCTGGGTTCGCGTCTTGAGTCTGTGCACTTCGGCTGCACCTCCGAAGACATCAACAATCTTGCGTACGGATTGATGCTTCAAGAAGTGCGCTCGCAGATTCTTCTACCGACTCTGAACGAATTGATTCTTGACATCGTCAACTTCGGCGAGCCACTTGTCGCGGTTCCAATGCTGGCCCGAACACATGGGCAAACAGCCTCGCCGACAACTGTTGGAAAGGAACTTGCCGTGTTTGCGTCTCGACTGCACGAGTGCAGCTTGAAGCTGATCAACGAACCCTTGCTAGGAAAGATGAACGGAGCAGTCGGCAACTACAACGCCCACGTCGTTGCTGAACCGAACGTGGATTGGCCCAGAGTGGGCAATACGTTTGTCGAGCTACTGGGACTCGAACACAATCCGACAACCACGCAAATCGAGCCTCATGACTATGTTGCACGGATCCTGAACCATGTTCGTGGTTGCAATGTTGTCGCATTGGACTTCGTGCGCGACATGTGGTCCTACATATCCATTGGCTACTTCCGACAACGAAAGAAATCCGGAGAGGTCGGCAGTTCAACCATGCCCCATAAGGTCAATCCCATCGATTTCGAAAACGCGGAAGGAAACCTTGGCGTGGCTGACTCGATCTTGTCTCACCTCGCTGAGAAGCTACCGGTTTCGAGATGGCAACGAGACCTGTCGGACTCGACGGCGTTTCGAAATCTCGGAGTGGCGTTTGGACACTCATTGATTGCCTACCGCAGCGCAATGCGCGGAATCGGAAAGCTGGATCCCGATACTGACCGGTTGGAAGGCGACCTGAACGAAGCCTGGGAAGTCTTGACGGAAGCAGTACAGACCGTAATGCGTATCGAGGGAGTCAGTGATCCCTACGAGAAAGTGAGAGAACTGGTTCGAGGTCGAACCTTGGACCAAACAAGCTACGTCGAGATGCTTGCGAAACTACAGCTATCCGATGATTCTCGCCGGTCGCTGGAGCAATTGACTCCCTCTTCCTATGTTGGAATGGCAAGCGAAATCGCGACACAGGCATTCGAGAAAATCAAGTTCGATCGAGTGGGTTTCGAGGTATAGACCGATGCCATTCGTTGTACGCGAAGTGACATGGGACTGTTCATCAGAAGTCCTAACCGATATTCGCACGGAAGTCTTCGTACTCGAACAGGGCGTTCCAGTGGAGCTTGAACTCGACGGCATGGATGCCAAGTCCCACCACTTTCTAGCGACGACCGAGGAAGGAAAACCTGTCGGCACTGCACGTCTGCTCCAATCCGGCCAGATTGGACGGATGGCTGTGCTCAAGAGCTATAGAAGACATGGGATCGGTCGGCAGTTGCTCGATGCAGCAGTTGTTAAAGCCCAGCAAATGAAAATGCCTGAAATTTACCTCCACGCGCAGACGCACGCACTCGATTTCTACGCCAAGAGCGGTTTCGAGGCCTTTGGCGACATTTTTGACGATGCCGGAATACCGCATAGGGCGATGAAGCACTCAACGAGGTGACACTTGATCGACAGAAGTAATTCGAGCACTTCAAGATCACACCCAGCTTGTCGATCCTATCTTTCCAAAAGCAGACCCTATTGTTTCGACAACCTTCGCTCAACCTCTTGCAGGTCCTCCTCAGAGAGGTAGCTTCTCGCTTTCTGAGCCTGATCTGCCGTCAGAATTTCCCCTCTTGGATCGTAGATCAAGAGATTTAAGGCAGCCAGAGACGCGGTCTCGGCCGACGGCAAGTCGTCTAGGGATTCGTACAGGTCAAGGGGATCATCTGTTGACCAACGGTCTAACACCTCACTCAGGTAGTCCTTTCTTGCGTAGTCAGGGACCTCACGTGCCAAATCCAATGCGCCGTCAATGTCCTTCCTCCGGACTAGTTGGGACGCAATGGAGCGATATGCTTGGATCCTAGTCTCGCCTTCTCTTGTTCGTGATGCGAACTCGATGGCTTTGTCGATATCTATTGAGGCAAGTTGCCTTACGACAGATGCTTCATGTCCAGTCCCATCAACAGGTATGGGCAGATCCAAAGCAATGTTCATTGCTTTGTTAGGATCAAATCTGGAAAGAGTAACCAGTACATTGGTGATCAACAGGGGGCGATGACCTTCAAGACCAGGATCCTGCATGGCCAGTCCAATGCAGCTCTCGCATCCCTCAGGGTCCAGAGACGAACGATAGTTCTCGCTGCTTCGAGCTTCATTGATTCATGCTCCATACCAGAAACTATGTTGGCGGCTTCTACAGGATCAAATCCTGCGATCGATTCCACTGCCTCTATAGTTGCCTCAACCACAAATTCGGAAGGCAAGTCATCGGAGTTTTGAAGCACATCGGCAGGATGGAAGGAAGCCCAAGTATCCATGAGTCCCCGTAATAACTCGGAACGCAATCTGGACTCTGGAACTTCGGAAACGGCATCGAGCGCTTTGCGAGGATCAGTTTCTGCCCACGCCGCCACAACCTCAAGTTTGGCGTGTTGACGGATATCGCTATCCAAGTTCAACGAGTATGCAAAGGCTTCGCTAGGATTTGTACGTGCTACTCGGCTAAGTACATATGTCGCGACCGTCGAGGAAGTGGAAGTGTTGTCCAGAGACTCAATTACGAGAGTCAATGCAGTCAACCCGCGCTTCTCGACCCACGTCAGGGCAACTTGCTTGAGCACGTCAAGCTGCGCGGGATCGTCCTGAGCGTCCTCCACAATATCTTTCCAGACGCTCTCAGGATCTTCCGATGCTTGTTCTAGCCTTTCAAGGTTGATTGCGTTGATCGCGTATTGCTCATTGCCCAGCTGTCGAGCAATCTCTCGCCGAGTCTTCCCATCGAGCTTAGCCGTTTCCTGCAGAATTCCTTCAAGTGCTGCTTGTTCTTCGTTTCCATCAAGAGTTGTCGCATAGGAAACAGCCTCGTCCAAGTCTACGTGGACCCACTCGCTAAAGACAGCTGTGAGTAAATAGCTGACAAAGCGACCGTCGATCTTGGTAGCTTGGGACAGTGCGGTAACGGGATCAATCCTCACGAGACTCTGAAGCAGGACAGCCTGCATCTGAGCTTGGACAGTGGGAGTTTGAACCAAACTCTTTGTCTGTGTGAGTAGAGCGACCAGCCGGCGTTCATCAGCATTGTTCGCCAATTCAATTAGCGCCTCGTGTCTGTGGAGCGGACCCAGCTCCGCAATTTCGTCAAGGCTTTGTTGCTGAGCCCGAACCGGCATGCTCGGAGAGCTAATGAACTCCTCGTTTACTTCACGTTCGGAGGTTGCTAGGACAGATTCTGCTTGAAGGCTGGAATCCTTGTTTCCCACGATGGAAAGAACATAGAAGACTGATACCGTCAAGCCAACGCCAATAACGAACGCAATCACCAATGCCGCGAATTTTGATGAAGCTTGTTTTCGATTGGACATGATTTGGTGTTCTCTTCGTCCAACTCTCGTAGTCTATTCTCACACGACTTGCTACAAAGTTTTCATACGAGCAAGACTCTCTCCGAATTGATTGCCTTTGGCCGATCCGGACGCGGAAGACACGACCAAGAAGGGATCGGAAATTGCCGGTCTTCTCTGCCTAGAGGTGACTATGTCTCGGTCGATATCCCTTTCGATCAAGATCTAGTGCACTGACCTAGGCAATACGGCGATGTTGAGGCGCTCCGCAAATCACTGGACTGACAGACTCAAGCCCAATTTGTGAAGTACCATTCGGACTCACACCTCGAATCGATAGGAATTAGCCGTGCCTACCCCCGCAGAAGTCGTACTGCTGCCCGATAGCGATGGACCGCTGAAGATCATAGAAATCAACCTGCCGGACCCAAGCCCTGAGCAGGTTGTCGTTCAGCAATTCGCATCGGGAATCTGCCATTCGCAGCTTCATCAAATGCATGCTCCCCGCATGCGTCCTACTCTGCTAGGTCATGAGTCAACCGGCATCGTATTGAAGAAGGGATCGAACGTCTCACACGTAGACGAAGGCGACGAAGTGTTGGTCACCTGGGTACCTCGAGACGCTGTAAACGACCGAAGTAGAGCTGTACCCGCAACACTCGAAATCGACTCGCGTACAGCGATTTCGCAGAACGTTTTCACTTGGGCAACACACACTATTGCAGATCAACGCTATGTTGTGCAAACCGACCCTCTAGCTGACAAACTCTCAACAGCGATCATTGGCTGTGCGGTTATGACGGGATCCGGTGCAGTAATCAACACCGCAGATGTCCAGGAAGGCAATTCGGTCGCAGTGTATGGGGTCGGAGGGGTCGGACTATCAGCAGTTGTGGCAGCCAAAGTCAGAGGAGCTAATCCGATCATCGCCGTCGACTTGGACGAGGACAAGCTCGATTTCGCCAAGCAATTCGGCGCAACTCACGGTATCAACGCATCCAAAGTCGACCCCATTCGAGCGATCCATGAAATGACTCAGAATCACGAAGAGTTCAACATCGGCGGCCGTCCGGTGAGCGGAGTCGACTTCGCATTCGACTGCATTGGCTTGAAAGTGACCATGGAGCAGATCGTGCCTTCGGTTCGCCCTGGACACTTTGGAGCGCGCCAAGGTGGAACTGCCGTGCTCGTGGGAGTCCCGCACACTTCAGTCGAGCTCAACGCCGGAGAAGTGCTAATGTCCGAAAAGCAGTTTCGTGGATCAATCGGCGGATCGTGCTCGCCGGATCGCGATTTCGCAACATTTCTCGACTGGCATCGGAACGGTGACCTCGATCTCGACGCAATGGTTACCGAGAGCTACTCAATTCATCAGATCAATGAAGCGACAACCGCCCTGGAGTCGGGCAAGATTGCCGGGCGTTCAATCATTAAGTTCTGAGCGCGTCAAATAACGAGTTGGTTCATGAACTCGACCACAGGCGTACGTTCAAGGGTTTCTTGATCGGCGCACATCTGTTCAATGCGCTCGGCCCGGTAATCGGGAAAGCACGTTCTGAGGTTTCGATTGAACTTCTCGATCAGCTTGGGAATCCCTTCTTGGCGTCGGGTGCGGTGTCCGATCGGAAACTCCACTTCCGAGACAATCGTGGAACCGTCGTTGAATTGAACCTCAACGCAATTTGCGATTGATCGGAGGTCGGGGTCGTGATACTCCCGACTGTATCGAGGTTCCTCTTCAATGACCATGAGGTCCCTTAGCTGATCGATCCGAGGATCGGCTGCCGCATCGTCTTCGTAGTCTTCTGACACCAAATCGCCTTTGAGCAGGGCAATTGCAGTCATGTACTGCAAGCAGTGATCTCGATCAGCGAAATTGTTCAACGGACCAGTCTTGCTGATGATCCGAATCGCGGACTCGTGCGTGCGAATCGTAATTTTGGCTAGTCCATCGAATCGAGCCATGACTTGGGGATGTAGTGCGACACCAGCCTCCACTGCGGTTTGCGCATGAAACTCTGCCGGATACGAAATCTTGAACAGGATGTTCTCCATGACGTACGACCCAAACGGTCTCTGAAACGAGAAGGAATTTCCTCCGAACGAAACATCGTAGAAACCCCACGTCGGAACTGTTAATGCACTGGGATAGCCAATTTCTCCCTTCTGAACCAACATGGCGAGTCGAACCGCTCTGCTAGTTGCGTCGCCGGCAGCCCAGGATTTGCGTGGACCGGCATTGGGAGCATGGCGATAAGTACGCAGGCTCGATCCATCGATGAACGCATGCGACAGCACATCGACTACCTGTTCTTTCGAACCACCAAGCATTTTCATAACGACTGCTGCAGTTGCGACGCGTACCAGCAGAACGTGATCGAGTCCAACTCGGTTGAAACTATTCTCGAGTGCGAGTCCACCTTGAATCTCGTGAGCCTTGACCATCGCCACGAGAACATCTCTCATGGTCAGCGCTATGTCCTCAGAACCGGATTGCTGCCCCAGAAAGTCGGCTACTGCGAGGATTCCGCCCAGATTGTCAGAAGGATGGCCCCATTCGGCCGCCAGCCACGTGTCGTTGAAGTCCAAATAACGAATCATGCACCCGATATCCCACGCGGCTTTGACCGGATCCAGTACAAAGGAAGTTCCCGGCACTCTCGCGCCATTTGGAACCACTGTTCCGGCAACTATGGGACCCAGCAGCTTTCTGCATTCCGGGAATCGAAGTGCCAGAAACCCACAACCCAGGGTGTCCATCAGACAGTAACGAGCTGTCTGAAGGGCTTCCTCGGACACATCGTCGAAATTGCATGTGTATTCGGCAATGTCTACCAGAACTTGGTCCGGCGGTGGACGAACGCTCAATTCGACGTTAGCTGACATAGGCAATCCAATCCGTTTTCAGTTGACAGCTAACGCTGGTCGATAGGTAGGAACGGCCGTGGTTCCGGTCCCGTGTACTCCGCACTGGGACGAATGATGCGGTTGTTGGCTCGTTGCTCCATTACGTGGGCGGTCCATCCAGAAACTCTGGAGCAAACAAATATCGGGGTATAAAGTCGTGTCGGAATTCCCATGAACTTGTACGCGCTGGCATGAAAGAAATCAGCGTTGGCAAAGAGCTCTTTGGTGTCCCACATCGTCTTCTCGATGGCACACGAAATTGGATAGAGACGAGTGTCGTCCACCTCTTCAGCAAGCCGCTCGGACCATCGTTTGATGATCGTATTGCGAGGATCGGAAACTCGATAGATGGCATGGCCAAATCCCATGATCAGTTCCTTGCGGTCAAGCATTCTTAGCACTTCCACTGTGGCCTGATCAGGTGTCTCAAATCGCTCAATCAGCTCCATTGCCTCTTCGTTCGCACCGCCGTGCAAGGGACCTCGGAGCGAACCGATGGCTCCCGTTACGCACGAGTACATGTCGCTGAGCGTCGAGGCACACACGCGTGCCGTAAAGGTAGAAGCATTGAACTCATGCTCGGCGTACAGAATCAGCGATACATCCATAACGCGCTTGAATGTTTCGTTAGAAACACTTCCCAACAGTGTTGTCAAAAAGTGTTCGGCGATCGAATCCACATCGGTTTCCAATTCGATTCGCACGCCGTCGTGGCTATATCGATACCAGTAGTTGATGATTGAAGGACACACCGCTAATAGTCGATCAGCGACATCTCGTTGCCGTTCGGCATCGCCTTCCGGTTCAATGTTGCCGAGAACCGATACGCCAGTGCGCATGACATCCATTGGATGGCAACTTGCCGGAATACGTTCCAGAGTCGAGATTACTTCCTCAGGCAAGCCCCGCATGGATTGGAGTCGTTGCTTGTATTTCGCGAGTTCGTCCGAGGTGGGAAGCGCACCGTACAGCAGCAAGTAGGCAATTTCCTCAAAAGTCGCATGGTCGGCAAGATCTGAAATGTCGTAGCCTCGATAGGTCAATCCCGTACCTGACTTTCCCACCGTGCAAAGGGAAGTCTCCCCTGCAATTTGGCCTCTGAGACCACTGCCGCCCAACGCTTTGTCAATCACTTGATTTTCCCTCTCGAAACAACTCGTCTAGTTTTTGTTCATAACCGTGATAACCCAAGACTTCGTACAGTTCCTCTCGAGTCTGCATCTGCTCTACAACACTTCTCTGGGTCTTCTGTGTACGTATTGCGTGAAATACGGTCTCTGCCGCACGTGACATCGCGCGGTACGCGGAAAGCGGATACAAAGCCAACCGGACACCGACTTGATGCAATTCCTGTAGAGTGTAGAGCGGTGTCTTTCCGAACTCCGTCAGATTTGCAAGAACCGGCACGCTGACCGAGTTCACAATTCCTCGATACATTCCCACTTCGGTCATCGCTTCCGCAAATATCGCATCGGCACCTGCCTCTTCAAACTTCCGTGCTCTTTGGATCACTGCGTCCAGCCCTTCCACCGCGAGCGCATCGGTTCGAGCCATAACCACGAATTTCGGATCCGACTTCGCATCGACGGCAGCAGCAATCCGATCACACATTTCCGCTGTCGAGACGATCTCCTTATTGGGCCGATGTCCGCACCTCTTTTGAGACACCTGATCCTCAATGTGCACTCCCGCCACTCCGACACGCTCCATCTCCTGAATGGTTCGTTTGATGTTGAATGCCGATCCCCAGCCTGTGTCGACATCCACCAAGAGCGGAAGATCGGTGACTGAGGCGATGCGCCGGGCATCAGTCAGCACATCATCCATCGTTGTTATCCCAAGATCGGGCAAGCCAAGTGAGGACGCTGCCACACCGCCGCCAGAGAGATAAATGCAACCAAAACCTGCTCGTTCAGCCAACAACGCTGAGTAAGCATTCACAGCACCGACGATTTGCAGTGGATTTTCGTTGTCCCAAGCGTCGCGGAAACGACCACCGGGCGACTTGCGGGGTTGATTGGATGCAGTCACGGACTAGCTCTCAATCCATCCAATTGCAGACAAATCTCGAGTGATTATCCACCACAGCGTTTATCCAACGCTCAGTGGCACACGAGACGGGCGAATTCTCAGGTACTCGAACAGTGTGTGAACGCCGTGCGGAGGTGCACGCGTTCATCGACAAACAGTGCTGCACGGTAGCCGACAGATTAGCGGCTACCGAGATCTACCGTGTTGTGCTCAGCTAGGGGTGTCGGACTTAGCGGAGAGAGAACTCTCGAGTCGGGCAATCTGATCTCGTAGACGAAGCTTCTGCTTCTTCAAACGTTGAATCTTCATTTCGTCGCGATGACCGGACTTGATTAGGATGTCTACCACTTCGTCCAGGTCTCGATGCTCCGTACGAAGCTGCTCCAACAATTGCTCGTTCTCGGTCAGTTCTGCCAATCCAGCCCCCTGTGTTCAATAGCAATTAAGAAAACCATTGAGTAATGTATACGAAATTGCACGCATGATTGCAACTGAACCCGAAAAAGGTGAGTTTGTCGAATGCTGTACAAGCAACGAACACAAGCCTCAAATTGTTGCGCTGGAAGCCCAAGCCACAGGAATCGTAGATAATCTCGGACATGGAAAAGCTCCCGAGCAAGAGAGTCTCTCTCTCCGCGTTTCTTGACGCAGCGCGAAAGCACCCAGTCGTAGAGCACAAGCCTGCTCGCCTAATTTTTGCGATGGACGCGACAGCAAGTCGCAATCACACCTGGGACCTTGCGACAAGCCTGCATGGCGAGTTATTTCAAACAGCGGCCTCCAACAAACTGTCAGTTCAACTGGTCTTCTATCGAGGCTTCAACGAATTTCACGCCTCGTCGTGGAACAATTCCGCGAACGACCTGCTGAAGACCATGCAACACGTTCGGTGTCTGGCCGGAGGCTCACAA
Organism: Pseudomonadales bacterium; assembly: GCA_963667455.2. Classification (GTDB taxonomy): domain Bacteria; phylum Pseudomonadota; class Gammaproteobacteria; order Pseudomonadales; family Azotimanducaceae; genus Bin55. The sequence continues at coordinate 51,405 of CAXXFR010000005.1, read as the reverse complement.
ATCGCTCGAGTTCTGAGTCATGTTCGCAAAGAAGCGTCTTCGTCCAATCTGCGCGCGGCAGTGTTTGTAGGGGATGCCTGCGAAGAGAACCCGCACGAGCTTTTCGAGATGGCAGGTCAGCTTGGGCTGTATCGGGTGCCCGTGTTCGTCTTCCAAGAAGGATCGGATCCAATGGCCAGTCAGGTGTTCTCGCGAATTGCGCAGCGTTCGGGAGGAGCACACTTTGCGTTTCGTCCCGGCTCCGCAAGAGAATTGGCGGAACTGCTCGGAGCTGTGGCGACGTACGCCACCGGCGGAATCGATGCGGTTCAGAAATTGAAGGGGCAGTTCGCAACCAAGTTGCTCACACAAGTGAAGCGCTAGTGGTCTACGTTCTTCTGGCGATTATTGGAGTGTTCGCACTCCTGTTGCTGTTTAAGCTAGTGTGGAACACCAAGCGTCCGCTCGCCAATCCAAAGATCATCTTGATTGCAACCGGCGTATTGGTTGCAATCTTGCTCTTCGCAACAATGAGAGGAATGGTTCATCCCCTTGCAGCTGTCGGAACGGCGATCTTGCCCTTTCTGCGTCGAGCTCTTGGTCTTCTCACCGCTCTACCCTTTCTTGCTCAGTTTGCTCGAATGGGCAATCCCTTCGGCGGTGCGTTCAATGCCGGCGCGTTCCAACAGTTTGGAACCAAGGACCAGGAGTCGGGAGACAGCAATGCCAGCACCGGCGAACTTGCAATGACCTTGGATCATGCCTCCGGGAACATCGATGGAAAGGTGCTTGTCGGAACCTACTCCGGTCGCCAGGTCAACTCCTTGAGCGATGCCGAGCTGGCCAACCTCTACCACAGCCTCAAAGAAGAAGAATCACGCAGATTGCTTGAGGCCTACATCGAGCGACACCGTCCGAACCTGGGCGAAAGGGAGGCTTCGAACGACCCCGATACTTCAATCGACGGAGAGATGAGTCCGAAGAGGGCCGCTGATATCCTCGGGATTGATGTTGGCGCAACCGAGAAGGAAATCGTTTCGGCGCATCGAAGGATTATTCAACACCTTCATCCCGACAAAGGCGGGTCGAGCTACCTAGCCGCTCAAATCAACGAGGCTCGACGGGTCCTGCTCGACCAACTCTAGGAAACTAAGCCTGAAGTTAGGACCTTAGAAATACGCTCGTCGCCTCGCGCTCGAGTGCGACAAGTCTTCGGACCCAACTGTCCATTCGCTGGAATTCCGAATCGTCCACTTCGAACAGTTCGGCAACCTGCTTGAGCAAGCATTCCTCTTCGATGTCGAACTCCCCATCGACGTAAGACAACCGTAGTAGATTGATCAGCACGATTCTTCGTACTCGCGGCGTGTCGAAGATTGCCGCGATTTCGCCTTCCTCAAGCTCGCCGTTGCTGGACTTCTGCCCAAACGCCATCTCGCGTTTGAACTCGTCGATCATGAATTCCTCGTTCGGATCGAGCAATCCATCGGACGCGACGACGTTGTGTGCCAGACCGATCAGGACACGGCGTTGGGAGTCAGTTAAGGATGAGAGCCACAAAGGACTTCGGAGCGGGAGAGAGACTCAAAAGAGCGAATTGAAGTAGGGAGAAAGGATAGCACCCAACATGATGATCACGCAGAGCCATGCCCAAATGAACACGAGCTTCATGGGCCACCGCTGCGCCATAAAGTCCTTCCACAGAGTGCGAATCATTGCTACCATACTTAAAGCGATTTGACTGGATATTTTACAGGCTGAGCACAGCCATTCGACGCTCAGCGACTAGTAGCGAAACAAGAATCTGGATTGCGCAAGCCCTTAATAACCCTAACGGACGAACTCAAGACAGCCATGGGAGAATCCATGGTTCTGACGGGCACTGCCCGCCAGGCCGCGGAGCTTCTCTACGCTTGGGCATACGAGCACCGTAATTCGAGCTCGGAAGCGTGGACGACTCCGTACATCAAGAGTCTCAGTGCATGGACTAGCGACCAGTACGAACTTCTCGCTCGGCGCGGGATTTCGGAAGCTAACAGAGGACTGATGCCGGAATCGGCGTTGGACCTTGGCTTTCGCCTGACTGCCCCCACTCAAGAAGACGAGAAGCATGCCAGAGCAGCAGCGAGGGCATGGAACACTTACCGTTTGTGGAACCTCCAACGGGTCAATCGAGACCTGCAGCAGACTGAAGACGGTCGCTTGTTCAGCCGATGGGTGAAGAAGTTTGAGGAATTTCTGGCTGACCAGGAATTCATTACCCACGCAGAATTGCCCTCCATTTTGACCGAGGCAGTTCAGTCTGAAGCATGGCGAGAGTCGAACATCACTCTCTTCGGCTGTGATGATCTGTCCGTTAGTCAACGCGACTTGGTGAACGCTTTGAATCGCAACAAACTGCTCGCCGCTTCATTGTCGTCGGCTTCTCCCCATGCCAACAAGCACCAATGTGTCTCTTACGAATCAGTTGCACGTGAGAGATGTGCATACGCGGAGTGGGCTCGAGAGCAACTGGCGTTGCTCGGAGAAACCGGACGCATCGGCGTTGTCCTACCTGACATTCAAGGCAACTACGTTCACATTCGCAGGCATTGGGAAGCCGCTTTCTTCGATGCTGACGATCTGAATGCCATCGTCAATATCGGCACGGGTTCTCCATTGGCTGAGACTCGACTGTGCCAGGACATCATGAAGTTTCTGCTCTGGACGACAACAGAACTCGGCTTCGAGGAGATTTTGCAATTAGGCCGCTCTCCCTACTTGCAGGGACTGGAAATCCCCTTTGAATTTCCCGAGCACTACCCTGATCGAATGATGTTGCAGGGTTTTGCTAGTCGAAAGCGCTCCGACCAGTTGTTGCAGATAACCCGACTCTTGAGTCCCTCGAGAAATCTAGTGAGCAATTGGGCAGAAACCGCGCTCAGCATTTTCGGTCTGGTCGAGTGGAGCACCGAATCGGAGTCTGCCGAAGACCAAGCCACACGAGACGCCCTAGTGGATGTCTTCAACGGCGTTTCGCGAATGTCTCCGTTTATCGGTCGAACCACTTGGGGTCACATGATTGCGTTGATTCGCGACGGAGTGTCGGGACATCAACAGAGCTATCACTCGCACCACGCTCCTATTCAAGTGGTTACTCGCGAGGATTCGAAGAAGCTGGAATTTGATGCGCTATGGGTTGCAAACGTTGGAGAGAACAACTGGCCACCCGATCCTCATCCCAATCCGATGATTCCGATTAGTGTTCAGCGAAAAGCGCAGGTGCCTCGAACGACCTACACGCAAACACTGCAGTACGCCCAGCACATGTCGGCTATGTGGGTCGGATCAGCCCCAGTCTGTGTTTTCAGTTCGTCCAAGGAAGCCGAAGAGGAGGTGAATCCTCCCAGCCGTTTGTTCATAGAACATCCATTGGTCGAACGCGAAGAACTCTTGATTTCGCCGAGTCTTGCCGAACACGACCATCCTTGGGCTACAGCCCGTCAGGAAGAAGCAACCGAAGAGTTCTTGAGCGACAAGGGAAGCGATCTGCCGGAAGGCACCGAGCAAGAGATCAGCAGCGCGTTCATCCGCGATCAGTCGATGTGTCCGTTCCGAGGGTGGGCCATTCATCGAGCAGGCTTGAAAGATGGTCGATCACCGCGTCTGTTTCCCGATGCGATGGATCGAGGCAGTGTGGTCCACGCGGTGCTACAAAAAATAGTCGAGATGGCTCAGACACAAGGTGAGATCGCGAGCCTGAGCGATGCGCAAATCACAGTTGCGATCGACGAGGCAATGAAAACCTATAGCCAACTTCAGCTACCGGATCGTTTTCTCAGCGTGGAGAAGGAGAGAATCTTCGAGCTGGTGGCCGCGTGGCGAGAGTTCGAAGCACAACGCGGTCCATTCGAAGTCATTGCGGTGGAAAAAGATGTCCAACTCAAGCTGGAGGGATTCGAGCTCAATCTTCGAATCGACCGTGTGGACAAGACAGACGACCTGTCGTCGCTGGTCATCGACTACAAGACCAGCACGAGCTATTCAACGAACGATTGGAGGATTCCGCGTCCGCAACAGCCGCAAATGCCACTGTATGCATTGGCCCTGGAAGATTGCGATGGTCTGGTGTACCAAATCGTGCTGGCCGAAAAGTGCTCCTTCAAAGGCTTCGCGGCTACTAGTGAAGCACGGGGCATCCAGACCAATATCGACGATACGGAGCTGAGCTTCGTCGAGTACACAGAGCAGTGGCAGGACTCACTCAAAGACATTGCACAAGAGTTCAAGGCTGGCCGAGCCGTGGTGTCGCCGTGGAACGACAACGCATGCAGGTACTGCCACCTCAAGAGTTTTTGTCGAGTATTCACGAACATTGAGCTCACTGAACCAGCAGAGGGGCCGGAGCCCTAATGCCGAATCGCGAATCCCTCGCTCTGTCCGTCGGTGCGCCGCCTGACCAGTCGGTGCGCGATGAAGTTACGTCTCCTGATCGGTCATATATCGTTCAAGCTCCTGCGGGTTCCGGCAAGACCACACTTCTCGTCGAGCGATTTCTCCGATTGCTCGCCGGCGTGAGACAGCCCGAAGAGATTCTGGCTATCACTTTTACGAAGAAAGCCGCAAGAGAAATGAAGTCGCGAATTCTCACTGAATTAACTGCCGTGGAGCCGACGGCAGTCGCGGCAGCAGCACTCAACCGAAGCAAGCAACTCAAGTGGGATCTCGAACTGAATTCACAACGGTTGCGAGTTCAGACAATCGACAGTTTCGCCTATGGCCTAGTACAACGAATGCCTTGCGAAAGTCAGCTGAATCTCGACTACCAGCAACTCGGCGATGCCGACGAGATTTACTTCGACGCAGTAGTGCAACTGCTAGGGCTAATTCGTACGGATAACGACTTCGCCGACGATATCGCGGACATCCTTGCGGAGCACGACAACAACTTCACCAAGGCTTCGAACATTCTCAATGCAATGGTCAGGGTCCGTCAACACTGGATAGAACCCATACGTTCGATATTGGAACAAGCAGTCAAACTCGACGATGAATCGGAAATTACCGAGGCATTGGAACGAGCCCGTGAGAGCTACATCGAATCAGCTCTGAAACAGGTACGAGAACAAATTTCACCCGAGCTACTAGAGACCTACATCACCGTGGTAGGCACGGCTGCCGAGGAACTTGGACTGGTGTTCGATGACCTGTCGACACCCGCCGATTGGAGATTGTTGTCCAATACCTTCCTGACCAAGTCTGGGACTCTACGCAAGTCTGTCAACAAGAACCAGGGTTTTCCGCCCGATAACAAGCCTGCAAAGGAACAGTGGGCCGAAGCACGCGATCAAACTGGCGACTCAGACAACGTCGAGACCCTTGAGCTGCTACAGAATTTGCCTGACTTTGAATTCCCGGAGTCGCATAGTAAGTTGCTTGTGAGCACAGCGGTCGTTCTATCTCAACTGCTCGAACAACTGAACGAGATCTTTCGGCAACGCGAAATCATCGACTTCACTGAGTTGTCGTTTGCCGCGCAGCGCGCACTGGGAGACGAGATTCCAACGGATCTCGCTATGGCTCTCGACTATCGGATCTCCCACATTCTCATCGACGAGTACCAAGACACCTCACAGGCTCAATTCGATCTACTGGGCAAGGTCATGGCGACATGGACTCCAGACTCGGGAAACACCTTCTTTGCGGTCGGCGATCCGATGCAATCGATCTACAGTTTCCGGGAAGCAGACTTGAGCCTCTTTCAAAACACCTTCAAGAACGGCATCCCTTACACGGAACTGAATCCGAGGGTTCTCTCCAGTAACTTCCGGTCAACTCACACAATTGTTGAAAGGAACAATGAAGTATTCGAGCTTGTATTCGGTGATCAAGACGATCCGATAGCTGGCAATGTCAAGTTTTCCCAATCCGAGCCGACCCAGAGTCAGGAAGGCAAGGTTTCTTTGACGCTGTGCCCCAGCGACCCTGACTCGCGTCAGGAGGCTGAGGAGGTCGCAAAACGAATCAGCGAATTAGCCGACCAATATCACGACGACAGCATTGGAATGCTGTGTGAGAGACGAACCAATCTCCGGGTCTATTTCGAGGCTTTGGATGCACATGGACTGAAGTGGAAGGGAGTGGACATCGTTCCCCTAACCGATGAGCCCGTGGTACGTGACCTGTATTCGCTCGTCAAAGCGCTGAACGATGATCGCGACAGATTGGCTTGGCTATCGTTCTTTCGCTCCCCCCTATGCGGATTGGACCTAGTGGACTTGGAAGTGCTATCTCGCTGCGAAACCGGTTCAAAGATGCTCGAGTCCAGCTGTTTCACGAATGCCGGCAACCGATTGCTTGACCGAGTGCGTGCTCTGTTTCACCAAGCTCGCGCCGAGCGACACTATACGTTCCGTTCTCAAATTGAACGACTATGGTTCAGACTTGGAGGTATGGACGCTTATCGTGAAGAAAACTCCCTGATCAACGCCGAGCGTTTCCTCGAACAGTTGGAGCACGCAACGAGCGGCGAGATTCGCATGGATGAACTCTGGAGCCAGATCGAGCAAATGTATGCATCGGAGAATGTCGAGTCAGCTGACGTCGAAATCATGACCATCCACAAAGCGAAGGGTTTGGAATTCGATCACGTCGTGCTACCCGATCTCAATCGAAGCCCCAACTACGACACCAAGGGAATGTTGGAGTGGAGCATGTCTGACGCTGGTTTGCTAATTGGCCTGAATGTTGGTGATCAACCCGATGCCATGTTCGATTGGCTCCATGAACAGCGCAAGCAAAAGATGCTGAATGAACGAAAGCGTTTGTTGTATGTAGCTATGACGCGAGCTCGAAAATCGCTCTCGATCTTCGGAAACTTCAAGGATGAGGAGATGAAGACCCGAAACGGCAGTTTGCTTTCTCACCTGGAACCATTCTTCGACACAGCGATTGAAGTCGCGCCCAAACAAGAGGTAATCGAGACAACCGAGCAAATGACAAGTACGTTGCTGACGAGACTGAAGTCCGACTACCAGTTCGAGCATCCAAACACCCCCCACTCCATCCCTTCCGCACTCAACGTGGAATGCGACCCCACAACGCAGACTCGTAGTTTGCTTGGATTTCACCGGGATCTTGCTCTGGGCAATCTGGTCCATCGCGAATTGCATCGGATCACCGAGACGGGAGACTTCACTGAGCAGAGTCTGGATAGTGAGCGCATGACCAACTGGCGTAATTTCCTTCGGGCAGAAGGGCTGGAAGCTGCTGACATCGCATGGGTCATCGAAACGGCACAGCGGCACATCAACAATGTTCTGGACGATGAAGATGGTCGATGGCTTCTGGACGGCAGGCATCAAGAGGCCACTTCCGAGTCGCCCTATTCCGCTTGGGTCGGTGATTCTGTTGTTAATATCAGAATCGACCGAACCTTTGTCGACGAAAACAACACGCGTTGGATCATCGATTTCAAGACTGCCTTGATTGGCAAAGAAGAGAACGAAGATTTGCGAGAATATGCAGTTCGACGCTACGCAGAGCAATTGCGACAATACGAAGCGGTAGTACGCACGGTGGATGCTCGTCCAATTCGGTGCGCAATCTACCTCACCGACATTCCCACTCTCATCGATCTCACCGAGGCTGTCGAAACCGAGCTTGAAGGGGAGCGATTACGGGTCGGACTACAGGAACAGACCGTGTAACTCCTTTCAACGCAAATGATAATCATTATCATTTGCGTCTTGAGCGGCAAGGAACTCATTGTTTCTCGTTCTAGCATTGGTCAACGAAGAGGATCGTTCGTACAGCACGATCTTGGAGCAACAGATATGAAACCACCTACGAAACTCGCCATGCTTGTTGGAGCGATGGCCATTGGTCTGCTCTGCGGAAACGCTGCGGCACAGCAATCGGAATCCGACTCGGACGACTCCGAACTGATCGAAATTGAAGTCGAGGCCACACCCATCGAAGTGAAGCCTGGTTCCACCACCTACACCGCAGACGCAATCAGTGAAACACCGGTCGGAGACGGAAACATTGCCGATCTCCTTCAATTGAATCCAGCCGTCGAGTTCTCGCGAGCCAGCGACCTCTCCGCCGGCACGGCAACACTGCGTCCCGATGAAGTTTCGATTCACGGAAACGTGTTCTACCAGAACCTGTTTCTACTCGACGGCACCGATACGACCAACGATTTGAATCCGGCCTCCTCTCAGGATCTATGGAGCACTCCGAGCTTGGTAGCTCCGCACGGCGGCAGCTCGCCACAGGGCTACTACGTCGATGTGGAATTGCTTGAGAAAGTTCAGGTGTTCGACAGCAACATTCCCGTCGAGTTTGGAGGATTCACCGGCGGAGTCGTGTCTGCCGATCTCAAGTCCTACAGTGGCGTGGATTCGTTCTCCTTCACCTACGGTCTGCAGAAGGATGATTGGGAGCAATTTCACGTCAGCCAGGACGATATCTCAACAGCCGACAAGTATCGCGCCGTCTACACGCCCGAGTACGAGAAGGCCAATTACGGACTCTCCGTTCAATACGCGCTCGCCGAGAATACGGGAATCACGTTGTCGATGAATCGCCGGACTTCCGTCTTCGCGCAAGAGTACGAAGACGATGCCGATGTCCTGCGAATGATCGACTACGAGGACTCCATCGACAATCTTGTCGGTCGTCTCGACACGCAGATCGAAGACTTCGACGTGGGAGTCTCGTTCCGCTACTCGCAACGCTCTCACGATGGCCTCACATCGACGACCTACACCGGAATGTTCATCAAGGAACACCGGGGCATGGGCACAACCGTCAGCGTCGGCACCGACCTGGCCAAAGGATCGTTGAATGTGAAATTCTCGCTGGATCAGCTGTCTGACGTTGTGGATAGCGACACCAGTTTCTTCACCTACCACGAGTATCTGGAGAACAGTGGCATTTCGCGGTTCGACGGTGCGTTTGGAGACTCGGATCAACAACAAACGCGTTGGAGCATCAAGCCCAAGTTCGAAATGGATACGGTGAATTCGCAAGACTTGGCCCACGACATCACCTTTGGCGGAGAAATTCGAGGAACCGACAGTTACTACGAACGACCTGAAGACGTAATCTTCGAACAGTACTTTTGCATTCGAGACATGGGTCGCGAAGGCTGTCGAGATCAAGACGGAGACGGAGTCAGCAGCGCTGGCGACGAGTTCCTTCAGCGTCGGTCATTCTGGCTTGCTGGAAAGGTCGATGTCTCTTACCAAGAAGTGTCTTTCTACGTCCAAGACGCCATCGAGTGGTCCATTCGTCAGCTCGATGAGCCCCTTCGTTTCAATGTCGGACTTCGCGCCGATTGGGAGAGCTTTTTGGAAAACTTCAATGTCTCTCCGCGGATCAGCGTCGACTACACGACTCAGGTCGGCACTTTCACGGCTGGAACAAGCCGATACTACGGACGTAGTTTCTTCCGCTACGAACTTAACGATGCGATCTATGGATGGCGCGAGACTTGGGCCAACCTCACACGGCCACGTGGCCGACTCGGAGAAGAGGTTCCGTGCTCGAATTCAGATTGGGTCAACTGCACACACCTGACCTACGACAATCGATCCGGAGCTTCGGATCTGAGCACGCCATACTCGAACGAGTACATGATTGGTTGGTCTCGAACGGAAGGCGACTTGGTTCATGCGACCGTTCAATATGTCATGCGAGACAATCAAGATGGTGTTTCTCGTAGACGAGGAGACGACGGTCTGTACTACTACACCAACTTGGGTGAGAGTGAGTCTCAGAGCATCACATCGACAGTCACGAACGCCAACACAATTGCCATGGGTCCGACCAACACGCACTTTTCGTTCAGCCTCGGCTATCGAGACGCCACCAGCAATCGACAGGACGATGACGGCTACGATGAGCGATTGGAAGAAGACTTGGTGTACTACCAAGAAAAGCTAGTCCCGGTCAGCGAGCTACCTCCTTGGGACTACAACATTCCGTTCTCGCTCGGTTTCTTCGCAACGACGGAAGTTCCAGCTTGGGATATCAATATGACCAACTTCCTCGTCCATCGACGAGGTGGCACGATCGCCAGAGATTCTCGTGAAAACTGGGAGGATCCTGCTACGGGGTTGACGCACGACATTTACGAGGATTTCGACTTCGACAGTCTGGTCACGGTGAATTCGAAGATCAAGTGGAGCGGCAAGGTTACACAACGACTGTCCCTGTTTGCCACGTTGGAAATCAACAACTTGTTTGACAAGGTGATTGATCGAAGTACTGTCGATACGAGACGACGTTACAGTAAGGGGCGGCGTTTCTGGATCGAGATTGGAACCCGATTCCTGTAACGGGTTGCCCCGGATGCAGTAACACATCAGTTTGAGTTGCAATGAATGTCTACCCAATTGGATGAGAATTCCGGTTGGGTAGACGCACACTTTCTGGTATGTCCGCTGCAACTCACAATCGCCGACATCAAGCTATTCCTCGCGAACAGACTTCCAGCAGGTCTGCTCTGACGATTACCAACGAGTCCGGGTCCCCATGAAATCTCAGTCCATCGGCGAGTTCCTAAGCGTGGGGGGACCAGTTGTCTGGATTCTCCTAACGATGTCCGTCGTCGCTCTCACGATCATCATTTTGAAGATTTGGCATTTTGTACGAGTCAAGCCGGAACAGAGCGACAACGTTGACACAGCACTAGAACTCTGGCGAAGCGGGAAAGGAACCGAGGCGATCGAGCACCTGGATTCGTCCACCTTTTCCTATGAAGTCGTTCATTTGGCCATGCAAGAAATGTCTACTAACCAGGTCGACGAAGAGGTCTTAAAAGAGGAACTGGAACGTGTATCGATGTCCAAGCTTCAAGATCTGCGATCGATGTTGCCTGCATTGGAAGCGATCGGTACGCTGAGTCCTCTACTCGGACTGCTCGGAACTGTTCTAGGAATGATCTCCGCTTTCCAGGCAATGGAAGCCGCCGGAACACAGGCCGACCCATCCGTGTTATCGGGAGGCATTTGGCAGGCATTGATAACAACTGCACTCGGTCTGTCGATCGCAATACCGGCTACGATCGCATTCAATTGGATGGATCGCATCGTGCAGCGAGTGGCCGCCCAGGTTAGTGATTCAGTCACTCAAGTCTTTACGTTTCACCACATGAACCGTAGCCAAGACTAGGGAAACTCCCTATGCAACTGCAAGACTTCCAGACTGGCAGGAAGAAACATGTCAGCCTGGTTCCGTTGGTCGACGTGGTGTTCATCCTTCTGCTCTTCTTCATGCTGACGACAAGCGTTGCGAAAGAGAAACAACTACCAATGAACTACTCCGCACACACCAGCGGCGAACAAGATGATCTTGTGGTGCGGGAAATCATCATTGAAGACAACAAAGGATGGTTAGCGAGCGAGGAAACACGGGTGGATTCAGCTGACCAAGTCGCGTTGAAGGCGTGGGTTGCGCAAGAACATGATGCCGTGTACGTCATCGATGCCGAGTCAATCGTCTCGACGCAGACCTTGATCACAGTGCTTGATCGACTGACGTTGGCGGGGGCTGCAAACCTCGTTCTCAAGGAAGAAGAGTGAATCTACGTCTGCAATCCGTTCAAAGCACTTACGGTTCGGACAATCAGATGATTCCGTTGATCAACGTCGTCTTCCTGATGCTCGCGTTCTTCATGATGGCTGGTCAGATACAGAGTCCTGACAACGTTGAATTGGAAACTCCCATTTCGCTGAGCGACACCGATCGGGAGCTCGACTCCATTACGATTTCGCTCGACTTGCAGGAGCGACTCTACATCAACGGTGTCCCTAGCAGTCTGCAAAATCTGGCTAATCAACTTCAGTCATTGGGAGTTCAGAATGACCGAGCTTCCCAAACGCAAGTAATGGTGCGTGCGGACGGTCGATTGCCAGCATCGTCGACGCGAGAAGTACTGACCACCTTGCGCAAAGCCGGTCTGACGCAAGTGTCTTTGGCGACCATTCAAACTCCAAGTTCTCGTGGCTAGCACAATCAACACACGGAGAACGAACGCCAACCGCTCCCGAGTGGCGGTTGCCGTGTCTATTGCATTGGGGATTCACACTCTGGCGGTCATTGCTTGGGTCGGGCTGGACTCCCAAGCTCCTGGAGAATTTGGAAACTCGGGAGTCGAGGTGGCGTTACAACTCGTGGGAGAGCTGGTTGAGTCGGAACCGATCATCGTCGACGATGAACCGATGAGCGAAGAGATTAAGGACACAGAAATAGATTTAGCTCCTTTGGAGCCGGAGGTGGACATGACCATGCCGGAACCTGAGCTGTTATTTGAACCAGTGGAACCGATTGCCGTTGAGAATCCGCAACCAGTCTTTGATATGGAACTTTCGTTTACAGACTCATCGGCTGAGCGACAGGAGCAAAATGCGGGTGGTCAAGGCGCACCTACAATTCAAAGTACCACCGGTACAGGGTCTACTGACCAAACCGGAACAGCCAAACGACTTTCCAAATCCTATGTCGCACGACTTGCAGCACACCTCAATCGATTTAAGAAATATCCGAAGACTTCCCGACGAGCCAAAGAGGAAGGACGCGTCGAAATTGCCTTGACCGTTCACGCTGACGGATCGGTCGACGGTATTCAGCTGACAAATTCTTCAGGATTCGAAGAGCTGGATGCGGAAGCTCTGCGCATGGTGGACCGTGCAGAGCCGTTCCCTCAAATTCCAGCTTCGTTGCGCAAGCGTGGAATTGACGAGATGAACTTTCGCACGTCGATTAACTTTACGCTCAAGGACTGACCAAACAGCATCCCTGCAACGTCTATTGGGTGCTACCGCTAAGTACTTTTCTCGCGATTGCTCCACTTCTCCCGCAAACGCACGAAGAAGCTGATGCTGGATCCGACCAGTAATCCTAAGAGGAAGACCACTACGAGCCAGACTACGAGGGGAAATTCCGGCGTTTCTACGAGCCAAAGTTTGATCGATGTCGGAGACCGATTCTCGATTGAAAGAATGACTCCCAGGACTGCAACGAAGAGAGCCAAAACAATCAGCCCAATTCGTTTCAGAATCTTCACGGTTTGACCCGTTTCGGCAGGTTGGGTCATGGGACTATTTGTCGCCCGACGTCTTAGTCGTCTTCAGTCTCGTTGACTTCCTGACCGATCCAGCCTTGCTCGAGTCGGTCATAGGCGGAATCATCGCGCAATCGTGCACTGTTTATTCGTTCCCGCAAAACACTTCCGGGTCTGAAATATGGTACGTAACGTTCGGGTACAAACACGGATGCACCAGTGCGGGGATTACGACCCACTCGACTCATACGACGTCGAAGTCCGAATGAACCAAAGCCACGAATTTCGACTCTACGACCTAGAGCTAAAGCATCAGAGATGTTCTGAATGATCAAATCAACACATTGGCTAACGGTTTGACGCGAAAGTTCGGGTTGCTGCTCCGAAATGCGTTGTTCCAACTCTGAACGGGTCATGTCGTGCTCATGGCTAAGAGTCTGAGTCTTTCTTGCTGTCTTCCTCGGGTTCGGGATCGTCTTCGGATTCAGGCTCGTCTTCCGATTCTGGAGTATCTTCGGAGGCGTCGTCTGCTACGTCCTCGGATGCGGCTTCCTCTTCGGTTGCAGTCTCGGCTTCGTCTTCGGCTGCGGACTCGGCTTCGTCTTCGGCTTCAGCCGCGGACTCTTCGAAGGTCTCAGATTCCTCGGATGATTCAGAATCGGCTTCGGCCTGCGCCTCGGACTCAGATGTTGCCCCCTCAGCAACTTGCTCTTCCTCTCCTTCCTCTACGGCCTGTCCCTCTCCTGACGCCTCTTCATCGGATCCCTTGCTCTTCAGTTGAGAGCGAATGAGCTCTCCGAAGGTTGTCGTCTTGGACTCCTCTGAAGTCTGCTTCTGATACTCGCGATGAGCTTCAGCTTCGGTCTCTTGCTCGCTCTGACGAATGGAGAGCCACACGATTCTGTTTCGTACATCGACGTTCACGATCATGGCTTTAACTTCGTCGCCCGGTTTGAGAGCGTGCCTGACATCGCTAACGCGATCCTGGGAAACCTCGACAGCCTTGATCATCCCTTCAACTTCAGGTGCTAGGCGAACCGACGCTTCACGCACATCGACTTCAGTCACGACTCCAGTAACGATCGTGCCCTTCGGATGGTCCTTCGTGTAGTCGCCGAACACATCCGAATCGAGCTGTTTGATACCGAGTCCTATGCGCTCCCGATCAACGTCAATTGCAAGCAAGACTGCATCGACCTGCTCACCCTTGCTGAATCGTCGAACGACAACATCGCCGGGCTCTGTCCACGACATGTCGGAGAGATGCACGAGTCCATCGATATTTCCTTGAAGACCCACGAAGATTCCAAAGTCCGTAATGGACTTGATCATTCCAGAGACCTTGTCGCCAACGGAATGAGTACGCTCGAACGCTTCCCAAGGATTCTCGAGACACTGCTTGATGCCAAGTGAGACACGTCGCCGATCCTCGTCAATATCGAGAATCATGACTTCGATCGTATCGCCCGTTGTGACTACTTTGGAGGGAATGACGTTTCGGCTCGTCCAGTCCATCTCGGATACGTGGACAAGACCTTCAACGCCTTCTTCAATTTCTGCAAAGCAACCGTAGTCTTGAATGTTGGTAACGGTAGCAAAGACCTTCGTGCCCTTTGGATAACGCCGTGTGATATTGACCCACGGATCGTCACCGAGCTGTTTCATTCCCAGTGAGACGCGATTGCGTTCCAAGTCGAACGCAAGAATCTTGACGGAAATTTCGTCGCCAACGGTCACAACCTCGCTGGGATGCCGAACTCGCTTCCAAGCCATGTCCGTGACGTGGAGCAGACCGTCAATGCCTCCGAGATCGACAAATGCGCCGTAGTCGGTTAGGTTCTTGACGACGCCTTGCTTGACTTGCCCCTCTTCGAGAGACTTGAGCAGAGCTTCGCGTTCTTCACTGTTTTCGAGCTCAAGGATTGCTCGACGCGAAAGGACGACGTTGTTACGTCGCTGATCCAACTTGATGACCTGAAAGTCCAACGTTTGACCTTCAAGATCCGCCGTGTCTCGTACAGGCCGAGTGTCCACCAATGATCCGGGTAGGAATGCTCTTACATCGTCAACACTGACGGTAAATCCGCCCTTCACCTTGCCAATCAGCACTCCTTGAACGGGTTCCTTGTTCTCGTAGGCTTCCTCCAACGTGTCCCACGTTTCGGCTCGCTTGGCTTTTTCCCGCGACAGTCTGGTCTCGCCAAACCCGTCGTCGACCACCTCCATCGCGACCTTGACCTGATCGCCGATCTCCAGGCTGAACTCGCCGTTGGGGTCGAGGAATTGCTCACGAGGAATAACGCCCTCCGATTTCAACCCTACGTGCATCGTCACAAACTCATTGTCAATGTCGACCACAGTCCCGATTACGACCGACCCTGGGGTCATCTCGATGGTTTGAACGCTTTGCTCAAAGAGAGCTTCGAAGGACTCCGCCATATGTTCCCGTTTTCAGTTGGACTTGTTGAGAGCGCCCTGCTCGGTTCTCTTCATGACCGTCCAGGTCCGTTGAATTGAATCGAGTCGCCCGCAAACGCAAAGTCGGCACTCATTTGCAGCACCATATGGCGTATAAAGTTAATGCAAACAAGAGGTTATGCAGTTCTGGGCGGGAAGGCGCAAAAGGATTGCATATTCTACACATGGCAGTTCGCTTGGAAGTTCGCCGCCCCGAAGCACTTTCAACTTTGATGGAGTCCTCTGCATCGTCGAAATACTGCATCCCACGAATTGAGTCAGTCAATGGTCGAGCTAACTGGAAAAACTAGTGATTTCCTCAAAATCGGTGTTGCGGCAGCCGGTAAGGGAGACTTGGAGACGGTGGATCAGCTCCTGAAACTACGACCCGATTGGATTGAACGAGTTGGTTCTCACGGACGGACCATGCTCTGGGAGGCGGCCTACCGGGGTCGAACGGAGATGGTCGCCTATCTCATCGAGAAAGGTGCAGACATCAATGCTTGTGGCTGTCACTTTACACCGCTGCTGGTCGACATTTCCGCCTACTGTGCAGCGGAGTACAAGAACAGGAAAGAGACGGCGGAACTCTTGCTGAGCCACGGTGCAACCGTAGATTTCTTCACTCACGTTTTTCTGGGCAACTACGACGAGGTACACGCTTGCCTCTCGGACGATCCAAGTCTGGCGATCCGGGAGTTTCCTCAACACGTCACCAACCTTTCGGCGACTGCGTTGCACTACGCGGTCAGTCGTCAGCGTATCGAGATATTGGATCTGCTACTGGAACTAGGAGCTGATCCGCGCCCGTACTCGTACTGGCTGATTCGATTTGCGATATGGCAGCAAAACGTTCTCATTTTGCGTCGCTTGTTTGATGCGGGAGCAGAGCCGTTAGTCGCGGCTATTCCTCGATCCGGCGTCACAAATCCAGACATTCATGCCGTGCTAGACGAGTACGGAATTGGTTTCGACCCCAATAAAGCAGAGGGTGGTTGGCCGCCTTTGGTCTACGCTTCAAGAGGAGATCGTGGTGGCGATCTAGCGCAAGTTCGAAAGCTTCTCGCTCAAGGTGCTGATGTCAATGTACGCAACCACAAACAACAGACCGCTCTACACTGTGCCGCCAAGGCGGGATTTGTGGAAATCGCCGAAGAACTACTCAAGAACGGCGCACCGGTGGATGCCGTTGACGACAAGGGCGACACCCCGCTTATGACAGCTCTACTTTCCACAATCAAGCGTAAAGACCGACTGCAAGAAGTCATGAAGCTTCTGATTCTCCATGGTGCAGATCCACACCACCAAAATTACCGCGGTGTCTCCGCGTTGGCAACGGCAAAGCGAAAGCGCGGTAGCGAAGATTGGTTGTCAGTCCTGACCGGGGTTTGAATACTTGGTAGTCAATCCGCGAGCGCGGGCGAGTTTGAGGACCCGATCAACCGTCTCTTGAGCAGTCAACTCGGAGCTATCCAGAGTCACCGCATCTTTCGCGGCCACTGCGGGTGCCACCTTTCGCAAACTGTCTCGGTTGTCTCGATCTTTAAGGTTTTTGAGCACGTCGTGGAAATTCTTCGCCGTGTCTTCCATTCCCATCTGTTCCATTCGACGGCGCGCTCGCACCTCATCGGAGGCATCCAGGAAAACCTTCAGCGGTGCATCAGGAAAGATCACAGTTCCCATGTCGCGGCCATCGGCTACTAGTCCAGGATTGACCCGCTGCTCACGTTGCTTGGGGACTAGTTCGTTGCGAATCCTCTGCGAAGCCGCAACCAACGCCGCATTCCGTGTCACTTTGTCTCCTCGCACGATTGCAGTGACATCCTGACCGTTCCAATAGACGCTCTTGCCCTGCAAGGAATCAGAGAGAACCACAACGCTCCGACTAAGTTGCTCCCGTTCACTATTTGACCGTGCTTCGATACCGGAACTGGAGTAGTCGATGCACACTCGCTTGCTAATCAAGTCGGCGATGCCGCTCCTGTCTTCCATGTCCAAGTCGAACTCGTCTGCCAGAAACGCTGTGATGCGATAGAGCAATCCACTGTCGAGAAGATTCCAAGCCAAGCGGCTGGCAACCGCCTTTGCAACAGTTCCCTTTCCAGAAGCGGCCAATCCGTCGATCGCGATTACTGGAACATCGTTGGACATGTGCTGCACTACGAGCTAGCTGGGACGCGAACTAACGGGAACCCAACTAATCGTTGAGCTGACTCGCATGCTGCAAAGCATCGAGAAACCGCACGTTCTCATCGTGTGTTCCAACAGTGACTCGCAGGTGGTTGGGCATTCCATAGTTCGCAATGGGACGGACAATTACACCCATTCTCAATAGTTTCTGGTACATGTCGTTCCCATCTCCTCCACACGCCATCGTCAAGAAGTTTGCGACTGATGGAATATAGGAGAACCCCATTTCATCGAGAGAATTTTGCAGGAAAGACATCTCTTGTGCGTTTAGTTCGACGCTTTCGTCCAAGTATTCACGATCCTTCATTGCCGCCACAGCGGCAGACAACGCAAGGCTACTCACGTTGAACGGTTGGCGCACCCGATTGAGAAGACCTGCGAAGTAACTGGATGAAATCGAGTAACCCACTCGAAGCGAAGCTAGACCGTAAGCCTTGGAGAAGGTGCGAGTTGCAATCAAGTTTGGATATTGACTTGCCAATGTCACGCCATCGGGATAGTCGTGCTCCTTCACATAGTCGAAATAGGCTTCGTCAAGCACGATCCACACGGATTCCGGAACACGTTCTATAAATCGACACAACGTTGTCTCATCGATGTACGTGCCTGTGGGATTATTGGGATTGGCGATGAAAACGATGCGAGTGTCGTCGTCAATCATCTCGAGGGTACGTTCAAGATCGTGCGTCCATTGATTGGACGGCACCCGAACTACCCTTCCGTGCGCAACTGAGATCGCAATGGGGAAGACAACGAAACAGTGCTCATCCACCACACCATTCGTTCCCGGAGATAGCGCTACTCGAGCTGCAAGTTCCAACACATCGTTGGATCCCTTCCCCAACGTAATCTGATCCGTCTCTACACCGAGATGTTTGGATATCTCCTGCTTGAGCAACAGACCATCTGGATCAGGATATCGGGTTAACGAATCGAATTGGGATTGAATTGCCGAGAGAACTTGCGCACTCGGACCTCGAGGGTTCTCGTTGCTTGCAAGTTTGATGGAGTCCTCAATGCCTAATTCACGTTCCAACTCATCGATTGACTTGCCCGGAATGTAGGGAGACAGTTCAAGAACTCGTTCATTGATGTTTGTGTTCACGGCCTTGCTGCTCTTGGATAGGAACCGAGCGATCTGATTTTGATTGAAACGCGTTCAATCTCCTTCATTGCCAGTCGAATCGATTCATCGGACTCGTGCCCATCGAAGTCGATGAAGAACACATATGACCACGTACTGTGACTGGATGGTCTTGTTTCGATGCGGGACAGATTGATCTTGTGCTGCTGAAACGGGGCAAGAACATGGTAGAGAGATCCGGGTTCGTCATCGGCCATTACCAGGATTGAAGTCTTGTCGTTTCCGGTAGGTCCTACATCCTGAGTGCCCAACACCAAGAAACGCGTGGTGTTCTCGCTTCGATCTTCAATGTTTCGATGCAACACGACCAGGTTGTACTGCTCGGCGGCCAGTTCGCCGGCTATCGCCGCGGCATCTCGTCGTTGCGAGACGATACGGGCAGCCTCCGCATTGCTGGAAACAGACAGACGCTCAATTCCGACGAAGTGTGTGTCAAGCCATTGGCGGCATTGAGCCAACGACTGTTCATGGGAGTAGATTGCAGTAATCGCGCCCGGTTCGACTCCACGCGGCACTATAAAGGCGTGGTGAATAGGCAATTCGATTTCACCGCAAATGTTGACTTGCGACGAAATGAGGCAGTCAAGCGTGTGATTGACCATCCCTTCCGTACTGTTTTCGACTGGCACCACTCCGTAATTGCAGTTACCTGCAGTGACCTCACGAAACACTTCGTCGATAGAGGCATGTGCCTTCGTGACTGCAAAGTGCCCAAACCGTTTGATGGCTGCCGACTGCGTATAGGTTCCCGCAGGCCCGAGATAGCCGATCGTCAATGGTTGCTCAAGCGATAGACAACAAGACGTAATTTCGTTGAACAACTGCTCGACGTGCATGTCGGTCAATGGACCACTGTTCGATTCGATCAATCGAGCCATGATCAAGGACTCACGGTCTGGCTGGTAGAAGACTGGAGTGTCCGATGTGTTGAGTTCCTGCTTCACTGTCGCGATTTCGGAAGCACAAGCAGCCCGCTCGTTCAACAAGGTCAATAGCTGGTCATCGATGCGATCAATTTGATTGCGAATTCTCTTGAGTTCACCTTGTCCCATTACTTGCCCAATCCTCTCTCGAATCGAATCATGTAGTCAACCAGAGCGTCAACCGCCTCATCGCTGAGTCCGTTGTACAGGCTTGCCCGAAATCCACCCAGAAGTCGGTGCCCTCGGATGTTGACAATGTTTGCAGCTGCCGCTTGATTGAGAAATCTTGCTTCCAACTCGTCGTCTTCGATGAAGAACGAAACATTCACCGCGGAACGGTGACGTCGTTCTACCGCCGACTGGTACAACTCACTCGAATCGATCACGTCATAGAGTCGCTGAGATCGCTCCGAAGATCGACGCTGCATTTCCGCCACTCCTCCCGAACGCTCGATCCAATGCAGCACCAAGTCTGCCACGTACCAAGCGAAAGTGTTCGGCGTGTTGTACATCGACTCGTACTCGATGTGAGTTGAGTAGTTGAGATATTCAGACTCCCCCTCGACTACGTTCTGACACAGTTCCTTGCGAACGATCACAGTGGTGAGACCCGCCGGTCCGAAGTTCTTTTGTGCACCTGCATAGATGATCCCGAAGTCCTCCACATCGATTTTCCTCGTTAGGAAGTCCGAAGACATGTCCGCAACCAGTGGTGCGCCCAAGTCCTTGGGAATGTCTTTGAACTGTACGCCGGCAATTGTTTCATTGGAAGTTATGTGCACGTATCTGGAGTCTGCTCTGCGCTCCCAAGTGTCTTGAGCAGGAACAGTTCGATCTGACTGAGCCACTACGTATGCATTGCGGAGGCGATGTGCCTCTTCAAAGGCCTTTTGAGACCACCTCCCGGTGTCGGTGTATTCGACGACTTCGCCGGGTCCAGATAGGTTCAACGGCACCATCGTGAATTGAAGCGTCGGCCCTCCCTGCAGAAACAGCACCGCATAGTCATCGCCGATGTCGAGAAGT
The DNA here is from genome assembly GCA_963667455.2 of Pseudomonadales bacterium. Classification (GTDB taxonomy): domain Bacteria; phylum Pseudomonadota; class Gammaproteobacteria; order Pseudomonadales; family Azotimanducaceae; genus Bin55. Next base: position 30,635 of record CAXXFR010000005.1, on the reverse strand, counting down.
CGGCGCAATGTGTCTTCAGCACTCTTGGCCACATCCATGAATTCGGGCGAACGATGGCTGATTTCCAGTACTGAGCAACCCGTTCCTCGGAAGTCGAGCAGATCCCGCTGAACTTCCTCTAAGACCGAATCCGGCAATGTCGCGGGTCCGGGAGAGAAGTTGTAGGCCCGAGTCATTCCGCCAGATCTCTAAGAATCCCAACTGAGTTGACTTATTCCGCGTTGTTCTCTGATTCTGACGCGTCTTCTTCTGCGTCGTCGTCCTCATCGGAGTCATTTTGGTTGAGCGCAGATTCGGCAATGCGACTGATTCCAATCAATCGTTCGTCGTCTCCCAACTTGATCAATCGAACACCCTGTGCCGCTCGGCCCGTGGAACGGATTTGTTCAACCGCCGTTCGAATCAGTTTGCCGCGATTGTTGATCAACATGACTTCGTCAGATTCCATTACCTGTATCGCACCCGTCAATCGCCCGTTGCGCTCTGACTGTCCGATTGCGTACACACCCAAGCCGCCACGTCCAATGCGCCGAAACTCAGAGAGAGCCGTTCGTTTGCCGTAGCCGTTCTCTGTCGCGCATAGCAGCTGTCCGCCTTCATGCGGGATCACCAGCGAGAGTACCTGAGCTCCTCCGCGCAAACGCAATCCTCTAACACCACGGGCTTGCCGCCCCATGACGCGGACATCCGACTCCATGAACTTCACAGCCCTGCACTGATCTTGAACCAAGACTATTTCCTGCTGACCATCAGTTACTTCGGCACCAATCAGGCGGTCATTCTCATTGAGATTGATGGCTATCAAACCCATCTTTCGAGGCCTGCGGAATTGTGTCAGTTCAACGCGCTTGATGTAGCCGTGCTCGGTCGCCATGACGACGAACAAGTCCTCGGAAAACTCCTTGATCGGCAAGATCGCAGAAATGCGTTCGTCTTCTTCAAGTGCCGGAAGCATGTTGACCAGAGGTCTTCCAAGAGAGTTCCGGCTGCTCTCGGGAATTTGGTACGCCGGCAGTTGATAAACACGACCTTTGCTGGAGAAGCAAAGCAACGTCGAGTGGTTGTGGGCAACCAATAGGTGCTCGACAAAGTCATCTTCCTTCATCGCTGCGGCAATCTTACCCTTTCCGCCTCGATGTTGAGTCTCGTAGACGTCGATCGATTGAATCTTTGCATAGCCAACGTGGGAAATCGTGACGACTACCGTCTTGGGGACGATCATGTCGATCGTCGTCAGATCCACTAGAGTCTCAAGAATTTCGGTCTTTCGTTCATCACCGAATTGCTCCTTGACCTCGACCAGTTCTTCCTTGATGACCTCGTTGAGACGTTCGTCAGAATCCAAGATTTGCTGATACTCTCGAATCTCCTGAATCAAGTCTTCATACTCGGATATCAGTCTGCTTTGCTCCAGACTCACCAAACGGTGCAACTGCAACGTGAGAATGGCATCCGCTTGCTCTTCGGACAGGCGATAGGTTCCCGCCTCCGAATCGAATCCCAATTCGGGATCGAGTCCTTCCTTACGAGCCAACGCAACATCCGAACGGCTCAGCAGAGCCACGATGGCACCTACGCGAGACAATCGTTCCTCTCGCTCATCGTCATTGGCAATCACCAGCCACGAACGTTCTGTCAGGCTGGTTTGGGCTTCCTGTCGTGACTCCGAGTTTCGAATCAACTCCACGACTTCGTCAATGTCGGCCAGTGCAACGGCCTGACCTTCCAACGTGTGGGCGCGTCGGCGAGCCTCTCGAAGCTGATAGATGGAACGACGAACAACAACATCGCGTCGATGTTGCACGAAAGCCATCAACATGTCCTTGAGGTTGACGGTCTTGGGCTGTCCGCCGTCCAACGCAACGCAGTTCACGCTCACGGCTGATTGCAGCGGTGTGCTCGTGTAGAGATTGTTCAGTACGACATCGGCTGGTTCGCCCCGAGTGACCTCGATCACGATGCGCATCCCTTCCTTGCTGGATTCATCGCGCAAGTCCGATATGCCCGTAATGCGTTTCTCACGTACCAAATCGGCGATGTTCTCGACTAGTTTCGCCTTGTTCAGTTGGAACGGAATCTCCGTCACAATGATGGTTTCGCGTCCCGACTTTTCTTCTTCAATCGTGGCACGAGCACGTACAAGAATTCGGCCTCTCCCCGTTCTATAGGCCTCGACAATCCCCGCCCTGCCGTTGATGATCCCGGCAGTCGGGAAATCCGGTCCTTTGACGTGCTCCATCAAGTCATCGACGGTCAGGCTTTCATCGTCCACGAGCGCAACGCACGCATCGATCACTTCTCCCAAGTTGTGGGGAGGGATGTTGGTGGCCATCGCCACAGCAATGCCGTATGCCCCATTGACTAGGAGATTGGGTACACGCGTAGGCAACACCAAAGGCATGAGTATGGTGTCGTCGTAGTTGAGACCCATGTCTACGGTCTCTTTGTCAAGGTCGGCCAGCATCATCGAAGCGAACCGGGTCATTCGCACCTCGGTGTAGCGGCTAGCCGCTGCAGGATCGCCGTCGATCGATCCGAAATTCCCCTGCCCATCGACCAGGGGGTATCTCATTTTGAAATCCTGCGCCATGTGCACGATCGTGTCGTAAATGGCCATTTCGCCGTGCGGGTGGTACTTTCCTACCACTTCCCCAGCTACCCGTGCGGACTTCATAGTTGGTCGATCATGCCGATTGTTGAGCTGATCCATCCCAAACAGACAGCGACGATGGACTGGTTTGAGCCCGTCTCGGATGTCTGGAAGAGCGCGACCAATGATCACGCTCATGGCGTAGCCGAGATACGAATGTCGCATCTCGTCTTCTATGAACACTCGTACAATGTCCGAGCCAGGTTGGCCAGGACTTGCTTGCTCTACATTGTCGCCGCCGTTGCCCCCGTTGTCTGGGCTGATCGGCGTGTCTTCGTCACTCATGCATAAACGTAGTAATAGCGGGTTGGGGAGATACCGGGGAGCACACCTATTTTACCAAGCTAAAAGTGCAGTTTGCGAATTGTCATCTCTAACACATGGCTGTGTATATGACACTTTTGTCAGATGGCGAACGCGACTAGGCCACTGGGCGTGTCGAGACAAGCGGTGTCTTAGCTCACGGTGCGTGCTCCGTTACGGATTGTAATTCCGATTGACACCGCACCCGATCAGCTAGAGGTTTTCTAGTGCGGTGCCCCCTTCCTTTCCTGCCCTTCACACTTCCTTGGCCATACTCCTATCAACCCACCTTACGGTCTTTCGGGATAGCAGGAACGCAAAAAAGAACGTCAACGGAATTGAGAGGGCAAGCAGAATTACCACGCTCGTAGTGGACACCAGATCATCTTGACTCCGTCCTATGAGGAACGAAAATGTACCCCATGCCAACCCAACCACTATTTGAATGGGTATGTACAATGCAAACAAGTAAATCAGGAAGCACCCAACAGCGAGCACCGCCCTCCAAACTGGTTTCATTCACTCGTAGATGACTTGCGTCTATCCTTGATCCATTTTTCTGTTCCAGACACCAGAACTAGGAACGCCCACACACCGACGAACACCAGCACCGCATAAAACAGTCTCCCGTGATATGTCTCGGCTGGAGATGAGACAGTAAAAGCCAATGCCATTGTCATGCTAATGAACAAGATGTGAGCTGTCTTGATCATGATGGCATCTTCCTAAACCGCTCTTGGTGTAGGCGCTGTGCTGTCGTCTCGCCACCACATGTACCTGCGACGTGTCGACCCCTTGAAACTGTCGGCGACGATGTGCTTGTCCTGGCTCTCGAATACCGCCGGCGAATTGGAACAATCGCTGAGCCGGTATCGCGAGTAGTCAATGATTCGCCCTTTCGAAATGAACTATGCATATCTCTCATTAGGATCCGAATAATCAATGTATCCAATCTTGTCAAAGCACATACAGAGTTTGAAAGCGAAATCCATGACACTGAATCCCACTATAGCCGCGAGAATTTTGGCATGCGTCTCTGTGAAATTGAATGTGATCGTAATTGGCTGGTTCCAGATTTTCACCCCTCCAATTTCATTGGGTATGGTGATGGTAATTTCCTGAGCCTCGAATGGTTTGCCTTTCTTAGTCTTCTTCAGAACCATTTTGGTCACCATAGCTTGCAGTGTCTTGACGGCAGCCAGAGCGCCTAGTGCAACTGACGCTAGTCTGCACACGCCCCCTCGCCATATACTTGTGGAGGTAGGATTCTTCACACACTCCCAAAATCCTATATCAGACGCATAAGCAGTCTGCCCGAGTCCTTGAACCTGGGTAGCTGTACCTGGTATGGAGAAACTGGGAATGTGTCCAAGCGTTAGAAACGCCAACGCCACTGTAAGTAGGCTTCCTTGCAGCAAGCGGGATAGCTTGTTGGTGAATGTTGACACTGGTCTACCTCTCTTAGGTCAGGTTGCGACGAGTCCTAATTATAGCAACAGCCCAGACCGGAATCGAACAGATGCAGTGATTTGTGTGTCGGTCAGTCTTTTTGGATGCCGACCACAGCTAGTTTGCGAGGTGTGTTTCAGCGCGCGGTCGCTGCTCGATATTGAGACGATTGAACAGCTGGACGTTGTACCGGTGCCGATGTTTGTCGCACACTTCGACGTTTCCGTTGGCACAGCCGCAACTTAGGCCCAACATCGTGTTAGCGCTATCTGTGCTCCAAGCCTGGACGGGCCTTCGGTTTGTCTCCACTCCCAACGTCTGGCTTGTCCTCCCTCCGCATCCATGTAGGTCAGGACTTCAGAGTCTCGTCCACCATTAATCGCTAGGGGCCCGAAACTCTCCTCATTACCGAGATACATCTTCTACCAACAAAACTCTCGTACACACCACGTTGCTTTCAGCTTGCCTTCGGAGAGTTCTATACTTTTGAACGTAGGGAGTATTCACTCCCGTCCACAAGACTGTAGTCCATGAACATCGATCCCAACGAAATTGAGAAGTTTGAGTCGTTGGCTCATCGGTGGTGGGATCGAGATGGTGAGTTTCGTCCACTACACGACATCAACGAAGTACGCATGCGTTTCATTGCGAACCGCGTGCCTGTTCATGGTGCTGACGTACTTGAAGTCGGTTGCGGTGGGGGCATCTTGACCGAGAGCATGGCATTGCAAGGTGCTCGTACAACGGGAATCGACCCTGCCAAAGGGCCTCTGACCGTTGCAAAACTGCATTCAATCGAATCAGGGCTCGAAGACAAGATCCGGTATTTGCAAACAACCGCGGAAGAGCTGGTTGAGGTCGAGTCCGAGAGTTTCGATGTCGTTGCAGCACTTGAGATTCTCGAACACGTTCCCGATCATGCCCAGACTGTCCGGGCTCTGGCCAAGTTGTGCCGTCCAGGTGGCAGCGTGTTCGCATCGACCATCAATCGCCACGCAGTTGCGTACGTTGTTGCGATCATCGGCGGCGAGTACGTTTTGAACGTGCTACCGAAAGGAACTCATTCTTATCGTAAGTTCATCAAGCCGTCCGAACTGTCAAAGTCAGCACGAGCCGCGGGGCTGGTCGTCAAGGAAGTCGCCGGTTATCGATACAACCCCTTCACTCGCAATGCCACGTTGACGAATGATCCTCACGTGAACTACCTTCTTCATGCCGTCAAGCCCGATAAGTACCTATAAACCTGCTCCTAACCTGCTTCGCGAACGGACTGTTCTAGTCACGGGAGCGGGCGATGGAATCGGGAAAGCAGCGGCAACAGCATTCGCTTCCTACGGTGCCAACGTAGTGCTGCTAGGTCGAACCCGAAGCAAACTGGAAGCGGTGAGCGACCAAATCCGGGAAGAGACCGAAACCGATCCGCTGATCGTTCCAGTCGACCTTGCTTTGCTTGCCGAAGAAGGCTGCACCCAATTGGAGGAGTCGATTCGTTCAGTCTACGAGCGCTTGGACGGCATTCTCCACAACGCTTCCATCCTAGGACCCATGGTTCCCATCCAACACTACTCCTACGAACAGTGGGTTCAAGTTTTTCAAGTCAACGTGCATGCTCAATTTCTGTTGACAAAAACGTTGCTTCCTCTATTGACGGAGTCTCAAGACGCTTCAATCATCTTGACTTCCTCAGGAGTGGGTCGAAAAGGACGTGCTTACTGGGGGGCTTACGCTGCCTCGAAGTTTGCAACAGAAGCATTGATGGAAGTTCTTGCCGATGAGGTAGCTTCGACGTCAAACATCCGTGTGAACTCTCTCAATCCCGGCGGAACCCGCACAGCAATGAGGGCATCGGCGTTTCCTGCCGAAGATCCGATGTCGCTTCCCACGCCGTCGGATCACATGCCACTTTATCTCTATCTAATGGGACCTGACTCCATTGGGATCAACGGACAGAAAGTCGACGCACACTCCTGGCAGTACACAGATTCACGCCAATAGATCGTTTGGTCAGGGAAGTTCCAGTCCCGGAAACGGAATCAGCATCGACTCTGTCTGCTGTTTGGCTGTATCGCCAGAAACGTTGCTGGCTATTGGCAACGACAACCATCCGCAAATCGCTCTCACATCATCGAGGTTCATTTCTCGAAAGTGTCCGGTGGGCATGGCGGCGGGGAGAACGACGGGGCCGAATCGAACCCGTTTGAGTCGCGAGACCTTCGTACCCACTCGTTCGAACATCTGACGGATTTCTCGGTTCCGACCCTCCATCAGCACCACGTGATACCAGTGGTTGAGCCCCGAACCCCCGTAGTGGCGAATATCCGTAAATCGACACAACGACGAGTCGATCTGGACTCCATTCTTGAGCGTGTCGACTTGACGATCACTGAGTTCACCGATAACTCTCACCGCGTACTCTCGATCAATGATGGTGCTTGGGTGCATCAGCTTGTGTGCCGCATTGCCGTTGTTCGTAAACAGCAGTAGACCAGTGGTGTTGATATCCAACCGACCGATCGAAATCCACCTGCCTTGGTTCAGCTTAGGAAGGTGCGAGAAGACTGTTTTCCGGCGCTCGGGGTCTCGACGCGAGACGATTTCACCGATCTTCTTGTTCATTACGAGAATTCGAATGGATGGGTCGGAGTCGACACGCCGGATACGCTTGCCGTCGACTTCGATTTGAGCGGACCGGTCAACTCTTTGTCCTGCGTGGGCGACTTCGCCATCGACCTTGATGCGGCCAGCGACGATCCAGCTCTCCATTTGTCGACGAGAGCCGAGCCCATGTTCAGCTAGAACCTTTTGGAGCTTGTAGGTGGGAGAGTCAGATTCGGTCGTCGCGACCTTGCGACTCATTGCTGTCAATCCGAGACAGTTTCCGCGTCCAAGCTATCGGCTTCCGATGGCAGTTCAGACACTTCGTCCGCAGGCTGCACGGACACTTCGGGTTCTTCCGATTCATCGACCGCTAGTTCAGCCAAATCGGCCAGTGGGGGAAGATCATCCAACGAACGCAGGCTGAAGTGGTCGAGAAATGCAGGAGTAGTGCCATACATCATCGGTCGACCAGGCAAGTCTTTGGTACCTAGTTCGCGTACCCAACCACGGTCGACGAGCGTCCGCATGGTGTACGAGCTCACGGCAACTCCCCTTACCTGTTCGATTTCGCCCCGAGTAATCGGTTGACGATAGGCAATCAGAGCCAAAGTTTCCAATAGTGCGCGGGAATACTTGCGAGGTCGCTGCATCCACAGCTTGTTGACCCACACATTCAACTCTGTCCGAATTTGCAGACGAAATCCCGATCCGACTTCAATCAGTTCGTATGCTCGATGCTGACTGTCTCGACGCAAAGAGTTAATGGCATGCCCAACTAGCCGAGCAATCTCCTTGTCTGTGTCGTCTTCCGGTTGAAGTAGCCGAGTCAACTGGCGCTTGCTGAGAGGATCTTCCGCAACAAGCAGCAGTGCTTCGATGGCAAGCTTGATTTCGGTCAATCGCGTCATATCCGTCTCACTCTACGCATCATCGGCAGTTCGGGCAACATAAATGGGCGCGTAAGCTTCATGTTGTACGACGGAAATCAAACCATCGCGCAACAATTCCAGAATCGCCAAGAGCGTGACAATTGCGCCTTCAACGCGATCAACATCGTCGAACATCTCAAAGAAACTCAGGTGATCCGAAGACTCTTGCAATGCATCAAGCAATTGCGTCATTCGCTCTCGAATGGACAAGACTTCCGTCTCAATCGCATGGGGTTGGCGAAGGCGCATTCGTTCAACAACCTCAGTGAATGCGACAAGCAGTTCCTTTAGTTCGACCTTGGGAGGGTCTTCGGGGATGATCGTGCTGGGTCGCAACATATTGACGACCGCTATATCTCGATCAACACGAGGCAGTTCGTCAATCTGCTCGGCCACTTTCTTGTAGGCCTCGTACTCAAGCAATCTACGTGCGAGCTCGGCTCGCGGATCCTCTTCCTCTTCGTTGAATTGACTTTGACGCGGAAGAAGCACTCGTGACTTCAATTCGGCGAGCGTGGCCGCCATGACCAAGTAATCGCCAACCAATTCAAGCTGTAACGTCTTCATCAAGTCGATGTAGGTCATGTACTGGTCGGTGACTTCCGCCACGGGAATGTCCAATACATCGAGATTCTTACGCTTGATTAGATAGAGAAGAAGATCCAGCGGACCTTCAAACGTTTCAAGAAAGACAACCAAAGCGTCAGGTGGAACGTAGAGGTCACTTGGGACTTCGTACGTTTCAAGAGGAACAACCTCATCAATCGATACGACTGTGCCGACGGCTTCACTCATCGGTAAGCAATCCCCATTGCTTCACGCACGTCTTCCAAAGTGTCTCTCGCGATGATCCGCGCCTTTTCGGATCCTTTCTCAAGGATGCTGCGAATTTGCGAGGGATCGTCTATGTACGGTTCTGCCCGCTCTCTGAACTCCATTTGTTCCTTTTGCATCGAGTCGATTAGCGGCCCTTTGCAATCAATGCACCCAATCGAAGCTGTTCGGCATCCTTGGCTCGCCCACTCACGAGTGTCGTCTGCGGAATAAATCTCGTGGAGCTCGAAGACCGGACAGTTTTTTGGATTGCCGGGGTCTTTCCGAGTAGCTCGAGCCGGGTCGGTCATCATGGTCTTGATTTTCCGTTCAAGCTCGCCGCTTTCCTCTCGCATCAGTACGGTGTTGTTATAGGACTTCGACATCTTCTCGCCATTCAGCCCTGGCACCTTGGGCGTCTCGCTCAACGTAACTTCGGGCTCGCGAAGAATGATGCGACCTTGGTCTTCCAAATAGCCAATCAGGCGACTTGTGTCGTCCACGGAGAGATTGGGCTGGCCTGCGACGAATGCCCTTGCACGTTCCAATACCTCGTCGTCTCCCTGTTCCACATACTGCTTCCTCATCTCTCGGTACTTGGTTCGAATCTTCCGCGGGAGACTGTCGATAGCCTTGTTGGCTAGGTTCTGCCATTCGTCGTCCTTACCAAACAGAGTGTTAAACGCTCTGGCAATGTCCCGCGAAACTTCCACATGAGCCGCTTGATCAGCTCCCACCGGCACTTTCGCACCACGATACATGAGTATGTCCGCGGCCTGAAGGACCGGGTAGCCAAGGAATCCGAAGGTGTTGAGATTCCGATCATTCAGACGAGAGATGGTGTCCTTGTAGGTTGGGACACGTTCGAGCCAAGGCAACGGAGTGATCATCGACAACAGCAGGTACAGTTCGGCATGTTCGGGAACTTTGCTCTGCAGAAAAATCGTCGAAACATTGGGAGAAACGCCGCTCGCCAACCAGTCGATCAGCATTTCGTAGGTGTTGGTTTCGATGTCCACAGTGTCGTGGTACGCAGTTGTTAAAGCGTGCCAATCAGCAACGAAGTAGTAGCACTCATACTCTTCTTGAAGCTCAACCCATTGCTTCAATGCTCCGTGGTAGTGTGCGAGGTGCACACGACCTGTGGGTCGCATGCCCGATACGACACGATTTTCGACTTGTCCGTTGCTCAATTGCTGTTCCTTCGATGACCTGATAGGGTCAACATAGCCTTATGTTAGTCGAGAATAGATCGGAATTAACAAGAACTAAGACTCTAGGTGTGGAGAGTTGTTCTGGACCCGAGTCGTACTTCCGCTACTGTGCTCTTGAACGACTGCCGCTACGAGCGACCCGTACTACGGTCGTCCAATACGCCTAGTCCCTGCCGAACGACTGTTGGTTCGGTTTCAACTAGATCGACCAATGTGGTCGGTTCCGTCCCCAGAATTCCGCCGTCGATGATCACATCGACTTGGTGCTCGAGTAGCTCGCGCACTCGCTGGGGATCGTTCATTGCCGAATCCTGCCCTGGCAGCGTCATGGTCGTGGATAGCAACGGTTCCTCGAGGGCATCCAGGAATTCCATCGCAATTCGAGAATCGGGAATCCGCAGTCCTATGGTTCTGCGCTTGCTTCCTGCGACCTTGCGAGGTACGTCTCGCGTGGCTCTGAGAATGAATGTGAAAGGCCCCGGAGTATGGCGCCGCAGTAAACGGTAACTGTCGTTCTCCACATGCGCATACGAAGCCAGCTCGGAGAGATCCTTGCACACAATCGCAAACAAGTGGTTCTGCTTGAGTTTGCGAAGTGCTCGTATGCGGTCGAGTCCGTCGTTGTTCTGTAGGCGACAACCTATTGCGTACGTCGAATCTGTGGGATACACGACTATACCCCCTTCTCGAACGATCGTCGCGGCCTGAGCCGCCAGTCGTCGCTGAGGATTATCAGGATGTATTTCAAAGTATTGGCTCACTGACTTCTCCGTTTATTCGATTGCAAGCCAATCGATTTCGCTATGACCCTTTTCGACGAGAAAGCGATTCGCTTTCGAGAAGTGGCGGCAACCCAGAAATCCTCGATGCGCCGACAACGGCGACGGATGCGGTGCCTCTAAGACAAAGTGCTTATCACGGTCCACGATTTCGGCCTTTCTCTTGGCAGCTGCACCCCAGAGAAGGAAAACCACATCGTTGCACTGGTCGTTCACAACTGAAACCACCTGATCCGTAAATCGCTCCCAGCCGAGCCCTTGATGTGATCCAGCTCGACCTTCAACCACCGTCAACACCGAGTTCAGCAGCAGTACACCCTGTTTTGCCCAAGGAACAAGACATCCGCGGTCGCTACTTGTACTGGATTCGTCAGCCTGCACCCCTAAATCGCTTTGGATTTCATCAATGATATGAACTAGCGACGGCGGCGGTCGGACACCCGGATTTACGCTGAAACACAGTCCATGTGCCTGACCGGGACCGTGATAGGGATCCTGACCAATGATCACTACCCGAACCTTGTCGAGCGGACAGAGATCGAGGGCAAGGAAAATCTTGGACATTGGCGGATGAACCCGCTTGCCTAAACGTATTTCTTCGATAAGAAAGCCACGCAAGCGAGCCATGTAGCTGGCTCGAAATTCAGATTGAAGAGCGTTCTTCCAAGACTCTTCCAAGCGAACTCGATCTAATGCGTCGCTCATTCCTCTATGCGTTTCAGTAATGGAAACAAGAGCACGTCACGAATGGTCGTTGTATCCGTCAACAGCATCGTTATTCGATCCATGCCGATGCCTTCGCCGCCCGTCGGAGGCATGCCGTACTGCAGAGCAAGAATATAGTCGGCATCGAAACGCATGGCCTCTTGGTCACCCCGAGACAAATACTCAGCTTGGAGCCGAAACCTTTCCTCCTGATCGTCGGGATCGTTCAGTTCCGAAAATCCATTGGCGATTTCCCATCCGGCAGCAAAGTACTCAAACCGGTCCGCAACCAGCGGATTCGAGTCATTTCGACGTGCTAGCGGTGAGACTTCAATGGGATACTCCGTTACGAAAGTCGGCTGGGTCAGTTTGTGCTCGACCAACGACTCAAAGAGCTCTTTCAACACTCCTCCCCATCCCAATTCTGGAGAAAGGGCGATGTCGCGCTCTTCGCCATGTTGACGCAGAATGCTCTCGTCGTGTGCATCTTCAACGTTTGCCAAACCGAGCTCTTCTGCAACGGCTTCAGCCATCGTGAGGCGTCTAGGACTTGCTCCAAAATCAATCTCGTAGTCGTTGAACTTGATGCGGGTACTGCCGCAAACACTCGAAGACATGTGCTTCATGAAGTCGATGGTGAGATCGATCATGTCTTCATAGGTCGCATAAGCCTGATAGAACTCAAGCATCGTGAATTCTGGATTGTGGCGTGTCGAGAGTCCCTCGTTGCGGAAATTCCGATTGATTTCAAAAACGCGCTCATAGCCACCAACCACGAGTCGCTTCAAGTACAGCTCAGGAGCGACCCGCAAATACAAGTCCATGTCGAGGGCGTTGTGATGTGTCGAAAATGGACGTGCCAGCGCACCGCCTGGAATCGGATGCATCATGGGCGTCTCGACTTCCATGTACTCGCGACCTTCAAAAAAGGACCGAGTTTGCTTGAGAATTTCGCTGCGAACTTTGAAGACTCGTCTGGACCGTTCGTTGGCAATCAGGTCAACGTAGCGTCGGCGGTAGCGCAATTCGGAGTCTTCGATACCGTGATACTTGTCGGGAAACGGCTGTACCGACTTGACCAGCAAGTTCATTTCCGATGCCTCAACCGTCAGCTCGCCTTTGTTGGTACGCATCATCGTTCCTTCAACTCCGATGATGTCTCCAAGATCGACAGAATCGACGAAACGCTGGTATTCCTCCACTCCTAAACCATCTTGTCGCAAATAGCACTGAATCTCGCCCGAACCATCTCGCAGCGTGACGAAGCTAGCCTTGCCCATAACCCGACGAAGAACTATTCGTCCAGCTACAGCTACCGCAACGTCCGCTTCCTGCAACGACTCCTTCGTAGCAGACCCGTGAAGGTCGTGTAGCTCTCGAGCGGTGTTCTTGCGTGCAAAAGTGTTCGGATATGCGTCCGAAGCTTCTCGCAGATCAGCTAGCTTTCGTCTTCGTACGGAAGACTCGTCGCGGTCGTCCACTATATTCCTGCGATCAAACTTGCTTCCATGAACGACGAGACATCGCCTCCCAGTACACGGGTGGGGTCTCCCCGCTCCGCTCCGGTTCGATGATCCTTGACTCGAGACTGATCAAGCACGTAGGAACGTATCTGACTGCCAAATCCTATGTTGGGTTTGGAGTCTTCGATCGCTTGTTGTTCCGCGAGTTTTTCTTGCATCGCCAAGTTGTAGAGCTTTGCTCGAAGTTGCTTCCACGCCTGCGCTCGATTCTTGTGCTGAGAACGCTCGCTCTGACACTGAACGACAGTGTTGGTGGGAAGGTGTGTAAGTCTCACCGCTGAATCCGTCTGATTGACGTGCTGACCTCCAGCACCGCTGGCCCGGTATGTATCGGTTCGAACGTCGGCAGGATTGACCTCAATGTCGACATCATCGTCAATTTCCGCATAAACGAAGACCGAAGCGAATGACGTGTGTCTCCTGTGATTGGAGTCGAACGGCGAATTGCGAACCAACCGATGAACACCGGCCTCTGTGCGCAACCATCCGTATGCATAGTCTCCGACAACTTGCACAGTAGTGCTACGAATGCCTGCGACCTCTCCTTCCGATAGTTCGGTGATTGTTGCCTTGTAGTCTTGCTTCTCGCACCATTGGAGGTACATTCGGAGCAACATGCTCGCCCAGTCTTGAGACTCGGTTCCACCTTCGCCAAACTGAATATCCACATAGGCGTTCTGAGGATCAAGCTCGTTCGAAAACATGCGATGAAACTCAAGAGTTTTCAACTGGTCGTCAATCTGGACCAGCTCTGACGAAACTTCGTCCAACACTTCCGAATCCGAGTCTTCCTGCGCCATTTCAGCGAGTTCCTCGCACTCGTCCGTGCGTTGCTGGATATCGTCGATTCCAGCAACGGATTGGGCTAGTGAAGTGCGTTCTTTGGAGAGCTTTCGCGAGAGTTCTTGGTCAGACCAAGTTTCTGGCTCGGCCAGCTGGAGCTCTACTTCCTCTAAACGGTTCTTGCTCTCATCGTAGTCAAAGAGAGTTCCGCAGTGAGAAATTGCGCGTGCGAATGTCTTTGATTTGCTCTCGTATCGAGGTGATTTCAGCCATGTTCGACTACTGCCTGATGAGTCTTCGATTCTCAGTCGTAACGAAAGTGTTACAGACGAACGAGTCTATATCGACCGCAACCCTAGTTCAAAGTTCCGATCCGCGCCGCGACCAGAAGCGGTCAACAGACAACGCTTCGCTTGTCTATCGTCGTCTTGCCGGACGCTGTTTGACGGGAAACGTCAATCTTCCGTTGACTTCCAGTGCATTGGCAAATGTGTCCGCTCCCAGTTTGGTCGTGAACATCGCAAGGATGTCAAAACCAGGACTTACTGGTCCGTCCGGTTCCTTCACCCGAAACTTCAATCCCAAAGATATGGTGGGATCGTTGGAGGAAGTCTCCTGCCGCACCGCTGGCAGCCCCGCAGCTGCACCACCCCTAGGAATCAGCTCCTCTGCAATCCTCGTATGCGTGATGCCAGCTTTGGCGACTCCGACGATTTGATCTGTAAATCGCCGTTCATAAGTTGCTGTGACATTCCAGAACTTTGACATTACCGTGTTGACAAAATCAACTGGCTCGCCCATCGGATTCACACTACGAAACTCAGTCTTCCCCTCCGGAGCCGGGCCGTAGCTTCCTTCAATCCCAAACTTGTTGGCCGCTACGAATCCTACGCCAAACTTGCACCCGAGACTGTTGGTCTCGAGAACGCTACTTTGAGCGAGTGTGGCGTACTTGTCTTCAAATTCTGACTCGACGTCGAGCCAAAGCGAGCAACCAGCGAAGCCGTAGGCTTCCTGTCCGGTGAAGTCCTGGGCTCCTATCGCAGTCCACGACAGGATCAATCCGAAGGCGGCAATGGTTCTTCTAAGCACTTGTTTCTCTTTGGGTGGGCGGTGAATTGAGTCGCTCATTCTACTTATGCGGTATAAGGAGGCATTGAAGCTTTGCGCTACGGAGTTCGATCAGAAGTCTAGGACTTCATCGCCGTGCAACTCAAAACCCAAGTGGCGAACGACCGAACGAGATACGCCAGTTGAATTCAAGACCATCTGAATAGATGTCTGCGTTAAAGTGTTTGGTGTACAGCACAACGAAATCAATGGCACCGCCAGGCTGGGTACGAGATTCGGTAAATCGATACTTCACCCCAACCGACACCGATGGATCCATGTAGGTTTTCTTTTCAGTTACGACAGGTATCAGGCCCGTTTGCTCGGTCACGGATCTCACATTCGTCCGTTGTCGTGTATGCGTAATACCAATCTTCATTACGGTCGCTACCTTCTCGCCCATCGGTCTTTCCCAGAACGTGGATGCCGACCATAAGTGTGTGCCATGCTTGGTAATGACACTGACATCCTGTTGGCCGGGCGCAAGAATCGTCTGCTCGGTCTTGATGTTGGGGGCTTGGCCGTAACTCAGTTCGATCCCCCACCGGTCGAAGGTTGGGAAACCAAAGCCCACTTTGCACCCAACTGGCAACGTGTCGGTTGACCCGCCCAACAATTCTTCGATTGCATCTTCATAGTTGATCCAGTACAGGCACCCACCAAATACGTAGGGTGGTATCAAGGTGGTATTCGACGCTATTTGCGGTTCAGTCTGGTCGTTCTGTCCAAGAACAGTCGAGCAGAGCATCACGACCAAGATTGTTAGGACGAGTTGCCGCATTTTGCCTCCTTGGTTGCTCATCCCGTTTGCGAACTCCAGTGAATGCAAAAGCGACTGAAATTGGACACCAGTGAGGGTATGAGGTTGCACCAAACTCTGTTCGGCAAGCCGGACTAGTTGCGAACAGGATTGAGTTTCTCCACCAACAGCTGCACAGAGTTTCTTCCGCGATACTCGTTGTTCTCGATTCGGTATGCAATTTCGACACTGGGGCAGCCTGTCAATCCACTGCGAAATTGAATGGCATCGAGAATTCTTCCTTCCTTCTTTAACACAAGCTTCAGATGCTTGCCTTGTCCGACCAAGCGCTCCGAGACGACATCAAAGGTGCCGTGAAACAAGGGGCGTTCGAAGTGTTGTCCCCAAGGTCCCCATTTCTCAATGTCCCGCACGAATTCCACGGTGTGCTCGTCAGCCGACAATTCACCATCGGTCATTGTGACCTTGTCAAAGGCACCATCAGCGGCACGCTGTCCGACGGCTTGGTCAAAAAGCGTCGCAAATCTCTCGAAGCTTGACTTGTGAATCTGAAGTCCCGCTGCCATCGCATGTCCACCGAAGTTTGGCATGAGGTGGGGATAACGCGCGGCAACATCTGCAAGAACATCGCGTATGTGTATACCGACAATGCTTCGGGCCGAACCCTTCAACAAGCCAGACTCCTTGTCTTGGGAATGAGCAAAGACGACTGACGGGCGATTGAACTTCTCAGATAGACGACTGGCCACGAGGCCAACCACTCCTTCGTGAAATGCCTCTTCATAGACACAAATGCCATTGCCAACTTCGTGCTCTCGGTTGTCAACCACATCGAAGGCAACATCGGTCATCGAACCTTGGAGTTGCCTCCTCTTCTGGTTGAAGCCAGAAAGCGCACTGACATGTCGATTTGCTGTCTCCATGTCTTCAGCAAGCAGTGCTTGAATTCCGATGCTCATGTCTTGAAGTCGACCTGCGGCGTTGATTCGAGGTCCAATGCGAAATCCGATGTCTTGATCGTCCAAGCTTGACATATCCACTTTGCCGGACTGACAGAGAGCTTTGACTCCAGGACGAACGTTTCCCCCTCGAATCCGTCGTAGGCCGTTCCACACGAGAACCCGATTGTTCCGATCGAGAGGAACCAAGTCCGCTACTGTCCCGATCGCGACCAAATCGAGCCACGACGCGACATTGGGCTCTTCGATGTCGCTCTCAAGAAAGTGATCCAATGCACGAAGCTGCCTTCTCACTTCACACATCAAGTAGAACGCCACTCCTACTCCTGCTGGAGCACTGTCGAAGCTACTGGCTGGCACTTGCGGATTGACGATTGCATTGGCTGAAGGCAGGGTATCCGGAGGCAGATGGTGATCCGTGATGATTGTGTCCACGCCGTTGTCCCGTGCAAAAGCAACTCCCTCAACCGAACTGATTCCGTTGTCGACGGTGACGACGACCTTGGGCTGGCGCGGCAGGAAGGTCTGTACGAATTTCTTGCTCAGTCCATAGCCGTGAACAAGTCGATCGGGAACCACGAAGTCAACATGCTTGGCTCCGAACGCTCGTAGCATCGATACGCACAGAGCACTCGAAGTGGCTCCGTCTGCATCAAAGTCGCCCGCAATCAGAATGAGTTCATCGTTGCGAATTGCATGCACCAATCGTGCACCAGCGATCTGAATGCCATCCAATCCGTCGGGCGGCAACAGATGCTTCAATTGCAATTCCGTATCAACTTTGCTCGTTACCCCACGCGCCGACAAAATTCGTGCGATGGTGGGACAGATATTTAATTCCCGCTCAAGATCCTTCCAAGTGTCAGGAACGGTTCTCTCTACATATAGATGCGTCAAGCTGTGTCGCTCAATGGGTCTGACTTACGCGAATACGTCGAATTGGACCTTGTACGGTCCCTAGTGTCTGCAAGTCGTGGATGGTTTCGTTCATAACCGACTCTTTCACCGTGTCCGTAAGTACTACTACAGGCACCCAGCGTATCGAACCAGTATCACGAATGGCATCTGGCCTCTGAATCACTGCTTCCATCGAGATGTTGTGCCTACCTAGAGTATTGGCTAGTGTCGCCATGACGCCGGAGACATCTGCCACTGGTATGTTCAAGTAGTACGGACATTCCAATTCAGTTATTGGACGCGGCGATCGGCCACTTTCGGCACTAGCAGGAAGTGATGACTTGCCTCTGGCAATCTCGATGATGTCGCCCAATACCGCGGACGCAGTCGGTCTCGCCCCTGCGCCGGGACCCTTGAGCAGAAGGGTCTCCACTCCGTTCGCCGAGATCGAGATTGCGTTGTCAGCTCCATCGACGGACGAAATCAGATCGTGGTCGGACACTAATGCTGGATGCACTCTCATTTCTATCGAAGAGTCATCGGTGCACGCTGTTGCCAAGTGCTTGACTCGATAGCCCAACTCGCGTGCGTAGTTGATGTCTTCCACATCTACACCAGTGATTCCTTCAATGTAGATGTTCTCGACATCAATGGGTTGATCGAATGCGATTGATCCCAAGATGGCCAGCTTTTGGGCAGCGTCGATTCCGCCTACATCGAAACTGGGATCTGCTTCGGCATAGCCGAGTTCTTGGGCTTCGCTCAATGCAGTCTCGAATGACGAACCCTGTTCGTCCATCGCCGTAAGAATGTAATTGCAGGTGCCGTTGAGAATTCCGGAGACACTCGAGATTCGGTTGCCTGCCAGACCATCCTTGATCGTGGCGATGATGGGAATCCCTCCGGCAACCGAGGCTTCGAATCCTAGAGGAACCCGCCGTCTCTTTGCTTCTGCAATGTAGCCGTTGCCGTGTTCCGCGAGTA
The DNA here is from genome assembly GCA_963667455.2 of Pseudomonadales bacterium. Classification (GTDB taxonomy): domain Bacteria; phylum Pseudomonadota; class Gammaproteobacteria; order Pseudomonadales; family Azotimanducaceae; genus Bin55. The sequence goes on along the minus strand of CAXXFR010000005.1, from coordinate 12,179 downwards.
CCGCCTTGTTGGCTGTGACGACCGGCAAGTCATTGCGAATCGCGTCAGAAATCAACGCGTGTGCATCGTCGGTGCCGCCGATCAATTCCACGACGATATCGATATCGTCTTGCAAGAGAGAATTGAGATCGGTGCTGAACTCAGCACCGAGAGTGTCTACCTGGGGTTTGTGATTTCGGCTTGCAATGCGCGAAACGACTAGTGGTTCCCCCACTTGCCGTTCAATACGAGATGAATTTTCGCGCAAGAGCGATAGAAGCCCCTGCGCGACTGTTCCGAGTCCGGCAACTCCAAGCTGCATTACGGGATTGCCGGGATGAAGTTACCCGTAATGCGATTGATGGCCTAGGTGTCGAAAAGCGTGACCAGCTCAGTTGCAGGCCTGAATCCGGGCACTACCTTACCGTTGGGCAATACCAACGTCGGAGTTCCGGTGATGCCAATTCTCTGACCTAGCTCGTAATGTTCTTCAACCGGTTTCGAGCATTCGCTGTCAACCTTGTACTCGTCGGCCGCCACAGTGTCTCCCTTCTTAACCTTTTCCAGTACGACTTGCGGATCGTTTGCACACCAAGCCGACACTAGTCGGTTGTACGCTCGCGAACCGATTCCGGCGCGGGGATAGGCGAGATAGCGGATTTCAATGTCGTTGGCGTGGTACTCAGCCATGTGTTCGTGAAGCAAACGACAATAGCCGCAGTCCACATCCGTGAACACGTAGACGACAGAAGGACCGACATCGCTTTCCTCCGGAGTGAAATTCACCGTGCTCGTCTCGGGCAGGGAACTGAACATTCGAAGTAGCGTTTGATTCTTCTGAACTTGCGTCAGGTTGACGACCTTTTCATCGGTCCAGCCGTACAAGTCACCGTGGAATGCAAACTTGCCGTCGGCCGTCGAGTAGACGATCGCGCCGTTCTGCAACTCCACCATGAAGAAATCGGTCAACGGAGATTCGGTGATCTCTTCGGCACGGCTGCCGAATGCCTTGCTGAGCTCATTGATGGCATCAGCATTGGGTTCCGCTGCATTGTCTTTTGCAGATTCAGCGATTGCTCCCTGAGTCATGGCAAAAGCAAGAAAAGCAACAAAGAGGCCTAGGATCGCTGTGCCCTTTGCCGACTTGCGATTGAATTGCATGTTTGTATCAACCTCGTGGATGGTGCTGCGCATGAAGCTCCTTCAGTCGTTGTGTTGCGACATGCGTATAGATCTGAGTGGTGCTTAGATTAGCATGACCGAGCATTAGTTGCAATGTTCGGAGATCCGCACCATTGTTCAACAGGTGCGTGGCGAAGGCGTGGCGAAGCGTGTGCGGCGAGAGAGGTTTGGAGATTCCAGCTCGTTCGGCATAGCGTTTGATGGCGTACCAAAAGGTCTGACGGCACATCTGCTGCCCCCGATTGCTGGGGAACAGAGCACTGCATCGATTGCCTTGCACCAGTTTGGGACGTGCGTCGCGAATATAGCTCTCGAGCCACATAATCGCATACTCGCCGAGCGGCACGATGCGTTCCTTGGAACCCTTGCCCATAACGCGAATCACGCTCTGTCGCATATTTACGGAAAGCATCGTGAGCGAAACCACCTCGCTTACGCGCAATCCGGTTGCATACAGTACTTCTAACATAACGCGATCTCGAAACTCGACCGCGTTCTTTTCTGTGTCAGGGGCATGAAGCAGAGATTCGACGTCCTGCTCGGAGAGCACATCGGGAATCGGCCTGCCGAGTTTGGGGTTCTGAATCTTGGAACACGGGTTGTACTCGATGTCTCCACGTTCGATCGAATATTTGTAGAACCCACGAAACGTCGAGAGAAATCGAGCCGAAGATCGTGCGGAACACCCTTGCTCCTGCTTGTAGGCAAGAAAGTCCAAGATGTTGGATTCGCGACTTGAAAGAAGATCGCAGTCAGACCACTCCTCGAATTGGGTTAGGTCTCGTTGGTAGGCTTCGCAGGTTGCTTCAGAGAGTCCTTTCTCGAGCCAAACGCTGCTGATGTATCGGCGAATCGCAGAGCGGGGTTCGCGCGTGGTTTGCTGTTCCATTTTCGGCCTCCGTGCCGACTTCAAGACATCCTGTCTATGGATTGACTATGAGAGTTTAGTCAAACAAAGTGCTATAAGTGTACTGAATTTCAAACAAATTTGTAAGCCTTGAGAATTCAATTGAATTCGAGCGGAAAGGGATGTTCCCACGGCAGGGACCGTTCGGATGGTTCCAATTGAGCCTGGCTTCCGTCCCCCAGAGAGCACAGCCACCTGTTAGTCACAGAGAAACCTACGATCCTGGCAATCGCGAACAAACCACCAGACCGGTCAGCGAATCAGTCTAAGTTCTAGACTTTTTCTCTGATTCTTGCAGAGCGGCCTGATCGATCACGAAGGTAATACAGCTTGGCTTTGCGAACAGCGCCGCGTCGAATCACTGCTATCGAGTCAATCATCGGACTGTGAGTCTGAAATGTCCGTTCGACTCCGACGCCGTGCGAAATCTTTCGCACAGTGAACGAGGAATTCAATCCGCGTTGCCGCTTGGCGATGACAACGCCTTCAAAATTCTGCAATCGGTCGCGAGAACCTTCTCGAACGATAACGCGAACTGCCACTGTGTCTCCGGAACGAAAATCGGGAATGGAATCTTGAAGTTGCTCGTTCTCGAGTTGCTCAATGATCTTGTTGTTTCTCACAATTTGCACTCCTAATCCGATTTGTTGTCCGATTGTTCGCTGTCAGCATGCATCGAGCTTGCTAACTCTCGATCTTCTTTCGACCATTGATGGTTCAACAGCAAGTCGGGGCGTCGTTCCCACGTGCGCCTAATCGATTCGCGTCTTCTCCACCTGTCGACCGCTGCATGATCCCCGCCAATTAGCACTTCCGGAACTTCACTTCCTTCAAAGCACCTTGGCCGCGTGTACTGTGGAAAGTCGAGCAACCCGTTCGAATATGACTCCGAGGTTGCCGACTCGGGGTTGCTTAGCGTACCAGAAACTAGTCGGCCTATGGCATCCAACACGACAAGCGCAGGCAATTCGCCTCCGCTCAGTACGTAGTCTCCGATCGACAGCTCCTCGTCCACATAGCGATCAATGAATCTCTCGTCGATGCCTTCATAACGTCCAGCAATCAGCAGGAGCGAGTCAAGATTGGATAGCGATAACGCTTTTTTGTGGTCGAAAGTTGAGCCTTGCGGTGACATTAGGATGCAAGGCATTGAGCTGTCTCCACTTGCTTTCCGTGCTGCTGCTACACAATCTGCCAACGGCTGAGCGAGCATTACCATCCCAGGACCACCACCATAGGGTCGATCGTCGACGTTTCTGAACTTATCCTCGGTGTAGTCTCGAGGATTGAACAGTTCGAGAGCGATGTCTCCTCGCTTGACAGCTCGCCCGACCACACCTTCCTGCAACGCGGCGCGAACTAAGTCCGGAAAAATTGTGACAATGCCAACCCACATGACGAACACACCCTACCAATCAGGTTCCCATGCAACCACGATGTGTGAACGGGACTCTACGCTGAGTACTACGTCGCCCACAAACGGAATCATTAGCTGGTTGGTCTCACCTCCAACACGCAGAACAGCATGTGCACCCGTTTCGAAGACTTCCACAACTGAACCAAGAACCAAACCCGCTTCGTTTCTGACTTGCAACCCAACGAGATCGTTCCAATAGAACTCGTCTGATTCAAGTGGAGGCAGTGAGTCTTTCGCCACACCGATCAGTCTGCCAGTGGAGTGGTCCGCCTCCGTTCGCGAGTCGCAATGGTCAATGCGGGCCAGAATTCGCCCCGATTGCTCCCGGATTTCAACGTCCGTTGTTTCTATCCACTCCGGATCTTCATCGTTCCCAGAACTAAGGAACCACGGGCGATAGTCGGCAACGCTCTCCATCGGGTCGGTGAAGGACGTCACATACGACCACCCAGCAAGCCCAAAGGGTCGCGAAATGCGTCCTACGACAACTACTTCGGATGCTTGAGAATCTGAAGCGCACCGCTTCGATGGTAGGGAACTGCGTGGCACGGATCGGAGACGGCTGACACGCGGCAGTTCTGCTGTGAGGAGTTTCTAACTGCTCAGCAAGCTACGAGGATTCCTTGGACGACTCGTCGGATTCGGTGTCCGTAGACTCGTCTGCATCGGATTCTTCTGGCTCGGCCGTTTCTGAAGAGCTATCCGAATCAGACTCTTCCTCAGCGGAGACTTCCTCAGTCTCTTCAGCTTGATCGGACTCTTCGACTTGTTCCGCTTCGTCAGACTCTTCAGTCTCATCTGCTTGATCAGACTCTTCGGTCGCTTCTGCGTCTTCGACGTCGTCAGTTGCCTCTGCTTGCGCGGATTCTGCTTCAGCTTCCTGTTCTTCAGGAGTCTCAGTCGATTCTTCAACCGCAGTTTCTTCAGTCTGCTCAGCCTCTGCTTCAGCTCCAACCTCTTCAGTTTGGGCGACGTCTTCACTAGCTTCTGCAGTGCCTTCTTCAACTTCGCCAGCTGCGGATTGATACTTGCGTGCCGCTTCGATAATGCTCCGAACTTTAGGACTGGGAATCGCTCCGACACCCATCCAATAATCGGCACGCTCGAGATTGACCCAAGTGCGAACCGCCTGTCCCCGAGCGATCGGGTTGTAGTAACCAACGCGCTCAATGAATCGGCCGTCGCGGGGCATCCGCTTGTCAGTGACCGATAGGTGGAAGAAAGGCTTTTTCTTGGTGCCGGCTCGCGCCAAGCGAATTACAACCATGAATGCGAGATTTGGAGAAGCATTGGGGCGGGAATTGTACAGGAACTAGCAGTATTTGGCGTGTGCTTTTGATGTTCTCTTATGGATCAATTGAGTTCGTCGCCAAACTAGACCTCGGTTTGGCCGAGAGCTTCCAACCGTCTTCTCATCTTTGGTCCTAGTCGACCCGTCTGTCTCATTTGCTTCTGAAACTGCTTGAACTTGCGCAGCAGCATGTTGACTTCCTGTACTTGAGTGCCGCTGCCTTTAGCAATCCGACGCTTCCGAGAACTATCCAGCACCGCCGGAAACTGACGCTCGTGGAGCGTCATCGAATCGATGATCACGCATTGTCTTTTGATCTGCTCGTCATCGACGTTCTTGATCTTGGCAACCGACGGATCCATCTTGGGCATCATGCTCATCAAGCTGTCCGCTCCGCCCATGTCAGTGAGCTGCTGCAACTGATCTCTCATGTCGTTGAGCGTCAGTCGGTTTCCGCTCAGGAATTTTTTGGCAAGCTTGTCCGCCTTTTTCTTGTCGACTTTCCGCTCGGCTTCCTCGACGTAGCCAAGTACGTCGCCCATGCCGAGTATCCGTGAAGCTATGCGAGACGGCTGAAACTCCTCCAGCCCGTCCAGATCCTCTCCCACTCCAAGAAACTTGATTGGAGCACCAGTTATCGACCGCACGGAGAGTGCTGCTCCACCGCGGGTGTCGCCGTCAGCTTTCGCCAATACAACACCGGTCAACGAGAGCGACTGATGGAAGGATCGAGCAGTAACTGCAGCGTCTTGGCCAGTCATAGCATCGACTACGAACAAGGTCTCTCGAGGATTGAGAACCTTGTGAAGGTCGCGAAGCTCAGCCATTAGTTCTTCGTCAATTGCAAGACGACCCGCGGTATCGACCAACAACACATCGTCGCCATTCTTGCGGCCATCCCTCAGCGCTCGTTTGCAGATCGCTGTTGGTCGGTCCTTTTGCCGACTCTCAATGAAGCGAACATCGGCCTGCCCGGCGAGTGATCGAAGCTGATCGATGGCAGCAGGTCGGTAGACATCTGCCGAGACTACGGAAACTCGTTTGGATTCTCGTTCCTTCAGCCACTTGGCCAGTTTGACGACCGTCGTGGTTTTTCCAACTCCCTGCAGTCCTGCCATGAGAACTACATTGGGAAGATTCCCACCGCCCAGGTCGAGCTTGTCGTTCTCCTCGCCCATTAGTTTGACGAGTGAATCATGTACTATTCGGACAAATGCATCGCCGGGTTGGACTTGACGCGAAACCGTCTGACCAATGGCTTGGTCTTGAACGTCCTGTACAAACTCCGAAACTACCGTGAAGGCGACATCGGCATCCAGCAATGCATTGCGAACGTCGCGCATGGCCTCACGAATGTTGCTCTCCGTGAGTCTGCGTCCACGTAAAGGGGCAACAGTACGAGCAAACTTCTCGCTTAGATTGTCGAACATTGCGAATTCGTCCCGGATTTATCGGGTTGCAGGAACCAGTCTGCCAACCCTGATGTCAAGTATAGGACACACCCAACCATCCGCTCCATGCGCTGGAGCTTGTACCTACGAGTAGACCCTTGGCTCTGCTAGCTTTCGTCTCCGCAGCCCTCTACATCGCTGCAGCATTCCTTTCCTACAGGGGCCGATTGGCCACCGATACCAATCGGACCATCATCCCTAGCGTAATTGGCGCCGTTGCGTGCATCGGGCAGATTCTCTACACCGTGCAGATATTCTGGGTGTCGGGAGGCGTGGACATGTCGATTATTCCGATAGCCTCGCTAGTAGCCACGCCCGTCGCCATGATCATTCTTGCCGAACTCTTTTTCAAGCCGGCACGAGCCACACCGCTTGTTCTGGTTGCATATCCACTCGTCGCCCTATTTTTAGTCGCTGCCGGCCTCTTGCACCGCGGATCGTTGCACACAACTCCGCTGAGTACGGGTTTGACCTTACACGTGGTCGTTAGCATCGCCGCCTACTCCATTCTGGTATACGCCGCGTGTCAGGCGGCATTGCTTATTTGGCTGGACAAAGCGATTCGAAATCACGCCAACAACGCATTCTTGAATCTCTTCGCTCCGCTTGAGAGCGCTGAGGTCGCTCTGTTCAACGCACTCTGGACAGGCCTGGCATTGCTGACTGTGTCCACAGCCACGGGATTTGTCTTCTTTTGGGGACAGCTCTTCACGCATGTGAGCCACTTGCACGTCATACTCACCTTTGGAGCGTGGCTGGTCTATGCAGCGTTGATGTTGGGACACGTACTGCGAGGATGGCGTGGAAATTTCACCACCCGCCTTTCGCTGGTGGCATTCGGACTCTTGTTGGTCGGCTACTTCGGAACCAAGATAGCAATCGAGATTTTTCTCGGCCCTACGGCTTAGCAACCACAGTCGAACATGGATTTACTGACACTCGGACTACTTCTATCGTTGCTTGCTCTGTTAGCAATGAGCGGGTACTTCTCAAGCTCGGAAACGGCAATGATGAAGCTAAACCCCTATCGCTTGGCGCACATGGCAGGCGAGGGACACGGGGGTGCAAGACGAGCGAAGGAAATGCTCAAACGCCAAGACCGCTTGCTTGGTGTGATACTGATCGGCAACAACCTAGTCAACAACTGCGCAGCGGTCATCTCCGCAGCAGTTTGCTTTACGTGGTTCGGGACCGCCGGCTACGCCATCGCGGCTTTTGCGACCACGATCATCTTCCTCATATTTGCGGAAGTCGCGCCCAAGACCATCGCGGCGGAGCGACCGGAGTCCATTGCCTACCCGTCGTCTTACATTCTCAAGCCGCTGCACACGATCCTGAATCCGTTTGTCATTCTCGTCAACAAGTGCGCGAGCATTTTGGTCGATCCAATCATTAGGGCGGCCAAGGCTGGTCCCGCACAACTCTCGCACGACGAGTTTCGAACGGCCGTGATAATCGAGACCAAGGGAGAAGCCGCGTGGCAGGCGATGATGCTTCGACTGCTTGATCTGCGGCAACTGAATGTCGACGACATCATGGTGGCTCGTGGAGAAGTTGAAGGATTGGACTTAGCCAAGCCGTTCGACGAAGTGGTCAATGAACTGATGAAGGCCGAACACACTCGTCTAGCAGTCTACGAAGAGGAACTGGACAAATTGGTGGGAGTTGCCAATGTTCGACGATTGGGCCAGATGCTGCACTCCGGGGACTTGGAAATCGAGTCATTCAAGGAGCAGTTGCAGCAACCCTACTTCGTGCCCAGTGGTACGCCTCTCAACGTTCAGCTCCAGAATTTTCTCGATAAGAAGGAACGCTTTGGGTTTGTCGTTGACGAGTATGGAGGCGTAGAGGGAATCGTCACTTTGGAAGATACTCTCGAAGAGATTGTCGGCGAGTTCACCACCGATCTACCCACCGATGATCCCATAGTCCAGACCAGCGACGGCAAAGCCACAATTTCTGGTCAGATGCTTGTTCGTGACATCAACAGGGAACTCGGCTGGGAACTGCCCACAAGTGGCAACAGCAAGACATTAAATGGTCTGATACTCGAGGAACTGGGAGATATCCCGGACGGACGAGTGGGAGTCAAGATCGATGACTGGGTATTCGATGTCAAGAAATTCGACGACACTGGACTTCAAATCATCGAGGTCACCCCTCCGCCGGAGAAGCCGACAGAAGACCCAGAATCAGACGAGACTCCCGTTTAGCAGGAGTCGGTGTAAACCAGCGTTAGCCTTTCGCCTCGTTTAGCTTCCATCTACGACTCATCGCCGATAGAACGGCAATGAATGATGCGGTAACGGTGTTGGGACTCAGGCCGATTCCATACACCGGACGGTCTTCGAACTCAACTGCCACGATTCCCACCGCAGACGATCCCTTTCCTACGCCGTCTGCATCCGCCAACGCTTGTTGTCTGTAGTCGAGGATGCGAAGCGGCTCGTTGAGCGTGTCGGAGATTCCGTTCACAAAGGCCTCGATGGGACCGGATCCAGCTCCTCGAATCGTCATCTCGCTAACGGCGATCTTCACAATTGCGTCGATGGATGTCCGACCCTGGTCATCATTGGTCAGATCGTATTGAATCAGGCTGTACGGCCCGTCGACGATCTGAAACTCGGCCAACAGGGCCTCAATGACTTGCTTGGGGGTTACCTCACTGCGCATCTGCTCAGTCAACGCTTGTACCGATCTCGAGAATTGCACCAGCATCTCGCGAGGCAGATAGATCCCAAAGTGCTCCTCGAGCAGAAATCCGACTCCGCCCTTTCCACTCTGGCTATTTACGCGGACAGCTTCTTTGTAGGACGAACCAACGTCTCCTGGGTCAATGGGCAAATAGGGAACTTCCCATCGAGACTTATCCACTTGCGCCATGCCTTTACGAATCGCATCCTGGTGTGAACCAGAAAACGCCGTGAACACCAATTCTCCTGCGTAGGGATGCCGTGGATGAACGGGAAGTTTGTTGACTGACTCGACTGTTTCTCGGATTCGCTGCATGTCCTGCAGATCGAGTTCTGGATCGATGCCTTGAGAAAACAAGTTCATTGCAACGGTAACCAGATCACAATTACCCGTGCGCTCTCCATTGCCGAAAAGCGTCCCCTCGACTCGTTCGGCACCGGCCATCAGTGCTAGTTCTGTTGCAGCGATGCCTGTTCCACGATCATTGTGGGTGTGCAAACTGATCGTCGCTGAGTCGCGATACTCGAAGTTGTCGCAGAAGTACTCGATCTGATCCGCATAGACATTGGGAGTAGCGAGCTCCACCGTCGAAGGTAGATTGACGATGACCTTTTGTTCGGGTGTCGCACCCCAAGTCTTGCAAACAGCGGAGCTGATTTCGAGAGCGAAATCCAGTTCTGTCCCCGTAAAACTCTCGGGTGAGTACTCGAACTGAACGTTTGTTCCATTCAGGTCTCGAGTCATGTCTCGTACAAGCTGAGTACCTTCGACAGCAAGATCGACGATCTGGGAACGATCCATTCCAAACACCACTTTTCGCTGCAAAGCCGAGGTGGAGTTGTACAGATGGAAGATGGCATTGCTGGTTCCTTGCAACGCTTCGACAGTTCTTTCGATGAGTTCTTCGCGAGCTTGACACAACACCTGGACGACTACGTTGTCCGGCACCATGCCGTCGTCGATGATCTTGCGAATGAAGTCGAAGTCCGGCTGCGATGCGGCCGGAAAGCCGACTTCGATTTCCACTAGCCCAATCTCGAGCAGTAGTTCGTACATCCGCAACTTCTCGTCCACAGTCATTGGATCGACCAATGCCTGATTGCCATCACGGAGATCGACGCTGCACCAGCGCGGGGCGTATTCCAGCCGATTGGATGGCCAGCGACGACTACCTAAGTCAATGGGGGTAAATGCCGAGTACTTCTCGAACGGCATTGTGCCGGGCTTGCTGCCGGAAATATGGGCAGAACTCATTACGGCTCCATCTGCAAGTTGACTTTAAGAAAAAGGGACGGGTTGAATTGTGAAGTCAAGAGTGCCGGCTAAACCGGCAGTAGGAGCAGAGAAGAAATCGAAATGAAAGGGTTGGAGTTCAACACAATCGGCAAGGATGTGAATGGTTCCCGTCAGAGTTCATTGTAAGTTCGGAATGCAGAATTCGCAAACCAGCTCGACTGGCTTGAAATTCGCGCACTGGCCGAGGTAGTGATTGCGTTTGCTTGAAACTTGCCTCTGTGGTGCGTTTAATGAGCGTGGAAGAGCATCGTCTCCGGTGAGGCGCGCGGCCTTCAAAGCCGTTGAGATGCCTAATCGGCGTCTGGTGGGTTCGACTCCTACCTCTTCCGCCACCTGCCCGATCAGCTGAACTCCACCAGTTACATTGACGTTTTAGTTAGTCGTGCGAAACGTCCACTTGAGTCGGTCCGTGTCCAACTGAAATTGGTTGCATCCGTGTCCCGGCCTTCGTGTCGCTGGCTGGATCGAGATCTGCCTCGCTGTGACTGTCAGTATCTCGGCGCGAGCTAGTAGTCATAGGTGAACCACGCATTTGTACCATTGATCGTCGGTACGTCGATGTAGACATACTGCCGAGATCGCTCCCGATTGGATTGTGGAGACACCACTAAACGGTCTCCTACACTATCAATCGCATAAGCTGCTAGCCAAAACCGATACCGGCCTAGTTGCCAATACAGTGTGTTGCCATGCCGTTTCTTAACACTTGGATTCACACTACGCCTATCATGACGCTTGAGCTTGGCCAAAGTGAGAACGAGTCCGACGCGTCCAGCCCAAGTCTCTCGAGTGTGGTATTTCTCGTACCAATCGAAGTCGCCACGCGAAAATTCCGATCCATCCGAAGGAACTTCATCGTAGTGAGAATAGGGGTGTGTATGGAAGTCCCCGATCATCGCTAGGTGAGGCCATCGCTGATTCATCAAATCGCATTTAGCCTGCGTGGACACTTGGTTTAATGTGAAGTGCTCGGGATGCCGTTTACCGTGTGTGTCAGTCGAGACATGGGCGACAGTAACGTGATCCATGTCGCCATCGTCCCTGATGGAACCCCACAACAAGCCGCCGGTCTCAACAGGCTGGTCGTTACGCCTATTGTGATAGGACTCCATACCTGCTAGGAGCAAGTCCATGATGGCCACATCAGACACATGAACGACCATATCCCTATCGAACAGTGTCATAGAAACCCTCGTTTACTCTTTCAAAGCTTGCTGTGATCTTATGGTCAATCCAGTTCGCACTCCTTAACAACGCGCCGTATCCTGGTGCTTCAAACATTCCAAGACTCAAGGTGTGGCAACTGGGCATCTTGAGCTTCCCACAATGACACCATAAACCGCAGAATGGTCACCAACTCAATTGGTAAGTAACGCGTTGTCAGGGTGATAGCCTCGCGATTGCCCGAGCGAGACGGGACGACTAACACAAGCTTCTTGGTGTACTGGGGTGCCGAATCTGTGCGGCCGTGGACAATCCCAATCCAAGATCATCCCTCGGCTGGTCCGTAACCCTTTGAAGTCCAATGGTACACAGCGCTCTTCGACTCGGAGGCAGAATCAATTCTCTTTGAAGGGCGATGCCCTTTGTAGGTTTCCGGTTTGCATAGCCCGACCTCAAACTTCGCAGTCTTCTGCTTCTTGAGAGAATCCCAGCTGATCTGTCTTGCATCGTCTCCGGGGTCGTTGATCAGCAACCACTTTTCGCTTCCTTCCCAATACCCAATCACCAGCACTGAGTGGTCCCCGTAGTCCGGAGTGTTCCAGCCCAACATGACCGGTAGTCCGACGTCGATGCTGCCACCAATGACATCCCGGAAGGTCTTGTCCGTAGCCGTTTTGTCCTGGCATTCAAAGAAGGTTTGCTCGCCCTCTGATTCCATGATTTTGTTCAAGACGGATGTGGCCTTTTTCACGTATGCGCCGTTGTAGAACCAACCAGAAAGGACTAGCCGGTGGTCTT
>CAXXFR010000004.1:0-7675 GCA_963667455.2 Pseudomonadales bacterium | reverse complement strand
AGATACTTTTGGCGAGAGCGAGTATGACTACACGTTGTCCAGCGACGTGATTGAGGGTCCTGTGTACAAGCCTATCGGAGACCTCTCTCCGCACTTCAATGAATTGATTGCCCTGCACGAAGAGAGAACCGAAGAGAATCCGGATTTCGTCTATTTGAGAGCTCTCGAACAAAGAATGCTCGAAGACAAAGAGAAGGACGAGACCTCATTGAACCAGACGGTGAGGACGAAAGAAAGGAACGAATACGACGAGTGGAGACTTGCAGTCGAGAATGATCGTTTGGAAGGCAAGGGATACGAACCCGCAGAGTCGCTCGATGCACTTGATGATGTACTCGAGAAAGTACGTGACAAAGAGGAAGAAGAAGAGATTCCGGACGGCGTTCTCATGGAAGCCAGCTACATTCTCAATGACCTGATCGACCTGGATATGTCTCTAGCCGTCACTGAGTAGCTTGTTGCTCAGTGGAGTGGACTCGAGGACAGGACCTCTCAAGGGCTCTTGTACGAGACGACGTGGTCAAGCGGGAACTTCTCAATATCTGGTACGGTCGCGTTGGGTTTGGGATAGCCCACAACCAATAGCAAGAACGGTCTTTCGTGCTTGGGTCGATCTAGGATTTGGTTGAGAAATCCCATCGGGCTCGGCGTGTGTGTCAACGTCGCAAGGCCTGCTTGATGTAGCGCTGCGATCAAGAAGCCTGTCGCAATACCGACCGACTCCGGCGTGTAGTAGTTCTTGATGCGCTTACCGTTTGCTCCGATTCCATAACGCTCGAGAAAGATTGCGATCAGAACTGGGGCTTCGGTCAAAAACGGCTTGTGTTCGTCTGTGCCGAGCGGCTCCAGTGCTTCCAGCCAGTCGTCTGGTGCTCGTCCGGCATAGAACTCCTTCTCCTCGGCCTCGGCGGCCGTTCGGATTTGCTTCTTGATCGATGGGTCGGTAACCACCACAAACCTCCAAGGTTGACGATTAGCCCCGCTGGGTGCGGAAGCGGCGCACGCGAGGGCGTTCTCGATCACTTCTGTTGGGACTGGCCGTGACTCGAAGTCTCGAACGGTGCGTCGCCGAAGCATGTGCTCCCGAAATTGTTTGGATCTCAGAACCATCTCCTCGGTGGAGAATTCGCAGAAATCAAGCTTCAATTCCCTTGCCCCTATTTGCATGGCTTGCTCTACTGGACTCGAGCAACTCGCCAAGTGACTCTAGCTTGGTAAGGCTTTATACAACAAGAGGCTCAGATTGGAGTCCAAGGCAATTGCACACGAAATCAGCGGAACTGACAGGGTAGTTCTTCAGTCAATCTGGATCCCGTCGGGCGGGTTGAGCTTGTGTTTGACCTTCATTGCGATGTCGTCTCGCCTGCCGTAGCTGTGTAGCAGGCGAATATCCGGAATCCATCCGTCGGATACGAGAATATTTCAATGAACTCCGTAAGCGTCTCGATGTGTGCGTGAACGAGGTCACAAATCAATACGAAAGGACGAAGAAGTGATTGAAGGTCAACTTCCTTGAAGTTTGACACGAGGGAATGACGCTTGCGCCCCAATCGTCAGCGAGAAAGGACTCTAGTTCTCCTGATGCGACATGGCGTACACTCTTGCAACTGTTAGTTAAGCTGCATAGAGTCGGAGTATTCAAACTCTAGCTATGAATAAGAATCTTCAAGTCGATCTCAATGACTTGCTCTATTGTCGAGGTGTGGAGTCTGAGCGAGTTGAGTTCAAGGCGTCTTGGAATCCTCGAGTGACCGGCCCAAAGGTGCTTCGTACAGTCTGTGCGTTCGCCAACGACTATCACAACTTGAACGGCGGTTTTGTAGTAATTGGAATTGAGAAGAGAAATGGTCGAATTGTTCTCCCTCATCGGGGTCTCTCACCTAAAGCGCTAGATGCAGCCCAACGATGGATTCGAGATCAATGCAACAGGATTAGCCCGTCCTATCAGCCCATCCTTTCGCCTGAAACAGTCAGCAATCGGTGTATTTTGGTGGTCTGGGCCCCTGCAAGTGATGGCAGACCTCACCTAGCCCCTTCCTACAACAAGCGTCCCGGTCGCTATTGGGTCCGGCTCGGGTGGGAGACTGTTGATGCCGAGCAACGGGTTGGTATCTTGGGCGAACTCATTCAGCAGACTGCCCGCGTCCCGTGGGATGACCGTCGTGCACTTGGGGCTAGGGTAGAGGACTTGAGCGAATCGAAAGTTCGAGAGTACTTGCGCGACTTCCGAAGCGAGATACTCGACGAACCAAGTACGAAAGACATCTACCTTCGTTTGAGACTCACGACTCGGTCAACGGTCACGAAGTGCCTCGTAACGGGGCATTACTCACTTTCTCTCGAGATCCAAGTCGTTGGTTTCCCGGGGCCAAGATTGAGGTTGTGCAGTTTGCCGCGGATGGGGCCGGGGACATTCACGAGAAACGCACCTTTGATGGCTCACTGGTGGACCAGCTTCGTGACTGTCTTAGTTATGTAGAGAATTTCTCTGCTTTCCAATTGCAAGAGCACAGACATCGAAGTCAGATCGGAGGTTCGGTCAGTTATCCTCTGCCAGCATTTCGCGAAGCACTTGTAAACGCCCTGTGCCATCGTGAATATGACACCGACCAACCCGAACCAACAAGCGTACATCTCCATCCTGGCCGGATCGTTCTCAAGAGCTATCCAGGGCCGGTAGCAGCTATTGAGCATGCACACATGACATCCAATGATCGGATTCCAGCAGCACCGGTCCGGAATCGTCGAATTTGCGACTTCTTGAAGGAAATTGGCCTTGCTGGGGGAACATACTCAGGGTTGGCAAAGATCTTTCGGGCAATGGATGAAAACGGTTCTCCTGTGCCCTCGTTCGAGTTTGATGAGCAGCGAACCTATTTTCGAGCCACTTTGCCAGTCCACCCCAACTACAGCTCACTAGCCGTCGCGTCGGATGTAGCGTTCGAGAGCGCTAGTCTCGCACGATAGGACAGCAATTCCAATCCGCAGTCAGGTCCCAATAAGAGAACCCGACTGCCACCCCGCAAACCGCTTTACCGATCGGAAAAAGTAGCGTGCTTTAGCTCTCGACCTAGACTAAATTCGTAAGAATCTTGGCAAGATCGATTGCGGGGTCCACGGGAACCAGGCCGTACTAGAATTTCGGCAATACCACTTCGGCACTCTCATGGCTACTTCGATCAATCGTCCGAATTCTCAGGTCTTCATGAAACGGCTATGGAAAGGGCTGTTTCACGTAGTCGCAATCGCTGTCTATATCGTGCTGATTTTCGGCATGTTCCAAATTGGCCGTTGGTTGTCCGGAATTCTCGCCATCGGATTGGTTCTGCTGGCTCAGTCACTGCGCTACATCGCGAGTGCTTTGGACAGAATTGCCCACAACCTCAACAGTCGGAGCAAAGATCATGAAGATGGCGCAGGAACATCTTCGGCTCCACAAACCGTCTCGGCTTTCGTCACTTGGATCTTCATTCAAGGTTGCAATGGGTATCTGGTGTTTGAAACGTTTCGTTGGAGTACCTTGAGCATGGGTTATCGGGTGCTTTGTGCGCTTGTTGTGGTCGAAATGCTCTACCTTGCGATTCGTTTCATCAACCGGAGCATTTCCTACGAACCCGCTAGCTTCGGCATCGGAGACGGCCATGTCCTACGCGACAGGCCTTCAGCACCGGTTGCGGCTCAAGAACGGGAACGAAAGCGGGTCGAGTCCAGATTGGGTGTTCTAAAGACGATGTACGAGAACGGAGAGATATCGAGGGAGGCTTACCTAAAGGCCAAGGACAAGTATCTTGTACGTCTGGTAATGGACAGTCCCGACGACGAATTTGCCGACTAAAAGTCGTGGACCGAAACTAGCCTACGATGAATTCCGGTGATCTTTCGCTAACCGTCTGAACGACTGAATCAACAAATTGCGGCAAAGGTAACGTCAGTTGCTCGCGGATCCCGAAGCGCCGCAGGGTAACCGTCTCTTCTTCCTCTTCCCTCGCTCCGACAATCACCAAGTTGGGGATCTTCATAACGGTGCCTTGGCGGATCTTCTTGGAAACCGTTTCGGTCTCTGATGCCAGTTCAGCACGAACAAACTTGGAGCGAAGCGAGTCGACGATTCGCTGCCCGTAACTGTGGAACTGTTCCGAGACAGTGATGACTTGGACTTGAACGGGCGACAGCCAAGTCGGAAACGCGCCAGCATAGTGCTCGATCAAGTAAGCAACGAAGCGTTCGTGAGTCGACAGCGGTGCCCGATGTATGCAGTATGGTGTGTGTTCCTCGCCATCTGAGCCGATATACACGAGGTCAAGGCGTTCCGGGATGGCGAAATCCAACTGAATGGTGCTCACGGACTCGTCTCTACCAGTGACAGTTGGAAACTGAACGTCAATCTTGGGCCCGTAGAACGCTGCTTCGCCGATTCCTTCTACGTAGTCCAGCTGCATTTCGTCCAGCAACTCAGTGAGAAGACGTTCTGACTCCACCCATGCATCGGGATTGTCAACATATTTGTCTTTTCGTTTCGGATCTTCAGGGTCGAACTTGGACAGACGCAGGAAGTAGGATTCCAACCCCAAAATGCTGTAAGACTCGTCGTACAGCTCCATTACCTTTCGGAACTCGTCCTTGATTTGATCTTCAGTGCAGTAGATGTGAGCATCGTTCATGCACATGCCCCGGACTCGAAGCAGACCACCTACGGCACCGGACTCTTCGAACCGATAGACGTGGCCGTACTCCGCAAGGCGTAGGGGCAGATCGCGATAACTACGGGGTTGAGACGCAAAAATCCTGTGATGGTGCGGGCAGTTCATCGGCCTCAGGATGTACGCTTCCTTAGTGACTTCGCCGTCTTCCGTCTGCTCGGTCAACTCCATCGGCGGATACATGTCGTCCGCGTAGTAGGGCAGATGCCCGGTTCGGTAGAAGAGTTCCTGCTTGGCGATATGAGGTGTCGCCACTCGTTGATAGCCGGCTTTGAACTCGAGCTCCCGAGCGAGTTTCTCCAACTCGTCTCGAATGACGGTTCCATTGGGCAGCCAAAGAGGCAAGCCTCTTCCGATCTCGTTGTCGATGGTAAAGATACCGAGCTCTCGACCCAGCTTCTTGTGGTCACGCTTTTGAGCTTCCTCGTAAGCAGCAACGTGAGAGTCAAGCTCCTCCTTCGATGCAAAAGCCCAGGCATAGATTCGCGTGAGCATTTGGTTGTCGGAATCGCCTCGCCAGTAAGCACCGGCTACGTTGCGTAGCTTGAACGCGTTGCGAGGTATTTCTTTGGTTGTATCGACGTGCGGCCCCTCGCACATGTCGACAAACGACCCGTTTCGGTAGAAAGTCAGCGACTCGAGGCCATTCTTGTCGCATAGCTCGAGCGCGTACTCTCGTTTGTAGGGTTCTCCCATCTCATCGAGTCGATCAAGCGCATCATCGCGTTGCAGTTCCTCGCAATAGAACCGCTGGCCGCTCTTGATGATCTTGCGCATGCGACGTTCGATTTCGGGAAAATCTTCGTCGGTGATCGGCTCGGACAGCGCAAAGTCGTAGTAGAAGCCGTCTTGAATCGGAGGGCCAAATCCCAATGTGGATCCTTGCCTCAGTTCGAGTACAGCCTGCGCTAATACGTGCGCAAGGCTGTGACGAATTCGGTACAGCTGGTCGTCGTCGCCCGCCAATTCTCCTTGATGTTCGTACGGCACTTCGTGTTCGTTTCCTTCGCGATGTCAGTGAGGATGCGCTAGTTCTCGTCCGTCAGGTTGTTGAGAACGTATTGCAGAATTCCTCCACACCGGAAGTACTCAATCTCGTTCTCAGTGTCGATTCGACTACTTACCTGGCAAGTGAGTTCCTCGCCACTTGGATACTTGACATGAAGCTCGAGCAACTGGCGCGGTTTCAGTGTCGTGACCCCTTCAGGAAATCGCACCGACACGGTTTCCTTGCCGGTCAGATTCAGCGACTTACGCGAATCGCCTGCGTTGAATTGCAGGGGAAGCACTCCCATCCCAACCAGATTGGATCGGTGAATTCTCTCGAAGCTTTCGGCGATTACAGCCTTGATGCCGAGCAGTCGTGTACCTTTGGCCGCCCAGTCTCGGCTTGATCCCGTGCCGTATTCTTTGCCTGCGAACACAACCAGCGGGACATCCTCTCCAGCGTAACGCATCGCTGCATCGTAGATTGAGACTTCCTCGCCGGTCGGCACATATTCGGTGTAGCCTCCTTCAGTCTCCGGCACCATCTCGTTGCGGATTCGAATGTTGCCGAAAGTGCCGCGCATCATCACTTCGTGATTGCCTCTCCGCGACCCGAAGGAGTTGAACTCCGCAACCTGGACTCCGAGTTGCTGCAGGTACTCGCCTGCCGGGCTTGATGGTTGAATTGCTCCAGCCGGGGAGATGTGATCCGTTGTGACCGAGTCGCCAAGCAGGGCAAGTATGTTGGCATTTTCGACCTCTGCACTCTGGTCTTGATCTCCTCCTACGCTGAAGAACGGCGGTTGCTTGATGTAGTCGGACGAGCCCCACGCGAAGGTTGGAGAACTCTCGGTCTTAAAGTCGCGCCATGCAGTTGGCCCGGTGAAGACATCCGCATATTGCTCATCGAACATGCTGGTGGTTACTTCTTCTACCAGTGATCGGACTTCGTCGTTGGTGGGCCAGATATCACGTAAGTACACGTCATTGCCGTCAGAGTCTTGGCCAATGGGGTCCTGCTCGAGATTGATTCGAACAGTTCCCGCAAGTGAGTAGGCGACGACCAACGGAGGCGATGCCAGCCAATTCGTTCGCACTTCCTGATGAACTCTTCCTTCGAAATTTCGGTTGCCGGAGAGGACGGAAGCTACGACGACATCTCCCTCTCGGATCGCATTGGAAATAGGTCGGGGGAGCGGTCCAGAATTGCCGATGCAGGTGGTGCATCCGTAGCCGACGAGGTTGAATCCAACTGTGTCCAAGGACTCTTGAAGTCCGGTTTTTCGAAGGTACTCCGTTACAACCTTCGATCCAGGTGCAAGCGATGTCTTGACCCACGGTTTGGTACGCAGTCCGAGTTCCGATGCCTTTTGGGCAACAAGTCCTGCTGCGAGCATCACGGCTGGATTGGATGTATTGGTGCACGATGTGATTGCTGCGATAACCACATCGCCATGGCTCAGACTGAAGTCCGTTCCCTCTACGGGCACCGACTGATCGGACGACTCGGAGTAGCTGATGTCTTGCTGGACGGCCAAATCGAAACTCGACTTGAGATTCTTCAGCTCGACTCGATCTTGTGGACGCTTAGGACCAGCGACAGATGGCTGAATCGAAGCTAGATCAAGCTCGACCGTGGTCGAAAACTCAGGTTCCGAGGTTGCTTCACGCCACAGTCCCTGCGTCTTCGCATATGCCTCAACCAAATCAATGGTTTCCTGTTCACGAGAAGTCAATCGAAGATAGGACAGCGTTTCATCATCGATTGGGAAGAATCCGCATGTCGCTCCGTATTCCGGAGCCATGTTGGAAATCGTTGCACGATCCGCTAGCGAGAGTTCGCTCAAACTCGAGCCGAAAAACTCGACGAAAGAACCGACCACTCCTAATTCTCGAAGCAATTCGACGATTCGGAGCACCAAGTCCGTTGCTGTTACTCCATCTCGTAGCGAGCCGGTTAATCGAACGCCGACTACACGCGGAACCAG
>CAXXFR010000003.1:0-124390 GCA_963667455.2 Pseudomonadales bacterium | reverse complement strand
AGGTTTTGGAACTCTACCCTCGACCGGTGCAGGGTCGCCAATGCCGCAAAGTAAGTCGATGCGGACGCATCTCCTTCGATTCGAACTTCACTTTCTGAATATTCGGCTGGTTCGATTGCGAATCCGCTTTCAGTTATTCGCGGGTTGACTCCTCGCTTGATCATTTCTCTACGTGTGATTTCAACGTAAGAAGCACTGACCTGTTCGCCGGTCAGTGCGATCTCCAATCCCCGTTGAAGACTTGGGGCAATGAGTAACAGTGCTGTCAGATACTGACTCGATACATCACTCTTAACCACAACCTTGTGTGATCGAACTGGTCCTCGTATGGTTATTGGAAGGTACCCGGATTCCGATTGCACGGTGCAGCCAAGCTGTTCTAATGGCATCCAGCAAATCAGAATTCGGTCGAGCCTTTAGAGAATCCGACCCGTTGAAGCTTGTAGTCCCCGATCGAAGTACTGCAACGGCAAGTAGCAATCGCAACGTCAGGCCGCTCATTCTTGGATCAAGTTCGATGTCCTCCTTCAGATTGAAGCCAGTGGGATCCACGTGGCATGAAGCGTCGGCAATGCGGAACTCAATCCCAAGTCGTCGAAGGCAATCGATCATTGCATCGACATCGTCGCTTCGGTCGAATCCAATCAACGTGGATTTTTCTGGAGCTAACGCAGAAACCACGAGCTGACGGAGTGTGATGGACTTGCTACTAGGCAGTCGCAGACTGACTGCAAATGGACTGCGTATAGGTTCTACTGATTGGACTGAGGGAAACTGCAACGAGTCTGGGTCTGGAAAGTCAGTGAAGACGTGATTTTCGCAAAAAAGCCGAAAACCATCGGCATTGGACCGGTTTAGAGTCGAGTACATGCCACGACGAGTACATTCGGTTCAAATCCACGTCTTACGAGTCAAGTCCTAGACCTAGCAACTTCCCCAACTTCACGCGGCCAGTCTAGTGAGTAAGTACTCTTGTCCCCTATCCCCTTTTACGCTGTTACAGTGCGAGCAGAGCAGTTGCAAGTTCTCAACGTGGTCGGTGCCTCCTCGTGTGCGGGCGATAATGTGATCGACTGTGAGATGTTGCTTCTCGAAGTGTGTTCCACAACCGTTGCAATAGCCGCTTTGTTCTCCGTACAGCGCATTCTTAATTTTCAGTGAGTTGTACTTTGGCATGTCGCCCAAGTCAGTACGTTGCGGTACATCACTTCGAGGAATGATCGATTGAAAAAGCCCTTGGTCGTCCTTGATTCTCTGTGTAACGAGTTTCACAGCTAACTCCGAAATGTCGATTCCGACCCAATTGCGTTGAAGCCGATCTGCCGCGACGCACGTCGTTGCGCACCCCCGCAAAATGGATCTAGCACGATGTCGCCTTCGTTACTCGAGGCCTGAATGACTCGTTCGAGCAATGCCAGTGGTTTCTGAGTTGGGTAGCCTGTCGCCTCAGATCCTTTACTGTAGTTGGTGAATCCAGAAATGTCAGTAATTAGTGCTTGCACAGCCTTCCCTTCATCTGCCGCTGCATATCTCTTCAATCCCGGCCATCCACTTCTTCCCTTCAATGGATGGTGAATCAATCCTGCCAAGTCCAATGCGTTCAATCGAGCATGTATACCCTTGATAGATCGGTAATTTCGAATGTAGTTTTCCTCGATCCATTGGGCGTATTTCCCACGCAATGGAACTGACCAAACCCGGCCTCGTGCGGCAACGTCGTACCCATTCCACTCTTGCAAGCTCTCTTGACCTCCTCCGTGCATGGGACCAGTTAGGTCTGATGATCGGTACCGTCCGCGTTCGTCACGACTTGGGTACGCCCTCTCAATCTCCAAGATTGTCTTTGGGATCCGCACATCGTCGCCGTTCCACGTCGGCGACCCCCCCCGCATAGAACAGCAGGCGATCCGTATTGTTGCCATACCGATTCGGATCGTTGTGAGCGGTGGCTCTCCGCCACACAATCTCGTTGAGATATTGTGACTTCCCAAAAACAGCATCCATGACTAACTTGAGGTAATGGCTCATGGTGGGATCGCAATGCAGGTATATCGACCCAGTGGTCTTAAGAATCCGTTGCATCTCGAGTAAGCGTACTGCCATATAGATCAGGTAGGACTTGTCGCTACTGGTCATCGCCGCCTCAATGACTCGGCGGAGTTTTTCGTGTTTTGCTTCGATCAGGTCTAACCAAGCGACATCGACATCCGACAGAGTCCATGTGTCTTTGAATTCTGCTCCCGCGGCCTTGCTACCGATCGGAGCTGCGTAGTTAGCGTTCGAGTTGAATGGAGGATCGAGATAGATGAGATCCACAGACTGAGAATTCATACCCCGCATGACAGGAAGGTTATCGCCCGTCCAAATCGTTTGGTTGCTCCAATTAGGTGTTGCCATCTCCCCCTTGCTCCAATAGCACGATCAGCGTTGATTCTCCCATTCTGTCAGGGTCCGTGCAAGACACTTCGACGTACATAGATCTAGTTCTGTATTTCTGAGATTCCCCAGAATCTACTTTCTGAGTATTGTCCTCCTTATAGAGATTCTTCCAATCATCGTCCTTTCGGTAGCGCACAGCCGACGATCACTTAGATGCCTAGGAATCTAGCTCTTCCCGATATCCCCTCATTTCTAAGTCTTGCCACTTCAGCGTGAATACAATCGACTTTGCTTGATTCTTAGTGACGTAGGAGCCTCTCATGGCCGAGACAATCGCATCAGACCTCGAAGCTGATCTCAATAACCTGACCATGAGCGTGGAGGCAGAGCCATTGCTCGCCTCAGTGACGCAGTTCATCTCCACGGAAATCCAACCGCGAACTCCCGATTTTGAAGAGGCCGCCGCGGAGCACGGAGACCGATGGAGTCTGTCTCCTCGTCAGGAGTCCATTTTGAACGAGCTTAAGGATAAGGCGAAGTCCGCAGGACTTTGGAATTTCTTCCTGCCTGATGCTGAAACAGGCGAAGGGCTGAAGAATCTGGACTATGCCTACATCGCTACGGAGCTGGGCAAGAATCCAATCGCATCGGAATGCCTCAATTGCAGTGCTCCGGACACAGGAAACATGGAAGTCCTGGAGAGGTATGGCTCCGAAGAGCAGAAGGAACGGTGGCTGAAACCCCTACTGAACGGGGAGATTCGATCCGCCTACGGAATGACCGAACCCAATTTGGCGTCTTCAGATGCCAAGCAGATCGGTACTCGCGCGGTGCTGGAGGGCGACGAATGGGTAATCAATGGCGAGAAGTTCTACATCTCGGGAGCTGGCGACAAGCGATGCAAGATCATGATTTGCATGGTCAAGACCAGTCCGGATGCTGCTCCTCATCAGCAACAGTCCCAGATTTTGGTGCCGCTGGATACACCCGGAGTGAACATCATTGAACCGATGACCGTTTTTGGTCACGACGACGCACCTCACGGACACATGCACATCTTGCTCGAGGATGTTCGGGTGCCCAAAGAGAACATCATTCTCGGCGAGGGACGGGGATTTGAAATCTCTCAGGGACGCCTCGGACCGGGACGCATTCACCACTGCATGCGTTCGATAGGACAGGCCGAAAGAGCTTTGGATCTGATGGTTCGCCGAGGAATGTCGCGTGAAGCCTTTGGTCGACCGCTTGTCAATTTGGGCAAGAATCTGGAATTGGTGTCTCGGGCGCGAATCGAAATCGAAATGATGCGACTGTTGGTTCTGAAAGCCGCCAAGGCTATGGATGTACTGGGCAATCGAGAAGCGCGCGTATGGGTTCACATGATCAAAGCAGTGATTCCAGAACGTGTATGTCAGATCATCGATCAAGCAATTCAGCTACATGGAGCGACGGGCGTTTCGCAGTGGACACCGCTAGCCAGGATGTACACCGGTCAACGGACTCTGCGCATTGCCGACGGTCCTGATGAAGTGCACCACCTCGTTGTCGGTCGAGCGGAATTGCGAAAGTACGATGCCGAGTACGGCAGATCCTAGGGAGACCTGTCGGACTCAACCAAACTACGAAACGTTGAGGTTCATGTAATGCCCAGCAAGTCATTCGACCAAGTCCACGATTCATTGAATCGATGGATCGACGACGAGTTCATCGCAATGGCCTCTTCCGTTGTCTTGGAGGGACAGGAAGTCGTTGATCAATACGTTTGCGGTCACCAAGACCGCGAAGCCGGGATACCGTTGGCCAACGACTCAATCTTCCGGCTGTTTTCCAATTCCAAGCCGTTTACGGCGATTGCGGCGATGACTCTTTGGGAATCTGGCAAGTTTCAACTTGACGAACCTATCGCAAAGTATTTGCCCAAGCTCAGTGGATTGAGAGTCCTTCGGAGAGGGTCGAGCGATCCAACGGACACCGAGCCCTTAGATTCCGCACCTACAATCCGACAACTCATGTGTCACACCGCGGGGTTTTCGTACGGAATCTTTCTTGAATCTCCGGTTGATGTCTTGTACACACAGAATGCGATTCTCTCTCCAGGTAGCACGCTCGAGTCACTGGTTGAATCTCTGTCCGAGATTCCATTGGCATATCAGCCGGGAGCACGATTCCAATACAGTGTTGCTTCCGATGTGCTGGCTCGACTGATCGAAATCTGGTCCGGCATGTCGTTTGGGGAGTACCTGAAGGCAACCATCTTCGATCCACTCGGCATGACCGATACGGCCTTCGATGTACCAGAGTCCAAGCATGATCGTCTCTGTGCGTTGTATGCGGCCGCAGATCCAGAAGATCCTCTGAAACCGGGTCTCACAGCCACACCGGACATGTTCGGCGATGTGCGCAGACCTCGGCCTCTGGAATCGGGAGGTGGCGGCTTGCTTGGAACTATTACCGACTACACGCGACTTGTGCAGATGCTCATGGGAGGCGGCGAGCTTGACGGAAAGAGAATTGTTGAGTCCTCGACGCTAGAAATGATGCGCACGAATCAATTGCCTGATGGTGTGCGATTGCAGTTGCCCAGTTGGGTCATGCCACACACTGTGTTTGGGCTTGGATTCGCTCTGAAGCAGAAACCCGCCGAAGGTGAATCTGATTCGGCGATAGGCGAGTATCACTGGGGCGGCTTGGCTGGCACGCACTCGTGGATGTCGCCTCGAGGAAACTTCGCTGGTCTCGTCTTCACGCAACGCATGCCGGGGTTCTGGCATCCGTACAGCCACGAGTTCAAAAGGCTCGTCTACCAGTCTTTTTCGAATTGAGCTGGTTCGGATTAGACCGACGCTAGTAGCTACATCAAGCTAAAGCACGCGCGGAGCTCGTCCGCGAAGACTTCAGGTTGCTCGAACGCAGCGAAGTGACCGCCGCGGTCGAGCACGTTGTAGTAGCGGAGATCCTTATACACAGCCTCAACCCATCTCTTCGATGCTGTGAAGATCTCCTTCGGGAATATGCTGCAACCTGACGGAACAGTGATGTCCTTCCGAGATCCGCGGCCGAAACTCTCCCAATAGATGCGGGCTGATGAAGCTCCAGCCCCTGAAATCCAATACAGCATGATGTTGTCGAGCAGACGGTCGCGTGAAATCGTGTTTTCTGGATGCCCGTTGCAATCGGTCCATTGGTAGAACTTCTCGAGAATCCACGCCGCTTGGCCAGCAGGAGAGTCAACCAAGCCATATCCCAAGGTCTGCGGTCGCGTGCTCTGTTGCTTGGAGTAGCCGGAATCCCAATCCTGATAGAACTTTGATCCGCGCAGAGCCTCCTCTTCTTGCGGTGTCAAGTCGTCCATAGTGTCCCGCCTTGGTCCTACAGTCGGCATGTTTGTGTGAATGCCCATACACCGATCAGGATGGTTCGCAGCAATCGAACTGCTCACTGCAGCTCCCCAGTCTCCTCCTTGGACTAGGAATTTCTCGTAGCCGAGAATGCTCATCAACTCAACCCATGCATCGGCGATCCTGTCAACTCCCCAGCCTGTGGCGGTAGGTTTTCCGGAGAAGCCGAATCCCGGCAATGAAGGAACAATAACGTGATACGTGGATTGGTCGTGGATCAAAGGGTCGCGCAACAGTGGGATCAAATCTTCAAATTCGACAATGGATCCCGGCCATCCATGGGTGATGATCAGCGGCTTAGAGTCGGGATTCTCCGCTCGCGCGTGAATGAAGTGAATGTCAACGTTGTCGATGGTCACCATGTAGTGGTTGAATTCGTTGAGTCGTTCTTCGGTGTCGAACCAATCGTAGGAAGTCCGCCAGTAGTCGCACACTTCCTGCACATAGCTCAGTGGTACTCCCTGTGTCCAGTCTGAAACGAGCTCTCGATCTGGCCAACGAGTCCGTTCCAACCGTTCACGTAGGTCGATGATGACTTCGGAAGAAACGTATAAGTCATAGGGTCGAATTGAGGCCATTGGTTAGTCCGTAGTCTGAGGTTGCAAGAGTGTTGAGGAGATTCTAGTGCGTTCGTCTGGATGTCAGCGCGCTCGGATCCCCTCGATTGCTAAGCCAAACGTTGTTCGAGGAAGGCCAGGATTCGTTTCTTGTTGACCCGTCTGGCGTAATCGAGCGCAGTCTCGTTTCCAGGTTGCAGTCGAGTGGACCGCGTCTTCAATTCCAAGTCGATGGGCTTGTCTAGAACGGCTTCGACGATTTCCAGCTTGCCACTAGTGATTGCTGCGTGAAGTGCTGTCTTGCCTGACACATCCTGTCGATTGGGGTCCGCGCCGTGGTCGAGCAGCAATTTCGCAATGGGAATGCTTTTGTGCATGATCGACCGATGTAGAACTGTACCGCCGTAATAGCCAGCGGACTGATTGGGATTGGCTCCGGCAATCAGCAATCGTTCCGCGCACTCGACTGAATTGTTCTCGACGGCGTGGCACAGCGGAGTGTTTCCTTGACGATCCATTGAGTCGACTTCCGCGTTGCGGTCCAACAACATGCTGCAGATTTCGACGTGGTTTCCATGTGCGCCGTTGTGCATCAGCGTTTCGCCTCGAGGCCCGCGGGCATATATCAAGCTCTCGTTCTGGTCCAGTTGTTCGCGAATGAAGTTCACATAGCCGAGCGATGCGGCATGGTGAATGGTCAGGAAGCAGCCGTTCTCCTTCAAGTACTCGGCAATCGGAACGGAACCGATGTACGCCGCAGCATCGATGAGCGAAGATCCTCCATGGTTGCACTGCTTCGGATCTGCCCCGGCCTCAACAAGCAACTTCACCAGTTCGAGGTTGTCCGTTGTGACCGCCTCGCTTAGGGCAGTATGTCCGTGCGAGTTTCGAGCATCGACGATATCCGGTCGAAGCTGAACAAATTGTGAAACGAGATTCAGATTCTGCGCCAATACGGCGCTGACAAGCTCCTTCCTCGCCGCTCGTCTACCTAATTGTTGATAGTTGTCTGCTGACGCTTTGCTCGGCATTGCCTAGAGTTCGAACACAAGCATTACATTGCCCGGCATTTGTCCGAACAAGGAGTAGCCTGACATCACAATCAGCTGGTTGCCGGCGATCACAACCCCAGGATTGTCGATTGCGCCGCCATGTGCCTCAATTCCATTGACCGTCTCAAATTCTCTCTTGGTGTCGTAGCTCCAAAGCACTTCACCGTCAGAAGCGTTGAACGCCGAGAATGTCCCGTTGAGCGACCCTGCAAAGGCGATGTCGTTGGTCGAACTCGCCGCAGCTGAGAATCCGTAGTGCCAGGGACAGTCCGGCCATGTCTCTCTCCGATCAAAGGAGACTTCGCATCCGCGTTCTACACGATGCTCCCAGACGGTTTCGCCAGACTCGATATCGATCCCATAGACCCCGGGTTTGGGATCTTTGGTCATAAACTCAGGGTCAGCGATGGGAACGACCAGTGTGTCTCCGACAACAGTCATGCCCCAATGGACGCCTCCGAGCGCACTCCCGTTCGACAGTTTGTTTTGCCACACTAGTTCCAGATTCTTGTCCGGGTCCAGAGCCCAGATGTCGCCGGACTTCTGGCCAGCCAGAATCAGGTCTTTGCCTTCCGCTGTGGTAACCAGTATTGGAGACGCACCGAAATCAAAATCCGGCCCGGGGTCTTCTGGACAATTCTCCGATCTTCTTGTGCCACAGGCCATGTTGAAAGCGTCGTCCTTGTACCCCTGAAAGAACGCTTTCACCTCACCTGACTGAAGATCGATCGCCACAATCGAGTCCGACATGTCGGTTGATGGACGAGATGTGTTCTCTCCAGTCCCGATATACAGCACACCACGCTTTTCGTCGATGGCTGGGGTGGTCCAAACCGGCGCGCCAGAAGGGCCGTACATCTGGGTGCCCGCGTCGTTCTCGGTTGTTGGTTCCGCTGGTTCGGTCATGTGTGCGGTCCACTCCAGTTCTCCGGAATCGGCTACCAATTGTTTGACGAGTCTGTGCGACTTGCAGCATTCGTGGCGTGGGTTCATCGCCACCGCAATTTCAAACGACGACACCGGGATGTACCAATTGTCGGCGTAGAAGACAGGCGCACCTGTAGTGGTATTCAAAGGGGAATCGCCAACGTTGCGAACCCAGACTAGCTCACCTGTCTGTGCATCGAGAAGGTGAGTGCGTGCGCGGATGTCGCCTACCGCAACTTGCAGTTTCTCATTGGCGTGAATCAAGTGTGCAGACGTACGCAACGGTACTTCGGATTCGTAGGTCCATTTGACACACCCAATGTCTCGGTCGATGGCATAGAGAGTGCCGTTGGTCGATGGAAGGAAGATGGTGTCGGCGGAGAGCGCTGGCCAGGATCGAATCTCGGAGGTATTGGGTATGCCGAACGCGTACTTGAGCTTGATGTCGCCGATGTTGGAACTGTCGATGCTGCTATTGGATTGATTGCGGGTGTTGTGAAGGTCGATTCCCCAGTGCGACACCGCGATGTCGTTGGAAATGGGTCGATCTTCGCAGCTCTTGGACGGATCGATGGTCTGTTCGTCAAGCTTGTTGAGATAGTCGACAAGGTCTGGAAGTGCACCTGGGTCCAACCCTTGCATGTGTATGGCCATCCGACCCCCGGATAACGCGTAGTGGATTCTGGTCTTCCCCATCAGCTCGATGTCGGCACGAGAAGGAGTCTTGCTGTCAGCGGGCTCGTCGTGGCAAACCGCACATTTCTCCTCCCAAACTGTTTCGGGTCCGGCAGCGATAGGAAACGCGGCCAAAAGCAGAACGGCAATTGAGCATTTCCACAAACAATGAATCAACGCTAGCCGTCGGGGGAATTGAGTGGTCATAACGAATCAGGTGGTTCTCATCATTTCGGCGGTCAATCGGTTTTCATTGTAGGAGCATGGTTGTAGATTGGGTGCGTCGATCGAGCACTCTCGCGAGCAGGGATCGGTCAGTTGCTCTTGCGACTGATCCCAATGTCCTGTGCCCTTCACACGTTTGGTCGAGTGGAACCAGTTTCGTTCGTACACTAGGTCAACACTCTTGTCAATCAACAATCAGGACTTGCCATGTCGGAATTTTCAAGCATCTTGTACGAAGTCGAGCGAGGGCGGGCGCGAATAACGCTGAATCGCCCCGAGAAACTCAACGCGCTGACGCTTCGCCTTCAGTCTGAACTGAACGAAGCTCTGTGGGAGGCAGACAACAACACCGATGTCCACTGCGTTATCTTGCGCGGCGCAGGTCGAGCGTTTTCAGCTGGCTACGACTTGACCGGAGCCGACGGCAATGTGCCGGTGTCTCGAATCCAGTCTCGTGAGAACAACTATCGAGGTGGTCGCAGCATTGACGACGACGCGTGGCAGTTGGAAAGGGGTCAGCGATATCGCATGGCCATATTCGACATGCACAAGCCGGTTATCTGCCAGATTCACGGCTATTGCCTAGCTGGCGGAACCGATGTTGCGTTGATGTGCGACATGATCATCGCCGCGGACGACACGTTGATCGGATTCCCTCCCGCACGCGACTTGGGCGCGTTGCCGAACAACATGTGGATCTATCACGTTGGACCGCAGTGGGCCAAACGACTCAACTTGACAGGCGACATGATCACAGGTGCCGAAGCCCAGCAAATCGGACTCGTAATGAAGGCTGTGCCTTCAGAGCATCTCGAATACGAGGTGGAGCAACTCGCGGATCGCCTTGAAAAAATCGATCCGGACTTGCTCTCAACCAACAAGAGGATCATCAACATGGCCATGGAGTTGATGGGAGCTCGAACCCTGCAGCGAATGGCGTCGGAGAATGATGTTCGAGGGCACAACACGAGGGCTGCTGACGGATTCAGACAGTCCGTTCAGGAGAAAGGACTGCGAGAAACGTTGCGTGCACGAGACAGCAAGTTCGGGGACGGTAGAGTACGCGTGAACGGGCCGGAATTTCGAGATTCCGAGGGCAGGCTAACGGATTCCCACTGAGTTGTCTAGGGTGTGTGACTTAGTAGGAGCAGTACAACTGTGCTACTCGATTGCCTCTCCTATAATTTTTCTGCCCGTGCCGACTATGACTGTTGGTGAGGAAGGGCATCTAGGGAGGTCTTCTTTGCTACAACCGCAACATCCATCTGGGTGTGATTGTGAAGCATTTGAGAGTGGATCGAGCCACTTGAGTCCGGCGTATCTGTCGCAATGATCTGATTCTCAATCGATGGATACGGTTCTTCAGCTCCTTCTCAAAGGCATCTCACAAGGATGCGTCTACGGATTGATCGCTCTGGGTTTCGTCTTGATCTACAAGGCGACCGAAATGATCAATTTCGCACAGGGCGAATTCATGATGCTCGGGGCGTTCTTGGCGATCACCTTCACTCAATTCCTAGAGTGGAATTATCTGGTGGCCGTTGTCCTGGCAGTGCTTGCAACAGGTGCTATCGGGCTTCTCGTCGAACGGACGATGCTCCGGAGAATGATTGGCGAACCCCCGTTCGCTGTGCTGATGGTCACAATCGGATTGGGGTTTGTACTTCGTGCTGTGGCAGGAATGGTCTGGGGGCACGATCCCAAGGAACTTCGAACCCCATATTCGGACACAGTGATCAGCTTTGGCGATGTGTTCCTTGGTGTGTCCAATCTGGTCGTGATCGGGGGA
Organism: Pseudomonadales bacterium; assembly: GCA_963667455.2. Lineage (GTDB taxonomy): Bacteria > Pseudomonadota > Gammaproteobacteria > Pseudomonadales > Azotimanducaceae > Bin55. Next base: position 113,388 of record CAXXFR010000003.1, on the reverse strand, counting down.
ACGATTGCACTTTGCCTGTCGCTGTACTTGTTCTTCAAGTTCACTCGAATGGGTGTTGCGATGCAAGCATCCTCGCAGAACCAGCTGGCTGCGTTCTATGTGGGGATTCCGGTCAAACGCATCATCGCCTTCACTTGGGCGATAGCAGCGGGAATTGCCGCCATTGCAGGCGTTCTGTTTGCACCATTGACTTCTGTGGTTCCCAACATGGGGTTTTCTGGAATCAAGGCGTTCGCGGCGGCAATCGTCGGCGGTTTCGGAAGCCTGCCTGGGGCCATCATCGGAGGCTTGTCGATCGGAGTAATCGAGCAGTTCGCACAGTACTACGTAGGGAAGGGACTCGGTGACACGAGTGCCTACATTCTCTTGCTCCTGATGCTGCTGATCCGACCGTCTGGTTTGATCGCCTCCACGCAGAAGAAGAAAGTCTGATGCGCTACATCCTCAAGACCAACTACGGTCGAGACATCGATGTCTTCAAGCACAGCACTCATGCAGCGTGGTATATCGCATTGGTTGCCGCTCTTGTGTTTGCGCCCTTTGCACTTGAGGTCTTCTACGAGAAGCAGCTGACTGAACTCTTCATTTGGGCGATCGCGGGTGTCGGTCTGATGTTGCTGGTCGGCTACTCGGGATTGGTTAGCCTAGGTCACGCGGCGTTCATGGCCTTGGGTGCATACGCTCACGCGATCATGTACAAGTACGGCGTTCCGCTCTACGTTTCCATTCCCTTCGCAGCGTTGATAACCGGCGCAATAGGCTTTCTCGTCGGCATTGCGTCGCTTCGAATGACAGGGATTTATCTCGCTATCGCAACCTTGGCTTTTGCCATGATCGTCGAGAAGGTACTGGGCTATTGGCCCGCATTAACCGGTGGCCACCACGGGTTGCGCGTTCAGGATCCGGCGGTCTTCGGATTTTCTTTGGATGGATCGACGACGTTCTATTACGTCTGTTTGGGGGTCTTGCTCGTCGTCTTTCTCGGAGTGATCAATCTCTTGCGTTCACCGACTGGTAGATCGTTCATTGCCGTTCGCGATTCCGAGATCTCCGCGCAGGCGATGGGTGTCAATATCGTGCGCACCAAGACCTTGGTGTTTTCACTGTCTGCAGCGTTGACTGGATTGGCCGGAGCACTGTACGCCCATCGAATTGGGTTTCTCTTTCCCGACTCGTTCACAATCATGGTCTCGATCACGTTGCTCATGCTAGTGGTGGTTGGTGGTCTAGGATCGCTTCATGGGGTCATTTTCGGAGCGTTCTTCATTACGATCGTGCCCCAGTTCATCGCGGTGGTTCGGGATTGGCTACCCGATGAGATTGCGCAACGCGGAGGTTTGGAGCCGCTGACGTTTGGAGCAGTGTTGATCTTGTTCCTGATGTACGAACCACTGGGCATCTACGGACGCTGGGTCAAGATCCGACTGTTCTTCAGTCAGTTCCCGCTGTATCGCAAGAAGACTTTCTTGCGGCAGAAATCCTATTTGAAGACCGAACGCGTTCACTAGACGATGCTGGAGACTCGAAACGTCTGGGTGAGTTTCGGCGGGATTCACGCCATCCAGGATCTCTCGTTCGAGGTCGAACAAGGGGAAATCTTCAGCATCATGGGGCCAAACGGTGCCGGCAAGACGACGGTGTTCAACCTGATTAGCCGGTTCTACGATGTCGATGAAGGTGTCATTCTCTTCGAGCAGGAAGAGATCACGAAAGTGGCTCCGCATGTGATTGCCAAGCGGGGAATTGCACGAACCTTCCAAAACGTGGAGTTGTTCGATCACGAAACAGTTCTGCAGAATCTGCTGATAGCGCAGAACATTCGCCGCAAGACGACGGTTCTATCCGAGATGTTGTTCCTGCCTAAGAATCGCCGTCAGGAAATCGACTTTCGCCGCAAAGCCGAGGATGTCATTGACCTGTTGCATCTGCAGAACTACCGCGAAAAGCTGGTGGACTCGTTGCCGTTCGGAATCAGAAAAATCGTCGAAGTCGCGCGAGCTCTGTGTCTTGATCCGAAACTACTGTTGCTCGACGAACCCTCTTCAGGTCTGAACCCGGAGGAAACCGAAGACTTGTCATTTTGGATCGAGGACATCAACGAGGAATTGGGAATCACGATCGTAATGGTCGAACACGACATGAGCCTCATTGGGCGTGTGTCCAATCGCGTGTTGGCTATGGCGGACGGCCAGCAGCTCGCTGTGGGAACGCCGGATGAAGTGCGCAACCACCCCGATGTGATCAACGCGTACTTGGGAACCTGAATTGCAATGAGCGACGAGCTTCTAGTTGTTCGAAACATCGAGACCTACTACGGTCCCATCGTTGCGATTCGCGGAGTTTCACTTGTAGTCGAAGAAGGAACGATAGTCACGGTGTTGGGAGCTAACGGTGCAGGGAAAACCACAGTTCTCAAGACCATTTCGGGTGCAATGGCACCGCAAAAGGGTAGTGTCCACTTTGACGGTAGAGAAGTAACGAGCCAGGAACCTGACAAGATTGCCCGTTCGGGTATAGGGCATGTTCCGGAGGGCCGCGAGATTTTTCCGTTTCTCTCGACGGAAGAGAACCTGATGATGGGCGCTTACACTCGTCGAGGGGCGCAAGTTCGTTCCGACCTGGAACTCATTTACGAGTATTTTCCGACACTTAGTGAGAATCGGAAGTTGGCCGCCGGTTTTCTATCGGGCGGTCAGCAGCAGATGCTGGCGATTGGCCGTGCATTGATGCTGTCTCCCAAGCTCATGTTGCTTGATGAACCTTCTCTTGGGCTGTCTCCAAAGCTTGTTCACGAGATTGCTGGGATCATTCGGTCGATCAATGAGAATCAAGGGGTCACGATCCTGCTAGTTGAACAAAACGCCCGAATGGCGCTGGAACTTTCCAACTACGGCTACATCATGGAAAACGGCCGGGTTGTGATGGAAGACACGTGTGAGAGGCTTTCGAACGCGACGGATGTTCAAGAGTTCTATCTCGGTATGAAGGACGAAGGAGTGCGGGGTCAGCGTCGGTGGAAACAGAGAAAGACATGGCGATGAACGAAGCCGGGCAGTTTCCCGAAACCATTCCTCAGCTTTTCGAGCGGCGATCAAAAGAACTGCAGGACAAGGTCGTAATCCGTGAAAAGGATTTCGGCATCTGGAACGAGTACACATGGGGAGACTGGGGTGAGGAAGCACAGCTCATCGGACTGGGGCTGACATCGCTTGGACTGGAACGAGGCGACATCGTCTCGATCGCTTCGGAGGTCAACAAGGAGTGGATGTTCGCTGACCTCGGCGCGATCTGCGTTGGAGCGGTGAGCAATGGCGTCTATCCAACGGATGCACCCAACCAAGTCGAGTACTTGATCAACGACTCGGGTACCAAGTTCTACTTTGCAGAAGACGAAGAACAGCTCGACAAAGTGTTGCAGGTCCGTGATCGGACTCCTACTTTGCAGAAGATCTTCATCTTCGACATGGAGGGTTTGCGCAAGCTCGATGACGACATGTGCATGTCTCTGCAGGATCTTCGGCAGATTGGCAAACAGTACCGTGAGCAGCATCCAGATGCATGGTCGAAGGCAATCGAAGACGCTGACGTCGAGGATCTGATGATCCTGACCTACACATCAGGCACGACCGGTCCGCCGAAAGGCGCAATGATCTCGCAACGCAACATGCTCTTCATGATGAATTGCCTTCAAGACAGCTACGGGGTCAATCAGCAAGATCGACAATTGGGTTTCTTGCCGCTTGCACATATCGCGGGGCGGATGTTCTACACATTCTCTGTGATTGAAGCCGCTTCGGAAGTGCATCTCGTCGAGAGTCTTGACACTCTAGTGAACGATATTTGCGAAGTTGAACCAACAATTCACTTTGCCGTGCCTCGTGTTTGGGAGAAACAGTATTCCGCTGTGTCGATCATGCGCAAGGAAGCCACTGCACTGGGGCGATGGGCCTACGACATTGCACTCAAAATAGGGCAAAAACGTGCTGGGATCGTAAAGAACAACGATAAGCCGTCAATGTGGTTGGCCCTGCAGTTCTTCCTAGTCGAGTTCGCCGTCTTGCGAAACATCCGACGGGCCCTGGGAATTGATCAGTGCCGATGGCTTTCGACGGCGGCGGCACCGATTGCTCCAGATTTGATTGAGTGGTACTGGGCGCTAGGCAAACCTATGTACGAACTTTACGGTCAAACTGAGTGTACGGGAGTTGCAACCTGCAATGTCGAGGACGATCACCGTATCGGCAGTGTCGGAAAACCGGCCAGTGGAGTCGAAGTCTCGCTGTCCGAAGAGAACGAGATTCTCATTCGCAGTCCAGGAGTGATACTGGGGTATTGGAACCAGAGGGAGAAGACAGCGGAAACCATCCGCCAGGGATGGCTTTACAGCGGGGATGTCGGAAGAATCGATGACGATGGATTTGTCTACATCTTAGATCGGATGAAGGACATCATCATTACTGCTGGAGGAAAGAACATCACACCCAGCGAGATCGAAAATCAGCTGAAATTCTCTCCGTACATCACGGACGCAGTCGTCGTCGGTGATCGCAAGCCCTACCTGACTTGCCTAATCATGATTGATCACGAGAACGTGACTCAATATGCACAAGACAACGATGTTCCATTCACCAACTACACGAGCCTCTGTCACACTCAACAAGTGCAGGACCTAATCAACGACGAAGTGGAACGGGTCAATACGATGTTCGCCCAAGTCGAGACGGTCAAGAAGTTTCGGTTGATCGATCAATTGCTCGACGCGGAAGACGAAGAATTGACACCTACTCAGAAACTCAAACGTAAAGTGGTCAACGAGAAATACTCCGGTCTCATAGCGGACATGTACGCTACTTAGTAAGTAATTGTTCTCTTGTCTCGACACGATTCATGCACGGGAAGAAAATTCCAACTGCAATCAATCTATCATTCGGTCGACTATCGAAGTAAGTTCTGACCACAAGCCGCTCTTAAATGGAAAAGTTTTATTGTGACAAATAAATTGGAAATTTATTAGCGAATTTGGAAGCGAACAAAGGAAACTAAAATCTAAGGAAACTACTTTCTTGTTGCTAGTTGATCCTAATTCAATCGGAGTCGTGATCTCTCTTCTCTTCCCAATTCTTTCTGATATCTTCAAAGAATTTTAACCGCTTTGCTACTTTCTCAATTTCTTTTGGGTAAAACTCTAGCATTTGATCACACAACTCTATCATCCATTGTTTTCTCGTCTTTTTTTTCGTCAAGAATGACATTGTTGGAGTCAATGATTTGAATCTGACCCCAGCCCAGTGCTCCAATTGATAGACATTTCCAATCAAGATGCTCAATCGGGGAAAACAGAACTTCAGAAACCGTAAGATCAATCCCTTGTATACCATACTGTATCATCAGTATAGAGAATACATGCTCGTCTGACCCATAGAAACGAACAAGCCGTTGAACCGAGGTTAGATTTGGCCTATTGAACCTTGTGTCTTCTCGATGGGTCTTTACGTCAATCATGGAATAGACTCCGTCCACGTCCGTAAACGCGATATCGGCCATTGCCCGGCGTGAAAAATCAGACTTGTACTCGAGACACCACTCGCCGAGTAGCTCCTTCAGCTTTTCGGAGACCAATGATTCGATCTCATCACCAACTGCCCTAGGACTAATGGTGGTCTGTTCCGAAAGGAAGTGGTCCAGCGAATTGATATGGTCTCGAATGGCATCCGCAACATAGACGTGGTGTCCGTTGCGATAGAAGCTGGACTTCACTCAAAGAGGTCTCCTTGTGCCCGATTATAGTCTCTTTTTGGTAGATCTGGGTGCTTTGACCGTGCTAAGGTGTTTCTCTCCCAGAAAACTCCTTCGCTATACCCCTGAATGGTTGCATCTTGAGTTGCCGAGAGAACGCGTTTTCTGGCCCAGCAGAGAAACTCTAAGTTAATGTCCATTCCACACCATCGTCTTCCAAGCTTCTCAGCTACTACGGCGGTGGTACCACTACCAACGAATGGATCGAAGACGAAATCCCCCTCTCGGGAACTCGCTAGAATCAGTTTGGCGAGTAGCTTTTCCGGTTTTTGTGTTGGATGTGGCGTGTTTTCGGGCATGGACCAGAAGGGTACCGTCAAGTCAGTCCAAATATTGGAGGGATAGGTCATCCGGAAATTTCCATCTGTTTCTTCAATCCAATCTTTAGGTATTCCGTTGTCTCGATAGGGAGCTAGTACTTTGCGTTTCAGTTTCACCGAGTCTACATTGAAATAGTAATCAGAAGACTTGGTACAAAACCATATATCTTCCGTGTTGTTTTTCCAGTTTCTCTTGGCTCCCCTTCCTTTTTCTCGTTCCCATGTTATTCGATTTTGGACATGAAATTGGTCTTCAAGTATAGGCAATACTATCCTTGAGGTCCTCCAGTCAGCACAAACATAGACTGTAGCGTCCGACTTTAGCATAGGATCAAGAAGTGCAATCGCTCTAGCAAACCATGTAGAGTAATTTTCTTCCGTCATTTTGCCAAAGTACTCACCATTATAGTTTTTTGTCAAGTTGTAAGGGGGATCTAGAATCAATAGGCTGATGAAATTGCTTGGAAGGAATCTCGCCAGCTGGAAGAAGTCCCCTTGAATCAATTGACCGGTTATACCCTTCTCGGAGACTGGGGATTCAATCGTCAATATTGCTTCGGATAACGTGCTCATTTCGTTCGAATTGCAAGTTAGAGTTCGGTTTCGGGGGGCGCGTTTGGGCATCTTGGATTCTGTAGGAGTTGAAGGGCTCGCTCGCGTAGGAGTGTCCACGACGGACTTGCTACGACATCCCATCGTAGCACGATCGACTGTCACGGTGGTCTGACTACCACAGGAATCGGTCTTGGGTTCGCCTTTTGAATGCTACATTCTGGGACTTGGGTCGTCGCTCTCTGCGGAGTGGTTTCTCGGGGATCGAGGCACATGGTCTACTTTCTGAACGTTCAATCGGGTCACAGTTCGCGTGACCCGATGCCAGTTTGCGGTTGTTAGGTCTCGCCAAGGTTGTTTGTTGTGGTTGTACACTACCAAGACTCGATACTCCGAACATTACAGCCGAGGTACGGAATTGCAATGGGACTTCTCTAACAGTCGGCAGGACTTGGTCGTGTCGTGTTGTAAACGACCAATCTAGTTCGCCTATGGAATCAACTGAGTGGAACCGAGTTGACTTCGTCCTGTGGTGTAGCGGAATCGATCCGTCCAGATTGTTTCCGGTCCAAGTACATCAAACGCTCTCACACTTGAGCTACATACAACTCTAAGTGGAAGCAACAAAGAGCTTGGGTTGGTCTAGCTTTCTCCGTGGGCAAGTTAGCAATGCAGATGTAGTCGATGGTTTCTCACCCGCTCGTGTTGTCGCAGTTCATCGCGGCGGCTTGTTAGTTAGCGATGGATCGACGGAACAGTTCATCCCGAATTCCGGTCGCTGGTTTGTTGGCAATCCAATCAACCGACCGTCAGTTGGCGATTGGGTCTTGGTCGACCCTGCAAGTACAACCATTGTCCGTCTCATCGATCGTACCAATGTCCTTTGTCGCCGCATTCGCCGTTCCGACACTGCTCAAGTCATCGCAGCTAACGTGGATGTCATCTTTGCTGTCTTCTCTTGCAACCAGGACTTCAACGAATCCCGGCTTGAACGCTATCTAACGTTGGCTGAGACATCAAACGCTGAGGCACACATCGTGCTGACCAAAGTGGATCTCTACGATGAATTCGAGTCCTACGTCAAACGAGCGGAGGGCATTGCATTCGGCGTTCCTGTACACGCTGTGAATTCATTGGACAAGACTACGGTTGAAGAATTGAGGGAGGAATTGCCAGTTTCCCGCACTGGGATCTTCGTTGGTTCGTCTGGAGTGGGAAAGTCCACGATCATCAACACACTTGTCGGGACACACACTCAGCGAACACATGCGGTTCGAGTCCGAGACGCACGAGGTCGGCATACAACCTCATCTCGAAGATTGCTACGCATACCAGAAGGTGGAATGGTTGTTGACGTTCCTGGTACCCGAACGATCGAGTTGGTTGGCGATGTCGCGAATTTGCCGAAGACTTTTCCGGACATCGAGGAACTGATCAGCGGTTGCCGCTATGCCAACTGCTCACATCGGTCCGAGCAGGGCTGTTTGATTCAGGCTTCAATCGAGCAGGGAAGTTTGGATCGGAGAAGGTTTCGCAATTATTCAATGCTCGTTCAATCGACCACGCGTAGGAGCGACGAATCGAGATGACACGGCTAGAATTGTTTCGTAGCTGGAAGCAAGAGATCGTTTGTCTAGTTCACGCACAACTACGAGCTAAACAGTACTTTCTACCCCTTGGATCGAACAAGATTTCTCAATCTCATCGACCGGATTCAAATCTGGCAACGCCATGGTGAACGTGCACCGCACAAGCCGTTGTTGCTCCTGTATGCGTTCGGCCGTATTCGATCTGACGGCGACCGCCTCGCGACCTTCAAAACGATCGAACCGCAACTGACTCGACTGCTTGAACGATTTGGTCGCCCACGACGAACTCAACATCCACTTGAACCGTTCAAGAGGCTATCGAACGATGGTTTGTGGGAGCTCAAGCGACCAGCGGAGCTGCAACACATCGAGGATCTGGATCTAACAAGAAAACAGGTCTTGAAACACGAGGTCGAAGGCGGATTTCCAGATGAAATCTACAGTTTCCTCCACGAAAATCCTGTCGTGATGGACACAGCAGTGCGGCGGCTCTTGTACAAGCACTTTGCGACATCACTTCACGACGACATCCGCCGTTTTGTGGGACTCGAGATCCAAGTTGCCAGCTTGGAAGATTCGCACGCTGATGCAATCGCGGTTCGCAAACGGGATCCTCGGTTTCGAGAGCATGTCTTGAGAACCTATCAGCGTAGCTGTTGTGTGTGTGGGTCCGTACTTCGTCTCGATGACGACTTGCTCGATCTGGACGCGGCTCACATCAAGTGGCATGCTCACGGCGGACCGGATGAGGTTCCTAACGGACTGGCTTTATGTGGATTCCACCACAGAGCACTTGATCGCGGTGCATGGGGACTGAGACAATCGGATTCTGGATGGACTATTGAAGTTTCGCCTCATTTGAACGGAGAAGGAAGAACGGCAGCAATGCTTTGGGACTTCGACAAGGAACCGATTCGTTTACCTCGCGAGGCCGACTTGCTTCCGAGCCTTGAATTTGTTGATTGGCATAGGACGCAGGTGTTTCGCGCTGGATTTGACTGATTGCTTCGGCTCAACTGGTTAGCAGACTCCGCAAATCTCGCATGCGTTCCCGTGTCCTCAACTTCTATTCGTGATTCAACGCTAGGTGTGAACCTATGCCATACTTAGCAGGTCGGCGACGAGATTCGTCGCTAGTTCCAGGAACGAGCTGGACACTGGACGTGCCAGTCCAGTAGTTGATTGAGTAAGTGACACGGCGATTGCGACTAGGTCTCTCAAACACTCACCGCGCTCGCTGTGGCTCTGTCAATCTCCACGCACGCAAATCAGTTAACAACTATAGGACAGCTATGAGAATGCAATCGAAATTCAGTTTGGCGTTGATGGCAATGGGGTTCTGCCTCCTGCTCTCGGGATGCAATCGAGGTTCGTCCGATTCGGATGAAACGGGCGACTCTGCTGGTCAGGCTAGTTCAAGCAGTCAGGAAGTCGGTGTATCCGACGACGAGATCGTATTTGGAACCCATACTGATTTGACGGGCCCCATTGCTTTCTATGGTGCGGACTCGGTCAACGGAGCTCGAATGCGGTTCGACGAAGCGAACGAAGCAGGCGGAGTGCATGGCAGAAAGATCCGATTCGTAGTCGAGGATACGCGGTACGAAGTTCCCAATTCGATTCGCGCAGCAGACAAGCTGATTAACCTCGACAAGATCTTTGCGATGTATCTGGCACTGGGAACTCCAAACAATCTGGCAGTCATGCAAGATCAATTTGAGGCAGGAATTCCTAATCTCTTCCCCATTACGGGATCCATCAAGATGGCTGAAGCCGATGAAGGTTTTGAGCAGTATGAAAGACTGATGTTCAGTCAACGAGGGATCTACTACTACGAAACACGCGCTGCTGTGAGGTACTTCACAGAGACTCAGAATCGGACAACCCCTTGTGTTGCGCACGTCGACAATGACTTTGGCCACGAAATCCTCGTCGGAGCCGAAGACGAAGCCGAAGCCCTAGAACTGGAAATCGCAGCCGTGACTGCTCATCGAAGCACTGAGACGGAGTTCACGGCGTCTGTGCTTCGTCTTCGCGATGCGGGGTGCGATCTCGTGCTCATGGGAACAGTGGCCACTGACACCATCGGAATCTTGAGCATGGCTAAAGAGATCGGCTGGGAAGATGTCGACTTCGTGGGCAGTAACGCCGGTGCATCTTTTGCGGTTGCAGAGCAAGAGAGCGGCGCAGGCGAGGGTTACTTCGCGTTCTCTCACATGTCCCGCATTTATCCCGATACCAGTGAGAACGAGACAGCAGTGGAGTGGTTCAACAGGTATGTGGAGAGATTCGGCAAGACGCCGGATGCCACCGGCATGGAAGGTTACCGAGGAGCCGATCTGATAGTCATTGCATTGGAAAAAGCTGGTCGCGACCTCACCCGAGAGAAATTCGTCGCCGCACTCGAAACCATTGGCGAATACGACGACATCTTTGGCTACAAGTTGCAGTTCTCACCCGACAACCACAACGGTGTCAAGGAAATCGTGCTCATGCAAGTTCAGAACGGTCGATGGGTGGAAATGCCCGAACGTGTGATGGTCAACTAGGAAGTTTCAGTTCTTCGATTTCTCAACCAGTGCGACGAGGCAATAGTCCGGCTGCTGTATAGGCAGCGTCAATCACACGCATCTGCTTGACAGCATCATGAGCATCCGTTGGCAATGATGTCCCGTTCCGGACCGCGTCAACGAACGCTTCGAGCTGATAGGAGTAGGTCGGACGACGAGTAAGCTCCTCGTCTCGAACTGTCTTGCCATCGATCGTCAATGTGATGCGATTGCCGTGCTGCGGTACTAGCGGATTCTGAACGTAGAGCTTGCCCTCTTCGCCGTTTACCTCCAAGAAGGCACTGAACCCTGGATCGTTCATTGACCCCACTGTGGTGCCGGCGATGCCGTCTTCGAACTCCATCTCGACATCAAGTCTCATGTCGACTTGAGGATTGCCCGTGATGGCAGTCGCACCAACCACCCGAGGTTCAGAACGCATGATGTGTCGGACCCACGAAATCGGATAGCAACCCATGTCCATGGTTGCTCCTCCACCTGTTTCATAGTGCATTCGAATGTTCTCGGCGTTGGGAGTGCCGACTGTGAATTCAGCTCTTAGATTTTGGATTGCTCCAAGTACACCTGAATCGAAGATCTCCAACGCACTCTTGAACACGGGATGGTAGCGATAGTGAAACGCTTCGATCAGCACGAGTCCTGTCTCTTCGGCTACATCTGCCATTTCTTGTGCTTCTTGGGCGTTCATCGAGAATGACTTCTCACAAAGAACGTGCTTTCCGGCCCGAAGTGCCTTGATGGAATATTTGTGATGCAGATGGATTGGAAGAGGGTTGTAGATGATGTCCAGCGAGGAGTCTTCGACGACCTCGTCGTAGGAGTCGTAGACTGTTGGAATTCCCGCCCGCGACGCGAACGTTTCCGCCCGAGAGCGGTCTCGCGCAGCAATCGCAGCGACTTCGACATCATCGTTCTCGGCGGCTGGAGCAATTAGAGCGGCTGGGGTGATTCCGGCGGCACCGAGAGTTCCGATACGAAGTGGGCTAGTCATGTCGAAGTCTTGAAAATCCAGTCGCTCGATTCTATCGAATGCCTTTCACCTTCTCACGATTCCAATCGATTACTCACGGGAGCCACCGTGTCTCTTCTTCGATGGCAGCGTTGTGTTTGGTTCGAACAGGATTAGACGACGCAAGAACGCCACTGTGATTCATTCGAGTAAGTCATCGACCCACAGAATCGATTACCTCTGAACGACAGACATAAGCCAGATCACAACGACGAAGCGGCAACTCTGGATCAATGTGAAGAGGAGTGAGTCTCAATTAGAAGCGAAATTCAACTGTTGCACGATGTTGCATAGAAATCGCACCCAAGGACGAAACTGCCAAGAGGGCGGGTCAAAAATCGGTGTTTACGTCAGATCTTTCGAAGGGCATCAGTTCTTGAGGAATTGTGATGCCATAGGTTGGATGAAACCTTCCGCCCTTGACTAACGCTCGTGGTCCGGATCCAAAGTCGATCTTCGATGTATCCAAGTGTTTTCGCCACGGATGCTGATGCCGATCCGCGAACACAAAGAAAAGCCTACGCACCTTAACGCTCTGGCAACTATACAGTAGCTTAGAAAGCACCTTGGGGCGCAACAATACCAATCCGTCGAAAATCTTGTCTAGGTGGTCGAAACTGGTTCGTTGAGGTACTTCGTTCAGCATTTCAAGAATTGCACGCTCGGGTGAGGATAGCCTGACACGCCAACCCCACAGTTCAAACAAGGCTCCCATGCCGAGTCTTGAATCCTCGATACCGGTTGAGTCGTCGCCGAACAGCTTATTTGGTCTTGTGACAATCTTCTCCGCGAGCGGGAGGCGTCTCAGCCAGGACGGTACCTCACCGCATAAATGGATGCGATGCCATCCACCCAGTCTGAGGTAGTGCCTATGTCCGGCTAGATCCAATGCATTTTCTCCGCCCAGATGTACGGAGTAGTTCATCAAGCGTTGCAGGGATATGAGAAGAACAGTCCATGACAGCTTGTCTTCAGTTGGTACACCCTCGGGTAGTGGGCGACGGTACACACCGCGAACGATGCGCTCGATCCAGCCACGAGCAACATAATTGTGAATGGACTTGGGGTCAATGCCTCGTGCTCTGAGCCACGGTGTATCGACCACGAATCCGGGAGGGACTGCATCAAGCAATGGCTTCAGGCGAGGTTGTCTTGATTGGTAACTAGCCATTAAAATAGCAGGAACGTAAAACGTGATGTCCCAATTTTTTGTGTTTTCTCTCATTATATGGTCAATAACCATGAAAATAGATGACTTACGAAACAACACTTCGCGGAAGCTCGTAACCTGCTAGCAGGCCATCTTCATCGTTCACATTCGAGCTTGTCGTCGTCTAGTTCATCCCGAGAGTGTGTTGTCGCCTCGTGAATCCTCTACTGACGGGTATGAGAGCTGTCGAGACGACTGATCGCTTAGCTCATGTCAGTTCGGCGGAGAGTAGTTCTTCATTGGGCTCTGTTCCCCAGCCCGGTGTGTCCGGCAGATGCAGATAGCCTTCGCGATAGTCGGGAGCCGTCGAGAAAATGCGTGCATCGACGTCTACTCGATCAATATCGGTTTCCATAATCTTGAGATTAGGCACGACGGCGCAAAAGTGACCAGCCATCAATGTGGCAAGGTGTCCGTAGTAGTTGTGTGGAGCAACGTTCACTTGAAACGCGTCGGCCGCAGCGGCGATCTTGAGCGACTGCCAGATTCCGATCCACATTGCATCGATGATTGCGACATCCAATGATTCAGCTTGAAAATAGGGGAGAAACTCGACAAGCCCAGTCAACGACTCGCATCCGCTTATCGTGAATGGACTCTGCTTGCGAATCGTTGCAAGTGCGGCCGGAGACTGTGTATCGATTTCAACCCAGAAGATGTCCAGATCGCTCAACCTGCGCAGGAAGGTCAAATACCCTTCGGTTCGACAGTTGTAGTTGAGATCAATCAAGATGTCGATGTCTGGGCCGGTGCCCTCCCGCAACGCGGATAGGTATTCGTGCATACCGTCCAGCACTGTTCGACTTGGTGTTCGTCCATGTTCATCCGGAGGCGAACCAAATCCAGGGGACCAACCTCGCATACCGTCTGCAGTGGCGCGGAATATGTTGGTCTTCAATGCGCTAAAGCCGCTGCCATTGACTTCTAGCCCCAGTGAGACCACGTCGTCCAGATTTCTAATGCCAGGCGGAAAGTAGTCGGGTCGAGAGATCCGCCAGGTACCGCAATGCGACCAGTAAACGCGAACCTTGTCTCGTACTGCCCCACCTAGAAGCTCGTGGCATGGAATGTCGAGCAATTTTGCTTTGGCATCGAGCAATGCGTTCTCGATAGCCCCGTTCGCACGCGGAAGGACTCCGGTAGGGGATTGACGTGTCGAAGCAGCAAGCCGAGAGTAGATTCGTTCGTGCTGCAGCACACTTTGGCCAATTATTCGCTGCTTAGCATGTTGAATCGCGGTTGTAACACCTACCGCGGACCATCCTTCGTCATATTCGCTCCAGCCGACAATGCCGTTCTCAAGTGTGAGCTTAACGAAGTGATAGTTACGCCACCCTGCTCGGGTGTGGAATGTCTCGAGGTTTTCGATCTTCATTGATTGGCTCGGTTCTTTGGAGGAGTACGAGTCAAAGTTTATTCGTTATGTAGGTTTAGCCGCCGTAGCTTTGAGTGCCGCTTCAATGAGGAGTCGAGTCTGTCTTACCATTCTTCCTGCAACCTCAGGGTCGTGTTCGGTGACTCGGGGTACATGGACGTGACCCAAAGGGAAGGAAAGACCTAGCTCTTTCTGCAGAAGTAGCGTGCGGTACGAAATTTCGTTGGACAGAAAGCCGCCTCCGGAGCCTTCTATTGCAGTCTGGCCATCCAACTGAGCCAGAGAAGTTGCATCAAAACGCCCCTGCTCGACGGTTTCGACGGTCCGGTTGTCGTTGACTTGCAACTCTTGAGCAGCCTCCGTCATGTCCTGTGCTGGTAGCGAGAATTCGACAAACTCAGGACCTTCCTTGAGACAGGGACTACGTTCCCCATCGACCGTACCGAATGCACCGTCGTTGTCAGGATTGGGAGCTGAGCGATTCTTGCTCGGAAATCGTTCGAGGTCAATGTCTTTGCGTCCCATACTAATCGTAAGAACCAGTCTAGGTTTAGCTTTGAACACGGGTTCGAACATGGCTTCAACCATGCCTTCGTCGAAGTCGTTGAATCGTACAGGGAATACCATGATCTTTAGCGGATGCCCGCTAATGCGACCCTTTGCAAGCGAAAGTGTGATGGCTGACGAGGAATTCGATTGTGCGATACGTCGATCCAGATGGAATGGATCGAAGCTAGTGAGTACAACGGCGTTTCGGTCAGTCTTGCTAGCGTTCTCGTCAGATCCGGGAAACGTCTGTCGAGATTGATCTTCGAGAGTGTGAATCAATGTTGACTGCTGGGCAGGTTTTAGGTCGCGATTAGAGCCCAAAATGGCCCTTGCCATCAGGCGGGCCCAATACAGCGGTCGATCATCAATGATGGGGTTCCCTTCATCGTTGGCTATTGCATTGGCTAACAGGTCACGGGCGAACTTATAAACAAGGTTCTGCAGACTAGGCGATGGGCGTTGGATCGATTCGCGAAATTGGTCAAGCAGCGAGTCGTACTTCGTTGCGATTTTGGGAAGTTCAGATCTGGCCTTTGAAATTCGGGATTCCTCTGTGCCAAGAACAGAGGCGATGCTGCAGAAGTACTGGTCTAGACTGTAACGAAGATCAGGCATATGACTAGTAGATTCATCGATTTCCAGAGAATTTCATAGTAGCCGTGTTTTTTAGGTCTCGGTGTCGGACCGGAAGCTTGTTCTTGCGGACTTGTCGCTTTCCAGGGTCGAAAGAGGGTCAAATTCGTGGCATGCTTGTGCCTGTTCGTGCGAAGTGCCACGGAGGGCGCGATGGCGGCAACCAGATCGCCGAGCATCTAGCCCCAGCTTCCAATGGCCCGGTTCGAAATCAGAAGCATGCGGCCGTGCTCCCAACAAAGAATCGTCCTTCGGTCCACTCCCAGCTGTCTGGCCACCGCCGACTTCGACAGTCCCGCCTCCAGCGATGCCTTCACTTCCACTCGCGTTCTCCAATCTGCTTTGTCGCGTCCATCTATGGAACAGCTTGTTCCCGACCAAATCGAAATGATTCCAAATCGCCGCAACCGACCTGTTAGGCACGTCGGCCGCGGTACCAAAACCACCAGGTAGACTGCGACGTTTTGGCAGCCAGAAGTGCGACATTTGTAATAACCCGTAACACCGACGACGGGCTGGGGATGAGCAAGGTGAACGCGGAGTGGAAGCTGGTGTGCGCGGCGTGGAACTTGAAACGCATGCATCGGCTCCTGTGGAGCAGTGCGCCTTCTTGACGGAGAAATGCGGAAAAAGCCCCCCAAACGCCCCAAAACGGCAAAAATCGGCCTTTTGAGAAGCATCCGATGACAAAATCACCCCGGTTCGCCGCGAAAATCCTTTTCAGAGACGCGACCGCCACACGCCGGCCGAGATGCCAAACAGAATTGCGTCAGCCTTCTGGGATCTAGGGGTTAAATTGCTCGATGTCGTTATGGGTGATCCTTTTGATAGGATTGCAATTAACGCAAGTCTCTGGAATAGCGATGCAGTCCGCGTAATTCGGATCGGAGTGATAGCTAGCGCAATCCATTCAAACCTACTATATTGAATTTGGCACGCTCACGATTTGAATGCACTCGATAGAGTTGAAGTCATTGGTTGATCGGTGGCCGCCCGCTGAGACCAGTTTCTTTCTCGAATATGACAATCAATGGTCTTATACCTGTAGAAAGTACTGCCGATGCTTGCGCTGATCTCCTTGCACAGGATGAAGCTTTACCGGTTCAGGTGCAACCGATCAAGTTGCTTGAAGTGTCCGAAATATTGGTGCCGGAAGTACAAGGCGACTATGAGACGCAACTGCTTTTTTGGGCACGGGCGGAATCGGTTTGGATCGTTGATTCAGCAGTCATCTTGGGAAGTGACAATTGGTGTCCGATTTGACCTGGACAGCGCCGGACGGTGAGAATGAGTGATTGTGTGATCCCGCTAAAACCAATTGAGTGGGGTCTCTGCACTCCGCTGAAAGGATGCTAAGCGAGTCTCTGCCTGCGATTTTTGAGCCAGTGTTCGATTCGGTCCCACGCCTCTTCAAGCACTGAGATCGGCTGGGTCAATCCGATTCTCACATAGTTGCGAGTACATTCGCCGCAGGCAGAACCGGGAAACGTCGAAACACCGGTTTCGTCAAGCAGTTGTCGAGCGAACACATCGCCATCCTCGTGGACGTTGACCATGAAGAACATGCCGGCAGCTGGAGACTCAGCGTCCAATCCCTGAATGGACTCAATGCGTCTCATCGTATAGTCACGTCGTTCCTTGTATCTCGCCGCCATTTTCTGCAATTGAGTTGAGCTATAGCGGAGAGCTTCCGTTGCAGCGTCTTGGATAAAAGGACTACCGCTGAAAAACACCCCGAGTGCAATGTCGCTCAATCGTTTGGCAAAGTCGAGCGAAGAGACAGCCCATCCGACTCTCCATCCACTCATGGCATGAGACTTGGAAAGGCTATCGATGACAACGATGTTTTCAAGGTCTTGGAACAGGTTGAGAATCGAAGTGTGTTTGCCGTCGTAGCAGTGTTGCGAGTAGACCTCATCGCAAAGCAGCCACAAACCTCGATTTCTACACTCCAGCGCTAATTCTTTCAGTACGGTTGGCTCGACAATATTTCCTGTCGGGTTTGCGGGCGTATTGACAATTAGTCCCTTAGTCCTCTCATCGATCGCACCCAGCAACGCTTCGGCATCGAGCTCGAACTTTGGAGGAGTCATCGGGACGCAGTTCAGTTCGATACCGATCGCGAAGCAAGTGGGTTCGTAACCCAAGTACTTGGGTTCAGCGACAACAAAGTTGTCGCCGGGATCGCCGATGCAGCTGAGCGAGGCGTGAATCGCCCCGGTTCCACCATTGAAAATCGTGAACTGCTCAGGGTTTCGATCAAATCCCGATACACGTGCTTCTAGTCTTGCTAACTCAGCCTTGAGGGTATGTTCTCCCGACGGTTGGGAGTAGTGGGTACGGTGACGCCAAGCAGCTTCAATCAGTTTTTCAGTGATGCAGTCAGGGGTGTCAAAATCCGGATCTCCGATGGAGAGGGCAATAATGGACTCGCCTTGCGCGAGTCTTTCCATTGCGTCCGTATGAACTTTGAACGTGTCGGATTCCAACGATGCAAGCCGTCTTGAAACTCGACTAACAGGTAGGTCTGAGGTAGGGTGGGATGGTGTTGCTTCAAAGACACCAGTTGAGTTCGAGTGTTGTCGGCGTCTCGTTCCTATAGCCACATCGTCCTTGAGCAATTACTGAATTCCGTTTGTCAATTATCTCCGTTCTTGGATGTAGATTGATGTGATTAGTTCGATGGCTGCCGGTTCGACGGTTGGTCGTATTGCTATGCACCCAGTACATTTCAATTTGCGTCTTCGGACGATGTCTCAGCACGACCAAACGACGTTGGATAGTGCTCTGAACAACCCATCTCGTCGTACTCTTGCTGGTCGAATAGCTCCGTCGCCAGAAATGTCTTCATATATAGTTCGCACTTCGTCTCGAGCTGAGTGAAATCTTCGTCGTTGACGAGTTCTTGCTTCAATTCTTGCCAAGTCACTTTGTCCTCGATCATCCGAATCCCGCCGTCGGTCGCGGTGTCTAGGACGATGGAGGTCTTTCCGTCCGTGCCCCATGCCAGCCATTCGGGATTGTCAGCTCGTCTTCCCTTACCGGGTGTTCCTTCATACGCGAAGTTGGTCCAGTACGACATCATTTGATCTGAAAGGAGTCGTTGATTGGTGTCGTTGGGATAGAAGTTTGCGGTGCCGGGAGAGCTTTCGAAAGTATCGAACACAAAGGGAATTTCCATGGCGTGAGCTGCACCTAGTGCGGTGCTCAAGTCGAAGAACATCAACGAAGGCTCTTCGTCCCAGTCGAATCGATAAGCGTAGACGTTCTTGTTGCCTGCTTGGAGCAGTCGTTCGGCGACTTCATTGACACCCTGAATGCGCCATGCAAGAGATTCGTAGTACACGCGTTTCCGATAGTCGACTTTGTCTTTGAAGGACCTGAATATCCAGAGGGTTGTTCTCACGAATTCTGGGTCCGCCGCCATGAACAGAGCTCTCTCATCGCGATTGGAACCGATGAGCAAAGGAACATTGCTAGCCTCAATGGCGCTACCGATGCCTTCATCGGGAACGACAATGCCATCTCGAATAAGCTGAACGAAATTTGTCATTCCAAAGTCTGTCGTCTCAAACTCTGCGAGAAGTTCGGCTGGGGCTATTCCGCGCACATAGTCTGCCACCTGGGAACCAATCGAAGAATCCAAGAGTTGGCGTGCGCCGGGTGCATCGTCTGCCAACCTGTCTCGAACCATCCATCGTGCGATCAGTTCTCTAGAGCTGTTTTGATTACCTCCGTCCGATGCATATTCCATTGCTTGAACAGTCGATGAGTCACGAATTCCTCCGCTCTGAACAATGGCACGATGGAACAATGCTGATGCAAGTGGGGATGCCATGATCGCTAGTACATTCGCCCCTCCTGCCGCTTCACCGAACAGAGTTACATTGTTGGGGTCTCCGCCGAATTCGATGACATTGTCTCGGGTCCATTCCAGGGCACGAACAATGTCAAGAAGGCCGAAGTTTCCAGAAAAATTGCGATTGCGACTGTCCAGCTGTGGGAGGTGAAACCAACCTAAGATCCCAAGCCTATAGTTGATCGTTATGACGACTACGTTGTGACGCGCGGCTAGTTTCGAACCGTTGTATGTACTTCCCGATCCAACCGAGTTTCCGCCTCCATGAAGCCACAGCATGACTGGTAGATCAACTGCGTTGGTTGGTGCCCAGATATTGAGATATAGACAATCCTCGCTACCCACAATGCCGCCTTCTCTAGCAGGTGGTTCGCCAGAGATGACGGAAGCGAACTGAACACACGAGGAGCTGAATTCAATGGCTTCCAGCCGGTTCGGTGAGCGGTCAGGAGGTTGAGGGGGCATCCATCGTAGCTCTCCGACTGGAGGTTTGGCGAACGGGATTCCGAGCCACGCGCGGGCATCGGTGACATCAAGGAAGCCAACTACCTCGCCACTCTCAGTGAGTCGCAAAGTCGTCAGGTTCGGAGTTGGCTCGAACGTGTAGGTCTCGGGTTGAAATCTGACATACAACACAGTTCCAACGACCACGAGCAGGCAAACCACGATGAGTCCAACCGCGAACTTATTGAGTTCAAACATCTGTTCCACGGCTACATCATCCTTGGTTAGCTATGCGATGTTCAGGAAGAGATTGACAGTGTGCACAACTCCCCGAGCCTTTTTCACTTCATGTCCAGATTGAATTGTGCACCACGAGTCGCATGAACACTGAACGGAATCAGTCAGGCTCGTAGAGTAACGACAGAAAATCTTGGTTGATATAGAGCTTCTCGCGTCCAGCATTGACTTCCTCAAGGACGTACCCGACCAACAGAGCCTTCAGGTATACAGAGACCGTCCGGTCGAGACCCAGAGATCTTCCAACGCTGAGCGTGCCTCACTGAAGCGACGAAGAAAAGTTTTGGTCTCGATACCCGTATTGGGATGCAGCTCCGGCAATGCATCGTAGGGGCAATTGGGCTTAGACAGAATTCGCACGGGTCCAGCCTCAGTCGATTTTTCATGGAACAT
Source organism: Pseudomonadales bacterium (assembly GCA_963667455.2). Classification (GTDB taxonomy): domain Bacteria; phylum Pseudomonadota; class Gammaproteobacteria; order Pseudomonadales; family Azotimanducaceae; genus Bin55. Next base: position 92,792 of record CAXXFR010000003.1, on the reverse strand, counting down.
GTCGATTCCATCGACATGTTTCTCTAATGTGTCGATAAAAGCCAATTATTTCGCCATGTTGGGTGCCGAGATGGATCGTTCATCGTGACTCCCGTAATTGAGGCCCCCATTGTCGTCATGAGGATTGACCTAGGAGCACAGGACACAGTCCGATAGGAGTTTCTTCGTCGATCCGATAATCCTCACCTATGTTCGATAGATCTGCCACGAGAGCGACGAACGTGCAATATGATTGAGTTGGCAAGAGCGAGAAACCCTTGGAATGAGCATGTCGAGTGATTGGGTCAAGGGCATTGATTGCGGCACGCTTCAGAATGGAGAAGCACAAACGGTCGAAATGCCCGGTGGACGAACCGTTGCTGTCTTCTATTGGGACGGAAAGTACTTCGCAACCGACAATCAGTGCCCCCACATGGGATTCCCTCTGGCACGAGGAACGATCAAGAACGGAGTGCTCACTTGCGACTGGCACGGTCGTGCGTTCGATCTCGAGACAGGGGGTTGCTTCCACTCCCAATGCGATAACGTGCGAGTCTTTCCAGTCAAGGTTGAAGACGACTCAGTCTGGATTCAGTACTCGTCGGATCGGCCTCAACGCACCCAGGCACAACTTCGGCTACTGTGGGAGGGACTGCTCGGCGATGATCGGTGGACGATATCCAAAGCGTTGGCCATATTGCTCGAACAGGGCACCGACGAGCAGGAAGTCGTCGATCTGATCTTGACCCACATGGGCCGACACATAGCCAGCTCGCACGGGCCCGAAGGGGGCGAGGACGTCTCGCGGCTCGTCAACGGTATTCATGTCGGTCGCCGCTATTCCGGAGAAGACAGACTGATCTCCATAACAACAGCTGCCAGATCAGCTGCGGGTGAGGCACACGAACGCAACGATATTGTTCCCATGCCTCCTCCCTACGACTGGGACCAAATCGCTACTTGGGTCAAGGAGTTCTCACGTGATCGACAGGGTCACCGCATTGAGCGCTGTTTGTTCACCGCACACAGCCAAGGAGACACCGACAAGATCATTCCTCTGCTGTATGACTGCGCGACGCAACCGTACTTCGTAGGTTTCTCACAGAATCTCATTTCATTGGCTTACTTGGCCGAACTGGTTAGCGTGTTCGGTTGGGAGAACTCGAGCGAGTTGGTGTTTTGGTTGGGTGCGAACTTAGTTGGTCAGGGACGCAGCGAGCCTGAGAGATTTCGGCGTGATGCGATAAGCCATATGTCTGCGCTTTCGATTGCTGAGTCGGAGAAGCCTAATGCTCGCCTAGATGAGTCCGCTCTTGTACAGGCTTTAGTGGGAGTAGATGTAGTCGCTTCGTTCGATGCGGTTCACGAAGCATTGAACGAAGGCAATGGGATTGATCGAATTGCAACGACGATGGTTCTGCTTGCTGCTGACCGAATGGCACGCAGTCCTGTGGCCGTGGATGCTGGTTGGGAGAACCTAACGACCGAACTCAATCTCGCTTCGGCGATCCGCACTGCAAGGGAGCATGGCGGAAGCGATGCGGGGGCATGTGCACTATTTCACACCGCGTATCAAGTTTTCTCGGATCGTTGGATCAATATTCCGTATCGAGACCTTGGAGAGCCGCTTGCTTCGATGGATCCTCCTGCCGAAGATGAAGACTCGGCGATGGCGTTGATCATGAAATCGATCAATACATTGGACGTCGAAGGTGTGGGACCGCAGGTGCAAGGCTACCTGCAGGCGGGATTTGACGGTAACCGTCTGTTGGACGAACTGGGCCGGGCGATACTGGGCGACGACTCAGGGCAAATCGTGCTTCCAACTCTTCGAACCGTCTTTGAGGAATGGGACAACTGCAACTCGGGTCAAGTGGAACTTGGTGCAGACCACCCAGCTCGATTTCAGCTCATTGTTGGACTTGCCCGATATGCGGCCGACTTGCGTTCCAATACTGACGATTCTTCCGCTGCATTTGCAGCGACACGCTTTGCGGAAGGGAAGACGACCGTCGAGATGTTCGAGTAAAGCGAATGAAGGAGTAGCTAATGAATAACGGAGATGGATTCGTAAAGGTTGCCAAGGTCGCAGACCTGACACCCGAGAAAGCGATTGCGGTTCGAGTCGAGAACCGAAGCGTTGCCCTGTTCAACCACGAAGGTCGTTTCTACGCTACCGACAATCAATGTCCGCACATGGGCTATCCGTTGATTCGAGGGAGAGTCAGAAAGGGAGTGTTGCAGTGCGATTGGCATGGTTGGAGCTACGCAATGGATGGTGGAGGCTGTTTCACCGGTGGATGCGATGACCTCGACACCTTTCCGGTTCGCGTCCAGGATGGCGAAATCTACATCAAGGTCGAAGGAGCAACGTCCAAACGCACAGACTCGCATTACTTGCTTCTGAAAGAAGCTCTGCTCAGTCGCGACAATTGGATACTGTCAAAGGCAATTGCGATCATGCTTTCGCAAGGTGTTTCTGAAGAGGAAACGCTAAACCGGTTGGTCGAGCACATGAGCAAGCACCTCGCGTCCGACCACGATGCCAACGGTGGCTTTCGACTCAATCAATTCTTGAACGGGATCGCCATTTCTCGTCGCCTAGATCAAGACGACCGACTCATTCCTCTGATGATTGCCGGTACTGCGGCATCGGGTCGAGCGGGAGATAGAGTTCCACCCGAACCCCTGCCGGGCTCTGTGGATTTCGACCGGATTGCGAGCTGGGTCAGGATGTTCTCTCAAGATCGAAATTGGGAGGGAATAGAGAAGTGCCTTGTCACGGCTCGGCAAGCTGGAGCGGATTCACGAGCAATCATTTCGTTGCTGTACGACTGCATTCTGGAACCGAATTTCTTGATGTTCGGACAGAATTTGGTTCACATCGGCAACATTGCGGAACTCGTTGAGACTTTCGGCTTCGATCTGGCTGCTCCGTTGGTGTGCAATCTTGGTGCAAAAATTGCCGGGCGAGGGCGTGGAACTCCGCAAGGAACAACTCGAGACAGCATCGAGTATGTGACGGAATTACGCAGGAAAATCCAAGAGTTATCAGACGAACCTAGTTCTCATTCTGAGCAATATGACGAATCAAGTCTGGTTGAGGGGCTGGCAAGCGGAGACTTGCGCCAGACATTTGATTCGGTTACTCACGCATTCGAGAGCGGAGCGCATGTTTCTCAAATTCTGGACTCCATGATCATGTTGTCCGGTGATCGGATGGCTCGCACTCCAGCAAGCTTCAGTCCAGGGTGGTTCAACATTTCAAACGAAATGCAGATGGCAGCAGCCGCTCGGCGAGCGCTGAAGTACGGATCCTACCGGAACGCGGTCGATGCGACTTACTTTACGTCGTGGCACTACTTCGAGAACCGATGGCTCAACATTCGTGCTCGACCTTTGTCTCGAGATGTCGGAAGGCCCAGCAAACACTCAGACGAGACGACCGCACGTGGAGAAATCGTGGATCTCATCGAGTCCATACAGGTCGGTGAAATCGCACAGGCGACACGTTCCTACCTGGCATCTGGATTCGACGCCGGTGCATTGATGTCCGAACTAGCGATGGTAATTCTGAAACACGACTCAGGATCGAATCTGCTAGGCACGTTGCGGACTGTCTACGATGAGTTTGAACGATGTAGCGCACATCCTGCGAGAAACCAGTTGCTTGTGGGACTTGCTCGTTTTGCCACGGATGTTCGTAGAAGCAACGATAACGATCTGGCTACCCGCACGGCGCGGCGATTTGCTGCCAGAGAGACAGCCGTAGACATGTTCTAGACTCTTGTCGCTTCGGCTGGACAATCCGCCGCACAAGTCAAGAGACTTCATAAGATTCAAAGCAGTAATGAGAAGTCGGAGTAGCTTTAAGCCGCTAGATGCTTCGCGATCTTGGTCTAGCCCTTGGGAGGGTATGGGTCAGGTCCATAGGAGTTTCGTTCACGGATTCGCCCGTCTCGGCCATGAATGAACAACTCGGTTTGTTGTCTCTTGGCTATCTCTCGAGCTACCTTGACCGCTTCCTTTTGCGTTGAATGAAGTGAAGTCGCTCTTTGAGAACCTGCTCCTCGGATCGCCCAACCATGCTTGTGAATCACCACATGTTGATTGCGTCTTGTCACAGCGCAGAAGTGCCACTCGGTTTACAATTTAGACAAACAGTATAGTTTGTAAACCAATTTAAGACTATGAGAGTGAACTCGTTTGGGGAACGTCTCAAACTCGCTCGAAGACGCTCGAACCTCTCGCTTCGTGCTCTAGCCCACAAGATACAGAGCCGTGTCAGTGCGCAAGCCATAGGCAAGTACGAGCGTGGAGAAATGATGCCCGGTACTCGAGTACTGGATGTCTTGTCAAAAGCACTTGGTGTTTCGAATCACTTCCTCATGAGCGCACAGGTTCTCGAGTTGCGTGATTTGGAGTTCCGAAGAGAGACTCGAGCCTCTCCGGCGGATCTCGCGGTGGTCGAATTGGCCATCATTGACCATGTTCAGCGTTACTGTTCGATCGAACGCATTCTCCAAGATGTCAGCCTTACTTGGCGTGGCTCTCGTAACAATCGACTGTTCATCGGCTTTATTGGAGAGGCCGAATTCTTGGCAATGGAATTGAGAAAGCGTTGGCATCTTGGGGACGATCCGATCCCCAATATGACTGAACTTCTGGAAGTCTTAGGCTTCAAGGTGCTGCTGACGAGCTTACCTGAACATATCTCTGGAGTCGCTTGCTCGGTAAGGCATGCGAACGACAATTCCCCTATCACTGTGATCGCCGTCAATTCGAGACACTCGCTCGAACTTCGGCGTTTGACTCTGGCTCGCGAGCTCGGGCATTGCTTGTTTGATCCAATTTCCCCGGTGAATCATGAGAAAGCCGCTGAAGAATTCGCCGGCGCATTTCTCGTGACTCGGTCGCATCTCGAAAGCCAAATTGGTACTCGCAGGAACGCATTGAGCTACGACGAGTTAGTTCAGTTGAAGCGCATGTACGGAATCAGTGCCGTTGCTCTCCTGAGCTGCCTCAACCGATATGGAATCATCGAAGATAAGACCCTGAAGTATGCCCATGGGTCCTACGCAAGACGATGGAAAGACGAAGAACCAGATCCGCTAGAGCCGATTGAACTTGCTGGTCAGCTTGAAAAACCCCAGAGGTTCGAGCGACTCTGTTATCAGGCTCTTGTGGAGCGTTATATTTCAATCGCCAAGGCTATGGAGCTGCTGCGACTACCCTTGCATCGAATTGAACAGTCCTTGACAGGACCTCTGTCTGGCGATGCGAACCCTAACGTTTGACACATCTTGTGTAGTCGACTTGCCCAAGGTCCCTCTGACTCTCTCCCCATTGAAGCTACTCTTCGTAGTTGCCTTTTCACAGACCCTGATGGACACATGGCTACCAGGTTAATGGGCTCCTTCAACCAAACGAATCGTCCTGTCTTGAATTAGCAATCGCAGTGCCTGAAGTGTCAGTTCTTGTACATATTCAGATTCAGTTCCTGCCCGTCTCGACAATTGGCTAATGACCTCGGAAACCGGAACAGGTCTCTTGCATGCCCGGAATAGTTCAGCAACAAATTCACTGACAGGGAGTTCATCGCGTCTTGGGCCTCGCAGGACCGTCGCCCGTTTGAATTCGGTTTCTTCGAATACCACGCTCTGTGCGACTTCCACCTCGTGCGATGCGGTAACTACTTGATTAAGAAGGATTCGATCATCCATTGTGTTAATGGAATCTGTAGCTGGTCCGTACTCGTTCAGTGCAGAATGAAATTCTGGAGGGAGCTCGACTTGTGACAAGAGCGAACGTTCGTAGCCTGCCACATTCTGGCCAGAAACTGTACGGATAAATTGCTCTCGCGGCAGGTAGGGAAACCGCTCACCGAACTTGCGCGAATCCCAAAAGTCCGAATCGACTACGCGATTGCCGTAATAGCAGAGTTGTGTGAGGTCGCGAAAATCCATGTATTGGCGACGGTACAGACGATCGTAGGCCTCAGCGGCTTCAATAGCGAGAGGTGGATTGGCTAAAGCGGTCGTTACGTAAGCCGCTGCAATAAACGCTCCGCTTACGGCTAGATGCACACCGGTTGAGAACAACGGATCGATGAAGCAGGCAGCATCGCCAACCAACACCCATCCATCCCCCGCAAATTGCGACGCTTGATAAGACCAATCTCGTGTTGCAGTTGGTCCGTCTAACAAAGACCCGTCAGCAACCAGGTCACTTACCCGTTTAGATCCACGAATACCCGCGTGGAAGAAGTCAGTCAGCCCGGTCTTGCGAATGTCTGCCAAGGAAGAATCTCGTTCGGCAACTAGTCCAATGCTGGAGACGTCATTCTTCAGGGGAATCTTCCACAACCATCCGGAACGAACCGATTCGATCAAGATGTTGCCGGCGTCTTCGCCTTCCAGGTGCCTCGCACCTCGGAAGTAACCATAAACCGCAAGGTTGCGAAACTTCTCGTCCCACTCGCGTATGCGTAACTGGGTGGCGAGCATGCTCTTCTGCCCCGATGCATCGATCACGCACGCGGCTTCAACAGTGTTGCCGTCGATACCGACCCCGATGCATCGTTCTCGATCAAACACCACTTCATCCACTTTGGTTTCTTGGTGGACCTCCACGCCCGACTCTTGAGCGTGATCCAACAAAATCTGATCGAAGTCCGGTCTGTTGACCTGATAGGACGTTGGAAACCTTTTGTTGGTCTCGCGAAAGTACCAGGTCCAAGGTTCACGCTTCTGCCCCCAGATCATGGTTGCGCCTGCCTTATCGACAAACCCAGCGTCGCGCACCTTGTCCAGCACACCGGTCAGTTCCAGAGTGGCCAACGTCGCTGGAAGGAGTGATTCCCCTATGTGTTGACGGGGAAATTTAGTCTGTTCAAATAGCTGTACCGACAACCCATGTTGAGCTAGCAGCGTTGCAGCTGTGCTTCCAGCAGGACCACCCCCAATAACGACAACGGGAGGTGTGTCTTCGCTTCTATTCGTGACTGTCGGCTTCGGAGGGAGAGATGTCAGACGCCGGCTCGTCCGTCTCGGATGGGATAGGTTTGTTGGTCTGCGGATCCACTTCAAAGGGGCTCTTCAATTCCAGTTCCTCCGCAATCTCACGAACCGCAGGAATGACATCCGAACCCATGAGACGCAGACTGCGCATGGAATCCTCGTGAGACATGGCTCCATCGCCATCCCAGAAGAAGATAGAACCTGGTCGAAGAGTCTCGAGAACATGCTTAACTCGAGGAATGACAGTCTTGGGCGTACCGGAAATGATGCTGTACTTCTCGGTCTGATCGATATATGTGTCTCGCTTGGGAGGCGGGGGTGGGGGAGTGGAGGCCTTGTTCTGTTCAGCTTTGTGCTGGGCCGCTCTGCCACGCGAGGCAGCCGCGGCGAAGCTTCGCATCGTTGGAAGTAGATTGTTGCGTTGGGTCAGTCCTGGCAGGTTTTGAATGAAGGGTCGGACGGTTCCTTGATTTCCTTCGAGAAAAGGATTGCTAGGACCTTGAACATACTTCCTGCCGGCTTGCTCCGCCAGTTCTTCGGTCTCATCGACGTGAACCTTGAACAAGTAACCGCGATGTTGCGTTCCGGTTTCGTAACCGTGTTCCTTGGCCACTTCTGTGTAGTAGTCGTACGATTCCTTTGTCGGTTCCAACTCCGTAGCTAGCATCACATAGGGGTAACGCTTTGCCGCTGCCCAAGCGACCGTGTTGCGGCTCATCACGCCCGGAATCCATATCTGTGGATGAGGATCCTGATAAGGCTTTGCCCAGGGATTCACATATCGGAAGTTGTAGTGTTCGCCCTCCCATCGGAACGGGCCCGGTTTGGTCCAAGCATCGATGATGAAATCGTGGGCTTCCTGAAATCTCTCCCAGTTGTAGGGTGCGGCAGCGTTGTGTGCAACGCTTTCCCTCCCAGTTCCTCGTACCCATCCGGTCACGAGTCTTCCTTCCGAAATCATGTCGATTTCAGCTAGTTCTTCAGCCAGGAACAAAGGATCGTCCCAAATCGGAAGGATGTTGCCTAGCAGCACGATCTTCGCTCTGTGGGTGATTCGCGCAAGGATTGCTGCTTCAAGATTCATGACTCCGCCCATGCAAAACGGAGTCGAATGGTGCTCGTTGAGCATGAGCCCGTCGAATCCCATTTCTTCGGCGTAGATCTTCTCGTCGAGATAGCGGTTGTAGAGTCTCGCACCGAGTTTCGGATCGTAGGAAGCGTTGGACATTCCCAAATCGGTAATGCTGCGGCCAGTCGCGCCGAAGTAGCCTGAGTTCGGATCCTGATAGGGTCTTTCTGTGAAGTAACCGATAAACATGCTCTTGTGTTCCTAAGTGTCGGTGCTCTTCATGTGTTGGAGTACAAGCCTTGCAACCGCTTCGGGTTGTTCGAGTTCCACGAGATGCCCGGCATCAGGAACTATCTCCATTTGTGCATTCGGCAATGCCTGAAGGAACTGACTCGCTACAGATAGTGGAACAACCCTGTCTTGTTCGCCCATCACAATCAGCGTTGGAATCGAAGTGCCATCGAGGAGCGGTTGAAGACGACGGTTGTGAAGATAGGGTTTCCACGATACGCGGGCGGTCATTTCACGCGAAAGATCCCAAAGCTGGCGCATTTCCGGTGCGGGCTCCTCGCCGAAGTGCTCGATGTAAGTTTCCCGATCACGAAAACTCTCCTCGATGTACTTACGATGCGAGAGCATCATCTGGTCCAGAATCTCGCCTTGTTCAGGTAGGAGTCCAACGGGGCCGAACAGCACAAGACTGGAGAATCGCGATGGACTCATGGTCGCTAGTTCCGCAGCAACAAATCCCCCCAAGCCCGCTCCAATGATCGTGCTCGGAACACAATCAATTCGATCCAACAATCGACCAACCAGAATGGCCACATCTCGAACGTCCCGTGCCCACGTCGGTCGATCGGAACCACCCCATCCCGGCATGTCGGGAATTACGACCCGATTGCCCTGTTCCACCAGCTTTTCGTGGAACGGCAATGCACCGGGGCTACCCCAACTGTGGTGCAAATATACGATGCTTGAACCCGATCCCGACTCGATCAGCGCCACCTTTCCAGACGGTAGCTCGACTGTCTTGGGTTCAAACGACCAGTCGTTCGACACGTTTCCCTCCTCGAGCAAGAAAGTTTACTTGCATCGTCGTTGGACAGGTGCTCGTAAGGAGCAGGGCAGCTAGCATGACTCGATCTTGGCTTGCTTGTTGAACGAATGTCGGCTTACGTGCTCATTGTCCGGCAAGAAGAATCGAAGGGGCATCTCAACTCCCTTTGAAATGCCGATCCGAGGAGAGACAGCCACTTCGCTGACAGCGAATTCAGGATTGGGACTAACTGTTAGCACACTGTTCGTCAAGTCGGCACCGTTGTGCTCGCGTTTGATTCCAAGTGCGTAGGTGAGTTTTGCCGGTCCACTGCCAATGTCGGTATCACGTGCGGGATCTCCACGACGTTGTTTCATCCGTTCCAATCCGACCATAGGTTGAATTGCCCGAATCAACACACAACCCGCGATTCCTGCGGGCTCGGTGACAAAGTTGAGACAGTGATGCATGCCGTATGTAAAGTAGACATAGGCGTGCCCCGGCTCACCCCATTGAATCTGAGTCCGAGGAGTAGGACCTCTTGCAGAATGCGCCGCAGGGTCGCCGGATCCCAAGTACGCTTCGACTTCGACGATGACTCCGGATGTCGTGTGGTTGTCGATGGTGCTGGTAAGCGTCGTGCCGAGCAGAGACTTTGCCACGTGGGTGGTCGGGTTTCGATAAAATTCCCGAGGTAGGTGCTGGTTGCTCCGTTTTGAGTTCACTCGTATTTCGAGCTAGGTCAGAGAGACAGGAACCAGCGCTACTCGCATAGCCGGCGAACGGCAGTTCGTGCTACTTTTAGCCATTTCCACCAGCACCTTGATCCTATGGTTGTTATCAAGCAAGACGACGTAATTCAGAGCATTAGCGATGCCCTGCAATTCGTCTCCTACTACCATCCGCCAGATTTTATTCAGGCAATGACCCGCGCATGGGAGTCCGAAGAGTCACCTCCAGCGAAAGACGCGCTCCGTCAAGTACTGGTGAATTCGCGAATGTGTGCACTGGGCAAACGACCAATCTGTCAAGACACCGGAATAGTCAATGTGTTCCTTGAAGTCGGGATGGACTTGCAATGGGAGTCAGATCTCAGCGTCGAAGAGATGGTGAACGAAGGGGTCCGAGATGCCTATCTCAATGAAGAAAATCCACTTCGCGGGTCGATCGTTGCCGATGCGGACGGACTTCGCGCCAACACGCGGGACAACACTCCCGCAGTAATACACACGAAAGTTGTTCGAGGGAACAAATTGGATGTCGAGGTGGCAGCCAAAGGCGGAGGAAGCGAAGCCAAGGCCAATTTCAAGGTGTTGGAACCATCGGAATCCGTGGTCGACTGGATTCTCAGCGTCGTACCGAAGATGGGAAGTGGTTGGTGCCCACCTGGGATCCTGGGAATCGGAATGGGTGGCACACCTGAGAAGGCCATGGTTATGGCGAAGGAAGCATTGATGGAGCCGATAGACATTCGGGAGTTGCAGGCACGCGGACCGATTTCACGTGCCGAGGAACTACGACTGGAACTGTTTGAGAGGGTTAATGCGCTTGGGATAGGTGCCCAGGGACTCGGAGGCCTGACCACTGTTCTCGACGTCAAAGTTCGCGAGTGTCCAACACACGCTGCCAACAAACCTGTAGCGATCATTCCGAATTGCACGGCCACGCGACACATTCGGTTCGAATTGGATGGTTCGGGGCCGGCGAAGTTCGAACCACCAGACTTGTCGCTTTGGCCGGACATTGACTACGAACCGAGTTCGAGTGCGAGAAAAGTTCAGCTAGATGGATTGACCAAGAGTGCCGTACAAGAGTGGCGAGCTGGTGATACGTTGCTGTTGTCGGGAAAGATTTTGACTGGTCGGGATGCCGCGCACAAGCGATTGATCGATTTGCTGAACAAGGGCGAATCGTTGCCGGTCGATTTCACAAACCGGTTCATCTACTACGTCGGACCCGTGGATGCAGTCGGCGATGAGGTCGTCGGTCCAGCCGGACCTACTACGGCCACTCGAATGGACCGCTTCACTCGCCAGATGCTGGAGCAGACGGGCTTGCTCGGAATGATCGGCAAAGCGGAACGAGGATCGGTTGCGATCGAAGCAATACGAGACCATGGCGCTGTTTCGCTGATCGCCGTCGGCGGGGCTGCCTATCTGGTCTCCAAATCCATAACAGCATCCAAATTGCTGGCGTTCGACGATCTTGGAATGGAGGCCATCTACGAGTTCGAGGTCGAGAACATGCCTGTTGTAGTCGCGGTCGACTCATCGGGAAATTCGGTGCATCGCACCGGCCCCGTGCAATGGCGGCGCGACGACGTTATCCCAACAGCTAGTAGCGCTTGAGCTCAATGAGCGAATCCTCCGAAGGGCTCGAACAGAAGCTGGAAGGCTTGAAGATCGATCGTGATGCTCCACGCCGTCGCGGTTTTCGCCCGTGGTGGGCATTTTTGTCGATAGCTGTCGTTGCAGGCATCGCAATTGTGGTTGCGACGATTCTTGTTTTCCAACGCAATGCTCCAATCGAAGTGGAGTCCGCGGTAGCGCGAGCACCACAGGTCGGATCCGTTGAAGGAGCAGTACTAGACGGTACTGGTTATGTAGTGGCACGAAGACAAGCAACGGTTAGCTCGAAGGCAACCGGCAAAGTCTTGGAAGTGTTCATCGAGGAAGGCATGGTTGTCGAAGAAGGGCAGTTGCTAGCAACCCTCGACGACAGCGTGGAACAAACTCAATATGACCTGTCTGCAGCTCAGCTCGCAGAAACAGAAGCTCGCCTCACCGAGGTGAAAGTGCAAATTGCCCAAGCGGAGCAAGATGTCAAGAGAATTCAGGATCTTGCGCAAGACGGTTTTGCTAGTGAGAGTGAACTGGACAACGCCCGCCTCGCTCTCGACAGTTTTGAGGCTCAGCGTGAACGGCTGGAGAAGACCGTCGATGTGTCCAAGACTGCATTGGAATTGCAGCGGAAGTTCTTGGACGACATGAAGATTCGGGCTCCGTTCACGGGCATTGTCATTGCCAAGGCTGCTCAGCCTGGCGAGATGATTTCTCCGGTGTCGGGAGGTGGTGGATTCACCCGTACCGGAATTTGCACGATTGTGGACATGGAATCCATCGAAGTGCAAGTCGATGTGAACGAAAAGTACATCAATCGCGTCTCTCCCGATCAACCTGCCACCGTAACTCTCAATTCCTACCCCGATACACGGTTACCGGCCTCGGTAATCGCTATCATTCCGACCGCAGACCGCGCTCGGTCTACGGTTCGAGTCCGCATCCGCTTCCTGGAAAAGGATGAACGTGTGCTTCCAGATATGGGAGTCAGTGTGTCATTCTTGGAAGAGGGAACCGAGTTAGTCCGAGAGGATATTCCCACAGGGGTTGAAGTTCCGGCAAATGCCGTACTGAACAGTGGTGAAGACACCTTTGTCTGGGTCGTGGAGAACAAATCCGTGTCGCGTCGTACAGTAACTGTCGCAGGCAAGAACGGGTCAAGAAGCATCATCTCCGATGGACTGGAACGAGGAGAGGTTGTTGTGACGGATCTCTCACCGCAAGTTGAGAGCTTGTTGAGCAACGGGCAATCCGTTGTACTCGCCGACTAGCCCTCATTAAGAGCAATTTAAGGAGCACAAAATAGTGGCGTTTGTCTCACTTCGAAGAGTTTCCAAGTCGTATACCAAGGGACGTGAGCCGGTTCCCGTTCTCTCTGAAGTCGACCTGGACATCGAACAGAATGACTTCGTTGCACTGATGGGACCATCGGGCAGTGGAAAGACCACCATGCTCAACCTCATTGGAGGCTTGGATCATCCCACCGGAGGGGAAGTCGTCGTTGGTGGAGATTCCTTGAATGATTTGTCAGGACGTGCTCTGGCTCGGTGGCGGGCACGCAATATCGGATTCATCTTTCAGTTCTACAACCTTCTGCCGGTGCTCAATGCGCAACGCAATGTCCAATTGCCTCTCTTGCTTACCAAGTTGAACGGGAAGCAACGCAAACAGAACGCAATGACCGCCTTGGATATCGTGGGACTAAGCGATCGAACGAACTGGAAGATCTCGGAATTGTCTGGCGGACAGCAGCAACGGGTCGCAATTGCCAGGGCAATCGTGGCGGATCCGTCCATTCTGGTATGCGATGAGCCAACCGGAGACCTGGACCGGGACACTGCAGAAGAGATCTTGGGATTGCTGGAGACTCTTAACCAGAATCACGGCAAGACGATCATCATGGTCACACACGACCCCAAGGCCGCTGAACATGCCAAGAGAACGGTGTTTCTGGACAAGGGATCGCTGTCCGAACAAGGGCAAGAAACCGCCTAGGAGGATTGAGTAGTGGGCAGAATTCAGTTCCTATTGCGGTGCATGTTCAGACATGGACTGCGAACCAACCTGACGATGCTGTCTCTTGTGACGGCATTCATGCTTTTCATCATGCTGAGATCCGTTGCGGTCGTATTTGAAACGGGTTTCGACGCTGGACCTCAGACTCGAATGCAGACAGCATCGAAATACTCGATGGTCGACATGTTGCCGCTCGCGCACATGAACGTGATCCGGTCCATCGAAGGAGTCACCGATGTGACACATGCAAGTTGGTTTGGGGGTTTCTTCGAAGAAGGCGAAACGAACGTTGCTACGTTTGCTGTGGATCCCGAGACTTACTTTGATGTCTATTCGGACTTTGAAATCGATCCGAATGCTCTGGAGGAGTTCAAATCTATTCGAACTGCAGCATTAGCGCCGCAAGGAATGATTGAGCGCTACGGTTGGGAGATCGGACAGAAGATTTCTGTTGTGAGCACGATATATCCAGCACCGAGTGAGGAAGGTTGGGTATTCGATTTAGTAGGGAGTTTCGAGTCAACCAACGAGTCAGATGGATTTGATCCCTTTTTGTTCCACCATGATGTGTTGCGCGAGACATTCGCAGCAGGTGCAGTGGGCTGGTACACCTTCTTGATCGACGATCCAGAACGCGCGGACGTCGTCGCTCAGGTAGTGGATCGAAGGTTCAAGAACTCTTCGGACGAGACTCGAACCATGACCGAATCGGATTCGTGGAAGTCGTTCTTGGCTCAGTATGGCGACATCAGCTTGATGATGACTGGCATTCTTGGCGCAGTCTTCTTCACCATGATCTTGCTGACAGCGAACACGATGGTGCAAGGCTACCGGGAACGGGTACCCGAGCTTGCAGTCATGAAGACCCTGGGATTTTCCAATCTCTCGGTATCCATGTACATACTTGTCGAAGCGTTATTGCTCTGCGGCATCAGCGCGGCGTTAGGAGTTGGTTTGGGCACGCTGGTTTCGATGGGGGCACAGGACTTCATGCCCCCGATGATCCCAATCTACTTCGATCCAATAACGATTATCTGGGGCTTGATACTTGGACTGGCTCTGGGTTTGTTTGTGGGACTCGTTCCAGCCGTCAACGCCAACCGCCTAGAAATCGTTGAAGCCCTGCACGCGCATTAGGCTGATCTAGAAGAGTTAACTATCTATGTTTCAACAAATTTTTGCCGTTACGGGGATGAACTTGCGGAACATCCCTTCGCGTTGGAGCACTTCCCTGGTTGTGGTTGTCGGAATTGGTGGTGTCGTAGCAGTACTGGTTGCGGTGCTCTCCATGGCAGCCGGATTGGCGAATGTCTTTGACCAGTCAGTGTCTACGGATCGAGCAGTAGTTGTTCGCAGTGGTTCGACATCGGAACTATCGAGCAACCTAAATTTCGAAACGTCGCAAATCATCAGCACGATGGAGGGTGTTGATATCGCTGCTCCGGAAATGTATGTCGTTGCGGACGTACCGAAGAAGTCCACAGGAGAGCCGGCGAACATGGTCGTTCGAGGTGTCAACACTTCTTCGTTCGATATACGGCCCAAACTCAAAGTCGTTGATGGGAGATTGTTCGAGACGGGACGCAACGAAGTTATTGTTGGAGTCCAAGCTCACGCCGAATTTGCCAATCTCGACATTGGAAGCAGCCTCGAAATGCGCGAATCCATGTGGCAGGTCGTTGGAGTGTTTGAAGCGGAAGGCGCAGTTTCCGAGTCTGAGGTTTGGGCAGATCTGACTGTTGCCCAAGCGGCTTTCCGTAGGGCAGACTCCATTACTGCAGTTCGCGTTCAGCTGGATTCGCCCTCTGACTTCAAGACAGTCAAGGCTCTTATAAAAGACGATCCTCGACTTGCGACAGACATGGTGGGCGAAGAGGACTGGTTTTCCACACAGTCCGAGACCGCAACCATCGTCATTCGGGTCTTGGCGTACACCGTAGCCGTAATCATGAGCGTTGGTGCAATCTTCGCTGCGCTCAACACGATGTACTCTGCTGTCGCAGTACGTACCTTTGAAATCGCAACGCTTCGTGCAATTGGATTTCGAGGCGGAGCAGTCCTGACGTCGGTTATGGTCGAGTCTCTGTTTCTTGCTCTTGTTGGAGGCTTGATTGGTGGTGCGATCGCATACTTCGGCTTCAACGGATTCACGGCATCCACTCTGAGCAATGTGACGTTCTCTCAAATTGCGTTTCAATTTGCGGTAACCCCCGAACTGCTAATTGCCGGAGTTGTTCTCAGTGTCGCATTGGGGTTTGTCGGCGGGGTGTTTCCGGCTGTTCGAGCAATCCGATTGCCGGTTACCGTTGCATTGCGGGGCGAATGACCGAGTTCAGACAGTGGTCAAGTCAAGGTGGTTTGTTGCCCGGCGGGGCAAACTGACGACACTACTTGAGAAACGTCTTGCCTTCATTTGAAGACAGTCACTACAACCGACCAGCGGTGTAGTCTGTCAACTCTCAGCTGAGATTCCACTACCGTTAATCTCGGTCATGTCGCGGCGAGAGGTGAGATCTTTGTTCCTCCGTCGCTCGCTGAAGCGCTCATGTGCGATATTCTGACTGAGCACTCAACAGTAGTGGAGATACGGACGTAGTACGGGGTCCGTGAAGATCAGATTGCCAACCCTGCGATTTAACGTTCAGCTAGCGCTTGGAGTTGCGATTGGTGTTGTCGCATCGGTTGCACTGTTTGCGCTGTATACATTGATCTGGGACCGCGGTGATCGAACGACTCCCGCTCTGCAATCCCAAGGCGAAATCGGAACGTCGGAAGACGTAACTGACATCTTGAATTCGCGTGACTCGTTTGCCAACGATCAACCATTGGTTGAATCCCTGACGTCTAGCGATATCAAAGACCCTAGGGCAACATGGAGTGCGCTAGTCAATGACGACGAGGACGATGAAGGTCAGCTCGTTGACTTAATTCGTACGGCGACCGCGTGGGTCGACAAAGATGGTTGGAGCGTGCTCTACCGCCTCGACAGTTCGTTGACCGAAGCGGACACCTATAAAGCAGTCGTTGCGAGTGTTGTCTATCACACAGCGAGAGTGAGAGGGTTCCATGACACGTTCATCGAAGTTGAAACGTCGATGAACGGCAAGGTACGACAAGACTTGCTAAGCACCATAGTCGCCAAATGGACAAGAACTGATCCGGTTGCTGCCTTTGCCGCCACAGCTACGTTGTCCAACTTGCGGGAGCGAATGGAATTGCGGAAGTCGGTGCTGAACGGATGGGCCGAGTACAAACCCCGATCACTGATTGGACACTTGGCCACTCTTCCTGAAAGCATCCAATGGTACGCCCGACACCAAGCGGCACTGGCTACGGCGCGTTCCTCGCCACCTGAAGCCGTTTCAATGCTTTCGGATGCGTTCGGAACCGAACACGAAGAACTGCTCGCCCAAACCATTGCCGATCATTGGGGTGAAAACGACGTTGAGGGGGCACTTGAATGGGTGGCCAATCAGGAGTTTTCGAGAGGAGCCATACGAAATCAAGCCCTAGCGACCGTGCTGTACCACCTTGCTCGATACGATCCTGATCGTGCACTTGCCGTTGCCCGAGACCAACCAACTGACACCTTTGGACACTATGCCGCAGGTCTCTTGATTGAGAAATTGGCCGCTACTGACTTGGAACTAGCCATGAGGCTGTTATCGCAAGTGCAGGATGAAGAGACTGCGTTGTATGCGCGCAAGGCCGTAGGATTAGCATTAGTAGCGAAGTACAGGTTTGACGAAGTGATCAAGCTCGGCCAATCACTAGGTGGTGGTGACCACTTTAGGTATCACGATGCGACTTTTCGACGCTGGGCTCAATCAGATCCCGTCAGGTTGTTCGAGACCATTGAGCGTATGCCTCAATCTTCGGTCCGCTCAATTGCGGCGTGGCACCTCTTGGAATCCAATCGAACGCTACATTCGCTGACTAAGGACGAGGTTGCTGTTGCAGACAGCTTCGTGACCAAGGAACATCGACAAAGGCTGTCTGCCAATGCGGCAATGAAGGCAGTGACGTACGAGTTTGCTGGTGACTTCTTTCGGGTCAGAATAATGCCTAATGAGTAGAGCCTTTCCCCGGCCATTGCGTTAGTTATTTGTAGAGTAGATACCAGCTGGAACATCTAGTCGGTCGGACACAGTCACGTTTCATGGCAGCTGGCCGCCTTAGTAGATTCCGAGGTCTAGTCCGGCAGCCAACGTCATACCCATTTCGCGACACTTCTCAATGTCTTCGTCTCCTAGTTCGCCCTTCACAACGACTGGTTCGAGAGATTCCACAAACGGATAGCCCTTCGCAATTCGTTGGATGGCTGTGAGTGGCGCCCGAGATCCATCGTTGCCTGCCTTGATGAATACGGCGTAGGGTAGAGGCGAAATTTCGCCTTCGACCTCATAGAAAGTCCGATCGAAGAAGTCCTTGAGGGCACCCGACATGTACCCGAAGTTTTCCGGTGTTCCGAGAATCAACGCGTGTGCACCAAGGAGATCGTCCGCATCCGCTTCGTAAGCGGATTTCGAGACAACTCGAACATTCTCCCAGTCCTCAGCGGATGCTCCTTCAATGACGGCTTCTGCCATGCGTTGGGTTGACCCAGACTTCGAGTGAAAGACGATAAGTAGGGTTTTCTTTTCAGTCAATTGCTCGCCTCAACGGAACCTGCATTCCGGTCATATAGCCAGTATTGGATGCAAGTAATTCTTGCCACGATGACGATCACAATCAACTCTTAAAATGCCCATAGCAAGAGTGCCAAGAAGTGATAGGTTGGGCCAGATTCTGAGGAATCCATCCTAACCGAGTTCCGATTGGCGGTTCCAACTTCAACCCATGCGAACGTAGATCGATTCAATTCCACACCGATTCAATGAAGCCAGTTCCACTAGAAGCAATTCACGCTGCATGCGAGCGAATCAAGGGCGGAGTGGTCCGAACGCCTTTGTTGCGATCGGAGACACTCTCCATCGTGGCTGGATGTGATCTAACTCTGAAGTACGAGAATCACCAATTCACCGCCTCGTTCAAGGAACGTGGTGCGCTCAACAAGCTGTTGTTGTTATCTGAAGAACAACGCAAGCACGGAGTCGTTGCTGCATCCGCTGGAAATCACGCCCAATCGCTTGCTCGTCACGGTAAGTTGCTCGACATACCCATTCACGTCGTGATGCCAAAGTTCACTCCCAACACCAAGGTCGAACACACACGGGTGTTCGGTGCGGCAGTGACCATTCACGGCGAGAAAGTCGATGACTCGATGAGTTTGGCGAAGGACTTGGTAGACGAGTACTCCTACACATTGGTCCATCCTTTTGACGACTTGGAAGTGATTCAAGGTCAAGGGACGCTGGGAGTCGAATTACTCGAACAGGATCCCGATATTGAGACTATCGTTGCACCTATCGGCGGTGGGGGACTAATCTGCGGAATCGCTTCAGCAGTCAAGCAGATCAAGCCCTCTGTTCGCATCATCGGCGTTCAAGTTGATACCTTCAATACTGCTTATGCCCAGTTTCACAGCCTTGAACCCACTGAGAAGGGGTCTGCTCTGACGATCGCGGAGGGTATCGCCGTCAAGCGACCTGGCGCGATCACACGGCCGATGATTGCAGCACTGGTGGACGATGTGGTGCAAGTCACAGAAAGGGAAATCGAAACTGCGATCTTCACTCTGTTGGAAATCGAAAAGACTGTTGTAGAAGGTGCTGGAGCTGCGAGTCTAGCGGCTGTAATGGCCCACCCGCAGGTGGCACGGGGACGTACCGCACTGGTTGTTTCCGGTGGCAATATCGAAATGATGACCCTGTCGACAGTGCTTCAGCGCAGCTTGGTTCGAAAGAGCCGCCTTGTACGTCTGCGAGTCGTCTTGCCCGATGTTCCAGGTGCGCTTGCGAGACTGGCCCAGCATCTGGGATTGCTGGACAGCAACATCGTGGACATCGTTCATCGCCGGACGTTTCACACGACAACGATTGGCGCACAGCCGTTGGACATTCTCGTCCATCTCTGCGGCGAAGAGGAAACCGAGTTTCTGTTGAAGTCGTTGCGAGGGCAGGGATACGAGGTCAGCGTCGTTCGCGACTAGATCTACCAGGTATCGATATAGGGATATTTCTTTTCGGTCCTTGGCTCTCTCGGCGGCAATCTCTTCAAACTGCTGGCAACCCAGCTTCGAGTGTCCGCCGGGTCGATGACATCGTCCAGTCCGCCACCAACTCCCGCATTGATCGCCTTTGCACCCTCGTATGCACGGGCTACCCGTCGTTCAAATTCCAATCGACGTTCTTCCGGATCTTCGATGGAGGCCAATTCCTTGCGAAATCCCAACTTCACCGATCCCTCAATGTTCATGCCGGCAAACTCCGCTGTCGGCCACGCTACGGTGAAGAAACCGACGAGTGAGCTCGCACCGCACATCGCTTGAACACCGAGTCCATAGGCTTTCCGCACAACGACTCCAAACAATGGTGTTGTGAGGTTCGCTCCCGCATTGAACATTCGTACGCAGTGGCGAACTAATGCAGTCTTCTCTACGTCGGGTCCAACCATCATTCCCGGGCAGTCCATCAGACTCAATACGGGAATGTCGAAGGCATCGCAGAGCTGGATGAATCGAGCTCCCTTGTCTGCCGCATCTGAATCAATTGCACCTGCCAGATGGTGCGGATTGTTGGCAATCACGCCCAAAGGTTTGCCTTCAATGCGGATGAACGCGGTAATCACCCCAATTCCGAACTTCTCGCGGATCTCCAAAACCGATCCCACGTCGGCCAGGGTGTGCACGATGTCCTTCATGTTGTAGAGTCGGAGTCGATTCTCCGGAACAACATGTCTCAAGGCTCGTTGATCGTGCGCTTCCCACTCTTCCACTTCGCCTTGGAAGTAGGAGAGGTACTTCTTCGCCACCTGCACTGCGTCGGCTTCATCTCGAGCGAGTAGATCGACAACCCCATTGGGTACTTGGAAAGACATGGGACCGACTTCCTCGGGTGTATAGATCCCCAATCCACCACCTTCGATCATTGCCGGTCCGCCCATGGCAACGGTTGTTCGCTCTGTGGCGATGATTACGTCGCAACACGCGACCAGCGCGGTATTGCCAGCAAACGTTCGTCCATTGATAACGCTGATTAGCGGCACGAGGCCCGACAGTTTGGAAAACTGCGTGAACGTGTGCGTATCGAAAGCGACTCCCGGTCCGCGGCTGTCGTCTCCGGGTCTTCCTCCACCGCCTTCGCCGAAGAGAATCAGCGGAATTCGAAAGCGATTGGCCAACTCGAACATGCGGTCTTGTTTGTAGTGGTTGCGACCACCTTGTGTCCCGGCAAGGACTGTGTAGTCGTAGTGGACCAGCATGGTCCGGGCGGCTTCTTCGCCGAACAAATCGGCATTGACTGTGCCGATACCAGCAATCAAACCGTCTGCTGGAGTATTCTTTCGCAGAGTCTCCATGTTGTGGCGACTGTGTTGACGTGCGACGATGAGAGGCCAATACTCCTTGAAGCTACCCTCATCCATCAGCTCCGCGATGTTTTCGCGCGGCATTCGGTAGCCTCTCGAGTAGCGTTTCTCCACCGCTTCGGGACGACTCTCGTCGAAAATGTAGGAATGCCTCTCATAGGTGAGCTGTAGGTCGTCTCTGATATGGTCGAGGTCGACTTGCTGAGTCTTGTCCAGTGCTTCGGTTGAGATTTCGGCCTCTTCGACGAAGACGATCGGAAAACCCTCGCGTACGACATCTCCCTTTGCCATCGTGACTTTGCGAACGATGCCCGCACGTTCGGATGCAATGACGTGCTCCATCTTCATTGCTTCGACAACTGCTACCTGCTGACCCTCGGCTACTTCATCTCCTTCAATGACATCGACTGAGACAATCGTGCCTTGTATGGGAGAACTCAGTCCGAGGGCGGTGTCGGAATCCTCCCCGAAATCGCTGGCCGATTTCTCAGCGGATTGCGCTTTCACCTTGGCATCGTGATCGAAAAGCGCCAGTGGATCAGTTGTATCGACACGCGCACCTGCAAACCCAGCCCCATCTTCAGCCGCTCTCACATCGGAAGAGAATCGCTGTTTGACCGACTCGTCAACGCTGGACAGCTGAGCAATGTTCGAATCCACCCAGCGAGTGGTAATGCGACCAACCGCAAAGTCCTCGTGACTGAGTATGTTCTGCAGAAACGGAATGTTCGTATCGACTCCGTCGATGCGAAACTCCGAAAGCGCTCTTGAACAACGAACAGATGCTGTCTCGATGTCTCGACCGCGAGCGATGACTTTAGCCAACAGCGAGTCAAAGTTGACGGAAGTCTCGTAGCCCACATAGCCGAATCCGTCGGTCCGAACTCCGCGACCGCTCGGTGCTTCGTAGGCATTCAGGGTTCCGGACGACGGGCGAACACTACCATCCGGATTCATGGTTTCCATGTTCACGCGAGCCTGCACAGCGAAGCCTGTTGTAGGCAGTGGTTGTTCCAGGCCAACTTCGGCTAGCGTTGAACCTTGTGCTAGTTGCAGCTGAGTTTGCACCAGGTCTACGTCGGTGACTTCCTCGGTTACCGTATGTTCAACTTGGAGACGAGCGTTGGTTTCGATGTAGGCAAATCGATCTTCTTGAACGAGAAATTCAAAAGTTCCTAGACTTCGATAGTTGGTGTGCCTTGCGAACCTCACTGCAGCATCGATGACTTGCTCTCGTAGCTTGCTTGACAGACATGGCGCGGGTGCAACCTCGACAACCTTTTGATGCCGACGTTGTGCGCTGCATTCTCGTTCATACAAGTGAGCTACTGCACCGTGCGAGTCTCCAACGATCTGAACCTCGATGTGGCGCGAATCTATGAGTAGTTCTTCAGCGTACAGAGCGGGATTGCCAAACGCTGCCTGGGCTTCAGAGCTTGCACGTTCGAAGGCTTCCTGCAGTTCGTCTTGACCTCGAACAATGCGTGTGCCGCGTCCACCACCTCCCGCAATGGCTTTGAGGATCATGGGACTTCCATCCAACGAATCCAGAAAGTCGAGTGCCCGTTCGAGGGACACGGCCTCATCAAGGCCGCGAGCCACGGGTACGCCCAATTCATGCGCAAGGCTTCGGGCTTGCGCTTTGTCGCCGAACAAATCCAGTGTTTCGGGTCTGGGACCCACGTAGGTCATCCCGGCAGCCTCAACTGCACGAGCGAATTCAGCACTCTCGGATAGAAATCCATAACCTGGATGTACTGCATCGCATTCGGCCTCAACAGCGCGGGCTACGATGCTGCCAACGTCGAGATATGCCCGTGCTCCGACACCGGGGATCTTGCTAGCGCTATCTGAGACGTAGCGATGCAAACACGAGGAGTCATCGTCCGAGTAGATAGCGACTGTCTCAATGCCTAGATCGGTAGCCGCTCTAGTGATCCGAACGGCGATTTCTCCACGATTGGCTACGAGTAGTCGTTTCACGGGTGCATCAAGGCTTGGCAAAACCTAATTTTATGAGACGGTCAAGAATGTCTTCCTTCGGACTGTGGAGTAGAACGGCTTCCAATGGTCGATGCAGTGGAACAATCCGAACAAACACCAGGAGCAGGAAACTGCTCAATTACAGCCATCAGTTGTAGAGCAGGAAAGCTGCTTAGAAATGCACTACTCAATCCATAATGAAGTTCGAAATTCCGTTTCTGCAACAGTTTCCGACTTGATTCAACCCACGCGACGAATGTACTCCAACCGATGGAGGAGTCCGTTTGCGTTTCTCATAGTTGCCAGCATCGCTTTGCCGTTCGGCGAGTCCACTTGGCAAGCCCTCCTCAACAACTTCGCAGTCGACCAGGTCGGTTTCACGGGTTTGGAAAACGGGATCATGCAGAGTCTGCGGGAAATCCCTGGACTTCTGGTATTCACGACCGTCTTCTTCCTCCTGGTGATGCGAGAGCAACTGTTCGCAGTCGTGTCACTCGCGTTGTTCGGTGTCGGGGTAGCCATTACCGGATTGCTTCCTTCAACAATCGGACTGTACTGCTCCGTCGTGCTGGTGTCGTTTGGATTTCATTACTTTGAAGTGACGCGACAGTCGTTGTCGCTTCAGTGGCTACCGAAGCAAATTGCGCCCCGCATGCTCGGAAAACTCATGGCGTACGGCTCGATTTCGGCGCTGGTCACCTATGGACTGATATTGCTTGCCACCGAAGTTCTTAGTTTGAGCTTTGTCCCACTCTACGCTTGTGCGGGCACACTTGTTGTTGTTCTGGTGTTGTATCTACAGTTCGGATTTCCGAAGTTCGAGAGCGAAGTTCAGCAACGCCCCACGCTGATATTGAAGCCCCGTTATTGGCTGTATTTCCTACTGACGTTGCTCTCTGGCGCGCGCAGACAGATTTTTGTGGCTTTTGCGGGCTTTTTGCTGGTCGAGAAATTCGGATTCAGCATCGGCAACATGACGGTGCTCTTGCTAGTCAATCACGTCGCAACTTGGCTCGTAGCGGAACGCATCGGTGCATTGATTGGAAAAATCGGTGAGCGACGAGCGCTGACTATCGAGTACATTGCCATCGCCTTGGTGTTTGTGGGCTACGCTTTGGTAAATTCGGGACTAGTTGCCGCAGTACTGTATGTGGTCGACAACCTGTTCTTTTCGTTTGCGATTGCCATTCGAACCTACTTTCAAAAGATTGCTGACCCCGAGGAAATCGCCGGCGCCATGAGCGTCTCGTTTACGATCAATCACATACTGGCTGTGATCCTGCCAGCTTGCCTCGGCATTGTTTGGCTGACATCCCGAAGCGCAGTCTTCTTGATAGGGAGCGTTTTGGCAGTTTGTTCTCTAGGTTGTTCCCAATTCGTTCCGCGCGACCCACGTATGGGGAATGAGACGACCCTTGGCGGAGGAGCCGCAGGGGTTGCAAGTCAGCAGGACGCTTGACGACATCCGCCATCGGCGATGAACACCAGACTTGGTTCTACTGTTATTGCAAGTTTGGATTCAGCTCCTCTCGATTGACGAACTGATCCAAAGATTCAGGGTTGGCAAGGGCTGATGTATTGTTGATCGCTCGACCGTGAACAACATCCCTAACTGCCAGTTCGGCAATCTTGCCCGACCGAGTTCGGGGAATATCGGAGACTTGCAAGATTACCGCTGGGACGTGCCGGGGCGACGCATTCGCGCGAATTCGTTGTTTGATTCTCGTGCTCAGTTCCTCGTCCAATTCCCAACTACCGGCTAAGACCACAAACAACACCACTCGGGTGTCGTCCTGCCAGCTCTGACCGATGCACAGCGCTTCTTCGATCTCTTCCATCGACTCAACCTGTCTGTAGATCTCCGCTGTACCTATGCGGACGCCGCCTGGGTTCAATACGGCATCGCTACGTCCGTGAATGACCATGCCCTGCGTGGTTTGCGATACTTCAGCAAAGTCGCCGTGTGCCCAAATGTTGGGGTAGGTTTCAAAGTACGCACTTCGGTACTCTTGATCATCGGGGTCGTTCCAGAATCCGATGGGTTTGCTTGGAAAGGACTTTGTGCATACCAGTTCGCCCTTTGCGTCGGAGACCGAGCTGCCGGACTCGTCGAAGACATCCACCGCCATGCCAAGACCCGGTCCTTGAATTTCCCCTCGATGCACAGGGAGCCACGGTACGCCTAATGCAAAGCAACCCATGAGATCCGTGCCACCAGTTATCGATGCAAGTTGCGATGAGGGGGAGATGTTCCTATAGATGTAGTCGAACGACTCGGGCGAAAGCGGCGAGCCAGTCGATTGAATGGACTCGAGATTTGAAGGATCGCTCATTGCCGTATTGCGTACACCGGCGTTCTCAAGGCTGGAGTAGTACTTTGCTCCAGCTCCAAACACCATGAGGTTCTCCTTCTCGATAAGGTCGATTAACGAACCGGGCTGGGGTCGGAATGGGGAACCGTCATAGAGAACTATGGTTGAGCCGCTTGCCAGAGCGGATAC
This sequence comes from Pseudomonadales bacterium, assembly GCA_963667455.2. Taxonomy (GTDB): domain Bacteria; phylum Pseudomonadota; class Gammaproteobacteria; order Pseudomonadales; family Azotimanducaceae; genus Bin55. The sequence continues at coordinate 67,383 of CAXXFR010000003.1, read as the reverse complement.
TAACCAGTTCCACATCATCCAGCCACAGGTTGTAAAGAAGAAAATCCGAGAGTTCGCTCGGAGATTGACGTGAAGCTGGTGTTCCTTCATGTGCTGCAGCAAGGTGCCGCCAATCCCGTGAACGATGCACTTCGGACGCCCGGTGGTCCCCGATGAATACATGATGAACAACGGATGGTCGAAAGCGAAACGCTCGAACTCGAGATCGGTTTCCGATCGTTGCCAGACAACGGAGAAGTTGTCTTCGGTCCCATCCAAGCTGCGAAGCAGAAGAAGGTCTTCAATGCTCGGAACTTCATTGGCGATGCGTCTTGCATTGTCTAAGGTCCGAAATTCCTTCCCGTTGTAGATGTAACCGTCAGCGGCCAGTAGCAACTTCGGGGAAATTTGCCCAAACCGATCTATTGCGCCCTGAAATCCGAAGTCTGGGGAACACGACGACCACACTGCTCCGATGCTTGCCGTTCCGAGCATTGCGATGAGCGTCTCTGGAACATTGGGTAGGTATGCTGCCACCCGGTCGCCCGGTTTGACTCCGCGAGATCTCAGCTCAGCAGCAAATTGCGCAGTCTTGGTTCGCAGTTCTCGGTAAGTGAGCGATACTCGTTCCTTCGACTCGACGTGCGAGATTACGGCTGGTGCATCGTCACTTCGACGTAGCAGGTTCTCGGCATAGTTGAGTCGAGCGTTAGGAAACCACTTGTTCTTGAGAAAATCTTCCCCGTTTATTAGGACGTTATTGCCCGGAACGCCTATGACACCAAGAAAGTCCCACGCTTCCCGCCAAAACTCGGCTCGATTATCGATGGACCAACGGTGTAGAGCGGCATAGTGCGGAGGCGCAAAACCGATTCCCTTGGCAAACTGAGTTAGATTGCACGACTCGATGAGTGATTCCGGCGGAGTCCAAAGCGGGGTTGGAGACATGTCACTCAAGGCTTGTGGTTTGAGTGTGCAAGAATACGGAAATCACAGGGAACTCGATTCGGGTTGAAGTCTTTGATGTGAACGACAGTCTCTTCCATCACATTCACCAAGTCTTCCGGGAATCTGCAGGGAAGAATTGCATCCAAGCATCGGATAAGACCTGGTCCTACGCAGACTTGTGGGAAAGGACCCAGCGAACCGCTGGTTCTTTGAAAGCGGCTGGAATCGTCCGTGGAGACCGAATTGTCGCTCAAGCCGGCAAGTGTCCAGAGCTGGTCGCCCTCTACTTGGCTTGTCTGCAGACTGGAACGGTCTACGTTCCAATGAACGATTCCTATACGTCCAAAGAAGTCCAGTATTTTGTTGACGACACCCGGCCGTCGCTGTTGGTTCTACAAGATGACCCGGTTCCATCGCTGAGGTACGAAGGACCCACGTGGACACTCGATGAGAAAGGCGGGGGATCACTAAGTGAACGTGTAGCAGAGGCCACTGCTGACGCTCGAATCGAAGAGATGTCCGCCAGTGACATCGCCGCCATCCTCTACACATCGGGCACCACCGGACGGTCGAAAGGAGCAGTGCTCAACCACGGCAACCTACTCTCCAATGCGCTGACGCTGATCAAGTACTGGCATTGGCAACCAACCGATGTACTGTTGCATGCACTACCCATTTATCACGTACATGGTCTTTTTGTCGCATTGCATTGCGTGCTGCTCACCGGTACATCCATGATCTGGCACGAACGCTTCGAGGTGAATCGCGTTCTGCAAGCATTGCCAGATGTCACAGTCTTGATGGGGGTCCCCACCTTCTATTCCCGAATGCTCTCCCACAAAGAATTTGGCAAGTCTCACATCCAAGACATGCGCTTGTTCATTTCGGGTTCGGCACCGCTTTCCGAACAGACTTTCGCTCTGTTTGAACGACGAACAGGTCACCGCATTCTGGAACGTTACGGCATGAGTGAAGCCTTGATGATCACATCAAATCCCTACGACGGCGAGCGCGTTCCGGGAACGGTAGGGTTTCCGCTGCCCGATGTTCAGCTTCGAATCGCAAACGAAGCGGGGGAGACGATGCCGAGTGGAGAGATCGGCGGTATCGAAATCAAAGGTCCCAATGTGTTTCCCGAGTACTGGCAGATGCCCGAACAAACGACTCAGGAGTTCACATCGGACGGGTTCTTCAAGACGGGAGACGTTGGCTATCAAGAAGAAGATGGTCGGGTGCTGATCGTTGGACGTGAGAAAGACCTAATAATCAGTGGAGGCCTCAACGTGTACCCCGCAGAAATCGAGTCTGCCATTGATGAACTCGATGGTGTTCGTGAGACAGCCGTTGTAGGTGCTCCACACCCGGACTTTGGAGAGGCGGTTGTCGCTGTGGTTGTCGCTAATCGGTCCATTCAATTGTCGGAATTGCGACTTTGGTTGCAAGATCGGTTAGCCCGATTCAAGCATCCCAAGGCTGTCGTTCAGTTGGATGAGTTGCCTCGCAATGCAATGGGCAAAATTCAGAAGAACGTACTACGCGAGCAGGTTGCCAGCCTCTTTGTTGAGTGAAAACTACCAACCAGTTACACAACGGGGAGGGGCGGAACAAGCGGAGTACGCTAGCTTAAGTTGTGATTTAACAACAGCAAATAGTCCTCCGATCACTCTCATCCTAAACCCATAGGGCAATTAGCACCGAGTGCTCTCGTTGACCCATCGGCAGACCCGACATCGCACCGGAGACGACCGGCGGGATGAAAGGTGCTATGAATGCAATAAGATTTGAACAGTTTGGTAGTCAGTTCGCAATGCCAGATTCGACTTCTATGTCAGGCTTGGTTCGCGTTTGCACACGTAGGGTTCAAGCTTGCAGAGCTGTCTAGAACTTGCAGAGCAAACTGAAGGAACTTAGAAGTGAGAATTCCGGGTCTTGTTCTTGTATGGCTATGTCTGTGTAGCACTTCCTTATTGGGTGAACGTTCCATGCAAGTGCACGTCCGGGTCGACGATGCCAGCTACGACGGGAACGAAGTTTGGGTGGGTGTAGTTCGAGACGCCGCTTCCTCCGAGAACCCGGAACACTGGGTTGTTGAAACTGCCCGTGAGTTTTCCATTGGCGTTCCGACTGTCGGCAAGAACTCGAGGCTGATCTTTCTGAAGAAAAACTGCGTGCCTTTCGTTGTCGCGCTCACAACAGAGCTCCTGGAGACTGGTGTCGAGCTCCACTTCTCAAGTGGAATGTCGTTGCACGGAAGCGTCGCCACCACCACTGGACAACCAATCGGTGAAGGTAACGTGTCGCTGGACTACAACCAAGATCTTGGATTCTCCCTACCGGATCCTGCTTTGACCGAATGGGAAATCGATCCGGACGGCTCCTTTGAGATAGGCGGACTTTCGCCAGGACGCTACGTCGCAACTGTGACTTCTCCAGGTTTCATGCCTGCCAGCCAGGAGGTGGTTCTAACTGTTGATGGGGAAGCGCAGGAAGTGAGTTTTCAATTGGCGAAGGCGGTATACGTCGCAGGTCGCATCGAGGACCGCTACGGAACGAAAGTGCGGGGGAGACTTTGAAGTCGTCGTCACGCCTCCAGAAAGCCAAACCACTGAGTTTCGCGCCGAGTTCGATTTCGACGACGAATTCCGAATCGGTCCCTTCGCGGAGGGTGCCTCGGTCGAACTGACAGTTAGCGATGCCGAGGATCGGCGATCACGCCCAGTCGAGGTGCAAGCGCCGGCGGAAGGCGTGCAGTTGCTGCTACACAGATGGGTCACGCTGACTGGAACTGTCGAGAACGAAGAAACGGGGGAGCCCGTGGAAGCGTTGCAGCTCACGTATTCCGGAAGCCGAGGTGGAGCAATGGTCGATGTCATCGCTCCGAACGGCCTACTCGAACTCATGATCGACGACACAACGAAGCACATCGAGATCACAGCACAGGGATTTCTCTCGTGGTCGACCGGTCTCTATATCTACTTGGAAGGCAGAGAGTCGTTCGATCTGGGATTGGTCGAACTGGAATCTGCCCAAACTGTCCGGGGGAGAGTCACTGACGGTTCCACGGGGCAGCCCATAGAAGGTGCACAGCTGCGGGGGCTTCGAATTCAAGAACGGGTTCTATCAAGCTGGGACTTCAACAATGTCGTTGACAGGACCGACTCCTACGGCGAGTTCGAAGTCACGGGTCTTCCCTCCGCCGGCGGTCTTCTGTCAGTGAGCGCACAAGGCTATCAGCGAACCAGAGTAACCGTCGATGAAGTTGAAACCTACCTGGAGATCGAACTGACCACAAGGACCGGAAGCATAAGCGGGCGAGTGGTGTCCCTCGACGGAGAGCCAGTGCACCCCGCATTTGTGGACATGGGGTCTCGCGGCAGAAGAACGGCCGAGGACGGGACATTCGACTTTGTGGTCGTGGGCAGCTATCGGATCATTGCAGCCGCGGAGAGCGGTTGGTCCAAGCCGTTGGAAGGGTCGGTCGAGAACGGAGAACACGTCACGGGAATCGAGCTGGTCATAAGCGAAATAGGACGCGTCCATGGCACCGTCCTGGGTCTTTTGGAAGGGGAAACCGCCTCGGTCACCGTTGCGAGAAAAGGTGGTCGTGTGGAGTCCGACGGCAGCTACAAGGTGACCGGGGTACAGGCCGGCGAGCACGAGGCCAGATGCGTAACGTCAACTGGCCGCGAACTGAGAAGCACGGTGGAATTGGACGAGAACCAGGACGCGCGACTCGACTTCGTCTTCGAAGGAAGGTCCAAACTAACTGGACGGGTAATGGCGGCCAGCGTTCCCGTTCCCTCGCTGGAAATTCAGGTCAATCCCTTGGACAGACAACATGCACGGTCCCAAACAACTACAAGGGGAGATGGCTCGTTTGTCATTGATGGACTGGACGAGGGAGACTACACGGTCTACGTGAAGAGTCGTGGAACGGCCCGCCGGGTGGCGGTCTCGGGAGACACTCGGGTCGACATCGATCTCGGATCCAACGAACTCACCGGTCGAGTCGCTGCAGCGGGAACCGTACTGGGGGTTAGCGTGTACCTGGAAGGCCTCGGAAAAGGAGAGGGGATCCATCAGCACACTACCGTCGACGCGGACGGGTTCTACCGTTTCTCGGGAATTCCCAGTGGAAGCTACGAACTGACGGTTATGCACGACCAGTACAAGGAGACGACGCGTAGTGTTGAAGTCAAGAAATCGGTGCATGACTTCGACATCTTTCTTCAACCAAACGAGCGCGATCAGGCGAAAGAGGACTTGGAGCTAATTGAACTAATGGGGCTTTGACTTGTGGAGCGACCCGAGCGCTACTTTGCAAAACTAAGGTGTAGTTGCGCCGTGCCCCAGCAACCTTGATTGCGACCTGAGTCTGTCGGCGTGCTATCGCTTCTCGGTTGCGGTCGGTTTCTCGATCCCGTCGACTCTGCGCCAACGAATGGCATCTGCGTAAATTTCGTCTCGAGTATCGGATCCGACGATCCCTACGCTTGCCGTCCCTTCGTCGAGTGTGAACTCGCCGATCCGGTTCCAGCCGCCTGTGGCCGTTGAGAGATCGATTTCTGCATCCCACGATTCAGCTCCGCTCCGAATACGGAGCGCTACTTCTCCAACTGGCTGGTAGTACGGCTGTACGACGTGATAGTCGAGCTCCCAGCGGCCGGACTCGGGGATTTTCGCCTCGAATCGACCCAATTCCACCTCGGTATGTCTATTGACCTTTGTAACAACCATGGTTTGACGATACCTTCCAAAGGCATCGGTATCGGTTCTGCGCACCCAGAATCCGCGCCGAGGATAGTAGAGCGACTCCGAGTCGCGCCAACCCGCGACGTATTCGAAGTTGGGACTCGTGGATCGGAACCAGCCAATTGGACCGGAAGCTTGCGATCCACTGGCGTCGAATTTGGGCTGAACGAACTTGAAGCCTTCGTCGAGATCGTCAACCACTACGGCCGTACTATCGGGTTCCCATTCGGTTTCCTCTTCGAACGGACCTGGCTCGGTTCCGGGTCTCGACGGGAGATCGAACAAGTCTAAGACGAACAGTTTGGTGCCGCGATTCAGCGAAACTCCGCAGTATATGGAGAGTCGGTAGGTGGTTTCCTGCAATTGCGGACCCGAAAGAACCAGATTGATTCGTTTGGCTGAATGTCCTTCGACCAGCACAGGTTCGCCAACGCCTTGCGAGTACCTGGGAACCACGAACCCGTCCACGGGTTCGGTGTTGCGGACCGCGAACGAAACTTGGACTCGAGCGCTGCCTTCGGAGTCGTCAGCGATTCTCACCGTCTCTACGGGCGAGAACACAAACCCCGGCATAGATGAACTCGTCAGCCAGTCCGTTAGGAACGGATCCACGATGATGCTGTGTTCGCGCGCTGCTTCCAGCAGATCCTCGTACTCGTACGTTCTTCCTGCAAACTTGTTGCGCACGGCGACTAGCCATCGAGCGATTGCTTCGTAGTCTCGATCGTTGAACTCTATCAACGCCGCGGCAATCTCCGTACTCTTCAGCAGAACCAGCTCCAAGTCGTCCCGGTGTCCGTTGACGGATGGCAGTTCGGCGATCGAGACGTTCTCGATCAGATCCCAAACGTTGTTGCGGCGGAAATGGGAGCGTTCAAGCAGAGGAAGGTAGTTCCGAGCCAGCATGACCGGTTGGTTGGCGCGGATGATGTCCCACGCGATGGAGGCGTTAAGTAGCGTCAGCGGCACAAGATGCATAGTCGCATAGGCTGAAAAGGGAAGACTGCCGCCCACTTGAGGCATGTTCCAAAGCAGCGACTTCACAATCAGATCGAGCGTCAAGGAGTGCTCACCGGTAGCCGATGTGAAGTGTGTCCAGTAATGCTCTGGCAGGTCTCTCAGAAACACGTCGGTTCCCAATCCAAGATACGGAAAGAGTTCAAGCATTCGAGCGACTTCCTCAGACTCCGCTCCCGATCTGTAAACTCGCGCCAGGTCAGCTACTGGAAATCCCCGTTCCCTGACGAGTACAACGCCGGGCAGGGAACTCAGAGCACCCATGCGCCAGCCGCCCCCTACCGTTCGCAATCTGCTTGGCACTTCCACAAGAGAGATCGCGTCCTGCGACAGGTGCAGTCCAAGTCTCGAGGTTTCGTCGATAGACTCCTTGAGTTTGCCTCTCAGCTCCTGCATGGCGGATTGCGGCGGCTGACGGAGGTTTTCCTTGTGTCGCTCGTGCAGATGAATCCCAAACGTCGTGCCCTCCAGATCCGTCGACGCGCTCTCGAATTTGGACGCGAACAGACCGAACTCTGGAACCGGTCGAATCGTTTGCACCAGATAGCTGTTTGTGTCCGTATCGTCGCTCCGTGCGACTGAAGTCCCGACTAATCGCCACTTCGGTTCGGCAACCTCGACCATGAGATCGAGATCGAAGTAGTCGGTATTGGTCTGCAATTCCGAGTCTTCGCGAACCGCTTTGGGGAACGGATACCAGTGCGAGCCGGGCATCAACGCCACGTACTTTCTGTCGTAAACGGAACCGTCGACACCGAATGCGTGCGCCACCTGAATAGGCAGATTCGGGTCTGCAAGATAGTCGAGTTGAGAGCCCAGGTAGGCGAATCGAGGGTTCGGCCTCCCAGAGGCGACGACTCGCACCGAGTGGACTTCAGATGGATTGAGGCCGAGCGCTAGTCCGATCTGCAACAGTCCGTTCTTGAATGTAAAGTCTTGAGGCACTCCTCCCAGCACTACCTCGGAGATCTTCATTCCGGGATTGAGCACGAAAGTCAGGTTTGACGCGTTTGGTGGCTGGTCGACGACGAAGTCGAGTGACAAGTCGAAGGTCATTCGAGACCGTGGATCGATGTGAACGGAACCCTCGATGGATTGGACGTCAATCGGGATGTCCCATGAGTGGGCTTGGTGCACTTCGCGCCAAACTGACACCTCGTGAGACTTGTGCAGTACATGAGCGACTGCAATCGAAGCCACGACGACTCCAGCCACACCGAGTCCTACGGTCCAATTGCGATGCTGTCGCGACGTATCGTCTCGCCGCTTGTGGATCCAGGCGGTTGCTCCGAGCAGACCAACCGAGCAGAAGACAGTTGCAATTCTGACCAGGAGAGTCGGTGTCGTCGAAAGCTCCGGGACAACGTCGGAAACGAAGAGTGCGTCGTTGGACGACGGCGAAGTGATTTCCAGCAGCGGGTAGGGCGTGGTCGTCACGACGAAGTGCCAAACGAACATCGCCGCAAACGCGATGAGAACCGTTAGCAAGCGAAACCGCACGACAGTGCTGAGAAAGACAAAGAAAGAGCACCAAGCAATCAACGCCGCGGGAGCGTCGATGAAAATGAGGTTGAACACCGAATGGAGTTGCGGCATGCCGCCGTATCCCGTTCCCGAGACTTCGTCGAGGAATCCGAAGACGACCATCAAGAGTACGGGTGCAGCCGCAACCATCCAAAGGAGAGCCGTACTTGCAAGCACTCGGCCAGCCAGCAGTTCGAAATTCCTGACCGGTCGAGTGTGCAGAGCTTCGGAGACGCGGTCTCGCACATCGCGGTGGTGGGCGTCGAACACCAGAAACAACATAGCGGCAAAGAAGAAAAAGAAGAAAGCGGGATCGATGTTTCCGAAGAGGTATAGCGGCGTGGATGTCAGGAGGCTCGGTGAGTCGGCTGCGAGGTGGAAGTGAACTCCGCAGGACACCGCATAGGCAGCCAGTGCGCAGGTTGTTAATGGACACACGAGCACCCAGAACCGCAACGTGCGACTCATCGTTCTGGCCTCCAGCAAGAAGGTAGCTTGGAGGTTGCGAACGAACTTCTTCAAGCCGATTCGACTGAGCAGTGATGAATGGAGTGGCTTGCTCTTCATGGTCAGAATGCGCAGTGAAGGATCTTGGGAGTGATCTTGGTCTGGATCCCCACCTCTACATGCGAACAAATCATTGAAAACATGAGAAATTTAGCCTCCAATACTCGGTTGCGACGAATCAACATGTGAGCAAACCAAAATGACTCATCGGTGTATCATTTTGAATGCAGAGAGAGAAATTTTCGTGATCCTGAAGTCGCCTGTGTCTTCGTCTCAGAGCGATGCGGAAGTGCGAACCCACTCTTTAGACTCTAAATTGAACCGGAAAGCAGAACTTGAGCACAACACAATCGACTTCATCCACAACTCGGACAATCGACACGCCTGATTGTCTATCTTTCGACCCCGAACGTGCATTGCCAGCAATCGCGTTTCGCCATCCGGAATGGCACTCGGCCGAGCTCGACCGCATTTGGCATGGTGATTGGGTTTTCGCGACCACCGATGATGTGCTCGCTTCTCCCGGCGATCTCGTACCAGTCGAGATTGGTGAGCAGCCTGTGTTGCTGGTTCGCAGTCAAGATAACGAACTGGTTGCTCTATCGAACATGTGTGCCCATCGGGGCACTCTTCTTGTCGAGGAAGCGACGAATGCTGACCGTATTCAGTGCCCGTACCATGCTTGGACCTACAACCACAACGGGAGATTGATAGGGGGTACCGTTCGCACCAACAGAAGTACTCGACAGATCGACACACTGCCTTCCGACCTACAGAGTGGAATCTTGGCACGGATTGATTTTCGTCAGCCTCAATCCAGAAGTGGAACCGCTCGCTACCCGGTTCGCGTCGATCGAGCCTTTTGTGAGTGAATACGGAATTGGCGATTTTGCACACGATTCGGAGTTTCAGAAAACCGATCTGTGGGAATGCAACTGGAAGCTCTCGATACTGAACGCGATGGAGAGCTACCACCTGTTCAAGGTTCATCCCACCACCCTGGAACCCTTTACGCCTACCAAGGGTTCCTACTACATGGCAGGCTCCGCGCGAGCGACGGTCACTGGTGGATCTTACAAGGATCAAGCGGACTATCGATTGGTTTGTCTCCCGCCGAGCTTTGTTGGCATCATCACTCAAGACAGTTTTCTTTGGGAGGCAGTTCAACCTGCAGGTACGCATCATTGCACAATCCTCACTGGTGGAGCACTTCAGCGGTCAGAGGAAGCAGGGAAGGGGACTATCGGCAAATGGCTTACCAGAGTTGTTGCAGAAGCCTACCCCCAAGCGGACTTTCTGGCGGAGGACAAAGCCATATGCGAACGCGTACAGCGGGGATTCAAGGGCAACTTCTCCCCGGGTCGACTGGTGCCGGTTGAGCGCGTCGTAGTCGACTTTGGTCACTACCTGAACTGGCGTCTCAACCAGGTCGAACCGCCTCCGGTTCATGTCGAACCGGACATGCGAGACTAGCTGGATCGAGTCCGAGTCTGTTCTACGATTTCCAGACGAGTTGGTCGATCAGAGCTACAACCCATCGGGAAGGCGATCACTTCTGATTTCTGGGTGTTGCTTGAGGTCGTTGACAAGTCTCGAAACCCAATCGAGCTCCACAGGGACGCTGGGTTTCTCGTATAGCTGTCTAAGGGAGTAGATCAATCTCTGGTTTTGTTCGTGGTGAAAAGCACTGACTTGTACTATGGTCTGGCAAGGAGTAATCACCAATTGCTCAGTGTCGAAGGGCCGCAAGAGGGGCAATCGTTCAGCATTGTTGGAAGGCTAGAACCTACATTGCCGAAGTGAAGAGATCAAGCAAAACGCACAAGCGAAGACGCTTCAGCGACGAGTTCAAGCGGGAGGCGGTTGAGCTTTCTCGCAACACCAACACATCCCAGAAGGCCATCTGTGAGCAACTGGGTATATCTCCAAACTTGCTCTCTCGTTGGCGAAGGGAGTTGCTGGACGACGGAAACGAGGTCTCGACATCGAACGAAGCCGCTCTCGGCAAGAAGATCAAACGCCTCGAGGCGGAGCTGGCGAAAAAAGATGCGGAAGTGAGGTTCTTGAAGAAAGCACATGAGTACTTTGCCCGAAATTCGAAGTCTGAAAGAGATGATCGAGTAAGTTGAAATGCGACTGCGGAGATCGTTTGGATATCTCTTGTCTTTGTGATTTCCTGTTTCTGTTCTCTTAATTCTGCGGTTGGAGACAGCTCACATCGCTGTGGAGCTAGCAACTACTCACTGGGAGTGAGTGATTCCGATTCACATTCCGGGACATCGTCGACACAACTCTTATAGTCTGCGTACACTTCGTCCACTCGTGCCTGCTGATCGACGGTTGGCCGCTCGAGTCCTTCAGCTTCTACTATTTCTGCGGTTATGTTGAAACAATTCCGCAGCGCTTCGGCGCGGCTTTCCATGCATTGATCGACCGTTTCCGTTTCAGGGACGCTGCCTCGGAAGGCAGCACATCCGGCGATCAACAAGAAAAGAGTCGCGATTGATGCCGCGAGACGGATCACGCTGCTGAACTGAACGGAGTTGCTTGTTCGTTGTGTCGTCAAGCGTCATTCCCCTTGAGAACGCAAAACTAGCTCCGATAGGTCTGTCAATAGGGCATGAACGTCTTGACGTCCGCCCATCTATCCACCCTGAAGTGCGACAAATCGGCGGTAGGGACCGTCTTCTTTCTGCATGAGCGTCTCATGGTCTCCAACGTCCATGACCTGACCCTTGTCGAGAAACACGATGCTGTCAGCACGTCTAATTGTCGAGAGTCGGTGCGCTATCACTAAGACAGTCCGACTCTCAGAGAGTTTGCGGAGAGTCTGGACTAGGTTGTTTTCGGTCTGTGGATCGAGTGCAGCAGTGGGTTCGTCCAGAATAAGGATCCTGGTGTTTCTCACGAGCCCGCGTGCGATGCTGAGACGCTGTTGCTGACCTACTGACAGAGTGTCTCCCGCCTTTCCAAGTACATGATCGATGCCATCGGGCAACTCTTCGACAAATTCCATGCAGCCCGCTGCCTCTAAGTGCCTCCAGCATTTCTTGTTCCGAGGCTTCTGGATTAGCCACTGCGAGATTTGAACGAATCGACTCGGATAGGAGCATGTGTTCTTGATAGACGTAGGAAACTTGATTCCGTAGCGATTCAATGTTCGCATCGTCGATGTTGTTCCCGTCGAATCGAACCTCACCTTCGGTGGGGCGCAAAAATCCCGGAATCATGTATGCCAAGCTCGTTTTGCCGGCTCCAGTTGGACCAACAAGTGCAACAAGCTGGTTGGTATCGAGCTCTAGGTTGACATCATCGAGAGCCTGACGGCCATCGGGGTATTGGTAGGAAACGTTGTGAGTGAGAGTTTTTCTTGAACTTCCGGGAGATCGGTCTTGTCGTCGTGCCTGTCGCCGTCGACTTCGTAGTCGAGAAAGAAAAGATTCGCCGTGCCGCTGCAGCTTGGTCCTGTAGATTGACCCACATGCGTCCCATTCCCGAAAAGCTCCCTCGGAGAGCCATATACAGACCAAAGAGCGCTGCAAAGTCGCCAACAGTCATCTGGCCTTCGATTACGAGATTTGTGACAAGCCAAGCGAGATAGAAACCAATTGGCCACTGAACCATTTCAATGGCGATTCCAATTCCAACCCAGACAATGAGGTTGAGCCGTTCACGCCAATATGCGTGAGCGCTCTTCTTGGCGAAGCGTGCTTTCTCCTCTTTCATTCCACCGAGAGATTGCACGGCGGTCATGTTGTCCATCGCTTCTTCCATCGCGTTGGTAGTCGCTGAACCCGCGGCACGCTGATTCTGACTCACACGTCGGATGTGCTTGCTGAATGGAATGGTGGCGAGCACGGTGATGGGAAACATCACAGCACACAGAAAGAGGTGGATGCTCTGCGTGAGATGCCCGTAGGTTGACTGCAGTTGATAAAGCGTAGTGAACAATCCGACCAATGCGAAAAATGGTGAAAACGTTAGTTCAGTGATGCACGTGTATACCATCGGCGTGTCGTAGAGCACCCGATACAGACGATCACCAATCCGTTGGTCGTCCACAGTCGACATGCGAGAGTTGATCAACCGCACGAACAGGCTTCGACGCAATCCGTTGACCACGCGTTGAGTCAGCCGAACGTCCACCCAGAATTCGACTATTCCCCATAGTCCTCCAGCTCCGCTACCTCCTGAACTGATTTGATTCTCGGCGTTTCCCGCGGTGTCTCGGCCGGAATACAGGCCCGCACCTGTTCCTTCTGCGCGAGTACCTATTAAGAAAAGGCCGATCAGGGTCAGCATCAAAACAAACCCCATGATTTCCATCCGTGCCAGCCCTTCCATGAGTCGCAGAAGGGGAACCATGTGAGCTGGAAAATTCACCTCTTCTGCTATCAGCGGATAGCCGAGGATTACATGATCGACGACGATTTTTCCAAACCAACCGATGAACAATCCCGGAATGATCATTGCCGCACTCAAGAACCATTTCGCTGCAAACAGGCCCGGCGCGTGCCGGACAAGCCTGAGACCGCGCAGAAGCGTGAGTAGAGACTCGCGTTCACTGAGTTCGGAATCAAGATCAATCTGATCGTCGAACTGTTCGATCCGTTGAAATCCGCTTAGGATTCGATGATCCTTTTGGGTGGTGTCGACCGAAGAATCTACATTTCGTTTCTTGAAAAACTTCATTACGCAACCTCCCCTTCGGATCCACGAATCTCCGCATCGACGAACTGTCGATACTTCCCACCCGGAATCTCCATGAGTTCATCATGGGAACCGACTTCAAGAATCTGTCCATCGTCCAGGAACGCGATCTGATCAGCGTTCTGAATCGTGCTCAATCGATGCGTGATAATGAACACAACCTTGTCCTCGCCCCACTCGGAGAGATTCGACAAGACCTGCTGTTCCGTCTCCGCATCCAAGGAAGCGGTGGGTTCGTCCAGAATGAGAATGGACGTGTTTCGAATGACGGCTCGGGCGATGGTGAGTCGCTGTCGCTGCCCGGCAGAGAGTTTGCTGCCTCGTTCTCCGAGCAAGTTGTCGTAGCTGTCTTCCATTTCTTCGATGAAGCCATCCGCGCAGGCGATTCTCGCCGCTTCTTTGACGTTGTCGTCCGTAACGTCCGCCGTGGCGTAGGCAATGTTCTGACGTACAGTACCGGTGAACAAGACGTTCTTTTGCATGGCGATCGCGCAGTTCTTTCGAATCTCTTCGATTTGGAACTCCTTTACGCTCGTCCCGTTGATGAGAACACTTCCTGATTGAGGGTCGTACAGGCGCAACAGAAGCGACATGAGCGTAGACTTACCGGATCCAGTGGTGCCGACAATTGCAGTGATAGCTCCGGCGCGGGATTCGAGGGTTGCACCCTGAAGCACGGGTTGACCTTCGTCATATTCGAAATGCACATCGTCCCATTTGACGTCTGTCACGCTCTTAGGAAATTCCAGTGGCTTCTCAGGATTGACGACATTGGCCTCGAGGTCGAGGAAGTAGAAGGCCCTTTCCAGTCCGATAAAGAGGTCTTGGAGCATGCACCACAGTCGGACGAGTCCTCGGCCGCGACCGTTCAGCTCCCCAATACGTTCCTGTGCTGCATTGAACGCACCGTAGTTCCAAATGGCGAAACCTACGAACGCTGCAGCCCAAGCTGGTACGTTGGTTGGTTGTTCCTCTACTACCCATCCCGCCATCACGTAGTCAGCACCGATTACAAACAACCCTCCAATGATGCCGACAGCCAGCGAAAGCAGCACCATTCCGAACCGAATGTACAGGGCGGCATCCAACGCACGTTGCGAATCCACGTCGAACCGCTTGATCATGATGTCCTCGGCCTGATTCGCCTTCACGACTTTTAAGCAAGCGAATGTCTCTTGCAGACGAGAAGTGAAGTTACTGTTGGCGACTCGGTTGGACACCGACAATTGACGAATCTTCGGCGTTGCCAAAACTGTTAACGCGAACATTGGAATGAATGCGATGAGCATTGCAACTCCGAGGCGCCAGTCGAATGCCATCAGAAATGCCAAAGCCAGTGTCATGTCGCGAAGCGTTTCGAATGGACCGATGACGCATTCCTCGAGAACATTGACGATCATCGAACTGTCTTGGTAGATACGGTAGATTGCGTCTCCCGACCTGTTGGAGTGGTGGAACGACAACGACAGGTACTCGAGCTTTTCCACCATGGCCACACGTAAGTACTGGTTCACGTTTTGCCACACCCAGGTTCCGTAGTAGGAAAAGAACATCGTCAACAGGATCCCTGTGACCGCACCCACGAAGAACCAAACCAACATTCGATTACGGACCGTTTTGCGCTGGTTCTCCGATAAGTCTTCGCCAGCGAATCCGGCCGCTTCGACTCGGATTTGCGCTTCTTCAGTCAGGAACTCTTCTCGGACATAGGTCTCATCGACGAACAGAACAAATGCCTGGACCGGCTGAAGCTTGTCGTTGATGAGCATCTTGTTGTTCCACATGTCACCCGAAAGCGTTCCTGTGAAGGTGAACAAGAACGTGAGGAACGCGCCAAAGCCGAACATGGCTGCGATGTGCAAGAACATGGGTCGAAGGAATGGGACGGATCGTGCGATGAGTCGCGTGATCAACTTCCAAGAGATATCGGGTGTCTCGTCGGCTTCACTCAATGAGCGGGCGACGGACTTTTGACCGAATCCAGCAAACCTGGCCATGACACGGTCCAGCCATGCTCGAACTGTTCGTAGGAGTGCTTGAAAGAGATCTGCCACTGTGGATGTCCCAAGAGTGCGAAATTAGAACTGAGCGAATTGCACTCGCGCCCTCATGCGAGTACATTTCGTTTGGGGAGTGTTTATAGCACACGCGCTAGAGTCGCACGAATGTACCGCCGAGTTGCGGTGTGAATTGCTGGCGAGCGACCATATTGACGTTTCGCACCAGCCAATCTGGCTTTCAATTTGTTAATCTTTATTATTAGGATAAAGCTATAAATTTTTGATATATTTACTATTTATATCAGTTTGTGTCACAATTGAAGTAGCTCTGGTCGCCGATGAGATCCGCCAGCGGCAACATTCGTGATCGAATTGGTTGCTGTGGGACGATGCTCCAGCACTCAAAGAGTCTCGAGTTACGACTGTTTGCCAGCACAAGTGCGCTCTTGCCATTCATCTAAAAATCGTCCCTCCATCAATTAAAATCACCGCTACCAAACCACAGTTGGAGCACCCACTAAGGTGAATCGATTTCGCATTCAAGGCAGGTTCCTGCCGCTAGCATGTGTACTGTCCGCGGCGTTCTCGTTCGGACTGAGCGCAGATACCCTTTCTGTGATGAGCGATGAACTGAATCGTTCGTTCGAAGCGTTGCAAGGCGAGGAAGAACCTCCGTACTACATCAGTTATGAAATCACCGAGAAAGTCACGGCATCCGTACAGGGAAGTTTTGGTGAGACTGTCTATGAAAGTACCGGTACAAGCCGCTACTTGGACATCGACATGCGAGTAGGGGACTATTCGCTCGACAACACCCGTGAGGTATCCGGCGGCGGATTCTTTGGGGGATTGTTGGATTTCTCGGGTCCGGGCACTGTGCCGATCGACAACGAAGAAGCACTTCGCACAACCCTGTGGTATCGAACCGATAGTGCTTACAAATCGGCAATCACTCAGTTTGCTAACGTCAAGTCGGCATTGCAGAACATGGTTGAGTCCGAGGATAAGTCGGGAGACTTCTCGAAAGCCCCAGCCAACGAATATTCTGAAGACAGGATCGCACTCGAGGCAGACTTGAAGCTGTGGGGTGATAAGGTCCGACAGTACACCAGACCGTTCGCGGAGGCCGACTTTGTTGAGGATAGCTATGCAGGAATTTCCGGCGATGTCGAGACCCGTTGGTTCGTGAACTCAGAAGGGACGAAGGTCTCGGTCTCGCGTCCTTTCTATCGATTGGTGGTACAAGGAACTACCAAAGCCGATGATGGCATGGTTCTAAGGCTTGTGCGCACATTCGAAGCACAGAGTGCAGAAGAGCTATTGGACGACGAGAAAGTTCTTGTACAAATCAATGAGATGGTTAACAATCTTGAAGCTTTGCGTGAAGCTCCGCTTGTCGATCCGTATACAGGCCCGGCGATTTTGTCTGGTCGTGCAACGGGAGTTTTCTTCCACGAGATTCTCGGCCACCGCCTTGAAGGTCACCGTCAGAAGTCCGAATTTGAAGGGCAAACTTTTGCCAAGAAGATCGGCGAGCAGCTGCTTCCGGAGACGTTCTCCGTGGTCTTCGATCCAGAGATTGAAGAGTGGAACGGCACGAAGCTCAGTGGCACTTACAAGTACGACAACGAAGGTGTCAAAGGGCAACGCGTAGTTGCTATCGAGAACGGAATTCTCAAGGGTTTCCTGATGTCTCGTGCACCCATCGAAGGGTATCCAGAATCGAATGGCCACGGACGGAAGAACTACGGTGCCTCGGTCGTTGCACGACAGTCCAACCTGATCGTCGAAGTCGAGGATGCTTACACGCCAGAGGAGTTGGAAAGAATGCTGCTGGCGCAGGTTGAAGAAGAAGGCAAGCCCTTTGGCCTCTATTTTGAAGACATTACCGGTGGATTCACGTTTACCGGTCGTACGATGCCCAATGCCTTCAACGTCACGCCCGTAATGGTGTATCGACTATACCCTGATGGGACCAAGGAACTGGTACGTGGCGTCGATCTAATCGGCACTCCGCTCACGACTTTCAGTCGAGTTGTTGCCGGCGCAAATGATTTCGAGATCTTTAACGGAATCTGTGGCGCAGAGTCGGGACCGGTTCCAGTGTCAGCGGTTTCTCCGTCAATACTGGTTAGTCAGATCGAAGTGCAAAAGGCTGATAGCTCGCGAGACATTCCGCCGATACTTCCTTCACCTGTTGGGAAGCCTGGAGAGCAATCATTTGACGCCGTCGGAGGTGTTCGATGAGTTGCTTCAAAAAGCTCTTATCGGTTCTGCTGGTACTCGGCCTCGGAAGCTACGTCTCCGCACAGTCAGCTGACGACGATGTTTTGCTCCGTGCTCTGCAAGACGAAATGGACAGGTCGCTGAATGAATTGCAGCTGGAAGACGAGCCAAAGCCGTATTTCATCTCCTATACCGTTACAGAATCGAGCAATGTCTCGGCCAAGTATGTATTGGGAGCACACGAGTCGACCTCTTCTGGCCGTAATCGGTCACTGACCGTTAAAGTGCGGGTAGGTTCGCCGGAGTTGGACAACACGAACTTCCTAAACATGGGAGGCGGCTTTTCGTTTGGATTTGGAGGAGTGGAAAGTCTCCCACTTACGGACAACTACGACGAGATGCGTAGGAAGATCTGGATTGCCACCGACGAAGCGTACAAGTCGGCAGTCGCGGATTTGTCGGCTAAGAAATCAGCTCTTGAAGCACAAACAGAGACGGACCGTCCCAACGACTTCAGCGAAGAAGAACCATTTACCTACATGGGAAACGAACCTGCTTCAGGTTCAAACATTGACGCTGTCTCAGCAATTGCAGGCGATCTTTCCAAGGCTTTTGTAGGGCAACCAGACATTCAAACCTCTTCGGCAACGGTGTCGGCTTCCTTGGTCATGCGCTTGTACATGGACTCGCAGGGGAATTTCAATCGAGATCAATGGGCTTCCTGTCGTGCAGTGGCAGGTGCGAAGACCCAGACGACCGATGGCGCTTCAATCGCCGACAGCATCTCCGCATACGCTGATGAATGCTGGAATCTCCCGGACATCGACAACTTGAAGAAAGATGCCGTGGCAATGACTGAACGCTTGTTGACGTTGCGAACGGCAGAGACTCTTGAGACTTACAACGGTCCGGTTTTGTTCGTTGGACAGGCGGCGGGCGAAATGATGGGACAAGTTCTTAGCGCTCGACTCGGCAACCAACGAATTCCGACCAGTTCCAATCCCAATCTCGGAGCAAGTCTGTCGGCAGGTGGAAATCCGTTTGTCGACAAGATCGATGCACGAGTGTTGCCCCGATCATTTAGCGTCGTCAACGATCCGACGATAACGGAATACGAAGGTAGTCCGTTGCTTGGAAGCTATGTTGTGGATGATGAAGGCATGCCGTCACGTCGCACCGAGCTAGTCACTCGGGGCATGCTTAAGACTTTGTTGACAAACCGAGCTCCTACCAAGATTTCCGACAATACGTCGGGAAGCAGTCGAGGTGGACAACCATTGCCTGGCAATCTGTTCATCGAGACTTCAGACGGAGTGTCGATGGAGGATCTCAAAGCGGAGTTGTTCAGCATAGCAAGTGACAATGGCAAAGAGTTCGCTGTCGTCATTCGCAAGTTGGCCGATGTTGCTACCATGGAAATGGATCCATCTGCGTCCATGCAACTCGCTCAGCAAATGATGGGCGGATCAGGCGGACTTCAGATCATGCCGGCATTGGATGTGGTTAAGGTCTTTCCTGATGGAACGGAAGTTCCGGTCTTACCGGTAACAATCACGAATTTCGCCGATTCCTACTTGAAGGACATTGTCGCCGCCTCTGCGGAGGTCTCGCACTATGACATCATGGCGAACCCAATGTCCGGCGGTATGGGAGGAATATTTGGTGGTCTCTTTGGTGGTGGTGGCATCAGTGGCCTAGGTGCATTCATTTCTGTTGTCACACCGGATGTGCTGTTCGAAGACCTGACGTTGCGCTCCGGCGGTGGTGCCAAGCCCAAGTTGCCTTTGGTTCCACACCCGCTGGCTGAAGAATAAACTCCGCAATTGTCAGGCGTTCTGATTTGCGAACGCCCCACAGTTAACAGAGAAATCCCACTTGCCTACAGTGCAAGTGGGATATTCTCACGTACAGTCGAAATGACTTGTTGTCAGCGACTGTATGGTCTAGCAGTCTTGAGGGAGATTGGTAAATGAAACGTTTGATGGGATCTTGGATCTGTTTGGGTCTAGCGTTAATGGGAGCTCAGGTTTACGCCGAGTTCGATGTACTCGACGTGATGTACGACGAATTGGCGCGTTCTTATGAAGTACTGCAAGGCGAACCGGAGCCTCCGTACTTCCTCAGCTACGAAGTCACTCAGGACGTCACGCTTTCCGTTTCGGGTTCGTTCGGCGAGATTGGCGGCGAGAACGAATCGTCCTTCAGAGTGCTGGACGTTGACCTGCGGGTGGGAGAACCCGCATTGGACAACA
Source organism: Pseudomonadales bacterium (assembly GCA_963667455.2). Classification (GTDB taxonomy): domain Bacteria; phylum Pseudomonadota; class Gammaproteobacteria; order Pseudomonadales; family Azotimanducaceae; genus Bin55. The sequence goes on along the minus strand of CAXXFR010000003.1, from coordinate 47,468 downwards.
CTCACTTTGGAATGCGTCGAGCGGGTGGGGCTACATCGATTTCGATGGATAGCCCACTGGCGATCAAGAACACCCTTTGGTATGCAACCAACACTCACTTTCGCAATGCTGTTGCCCAGTTGAGCGATGTACGGAGTTCGGTTCAGTCCAGAGTGGAGGAAGACGACAAGTCCGGAGACTTTTCGTCAGCTCCCAAGGAAGAGTTCCGAACCGACATTCACGTACTGCAAGCGGACCAGTTGGCCTTTCGAACCAAGGTTCGCAGGTACGGAGCCCCTTTCAAGAGGGCTAGTCACATCATTTCCAATCAGGTGTCGTTGACTGGAGATGTCGAGACGAGGTGGTACGTCAATTCGGACGGAAGCAAGATCCTTGTCTCCGAGCCGTACTATCGCCTGTCAATTAGCGCATCAGCGAAAGCAGACGACGGTATGGTTCTGCCTCGCTACGTTTCCTACACCTCCACGACCTTGGAGGGCTTACCCGCAGACGAAGAGGTGCTCAGCGATGTGGATGAACTCATCTCCAACCTTGCCGAAATGCGGGTTGCTCCGATTGTTGAACCGTATACGGGACCAGCAATCTTGTCCGGCCGAGCATCCGGCGTTTTCTTCCACGAGATTCTTGGGCACCGGCTCGAAGGCCATCGTCAAAAGGCGGAGAACGAAGGTCAGACGTTCAAGGCCAAGTTGGGCGAGCTGGTATTGCCGGAGAATTTCAGCGTGATCTTCGATCCAAACGTTCGAAAGTTCGGTGATATACACCTCACCGGTTCGTACTACTACGACAATCAAGGAGTGCAAGGGCAGCGAGTAACGGTCATCGAGAACGGCATTTTGAAGGGATTTCTAATGTCGAGGCTGCCCATGGATGGTTTTCCTGCTTCAAATGGTCATGGACGCAAGAACTACGGACTTCCTGTAGTTGCGCGACAGTCGAATATGTTCGTCGATGTCAAAGATCCGATTTCTCCTGAAGAACTGAAGGAAATGCTCCTTGAGCGTGTTCGAGATGAGGGCCAAGAGTTTGGCTTGTACTTCGACGACATTTCGGGTGGCTTCACGGTTACGCAACGCATATTGCCCAACGCGTTTCAAGTTACACCAAATGTTGTCTATCGGTTGTACACCGACGGCAGTCAGGAGCTTGTTCGCGGCGTCAACATGATCGGTACTCCTCTGACAACTTTCAGTCGAGTCGAAGCAGGCTCGACCGACTATGAAGTGTTCAATGGAATGTGCGGGGCGGAATCTGGAAGAGTTCCCGTTGCCGCAGTTGCTCCTTCGATATTCGTGTCGCAGATTGAAGTGCAGAAGACAGCAAGTTCGCGAGGACTCCCGCCGATTCTGCCCAATCCTGTTGGATCACAAGACGAAGTTTCCTTCCACGCTCCAGGAGCACACTGATGATCTACACATCACGAGTTGCCGCTGCACTGGTAGCGACTATTGCACTTGCGTCGATTGCCCAGGAAGACGAGGTAATCGTTCAAGCGTTGAAGGACGAGATGGATCGTTCGCTGAACGAATTGCAGCTGGAGGACTCGCCCAAGCCTTACTTTGTCGGCTATACGGTCTTCGACAACACCCAAGTCGATGAATCGTTCTTCGTCGGAACATCGGTTCGAAACGGCAAGTCTCGCAACCGACGATTGCAAGTTGATGTGAGAGTGGGGTCCTACGACCTCGACAATCGCAACTACCGGCCACGCATGAACCGGCCATCGACGATCATGCAAGCGTTGCCGATTACGGAAGACTACGAGGAGCTGAGACGGGCGATCTGGCGGGCGACGGACGTTGCATACAAAAATGCAGTGCAAAACTACGCCGCCAAGCTTACAGCGCTGGAAAACCGGAGAATTGGCGAACCGATTGCAGACTTTACACAAGAGGATCCCTTTCGTTTAGTCGAGGAGTCCGCTTCTGATGTCTCCGAATCAGCTCTCGCTACAATCCGTGCGCCAGCTCAAGCCTTGTCGGAACTCTTCATCGGCGAAACCGAAATCTATACGTCAGTAGTTGCAGCCACTGCTGCTGAGCGTCGTCGCATCTACATCAACAGCGAAGGCAGCTTTCACGACATTCGTGAACAGCTGTGCCGGATTCGGACGTTGGCGTTCACACAGGCGGCGGACGGTACGGAATTGCAGGATTACTCAACGGAGACCAGTCTGGATTGCAACTCACTTGCATCGCTGGACGACATGAAGACTCGCGTGCAGGAAATGATTGCACGACTGCGCAATGCTCGCGAAGCTGAGCCTCCTGAGGAGGTCTACAACGGTCCGGTGTTGTTCGAGGGTCAAGCGGGGGCGGAGATCGTTCGCAGCTTGCTGCTGTCGCGATTGCTGGCAGTGCGCAACCCCATGACGGACGATCCTCGAGCTGATTCGATGCGGTTTCGAAATCCGTTTCTCGACAAGATCGGTGCACGCGTGATCTCGGCAAGAGTCGATGTTGTGAACGATCCTGTACTAAGTACATTCAATGACCGACCCTTGCTTGGTCACTATGCAGTGGATCGTCAAGGCGTTCCTGCATCGACGACGATGCTCATTGAAGATGGAAGACTCAAAACGCTTCTGACCACTCGCAGTCCTGTGGATGACTTCGATAAGAGCACTGGATCGAGTCGAAGGGGAGGTAGTGCAATTCCTGGGAATATTCTGGTCTTGCCGAAGGAAGGCGAAGGACTCTCGGACGAAGAGATGCGTGAAGAGATGAACTTACTGATCCAGGACTATGCCCTAGACTACGGCATTGTGGTGCGTCGGCTGGCCAATCGTTCCGAACAAGCTTTTGGAAACCGCACTTCCGTCGTATTGGAAGCGTACAAGGTGTTTCCGGATGGGCGCGAAGAACTCATTCCGTCGGTGGAGATCACTGGCTACAGTGATCGCACGTTGCGCGATGTGATTGCCGTCTCCGAGGAGCTTGTGCACTACGACACAGTCTATGGAGGTGGCGGGGGAACTTGGGTAACTCCCATGTCCATCGTTTCGCCGTCCATTCTCATTGAAGAACTGACGGTGCGCAAGATGCGGCCGATCTCGCCCAAGCCTCCAGTTATTCCGCATCCGATCGCAACAGAAGCTCCCAGCATCGATTGAACCGATGAGCGAGCAGTTCTTCGGTTTTCGGAGACTCCTCGCGCTATTCAGCTGATCGAGCCGCGTCGTTCAACGACGCGGAACGAGTGACTGCGCACGTTTTAGAGGACCTCGTTAAGGATCTCCCTTAATGGGGTTCCGTGCTTGCTTTCGATCTAGTGCTTCCGCTTCGGGTACGAAGAACCTGAAGAGCGTTCGTGTGCGAAAAAGGACGCCAGCTCGGTATGTGTGAGTCCTAGATCCACTTCCGTCTCGCCGAACCCGTTCGTAGCCCATCCTAGCTAGCCGTCCGACCTCGGTTTTGCGCTATACCACACCATCATCCGAAGCATCACATCGATGTGTCTTGGACAGAAATTGCCCACTTGCACCATCGTCGAAGCCAAGACTGCCTCATGAAACTGTATTTCCGTATAGTTATGTTAATATGAACATATATACAGTACTTCAATGTGAGCTTGCAGAATCTTCTCAGCAAGAAATTCATTTGGCGGGCATGTGATCTAACGGATCTCCCAAGGGCCGAATCAGCATCGGGAATCCCTACGGGGATTGCGGATCTCGATCTCTTGCTCTATGGACGCGGCTGGCCGCGTGATGCACTTGTGGAAGTGTTCATCGATGTTCATGGCTGTGGTGAATTGCGGCTACTGATGCCTGCTTTGCGCCATCTGATCCGTGAAGAGGCACGGTGGATTGCTTGGGTCAATCCTCCTTTCGTGCCTTATGCACCGGCTCTGGGCTCGATGGAGATCGATGTGCATCGCGTTTTGCTGGTGTATCCGAACAGCCATCGAGAGGCGTTGTGGGCCATGGAAAAGATTGTGGAGTCGGGAAGTTGCAGTGCGGTTCTCGCCTGGCTGAGCGAACACGAACTGAAGGCAAAACAGCTGCGGCGTATTCAGACCCGGGCCAAGGCAACCCGTGTGTGGGTCACGATATTTCGTCCTATGCAAGCGGTGGTGGATCCCTCGCCAGCGGAACTTCGGATCCGCTTGCGGAATCTTCGTTCGGATGCCGGCGAGAAGACGACGCTGTCGATTCTGAAGCGCAAAGGAGGCTGGGCTGTAAGCGATCTGCCATTGCAGTTGCAGGGATGCCCGGACGATTTTTCGGCGGAACGCATGGCCGGACATTGGAATCAGTGGAGACAAGTAGAACGATAGGAGATTGCCGATGTTGTGGCTTTGTGCACATTTACCGCAGATGGGGCTGGAAATGTTTCATCGATCATCCGCCGCTTCACGCCATCAGGCTGCAGTGGTCATTGATGAACGCAAGGTTCATCTGATGAATTCCGCCGCGCAGGAGGCGGGGATAGGTTTGGGGAGCAGTCTCGCGACAGCAAGCAGTCTGGTGGACGACTTGGCTTGCTACAAGCGGGATGAACAAGCCGAAAAGGAATATCTCGAGAAGATCATCCCCATCGCCTATCGTCTGACGCCCCGGGTAAGCGTTTCTCTGCCTTATGACCTAATGCTGGAAGTCTCCGGCAGCGTCAAGCTATTTGGTGGCCTCAAACCTTTGGTTCGCTTGCTCGAACGTTCGCTCCGTCGCATCGGGCACAAGACGTTCATCGGGACTGCTCATGCTCCCTGTGCCGCCCGCGTTCTTGCTCATGCTGAAGTCGCCACGCCTTTGCCCAACTATCCCGATGCAAGCGTCGTCAGGGAAAACGCCTTGAAATGCCTGCGCGAAACCAGTTTGGAGCATGCGGAACTTCAACCATCGGACATTGAGCGGCTATTCAGCATGGGGATACGTTCGTTTGGCGAATTGATCGACTTGCCGCGCCACGAACTCGGACAAAGATTCGACAAGAGTTTGCTCGAGTACCTGACGCGCCTGCTCGGGTCCGGCTTTGATCCTCAGAAGTACGCCTCGCCCGTGGAGTGCTTTCAATCCGATGTCCATTTGTTAGAGCCGGCCAAGGATCGGTTGTCGCTGGACGATCACATGCAGCAGTTGGCGTTGAGACTGGTGCACTGGTTGCAGTCTCGCCAGCTTGGAGTTCTGGAGGCGACATGGACGTTCAAACCGTATGACGACGATGGAATAACCGTACCCGTGCGCTTTTCGCACCCGCAAACTCGCGTTCCGGGAATTTTGGAATGCTCGGAACTTGCGCTTGATGCAGTCGAACTGCCGAGCGAGGTGATTTCCATATCCCTTGAGGCTCCTCGTGTGGACTCTCTGCTGAATGCGGGACCGGTGGAAAAGGATCTGTTGGGAACGCATCAATCGAGACCCGCACTGCCCGGCGAACTGCTGGATCGATTGACCGCTCGTCTCGGTGTCGAATCGTGGCGGCTGTTGCGTAACGTGAACGATCATCGCCCGGAATACGCTTGGTCTCCCGTCACAACGCGTGCGTTCGAACGCGACTCGACATCGTTCCCCACTCCAGGACACAGGCCATTGTGGCTGTTTGAACCACCGATGCCGGTCAAACGCAAGAATTTTGAACTGTTAAAAGGTCCGGAGCGCATCGAGAGTGGATGGTGGGAGGGACGTTTTTTGCGGGATTACTTCGTCGCTCGGCACGAAAGCGGATCTTTGTGCTGGCTGTTCAACGATGGGGAGGAGTGGTTTCAGCATGGCTACTTCTCCTAGTACGACATCCGTGGCCTTTGCCGAGCTGCACTGCAAGAGCAACTTCTCGTTTCTGTGTGGAGCTTCGCATCCCGAGGAACTCGTGCGTCGGGCGAAGGAGCTGGGGTATCAGGCAATTGCGATAACCGACGAGTGCTCGCTTTGCGGAATCGTGAAGGCCCACGTCGAAGCGGAACGGGTCGGCATCAAGCTGATTGTCGGCTCGGAGTTTCACGTTGCCGATGCAGACGGCGAGAGCACGATGCACATCGTGCTTCTTGCTCCCACGCGAAAGGCCTACGCGCAATTGTCGTCCCTCATTACCCGAGCACGGCGGCGTATGCCGAAAGGCGAATACAAGCTCTCTGTGAACGATCTTGGAGAAGCGACGAACGAATGTCTTGCGCTCTGGATTCCGGGAGATCTTTCTCTCGAAAAACTCGCAGTCCAAGGTCGCGAGCTGCAAGTGCGCTTTTCACGATTGTGGGTTGCCTTGGAGTTGTTCCTGACGGACCGCGACTTGGAGCAGACCGCGAACGTTCTCACGCTGTCCATGCAGCTGAAGTTGCCCCTCGTCGCCAGCAACGACGTTCATATGCATGTGTCTGAACGCAAGCCTTTGCAGGACACGTTGACGGCGATCCGTCTGGGCATGCCGATCAACCAGTTGGGAACCAGAACGTATTCCAACGCGGAACGACACTTGCGAACCTACGGGGCAATGCGAAAACTGTACGCGGAAGAAATCTTGGAAGAATCAGTGAAGATCGCGGATATCTGCGACTTCTCTTTGAATTCCCTGCGCTACGAATATCCCGCCGAGCTTGTGCCGGAAGGCATGACGGCTTCAGAGCATTTGCGCAAACTTGTCTATGAGGGTGCCAACCAGCGATGGCCGTCGGGGATTCCTCAGGAAGTTGGCGCATTGCTCGAAAAGGAACTCGCCCTCGTGGCCGATCTGCAGTACGAGTACTACTTCTTGACGGTCTACGACATCGTGCGGTTTGCGCGGAGTCGAAACATACTGTGTCAGGGTAGGGGATCTGCGGCGAATTCCGCTGTTTGCTACTGCTTGTTCATCACGGAGGTGGATCCAGACCGCATTCATCTGCTGTTCGAGCGCTTTGTATCCAAGGAACGCCAGGAACCGCCTGACATCGACGTGGACTTCGAGCATGAGCGGCGCGAGGAGGTCATTCAGTTCATCTACGGCAAGTACTCGCGGGAACGCGCCGCCTTGGCCGCAACCTTGATCACCTATCGTCCACGCAGCGCGATTCGAGATGTCGCCAAAGCGTTGGAGTTGGATCCGGACCTTGCCGACACGCTTGCCAAATCCATGGCCTGGTGGGACAACAAGGAGCAGTTCGGCGAACGATTGACAAGCATCGGTGTGGATCCGACGTCCAGGACGATTCAGCTCTTTCTTTCGCTAGTCGAAGAAATCATCGGATTCCCACGACACCTGTCGCAGCATGTCGGGGGATTCGTCATTTCCCGTGGGCCGCTGTCCGAACTAGTGCCGCTGGAAAACGCCGCCATGGAAGATCGGACGGTCATTCAATGGGACAAGGACGATCTGGAAGCAATGCAGTTGCTCAAGATAGACGTTTTGGGATTGGGAATGCTCACGGCGATTCGCAAGACACTCGATCTAGTCAGTGATTTTCGAGGTCTGCAAGGAGATGCAAGACTTTCCATTGCCTCGATACCACCTGAGGATCCAGCCACTTACGAAATGCTTCAGAAAGCCGACAGCATCGGTGTCTTTCAGGTGGAATCTCGAGCTCAAATGTCAATGCTGCCGAGGCTCCGACCTGCCTGTTTCTACGATCTGGTCATCGAGGTCGCCATCGTTCGGCCCGGCCCGATCCAAGGAAACATGGTGCATCCGTTTCTGCTTCGCCGACAGGGGAAGGAACCGGTGACCTATTCCAACGACGCTGTGCGTCAGGTCTTGGAGAGGACCTTGGGCATACCCATCTTTCAGGAACAGGTCATTGAACTTGCCATGGTGGCGGCGGGTTTTACGGCTGGCGAAGCCGATCACCTGCGTCGTTCGATGGCTGCATGGCGACGTCGCGGCGGGTTGGAGAAGTATCACCGGAAGCTGGTCGATGGGATGTTGGAGCGCGGGCATCCCGAAGAGTTTGCGGAACGCATTTTTGAACAGATCAAAGGATTTGGCGAATACGGTTTTCCCGAATCCCATGCGGCCAGTTTTGCGTTGCTGGTGTATGTCTCGGCTTGGTTGAAAAGACACGAACCGGCAGCGTTTTGCTGTGGCTTGTTGAACAGTTTGCCGATGGGCTTCTATTCGCCTTCGCAGCTCACCCAGGATGTCATGCGGCACGGAATCGAGGTGCGGGAAGTCGATGTGCAGAAGAGCGGTTGGGACTACCGTCTTGAGCCATCTGAAAAGACGCATGCGGACTACGACCGACCGCAGGGAGCTTTGCGCGTTGGGATGCGGCAGATCAAAGGATTGAAAGAAGAGACGGGGAGCCGCATTGCCGACAACCAACCGTATGAAGACATTGACGATCTTGCTCGGCGAGCTGAACTCAGCAATCAGGAACTCACCTTTCTGGCGCGGGCTGGAGCTTTGCAGTGCATATCAGGCAATCGGTTCCAAGCGCATTGGGATGCGGCTGGGGTTGATCGACCGGCCCAGTTGTGGCGAGCGAACGATGTGGTGATTCCCTACAGCACCGAAGTGCAGTTGCCGGAGCCCACGGTTGGGGAGAGCGTATTTCTGGATTTCAGCTATCTGGGTCTGACGCTGGGAGATCATCCCATGAAGATCTTTCGATCGGATGATCAGATTCGACGTTGCAAGAGAGCGGCAGATCTGACTGCGGTGCGTCCGAGTCAGCTTGTTCAGATTGCCGGACTCGTTACCTGTCGGCAACGACCCAGCACGAGCACCGGAGTCGTGTTTCTCACGCTTGAGGATGAAACCGGCAACGCAAGTGTGGTTGTCTGGAAAACGGTGTTGGAACAGTTCCGCGCGGAAATTCTGCAGAGTCAGCTGTTGCGCGTGAAGGGAGTGGTCGAGCGCGAAGGGGATGTCATTCACGTTGTTGCGGGGCAGGTGGAGGATCTGAGTGACAAGCTGAAATCACTGGCAGATCGGCATGATGAAGACAGAAAAATCGTCAACTCGAGGAATTTCCGCTGAAAGCCAGCGCATCGCAAACAGGCGTGGCGAGTTGCGGCTCGGTTGTAAAATGCGAAATCAGCTCAAACTTCGTGAGCCTACCTCAGTTCGGTCCAAATCGGACTGGACGATTAGTCAAGCTCGGAGACGGAAACGTGGCGGACGCACTGCAATCTCGGCATCTACGAACCGACGAATTCAACCCGACTATTGTTTCGTTTGAGAGACCCGCAAAGCATTTCTGCTATTTGAACGACGAAAATGGCGACTGGTTAGCGACCAGCGACGGCAAGACGCTGCACATACAGGGTCACGTCGATGATGCTGCGATTTGGGATAGATCCAATGGCGGATTTCGCCACGTAAGTACTGGGCTGGAGCTTAATTCAACCAGCGTCGATGTCGATTCGGACTGTACGCTAACGGGCAATGGTCAGGCGATCAACGGAAATGGAAAGATTGATCCGGACGCTCGCTTTCGAATATCTCACGGGCCTGACCAAATGCCTTCTCAATACTTGCAAATATTGCGGGATCAAGGATGGGTAGCAATGAGCTGCATCCTGCCGCCAAAGGTTGTAGATGGTTTGCAACGAGTTGGATGTGTAGATGCCTATGCTGATCGGACTCCAGTGCGACAAGCTCCCTTGGCACAGGATCCTTCGGTCACAAGTGTGACCGTTGAACCGATTTCACTGTGGTTGACTCGAGAGTACATGCAGACCCGCGACATTAGGTTGGGGCACTCTCCCGGAATCTCCGCATTGACCCAAGACGATGGTCAACGCGAAGTCCAGGGTTGGCACACCGACTTTCCTTACTTGTGGGGTACGGGTGATCGCATTCCCGTTCCATCTGGGGATCTTGTTCTGGGAATGCAGCGAAACGTCTGCGTCTCCGACTTTACTCGCGTGAACGGAGCAACGATGTTCAAGCTGGGAAGTCACAGTTCGAATACGCCGCCACCGCAGGAGTGGGGGATTTCCACTGATACCTACCGAAGAGGGCATCGAGCGCAATTTGGTTTGCCGTATGCAGGACCCGAGGCAGACCTGATTGAAGCTCCCGCAGGGTCAATCGTGCTATACGATGCTCGTACATGGCATAGAGCGGGGATGAACTTCACTCCCACAAGGCGCGGTGCAATCATTCAGGCGATTGTCCCGAGCTACATTGTTCCATTCATGGATACGAGTCATACTTTCAAGGCATTCCTCAAGAGCGATTCGTTCAAGCAGGTCACCGAACGCGAACGAAAGGAGCTGGATAAGCTGATGGTGCACAAGATCGCGGGGCCAGCTGGAATGTTTGCGATTACCATCGACGAAGAATTGACCAAGCGAGCTAGAAGCGAAGCAAGCAGAGGTGCTGCTTCTGTCTATTGAGTACTGCTACATGCAACTCACCAGACCACTCTAATTCAGAGTTTCAGGTGTCGAGATCCCACCAGTTAGAGGGAAAATCGACTGAAGGGTGAGATCAAAACCATGGCAACCACAGAAATCAGACTGCCTTTCCGTCCAAGAGCTCGATTGCTACAGTTGCTTGGCAACGAGTTAATCGGGAGTCCCCGGTTAGCAGTATTTGAGCTTGTTAAGAATGCTTACGATGCTGATGCGAATGAAGTCGACGTAGAGTTCAACTTGCAGTCGAAGAACGACCCGATGATTTCAGTGACGGACGATGGAGAAGGAATGTCACTGGAAGTTCTACGGTCGGTTTGGCTCGTTCCAGGAGACGATTTCCGACGCAAACAACGAGACGACCGTAGTCGCTCACGCAAGCACAATCGGCTACCACTTGGTGAAAAGGGTTTGGGGCGATTTGCCGTTCATAAACTTGGAAATCGCATTCGGTTGATTACACGTGCTACCAATTGTGAAGAATGCGTGGTCGAAATTGACTGGAACGACATGATCGCCCAACCTTATCTTGATGAAGCTCCTGTCAAGATTGGAGTCCGTTCTCCCGAAGTGTTTACTGGGATGGAAACAGGTACCCGAGTAGAGATCCGCGAACTACGACCTCCAGCATGGACACGGGGGGAAGTTCGTCGTCTGCATACACAGATCACGTCAATTTGCTCGCCATTCAGCGAGCCCGGAGAGTTCCGAGCTGTTTTGTCGGTCCCCGGAAATGAGTCATGGATCGAAGCCTTGCCTGACTTAAGGGAGGTGCTCGGACGTGCAAATTGGAGATTCAGCTTTGAATTGGATGCAGGAAGATTCGATTGGTCCTATGAGTTTCGCCAGATTCCGGGTTTCAATCTGAATGGTAGACAGATTTCGAAAGTCAAAGACTCGCTACAACTACCCGCTGGACCAGAATCCAGTCGACGAAATGAGAAAGTTGTTGCCGACGAATCGACTACTTGTGGTATCGGGCCAGTATCTGGAGAGTTCTACGTATTCGACCGTGGACGCGAAGTGCTTCAACGAATGGGGGACTCGCGCTTGTTGACCAGTTATCTTGACGAAAATGGCGGTATTCGCGTCTATCGAGATGGGATACGTGTCTACAACTACGGCGAACGTGGAGATGACTGGCTCGGGTTGGATCTTCGACGGGTAAATGTCCCGACGCAGAAAATCAGCCGGAACATTATTCTCGGAGCAGTCCACTTGTCTTTGGAATCGTCTGACGATCTCATCGAAATGACAAATCGAGAAGGGTTTGTGGAGAACGAAGCTTGCAATCGGTTGCGTCAGATCGTACTGGGTGCGGTAGGTACCTTGGAAGCAGAACGGAGAATCGACAAGGAACGAATTAGAAGACTGACCGAAAAGCCTAGCGATCCAACCATCGCTCAAGTCGACAAGCCCATTCAACAATTACGGCAAGCACTTGTGAGAGAGGATGTGGTCGAGTCGTTCGAGCCTTACGTGGCAAAGATCGAGCAAGACTACCTCGATATGCAGGAGACTCTACTTGCAGCTGGAATGTCTGGATTGAATCTTGCCGTCGTATTTCACGAGGTGGATCGAGGAGTTCGTGCTTTGCATCGGGTTATTGTGGATGGTAGCGACATGGAGCGTGCAGATGCTCAAGCAAAGCAACTTGTGAGAGTACTCGATGGTTTCTCGACTCTGTTACGACGGGACAGCAAGAAGATTCATCGTGCACATGAGCTTGTTGCATTGGCCAAGAGGTTCAATAACTTGCGGATCAAGTCTCACCATGTTCAGTTTCGTTGCCCCATTTTTGAAGATGAATCGCACGATTTCCGTTCGACCTTCTCTCTCCCTTTAGTTCTTGGCGCATTGAGTAATCTCTTCGACAACGCGTTGTATTGGTTGCGTGTCAGATGGCCGGAACTGTGTAGCGATGGCAAGAATTCTTCTCGACAGCTCTATGTGGGTACGACGCTCTGTTTCGATCATGGACCGGCGATTGTGGTTGCCGATAACGGTACGGGATTCCAAGGGGATCCGCCGGATCATCTAGTACGGCCTTTCTATACGAGAAAGCCAGATGGAATGGGTCTTGGACTGTACTACGCGAATTTGGCGATGGAGTTAAACGGGGGCTATCTGGCATTTCCAAGTCGAAGTGAAGTCGATGTACCGGATGAATTTGACGGTGCTGTAGTTGCCATGGTCTTCCAGGGAAGATCGTAATGCTGCAGGCACCAAGATTCATAGCTATCGACGACGAACAATCACACCTTAAGGGCCTTACACAGACCTTGAATCAACACGGTATTGCGTGCCTCTCGATACACTTCCCAAGGTCTGTAGCGAAAGTCAATCCTTGTCCGAACGTGAGAGTAATTTTTGCTGATCTCTATCTTCTTTCTGGATTGGATATAGACCGTCAGTCGCAATTCAACGTAATTTTGGAGTTGCTTACTGAAACAATCAGACCGAAAGGTCCCTATGTGATGGTGTTATGGACGGAACATGATGAACATGCACCTGAACTCCAACAATTTTTGGAGGAAAGAGTCGAAGGTGTAACCAAACCCTTCGACATATGTCCGTTGGTGAAGACGGAACATCTTGACACCGAAGGTAATGTGGTAGATCCCGATGCGCTCATGAGGAAGATCGAGGATATCACTGACTCGATGCCCGAAATAGGTGCTTTATTTGATTGGGAGAACCGCGTATTGGGTGCTACTGGCCACACTGTCTCATCGATACTGGATTTGATTCCTGCGGGTGAATTGAGTATCCGATTGGATTTATTGAAGCGAACCCTCACAACTCTTGGTATCGCAGCGGTGGGTTCTGAAAACGTGAGAGAAGACCGATTTCGAGCCGTCAATGAGGCACTCTTGCCCGTACTCGAAGATAGGATTGCAAACCTAAGAGAAGATGCCTCCAAGATCGATATTTGGGGCAAAGTGGTAGGCGACACCGTCACAGAGCCCTTGGATCGTTCAGTGCTCGCAAGACTCAATTGGATGGCGCACTTCGCGAAGTTAGATCAAATAGTCGGTCAAGAACGTGGTGCGGCGGTCAGGCTCGTGCAATCCGTCAGAGAAATGTTCAAAGATGTGTTTGGAATTGGTGAAGGCGAAGCGGCCAAGAACGAGTTCCTGTGCAAGGACTTTGATCCAAACAGTGGAGAGCATCACTGGTTGCTAATTCAGGTTCAGGCAGCATGTGACTACGCTCAGAGGCATGCCGGCTCGATCCCCTGCTATCTTGGTTTAGAGTTGCCCAGCCTGAGTCGCCGGAACAGAACACCTCCCGCATCGCTATGGGAAAGTCCTGAGTTCGACTTTAACGGGACGTTGCGCCGACTGCACGTAAGCGCTCGTTTCCCGGTGACGATATCGCACAGCGAATTTCAGGCTGGTAAGCCGGTCTATCGGCTACGCGAGCAAGTGCTCTACGATCTAACTTACAAGCTTCACGCTCATGGTGGCCGACCAGGCTTGCTTTCTTTCAGATAAAGAGCGAGCCTGATAATGGTCGAAGAAACAAATCGCCAACAAGCTCCGAGAACAGTTGACTTTCGCCGGTCATGAGTGATTTGATCCCAGTAATCGACCTGTTCTCCGGTCCCGGGGGATTGGCGGAAGGATTCGCGGCACCAAGCCGGAAAGATGGTCGCAATCGATTCCATATCGCACTGTCGATCGAGAACGATGTTTCTGCTCACCGCACTCTGAGATTGCGTTCTTTTCTACGGAAATTCGGTTCTTGTTTCCCACCAGAGTACTACGAGTTCTTGAACAATTCCTCTGAAGAAGAGCCGGATTGGTCAAGACTAGATCCAATTAAGTGGAGGGAAGCGTGCGACGAGACACCTCTCGTCAAATTGGGAACAGAAGTTGCCACTTCGCTCTTAGCAAAGAAGATTCACAATGTGCGCAAGGAGCATGGATGGAGGACTGTGCTTCTGGGCGGTCCACCTTGCCAATCGTATTCGGTGGTCGGACGAGCTAGAAACGCAGGAAATCCCCACTATGACATCGATCTGGATGATCGTTTGACGCTATATGAAGAGTACGTGTATGCACTCAAGCTACTTCAACCTGCGGTCGCAGTCTTGGAGAACGTAAAGGGGATTGTTTCGGCTCGATACCACAACGAACGAGTATTCAATAAGGTGATGGATGCGCTACAGAACGCAGGTGGGACGGACCGCTATGGTCTGTACTCATTGAATACGTCGACTGAAAGCGATTTTTGGACAAATGGTCTCAATAGTGGAGACTTCGTTGTAAGAGCAGAAGAATACGGTGTTCCTCAGCGTCGGCATCGGGTCTTTGTGATCTGCATCCGAAACGACATCGTACGGAAGTTACCTCACCAGTTGTTACCCAAGTTGAGACATCATGAAAGTCAGGTGACTGTCGATGATGTGATCGGATGGATGCCAACTCTCAGGAGTAGGCTTAGTCGAGGAGATAGCGGACAAGCATGGCAGCAAGTGGTCCAAGCGGCGTATAGACAGGCGAAAGGAGTATTGCCCTCGATGTCGCAGCAAAAACGAAGAGATCTCCAACGTGCTTTACGGCTCGTGTTGCCATCCTCAACGAGTTCGCCATTACCTTTTCGAAATGGAAAAATCGATTGTGCAAGTCATGGAGCGATTTCGTGCCCGGATGAACTTCGAGGATGGCTTCACGACAGAAATATGACAAGCCTGCCCAACAATGAAACAAGGGGCCACATCAGCCAAGACATCGAACGCTACCTGTATGCGTCGGCTTTTGCACTCGCGTTTGGCAGATCTCCTCGTGCACCTGACTTTCCGGTTGAATTGGCACCGAGTCATGCAAATTGGAATAGCGGAAAGTTTGCAGATCGTTTTCGAGTTCAGTTGGCCAACGAACCCGCTACTACAATCACAAGTCACATCTCCAAGGATGGCCATTACTTCATCCACCCTGACCCCAGACAATGTCGTAGTTTGACAGTTCGAGAGGCAGCTCGACTGCAGACATTTCCTGATAACTATCTCTTCTGTGGGGGTCGCACCCAGCAGTACGTTCAAGTAGGGAATGCCGTACCGCCATACTTAGCGTGGCAAATTGCGGATCAGATTATTGGCTTGCTTGAATACATCGACAGACGAGAATCTCGTGTATTGCGACCATCCCGATCAACTGCTGGACGGCCGAGTGGATTCGGTGGTCGTGAATTGGAAAAGCAACCAGAACTGTAGATTCAGATGCGGATTCAACGAGAAATTGAACTGGCTCCACATGCCTCCACATTGACTGAAAGCTTACGAGATATGGGTTACTCGTTGCAGACAGCCCTGGCGGACATAGTCGACAATTCGATCACCGCTGGAGCACAGCACATAGAACTGTTGGCGGACACCCATGAAGATGCTCCCGCCATTGGTGTGCTTGACAATGGATCGGGAATGACTCGGGAGCAGTTGGAGGAAGCAATGAGACCTGGTAGCCGCAATCCTCTTGACAAACGTGATGCCGATGATCTGGGCCGTTTTGGGCTAGGTCTGAAGACAGCTTCGTTCTCACAATGTCGTCGCTTGACAGTACTAACGAAAAGAAATGGAGTTACCTCGTGCGCTTCATGGGATCTTGATACAGTTGCCAAGCGGAATAAGTGGATTGTAGAGTTCTTGGACGCTGATGACATCACTCAAAGTCATTGGGCTGATAGACTGGACCGAGATGGTACGCTCGTTGTCTGGGAAAAACTGGATCGATTGCTCGGCACCCATAATGAAGAAGACCGAAAAGGCCTCGTACGACAACTGAATGATGCAACGACTCACCTGGAGTTTGTATTTCATCGTTTCCTCTCGGGCTCTGGCGGCAAGAGAGTCAACATGCTCTTGAATGGCAGTGAACTGAAGCCTTTTGATCCGTTTAACTCAAACCACTCAGCGACCCAACACCACACTGAGGAGCAAATTAGTCTAACTGGAGGATTGATACGGATTCGGCCAATCACATTGCCTCACCGAGAGAAGGTATCCCAAGCTGATTGGGACCGATACGCTGGACCAGAGGGCTATGTGAGCAATCAAGGCTTCTACCTATATCGCAATCGTAGGCTAATACAGCATGGAACATGGTTTCGGTTGGCGCGACAGCTTGAGTTGACAAAGCTTGCGAGAGTGGGAATCGACATTCCCAATACGTTAGATGCTGATTGGAAGATAGATGTGAGGAAGGCATCGGCACAACCCCCAGCTTCAGTACGCAAGCGTCTAAAGGACATAATCGACAAGATGGTCGAGCCTTCTCGACGAACATTCAAAAAGCGAGGTGCTAGACTTTCATCCCACGACCGATTACCGGTATGGCAACGAGTACAAGACAAGAACCAATTCTCATATCGGATCAATCAAGACCATCCGCTAGTCGAGAGCTTTTGTGAACACCTTGGCAAAGATATGAAGCAGGAGTTTGGTAGAATTTTGAATGTCTTCTCGACATCACTTCCATTGGAAGCAATATATGTGGACTACTGCGCTGAACCAAACACAAATCAAGTAAGTAAATTTTCCACAGATGACTTGAAGTGCGTTGTGGAATCTGTGTGCAAGATCTTATTGCTTAGAGGACTTTCAACTGACGATGTCAAGGAACAGATGAAAACAGCTGAGCCGTTTAAGAGCAACTGGGATCGGACATTGAGCGTTATAGACCAAATTGACGATATGTGAGGAACACTCAGTGGACGAACTCGAACGACTCAAAGTAATGGTGCAATCTCTGTTGGCCCTGGAAGACTCTCCGACACAGCAACGCATTCGCGAAGTGATTGGCGAAGTCCATCCGGCTTGCCCTGCCGTGACCGAACATGAGGCAGAAGAGTTAGCACATTATTTCGAGAGCGTTCATGGTGTGCGAATGAACCTTGGTGCATCGTTGCAGAGTTCCAAATTTGAACCTTGGCTAGATGCTGCCCGCATGAACATTGATTTCTATTACTGGGAGCGTTATAAGAGATTGCTCTACGATAAAGGATTTTCTGGGCAAGTACTTGGAGCCATGGGCAGCGTAACGGATCGTATTCTTGGATTGCTTGAAAATCCACTACGGTCAGGTCGTTGGGATAGAAGAGGTATGGTTATGGGTCATGTCCAATCAGGAAAGACTGCAAACTACATAGGAGTGGTTTCGAAAGCCGCAGATGCAGGATATAGGGTGATCATAATAATTGCTGGAATACAGAACAGCCTGCGTAACCAAACACAACGTCGAGTTGACGAAGGCTTGATCGGGTTGAGTTCGCAGTCTACAAGTCGAGATTCATTGAAGAAAGTGAGAGTTGGCGTGGGTAAGTACGGTTCAGGTCCAGCGCCCACGTCCTTTACCACAGCGTACCGAGATTTCCATGCGCAAGTTGCGCATGCAGTCGGGGTATCCCTAAAGGATCTGAAGGAGCCGGTCGTATTCGTTATTAAGAAGAACCCCAGTACCCTTCAGAATCTAATTTCGTGGTTGCAAACCCATAACGCTACACTCGGAACTGAGACAATTGCAGAGCCAATGCTTATTATTGACGATGAAGCGGACAACGCGTCTATCAATATCCAGCATAGGATGGACCAAGTCTCGAAGATAAATGGTCAAATTAGGCAGTTGCTACAGCTTTTTGAACGTAGTTGCTACGTGGGCTACACGGCTACGCCATTCGCCAATATATTCATTGATCCTGACAGTGACAATGAGATGGTAGGACACCGACTTGTTTCCCAACGACTTCATTGTGAGTCTCGACGCGCCAACCAACTACTTCGGACCATCAACGGTCTTTAGAGATGATTCACAGCGAATTTTGATGGATTTGTCAGATGCAAGTGAGCTTCTTCCCACGTCACACAAGATTGATCACAGAGTGTCGGAGTTGCCTACTAGCTTAAAGGAAGCGTTACGAGTTTTCATTTTGGCACGTGCAATTCGTATCGTTCGTGGAGATGGCAAGGCACATAACTCCATGCTTGTTAATGTATCTAGATTCATGAATGTGCAAAAGCAAGTTCGAGATCTTCTGTACGAGCACGTCGAAGAGATTAGGTCAAGTGTCCGCGTAAACGGCGCGCTGTGTTTGATTGATGCTATGAAGGATCCGCAAATATCGGAGTTACGGTATACATTTGATAGACACTTCGCAACAACCTGTCCTGAGACTTGGATAGCAGTACAAGAGTGTTTGAATGAAAGCGTAAGTGCAATCGGTGTCGTGGAGGTAAATAGTCAATCGGCAGACTCTCTAGATTATACATCATATCAGGGAACGGGATTGAATGTAGTTGCGGTTGGAGGCTTGTCACTATCCCGTGGATTGACTCTCGAGGGTCTGACAGTAAGTTACTTTCTCCGCCGATCAATGATGTACGACACTCTGTTCCAAATGGGGCGTTGGTTTGGTTATCGTGTAGGGTACGAAGACCTGTGTCGAGTCTGGATGCCTGAAGAAGCGCAAGGGTGGTATGAACACATTACCGACTCCGTTGATGAGCTTCGGGCTGAACTGGTCAGGATGCAAAGGAGCAATGCAACGCCAATGGACTTTGGTTTGAAGGTTCGTAGTCATCCGGACTCGCTGTTAGTTACGGCACGGAACAAGATGGGCACGGGAAAGGACTATAGCGTCAAAATTGGACTCGCGAATCAGTTTGTTGAAACGGCGATTCTTCGACGGGATGGTAAGTCCGTGACAAGCAACCTTAGAGCTGTCGTGAGATTGGCCGAGGACATGCGCAAAGGAGGACTGGCTCCAGAACACGGTGAGAAATTGGGTGGAAGCCGACTCGTGAGAAATGTTCCAGTAGACGTTGTCTACTCATTTATCGGTTCGTTTATTAACCACCGAAACTCTTACTTGTCGGAGACTGAGCCAGTTCGTCGTTATATTTATGCTCGAACGCAAGACGAGCTGAGTAGTTGGGATGTGCTATTTGCAGGCGTGAGTAAGAACTATCGAAGTTCCAAATCGCTCGTGGACAATTGTTTAGGTTTCGAACTGGTTTGCCAGCGGAGGGTGGCTGGCAAACAAAGTGACAAGTCTACGTTAGTTGTGACCAACAAACAACGTGTAAGCTCGCGCGGAATCGCCAGGATTGGCTTGACTCCGCAAGAAGCGGAGGCCGCGGAGCGGGAGCACGACTTGAGTGAAGAGCGATCAGGGGGCAGTGTGAACTACCCAGACCGGATTTACGCTCAGGTTCGAAGGAAGCCGCTTCTCATAGTCCATCTCTTGGCCATTGGAAGCGCAGAAGACGATCTAAGTGTAAGTACACCCATCGCGGCCTGGAGTATAAGTTTCCCCAAAACTAGCCTTGACGACCCAAACGTAGAGTACGTCGTCAACACTACTTGGTATCGCGAGAATCTGGTCGATGGAGACGAGGACGAAGACTTCAACGAAAATGGCGATTCTTGACCCCTGGATTGAAATCGAGGGGGCAACGGGAACAACGACAAATGCCCGTCGGATTGAGGAGGTGGGATCGACTGCTTGGGGCATGTACTGGGGTCTTGATGCCCAGCGACAGTGTCTCCTGATACTTCAGTGCAACACCAGGGACTATCGTTCTCACCGTTTTCCACAACTGAAGGGCTTGAGGGTGGAGTCTCTCGCAACGGAAGATGGAGTCGGTGAACGAGTTGCCATCCGACTGATTGACTCGGAGCAACGTGATCTGTTCCTCCGGTTTTGCTTGGACATTGTTGAGACGACGCGCAATGCCCGCACACCTGATGTGGCCGTTGAGCTCTTCCTTAGGAGAACTTGGCGTTGGCATCGACTATTAAAGAGTGGACAGGACAGTCGGCTGACGGATGCAGAACAGAAAGGGCTAATAGGCGAGTTGAGAGCCATCGAACGCTATGTATTGCCAGAAATTGGTGCTTGGAATGCTGTGAGTAGTTGGAAGGGACCGATGGGTGCGCCGAGAGATTTTCAGATCGGAGTGATAGGAATTGAAGCCAAAGCCCACACGCCTCAATTATCGAAAGTGAGCATTTCATCGTTACAGCAGCTGGACCTTGCGAGCTCAGCTCGACTGTTTCTGTGTGTAACTGAGGTGGCTGAAGCCTCCGACGAGTCAGTTGATGCGTTAACGGTGACCGATATGGCAGCGCGAGTTAGAAAGGAGATTGCCGGAAACGACATAGCTGCTACGGAACCATTTGAGGACCGTCTCCTTGCAAGTGGCTTTGACTGGGAAGACGACTACACAGATAAGCAATGGCAATTGGGCGACGACACCTTGTATGAGGTTGTAGAGAGTTTTCCCCGAATTACTCCTTCAATTGTCCACCCAGCAGTCGAAGATGCTCGTTACACGGTAAACCTTTCTCTTTGCGAAGACCATCGAGTGCCTACGGCGGTATTGCGCCGCGCAATTTCAGGAGATGCGGATGGATCTTGACGAATACGCTCAGGTGCTGATGCAGGATGTGCTGGCTGAGTCTGATGCCGATGGTGAGTTCTCGGAGAATGTGTTCTTTCAAAAGGCTTGCGAATTGATAGTCGATTCCGGTGAGCTTGAATCGGCGGATCGTGTCCACTTCAAGACTCCTCGAGGAATTAGGGTGGATGGATATGGTGGAGATCCCTCTGAGAACAACGACGGTACACTGAGTCTCATCGTACTGGACTTTGATGTAGCTCATTCGGCTTCACGGCTTACTGCCACAGCGATGAGAACGCTGTTCAATCGCCTATCGAACTATGTGAAGCATGCATTGAATGATCGATGGCGCGACTCACTTGAAGAAACAAGTCCCGCGTTCGGCCTTGCTGACTTGATACACCAGAATTGGTCACAAGTTTCCAAGCTACGACTTCTGATGGTCAGCAATCGGGTCTTGAGCGAACGGATCAATGGACGTGCAGACGGAACGATTGATGGCCGGCCAGTCTTGTATAGCGTTTGGGACATGCGAAGATTGCACAGATTCGCTACTTCCAGCGCTGAACGAGAGGAGTTGGAGATCGACCTGATAAAGGACTTTGGTGGGGCGCTTCCAGTCCTGCCAACGCAACAAACGGAAGACGACCACAAGTCCTATCTAGCCGTGCTTCCGGGCGAGGTACTTGCGGATATTTATGACCGCTGGGGCACACGGCTTTTGGAACAAAACGTCCGTGTGTTCCTTCAAGCTAAAGGGAAGGTTAACCGCGGCATCAGGTCGACATTGGAGAACGAGCCATCGAGGTTCTTTGCCTACAACAACGGTATTACAGCTACCGCCGCAGAGGTGGACATTCGACGTTCCGAAGGACAGATGGTTCTTCGAAGACTCACGGATTTTCAGATCGTTAACGGCGGTCAGACGACGGCATCCGTCCATCTCGCAAAACTCCGTGGCCTAGACATCTCGAATTCTTTCGTACAGATGAAGTTGTCGGTCGTTTCGGCGGAAGTAGCGAATTCCCTTGTTCCGAAGATTTCGGAGTACGCCAACAGTCAGAATCGAGTGAGCGCGGCCGACTTTTTCTCCAATCACCCCTTTCACGTCCGTATGGAAGGCTTTTCACGCCGAATTTACGCTCCCGCGCCCGATGGAAGCTTTCGCCAGAGCAAGTGGTTCTATGAAAGGGCTCGCGGCCAGTACGCAGACGCCCGAGCACACCTGACAACATCCGAGCGCAAGAAGTTTGACTTGGAACACCCTCGCAGGCAACTATTCACGAAGACTGACCTCGCAAAATTCATCAACGTCTGGAAGGGGCTCCCGCACGAAGTGAGTCTCGGAGCTCAGAAAAACTTTGCAGGATTTGCACAACAAATCGGCAAAGCGTGGAATAGATCTCAAAACGACTTCAATGAGGCCTGGTATCGAGAGGCAGTGGCGAAAGCGATTGTGTTTAGAGCAACAGAACGTAGCGTCTCCTCGCAATCCTGGTATCAAGGCGGGTATCGAGCCAATATAGTCGCCTATACGATCTCGAAGATTGCACACGAGGTAGCTCAACAACGCCATAGTGTTGACTTTGAAGCAATTTGGCAGCGACAGGCACCCGGTCCAAGGCTGTCCGATACGATTGTCGTGGTCTCAAGACACGTGCATGATGTCTTAGTCGATCCTCCTGCTTGGACTAGAAATGTGACCGAGTGGGCAAAGAAAGAGGCTTGTTGGGATCAAGTTCTCAATCTCAAAGTGGACTTCATGTCCAATCTGGAGGACGAATTGGTATCGGAATCTGAATACCACGACTCCGCCCGAGTAGCAAGACGAGAACAAAGGCAACTAAACGGAATTGAAGCTCAGATAGAGGTAGTTAAAGCAGGTGGGCAGTTCTGGAAGGATGCGCTAGGATGGGAGCGTTTACGCAAAATATTGACTCCAACCGAAATTGGAGTCCTCGAAGTAGCAGCTAGCATTCCACAGCGTACCCCTACAGAGAAACAGTCGACCAAGGTTCTTGAAGCTTTGAGTAAGATGCAACGGGAAGGGTATGGAGCGACGCTAGAGGGCAAGAACTGACAGAAGTTTGCAATTGCCAAACTGTTCAGCTTGGAATCTGTGTTTCGAATGTCTTTATTCGACTTTGAAAGCGGAGAGGGTGTCTTGATCAGCGATGTAGGCGGTCGCTTCGATTTCGACCTTGGCATCGTCTTCGATCAACTGTTGGACTACCACCACCGACATGGCGGGAAAGTGCTTGCCAAAGATCTCTCGATAAATCGTGCCCAGATCGCGCTGATTGGCGAGGTAGGAGCTCTTGTCGGTGATGTACCACGTCAAACGAACGACATCGTTGGGAGCTCCACCTGCTGACCGAACCACTGCTACTACGTTATGGAGCGCTTGTTTTACTTGCGCTGTGAAGTCTGTTGTCTCGAACCGCATGGATCTGTTCCAGCCGATCTGTCCGGCTACATACAGGGTTCCGTCTTCCAGCAACCAACCATTGGAATAACCTCGTGGTCGTTCCCAGTCACTAGGATTGACGATCTTCTTGCTCACGTTACGGAGCCCTTTGTCTGGTATCGAGATTCGCGCCAAATGTCTTTGCCCATGACTTCCTCTAAGACTTCAGCCGCACGCACGATGTCGGTCTCATCCAGATAGAGAGGTGCGATTCCAAATCGCAAGATGTTGGGTTCTCGAAAATCTCCAATCAAACCGCGTTCTATTGCAGACTGCATCACTGCGTGGCCATTTTCGAACGCAAATGAGACATGAGACCCTCGATCCTCCTGGCGAGCGAGGAGATGCCAGAACCAACATTGGACACCTACGCTCCACCTCTTCGATAAATCGTTCGCTCAAACTGAGCGATGCGGAACGAATTTCGTTCAAATCGACAGACTCCCAGAGTTCCATGGCGTGTTGCAAAATCTTGAACTGAACGATAGCAGGCGTACCGATGCGAAATCGCTCGGTGCTGACGGCAGGATCGTAATCCAGAGTCCATTGCAAAGGGACTTTGGTGTCCCATCCATCCTGCTAAGGCAGGTTTGACGTCTGCTGACGATGTCAGGTCGAACATATATGAATGCCGGGGCACCGGGACCTCCATTGAGGATACTTGTAGGTGCATCCCGACTGCAAATTCCGATTGAACCTCATGCATGGCTAGGGGAAGGGCACCGGCGGAGTGAGCCAAATCCCACAGAGTCGTCGCTCCGCACTCGTGTGCCTTGTGAGTGATTGCCTCCATGTCGTGCATGCGACCAGTTCGGTAGTCCACATGTGTCAGGTAGACAACTGCCACTTCTTCGTTGATGTTGTCGAAAACCTCATCTGGTTCTGGTGTGACCAGCCTGTGCCCAGCGTCGATGGTGTTCAGTAGTCCTCGAGCGATGTAGAGATCGGATGGGAAGTTACCGGTGTCGGATAGAACCACTTTGCGATCGGAGCGTAGTTCCAAAGCCGCGGCGAGCGCTTGATACGCCTTGATCGACAAGGTATCCCTGTCGCCACCGAACCTGGCGGAGCTCCGATCACTGGCGCAATCTGGTTCGCAACAGTGGTTGGGATCGACATCCAATCTGCGCTTGTCCACGCTTGGATGAGATGTTTTCCCCATTCCTCGTCGATGACCCGGCGAGTCAGTTCCGCCGTTCGCCTTAAGGGCGGACCCAACGAATTGCCATCCAGATAGATGACATCGTCGGGAATATCGAACAATTCCTTACGAGGTAGAGTCATGGAAGTCACAGATCACCTCTGACTCGCCACAGTTCAGGAAACAACACAACGTTCAAACGTTGAACCAGCATCGGCACACCGGAAGTGCCTCCGGTTCCTTTCTTGTAGCCGATCACGCGCTCCACCGTTGTAACGTGGTTGAATCGCCATCTGCGAAAGTAGTCCTCCAGATCGATCAGCTTTTCGGCTAGTTCGTAAAGCTCCCAGTGCTTTGGGGTGTTCTCGTAGACTCGACGCCACCGTTCCTGTATCGAACTGTCCAGCTTTCGTGTGTGTCGCAACTGAGGCGGAGGCACATCAGCGTCTTCTCCATCCAGTTCACAGTACAGCAGTCGAACTGCCGAGTCGTAGATGCTGGGCTGTTCAAGTTCCATAGAGAGTGCTTGGTGGTGCTCGGGTGATCGTTCATGAAGATTGAGCAGTTCGACATTGCGATTGCCCAGCATGAATTCGATCATGCGATATTGAAACGACTGAAGCCCGGAAGAAGTACCGAGCGAATCTCGGAACTGCTGTGTAATCGCTGGGAGTCATTGTCCTCAACACGTCCCATGCCCCGTTCAACTGGTCGAATATACGAGCCACTCGACTCAGAGTCTTGAAGGCCGGTTGCAACTGGTTTGTCGCCATGTCGGTTCGCACTTGGGAGAGTTCATGAATGACAAGTTTCATCCACAATTCGGTCGTTTGATGTTGAATGATGAACAACATCTCGTCGTGCGACGCAGACAGCGGGTGTTGCGCATTCAGAATCGTGTCGAGCCTGAGCAGCTCCCGATAGGACTTTTCCTCTCGTTCTGAAGAACGAGGCGGTGGCAAATCTTTACGTTTGGTCACGTCGTCGAGCGCAGTCTGAAGCGCTGGATCTTGCCCGTTGCAGTCTTGGGTAGTTCGTCTTCAAACACAACTGATCTCGGATACTTGTAGGGAGCGATAGTCTCCTTCACATGGTCCTGCAGTTCTTCTCTCATTCCATCACTGGGTTGCTTGCCATCGGCAAGTACTACATGCGCTTGTACGATCGAGCCTCGGTCTTCATCGGGTACTCCAATGACGGCGCACTCTGATACAGCGGGATGTGAGAGCAACGCAGCTTCAACTTCCGGTCCCGCAATGTTGTAGCCCGACGAGATGATCATGTCGTCGTTGCGTGCGGCAAAGTGAAAATAGCCTTGTTCGTCGGCGAAGAAACTATCTCCGGTGATGTTCCAGCCGTTCTGCACGTACTCGGATTGTCTGTCGTCACGCAGGTATCGACATCCAGTTGGTCCACGTACGGCAAGTCTGCCGGTCGTTCCCACGGGGACTTCATCGCCTTCGGCATCTACGACTCTCGCTTCATAGCCTGAGATAGATTTGCCTGTGCACGATCGTCGGTGGTCCTCGATCGTGTTGCTAATGAAAATGTGGAGCAGTTCGGTCGTACCGATACCGTCAAGAATGGGTTTGCCGGTCTTTTCCTTCCACTCGTCGAAAATCGGACCAGGCAAGGTTTCTCCCGCAGAAACAGCGAGTCGAAGTGAGCTGATGTCGTGCTCTCCCAACCCTTGCAACATGACTCGATACGCCGTTGGTGCGGTGAAACAAATAGTCGCTCCGTGTCGCTCGATGAATTCCCCAAGATCGGATGGTGGAGCGGTGTCCAGTAGCACGGATGTTGCGCCAAAGCGAAGAGGAAATACGGCCAGCCCCCCGAGTCCGAACGTGAAAGCGAGTGGAGGTGAACCAATAAACACATCCAGAGCGGAAACCTTAAGGATCTCCTTTGCGTAGCCGTCAGCAATACTGAGCAAATCACGGTGAAAATGCATGGTTGCCTTGGGCTCACCAGTGGATCCGGAGGTGAACGCCATCAACGCAACGTCGTCTTGCGCCGTCTCGACTGATTGGAACTTCATGGGTTTGGTCAGCGCCATTCGGTCCAATTCCATCTCACGCGATGCAGTCCCATCGAACTCGTACACCGTCTTGAGGAAATCGCTCTTTTCTTGACACTGCCGCAGTTCGTCCATCAAACGCGCGTCGCAGAGCGCGTGAGTCACCTCTGCTCTGTCAACGTATTTGGTTAGCTCGGACGCACGAAGCATGGGCATCGTGTTGACGGCAACAGCTCCGACCTTGGTAACTGCGATCCAACATGCGACAAATGCAGGATTGTTGGTGGATCGAATAAGCACTCTGTTGCCAGGCTCCACGCCGAGGTCGTCAACCAATACATGAGCAAGCTGATTCGTCCACTCGCTCAATTCCCTGTAGGTGCGTTGTCGTCCAACCCCCTCCAAGGCAATGCGGTCGCCGAATCCTTTCTCCACCATTACGTCGGTTAGTTCCACAGCGACATTGAGACGATCCGGATAGTCGAATCGTTGTGGCATGATTGGCAGTGCATCTCCTTGAGGAAGATTGTCGCGAGCGAAGGTATCGGTATGGGCGGAAGTTCTCAATGTCGGCATCTCGGTTTGTGCGCTGTTTGGATTAGGACCAAGGTCATGTCACTAGGAATGGAAATTGAAACGATTGTGGCACACTTCGGGAGCAGATTCGATCACTGAGAGAGTCGCTTGGTTGCAACAAGAAATGTGGTGGATTGCTAGTCGCCTTCGAAGGTTGGTTGCCGCTTCTCTGCAAACGCCCTGTAGGCCCGTTTGAAGTCGTCGGTTTGCATACACACAGCCTGAGCCTGGGCTTCGGCTTCTATCGCTTGGTCCAAGGTCATTGACCACTCTTGTGCCAGCATGGTCTTGGTCATCATGTTGGCAAATCCCGGCCCGTCAGCCAGTTTCTGCGCGATGCCCCTAGCACTAGATGCCAATTCCCCTTCTGGGACGACTTGATTGAAGAATCCCCAGTCTGCTCCTTCTTGAGCGGACATGGATCGACCCAGCAGAAGCAATTCCGCGGCGCGTCCCTGGCCGATAATCCGAGGCAACATCGCACAGGCTCCCATATCGCATCCAGCCAGACCGACCCGGTTGAAGAGAAACGCGACTTTCGCCTCTGGCGTTGCCAGTCGCAGATCGCAAGCCATGGCAAGAATGGCTCCAGCTCCAGCGCACACGCCGTCGACGGCGGCTATGGTTGGCACGCCACAGTGCAGCATGTTCTTGACCAGATCACCGGTCATTCGGGTGAATTGCAACAACCCCTTCATATTCATTTCAGTCAAAGGGCCAATGATCTCGTGAACGTCTCCGCCCGAGCAGAAATTGCCCTCATTGGGAAGAATGACAACTGCTCTTATTGTGTCGTCTTCGCGCAGTTCGCCGAACCAGTCTCGTAGTTCCGCATAGCTCTCAAATGTCAGTGGATTCTTCCGCTCCGGACGATCAAGAAAGATCTCCGCAATTCCATTCGCCACCTTACAGCGGAAGTGTCTTGTTGTGTTGGCAGACGACATGAACTAGGTCTCACAGTTGTTGGAACGAGTAGAACCGCAGTGAAATAGGGCGGCAGTGGCTATATATGCGAGTTCCACTTCAAGCGTGCCAACTCCACAGGTCTGACAGCAGAGCCCGCTAGATTCATTCCCACTTTTGCGCAACACTAGAGCGGGCCTCCCGACACAGTGATGGCTTGCCCGTTTATCGACTCGGCGGAGTCGGAACACAGCCATCGTACGGTCTCGGCAATTTCTGCTGGGTTGATGAATCGTCCTTGGGGATTGGTCGCTAGCAGTGACTTCTCGGATTGTTCACGAGACATTCCAGTCTTTGACTGAATGTTGGCAATGGTTCGATCCAACAACGGAGACTGCGTGTAGCCTGGGCAGACGGCATTGACGGTAATGCCCGTTGTCGCCAATTCCAGAGCGAGAGCTCGTGTCAGTCCTATCACTGCGTGTTTGGATGCACAGTATGCAGAGACGTAACTATAGCCTTTGAGCCCAGCAGTTGATGCAATTGCGATCATTCGCCCCCATTGTGAAGTACGCATGTCTTCGAGTGCAGCTTTCCATGTGTTGAAGACTCCTTTGACGTTGACGTCGAGCATCGAGTCCAAAGTCTGCGAGTTCGTTTTGGCGAACGGCTCGCTGGTGGCGGCACCAGCATTGGCAACCACAATGTCGATTGGCCCTTGTTTGACTCGAGCGCATTCGAAAGCCTCTTCGACTTGCTCTGGGTCAGTCACATCGCAGACTTCGAACGGGAGTTCCTCAGTCTCTAGGGAGGCGGTGGTTCGTCCCATGATGGTCACTCGCAAACCTTCTAGTTCGAGTGTCTTGGCTATCTGCTTGCCGATCCCTGATCCGCCTCCCGTTACGACCGCATGTCGAGTTGCGACAGTCATACTTGATCGGAACTTTCCGCTTCGCGATCAGCCAAGCGCCAACTTTGGTCTCGACCTTGGAGGTAGGGATCGGGCCAATCTTCTTCTCGGTCGCCAAGAGCAGTTGCCGTGTGCAAAGTCCAATAGGGGTTCGTCAGATGCGGTCGGCCAATGCAGACCAGGTCGGCTCGCCCGGCCAGCAGAATGGAATTGACATGGTCCGCTTCATAGATATTGCCAACAGCTATGGTAGTGACACCACCTTCATTGCGAATGCGATCGGAAAACGGAGTCTGGAACATTCGTCCGTAAACCGGCTCGGCGTCGATCGTCGTTTGGCCGGCCGATACGTTGATGATGTCGGCCCCAACGCTTGCAAAGGCCTTGGCAACGTGCACAGCATCTTCTGGAGTCACGCCAAGCTCACCTACCCAGTCCGTAGCGGAGATTCGAACAGAGATCGGTTTGTGCTGCGGCCACGCATCCCGCATGGCGGCAAGTACTTCCAATGGATAACGCATGCGATTCTCCAAATTGCCGCCATAGCGGTCTGTACGACGGTTGGAAACTGGCGAGACGAAAGACGAGATGAAGTATCCGTGCGCTGCATGAAGCTCGATCATGTCAAATCCGGCTTCCTCAGCCATCTCCGTTGCGGCAACAAATTGCTGCTTGATCGCATTCAGCTCCTCGATGGTGGCCTCACGCGGAATAGCATTGTGTGGCGACCACTGAATGGCGGAAGCTGAGACAACTTCCCAATTGCCGCTCTCCAACGGGAGATCCATTCCCTCCCAGCCGATGCGTGTTGAGCCTTTGCGACCTGAATGTCCAATCTGGCAGCAGATCTTGGCATCGGTCTCTTCGTGAACGAATCGCGTGAGTCTCAACCACTCTTCAACATGCTCTGGTGCATAGAGTCCCGTACATCCCGGTGAAATTCGGCCTGTGTCTGATACACAGGTCATTTCGGTGTAGACTAGACCCGCTCCTCCCTTGGCTCGCTCTCCATAGTGAATCAGGTGCCAGTCGTTGGGACAGCCGTCCACAGCCTTGTACTGGGCCATGGGAGAAACGACGATCCGGTTCTTGAGCTCCATTTCACGGAGCTTGAAGGGAGCAAACATCGGCGGACGAACCGAAGCGTTTGCAGAAACACCTGCCTCCTTTTGGAACCATGCTTCCGCCGATTTCAACCACTGTGCATCGCGTGTGCGCAGATTCTCATGACTGATTCGCTGGCTTCGGGTTAGAAGCGAGTAGTTCAGCTGAACGGGATCCAACTGAAGATATCTCTCGACGTTTTCAAACCACTCGACGGAGTTGCGAGCCGCCGACTGAAGTCGGAGTACCTCGACGCGCCTGTCTTGTTCGTAGTTGGCAAGTGCTGAATCGAGAGATGGTTCGGAGTGCAAGCAGTCCGCAAGTGCTATCGCCGATTCCAGAGCTAGTTTAGTACCAGAACCTATCGAGAAATGCGCCGTAGCCGCGGCATCTCCAAGCAGAACGACGTTTCCGTTGCTCCAGCGGTCACACAATACGCGGGGAAATTGAATCCAGGCCGAGCCTCGAATGTGGTTGGCGTTAGTCATCAACGCGTGACCAGCTAAATGATCTGCAAATATCTCTTCGCAGATCGCAATGCTTTCCTGTTGGCTCAGTTGGTCGAAACTGAACGCATCAAAAGTCTCTTGAGAACATTCGACGATGAAAGTAGCCGTATCCCTGTCGAACTGGTACGCGTGCGCCCAAACCCAGCCGTGACGGGTCTCTTCAAAGATAAATGTAAAGGCATCGTCGAATTTCTGATGGGTCCCTAGCCACATGAAGTGGCAGAGCCTTTCGTCGATCTGTGGTTTGAACACGGATGCAAACTCGTGGCGAGTCTTCGAATTCAGTCCGTCGCTTGCGACGACCAAATCGTACGAGGGAACAAATTTCGAAGCACTCTCAACTTCGGTCTCAAACATCATCTTGATGTTCAGTTCCTTCGCCCGTTCCTGCAGGATGTTCAGTAGTTTCTTCCTACCGATTCCACAGAACCCGTGTCCGGTGGAAACCAGTCGTTTGCCCTGATAGTGCAGAGCAATGTCGTCCCAATACGCAAAGTTGGCGCGGATTTGGGACTCGCTTCTTGAGTCGTTTTGCTGAAGCTTGCTGAGCGTGTCGTCCGAGAGAACAACACCCCAACCGAAAGTGTCGTCGGGTCGATTCCGTTCCACGACGAGAATGTCGTGATCCGGATCCCGCAGTTTCATGCAGATGGCGAAATACAGGCCGCCTGGCCCTCCGCCCAGACAAACAATACGCATGTGAACGTACTTGCTAGAAGTGATCCTGCTTGTTAAACGAGAAACTGTGTTCTCGCATCGTCTCCAAGTATTCTAGTTCGCACTCCGAAGCGGTTCTCGCGCAAGTCAACCATGCATGCCCAATCATCGATCCATACAACACTTGCAGTCGGATTGATTGGATCACTGATAGCTGAGAATTCGCATCCGTGATCCGGGTGAACTGGGACGAAGAGTTCGCCAATGCCCGCTACATACCTGATGGTGGGACCTATCCTAGTACTTGGGCGACTCGAGCAGCTGAATTTCGAACCCGGCACGGCCGATTCGACCAAGATGTCCCCTATGGCACGGAAACACGTCAAGCCTACGACTTGTTTTGGCCTGCGGATGGGCATCGAGGACTTGCGATCTTCCTGCACGGCGGGTACTGGATGGAGTTTGACAAGTCGTACTGGTCGCACTTGGCCAACGGCTTGTGTGGGAAAGGGTGGGTCTTTGCAATCCCCAACTACGTCTTGGCTCCGCAAGCCCGAATTTTCGAAATCACTCGCATGGTTGCTTCGGCTATCGAGCAATGCTCGATTCGGGTCGATGGTCCGATCGTTCTCCTGGGTCACTCTGCTGGAGGTCATCTGGTAACACGCATGGTGTGTGCCAATTCCCCGTTGCAAGACCAATCCAGAGACCGTGTAAAGCGGGTGGTGTCCATCAGCGGACTTCACGACTTACGCAATCTGGCACAGACACAAATGAACGACACGCTTCAATTGGACGAAGAAGAAGCGATAGCCGAGAGTCCCGCACTTGCACTCCCTTGGTTCTCCGCGTCGGTTCTATGTTGGGTGGGAGCGTTGGAGCGACCCGAATTCATCCGGCAGGCTGAGGTGTTACGCGAGAATTGGGAGGACAAAGTCCAAAAGTTTCGATTTGAAATTGAGCCTCATCGGCATCACTTCGATGTCGTAGAGTCGTTGACCGAGCCGACCAGTTCTCTTGTCCGAATGATTGCGGAAGATTGATCGACGAGTGACATTCAAGACAGACTTAACTAGGGCGCATCAGGTAGTGAGCGATCAGCCAGTCCTTGCCGTTGTTGGAACCAAAGAGCTCTTGACACACAATCAAGAAGAAGAGCCAGCGGCGATGAGCACTTCTTGAGTCTCGAGGATTCGACTCCAGAAGGGCAGAGATCGCTTCTTTGCGGTTTGAGGCGAGATTGCGTTGCCAATGTTCTGCCGTGACTTGGTAGTTCTGGCCTGAGTGGTACCACTCAGATTCAATTGCCAGTGCATCTTGGGTATTACTCATCGATCTTCTGCCCGCAACCCGATCGTTGCAGAAGAACATGCCCATGAGAAGTCCAATGTTGGAGTCCGGTTCGAATCGAAATGAAAGATCGCTGTGGCAATAAGAGTGGACGAACAACTTGCCTTGTGCGGCTAAGCACTTCGACACCCGCGCCAGAAAGTCTTGGCGATCATGGACTTGCTCAATTAGCTCGATCGCGAAAATGCGATCAAACTTAGCTGTCGACTGAAGAGTTTCGGCATTTGCCACAACAACCGTGATGTTGGCCAAACCAAGTTCACTTGCCGCTTGTTCAACGTACTGTCCCTGTGCCACAGAGTTTGTCAACGCGACTACCTGACAGTTTGCATGACTTGACGCAAGCCAGAGTGAAAACGATCCCCAGCCGCAACCGAGATCCAATACCCGCATGCCGTCTCGGACTTGAGCTCTATCGGCATAGAGCTGCATCGTTTCCAACTCGGCCCGTCTTAGGCCGCCGGAGCACATGTTCCACATGGAACAACTGTACTTGAGACTCGGTCCGAGAAATTGCGAGAAAAAACCAACGGTCACTTCGCGCTTCTGTTCGCTGTTGAGGCTCGCTGTGTGATTGGGAAGGAGTGGCTGGTCGTGGAATCCGATCTTGGGCTCACCATCGGGTGATTCGTCGTTGGCCAACGCAGCGGAGAGAGCCGCAATTCTGCTTCGGATGTAACGACGGGAGATCCAAACGAATAGATCTTGTGGCACAGGAACGCGAAACCATGCGTCGTTGCGCACGATTGAATTCAATATGTGTTCAGACAACCTTACGAATGGTCGTCGTAGTGTCGAATATCGAATGGAGTGTGCGTTAGTTCTCGATCCAAGACGCGTCTCGTTTTTCTCGAAACGCTGCCATGCCCTCGCTCGCCTCATCGGAACGAAACATTCGACCGCTCCACTCAGCTGTCTTGCTGAATCCTTCGGTTCTATCCCACGTCGGGACGCTTCGGACCAGCTTCTTGCATTCGACTACTGCGGTGGGTCCGCCAAGCTTGATCATGTCGATTTCCTCTTGAACCGCAGCGTTCAGTTCATCAGCAGGAACCGCTCGATGGGCAAACCCCATCTCGACAGCCTGAGCGCCAGTGAATCTCTCGCCGGTCAAGAACAGCTTCATCGCATGGTGAGCTCCAAGCTTGGGAATACAGACAACCGAAATCACAGCGGGGATGACTCCGATTCTCACTTCGCTAAAACTGAACTTGGCATCTTCGACTGCAACAACGATATCCGATGCACCGACCAGCCCCAATCCTCCAGCAAATGCCGCGCCATTGACAGCCGCAATAACTGGCTTGTCGCTATCCATGATGCGTGTGAGAACGTCAGGATAGGGAACGGATCTTCTACCCTCGATTGAAGCTCCCGGCGGACTCTTCAAGTCTGCGCCTGAACAAAACGCAGGAGGAGCTCCCGTGATCACAATGCATCGGACGTCAGGGTCTTCGTTTGCCGCGCCAAGATGTTCGTAGAGCTCGCTAACCAATACTGACGACAGCGCGTTTCGATTTTCCGGTCTATTGAGCGTAATCCACGCAGCACCATCGTCCACGGAATAGAGTGTGGCTTCAGTATTTGCCATTAGTCGTCTCCTTCGGCGGATTCCATTTCAATCAAGATGTCGTCTTTGTTGACTTGATCTCCAACTTGAACGCTGACATTCGCGATTTTTCCGTCCACTGGTGCGGTGATCCGATGCTCCATCTTCATTGCTTCCAAAATGACTAGGAGTTGGCCGGCGGACACACTGTCTCCAGCGCTGACGGCAGTCGTTAGTACCTTGCCGGGCATGGGTGCCGTCAATCCGCCTTCGATCTCCGCTGCTCCAGGAAGGATGAACCGGGGCAATTCAGTTAGTGCGACATCGCCTGCCGGCCCGTGGACCAGACTCACTTCATCATCGTCTAGGAAGACCTCGAACTCCATATGCCGATCATCGATAAGCAGTTCCACGTGGTCTGCGACTACATGCAGTACGGAAACTTCAAACTCATTTCCATCGACACTCGCTTCAAATTGCCTGCCGTCGTTGGTTCGATACTCGAGCTCTAGTTCTCGTTCGCCGTACTTGTACTTGGTTCGCTCAGGTGGCATGTGGGAGTTCCGCCATCCGCTGGGAATGTGTGACAGTACCGTTGCGCCCCAACGGCGTTCGCACTGCGCACATATGGCTAATGCGATAACAGCATCGAACAGCTCTTGATCACTCGCTTCTTTGGCAAGTGGCGGAGCGACGCGCTCAATGAAATCAGTCGTAGTGGCACCAGCCAGAAACTCTGGTGTACGCAGTGTGGCGACAAGAAAGTCTCGGTTGTTGCTGATTCCATGTACGCTGGTTGACTCCAAAGCTCGAGCGAGTTTGAAAGCTGCTTCACGACGCGACGGAGCATGGGCAATCACTTTGGCGATCATGGGATCGAACTCTGGACTAACCTTGCTTCCGGATTGCACACCGGAGTCAATCCTTGCCAATCCGCTCGGTACCCAAATGCTCAGTGTGCCAGGCGAGGGAAGAAAACCACGTGCAGGATCTTCGGCATACAAACGTGCCTCAATGGCATGTCCATTGATGGACAGATCCAACTGTCCATAGCCCAGATGCTCTCCTTCGGCGATTCGAATCTGCTCTCGAACCAGATCGTAGCCCGTGATCTCTTCAGTCACGGGGTGTTCGACTTGCAGACGGGTATTGACTTCAAGGAACCAGAATTCATTTCTGCTAACCAGAAATTCAACAGTACCGGCAGACGAATAGCCCAGCTGATTCGCCGCGGAAATAGCCGCCGACCCCATTCTCTCTCGCAACGACTGGTCTACCGCAGGAGACGGAGCTTCCTCAATGATTTTTTGGTGTCGGCGTTGGATGGAACATTCGCGTTCGAAGAAGTGGACGATATTGCCGTGTAGGTCGCCGAGAATCTGAATCTCGACGTGTCGAGACGATGTCAGCCAGCGTTCCAGAAACACCGTGTCGTTGCCAAATGCAGAACCTGCCTCGCGCTTCGCGCCTTCAATTGCCGCTTCAAGGTCGCTAGGATTTTCGACCACGCGCATTCCGCGACCACCTCCACCAGCTGTCGCTTTGACAAGTACGGGATACCCGACTTGCTCTGCCGCCTCTGCAATGTTGGTGTCGTCAGCTAGTTCGACAGCAGCAAGCGTTGGAACGTTGGCTCCGTTCATGAGAGCCTTCGCTGCAAGTTTGTCGCCCATCTGCTGGATAGCTCCTACAGGCGGACCAATCCAGGTGAGACCAGCGTCCATCACGGCTTGTGCGAATTCGGCATTTTCTGACAAGAATCCGTATCCCGGGTGAACGGCGTCCGCCCCAGACTTGTGGCATGCTCCCAGAATCTTGTCGATGTCCAAGTAAGTTTCGCGAGAGGTCTGTCCCTTCAATGCAATGGCCAAGTCGGCTTCACTTACAAAGGGGAGTCCCAGGTCGCCGTCGGCGAACACTGCGACGGTCGAGATGCCCATTTCGTTGGCAGTTCGAAATACTCGGCTTGCAATTTCGCCACGATTCGCAACGAGAATCTTGCGGATGGGCTTGATCGTTACATTCTCCACGTGCCGAACTCCTTCGTTCCACGAACTTCACGGTTGTGACTGGCCGAAAGGGATATACCAAGAACCGTGCGTGTTTGCCGCGGGTCAATCATGGCATCGTCCGTTATTCGCGATGTCGCGAACAGTCCTTTGGATCTCTCTTCCAGCCAATACTCGGCACCTGCCACACGTTTGGCATTGGCATCTTCGTCGAATTCGAGGCCTCGACGCTGAGCAGCACGTCGCTGCACGATGGTCATTACTCCGGCCTGCTGGCGTGGTCCCATCACGGCTATCTTGGCTGTCGGCCAGGTGTATGTGAAACGGGTCCCATAGGCACGTCCACTCATACCATAGTTTTCCCGCACCATAGGACGCTCCCGCGATGACGCTGAAATGGGGAACCGTCGAATTTGTGACTGCATTGATCATCTTGGATCCGTTCTTGGTGATGCCGCTTTGTTCGAATGATGCGCCCACAACATAGCCCGTGATGTTGTGCAGGAACAGCAAGGAGACATCGACTTGATTGCAAAGCTGTATGAACTGCGATGCCTTTTCGGCCGACTCGGACATCAATGGTCCGTTGTTGCCGAGGATCCCAACGGGATATCCGTGAATCGATGCCCATCCGGTTACCAGCGTTGGGCCGTAGCGCGGCTTGAACTCTTCGAACCGAGATCCATCTACTACTCGTGCGATTACTTCGCGAATGTCAAACGGAATGGTTAGATCTTCACCGACGATTCCCAGTAGCTCGTCGGGGTCGTAGACAGGGGGATCTGGCGGAAGGGAAGGCTCAGGCCCGTCTTTGCGCCAATTCAGGTGTCTCACCACTTCGCGACACAAGCGTATACCGTCCATCTCGTCTTCGGCAAAGTAGTCGCCGAGTCCGGAAATTGCGGTGTGCATGTCCGCTCCTCCCAGTTCCTCGTTTTCGGCATCTTCGCCAGTTGCCATTTTTACGAGTGGGGGACTTCCGAGCGCGACCATCGCCTGATTCTTGACGAATATGTTGTAGTCGCTCATTCCGGGTTGATATGCGCCTCCTGCCGTGGATGCACCGAACGCGATGGATATCGTCGGAATCCGCATCTTCGACAACTCTGTAATTTCGTAGAACAACCTCCCGGATTCTGCAAAGTGGCCAGTCTCTCGACGCATTCCCTGCTCGGGGTCCGAACTGCCACCACCGCCGCCACCTCCGAGATCGGCTCCAGCCGATTCAACGAACTGAACGTAAGGCATTCGGTTTTCGCGAGCGATTTCCAATCCTCGCATTAGCTTCTTGCTATTGAAGGCGTTGAACGCACCAGCTCGAACGGAGGGGTCGTGTCCAAGAATTACGCACTCGACTCCCTCGATGACTCCGATCCCAACAACAAATCCCGACCCGACAACGTAATTGGATCGCCATGCAGCAAGTGGACTGATTTCCAAGAATGGCGAATCGCGATCTAGCACCCATGCGATTCGTTCACGGATCACCATCTTCCCGCGGGAAGCGAGACGGCTTACGGACTCTTCGCCTCCCCCCTTTGCTGCTTCGGCGTACAGCTCCTCGAGCTGAGTAAGCTTCTCAAGGTTGTTCTGGCGGTTGTTGAGATACGTCTCTGATCGAGTGTCAAGACGCGATGCGATTACGGCCATGACTCCAATCCCTCCTGCGCGATATGACCGTTAGTTGCGGAATGCGCAACAAACCGATGTTTGGTCGTCAAAGCGATCCCAGAGACGGCGAAAGCTCCCGAAATCTCGAGAACTAGACCGTGCTTGGGCGTGTCAGTGCATCTCCCTCACGCCAAGGAGAAATCTGACCTTCATACACGTCTGAGCCCATTCGGAAGTGGGCTGCCTCTTCCAGTGACTCGACAAAAGGCATATCCGCCGGGTAGACATCGTTTGTCTCCGGCAGCGGACCTGCTTTGGACACATGGCCCCAGAGTGGATGACCTACTACTTCTTCGGCGATCACCGCCGCTTCAATGACTTTATCGAGGTCGTAGCCGGTTTCAATTCCCATTTGGTGGCACAAATGTACGAAGTCTTCAGTTGGAACGTGGCCTGCTGCTCGGCCGTTTCCACAATAAGGGCATCCACCCATTCCGCCGAGAGAAGTGTCGAATCTTTGAGCTCCGAGTACGAGAGCTTCGTAGAAGCTTGACAACGTTGCGCCGCGTGTGTTGTGCAGATGCATGTGAAAGTCGGTGATTTCCGGGTAGCGGTCTCGGATCGCAACCATGGTTTCTCGAACAGTGTGGGGCATGTTCCATCCCATCGCGTCGAGAAACGACAGTTTTCGCACTTCGATGCCCGCCTTATGCCACTTGTCGATCATCAACGTCAACAATTCCATTCGCTGAGCAAGGCTGAATGGCCCTTCAAAGTTCGATCCAAAAGGATTGCCTAACGCGACGGAACCGAATTCTGCACCTGCTTTGGCGGCCGCTGCGATTGACCCATCCATCGCCGCAATCTGTTCGCGTTTGGTTCGGTTGTAGTTTCTGCGTGCAAAGGTGTCGCATAACTCTACATGAGTACCAAAGCTTCTTCCTCTGACATCGATCTTGGGGTAGTAGACATCTGCTCGTTCAAAGCCTTTGCGGTTGAATATGGCCGCGGTGTACTTGACTCCGGGTTTTGGCACAAATTTTTCTGCGATCTCATCGATGCATGCCATCGACGGAGTCCACTTTGGGTGTGCGAAGGAGCCGATAGAGATCGTCTTAGCACCCATTTCGCCAATGGCATCGAGGAGGCGGAGCTTCTCCGACACCGGAATATCGGGGCTTTCGATTTGAAGGCCCTCTCTCATGGTGTCGTCGAAAATCTCCACCGAGGTGGGCAAAGATTCAGCCATAAGAACACTCCCTCCAAGAAGTGGTGCTGATCGTCCACACTCGAATTATTCGAAAACGGCACCCCATAAAAGAGTCAAAACCGCCATTCATCCGTGTTATTTCAAACGATCAGACGATTCAGAATTATACGATTTGGTTGCAGTTACGGTAAATGAAGGGTCAATCGGGCGAAATTGAATTGTGATGGTGGACGATTTGCCAATTTTCATCGATTTTCTCCCAAACAAACGTGAACCGTGCCCTGATTTGCTGCTGTAAGTCCGGGTGGGTTAAATCGATTCTCATCACTCCCGCCCAAGGAAACGACTCTTACCAAGCTCCCGGATTTCGTCTTCTATCACCGCCGCCTTGGGGAGTTTGCGAAGGAATTCGTCGAAATAGTCATGCGTACCTTGTGTGTCCCGAATGAACTTGGCTTGGAGCGTCGGGTGAAACGTCGTATTGCTAGCGTACAGACCAACAACGTCCGCGATTCTTCCACTATTCAGCACGTCCACCCAACGATTTGCGATCTCTAAGAAGGTCGCGCTCACTGCACTCTCCTCAATCCACGCAGTTACAGACTACGATGGTGTATTCTCACATGAAATTCGCACGGGATGTAAATCCAATGATGGTCGTCGATCAAATATGGACGGGCAATGCTCTACGCAATTTCAACTATCTCATCGCGTGTGACGCAACGGGAGAAGCATTGGCGATAGATCCGTTGGACCACCAGAAGTGTCTTGCGAAGGCACGGGAGAGGGGTTGGACAATCACGCAGATTCTCAATACACACGAGCATGGGGACCATACAGGTGGAAACGGTCCGGTCATCGAAGAAACCCAGGCGAAGTTGCTCGCACACGCCAATGCTGGAAGGCGAATATCGGGAATTGATGTAGGACTTGAAGCGGGTGACATTGTAAAAGTCGGATCCACAGTGGAGTTGGAAGCAATGGATACTCCCGGACACACCATGAGTCACATTTGCCTGCGTTCCATATCGGACGAACCAGCCTTGTTCTCGGGCGATACTCTGTTTAATGCCGGTGCGGGAAATTGCCATGGAGGCGGGCATCCGGAAGAACTGTATCAGACCTTTGTTTCTCAGCTCGCGGGACTCGCTCCCGAGACGAAAATCTATCCTGGGCACGACTATTTGACCAACAATTTGCAGTTCACCATGGACCGAGAACCGGACAATTCCCGAGCCCGTGACATGCTCGCCGACCTTGAACAGACACACAATCCAGAGAGCCCAACGGTGACGACCATCGAAGTCGAGATGGAGATCAATACGTTTTTTCGGCTTCAAAGTCCCTCAGTCATCGCTCGATTGCGAGAAGCATTTCCGAACCTGGAGGATGAGCCATCTCCGAAGACGGTATTCCTCAAATTGCGGGAATTAAGAAATAGCTGGTAGTTGCATGAATAAGTTTCTGACTTCGCTAACTATTGGCTTAGTCTTCGCAGCATTTTCTCTGAACGGGGACACTCAAGACATGCTCGATGAGATACGTCAAACGACCGAACAAACTGAACACTACACAAAGGTCTCGGAGATTCGGAAGGATGTTCTGGAGACGATGGAGAAAGTGGATCGGTCAGAGTTTGTACATCAAGCGCTAAAGGATGCGGCGTTTCTCAATCAGCCACTACCGATTGGTCACGGACAGACGATTTCGCAACCGTACATCGTTGCATTGATGACCCATGTTCTCGAGGTTCAAGATTCCGATAAGGTTCTCGAGATTGGAACTGGTTCCGGCTATCAAGCGGCAATTCTTGCCGAACTCGCCGATGAGGTCTACACGATTGAGATTGTCTCTGAGCTTGCAGAGGAGGCTTCGGAGAGACTGAAGAGACTTGGTTACGAGAATATCTGGGTAAAGGACGGAGACGGTTGGTTCGGCTGGCCAGAACATGCACCATTCGACAAGATCATCGTCACAGCAGTAGCAGAAGAGATCCCACCGAAGCTGATCAATCAGCTAGCGATCGGAGGGAAGTTGATCATGCCCGTTGGTGACCCCGGTGGCCGTCAAGACCTCGAACTTCTCACCAAGACAGAATCGGGCACGAAGAAGCGATCAATACTTCCGGTTCAGTTCGTTCCATTGACAGGCGAAGGCGTATTGACTCTACGCGAAGACAAGCAGGATCAAGACTCGGAATAATCTGTTCGACTCCAGTCTTCAAAATTCGGTGGCCGACTAGGTCACCTCGAGCGATTTAGAGTTAGTTCACCCACGAGAGACTTGTAGGCCAAGTCCGTAGAGGTCGAAGGACTCTGCGCCTAGAGACAGGTTTCGGCCATGAATCGCAAGGTATCCATGTCACGGGACCCAACAATAATCGACGACACCGGACTCTCGTTCCATGCCTGCAAGCGATCGCGAATGCGTTCTTTCGGCCCCACCAACGCGACTTCGTCTGCCAATTCGCTGGGTATTGCAGCAAATGCTTCTTCCCGTCGACCAGACATGAAGAGATCTTGAACTACCTCCGCTTGTTCACCGTACCCCATGCGGGTGACATGATCCTTGTGAACGTTGAAATTCTTGGCACCCATGCCTCCAACGTAGAAGCCGATGTTCTGTTTGATGGGTGCCAGCGCTCGTTCCACGTCGTTGTCGATGATCACAGGCACGGCGGCCGCAATGTCAAAGTCCGAGGCGCGAGACTTCAGCGACTCGCCGTAGAGAAGATCCATCTTGTAGGGAGAGAGAAACATCGGTAGCCACCCGTCGCACAACTCTGCGCCAAGCGCTACGTTCTTGGGACCCTCTGCGCCAAGATACAAGGGAATTTCCTCCCGCATCGGATGCAGGATCAGCTTGAGAGGCTTACCCAAGCCCATTCCTCCGTCCAGTGGTAGCTGATAGTGGTTGCCGTCGAACGCAACGGGTCCCTCTCGGCGAACTACATCGCGAAAGATTTGGATCCATTCACGGGTTCTGGCCAGTGGTTTGGGGTAGGGCTGTCCGTACCAGCCTTCGACAACCTGTGGTCCAGATACACCGATCCCGAACTTGAAGCGTCCATTGGACAGATAGTCCAAAGTAACGGCGTGCATGGCGGCACTGGTTGGTGTCCTCGCCGAGATTTGCATGATGGAGGTTCCAACACAGATTTTCTCCGTGTGTGCTGCGATCCATGTAAGAGGCGTGAAGCAGTCAGCTCCGTAGATCTCGGGATTCCAAATGGTGTCGTACCCCATTGCCTCCGCTTCGCGGGCAAACTTGACGATCATTTCTCCGCCGGGCGGACCAAGAGGTCCGACTCCTATACCCAAACGCATTGATTGCTCCTAGTCTGTTCGTTTCGACATGCCGAGTCTGATTCTAATGGCACGTAGTCGGTTCATTGGGAAGAATCTGGCTCTAAGGTGTAGTGAATCGCATGAGCCCCTCCTGGGCAATGCTGGCAATGAGTCGTCCAGTCTGGTCAAACATTTTGCCAGTGGTGAATCCTCTTCCGATTCCCGTCCATTCCACAGCTTGCTCGAACAAGATCCACTGGTCGGCTCGGCAATCGCCGTGAAACCACATCGCATGATCGAGGCTCGTCCCTTCAAAGTCCTCGTCTCGCCAACGCTTTCCAAATGGAAGCACTATGTGATCGATGATCGTACTGTCGGACAAGTAGGCCAATGCGCTGTGTTGAACAGACGGATTCGGGGAGACGGGGACGCTAATCTTCATCCACATGAGTTGATTGGGAACATGGTTGCCGACCTCTCGGGTGCGAGGGGGATTGATGTAGAGGATGTCCATTGGCCGAGTCTTCACGGTCGTCTCGTACTCCGGATCGGGCATCTGGTCGCGACAAAAGTCCTCGTAGGTGTAATCGCACTCCGAAGGTGGCGGCACGTCTTCCATTGATGAGCCAAAGTACTCAGGACTACGAGTTGGAACACACCAGGATGCGAGCATGGTGAACAACTGCTTGCCTTGTTGAAGTGCAGAAACTTGGCGATGAGAGTAGGAGCGTCCGTCGCGGACATGGTCTACCTCGTAGCGCACCGCCAATTCAGTATCGCCGGGCCGGAGGAAGTAGGCGTGAAGCGAATGGATTGCTCGGCTTGGATCAACTGTCCGGGAGGCTGCAGCGATGGCTTGGGCGAGAAACTGCCCTCCGAACATCCGTTCTCCCTTGTCGGGACTCGCCGGAGCAGAAAAGGAATCTTCCGATTCTGACTGTAATTGCAACAACTCGTCAAAGGATTGAATTGGCATCAGATGAGTTCGGGAGGTGGAAGACAAAATATGATAGGAG
The DNA here is from genome assembly GCA_963667455.2 of Pseudomonadales bacterium. GTDB lineage: Bacteria > Pseudomonadota > Gammaproteobacteria > Pseudomonadales > Azotimanducaceae > Bin55. Next base: position 4,483 of record CAXXFR010000003.1, on the reverse strand, counting down.
CGAAGCCTGATCGCCGGCTGTCACAGTGCCTTGGGAAGCTCTCGAAGCGCTGCATCACTGGTTGAAATTCACGCGGATGTAATACACAGGGAAACAACAATGGTTTCGATGACCGACAACGCAAAAATGATCTTCTTGATTCGACGCAGAAATGGAGTTAGCCGCGATGAACTGATCATGCATTGGTTCAAGAACCACATGCCAGCAGTCATAAGTTCCAACAAGAGTGCATCGAAGTCTGGACGACCCGGAGCCTCTCGATACATTGCTCAATTGTTCGACAGCGTTGGAGATGAACGACTTGCATGGGATGGGATGGCACAACTCTGGTTCGAGAGTCCAATGGCTCCCATGAAAGCTCCAGCGGGCAGACCGCCCACCGATACGTTTCAACAGAAAGCGGAACCGTACTGGAGTTGGGCGACTCGGGAGTACGTCGTTCGCGACGGCGGTGACCGCCTGTCAACAACTCCCCTGGAATTGAACGACCCGTATCCGTCAACTCGGTCGGGCTTTTTTCGTCTGAACTACCTCGTAGCTGCAAAGGCCGGAATCGATTTCGACGACTTCTTCAGGCACTGGCTAGAAGTTCACGTACCCAATGTGGATTCACATTTGGATGAGGCTCGAGCTTTCCGTTACGTTGTGAGCCACAGCATCTATCCCGACCGTGCGCCGTATGCTGGTATGGCCGAGCTCTATTTCGAGGATGCCGAGGGTGCTCGAATGTTTCAAACCAGCATCCAGCCCGACGGAATGGAAAAGTGGATGGATGTTTCCTCGATGCACATCATGAGGGGCAACACCGAAATGATCGGAATTCCCTGAGCCTAATCAGCCGTCATCGATGTCAGTCGCTCACTGGCATCAGCGAAGTCTTCCATGAAGTTGTACACCACGCTGCGCACTGTCAGGGCCTCGTTCATCAATCCGACACCTTGACCAACAAAGTAATTCACGAGTTTCTTCGCTCCATCGTGGTCTGTTTGTGCCAATTGATTGATCTTGCGAAATGCTGCTTCCGCTACAACGCCTTGTAGCGGCATGGGGAGTGGATCGGGGCAATCTTCGGTCTGCCATGCGTCGGTCCAGGCTGATCGAAGCTGTCGGGTGTATTTTCCGGTTCGGCTTCGGGAGCGAACGGTTTGGCGCGAATTAGCTGAAAGCATCTTCTCTTTGACGACGGGCAATGTCTCCGCTTCGGCGGTGGTGAGCCAGACGGATCCGGTCCAGACTCCGTCAGCACCCATAGCCATGCAGGCCGCCATCTGACGTCCGGTCACAATGCCGCCGGCTGCCAACACGACCGCGTCGGATCCCTGCAGTTCTTCTAGAACTTCTGGTACGAGCACAAGGGTGGACACTTCGCCACAGTGTCCGCCGGCTTCAGTACCAGAGACAATGATTACGTCCACACCGGCATCGCGATGCTTGATGGCGTGTTCCTTCGCACCCGCCAATGCTCCGACAACCACACCTTGTGAACGCGCACGTTCAGCCATGAAGTCGGGCGGCACACCGAGTGCATTCACGACCATTTTGACGTTCGAGTGGGAAAACGCGGTTTCGATCACTCGATCTGCACCAGACTTGCGCATATTGTCGCCAACACCACCACGGATTGCTCCGTCCCAGAGACCACGCGTATCGATGTTGTGTTCGGCTAGAAGGTTCTCGATGTGGCGCTTGTGTTGTACCGGGATTCGTGCTTCCAGCTCTTCTTTGGTCAACGCCGTTTCCTTGTTTTCCATGCTGGTGGGAACCAAAAGGTCAACTCCATATGGATTTCCGCCACAGTGTTCATCGATCCAACTCAATTCAACATTGAGAGTCTCGGGACTGTGGCCGACCGCGCCGAGGACACCGAATCCTCCGGCCGCGCTAACTTCGGCCACCACATCTCGGCAGTGACTGAACGCAAACAAGGGAAACTCGATACCGAGAAGATCGCAGGCTTTCGATTTCATGACCTATCCGAATTGAATGTCGAGGGAATCACTTGGATTTTACTTTTGGAAAACCAGATCGCAGGCTCCCTGCAGTGGAAGCTGAACGATCTGTGAGATTAAATGTATGCAACGACCAGCTTGTACTTGACAATGCTCACCCAGCGAGAGATCGAACAATACCATCAAGACGGCTACGTGGTACCGGACCTTCGGCTGAACCAGGAGACCATTCAGAGCATCCGGGAGGATCACAGTCGTTTCGTTGAGCGGTTTCCCCAGTTCTACGACTACTGCGGTGCGTTGTTGGTGTACGACCTGACGTTTCTCAACTATGCTCGAAACGAGTCGATTCTCGACATGGTTGAGCAGCTGATTGGACCGGACTTCGCCCTGTGGAATTCGAGCCTGTTTGCAAAGCCCGCCAAGATCGGCAGTCGAACGCCATGGCATCAAGATGGGGAGTATTGGCCCATCCGACCACTCGCGACATGTTCGGTTTGGATAGCGGTTGACGAGTCAAACACCAACAACGGGTGTTTGAGGTTCATTCCCGGATCCCATCGTTCTCAGACTCTGTCCAAGCACCATGTGAACAACGCACGTGGATTGTCGTTGCCATTGGAATTGGACAAGGACCAGTTTCGAGAAGCGGAAGCGGTAGATGTGGAGTTGGAGGCTGGTCAGATTTCCTTGCATGACGTCTATCTCATGCATGCTTCGGAACCCAACCGATCTGAGAGACCTCGTCGTGGAATGACTCTGCGATTCATGCCAACGACATCCGTCTATCGTCGCGACATCAGTAGCGGTGCAACTGCCAAAATCGACAATGCACGCACGCTTTTCTTGATGCGAGGAAGGGATGTTTCCGGTGAGAATGATTTCCGATTGCGGGGAGGCCTGTCCTAGGTCCTCGCTAGGGAGAGGACTGGTTGCCACGGACTCGATTGGTCCAGGATCTCGGTGTCATGCGCGGTGAATTCTGGATTCATCGCCCAACTGGTTGGGCGGAAAGATCATCCATACAGTAAACTAAGCGCAAATTGACTCGTAGTGCTTCTTGAACTGAACGGTACAAGAAGGGTAAGAATCGTTCTATTCGCCTAGTTGGATAAATACAGATCGTATTAGGTAACTCACACGGTTCTCGTTGCTGACAGCGGGCCCTACATCGAACGATACGAACCAGTCAATGTCTCCAAACAGTTGAAATTGGGTGGATCATGAGAACACAAATAGCGATTTTCGTAGATGCCGGATATCTTTGCGCACTTGGCTCCAAAGCGCTGAAGGGTGAAGCCCTGCCGCGGTCCAGAGTGGGTATCAACGTCGATGTGCTTGCTCGAGAACTCAAGCAAATTGCCCGGGATTCGGTGGGTGCAAAGCCGGTCTTGCGAATCTACTGGTACGAAACTGGTTCCCAGAATCGCACCATGTCCGGCGAACATTTGAGAATCTGTGAGACGGACGACTTCAAGCTACGCTTGGTATCGCTACATCCCCAGAATGTCCGAACCGGCACAGCGAAAGCTATTTCTGCCGATCTGGTGGACTTATCCAGCAAGGGTTCGATTTCCGATGCCATCATCGTTGCTCGAAACGATACGTTGCGGATTGGTATAGAAGAAAGTCAGTCCTACGGAGTCCGGGTGCACATGTTGGAAGTCTTTGCCACCGAGGATGCGAGATTCTCTTGGTTGCGAACGGATGCCGATACTTCGACCGCTTGGCGTGCGGACGTGGTTGGTCGATTCATTTACGAGCAGGATGTAGTTCCTGAAATGGCATCGCAATTTGCACGTGATTCATTCTCGTTCGCCAACGCGCCGCCACCGCATCGAGACTCGGGCATCCGCCTTTCGTCAGCTGTCGTTCCGGAAGAAACGAGAGAGACCATCGATTCGGTCGTTCGGGAGTACATCAACGAACTCTATGAAGATGAACTCGATTCCTGCATCGAGTACTGGAGAACGGGTCGCGGGGTACCCAATACCTACGACAAGTCTTTGCTCTTTGAGTGTCGCAATGCTCTGGATCGGAATTTGACCGAGAGCGAACGGCAGATCATGCGCAACAGTTTTCGCAGTATTGTTGAAGAAAGAGTTGAGGAATTGGACGAGTCGGGCGGAGACGAGCTTGAATCCGGCAACCAGTTCAATTCAGAAGATGAGAAAGATTCCTTTGACGACTACGAAGACGACCAGCTTCAGCGATAGCTAGGTCCTGCTTCAAACCCTTCGGGTCGACATTGACTCGGCCTGGGAATTCGATCAGGAAGTACCAAGGGACAGGAGGTTTTCGACTGGTTGGTAGAGTTCCTCGAGGTATGCGATGTCTTCGTCCGTTAGGACTATCGAAGCTGCCTCAATCAGATCGATGAGTTGCGACTGTCGCGAAACTCCTACGATCGGAGACTGAATTTCGGGTTTGTTGAGGAGCCATGCAATCGCAATCTGGGCGGGCTTCTTGCCAAGTTTCTCTGCAACCTCCACAACACGATCCGCGATTTCAAAGTCCGCTTTTCCTCGATACAA
>CAXXFR010000002.1:0-168482 GCA_963667455.2 Pseudomonadales bacterium | reverse complement strand
CGATCAAGTCCGCCACCAATATAAGGTTGCGGAGCTCGAGGAGATCCGATTGACGCGATAGTTCGAGTAGTACTCGTGAACTTCGTTCTTGAGAAGCTCGATGCGGTTGGCCGCGCGTGCTAGACGTTTGTTGGTTCGAACGATTCCGACGTAGTTCCACATGAAGCGACGCAATTCAGCCCAGTTCTGTGCCAACACTACATCTTCATCGGAATCCGTGACCTTGCTTTCGTCCCAAGGTGGAATGGCGTTGCTGGCAATTTCCGCAGTCTCAGTTTCGCCAACAATGTGATCCGCTGTCGCTTTGGCATAGACCAAGCACTCCAACAAAGAATTGCTCGCCAGTCTATTTGCTCCGTGAAGTCCGGTGCTGGATGTCTCTCCGATGGCGTACAGGCCGTGGACATCGGTCCGACCGTGCCGATCGACCAGCACTCCCCCACATGTGTAGTGCGCCGCCGGCACAACGGGGATTCGATCGGTGCTCATGTCGATTCCAACCGATTGGAGCTTCGTGCTGATGGCCGGAAACCTGGACTGGATTGTGCTTCTACTCAAGTGTGTGATGTCGAGATAGACGCAATCTATGCCGAGCCGCTTCATTTCGAAGTCGATGGCGCGGGCAACGACATCTCGCGATGCCAAGTCGCCGCGAGAATCGAACCGGTGCATGAAACTGCTTCCATCCGGCAATACCAAGGTGCCTCCCTCACCGCGCACTGCTTCGGAAATCAGGAATGATCGAGCCATGGGGTGGTACAAGCATGTCGGATGGAATTGATTGAATTCCATGTTGGCGACGCGACAGCCAGCTCGATGTGCTATGGCGATCCCATCTCCCGTAGCACCGTCTGGGTTGCTGGTGTAACGGTAGACTTTGGAAGCTCCGCCTGTTGCAAGGACTACATACTTCGCTGCAATGGTTTCGACCGTGCCCGTGGCTTGGTTGTAGATGTAGGCTCCCACTACACGCTTGGATGATCGATCAGCAGCGTGCGAGGTCACAACGTCGATCACAATGCGATCAGTGCGAATTTCGATGTTGGGATGGCTTGATGCGTGTTCGATCAGCTTGGTGGCGATTGCCTGTCCGGTGGCATCTCCGACATGAACCACGCGGTGAAAACTGTGTGCTCCTTCCTTCGCCAAATGCAGACTCTCACCATCGGAATCAAATTGAACTCCTAGTTCAACGAGATCGTCAACGATGCCTGGAGCTTGGGAAACGATACGATGAACGGTGTTGGTGTTGCACAGACCCACTCCTGCTTTGATAGTGTCATCGATGTGGGATTTGATGGAATCGTCCGGGTGCGTCGCGGCGGCCAGACCGCCTTGAGCACGATTGGTAGAACTGCTTCGGATGCCTTCTTTGGAGAGCACAATCACGTTGAGAAATGGTGCTAGGCGCACAGCGGCGCTGAGTCCGGATGCACCGGCACCTACGATCAATACGTCAGTTGTCGAACGCGTGGAAGCTGTCATATTCGAGGGCGATTGCTCGCTGAATCGCTCACTTACAATAACCGATTCGCAAGAGTCGAGTCGAGCCTTCGGGCACGTTCGCAGTTTCAAGGGAGAGCATTGGCCGCCAACACCGACGCGGAGCTTGTAAAACGAGTCCAATCGGGCGATGATCGAGCCTTTGATCTTCTTTATGTGCGTCACAAGGACAAGATCAACACCTTGATTGCAGGAATCATTTCTCATCCCAGCGATGTCGAAGATGTCCTTCAGGAATCGTTCATCAAGGCCTACAAAGCATTACCTCGCTTCCGCGGCGAGAGTCAGTTTTACACTTGGCTGTACCGCATCGCGGTCAATACGGCCAAGAACCATATTGCCTCCGTGGGACGTCGTCCACAGGCAAGCGACATCGATATTGCGGAGGAGGTGACCGTCACCGATACACCGAATCTGCACGAGACGGATACGCCTGAAAGAGAACTCATGCGATATGAGTTGGAACAAACGATCAAAAAATCAATCCAAGAGCTTGAACCAGAATTGAAGAGTGCGCTAACTTTGCGTGAATATGCTGGTCTAAGCTACGAGCAGATCGCGGAAATCATGGAGTGTCCTGTCGGAACTGTCAGGTCACGCATCCATCGTGCGCGTGAAGCTGTGAAATCCAAAATGCCCAGATAGGAAGTGGCGAGGTGGTCATGTTTTTTGGAAGTGAAGTGTAAAATGCAGATCGACCGATGCTGATGCACCGACCACGGGGTAACTGCTAAATGGGTGCCGAGTAAGAAGCGTATGTCGCAAACGATCAAGCAATCGTTGTCCGCCTGTATTGACGGCGAAGCAACGAATGAGGAATTGCGTCGGGTTATTGATGAAACACTGTCAAATGAAGAACTCAAGAGAGATTGGGCTGACTACAGCTCAATTTCAGCCGTTCTTCGCGGAGACAAGCTGACAGTAGAGAAGGAATTGCCAGACTGGAACAAGCTGGCAGCATCCTTTCCCGACGATTCCAACATTGTCTCCCTACAAAACCGAGGGCGAGTCAATCGCCGCACCATGGTGAGAAGCGCCTCGGTTGTTCTGGGATTGGCGGCCACATTGGTCTTGGGAATCGCTTTTCTCAGTCCCTTCTTCCCCGGAGCTGACGATCAGGCAACGAACCTTGCCGATAGCCAAACGACGTCAGCCGAAGGTATTGCGAGCAATGACCCGGTAGATGTTTCCGGTGTCCGAGCGTCCAATGTCGTCAATCTCCCCGACGACATGCAGGAACGCCACATGCAATACTTGCTGGAACATGACAAGAATGTCACTGTTGTCAGCGGAACTCCCCTCACCATCCCGAAAGTCGTATCCAGGAAGGCATCGACGACCCCGTGACATCTCACTGTAGTCGACTCATGCGTTTCGCATGCATCGCGTTGTGTTTTGGGCTAGTTCAATTTGCTCTAGCTGAAGAACGCACTGCTGAAGAGTGGTTGCAGGCAATGAGCAAGGCTCAGCGGGAAACCAATTTCGTAGGCACTCTCAGTTACTTTGACGGTGCCGAACTCACCACTTTGAAGTACAGCCACGTAATTTTGGACGGCCAGGTTCAGGAACGTGTATCGCATCTCAATGGACCGAAGAGGGAACTCAAGCGAGACGGAGCCAATGTGACGATAGAAGTTTCTCAAGACGATGAACTTCTACAGATGCGCGAACAGTTCGAAGCTGGCGCGATTACAACCACATTCCAACAGCCTTTCGACAAGCTTGGCGAAAACTATGATCTTGAGATAACCGGCACTGGCCGCATCGCGGATCGAACTGCAAAGTGCATTTCCGTTGTTCCGAAGGAACCAGACCGTTATGCGATATTTCTCTGGATAGACGAAGAGACGTGCCTGTTGTTGCGCTCGGAGATGAGAGATGAAGACCATCGCCTCGTCAACGTGTTGCAGTTCACGGACCTGAAGACGAAGACTGTAGAGCCTTCCGAGCATGCGTTCTCCGGAGAACAGACTTCTGGTGTCGTCGTCGATCTGAAAGGCGTAGCGACGAAGGAAGTACCCTCCATCGAAGAAGTCGGTTGGCATACCGACTGGGTACCCAAAGGGTTCCAAAGATCCAGCTCCGATACGGAAGGAAGTTTTGGTTCCGACACCGTTCGGAACGTCATGTATTCGGACGGCCTTGTTGCGTTTTCGATATTCGTAGAACCTGCACCTGAGTCCCTCCAGAAGGCACCAATGGAATCGGAAACCGTATCGGGGTCCACAGTTGTGGTGTCTCGTCGAGTCCAGCACAAGAAAGGTGACCCCTCACTCGTTACCGTCGTGGGCGACTTGCCCAAGAAGACGGTCTGGCGCATTGCTCGCGGCGTAAGGTTCGATCCTTAGTTTCTCAAGACTGCCATGCTTCTCGGTTGCGGCACGGTGATTGCGATCGAAGGAGATAGGTCGCTAGTCCGTTTTCTTCGCGAAAAATGCGAAGGTTGCCCAGGTTCTTGTTTCCGTGTCGGAAAAAACGAAATTGAAATGTGGCTCGAAGAGCCTCTGCGGCAGGGAGAACGGATTGAGATTGAGACTTCTCCACATGGACTGGAAGCTGGCGTAGCAATCGTCTTGGGTCTCCCAATGCTTGCAGCTGTTCCTTCGTTTCTCGTAACAGAGTCGTGGTGGATTGCTTCGATTTCGCTAGTCATTGGGGCACTTTTGGCAGTTGTTTGCTGTCGTAGCAGTTGGTTCAATCGGATGTTGCGTCCTCGAGTTCGGGTAGTTGGATAAACTTAGCGAATGGTCGCTGCGCGATTCGTCGCCGCATCAGCACATTGATGGAGAGAAATTTTGGTTAGAGTTGTTCTTGCTGCGTTCGTAGCTCTGGCGACGATTTCGGTGTCAGCCGACGGTTATGTTGTGTTCAGCAGTTGGCAGTCCAAAGCTAACGCGGAAAAGGAGGCTGAACGCACGGCTGACCAACTCTCGGTCACCGCCGAAGTCATTGACGCTGTAATCGATGACACCACGTGGTATCGAGTTGTCGTGGAAGTCGAGTCCAAGACCGTAGCAGATCCGATCATCGCCAATGCGAAGGAAAACGGCTGGCAGCCGTGGTACGTCAAGAAGCCCGAAGGATCGCAATCAGCTGCATCGGATGGCGGCTCTTCCCCGAACGTAATATCCACCGAACCAACACCAAGCGGGTCTGTAGACGACGGTGACGCTACGCTCGAATCCACGTTGCGCGATGTCGAGCAGATCAGGGAACGTGCCGAGAACTTGATTTCGGAGTTTGAGACCACGGACGAAGTTCCGACCGAGTCGGTTCTTATGGTCGGGAATTCCGACGAAGACGCTACTGACTCTGCGACGGAAGAAGACGATTCAGCAACAGAGGCGTCCGAAGTTTCGGTAGATTCCGAAGATTCCGAGTCCGAGGAATCCACCGGAACACGCGAATCTTGGTTTCACGAACTTCGACCACCACCAGGTCGAAGATAGAGGGTAAGTTCCTTCCCAACTTAGCACTTTCACTGCACTACGCTAGTGCACTCGTTGTATTGTGCGGGCTGAGTCAACGGCTAGATCACACCTCTGGCGATCTCTGAAAGACTGAAAGTCCATGGGTGTGGGCAAACTTAGCGAACCCTATAATTTTTTGCGCTAGATTTCCCCTCTTCGCATAGCAAGGCAGTAATTGATGTCGGCGTTGGAACAGCTTCGTGACCGTTGGCGCACCATTCACAACGTAAATCACGCGTACCAGTACTTGTCGTGGGATGAAGCCGTAATGATGCCCCACGGTGGCGGTAGAGGTCGTGCTGATTCATTGGCTACGCTCAAGCGGCTGGTTCACGAAATGGTGATCGATCCATCACTGGAAGCACTGGTTGAACAAGCCAGAAGCGAAGCCGAAGGTAGCGAGTGGGATCAAGCCAATCTGAGAATCATCGAACGTGAACGCAAACGTGCGAGCGCGATTCCATCCGACTTGGTCATGGCTCTCTCCAAAGCGTCGTCAGCGTGCGAACAGGAATGGCGCAATCTGCGCCAGCAAAACGATTGGAAGTCGGTGCTTCCCCTGCTGACCGAAGTAATCAACCTTACCTTGCAGCGAGGCGAAATTCTTGGCGAATGTCTCGACATGGACGTCTACGACGCAATGCTCGACGAATACGAGCCCGGGCTGACCCAGGAGTTTGTCAATCCGATCTTCGACAGCTTGGTCGGCTTTTTACCAGACTTTGTTGACAACGTAATCGCATCGCAAGATCCTCCTCGGAAATTTAGCGGCGACTATTCGCCGGAGAGTCAGTTGGATTTGGCTCGGAAACTGATGAAGACTCTCGGTTTCAACTTTGAACGAGGAAGGATCGACACTAGCCACCATCCGTTCTCCTGTGGCGAATTCATGGATACACGGATAACAACCCGTTTCAGTAGCGACGACTTTGTGGAGTCGATGTACGCCGTACTCCACGAAACGGGACATGCCCTCTATCAACAAGGTCTGCCTCCCGAGTGGCACGGTCAGCCGGTCGGAAACTCCCTGGGCATGATGCTTCACGAGAGCCAATCCCTGTTCATGGAAATGCAGGTGTGTCGAGGAGATGCGTTCTTGAGACATTCCATGCCTGTGATCGAAGAAAGCCTTAGTTTGAAAGGCAACGGCGCTGCGTGGAATTTGGACAGCCTGTCAGCGGCCGTGCGTAGGGTGGGACGCGGCAAGATCCGTGTTGATGCTGACGAGACCACTTATCCACTACACGTCGTCTTGAGATATCGCATCGAACGGGCGATCACATCCGGCGACATGGGAGTGGATGACATTCCGGCGGCATGGGACGAAAACATGCGAGACCTGTTCGGATTCGAATTGGGAGATGACTTCAAAGACGGATGCATGCAAGATGTTCACTGGTTCGCTGGACTGTTCGGGTACTTTCCGTGCTATTCGCTTGGTGCACTTACGGCGGCACAGTTCTATAAAGCTCTCATTCGCGATATTCCCGACATCGAGGACGACTTCGCCGCTGGTTCGTTCGACAGAGTGCTTAACTGGTTGCGGTCCAACATTCACGGTCAGGGACAGCTTGTGTCGAGCTTCGATTTGATTGAGAAGGTTACAGGCAGTCCACTGGACGGCTCGGCATTCATCGATCACGTTCAATCCCGCTATGGATCTTCCAACTAGGAAATTTCGGGCATTCAGTGGTTGACTCGGATGGGTCGCGGCTGGCTCGCACTCGCAACTTTTCAATCATTGCTCACATCGACCACGGCAAATCGACTGTCGCGGATCGACTGATCCATCGTTGTGGCGGTCTTACGGATCGCGAGATGGAGAATCAGGTTCTCGATTCGATGGATCTGGAACGGGAACGCGGCATCACCATCAAGTCTCAGAGCGTCGCTTTGCAGTACGAAGCGCGCGATGGTGAGACCTACTACCTGAACTTCATCGACACGCCAGGTCATGTGGACTTCAGCTACGAAGTCTCTCGCTCGCTGGCTGGATGTGAAGGAGCATTGCTAATAGTCGATGCGGCACAAGGCGTTGAGGCTCAGTCGGTCGCCAACTGCTACGCGGCTGTCGAACAAGGTTTGGAAGTCATCCCCGTTCTGAACAAGATGGACTTGCCTCAGGCGGATCCTCAACGAGCCGCGGAGGAAATCGAGTCACTGATCGGCCTTGAAGTCGAAGGGATGCTTGGAATCAGTGCGAAGCTCGGAGAAGGAATCGACGATCTCTTGGACTTGATAGTCAGAGAGATACCCGCCCCAAAACCAAGCGACGACGAAGAGTTACGAGCGCTGATTATCGATTCATGGTTCGATCAATACGCAGGAGTGGTCTCGCTAGTGCGAGTCTTTGACGGATCCGTTCATGTTCGCGACCGCATCATGTCCCACTCCGTGGGTAAGCAGCAAACCGTCGAGGAAGTCGGCGTTTTCACTCCTCACCGCGAGAAGCGAACGGAGTTGCAAGCCGGGGATGTTGGGTACGTCGTAGCTGGCATCAAAGACATTCACGGTGCGCCGGTCGGCGACACCTTGACGACGGTCAATTCAGAGGCAGAACCCTTGCCCGGTTTTGTTCAGTTGAAACCCCAGGTCTATGCAGGCCTGTATCCGAGTGATCCGGATGACTACGAGGCAATGGGCCGAGCTCTCGAAAAACTGGGACTTAACGATGCGTCGTTGCTCTACGAGAGCGAAGTCAGCGACGCTCTGGGGTTCGGCTATCGATGCGGCTTTCTCGGCATGTTGCACTTGGAGATCGTGCAAGAACGCCTGGAACGAGAGTTTGATTTGGATCTTGTCGTCACTGCGCCATCGGTTGTGTACGAAGTGGAACGACGTAATGGCGAGCTCATCCAACTGCACAACCCGTCGCAAATTGATGCGATTACGGATTTAGCGGAGATTCGAGAACCCATTGCACTAGTGAACATTCTGGTGCCGCAACGTTTCGTTGGAAATGTCATGGGCTTGTGCATCGAGAGACGAGGCGTTCAGCGGAACATGCACGTTACGAGCACCCAGGTGTCCTTGACGTACGACATCCCTTTGGGCGAGGTTGTCGTTGACTTCTTTGATCGGTTGAAGTCAGTCAGCCGGGGATTTGCCTCGCTCGACTACGGGTTTGACCGTTTCGAAGCAGCGCCTCTGGTGCGACTCGATGTGTTGATCAACGAAGAACGAGTAGACAGTCTTGCGCTCATCGTGCATCGAGACTTGGCTCAAAGTCGCGGGCGGCAAGTGGCGGTGGCACTCAAGGAGGCGATTCCGCGTCAGATGTTCGACGTAGCCATTCAAGCGGCGATCGGTAGAAAAGTGTTGGCCAGAACAACAGTTAAAGCGTTGCGAAAGAACGTTACCGCCAAGTGCTACGGCGGGGATGTCACGCGAAAGAAAAAGCTGCTCGAGAAGCAGCGTGAAGGCAAGAAGCGCATGAAGCAAATCGGGAAGGTGGACATACCTCAAGAGGCTTTTATGGCCGCTCTCACGGTGAACCGTTCACCATAGCTAGTAGCTCCCCATGAGTTGGAGCCGTGAAGCAATTCGCAGGTTGAAGGACTGCGACAACGGTGCGGATCCATGGCACAGTCCGAAGGGTCGTAATTTATATGAACCACACCTAGACCTCTCCAGTCAGGGTAGCTCAGCCGTCACAAATCGAACATTATCTCTGGATCCTCTTGGAGGAATCGCTATGGCAGAATACTCGTAACTGGCATTTGAGGTGCAATTTCGTGGAACTCAAGAAGCGCATCTACTGCATTGAGGGATTTCATGATTGGGGAGAGGAAGAGGTGGAACCCTCTGTGGAGCCGATGTTGGAGCTATTGCAGAAATTGGGCTATTGGAAAGAAGGCTACCTCTATCGTACCTGTAGCTCGAGGAGCGAGCTTCAGTTCCGATTAGAACAGGAATGGTGGAAGGGTTGCGCAGTGGGATCGGTACTTTACTTTTGCACTCACGGCAGTCAAGATCAGGTTTGGCTCAGACCCAGTGACCAATCAGTGAGTGTCATAGACCTCAAAGACTTGATCGGTAAAGACGGTGCTGAAGGATGCCACATCCACTTCGGAGGTTGTGACACATTCAGTGGTGGCGATAACAACTTGAAAGAATTCATGCGCTATACCAAGGCGACCTCGGTCTCAGGCTACGCAACTGATAACGGCTGGCTCGGTAAGAGCAAGCCAGCTACCGCATTGGAACTACTATTCTTTTCCTTGTTGTCGGAAGTGAATCTCGTGCGAAATGATCGTTCTCGATCAAAGAAGCTTTGTGGGATACGCGAGTACATTCAAGACCAATTCGACGATTGCAAATTCGAGATGCTAATTCGTCGATACAGGAGATCCTCTTAGTGTTTGTCGCGTGGTTGGTTGGAGCTGAAACTTTCAAGATCGCTATGACTCGGACCCAGTATCCAGAGACGTTAAGTCTGCCTTGAATCGAGGTCCATCGGTGGATCTAAAGCCTAGTTTGTAGACCAACGGACGTTTCCACTCTGTGAGTTAGTTCTCGTTTGCGCCGCTGTATCGGGCAACATTGGAATCACTCGATTCGCTAGCTTCCTGAGAAACTGATACTCGAAGGTTGTTCAGTGCCTACCAGTCTCTCAAGCTGGTAATTAAAATGGCAGAAACACATCCAGACAATCCGACTCGGGAGGAGTCACGTGCCTGAATTTTGCAAGGTGGAATCAAGCGACCACATCCTAACGGTAACCATCAATCGACCCGAGCGTCTCAATGCTCTACATCCGCCAGGCAATGCCGAACTCGGCGAGGTATTCGATGCCTTTGCCGCACACGACGACTTGTGGGTAGCGATCATCACAGGCGAGGGAAGAGGCTTCTGTGCAGGCAACGACCTTCGTTATCAAGCGGAAGGAGGAGAACGGGTTCCTATGCCCAGAGGTTTCGGCGGCTTGACGTCTCGATTCGATCTCACCAAGCCTGTGGTTGCCGCTGTGAATGGCGTATCCATGGGTGGAGGGTTTGAGATTGCCCTAGCTTGTGACTTGATCATTGCATCGGAAAACGCTGTCTTTGCGTTACCTGAGCCCAAGGTTGGCCTCGCGGCTCTTGCCGGCGGTCTGCAACGTCTACCTCGGCAAATCGGTGTGAAACGAGCACTGGGAATGATCTTGACCGGACGACATGTGACGCCACAAGAAGGCAAGGAACTGGGCTTTGTCAATGACGTTGTTCCAGCCGACCAACTGATGGAAGCGACACATCGATGGGTCGACCAGATTTTGGAGTGTGCACCACTTTCGATTCGTGCAAGCAAAGATGTTGTCTATCAGAGTCTCTCGATGGGCTCGTTGCAGGAATCCATGGCTGTCCGCTACGACTCGGTTGCAACCCTCTCAAGAAGCGAAGACTTCGTCGAAGGTCCGCGTGCGTTCTCCGAGAAGCGAAAACCCAACTGGAAAGGAAAGTAGACGCACACTGTTTTGTGTTACTGACGCAGGTAGCGAACAATTCATACCTCTAGGACGAGTTGATTTCGTCGTCCTAGAGCCAAGTTTCACTTAATCGGCACTGTCGGTTCGCCTCGAGTATGCAGTCCACTGATTTGAGCTGGGATCTTCCCTACGCTTCGCAACGCGATCCCGTGTTTGCGCGGAATGTTGTCGCAACATCTCAACCGCTTGCGACAGCAGCGGGGATTCAAGCGTTGCGCGACGGCGGAAACGCCATCGATGCAGCGCTCGCCACAGCAATCACTCTTACAGTTGTTGAACCCGGTTCAAACGGCGTAGGTAGCGACGCGTTCGCGATTGTTTGGTTTGAGAATCAGCTCTACGGACTTAATGCATCCGGTCGATCGCCACGACTGTGGAATCCGGAGCACTTTCGAAAATACTCTGCGATGCCGAGGCTGGGTTGGGATGCGGTAACAGTTCCCGGTGCAGTCAGCGCATGGGCCGAATTGTCGAGCAAGTTTGGACGCTTGCCTTTTGAACGATTGTTCGATTCAGCCATTCACTACGCCCAAAACGGGTTTCTAGTCGGTAGGCGCACTGCGGCTCTGTGGAAAGCATTCCAACCCTCGTTAGGCCAATTTGAGGGATTTCGGAAGCACTTTCTGCCCAATGGTCGTGCTCCAGAGACGGGTGAATTGGCGATTCGTCGCGAATTGGCGCAAACATTGAAGCTCATTGCCGAATCGAATGGAGAGTCGTTCTATCGCGGCGAGCTTGCTCGTCGAATCGCCGAACAATCAAGTCAAGATGAAGGGTTGCTTCGGTACGAAGACTTGGCTGAGCACCGCGCTGAGTGGTGCGATCCTCTGTCGATTGACTACAGCGGAATCACAGCACATGAGATTCCACCCAACGGACAGGGACTTGCAACGCTCATTGCGCTAGGACTGCTTGACCGGTTGAACACTCGGTCGTTGGAGCCCGATTCACCAGATTGGACACACTTGCAGGTCGAAGCGATGAAGGTTGCGGTTCGTGCGGCAATCGATCACTTTGCTGATCTTCGTGCTATGAGAATCGATCCGAAGGAGCTGCTGGCTTCCAGTGCATTGGATCGTGCTGCCGAAACCATTTCGATGGAAGTTGCCAACCAAACTCCTTGCAAGCTACCAACCAGTTCGGACACTGTCTTCCTGTGCTCGGCTGACGAAGACGGCAACATGGTGTCCTTCATTCAGTCGAATTTTCAAGGATTCGGGTCCGGAATTGTCATTGATGGCACCGGAATTGCCATGCAAAACCGTGGTGCTGGATTTACGCTTGAGTCTGGACATCCCAACCAGGTGGATTCGAATAAGCGCCCGTTCCACACCATCATTCCGGGTTTTGTGACGAGAGGGAATCGACCGGAACTAGCCTACGGTGTGATGGGTGGCCACATGCAGCACCAAGGCCACGTGCAAATGATCACGCGGATATTCGACCACGGTCAGAATCCGCAAGCGGCTACCGATGCACCTCGATGGCATGTGACTCCCGAATTCGATGTCGTGCTGGAAAAAGGGTTCTCTGAGTCAACGCAGAACGAGCTACTCCGTCGCGGGCACAGCGTTCGAATGCACGAAGGAGCTGGCCTGTTCGGGGGTGCTCAGCTCATTGCTCGACTTGAAGATGGCTACTGCGCGGCTTCGGATCACCGCAAAGAAGGACTGGCAGCCGGCTATTGAACTAACCCGAGCCCCAGAAGGGTTGGTTGCTAGTCGCTTGAGTTATCGGAGTCTTCCTTCAGTCGAAGGGAAGCCGAGTTCATGCAGAATCGGAGCCCCGTTGGTCGTGGACCATCGGGAAACACATGTCCAAGATGAGATTCGCATTCGGAGCACAGAACTTCGGTACGGATCATGAACATACTGCGGTCTTCGCGTGTTTCAACCACATCGGAAGAGACCGGTTCGTAGAAGCTAGGCCATCCGCTTCCTGAGTCGTACTTGGTATCGGACGAGAACAAGGGCTGTTCGCAAGCCCTACAGACATATGTACCAGCTTTCTTGGTGTCCCAATACTCGCCGGAGAATGCCATTTCCGTTCCAGATTCTCGTAGTACGTGGTATTCGTGGTCGGAGAGCTTTGAACGCCAATCGTCTTCGGTCTTCTTGATATCTTTCACGAATCAGTCGAATCAATTCATGCGGGTCGAACTATTGTAAGTTGGTCGATGAGCTGGACGAAGCTGAACTACGTTGCTGTAGCTGATCGTGCACCCCGATTCGGCACGACTAGACCTGTTCCTGCACTCGGTCCGCTATCGCAAGCGAAGCAGTCAAGCCCGGAGATTCAATCCCCAAGAGTTCGAAGTAGTTCGCAATTCCCGTCTCGCGCGGCCCGTCAACAACAAAGTCACTGACAGGGTGTCCCTTGGGTGCAAGTTTGGGTCGTATTCCCGTGTATCCGGGTATCAGCTTGCTTTCATCGAGGGCAGGGTAGTACTGTCGAACCACATCCACAAATTGATCGCGGCTGGATTCCGAAAAACCGTAGTCGATGTCCTCCACCCATTCCACATCGGGACCGAACCTAGCCTGCCCCGACATGTCGAGAGTTACGTGAACCCCCAAACCTCCAGCTTCGGCAATGGGATAGACCAAGTGAGTGAAAGGCGACTTACCCGACAGTAAGTAGTAGTGACCCTTTGCGTAGTAGCCTTGGTGTTTGGTTCGCAACTGACGAGAAAGATCCGGTGCCCATAGTCCGGCAGAATTGACAAGCAGGCGGGGCTTTAGGGTCAGACCTGCACACTCGACTGTCAGTCCGTCTATTGCGTCCATGGATGTCACACGAGAATTGAATGCAATCATTCCTCCGTGCGACTCGAAATCGGCTTCTAGACTGATCATGTATGCGTGACTGTCGATGATTCCGGTTGTTGGCGAATAAATTCCGGCAACACATTCCACTTCTGGTTCCAGTGCTCGAACCTCGTCAGGCTCCAACCACGGGAGTTCTCCGACTCCGTTTGCCAGCGCTTGCGCCTGATACTGTTGCAGTACCTGCTTCTGACTCTCGGACGAAGCCACGATCACTTTTCCAATGCGAGCGTGCGGAATGTTGCGTTCCTCGCAATGTCGATACAGCAGTTCCTTGCCGGTAACACACAGCTGAGCTTTGAGTGAGCCTGTGGGGTAGTAGATACCGGCGTGAATGACTTCGGAATTGCGGCTGGACGTCTCGGTGCCGATGGCGTCGTGCTGTTCCAGAATGAGGACTTCGCGACCAGACATTGCCAAGGCGCGGGCGACTGCCAGTCCGATGACCCCCGCCCCAATAACTACAACATCACATGACTCACTCATGTTCGATGGGATAGAAACCGAACCTGAATGATCGTCAATCGATGCAAGAGACTGTTTCCAGTTGTGCGACGTAGTGATCGGGAAGCATCGATCTTCCGGCCAACAAGTGGTTCAAATAGGAGCGGGTAGGTTGCAGACTGTCGTCGATCGCTCGGGGATTGGCAATGTAGGTCCAGCTCGGAATCGGGCCAGTCTCGGTTTGCACCTCAACAATTAGTCGCCGATAGTCGATGGGTGCGTGTTCGAATCGATCCATCTTGACGATTTCACTCTCCGATCCCAGACGATACAGAACTCCAAAGACTTCAGAAGAGTCCTCTTGGACAATGTTTGCTCGACCGGATGGAGGCGGAATTCGTGAGCGTTTGTTGAACTTCAATCTGAACCCCGATAGCCTTCCGCTTTGCACGTTTGAGATAGCGAGTCCACGTTCATGAACTCGCTCAGTGTTCATGTTGCTGCCATATGCAAAGTAGCACTGCACAATTGGCATCAATTCAGTTAACCTTTACGAATCACGAATTCGAGTGTGGCATCGCTCGTATCGGCATGTACGAGTTGATGTCCCATGAATCGGCAGAAGTTCGTGAAATCGCGGTGCGTGGACGGATCGGTAGCCAGAACTAGAAGTCTCTGTCCAGACTGCATTTCTCTTATCTTGTTGCGAACGATCATGAGCGGTTCAGGGCACAGCAAGCCCGTCGTGTCGAGCTTGATATCGTGATCGACTCGCGATTCGGATGAGTCCGAACGGTCTGATGGACTGTCTTCGGTAGAGTTCGACACAGTGTTGTCGAGGAAAGTTGAGAAGTTCGGAGAGTTTATACCGTCTGAAGGTGTGGACATTGGGTATATTGGCTAGCGAATGACATCGAAGATTGGGATGAGACACGGGACCCCTAGGCACAGCAGCATAGAGTTACAACTTGTACTCCGATCGCTCATCGTGGCATTGATCTGGACAGCGTGCTGGGTGTGGCCCTGCGACGACTCCGTCAATGTGGGAGCGCTCGACGACGAAGCGTTGCCGATGGATGCCGATGATCCATTGACGCAAATCCAGTCGCGGATCGACTCCAATGAATTCGACGAAGCGGTGGATCTTGCCGAGGAATTAATCCAACGCATCGAAAATGAGAAGTCGCAGTATGACTTGGATCTGGTGCAGCCACTCGTGTTGCTTGGCGAAGGTTCCAGAAAAAACAAAGACTACGTTGGAGCGCTTAACGCCTTTGATCGTGCACGTCAAGTGTCGCGTCTAGCGAACGGACTTCACTCTCTCGAGCAGGTCGATATCGTCTATCGCGAAGCCGACACCTACTATGAATTGGGACAGGTGTCGCGGGCAAATGATCGTCAGGAGTATGCGTTCAGCATCTATGCACGTAGCTACGAAAGCGAGTCCGTGGATCTACTTCCGGGGTTGTTCTCCTTGGCTGATTGGTACGTCGAGATGCGCAACATCTTCGCAGCGCGAGGCCTGTACTACGCCGCCATGAAGATCAGTGAATCGAATCTCGAACAAACGGATCCTCGCAACATTCGAGCGCTAAAGGGCCTTGCTTCGACCTACAGACTTGAACGATGGTCGCCTCCAGGTGGCGAAAACGCAACGCGTAACACCGTCACCGTCAGTAGCTATCCCGAGGACTACGAACTGATCTACAAAGCGGTCGTCAATGACTTTGCACCCGGGGAGGAAGCTCTCAAGGATCTTGTCAAGATCGAAATGGAAAGGGAAGGTAGCACGCAGGAGTCCATCGCCAACGCCAAGCTGGAACTTGCGGATTGGTTCTTGCTTTTCTACAAGTTCAATCAAGCTGAAGTCGTCTACAAGAACATATGGGAAATGTTCGAGAACGATTCGAATTCGGAGTACTTGTCGAAGGAGTTCAGTGAGCCAGTACCGTTGTTCTACCCGCTGGCTCGAAGTCCCGGTGCCCAACCGGCGGAGGCGTTGAGCACTCCAATCGAAGGGATCCTGGAACTGTCATTCTCAGTGTCGGAAGAAGGTGATGTTGAGGACATTGAAGTCTTGTCCGTCGAGCCGAACGATAAGTTTCTCGACGACTTTGTCGATTCAATGGAATTGGCTCGATATCGTCCTGCGATGATCGACGGAGTGGCAGAACGTCGAGAAGGAGTAATATTTACCCATTCGTACATCTACTTTCCGAATGTGGATGCAGACGAATAAACAGACTGAGGCCGTACCTCGCAGACGGAAGCCAGATACTGGCGAAATGCGTTGAACAATGTCGCGTCTGTGTTGTCTCTATATAAGAGGATTGAACCGATGCGGCCAACGGAGATGAAGGTGCTTCATATCCCCTTTACCAGATGTGAGGGCAAGTCGGCGCAAGGGTCCAGCACCAGATCTGCCCATTCGTCCGCACGACGGATCACGCTTAGTGTCACGGGACTAGCTGTGCTGGCGGTTGCGTTCTCCGTACTTACCGGTTGCATGTCGAGCACGCCGTCGACGTTTCCGACTATTCAACTTCCGTCTCCGACTCCCAGCTCGCCGCAGCCTTCGATGCCTTCATCGTCGCCATCGTCATCCGGTGGTGGTAGTCAGGGTCAGTCATCGAGTCAATCGTCGGCTATTCCAACACCTTCGTCGCAAAATCCATCTCCCAGCGACGCTCCGCCTTTGCCGATGCCGCCCTCGCCGGATTCAGACCCAACAGTCGGGATGCCATCGTTGCCATCGCTTCCTTCTTCAAGTGACGATGGCGATTTAAGCGTTGATATGCCCGGAATGCCCCAAGGAAATCCACAGTCTGGCGAAGAAGGTGAGGAAGGCGAAGAAGAGGGCGAACAAAGCGATTTGATGGAAGGGGGACCACTGGAAACCGGTGGACCGCTGGAGACCGGAGATCCTGAAGATATGGAGTCTTCCGCAGGCGATCAGGAATTGGACGGAGACTTGCCTCCTGGATCGCTGTTGCCCGGTGCTGCCGAAGACAGTGAAGAAAATGGAAACGGAGGCTGGGAGATCAGCAACCAGTTGCCCGACCTCGGAGGAGCAGCAGGTAGCGGAGAAGATGAAGCTGGCGATTTGGCCCAGTTGCCTGGGGAACTTGAGCAGGCAGCCGGCGGTGTGGGTAGCGAGGAAGACGAAGAGCTGCGTCGAGCTCTAGGAGCTCTCGACGGCGAGATACTGGATGAACGCAACGACGAACTCGCCCGTGCGAATGAGCGAGCAGCCGAAGCAGGTGGGGGTTTGTTGGACGACGAACAAGGTGCAATGCCTGCTGGCGCTGATGCCGATGAAGACGGTCAAACCGTTAGCCAATCTACAGATCCCAATGACGAATTGGATGGTGTTGCACAACCCAATTTACCGCCGACTCAATCTACCGGCGACACACCTGATTCGAAAGATGAAGATATCGTCGCGCGGCAGTTGCGCGAGGCAGCAATCGGTGAAACCGACCCCGAGCTCCAAGAGGATCTTTGGGAGGAATATCGCAAGTACATGGATGGACTTAAATGAAATTCTCGCGCCTTCTGTGCCTCGTTGCGGGAATACTGCTGGTATTCGTTGCCGGGTGTTCAAGCATCACATTACGGGTAGTCGACAACCAGGCTCCGAAGGTTTCCGAGCGAGAACTTCCCGAAGAATATCTTCTTGATGTTGGCATCGTTGTTTTTGACTCCAACATTCCACAAGCTTACGACGACCTGATTACCCAGAACATCACTCCGGAAATCCGCCGTGCAGAAGCGAACTTCATGGCGAATCACACCAAGGATCTGTTGCAGTCTACTGGTAATTGGGGAGCTGTTCGAGTGCTTCCCAAGGCCACTTATGCAATGGATGTGCTGGTAACGGGAGGCATACTTCACTCCGATGGTGAACGACAAGTTCTCGCCGTTCGAGTGCTCGATTCGCGCGGAAAGATCTGGTTCGAGAAGGTCTACGAAACACTCGCCAGCAAGTATCACTACGACAACAGTGTGTCGATTCGAAGCGATCCGTTTCAAACCACCTATCGTCGCATGGCCGATGACATGATTGAGTATGCGGACAATCTGCCATTGGAAGAGATCGAGCAGATTCGTCTGACTTCCGAAATGCGATTTGCACAGAGCATTTCACCAGACGCATTTTCTGAGTATGTGCAGGAAGGCGACTCGGGCGAATTTGAGATCGTCCGTCTTCCCGCCGAGGAAGATCCCAACATGGATCGGGTGCGTCAGGTACGAGAACGCGAGTTTCTGTTCATTGACACGTTGGACGAGTTCTTCGCACGGTTTTCGTCGGACATGCTGAGTCCGTACCAGAATTGGCGCCAAGCAACCTATTCGGAAGCCATTGCCGTTCGCGAACAGCGCAATAAATCGCGTAATCGGCTGATTGCGGGTACTGTGCTCGTTCTAGGTGGAGCAGTGGCACAGCGCAGTTCCAATGTGGCGACGGAATACGCAGGCTACGCTGGAGTCATAGGTGGTGCAACTGAAATCGTCGGCGGCATTCAGAACCGCGCCAATCTCAAAATCCATGCTGGAGCACTGCAGGAATTGGGAATGATCGCCGCGAAGGAAATCTCGCCGCACACCATCGAATTGGAGAACTCCACCATATCCTTGCAAGGAACCGTCGAGAAGCAGTTCGATCAGTTTCGCGCATTCATTCGTGAGCTGTACTTCAAGGATTTGGGCTTACCCGTCGAAGAGATCGGAATAAGAGCTGAATTGTCTGGCGACGAAGAGTTGTCTGGGGAGAACGTCACTGAAGAATTCCTCCAGGACAACAACTAATGCCGACAAGCCGGTCCGAATCCAGCCGGTCACTCCCCGACTAGCCTCTGATGCCCATCGGCGCGGCGAGCGCCGTTTTCAGATCACAGCACGCCAGATTCAATTCTTGGCTGTGCTTGCCGTGGTAGCCATTGCTGTAGCGATCTTTATCTTCGTACCGCAACGCGATGGTACGGTACGCAATGTCCCGAACACCGCCGACACATCGTCGCCGATGTCGGATTCCGCTGGGCAGGAGTCGAATCAAGACGTTGTGGCGACACCGTTTCGAGACACCCAGCTTGAACGAGCTCGGGAGAAGGCACAAGAGACTCTGGATGAGTTCAGTGCGCTTCAGGACCTCTTCGAGAGGAACCAGTTGGGAAATGAAGATCACCTCAACCGTTACAACGAGATCATTGATCGCGCGAACAACGGCGACATCCTGTTTTCTCAACGTGAATTCGAGCAGGCATTGAGCGAATTCGAGACTTCTGTTTCAGAAATGCAGCAGTTGATGCTCGACTTGGACGCTGATTTTGATGAACGGATGGCCGAAGGCTTTGAGGCACTCGACCATCGGGAAACCGAATCCGCCAATGCAGCTTTCTCCGCGGCAGCCGACATCAAGCCGTTGGACCAGAATGCCCAGGTGGGACTTCTGCGCGTTGCTCGACTTCCCAAGATCAATGAACTGCTTCGAGAAAGCGAGCGGGCCAGATTGCGCAATGATTGGGACAGCGCTCTGGACTATCTCCAACAGGCCGAGGACTTGGATTCGCTGACTCCCGGTATTGCGGAGCGTCGTACGCGAATCATGAGTGCCCGCCAAGACGACGAACTCAATGATCTAATCTCGATTGGCCTCGTTGCTCTGAACGAGCAAGACTTCGACGAGGCAGATCGTCTATTCCAAGAGGTTCTTAATCACCAGCCGGACAATTTGGCGGCAACGACCGGTCTTCAGCAGAGTAGAAGTTCGCGGGTCGCGTTGAAGATTTCCAGACTGCAAGACAAGGCGCGAAGCGAAGAGGACCGGCTTGATTTGGTGTCGGCTCTGGCGACCTACGACGAAGCACTAGCCATCGATAGCACGTTGGAATTCGCAATTGAGGGACGTCAACGGGTCTACGAGATTGTTTCGCTGACCCAACAGACGGGACAGATTCTGAGCGATCCAGGGGCATTGTCCGATGATGAAAAGTTCGAGTCGGCGAAGCTCGCACTTGCTCAGGCGGAGAAGTACCGCGGTCACAGCAACGAGTACAACCAGACGCTTGAAGAACTCTCTTCGCTCATCGACTATGCATCGGAGTTCCTCCCTGTAGTGCTGGTTTCGGACAATCTGACCGAAGTCACGCTAACCACCCAAGGGCGCTTGGGAAAGTTTGAACGCCATGAAGTTCAATTGCGTCCGGGTCGGTATGAGCTCGTAGGTAGCCGCGACGGCCGGATCGATGTGCGAGAGACGATTACGGTCGAGCGCAACATGGCTCCCATTTCGATTGTCTGTGAAGAACAAATCTAAGCCTCAATTGCGATGAATGACCAAGCTGGCACAGTTGTCAGTCCCGACCAGTTCGTTCCAACACCGCCTCGCCCACCTCGGCGAACTCGGCTGATACCTTGGATACAGATTGCCACTGCGTTGGTTGCCGTGGCGGCCGGAGTCATCTTGTGGTTTCTTTTCACAGCAAAGGCAGTTCAGTTCGATGTGAATGTTGACGATGCGGAAGTGACGGTCACGGGTGGGCTCGTGTTCGAGTCAGCGGATTCGTTTCTCATGCGTCCCGGCACTTACGAGGCACACGCGACAGCTACGGGTCACTACGATCTCACCCAGGAAATCGTCGTGACTGCCGATGACGATCCAACATTCGTGTTGACGTTGCAACGATTACCCGGCGACGTTCAATTTTCCTCCTCACCGGCGGGAGCGGAAGTGAGTCTCGAAGGTCAGACAATCGGTACGACTCCACTGTTTAGTCAGATTCCCGCTGGGGTTGCGACATTGGACTTCCGTGCACCTCGCTACATAGACGGAGAATTGACCGTTGACATCGTTGGGATGGAGGAACCGCAGTCAGTCCACTTGGACTTGGCTCCCGATTGGGCAACCTTAACGGTGCCTACCACACCGGAAGGAGCAGTTGTCTACATCGACGATCAGGACTCGGGTTTCCGCACACCGGGTCCGGTGGAAATCATGAGTGGAGAACATACGATTTCCGTGAAAAAGCCCGGGTACGCTCGCTGGACGGACATCGTGTATGTAACAGCGGGTGAAGTTAGGACGATGGAGCCAATCGTCTTGGAACCCGTTGGCGGAGCGTTGATGGTTCAGTCCAAGCCGCCAGGCGCGAATGTTAGCGTCGATAAGCGATTTGCAGGTACGACTCCAGTAACTCTGGATTTGGAGCCAGGTCGATCACACGATGTGGAAGTACTGCTGGTCGGCTATGAACTGGAGACCCGTCGGGTTACCGTCCGCTCCGAAGAGGAAAAGGTGCTCGATCTCGAACTTCGAGAGGCAGTCGGCAATCTCAAGGTAATCACTGAACCGGAAGGAGTCGAGATTTGGATCGATGGGGAAATGAAGGGCCTCAGCAACGACACGCTGGCTCTTCAAGCCGTCGAGCATGATGTTGAGTTGAGAAAAGAAGGCTATGCGGGCTATCGCAACCATCTGACGATTCAACCCGGATTCACGCAGTCGCTGCGTGTGCATCTCCTCACTTTGGAAGAAGCCCGTCTCGAAGCGCTTCGCCAGGTTCGTACAACAGCCGACGGCCAAGAGATAGTGTTGCTGGATCCTGGTCCCATTCGTATGGGAGCTTCTCGTCGACAACCGGGAAGACGTGCCAACGAACCGTATCGAACCGCCAATCTCAATCGGTTGTACTACATAGGCAAGCATGAGGTAACCAACGCTCAGTTTGCACAGTTCGCCCCAGGGCACGATTCCGGTGACTATCAAGGACATGCTCTTAACAAAGAAGATCAACCTGTGGTCAATGTGTCCTGGAATGAAGCGGCGTTCTTTTGCAACGCGCTTTCGGATCAAGAAGGATTGGAACCGTTCTACCTCGTGGAAGGAGCCAAGGTGGTTGGATTCAATCCGTCCTCACTAGGCTATCGACTGCCCACGGAAGCCGAGTGGTCGTGGGCCGCACGTCACGTCGAAGGGCAGGAGGAATTGTTGCACTTTGCTTGGGGCGAGAACCTTCCTCCACCCGACCGCTTCGGCAACTACGCAGATCGTTCGGCACAGTTCATTGTTAGCCGCGTTCTCTTTGGCTTCAACGACAATCACACGGTGTCCGCTCCGGTGGGCACGTTTGGGGCAAATACCAAGGGCTTGTTCGATATTGGAGGCAATGTGGCGGAGTGGATGCATGATTTCTACTCGATCCCTCAAGCGGAAACCACCATAGACGTGATGGGTCCAACTGATGGCGAATATCGGGTCATTCGGGGATCAAGTTATTTGCATGGAGCGATTACGGACGTGAGAATGTCATTTCGCGACTATGGAACGGAAGGAAGACACGATGTCGGATTTCGAATCGCTCGCTTTGCCGAATAGAAAACAAACGCAGTTACGGTCTAGTGTTGGCAAGTTAGCTGCGTTGATGGTTGTTGGTTCATTGCTCTCAACGTCGGTGATCGTCGCTCAGCAAGAAGAAGACGGTCCCGCATCGGAAATTCCCGAGCCCACGCCGGAAGAGCCGGTAGAAGCGGAAGAGCCGGAAGTAGCGGAAGAGTCGGAAAACTCAGAACAAAAGGACAAAGAACCGGAAGCCGTTCCGAACAAATCCGAACCTAGTGCGTCAAAGGAGTCAGCCAAGTCTGAAGACTCCTCAGAAGACTCCGATGCAGACCAGTCCCCTGACGTGTTCGATCCCTCGGAAGAGATTTCGGAAGACTTCGCCGTTCCGTTTCCTGTGGATATCTAAGGATTATTGATGAAAGGACGCTTGACTTCGTCGTTGCTGACGCAGCTGGTGGCACTGCTAATTTCCGTGCTGGTGGTTCATTTGGTTTATGCCAGCGTGATTCGTCCCACTGCCAATGCCATATTGGAAGATCGAGCGGAACGCCTTGCCAACGAGGAGGCATTCGTTCCCGAGCGCTCCCTATACGTGACATTGCGAGACTACGAGCAAGAGACCTGTTTCATTCTGATGTTCTGGGCGTTCTTCATCATGGGCGGGAAGGCATTCAAGACAATGCGCGAGCGCAAGATGCTTGAAGACGACCTGCTCGGAATAGCTGAAGGAGTAAGCGTCCTGCCCGAAGATGCCCGTCGCTACATGCGTCCCGTTCAGGGGTTGCCGGACAAGTCGCGCAACATGCTACTTTCGAGGACAGTTCTCACAGCTCTGCAACGATTTGAATCAACCCAAGCGGTGCAGAACGTGTCTGAATCTGTACGAGCATCTTGCGATGCGGAATCGGACCGACTGGACAGCGAACTTGCAATGATCCGATATATCGCCTGGGCGATTCCCTCCATTGGATTCATTGGAACCGTTCGAGGTATCGGCGAGGCATTGAGTCAGGCTTATTTGGCTGTTCAGGGAGACATCGCTGGAGTAACGGAGAGTCTTGGAGTGGCCTTCAACTCGACCTTTGTGGCGTTGGTGATCAGCATCGTGATCATGTTCTTCGTCTATCAGCTGCAGCGGTACCAGGAAGAAATGGTGATTGCCGTCGAAAACTGGTGCGACGCGAATCTGTTGCGGCACCTGCAGGTGCGCTAGACATGTTGCTACTCGACATCAGCGAATCCAATATCACGCTGTCGCGAGATGGTTCAGTCTTGTACTCCGAGCCCGGCGTTGCATTGGCCGAGCCCCGATCTTTGAGTATCGGCAGTGACGCTCTTTCCAAGGTGAAACTGCAACCCGACCGCGAACAAAATCACTTTTGGGAACAGCTCGATCAGAGTCCTGTACACCCAACGGGTTTTGCCGTCGAGACCCAGGCGGATCTGATCTACCGTCAATTGATGGATATTCAGGAAAAGGGTCAGCTCACGCCGAGAGATGAGGTTTGGGTTTCCGTACCAGGAGATTTTTCCCAGCCGCAATTGGCGCTGTTGTACGGGATTGCCCTGCAGGCCCAGATATCCATAGCAGACTTCGTAGACCGCGGGGTGGCAAGCGCTGCAGGTGTCGAAGAGACGGGGGCATGCACATTTGTTGACGTTGGACTGCACCGAACCATCGTGACTTCGCTGGACATCGACGAGTCGGTAAGCAAGTCGGGTGTCTCCGTTGTTCCTCGTTGCGGCTTGATGACTCTACTTAATTCGTGCATCGGCTATGTTTCGAATCGCATGCTTGATGCAACTCGCTTCGATCCAAGAAAGTTCGCTGACAGCGAGCAGCAGGTGTTCGACCAGCTGTTGACGTTGCTGGATTCAGGAGAAGATGCCTCGGTCGTTGAGGTTAAGCACGGCGGAAATACCCGACAGGTGGAAGTTTCGCGGAACGATCTCTCGGGTGAAATCAGTCGGGGAATGTCCGAAGCTGTCGACAAAGTCGCAGATGGTTCGCCCGTTCTTATTCCTGGCGAGTCTGCGAAGCTGCCGGGCGTTGTTGAAGCGTTCAGTCAACGAGGGAACAGAGTTCACATTCGGGCATTAGAACGAATTACTGAAGCAATTTCGCTTATTTCGCCCTCACGCTCGGGCGAAGACGAACGTTCGTTGCACACGACCATCAAGCACACCGCTAGTCGCAAGACTCCTTCGACCGATAGAGAAAAGAAGGATCTCGAACCGACCCACTTATTGCACAGGTCGATAGCACGATCAATTGGCGAGTACTCCTCCTACAACGGCAAGAACGGTACGACATTGGATTTCCTGTGTCGGTCGAATCAAAGCGTCGGTTGCGAGCTCGTACCCGCAAGTGACGCAGCAGTACTAGTGAACGGTAATCGTGTCTCTGGTCCGTCACGCATCAGGATTGGCGACTTGATCAACGCGTCGGGCGCAGAATTCCGGGCGATTCGCGTGGAGTAGCGCAAGCGTGGCACGTAGAAGACAACGACGTCAACTCAGCATATTCACGCTGTCATTTCTCGATGTCATGGCGGGCGGCTTTGGAGCCGTCGTGATGCTCTATCTCATCATCAATCACGCCACCGAAGAAACCATTGACACGGCAAATCGGGATCAGCTCGCAGAGTCTCGGCTTCTGGACTATCAAGTCAAGGTTGGGGAAGAGAACCTTATCGACTTGCGCGAACTGGTCGCACAACTCTCATTGAGGGTTGCCGATGCAAAGGAACGCATCGAAACTCTGCAGGAGGAAGTTGAAGTCAAAGAAGAGTCGCTCGAGGAGGTCGAGCTTGTTTCGTTGGATTTAACCGACGAGCTCGAGAAGCTCCGTGCCGAAGTCAAGACCCAGGAAGAGAGGGTCAAACGTCTCGAGGCGGAAGCTGAGTCGCAGAGAGACATCAACACCATTGAAATTGTTGGCGAAGGAGACCGGCAGTACCTCACCGGGCTCTACATGGGAGGCAACAACGTTCTTGTTGCGCTTGACAGATCGAGCAGCATGCTGGACAAGACCATCGTCAACATCTTGCGTCGTCGCAACATGTCGAGAGAACGGCAGCTCGAATCTCCGAAGTGGCAACGTGCAATCGACACCGTTGAGTGGCTGGTCGCCAATGTTCCTGTTACTAGCAGTTTGCAGATCGCGACATTCAACAATCAGGCAGAATTGGTCCTCGCCGACCAAGAGAACTGGCTCGAAGCAACGGAATCAGATGCAATTCGAGACGCGATCAGCAGCCTTCGCGAAACAGTACCCCGCAATGGAACCAATCTCGAGGAGCTGTTCATGTTGGTCGCCGAGATGCGGCCATTGCCGGACAACATCTTTCTGATCACTGACGGATTGCCTACGCTCGAGACCAACAGCAACCGCTTGGCGCGAAACACCGTTGTGAGTGGTCGAGAACGTCTTGGAATCTTCGTCCGAAGCGCTCGGTCTCTACCAATAGGCATTCCCGTGAACGTAATCATGCTCCCATTGGAGGGAGACCCGCGCGCCGCAGGTTCCTATTGGAATCTGGCTCGAAGCACTTCAGGAACGTTCATGACTCCGTCCGAGGATTGGCCGTGAGGCGACGAAGAGAAAGCAACGAGCTGAGTCTTGCTTTTCTTGATGTCATTTGCTGTGGCTTCGGTGCGATCATCTTGTTGCTGATGATTACCAAGATCAGTCTGCCGACGATTCTTGAATTTTCCCTGGAAGAGATCGCCGCGCAAATTGCCAAACGACAAGCTGAAATCGAGGCAATCATTGGCGAGACCGACATCTTGGAGCGTACACGCGTTGAATCCGAGACCGACTTGGAGGCTGAACTCTTGCGAATCGCCGAACTGCAGCAAGAGCTTTTGGAGTTGACAAGTCGATTCGACAATGCGAAGGAGATTACCGAGACTCAAGTCGAGGAGCAGGCGGATCTTGCCCGTGCACAGCAATCGTTGACCGATGAAATGATTCGGTTGCTCGGGACCAGTTACGAACGACCGAGCAACGTTATCGGCGGTATGACTGTGGACAGTGAGTACATCATCTTCGTCATCGACACATCGGGGAGCATGCAGATTGCAGCGTGGCCAGCCGTGATTGAGAAATTGCAAGAAGTGCTCAGGGTTCACCCGGTCGTGAAGGGCATTCAAGTCATGAACGACATGGGCGACTACATGTTTCCGCGGTTTCGCGGAGTGTGGATTGAAGATACCGAATCCCGGCGCCGTGCAATAGTCGAACGTCTTCGGACTTGGACTGTGTTCTCGAACTCAAGCCCCGTCGAGGGGATAGAAGAGGCCATAGCTACCTATTACGACCCCAACAAGCGAATCAGCATCTACGTCTTCGGCGACGACTTTACGGGGCGTGACGTGGAGTATGTGGTTGATCGCGTTGAGAAGGTCAATGCGAAAGACGACGAAGGGAACTGTAGGGTTCGAATTCATGGGGTCGGATTCCCAGTTCACTTTGACGGGGGCCAGGTTTATGAAGGGGTTTACGATTACGGTTTGCTGATGCGTGAGCTGACGGTGCGGAACTGCGGCACCTTTGTCGGATTGTCATCCCTAAACTAGACTCAATCGTTAGAATGCAGGAATGACAAAGACCTTGATCTACAACCTGCGTAACTGGTGTGTTCTTGTTGCGTTGTTGATGGCATCCGCAACGCTGTTGGGATGTGCGTCTGGTGCCAGCGTGAACTCCACGGCTTCAATCCCGAAGCCCCTCATTGCTGCTCTACCTGTGGACATAGGAATTCACTATACGCACGGTTTGAAGCACTATGTGTACGAAGAGCCGATCGCCGAGCACGGAACATTCACCATTGAGCTTGGCCAGTCGCAAGAGCATCTCTTCGATCAGGTTTTCGGAACACTGTTCACGGATCTCTCAGAGGTTGAGTCTCTCGAGGAGATTCCCAGCAATGTCTCGGGAGTGTTGGTTCCGGGTATCCGGGACGTTCAAATTGCCATTCCACAGCAGAATCGAGGCAATTTCTACGAAGTTTGGATTCGCTATTCGATTTTGCTCTTGGATCAAGATGGAAAGGAAGTGCATGTGTGGGAAATGTCCGCCTATGGAAAGGCGAACAAGCGCAACTACTCCAATCCAATTGATCGACCCTCTCAGGCGCTGACAGATGCCACGAACACTGCATTGCGCGATGCAGCGGCTCAAATCTCCTTTGCCTTCACGCGCGAACCGCCAGTTCAACGCTGGCTTGCCGGTGTAATCAAATCATGAAAATCCAACGATGCACTTGGTCTTCGACCCTCGTTGCGGCGTGCCTGCTGAGTAGCTTTGCCCTGTTGTCCGGATGTGTCAACACAACCCTTCAACAAGTGCGGGAAGCCGATACCGGCATATCCGCTGATCAAACCGTTGTCATATTGGGGCGTAAGCACATTGCTCGCGAACAAACCGAGAATTTCTTCGTCGACTGTGTGACCGATAAGACCTCATCGGGGTCCAAGAAGGTCAGTGTGATGTCCGAGCAAGAGTTCATCGACGAACTGTTTCCATGGTTTGAACCTAGGACTGCTCCGAGTGACATTGCTGCCTTGAGGAACATTAGCAACAACGAAAAGATCGTCGAAAAAATGGACGAAATGGGTGTTCGCTATATCGTTTGGATCGAAGGGACGACTCAACGCACGGATCAGGCAGGCACAGTTCAGTGTGCTGTTGCGACGGGTGGAATTCCGGCGTGTTTCGGATTTCTGACGTGGGAGGCGAGTTCGAACTACGAGGCGACCATCTGGGACATTGAGAGCAACGTTTCCGCCGGTAAGGTTTCGGCAGAATCCAAAGGAATGAGTTTCGTACCGGCCATCATAGTTCCCTTGCCGTTCATCGCTCGCACTCCCTCGCATGCGTGTGGCGAGATGTCGAAGCAGCTCAAGGACTTCATCGCAGGCGAGTAGATTCCTGTTTATCTGGAGTCTTGCTCGGAGAGCACTCCCTAGTCACTCAACCGATTCTCATTCAGGAGTCGCTGAGAATGCTCACTAACTGTCGTCCGTTAGATCAGGAATCTGAAAGTCAGAATTGGGCATGTGCACCTCTAGTTCTCGTCCAATTTGAGGCGATTTGCCGGAGTTCAGAGTGCATTGCTTCAACAATGCCTTGATCAGTGGGACTTTAGCAGTGTTGTTCAAGTCGTTGAAGATCCGATATCCGTCAATGCCAATTCGCGAGTAGGGACTTTTTGGATATTTGCCTGAGGCGATGTCCGTCTCTGGGACGACAGCAGGGCTATTCCTCCGTATGCCGTGAGGTCGACTGACTCGGTGATAGTAGTCCTGTTTTCCTTCACGATGATTTTCGGAACAAAATCGAACGATGCCAATCATCAACGCGGTGGCGTTCTTGAAGTTGTCTACACGGCCGTCAGAATATCGAATGACGCAGGATATCTTTCCAAGCGGACGCGGTGGGGGAGGCGTAGGAATGGGTGGCATTGGCGGTGGAGAAGTGTCTTCAGATCCCCATAGACCTCCGACTACTCTCGTCCAGACCTGTTTGCATTGTTCCAGTCGGGCTTTCTGGTTGCTAGGCTGACCGATCTCTCTAAGAATAGTCCTAGCAAGCGCGTCTGACGGACTTTGAATTGATCCTTCGACCCAATTCCTAATCATTGAAGTCAAGAGCTCCGTCTTGGCGGCGATGAGCAACTCTTCGACAGGAGCCTTGCTCCTGAGGAGCGACAACCATGAAAAAGTCTCGCTTTGTGAATCCGACAAAGCATCGATTATGAGGAATGGACTTGGTTCATGTTGATAGCTCTCTTGGCAGTACCAGATCCACTGGCGCCCATCGGTGAGTGCTCCAAATCTCACTGTTGTGGAATCCAACATATAGCTTCGCAATTGCTTATTCATGGGTGTTGGCGTTGATAAGTCCCTGTGGGACAAGGCTTTCGCCTCGACGTAGGCGACCGGTTTTTCCCCATACATCAGAGCGTAGTCAACTTTATCCGCCGCTTTCACGGTCGCAGTTCTGAATTCCACACGTACCTGCAGAGGATCAGCGGTGTCAAACCCCAAGAGTTTGATATAAGGATCGATAAGACTGGCCTTGGTGGCTGCTTCGTTTTTCTCAACCAGAGCCGTCAATTTCAATTTAGCTTGTGCGAATTTCTCTAGCTCACACAGCAACGTATCGCTCATCGCCTTCTTCGCCCTCCAAGAAAGTGCAACTAGAACCCCAATTCGCTTTGACTGGCCCCTGATCCCGGTCAGTAGAAGTCGTGGGCTACTCCGTCGGATTGACAATCTTATCACTCGAAAAAATTTGGGTTGGGTGGATCGCCTACGCTTGAAGGTGACTTCTTGTGAGATTAGGCGCGTCAGTGACGGTCGTTCAGGCGCCTTGAGACCGAACAGCGTTCCATTGCCGGCTGAACGTCAATTACCCGACACTTTCGGATTGTTGATCTCCAATATCTCTCCCTGTCGGCGTACTGGTTCCAGCGAATACCACCGTACAAGCTCCGAACTCCACTGCTTCTCGCTCTTCTTTGCTAAATCGAAGAACGGTTGCCGACCGGGATCTGCAAATATGACCCTCCTTGTACCAGCACTGAACGCTCGAACCACAAGGTCGTACAGAGGCTCGACCATGTCGTCCCAGAAACAGATGTCCGATCCAACGATCACTTCTTCCTCACCCAGTCTCTCAGTGGAAATGCTGTCAAAGCTAGCAGTCAGGTTCTCGACTTTGATGTCGTTCAGTGCCGCCATCAGTCGAACGTAAGGGATAACGTTGGCATCCTTGTCCATCGCAGTGACTTTGGCTCGAAATCTTCGCCCGCAATAGACGCCCACGGGTGCCCAGCCGCAGCCAATATCCATGACGCAACAACCCTCATCCAGAGGATTGTGCTCCAGATAGTCCATCAACAAGAAACTGGTGTACCAGGTGCGATAGCCGTGGGCAAGCGGGTAGTTCGTGCGCAACAGTCTTTGTACGAACTTGTGGCGGGTCTTGAGAAAGTAGACTCCGTACGCTTCGTAGACGTTCGGGTCCGGAATCTCGATGAGTTCTGGCACGTTTCAGGAATTGTTAGAAAAGAAGCCGCGGACCACAGATGGGTTCGCGGCTTCTTGCATCGATTGATCAGAGCAGACGATTCAGCGTCTAATCTGAGCCTCCTGTGAGGATTCCCTGTCCACTACCATCGAAAATCGATGGTCATGTATGCCGAGCCGCCTTCAAAATTGGCCGCGGTACGTCGCGCATAGGGTAGGCCGACATTCTCGCGATTCGCGAACGGAGCCGAGATCGTATCGACGTATGTGTCGAAGATGTTCACGAAACCAAGCGTTGCGCGTAAAGCATCCGAGAAGTCGTAGCGAAGCTCGACGTCGATGAACAATGTCGGATCCAGCAGCTTGGTGGGAGGCGAGCCCCCGATTCGGCCGCGTTCGTCGTAGTGTTCACCGTAGTAGTTTGCTCTAACCATCAGCGTCGCGGAATCGGTCAGGAACGTCGCGGATGAAGCAACGATTTTCAGCTTCGGATAGCTGTTCTCGATGTCTTCAACATCGGCAACTGCGACCGGAGCAATTCCGTTCACCAAGTTTTGATCTTCAACGGTGACTTCATTGCGATTGATCGCAATGCTCATGTCGCTGACAACGTCTCGAAACTCAAACGGGAACGTGTAGACAATGTCGAAGCCTTTGGATTGAATGCTGAGCGCGTTCGTGTAGAACGATACGTTCGTGCCAATGCCCGTGTCAGGATCGATAGCAGGAATGGTCTGTGTCTTGTAGATTCGATCATCAATGTCGATCTGGTAGATATCGAAGGTCAGTCTTGACTCCTCAAACATCTCGTCGGTATCGACGCTGACTCCCAAACTCACGTTCAGAGAGGTTTCTTCCTTCAGTGGAGCACCTCCAGCTGCCAACGCCAAGGGATGATCTGGTGGAACCAGCCCTTGTTCCACTTGGCCGCCTACGTTCGCATCGAACGTCGTTGTAATCTTCTGAATGTTGGCCTGACCCGGAGTCGGAGCGTGGAATCCCGTGGAAATCGCTCCGCGACCGGTGATTCGCTCATCGAAGTGGTAGCGGAATGCGAATTTTCCATTCAGCGTCCCGCCGAAATCCGAGTAGCCTTCGTAGCGTGCGGCCCATTGCGTCAGCAAATCGCCGTGTTCCATTTCCAATTCGCCGTAGGTCGCCACATTCTGTCGCGAGAAGTTGCCGGCGTTCTGAGGTTCGAATCCCTTGAATCCGCTCGAACCCGCACCCTCGTACGAGACAGGTTCGCCGGCCTTAAGCGAAAAGATCTCGCGTCTCCACTCCATTCCAGCAGCGATGTGGTAGACATCCGAAATCTGTCTGCTCACATCGATATTTGCAGACATTTCCATTTGTTCCAGCTCGCCGACGTCGAAATCTCGCTGTAACGGATTTCCGTCCGAATTGAGCCCGATCGATTGATTGATCGTGTTGTTCAAGGTGAAGTCGATGCTGTTGTTTCCAACCGCAGCGCTAGCGTCGAAATACAGACCGTTGGCCAACGTTCCTTTCCAACCTGTTACTACAGAGTAGTCGTCGGTCACACCGTCGAAGTAGGGAGTGAAGCCTCCCGGCAGCCCGGTAAATCCAAGTTCAGCCAATGAACGGAGAGTGACGTGATTGTTGTTTCGATAGAAGAATCGATAACGACCCATGACATCTGCGTAGTTCGCTTGAACGTAGACGTCGGTTGTGTCGGACACTGGATGGCCGGCATTCAAGAACAGTCGTAAGCCGTCGCTGCGTGGTCGGCCCCAAGTTTGGGCAAATGGCTTGTCGTCGAACGGCGAGTCCTGACCAACTACGGATACGCCGGAATCGATCAATGCTTGAGCGTCGGGACGCTGCATGCCCCGAGACAACGCTTGGTTGTAGATGCGCTCGAAGCTTAAGTTGAGGAAGCCGTCCGTTCCGAGCATCAAGCCGACGTTTCCGTCAATCTTAAAACTGGATTCGCCTTCGTAGAAACGCCCGTACTGGGTGCGAAGCATGCCGCCTGAGTCTGCATCCTTCGTTTGAAAATTCACGACCCCTGAAATCGCGTCAGCACCATATTGGGCCGATGCGCCATCCCGGAGGATTTGGATGTTCTTGATGGCAATGCTGGGGATCATTCCAATGTTCGGACCATGCGCGCCCTTGCCAGCGGCAGGTACGAATTCAGCGATCAATGCGGCTCGATGCCGTCGCTTGCCGTTGATCATGACCAAGGACTGATCGGGCGCCAATCCACGAAGCGAGGTCGGACGCACGAAAGTGTCGCCGTCGCCCGATGCCATTGAGGCATTGAAGTATGGCACCAAAGATCGCAACGAGTCTGTAATGTCAGCTCCGTTACCCAAGGCCGCAATATCGTCGGCACTGATGAAATCGATGGGCGCACTTGAGTCTTCGACCGTGCGAGGGGCGACGTTTCTTGTTCCAATGACGACAAGATCTTCGATTTCCTCGTCGTTGGCGGTGCCTTGAGCATGGGTGATGCCCGGTGTTAAAGCGATGCACGCGATCAACGCAATCGGTAGCATTCGTCGATGAGACTGCATGGTTAGTTCCCCTGTGGTCTTTGCAACATGCGACACATAGCCAATACGGATACTGGCTTGTTTGGCTGTACTAGGACAACACGAGACTTGGTCGTCGTTGGACGGCGACTGCAAGCCTTGAGCTGTGGATTCTGGATCCTTTCATTCGCTATTCTATTTTAGGATGTTGCCGAGTACAACGACAGAAAGGACTTTTGCAGATGCATGAGAACTCCCGGATCACGCTGCGGGACAGTCGAGTTCTCCTTGCAATTCGTAAAATCGCTTGTTCGATTCGTTGAGTTCCACTCCGTTTTTCGATGTCCCATTTCGTCGCGAATGTCCGTTGAATGGCAGTCTCGCAGAAAGAGCGTTTTGAAGAGGCTCTTGACTCTCTTGTAGAGCGAGTCAAGCAGGACGATCACATACTCGCCGCGGTCTTGTGCGGCAGTCTGTCCTACGATGTCGTTTGGGACAAGTCAGACATTGATCTTGTCCTGGTCTGCACGGACGACAAGAAGACCAAAACGCACTTCGTCTCCCTCGTCGAAGACGATATCAACATTCACGCAACGGTCCAGCCAAGGTTGTCGTTCCGAACGATGCTCCAGGCGGCGGTTCGCAACACCTTCCAGCACTCCATCTTTGCACGAGGACGCCTGCTGTTCAGCAATGATCCATCGATCACTGAGCTGTTTGAAGAACTGAAGTCGCTGGGCGAACACGACAGTCAATTGCAGTTGATGGGGGCTGCGCAGCACGCACTATGCTTCTTGTACAAGGCTCGCAAGTGGCTTGAAGTAAAGGACGATCCGTATTACACCGCTCGATGGATTGTGACTACTGCATTGCCGCTGGCTGAAATCGAAGTAGGACTCGCCGGAGAAATCGTCGATCGCGAAGCATTGACTCGTGCAGTAGAACTCAATCCGACCCTGTTTAAGATGATCTACTCGGATCTGTTTGAGCAATCAGTTTCCCGGGACTCATTGGAACAGGGAATCACTGCTATTGACGACTACCTGGAAGACAAGGCAGAAATGCTGTTTGCTCCAGTGTTGGACTATCTTCAGAGCGCATTTGGCGAACCGCGTTCGACGACTCAGATCGAACACTACTTTCAGCGTAATTTCGACATTGAGGGTATCACGACAGCGTGCGAGTGGCTGTCGGACATTGGATGCATCGAAAAGGCTTCCACTCCTGTCAAACTGACCACTCGCAGTCAGGTACAAGTCGAAGAGCTTGCATTCTTCTACGCGCGCTAGCTCTCTAAACCACCAGGACTCGAACGAATCAATGGCACAGGTACGAGCACCAACCAAATCCAAGGCAGTTCAGGAACCCGGTTATCGTACAACGATCGCTGTTCAAGGAACGCGTGTCCACAACTTGAAGGACATTTCGGTCGAGATTCCTCGCGACAAGTTGGTGGTTGTCACGGGTCTGTCTGGATCTGGCAAGTCTTCGCTCGCATTCGACACCATTTACGCCGAAGGGCAGAGACGCTACATGGAGTCGCTGTCAACCTATGCCAAGCGCTTCATTGCACAAGTAGAGAAGCCTGATGTCGATTTTGTCTACGGGTTGTCACCGGTTGTATCCATAGAACAAAAAACGATTGCTCGAAACCCCCGATCCACAGTCGGGACATTGACCGACATATCCAGCTACCTAAATTTGCTGTTTGCCACCATTGCCGACGCGTCATGTCCGTATACCGGGGAAGATGTACCCATCAAGACTAGTGGCAACATCGTCGAGGCGATTCTCACGTTGCCGCTGGACACCGAATTCGAGCTTCTAGCACCGATTTTTCAGATCTACGGCGAAGAACCCAAGCTGTTGTTCACTGAAGTTCGCAAGCAAGGTTGCCGAACCGTACTAATTGACGGTGAACGGGTGGACCTGACAAAAGAGGTGCCCGAGGTCTTGGCTGGCGATCCGCAGTTGCTGGCGGTTGTCGATCGGTTCAAGGTTGTTCCCGGTATCGAAAAGCAGCTGAAAGCGGCGGTGGAACACGCGTTGCGGGTTGGTGATTCGCTAATGACTGTAGGTATCGTCAAAGGTGTGGGTTCAAGGGCAACCAAGCAGTTCGTTGAGAACTTTGGGAGCAAGACGTATGGGTTGGTGTTTGGCGACATCGTTCCTGATTTCTTCATGTTCAACAACCCCGAGAGTGCCTGTCGCACGTGTGGAGGAGTGGGCCGCGACAAGCAGACGCACCCTGAATTGCTGGTTACCAACCCCGAACGCAGCATTCGAGAGGGATGTTTCTTACGTGATGCCTTCACCTACAAGACCGACAATCACAGTGGCTATGTGCTGTATTCACTAGCTGACAAGCATGGATTTTCGCTTGACACGCCGTGGCAAGACTTGACGGAAGAACAGCGTGAACTGGTCATGCACGGAACACGAGGGGAACCAATTCAGCTCAAGATTCCCCCTGATGCCAAAGAGAAGAAAGAACGATGGCTCCGATGGCCATCCAATTTCCAAGGGGTAGCGGGACAGATCGAATCCCACTATCGGTGGTATAGACAACGTGGCGTGGCGCATTCCGGCATGGAGGCGTACCTTGATCGCGTAATGGTCGAGTACGAATGTGCGGACTGCAAGGGGTCGCGGTTGCGACACACACGCTTGCTGTTTCGAATCAACGGACATTCGATTCATGACTTTGGCCAAATGAACTTCGATGAGTTGCAGCCGTTGTTGGCGACCATCAAACCCACGGGTCCTCACGCTGAGGCTGGTAGGCAAGTGTTGATGGAGATTCGCAAGAGATTGGATCTCCTGCTTGGAATCGGCTTGGACTATTTGAACTTCAATCGAACTTCCGGAACGCTTTCCGGCGGGGAAGCCCAGAGAATTCGACTTTCAACGCAGATTGGATCTGGTCTCATGGGGATGTTGTACGTTTTGGACGAGCCGTCCATTGGGTTGCATCCGAAGGACAACATCAAGATGATCAGCACATTGCGGTCGTTGCGCAATCTCGGCAATACCGTAATTGTTGTGGAGCACGACGAGGAAACCATTCGGTCTGCCGACTACATTGTTGAACTTGGTCCGGGCCCGGGAATTCATGGTGGCGAGATAGTCGCAACTGGTGGCCTCAAGGACATTCTGAAGTGCAAGGAGTCTCCAACTGGACAGTACTTTTCCGGTGCGAAATCCATCGCTGTACCTCAGTCACGGCGAGAACTGAACGGCAAGTCTCTGATGATTCGAGGTGCATCGGAGAACAACCTCAAGAACATCGATGTTGAAATTCCTCTGGGTCTCTTCGTGTGCGTCAGCGGAGCTTCTGGCTCCGGCAAGTCGACGCTGGTCAACGAGATTCTCTACAAGGAACTGTGGAAGCGTCTCGTCGATACGAGATCGCTTTCGGGTTCGCATGATGCGATTGATGGGACGGAGAACGTTACTCGCGTGATCAACATTGATCAGACGCCGATTGGACGAAACAGCCGCTCGAATCCCTCAACCTATATAGGGATCTACGACCTGATCCGAACCTTGTTTGCAAAAGCTCCGGAGTCGGTGGAACGAGGCTACAAGCCAGGCAGATTCAGTTTCAACGTCAAGGGAGGTCGGTGCGAGGAGTGCTCTGGTGAGGGAGTGATTGCAACCAAACTCTACTTCATGCCCGACGTGGAGGTGGTTTGTGCCACGTGCAAGGGGCGTCGCTTCAATGACGAAACGCTGGAAATTACCCACCGGGACAAGAACATCGCCGACATCCTCGACATGCCCATTGAAGAGGCGGTTGGATTTTTCGAACCAGAGCCGAATATCGCGCGGAGAATCGGCGTTCTCGACGAATTGGGATTGGGCTACTTGACGCTAGGACAGTCTGCAACAACGTTGTCGGGAGGAGAAGCCCAGCGTGTGAAACTGGCCAGTGAACTCGTGAAGATGCAGCGTCGTGGGCACTCGTTCTACATTTTGGACGAACCGACAACGGGACTTCACCTTGCGGACATTTCCAAGTTGCTCGATTGCCTCAACCGTCTCGTCGAGGCAGGCAACACCGTACTGGTGATTGAACATCACCTCGATGTCATCAAGACTGCGGACTATGTGATCGACCTAGGTCCGGAAGGCGGAAGAGGGGGCGGTGAAGTTATCGCGTCCGGTACACCCGAGGCGATAGCCGCCAACTCACGATCGTACACTGGCAAGTTTCTTCGAGAGCACTTGGAAGCAGCCTAGCATCCAAACGCATTTCAAGCTCGATTTTCAGTCGCCGCTGTGCAATTGCGCTTCTGCACGAATTCGCTGCACCATTGCTCGGAGTCCGTTACCACGGGTCGGAACAAGGTGAGCTAACAGATCCAGTTGTTCAAACAGTCCTTCAATGTCGAAGTCGAGGATCTGTTGGGGTGATCGATCACTATACGCAGCTTGGATGATTCCGATGAGGCCCCGAACGATGTGTGCGTCGCTGTCGATATCGAATTGCAATAGGTCTGTACTAGGGTTATAGTGAGAAACTAGCCAGACTTGGCTTTGGCAACCTGGTACAAGGTTTTCTTCCACTTGGTCTTCTTCGCGAAGAAGTGGCAATTTTTTGCCGAGGTCGACAATGAACTTGTACTTGTCTTCCCACTCGTCGAAGAACTCAAAGGATTCCGTGATCTCGTCGAGATCGATCATGGTTCTAGAACAGGCCGAGTTCCAGTTGGGCCTCTTCGCTCATCAGGTCTCTTGACCACGGTGGGTCGAAGACTAAGTCCACAGCTACGTCTTCGACGAAGGGCACTTCACCCAACCGCGTCTTGACGTCTTGTACTAGCACTGGACCCATGCCGCAGCCTGGAGCTGTGAGCGTCATGGTTACTGCTACTTCGCTGTCTGCAACCTCAACTTCGTAGACTAGCCCGAGGTCAACGATGTTGACGGGTATCTCTGGGTCATGAATGGTTCGAAGAGCCTGCCACACCTGATCATTGGAGATCTTTCCGTCCGCTGGCGTTTCGAATTGCCGAGTTTCGGGTTCGAATCCCAAAGCATCGGCATTGGCCGCTTCGACACGCGCCATGTTGCCGTTGTAGACGATGGTGTAGGTGCCGCCCAGAGCCTGCGTCAAGGTTACGAACACCCCTTCAGGGATGGAGATAGGAGTTCCTGTAGGAACTAGCCGAGCCTCGACGGTTCGGCTGACCGGGATAACTCTACGTTCCACGAAGCGAGAAGCTCTCGCCGCAACCACAAAGCGTTTCGGCGTTGGGATTCTTGAACTTCAGCGACGAGTTCAGCCCTTCGGTTATGAAGTCGATCTCCGTTCCACGAAGCAGTTCCCAGTCCTTGCTGCGCACGTAGATCGCCACGCCGTCGCCGAAGTCGAAGACTTGAACGTCGTCGAGTTGTTCATTATCGCGTAGATAGTCCAATTCGTACATATACCCGTTGCATCCCGTCTCGCTTA
This sequence comes from Pseudomonadales bacterium, assembly GCA_963667455.2. Taxonomy (GTDB): domain Bacteria; phylum Pseudomonadota; class Gammaproteobacteria; order Pseudomonadales; family Azotimanducaceae; genus Bin55. The sequence continues at coordinate 130,439 of CAXXFR010000002.1, read as the reverse complement.
TTCCGAGAATCAATGCATTCGCTTCGGCTTGAGCCAATTGCATCTGGACATGTGTCCGAGCCCGGTCTGTGAGCGAAATTTGCGTTGGGTCGTAGGTTTCGGCCTGCATAGTGCTGGTAGACGTTTGGAAATTCAGCGGTCGGTCTGGAGGTGTTGACCAGCCGACCAATCTAGTCAATCAAATTATATAGACCGTCAAATATGGGATTCGTGCGGGAAATTCAAGCAAATCGAAGAAGTCATCGGATGGGTTGATCCGGTTTCGATGTGTCTTCGTGCAATTCACGCCAGCCGCGAATCTATGGTTCTCGGCGTTGCAGAATCGCTTGCATTGCTTTCGACACTTGAAAGTTGAATGAATTAAATAACTGATAAACAGGGATATTGTGAAGTTTCTATGCTTTGAGAATCCGTCGAGCAGTCTTGACGGCATCGACTAGCCTGCCGATCTCCTTCACTCTGTTGTACATGCCGATCGAGGCTCGAACCGTTCCCGGAATACCGAGACTCTCCATCAGCGGGATTGCGCAGTGATGTCCCGATCGGACGGCGACCCCTTGCTCGTCTAGCAACGTAGCGATGTCGGCTGGGTGTGCGTCTTCCATTACAAATGAGACGATGGGACACTTGGTCTTGCCAATAGCCGGTCCAATGACCTTGACTCCATCGATAGCTGACAGATGGGAAGTCGTGTGGCGCAACAGTCGATCTTCGTACTCAATCAGCCCGCGATCCATTTGTTGTTGCAAGTAGATAAGAGCGGCTTGCAGTCCGATAGGACCGGAAATGTCGGGTGTCCCAGCTTCAAACCGATAGGGTGGGGCCTGATACGTGGTCTTCTCGAACGAGACGTGCTCGATCATCTCACCTCCTCCCTGCCACGGGGGCATGTCTTGTAGCAGTTCGAGCTTGCCGTACAGAGCGCCGATGCCTGTGGGGCCATAGGTTTTGTGACCCGAAAAGGCATAGAAGTCGCAGCCTAGTTCTTTGACATCGATAGGTACATGTGCGGCAGCTTGGGCCCCGTCGAGTAGGACTTTCGCACCGACTTGGTGCGCCATCTTGATGATCTTCTCGACCGGGTTGATTGTTCCCAGCGCATTGGATACGTGACCGACTGCTACCAGTTGGACATTCTCTGTGAGAAGCTCACGATAGTGGTCGAGGTCTAATTCGCCGTTGGAAGTAACGCGGACCGGCTTGAGTTCAGCACCAGCTCTCTCGCACGCAAGTTGCCAGGGAACGATGTTGGAGTGGTGCTCCATGTGGGAAGTCACTACTTGCGAACCGGCCGAAAGAACAAGCGGCGCATAGCACTGCGCGACCAAGTTGATGGCTTCCGTAGTACCTCGTGTCCAAACGATCTCCTCCGGCTTGCCGGCACCAAGAAAATCGGCGACGACTTGTCGAGCTCTCTCGAAAAGTGCTGTCGCCTCGTTGCTTACTGAGTGGGCGCTGCGATGTACGTTCGCGTTGTGGCTTTCGTAGAAGTCTCGAAGTGCATCTAGAACCACTTTGGGTTTCTGAGTGGTTGCCGCATTGTCGAGATATACGAGCGAGTCACCTCGGTTGTCGATGAAGGGGAAATCCTGTCGATACGGATGGAAGACTTCAGCCATTGGGCTTACTAGTTGGCTACACCCAGTAACCGTGCGCCTGATTCATCCGACACCACTTCGCGTAAGAATCCGCCGAGCAGAAGGTTTCTGGCATGAGTACGTTCGATTCCACGAGTCAACAGGTAGAAAATCTGGTTTCCGTCCAATTGTCCGGATGTAGCACCGTGTGAGCACTTGACATCGTCGGCATAGATCTCAAGTTCGGGTTTGGCATACACCTCAGCTTCGTTGCTTGTCAGGATGTTCTTGTTGTCCAAGTGTGCGTTGGTTCCCTGAGCATCGCGAGCGATATGGATCCGACCGTTGAAGACGGCCCTCGACTTTCCCCCGACAACACCGTGGAACTTCAATCGGCTTTCGGATCCCGGTGTGAGGTGATTCACGGTTACCTGCGAGTCCAAATGAGTCTGATCGTGGAGCCGCCAGCCTCCTTCGAGATTGGCGTTCACTCCTTGACCTTGGATCTCCACGACGATTTCATTGCGACGCAGCGAGGATCCTGTCGAGCTCTGACTGAATCGATAGGTCGCATTGTCGTTGAGTCGAGTGACCACATGGCTGTAATCGGCTAGAGTCGCCGGTTGTTGCAGTCGCTTGTGGACCAGTGTCGCGCCTTGCTCGATCAGACACTCGATTACGCGGTTGCCCCCTGCGGTTTTCTCAACAATCTCCAATTGTGCACCGGCTCTAACTACGACCAAGAAACGCTCGCAGGAGTTGGGAGCGGATTCAATTGTCAGAACTGGAACTTCGCCGCCAGCCGGTTGTGCCTGAACAACAAATCCCGAGCTAAGGTTCAGCAGATTGAATGCCGTCAGAGTCGAGGAATTGTTGCCGGCGATAGTGCCGAACGATTTGGCAGCCCACGTAGCCGCTGGATCTGAGAACGCAAGAATCTCGACGGATTCGTGCGAAGCCGAAGGCGGTCGTGGACTCTCGAATTCTCCCGCATTGAGAAAGTCGACGAACGGATTGGGGTTGGTGTACTTCCAAGGCTCCGATCTGAATCGAGGAGCGCCGAACTCTTGAACTGTTTGTTGTGCACTCTCGAGGTCAAGCCAGGGAAGGGTCGAGAGTTCTCGAGAAATTTGCCGTTGTGAACTCATAGCGCTACGGACATGGGTCCGAACCACGGTCTACGCTTGCTCGAGCCAGCTGTAGCCTCGTTCCTCAAGATCGAGTGCCAGTGAAGCGTCGCCCGATTTCACTATTCGACCATCAAGCATGACATGGACATAGTCGGGAGTCACGTAGTTCAGCAAGCGCTGGTAGTGAGTGACGAGAACCACGGCATTCGTGGGCCTGTGGAAGGCATTGATTCCTTGAGCCACTACCTGCAGAGCGTCTATGTCGAGACCTGAGTCGGTTTCGTCCAGGAGTGCTACACGCGGATTCAAGCACAACATCTGCAATATTTCGTTGCGTTTCTTCTCGCCTCCGGAAAACGCCTCGTTCACGCCGCGTTTCAGGAAATTTGGATCAAGCTCTAGCTGTTTCGTCAGCTCGCGCAGGCGGCGCATGAAGTCGACCGCCGAGAGCTCTTCACAACCTCTTGCTTGATGGTGGCTGTCCAATGCGGTCTTGAGGAACTCGATATTCGTTACGCCGGGAATCTCGACGGGATATTGAAAGGCCAGGAACAGACCTCGCTGTGATCTCTCTTCGGGCTCGAGCGATGCGAGATCTGCCTCGCCCAATCGCATGCTTCCGCTGTCTACGACGTACTCTTCTCGTCCCGCCAATGCACTGGTTAGCGTGCTCTTGCCGGATCCGTTGGGTCCCATGATGGCGTGGATCTCGCCAGCATTGACCGTAAGATCGATTCCTCTGAGAATTTCCGTGTCAGCTACGCTTACAACGAGGTCAGAGATTTCAAGAAGGCTCAACCGACGGCACCTTCCAAGCTCACCTCGAGAAGCTTCGATGCTTCAACCGCAAATTCCATCGGCAGTTCGCGAAAGACCTCTCGACAGAAGCCGTTGACAATCATCGAGACGGCCTTTTCGGGATCGATTCCACGTTGTCGGCACAAGAATAGCTGGTCTTCGCTGACTTTGGTTGTCGTGGCTTCGTGCTCAACAATTGCATCGCTACGCCGCGATTCGATGTACGGAAATGTGTGTGCAGCACACTCCGATCCAATGAGCAGCGAGTCGCACTGAGTGTGATTGCGAGCACCTTTCGCACCAGGATTCATGCGAACTAGCCCGCGATAGACGTTGGAGCTGCCACCTGCACTGATGCCTTTCGAGACTATGGTGCTGGTCGTGTTACGCCCAATGTGAGTCATCTTGGTTCCGGTGTCCGCCTGTTGCAGATTGTTCGTCAGAGCTACCGAGTAGAACTCGCCCTTTGACTCATTGCCTCGAAGTATGACGCTGGGATACTTCCAAGTGATGGCCGATCCCGTTTCAACCTGGGTCCAGCTGATATGGGAACGGTCGCCTCTACAGGCTCCTCGCTTCGTAACGAAGTTGTAGATTCCTCCATTTCCTTCCACATCTCCCGGATACCAGTTTTGTACTGTTGAATACTTGATCTGTGCATCGTCGAGGGCGACAAGCTCCACGACTGCCGCATGAAGCTGGTTCTCGTCTCGCATTGGTGCTGTGCATCCCTCCAGATAGCTGACATAAGAACCTTTGTCTGCGATGATCAAAGTGCGTTCGAACTGGCCCGTGTTAGCAGAATTGATGCGGAAGTAAGACAGGAGTTCCATGGGGCAGCGGACACCTTCGGGCACATACACGAACGATCCATCGCTGAACACGGCGGAATTCAAGGCAGCATAGAAATTGTCTGACTTGGGAACGACTGACCCAATGTACTTCTTCACGATTTCGGGGTGGTTCTGTACTGCTTCCGAGAATGAACAGAACACAACACCGTGATCTTTCAAGGTTTCCTTGAAGGTTGTCGCAATTGACACGCTGTCGAAAATGGCATCGACTGCAACCTGTGGTTGCTCCGACTCTTCCTTCACTCCGGCGAGGAGCTTCTGTTCGTGTAGCGGAATGCCCAGCTTCTCGTACGTTCTCAGCAGTTCCGGGTCAACTTCGTCCAGACTTTTCGGACTGTCTCCCTTGGGTGCGGAAAAGTACGAAATTGCCTGGTAGTCGATCGGTGGAAACTTGACGTGAGCCCATTTCGGTTCGGACATCTGTGTCCAGCGACGCAACGCGTCGAGACGCCATTCGGTGAGCCACTCCGGCTCTTCCTTGATGGCGGAAATCTGCCGAACCACATCCTCGGTGAGACCCGGAGGAAGGTTTTTTGACACAATGTCAGTTACAAATCCGGCTTCGTACTCCCGTTGTACGAGCGATTCTGGCGAGGAGTCGGTGGTAGGCATTCAAAGACTATATGAGGTGCTGCGTCATTTTAATTCAAGCCCTTTCTGGCTCTGGCTGGCGACAGTGCGCGAAATTCAGTGTTGACAGGATCAAGTCGTGGCGGTAGTCCAAATCGAAATCACCCGCAGGCAAGCTTACGCGGAAGGTCGAGAGTTCGGAGCATACGGCGGCTACGAACGTATCGACGGCAAACTTCACTATGCAGTGGACCCTCTGGATCCGTCTAACGCGGGAATTGTTGACATCGAGCTTGCTCCTCGTGAAGGTGGAATGGTGCACTTCAACGGGGACTTCACACTGATTAAGCCGAGCGAGAAGCAGCCTCGTTGCCTCTTGCTTGAAGTACCCAATCGTGGAAATCGAATTTCCTTTCGAATGTTCAATCAAGCCCGACTGCAGGACGTTGCCGAGGATCCCTGCTCGCCTGGCGATGGGTTTCTATTCGAGAACGGATTGGCGTTGCTGTCGGTTGGTTGGCAGTTCGATGCACCAGGAATGAAGCTCGACGTTCCTGAAGCGTGTGAAGATGGCAAGCGACTTCAAGGAGAGGTTGTCTGCCAAGTACAGCCTTCTCAGGCTTCGGACAGCATCTTCGTTGGGCAACTGGGGCCGGCATCGTACCGCCCAACTCAAGGGAAGTCAGCGTTTGCAGCTTTGTATGAACGGGAGCACACTCATGCGGAGCATCAATTGTGGTCGAGAGAGGACTGGGGGTTTGGTCGTCTAGTCGAAGGTGGAATCGACGAGAGGCCTGATCACGTTTGGGCTCGAACTGGCTTTCAAGCAGGAAGGTTCTATACGTTGGTCTATCGAACCGAGGGTGCACCCGTTGTTGGATTGGGACTGTTGGCCTTGCGGGATGCCGCGGCCTGTTTTCGATCGGATCAATATCCTGGCGGATCGGCCCCGCCTCCTCACGTGGTTGCATTTGGTGCATCGCAGACTGGCAGAGTGCTCCGGCACATGCTCTACGAAGGGCTCTATCGGTCCGAGACTGGTGAAACTGCCATCGACGGTATGTTGCCGCATATCGCCGGAGCTCAGCGTGGCGACTTCAATCATCGATTTGCACAACCTTCAAGCATGGGAGTGCCTGCATGCGGACAGCTCTTTCCCTTTGCAGGAGCTACGACGACTGATTCTCTGACGGGCAACCGAGATGGACTCTATCGAGACCGCTCGAATCTGCCTAAGGTGTTCATTACCAATACCTCGTGGGAGTACTGGCGAGGAGATGCCGCATTGGCCCATGTGTCAACGGATGGCCTCACAGATGTTCAACAGTCTCCGAATGAGAGACTCTATTTGTTTGCGGGAACGCATCACATCAACGCAATAGTGCCGTTGACCGACCAATTCGCATTAACCGGAGAGAGGGTGCGCTACACGATGAATACCGTCTCCTACACTCCGTTGATTCGATGTGCGTTGATGAACTTGGTCAATTGGATCGAAGGCAACGCCGCACCTCCTGTTTCGAAGGTTCCTAGAGTTGCCACTGGTTCTCTGGTCAGCAGAGACACCGTCATACGAAAATTTGCAGAATCTGGACGATTCGAACACTTGCCCGATCCTGAAGTCCTGACTGGTCTCAGCACCTTGCAACTGGGCGATCAAGCGGACCAGGGGATATGCAAGTTTCCAGCTAAACAAGGGCAGCGATACCCCTCAATGGTGTGCAACGTCGATGACAGCTTGAATGAGTCGGCGGGCATTCGGCTACCGGATGTAGCGGTGCCTTTGGGGGTCCACACTGGTTGGAATCCACGCGGTCCGGATCAGGGTGCACCGACTCAGGCGGCTACCTTCGTGGGTCTGACGAGATTCGAAAAGTCTCTCGTCGGCACGTATCGCAAGTCCGACTACCAGAGAAAGTCTCGTAGAGTCATTGATGAACTCATTGATCGGCGTTTTGTGCTCAGCGAGGACCGAGCACTCTTAGCGAAATCCGCGGCCATCCGCTTCTCCATGGCCAAGCGATTTGCTGAGTAACGGCTGGGTCGCTACCAGACTGCGAGAATGACTCCCATGATCACGCAATAGAGCGTTCGGTATCCGCTTTGGATGGCCACGAGAGACCAAGACCATCCGCAATAAGCACCATCGGAAACGGACGAAACTGTGATAAACGCAATCCCCATGGCGAAACCGAGAATCGCACCGCCCGACCACGTCGTGATCTGCAACATGTCCAGCAGAACAGCCATGGCAATGCATGTGATTGCAGTAGTGAAAAACGTGATAATGAACGGTGTCGGCGAAGGTTGAATGTCGTCCATCGTCTTGCCTTGAGCCGCAACCCACGCTTTTCCGAACAACGGACCGTACCAGACCCATCCGATCACGAACGATCCTACGGTCGCAACCAGAATCGCGAGCCAGTTCAGATTTGCAAAAACAGACATGATTTCGTGAAATGGAGAAGAGATGACTGATTGTAAGAAACCAAATCGAGCTTCGTCTGCTCTGTTCTACTAGCATGAGTCTTCAACGCTCGGAAGCCGTTCGCAATTCCCCATAGAAATCCAGATATGACAGAATCCCCCGGCAACCCCAATCCGCCCGGCGAGTCCAACACCTCTCGCTGGATTCTCTTTGGCGGCATTGGAATCATTGTTGTTTCCTTGATCCTACTGATTGCGGGAGTGATCTACTCCGGTCGAGACCGTGTCTACGAAAATCCACCGTCGGACAGACCAACGGACTCGGAACCATCCGAGACTCAAATTAGCTCTCTTGCCGATCCGGAAATCGGTTCCCAGGGAGAGGATCCCGTTGAGCCTGTTTCTTCTGAATCGACATCCGAACTCTCACAACCTGCCGAACCAGAGGCAGAGTCAGCCGAGATTCCACCTGCTGAAGCGCCGAAGGTCGCCCAGGGGACCAATTTCCCCTGGCAAGGCGTTGACGAAGACTCAGTGAGCTCGACTTCGTTACCTCAGTACCCACGAGTCGTCGAGGATCGCGCACTCGTGCAAGTTACGTCTATCCTGTGGAACGCCGACGTGGGGCAAACCATTCAGATTCCCATCCCACAACGGGGAGTGGTGTTGGAGGGCGAAGTCTTGGAAGTGACAGGGGGCAGTCGTGCTCGGTCGCTGATCGGCGAACTTCAAGATGGTGAGATGCGTTATCCCTTTGTGTTGACTTCAGGGGACAAGTCGGCATTTGCCAACGTTACAACTGCAACAGGTGTGTACGAACTGTTCGCGAACCGGGAATACGGCTGGCTTATGCCTATGGGCAATATGGATGATCACGTCGACTTCTCGTTGCCCGACCATTTCATTGAGAATCCAGATCCCTATTCCGAAGACGCGCATCCGCCACACTCCCACGACCACTAGCACGACGACTGCGTAGCCATCGCACAATCGATAAACGTGTCAGACGATTGTTTGTCCGATGTGTCGGTCGTAGTCCCCGTTCACAACGATCGTTCGAACTTAGCCAGGTTGCTGGGCGACCTTAGACCATACTCGGATCTTGACGTTGTAGTTGTCGACGCAGCGAGCAATGATTGCCCAGAGGAGCTTCTTGATACCGAGAAATTTGTCCAGTCGTCAAGCCTGGGTCGAGGATCGCAACTACGCTGCGGGATCGACCTGTGCGAGAGGAAGTGGGTTTGGATGCTTCATGCAGACTCTCGAGTGAATGAGCGAGTTATCCAGGCACTAGAAGGAGCTCTTGCTGATGCGGATTGGGGTCGATTCGACGTACGTCTAGCCGGTGATCGAACCATGTATCGAGTGATCGAATTCCTTATGAATGAACGCTCGGCAATAACGGGTATTTGCACCGGCGACCAAGGAATTTTCGTGCGCAAGGACCTATTGATGCGGATCGATGGAGTGCCTCGGCAATCGCTAATGGAGGACATCGAACTCTGCAAACGTTTGCGTCGAGTTTCCCCGAAACCTCATCGAATCAGGGAACCCTTGGTTACTTCGACACGGAAGTGGGAGACCGAAGGAGTTCTTTCCACCATCGTAAGAATGTGGATGTTCCGTCTGCGATATTTCTTAGGCGTTGATGCGGAGAAGCTATATGAAGACTATTACGGGACTCGGTGAGTAGTTACCGATGTTGAGCTCGCAGTGCTAAGCCGAATTCGATGACCCTTGGACAATCCCGAGTCGCAGTATTTGCCAAAGTGCCAAGGTTGGGGCATGTCAAGACCAGACTGGGTGAGTCCATTGGCACTGAAGCGGCGTTAGAGTGCTACACCGAAATGCTTGAATCTGCCATCCGCGCGACTTCCGGTTACCCGATGGAACTTTGGTTCGATGAAGAACCCAACGCCGATTGGGCAAGTCGTGGAATAGCTCTCAGAAGACAGTCTGGAAACGACCTGGGCGAACGAATGTTGAATGCGCTGTCCGATGGCGTTGAACTTATCGTGGGTTCGGACATTCCGGAGTTGAATGCTGAGTACGTCAATCGAGCGTGCGGTCTCCTACTCGAGTCAGATGTCGTGATCGGACCAACCGAAGACGGAGGTTATTGCCTAATCGGAATGCGCCAACCCCATCCCTGGTTGTTCCAAGACATTGAATGGAGCACGCCGCGGGTTTTCGAGCGCACGTTGAGTATTGCTGGCCAGCTTCGATTGAGCGTGTCGCTGCTTGACACGCTGTGGGATGTCGATGACCTCGATGACTACCGACGATGGATGTCGATGAAGTCAATCCGCCGTTGAGACGCTTGGCAATACAATCGACTTGACGCTCCACTGCAATCCTTAACACGGGTCTTGGCAACAGCAGGAGCGGTTTCAAACGGTCAACACAAGAGAGTGGTTCTATGTTCTACGAACTTCGGCAATACAAGATTCAACCCGGCAGAATGGACGATTGGGTTGAGCTGATGGAACGAGAGATCATTCCGTTTCAAGTTGCCAACGGAATGGTGATCGCCGGGAGTTTTCGAGGTGAAGTCGACGATACGGTTTACGTCTGGTTGCGTCGGTTTGATTCCGAAGCTGAGCGGGAACGTTTGTACGGCGCGGTCTATGGAAGCGACAAGTGGCGCAATGAGATACAACCCCGTGTCAACGAACTCATGGACACCTCATCGATAAGCGTTCAGCGCATTGTGGCGACTCCTCGCTCGGTTATTCAGTAACTTTGAGAAGAGGTGGCGCCCCGAGAAGGACTCGAACCTTCGACCTGCCGCTTAGGAGGCGGCCGCGCTATCCAACTGTGCCACCGGGGCTTGCCTCACCTATAGTCTCACACTTTCGGTGGTTGCCCTGCCTGTAGCCGATCAACCGAAATTGGCCGAATTGAGGTTCAGACGGATCGAGAGACGATGCTCAAGGATAAACTGAAGAACGCAGATTTGCGATATGATTAGGTCGAAGCGGAGGCGGAATTAGGCCTCGAGAGAGTACCGGACTGGGATGGCAGACTCAAGGCTTGAATTGGTTACGCGCCATTGTTTGGCACTGTTTTGTTTTTCCTTTGTGGTAGCTGTAGTGACGACTCTCATAGGACTTGACCACACCGTAGCTGCGTGGATCATTTTTCCAGTACTTGCAGTCTACATTCCTATTTTGATGTACTTCAAACTACGATCTGTAAGGCAGTAGGAGCCAGATTGAACCGAAGCTCTTGACTGGTTCAATCGGTTATCGAGGCGGCTGCATTGGGGGAGAGAATCACGACTTCGGTCATGGGATTGCGCAGTTTCTCGGTGGGTCCGACATGGTAGAAGTGTGACACCGTCCGTTGTGGGAATTCGGCAAACCAACGGGTAACGTAATCGTTCTTGCGGAATTTGTTCTTGAGCCACATGGAAATCGCGAAGTCCGACGGAGATGAGCGTAGCGCTCGAGCCAAATTGTCCGCCTCGTCTTCTGTGAACTGGTTGTAGTAGTCAGTGTGCCTGCCCACGGGAGGATCACAGTAGAGCATGTCCCCTTCTCTTGCCTCCGAGACGGTCTTTTGCCAGTCTTGAACAACGAATCGCCAATCCTTGCACTTCATCGCGGCACTAGCTCACTCGACTTGGTTCACGATCTTGGTGACCAGCGCAGGGCGAAACCGTTTGGGTTTTCGACAGAAAGGGACATTGAAATTTCCCTGGAGGTTGAACCTCATCATGCCATTGAAACATGATCGGTTCAGGAACAGGAAATCCAGCGGTCCCCCAGTCTCGTTAAAGCGGTCCCGAACGGCGTAGTAGCTGAGTTCACCCTTCTCAGTCAGCAACTTTCCTTCTCGTTCAAGATGCATTCGTACCTTGCGACCATCGATCTCACCGTCGCGAATGCCGCGATACAAATTGATGACATGCTTGTTGGTGTCCGCCAGAATGGCGTCGCTGGGAGCGATATTCAGTGCGACAGCTCCCGATCCCAGGAAGGGCTCTATCGATCTGCCTTTGTCCTCCCACCTTATAGACTGAGCTATCAGCGGGACTATTCTTGTCTTGATGCCCTGAATTTTTAGTGGAGGAGACCGAGGATTGACGGGGCGTGGTAGAAATTTCATCTTGTTCTTCTGCATCCTTTTCCTTAAGAATAGAGTTCGACTACTAGAAATGAACTAAAGAATTCACAAAGTGAAGACAGGAGATATTTGCTGGTCAAATAAACATTTGTCAAGGCTGTCTCAGTTCTGCTGATTGAAGTGAATCAGCTCGCTGCGTGAAATTGCATGTACGATGGTGAAGAGGTTGGAAGAGCCCAACCCTGCTGGCTCAATCGTCCAATGAAGCAAGCACCATCACCCGTCGCTCAACAATCCCAACGGGATTCCGAGCATCGCCTACAACGACCGTTTGAGACAGGTCCAAATTCGCCATCAGCCTTATCGCATAGCGAATTTGCATTGTGCGTGGCACCGTGACGATCGGTTTGGTCATGATCTCCATGACGTAGACCCGTTCCGGAGGCCGATTCTTGGCTAACACCTCACGGGCGATGTCGGTGATTGTTACTAAACCGATCTCGTCGTCTGCATCACGCCGTTCGACCACTAGTGCGTTGAGGTCGTGCTCTTTGAGCAATTTGATCGCCGAAAGAACTGTTGCCTCGCCTTTGATTGGATGAATCGTCTCAGACATATAGTCTTCGACGCGTGAGACTTGCTTTTCGCTCATGCGTGCTCCTCCATCGATTCCAAAATATTTTGCATTTGAGTCTTCAACCCGACAGCGTCCTCTACTGCAAGTTGGAAAGCAATACCGGATCCGGGTTTCTCGTCAAATTCGCCGACATCGCGTATGCAGTTCAAGATGTCAGGAGTTCGAGATTCCGAACACAAGAGGAAGATCGCATCGCGAGTTCCGGTGAAGTCCAACCCCAAGAAGGTCTTTGTCGGTTTGAGTCCTTCCCCTCGGGCTTGTTGAAGTACCGTAGCCCCGGTCGCGCCAACCTTGCGACAAGCGGCTATGACTTCTTCGGTTTTCTCAACCGGTACAAAAGCAATGATTAACTTCAACATTGCGATCACTCTTCCTCGTTGGTGCTGCTGGACGTTCGATGGGCTAGTCGTGTCGTGATTAGGGAATAGGCGAGCACGGTCATGATGGGGAAAACACTAGCAAAAGCGATCAATCCGAACCCGTCGATCAATGGGCTTCTTCCGGGAATATTGCTTGCTAGTCCCAGCCCGAGTGCGGCGACCACCGGTACGGTAACGGTCGATGTCGTGACGCCACCACTGTCGTAGGCGAGAGGCATGATCGACCGACTTGCGAATATCGTTTGGATCAGAACAACGACATATGAAGCCATGATATACCACTGAAGTGGCGTACCTGTGACGATTCTGAAGCACCCCAAGGCTACCCCCACAGCTACCCCAACAGCGACTGCCAATCTCAGTCCCCAAGCGTTGATTGCTCCACCTGAAGCACTTTGAGCCTTGACTGAAACTGCAATCAGAGACGGTTCGGCAACTGTTGTCGCAAAACCGATCGCGGCAGCGAAGGCATAGACGACCAAATAGTCCATCCAGCGCACTTCGGCTACGGTTGTCACTTGGTTGGTGGATGTGAGCTGAGCCGCCATCGTTTCGCCGATTGGAAAGAGCGCGTCGTTGAGACCGACCAGAAACAGCGACAGACCGAGCAAGACCAAGACGAACCCCACGATGATCTGCTTGAGCCGATAGAGCTTCTTTCGTAGGACGAACACCTGGAAAACGACGAGTATGAGAGCTATCGGCGCGACATCCCGAATTGTCGACCCCAACGACTCGATTAGTCGATTCAAGAACTCCATCGCTTAGGTCACCATGCCGTAGACGAGTACGAACACCATGGGAGTCAGGCTTGCAAACGCAATCAATCCGAAACCGTCCACCATCGGGTTGCGTCCCTTGATGCTCGTTGCCAGACCCACGCCAAGTGCGGTCAATAGAGGTACCGTGATGGTGCTGGTAGTTACACCACCGGAGTCGTAGGCGATGCCGATGATTTCGCTTGGCGCAAACAGCGTGAGGACAGTAACGATCAGATAACCGGAAATGATCATTAAGTGAATCGGCCAGCCAAGCAAGATTCTGACAACGCCGATTACCACCGCCAATCCAACGGATAGGGCTACGACAATGCGAAGATTCAGCGCATAGCTTTGCAGAGTGCTCTCTTCGTTGGCGATTTGACCGGCGGCGGCAGCCACTTCTGCTGCTTCATACGCGATTGCAATGAGTGCCGGCTCGGCCACGGTGGTTCCAAATCCCAGACAGAATGCAAAACTCAATAGTGCTATCACGCTACTCCTGGAGGCAAACGCTTGGGCGATCGCCTCGCCCAGAGGGAACAATCCGCTCTCCAGTCCGTACATGAATAACGCCAGCCCGAGTACGACGCAGATGAGCCCAGTAGTGGTCTCGAGAAGATTGGGAAAGGGTTGTTGAAGTACGACGATCTGAAAGAACAGAATCACCAGAACAATAGGAGCAAGATCCCGAGCCGCATCGATGACTCGTCGGCCGAGTGCGAGCAGTGCGCCGCTGATTGCTGAGAGTTGGGGAATGACTAGGAACGTCCTTAGATCAACACACTTACGGTATGCACAGAACGTCTGACGGACGGATCCTCATTGGATTCAACTTTAGTCCAATAGCTGAAGCAATTGAACTGCTTGACCAGACATCGTCGTTGGTTCCGAATCTGTTAGGCCTTTCTGGATTTGAATTGAACGATGTTCTCGGCCTGAACCGCAACGAACTTAGGCTGAATGGCGACCTCGAAAGTGAACATTTGACTTGCTTCGGCCTGGAGAAAACCGCGTACTCCGAACACCTCTGGCATCTGAAAAGCTGTAACAGCCAAGTTGACAGATCCTTCCTGATTGGACAACAGTGCCAAATGCGGGAGGCTGTCGAGCTTTGCGGTGCCAGCTAGATCGACTTCTGTTCCCATGACAGTCATGTCGTACAGTCCGGTGTCATTCCGAGCCATCCAGACACCAAATTCATAGCCGACCGAGGTTTCGGTCTTGGCGTCAATGTCGATTGCCCAACGGCCGTCTTGCTGATCGCTGACGATACATTCGCCGGAGAAGTGAACGAGGGCGGAATCCGATGTGGCGCGCCAAGAGCCGTTGATTCGCCAGACTCCAGGTTCGAGGATCACAATCTCTGCCTACAGACTCTACGAAATAGATCTGGAAAGGAATTGTATGTGGCTAGAGGAGGGCTAGTGATTCCCGAAGTGATGTCGAACCTTGAGTGCCAAGAGTTCGGAAACTGGGTTGGCTAGTGTCTCTTGGAACATATCAGCAAAACCAAATTCGATGGGGTTGGACAGCGTGGCGTAGCGGGTATAGACAACATAGACATCAGACATAGGAGCAATCTCGTACTGATAACGGAATTGGACACTTAGTCGTGAAATAGCGAAGTCGTCGTCCTTGGATACCGTATCGCCAACATCTATTAGATCCGGACCAGTCTCAGGTAGACGAAGTGCTCGTAGCGCTTCGGCTTTGACTCCTTGCCATTGAAGGTTCAATCGCAAGTGCTGTTTGGCATTGATGAAGAAGCTGGCGCTGGCCTGCGGCGACCACATTTCGGCGTGGAAAACGATGAATCTTCGATCTCCTCGGAACAATAGCCAGCCATCTCGCTCAACCCTTCCGAGATCAACATAAGCTCCGAATCGATCTGTGGGTCGATAGACCATCGCCACACTTTGTCCAAAAACGTTGCCGCCATCGTAGTCTGAATTCCAGTTGGCGCGCAAAGTGTAGTAGAAGCGCTTGGATGAGTCCGACCGGAAGCGCAATCCGATGTCCTTTCGCGCAGCTCGAGTGAACGATCCGTTGCCATAGCTATTGCGATCATCGATGACTTCTGGGCTGTAGCCAGTTCCGATGCGAATTTCGTTCAGCTGATGGGTTGTAACTTCCCAAGATGCGTTGATTCCGCTCGAAATCGTTTCGCCTTGCGAATTCCAACCGGTTCCCGTACTGACTCTCAGACTGGTGTCACGAAAGTTGCGCCATTCGGTGCTCCGCAACCGTAGACGATATCGCAGGGATGTTCTGTCGTTGCGACCCAAGTAGCCGAGATCGTTGAGGTCCAGTGCATCGTCGAAGCTCTCGACGACGAATTCATGCGAAGCATGGCGATTGGGGCGATAGCGGATATCGAAGAAGCCTCCATAGCCCAGTCCGCTTTCAACATCGGATCGAAGCAGCTGGCCATCGACTTGGAGTGTTCCGGCAGGATTGAGATAGTGGAGATCCACCCCTTGAGTGAATGCGTCAAGGTCTGGATGAGAAATTGCAGTCGCGAGCAATCCGATGGCCTTGTAGCCATTGTTGGAGTCTTCGTACAGCAATCGTCCAACGGCAAAGTCTCTTCCAGATTGGCTGATGGATATCGGGTCGCCGTTGGATGCAGTGCCCAGAAACCGAGAGTCTTGCTCGAATGCAGTCAATACTCCATAGCGATAGGAGCTGACATTGCCGGTGAGTTTTGCCGCACCGATTAGATCAGAAGGTCGCCCAAACTGCGAATACTCGAAATTCGAACCCTGCGGAATTTCAGGAAAAATTGGGCGTTGACCGATTCTGCGGGTGTGAAGCAGCATCACCGTTGAATTGCTGGACCACGGGCTAGCGCGGTCAGTGGTTATGAAGACTTCCTGACCTTCGAGGAAAAACAGACGTTTTTCGGGGAAGAACGTCTCCACCGCTGACAGATTGATCACAACTGCGTCCGGCTCGACGGTTCCGAAGTCAGGATTCATCGTTGCGGTCACTTGGAAATCCGTGGTTGGACGCCAAAAGACGTCGAGGCCGGTGTTGTAGTTGTCTTCCATACCCTCCATTGCATCGAATTGCTCGTGAGTCGAAGCTACGTAGGGAAAGAAGCTCAATTGTTGTCGAGGGTCGATCTGCTCCAGTGCGAGAGGATGGAATGCGGAGAGAAATTTGGCGTTAGACCAAGTCAATGCAGGCCATCCGTGGCGGGTGTCGGAATGCGCAATTCTGCGAGAAGCGTAGATGGCCATTTTTCGCATTCCCTCGCTGCGAGGCATGCTGACAATCGACCACGGAATGTAGAACTCCGCCGACCAGCCATTAGCAGTCCGTGTCGTAGCTCCTCTCCATGCGCCATCCCAATTGGAACTGAACTGGCGTTCCGGTTGAATGGTTCCATCAGCGCGACTGTTGCCCAGACTCAGCTGGAACCAGTAGCCGTAGCGACCTTCTCCCGATGTATCCAGTGCGAACATAAAGTAGTCGCGGGTCAGGAATCCTTGGTCATGAGCGGATAGCCGTTCAACCAATGTTGATGGATCCTGCTCCATCTCGGCAGAGAGGTATAGCCCACGGTCCGTGTAGACCATTCGAATACGCGTGGCAAGTGGTGCCGGCTCAAGAGTTTCGGGGCTAGTGACGAAGAATTCACCATGTGCTACCACTCGGTCCCAAATAGGATCGTCAAGGGCTCCGTCGATCACAATGTCGAATGGTTGCTCCGCACGATGAACCAGGATTGTGGAATCGGCTCGAGACTCGGATGTGGAAAGTGGGAGTGTTTCAGCTAAAGCTGTAGCAGAGCCAACTGCAAGGAGTGCCATCAGACAGCAGCCGGCCCAGGATTGCGGTGGGCTCACGGAAGGGAACTTGATAGTTATGTGTACAGTTTAATGGAGCCAACGTGTTATTGCAAATTCAACTTCGGCTCGCAGCTGACTGACGAAGTCAAGCTAGCCTAGCTTTCAAGCATTACAATCTTGAGGGTTGGGCGAGACGAATGGCCTTGATTTTGCCTCAGCCTCGTCCCAATCCGCCATTGGTCGGTGTCCTGGTTTAGGTGTCGTCAAGTTTCCCCTATGGAGTTTAGAGAGAAGTAGCGTATGCGGATCGCAGTTTTCGGCGGCGACGGGTTCATTGGTTGGCCGACGTGCTTGCACTTGTCCAGCCTCGGTCATGAGATCGCCATTGTTGACAACCTCTCACGTCGTCGCATCGACACGGAACTCGGTGTTCAGTCCCTCACACCCATGGATTCGATTCAGGAGCGCCTTCGAATCTGGAAGCAGGTCACCGGTCGCACCATGCGATTCGAGCTGCTCGATATCGCTACCGAGTACTTTCGCGTCAAACGATGGCTTGAGGTCTATCGGCCCGATGTCTTGATTCACCTTGCCCAGCAACGTGCCGCTCCGTATTCGATGAAGAGCGACCGTTTGAAGTCCTACACGGTGAGCAACAACGTAAATGCCACTCACAACTTAATGAATGCTCTAGTCGAACTAAAGATGGACGCTCACCTTGTGCATATGGGCACCATGGGCGTCTACGGTTACAGCGACATCGGAGCGACAATTCCGGAGGGATATCTGAACGTCGGTATTGAGGTTGACAGCGGGGAGCTAGTGGACAAGGAGATCTTGTATCCGGCCAATCCCGGCAGCGTCTACCACATGACCAAGTGTCTTGATCAGCTCATGTTCGCCTTTTACGCCAAAAACGACGGTTTGCGGATCACGGACCTGCATCAAGGTGTGGTGTGGGGAACACACACGGAGCAAACGCGACGCCACGAGCAGTTGGTCAATCGCTTTGACTATGACGGAGACTATGGCACAGTGTTGAATCGGTTCCTGATCGAGGCCGCGATCGGGCATCCGCTGACCGTTCATGGCACTGGTGGTCAAACTCGAGCGTTCATTCATATTCAAGACTCGGTTCGTTGCATCGAGATCGCCATCAAGAACCCGCCAACCGAAGGCGACCGACCCAAGATATTCAATCAAATGACCGAGACTTTCCGAGTTCGAGAACTGGCTCAAATGGTTTCGGAAATGAGCGGCGCGGAAATCGTGTATCTGCCCAATCCTCGCAAGGAAGCTGCCGAGAACGACTTGCGCGTGGCCAATGACCAGTTCCTGAGTTTGGGACTGGAGCCCACCACGCTGAAAGTGGGCATGTTGGAAGAGCTTGTCGATGTCGCTAGGAAGTTCGCACATCGCATCGATCCATCGAAGATTCCCGCACAATCGGCGTGGACGTCTGAACTGCAAAGTCAGATCTCATCCATCATCGATATCGGCGGAAAAGCCACTCGCGAGGCCTAATCCATGAAGGGAGCGTTCGTGACGCTGGTCACGAACGAGGACTACGCGTTGGGAGCGCTCGCGCTCGCTCGGTCTCTCAGGCTATCCAATCCCGATCAACGTCTCGTGGTCATGGCCACTCGGTCCGATCTCGACCTATCGGAGCTGGAAAACGAAGGTTGCGATATCCGTCCGGTTGGGAGAATCCCTGTTTCGGCAGAGTTTGCCGCTCGACACGAACGCAAGTCTCTCCATGCCGCCGCTCCCTATACCAAGGGCTCCAAACCTGTATTCCACGATCCGCTGGACAACTTCTGCAAGCTGAGGTTGTGGGAATACGAGGAGTTTGATCGAGTTGTATTTCTGGATGCGGACATCATTGTGGTTCGCAACATCGAAAAGCTGTTTGGCTATCCGGAGTTCGCTGCTGCTCCGAATCTCTACGAGACCCTGGAAGACATGCACCGACTGAACTCTGGTGTATTCGTCGCTGAGCCTTCAAGGCAAACCTTCGACTCGATGATGGCCCGACTGGATGTTCCGGGCAAGTTCTGGCGTCGAACGGACCAGACATTTCTTGAGACCTACTATCCGGACTGGCACGGACTGCCGTATGTCTTCAATGCTTTGCAGTACATCTACTTCAATCTTCCCGATTTGTGGAGATGGGAATCGATCCGTGTCGTTCACTATCAGTATGAGAAGCCGTGGGAGAAAGGCCACGAGCGCGAGAAGCAACTCAAGCCATTGATCGATCTTTGGTACACCATATTGGACGGAGGCCCAATCCCCTCGGAATTGCCGCCGCTCCCCGCTGACCAATGAAGATTGCCGTGACCGGTGCCACCGGTCTCGTGGGACGCTTTGTAATCGCCGAACTCTTGGCCTCAAACCATGAAGTCTGCGCGCTGACTCGTTCGACCAAGGTGTTGGAGGGGTTTGACATTTCGACGGAATCTATTCGTTGGCACAAGGGAGAAATGAAAGACGAACGTGTGCTTGCCGGACTGTGCGAGGGTTGCGACGCGTTGGTGCACGCGGCGTTTTCGCATGTACCTGGTCGTTTTCGCGGCGGAGAAGGGCGCAAACCGACCCAATTCTGGGAGCAGAACTTTGGCGGAACCGTGCGTTGCATTGAAGCCGCCCGCGATGCAGGTTTGGAACGGATAATTCTCTTTTCTTCGCGGGCTGTGTTTGATGGGATTGAGCAATACGAAGCTAAAGTTGACGATTCCAATACGCCGCTTCCCAACACGCATTACGGCTTGGTCAAGTACGCCAGTGAACTGTTAGGCACCCTTTACTCGGACATTGCCGTGTGTTCGTTGCGGCCAACAGGGATTTACGGCCTGACCTGGCCCCGTTCCGATACGAAGTGGTGGAAGTTGTTGTCGAACCAGTTCCGAGGATCACGAGAATCCTCAGTCAGTTCTGCGAGTCGGACGGAGGTCCACGGTCAGGATGTAGCTACAGCTGTTCATTTGCTGCTAGAGGCAGAAGTTGATTCAGTTCGTGGTCGTAGTTTCAATTGTTCCGACATAGTCGTGAGCGAGAGTCGAATCGTTGAAATTGCTCGCGAGATCTTGAGCTCGGGTTCAGTAGCAGGGATTGAATTGGCCGATCTGCCTAATCCTCGCAACACGATGAGATGTGATGCTTTGAAGTCTCTAGGTTGGAAACCCGGCGGAAACGAACGGTTAGTCGCGACAGTGTCGGAAATTCTGGATCTTGCCGGATTGAGGAACTGAGAATCTCACTTCCCTAAGGAAACGAGACTTTTGACCTGACGAAGTTGGGTCACAGAGGGTGTGGTGTTGTTCTTCACGCTTCCGATTCGATTCTTGTCGAACCAAATTGGGTGCATCCCGACGGCTGCCGAACCTTCGCAGTCGTTGACCAATGAATCTCCGACAAAAGCCACCTCCTGGCAGTCCACGTCGAGTTCTTTGCAAGCCTGCAGAAATATCTCAGCATCAGGCTTGCAGGACCTTGCTTCTTCGGAACTGAGGCAAAGCTCCACGTACTGATCCAGATCCCACCGCTTGCGTAATGGTTCGATCCAGTCGTTGTCGATGTTGGAAACAATGGCAAGTGCGAATCCGTCGTTGCGTAGGTCGCTCAGAGTCTCAAAGGCATCCTCGCGCGGCTGCAGATGATCGACAACGGCCTCTCGCTGACTTGCGCAGAATCGTTGAATCTGCTCTTCATTCAGCGGACTGGAAAACGAGGAAAAGGTGTGTCGGATGACTTGCCCAATAAAGTCGTGATGCAAGTAGAACGGTGCACTCGCAAGTTCGAGTTCCAGTTCCGCTCGGGTCTCTCGAAATCGACTGGCCAGTTCGTCGATTGACACCTGCAGTCCCGCCGAGTCCGCTACAGCGGACAGATTGCTTTGAACGATCGACCCAGGCAAAGGCTTGAACAGGGTGTCGCCCAGATCGAACATTACAGCTCGGGCTTCAATCATGCGTTCTTGAGCCAGTTCATAGAAGCGCTAGTCTCAGGCTAGGAAGTACCATTGTGCAGTCGATTCCGCACGGAGCGTGAATCGTCAAGATGCAAGAGTTTATGGGAGAAGAAAGCTGAAAGTTGCGTTGATGCCCAATCCCTACAACCGCGTCGATTTGTTCGAAGCGGCTGGCATGGAAGTCTTGGAAGGTTCGGTGCGTTCGACAGAAGACATGATCGAGCTGCTGAAGGATGCCGACGGTGCTTTGGTAAACATCATGCCTCTGACCAGCAGAGAAGTGCTCAATGCCTGTCCGAAGCTGAAGGTAGTGAGCCGAATGGGTGTGGGAGTCGATTCGATCGATCTCGAAGCGGCGACCGACCTCGGTGTACTGGCGTGCAACGTACCTGGAGTCAATACCGTAGAAGTTGCTGATCACGCGATGGCGCTGCTGTTGGCACTGACGCGAGAGCTGGTAGGCAATGTAAACGCTACCAAGAGCGGAGAGTGGGGACGTCCCACCAGTCCCATTCGAACCTACCAGAGAGCAGTTCGACGCATTGCCGGGCACACCATGGGAATCATCGGATTCGGCAACATCGGTCGTGCGTTCGCCCAACGCATTCGAGGATTCGGACCGGCACGAGTCGTTGCCTATGATCCCTACGTGGACCAATCCGCCGCTGATCTGTACGGCGTGCAGATGGTTGACTTCGACGAACTTCTGAGCTGTGCGGACTTCATCACAGTCCACTGTTCGGCGACGCAGGCGAACAAGCACATGATCAACGCCGATGCACTCCGCAAGATGAAGAAAACAGCTTTGCTGGTCAACACTGCGCGTGGTTCGTTGGTGGACGGTATGGCACTGGCCGAAGCCCTGCGAAATTCCGAGATCGAGGCCGCAGCGCTGGATGTCACGGAGATCGAGCCGATTCCAGCGGATCATCCCTTGCTGGACACACCGAATGTCCTGCTTACACCCCACATCGCCGGTTTTTCTCCGAAATTTCTGGAAGATTGTCCCTTGCGACAGGCCGAGAACGTGATTCGAGTGCTGCAAGGTCAACCGCCTCATGGTCTCGCCAATCCTGAAGTGCTTCGGACGATCGCACGAATGCGCACTGGCGATCCGGGCCGTTGGGCCAACGTGCCCGACTTTTCGATCGCACTCGAGTTGTAAAGCGAGACTCCAATGGGCAAGACTGCTGTCATAACGGGAGCTGGATCTGGCATTGGCAAGCACACCAGCATCGCATTAATTGAGAACGGCTACAACGTCGTCGCTGCGGGTCGTCGTGTTCAAAGGTTGGAGGAATTGCAGCTTGAAGCGGCAGCGGGCGAGAATCTGGTAGTCGTTCCCACCGACGTTGGTGAGCCGGAGCAAGTTGACAGACTGTTCGAGGCGGCATTGGATGCCTTCGGTCGAGTGGATCTGCTATTCAACAACGCAGGAACCGGCGCACCGGCGATTCCAATGGAAGAACTCGAAGTGGCTCAATGGGAACGCGTCGTCTCGACCAACCTGACTGGATCGTTCCTGTGCACTCGAGCGGCGATGAAGATCATGAAGTCCCAATCGCCACGAGGGGGTCGAATCATCAACAACGGTTCGATTTCAGCTCATGTTCCGAGGCCGTTTTCGGCTCCGTACACCGCGACTAAACACGCGATGACAGGATTGACCAAGTCAACTGCATTGGATGGAAGAAACTTCGACATCGTCTGTGGTCAAATCGACATTGGTAACGCAGCGACGGAAATGACGTCTCGTATGGGGGATGGCGTTCTCCAGCCCGATGGTTCGCGAAGACCGGAGCCCACATTCAACGTCGATGGAGTTGTGCAAGCTGTTCTATACATGGACAGCCTTCCACTCAATGCCAGTGTTCAGTTCCTGACGGTCTTGGCATCGGGAATGCCGTTTACGGGAAGAGGCTAAAGACCGTTATTCGACACCCTCTCGTTGTTTTTCTCTGGCAAGTTCGCGCTCGCGGATTGCTCTGCGTTTGTCGAACTGCCTGCGTCCCGTCGCCAGGCCAATCTCGCATTTCGCCCTGCGCCCTTTCCAATACAACGAGATTGCAACGCACGTTCGACCGCGGGTTTGGATAGCTGCGTAAATCTGGGACAGCTCCCGGGCATGAAGAAGTAGCTTTCTGTCCCGCTTGGGGTCTGCGGTTACATGTGAGGAAGCGCTCAGCAACGGGTCGATGCGAGACCCAATTAGAAAGGCTTCGCCCTCACGCATCGTGACGTAGGCTTCGCCAATATTGGCACGGCCTTCGCGCAGGCTCTTGACCTCCCATCCTTCCAGCACAAGCCCTGCCTCGAAAGTGCTCTCAATCGTGTAGTCAAAGCGAACCCGTCTGTTGCGAGCGATAGCTGGGCGTTTTTCAGTTTTCTTGGACATTGGCTCGAACCGTCCGGCGGCAAGTAGAAGACAAGAGAAATAGCCAGACGTTCAACAGCTCGTTGCGAAATTCACAACTCTCTGAATTTTAAGGCGAGTCCTCTAGCACAATGACGAGCCACTCGCAGGATCCTGTGAGCGTCGTAGCTTACGAATTTGCTGGCGATTGAATGCGACGCAATTCGCCTGCCGAACTCCTAAGTCCTAAGATACGCTCCGAAACTGATTCTCGGCAATTCGATCTAAACGGCTCTGACTGTGTTCATCGCGCTAACCATTGACTAGCTCCAATGATCCTCCTACAGTGCACACTTAGACGAAGCATTGCACTAGTGAAACATGAACGAACAATCAACTAACAAATACGAAGACCTCCTGTCAGTCGAGTGTGCGTTCTATGAAAGAGAACGAGAAAACTTGCTGTTGAAATATCCAAATAGAGTTCTCTTAATCCAAGGAGAAGACGTTGCCGGTACGTTCGCTTCGGAAGATGAAGCGGTAGGTGAGGGCATCCGCAAATTCGGCAACAGACCTTTCCTCGTAAGAAGATCCGGAGAAGACGCACCAGTGCTTGTTGCCACTTCGCTGGAGCTCGGAATACTGCGCGGATCGTCGACATTGAACTGAGCGTACAGGCTCGAACAGTTCTGATGGTCCTCGTTAGCTAGAACTCCTTCAACAACTGTTTGCACATCTGTGCTCACAGTCACACTTACTTTTTTCATTCGTCGTGGTTTGTTCTCGTGTCGATGAGCTCGAGTATGGACCTTCTTTTCACTACGGCTCGGTATCGATTACGACTTTGCACTGCTCTAGTGATCTCAACCGCACGAATTGCCCGTCACATCTTGTGTCCCTGACGGATGATTCAGTGAATCTGGTAACGCATACAACTGCGTCTCTGCACGGGTCTAAGGGGAAGGTCTGCCACACGAAACACTGTTAGAATCGGAATGAAACTTGGGGCACGGTTCGCGCATTGACCCATGGGTTCTCAGACACTTTGCACCCGAACGAGTGCGAGCCGAGTTTTTCTCTGGGAGGATTAGTTCTGATGGCAGAAAGTCAATCGGTATCTCGCCACGGCATGTGGTCGAGCGGAGCACTCTTCGTGCTGGCTGCCGTGGGTTCGGCGGTTGGTCTGGGAAACATTTGGAAATTTCCCTACATCACTGGTGAACACGGCGGCGGTGCGTTTCTGCTCGTTTACCTGATCTGCATCTGCTTGATTGGATTTCCAGTCATGATGGCCGAGATCTTGATCGGTCGCAAAGGTCGACAGAGTCCGATCAACTCCATGGTGACTCTTGCTCGGGAAAGCGGTCGTTCAAAACACTGGGGATTGCTCGGTTGGGCTGGACTGGTTGCTGGAGTCATCATTCTCTCGTTCTATGCGGTCGTCGCGGGATGGATCTGTTTCTATGTCTGGCGTCTGTTCTCGGGCGAATTTGCTGGTGCTAGTAGCGACACGGTTGGGGAGTCGTTTTCGACCTTTCTAGCCGATCCGTGGCAGGTTTTTGTGTGGTTCACGCTGTTTATGGCGGTGACGATTTTTGTCGTTGCTCGAGGCGTGAACAAAGGTCTTGAAGTGGCAATTCGAATCTGCATGCCGCTCATTTTCATACTGCTCCTTGTGATGCTGGTCTACGGTGTCGCACAAGGAGGGTTTATGGATGGCTTCCGTTTCATGTTCAGCATCGACTTCAGCAAGTTGAAGCTGGAAAGCCTTCTGGCCGCGATGGGACATGCGTTTTTCACCCTATCAATCGGCATGGGCGCGATCATGGCCTACGGTGCCTACATGCCGCAGGGAGAATCCGTGAAATCGGCGGTGGGGATCATCGTCATTGTCGATACAGTTGTCGCATTGGTGGCTGGACTGGCAATCTTCTCGATCGTCTTTGCAGAAGGCTTGGAGCCCAGCTCGGGTCCCGGCCTGTTGTTCGTGACCGCTCCGGTCGCTTTTGGAAACCTGCCGCTCGGAAGCATGTTCGGGGGCCTGTTCTTTCTCTTTGTAGCTTTTGCCGCCTTTACATCAGCGATCTCGCTGACGGAGCCCGCCTTGGCCTATTTTGTGGAACGTCACAATGCTAATCGAGTCAAGGTGGCTGTGATCGTTGGAGTGATCACTTGGGTGTTGGGGATAGGCTCGGTCTTCTCGTTCAATCTATGGGCCGAGTTCCAGCCGATATTCGGTTGGACGATATTCGACATTTTTGACAAGGTGACTCAATGGTTCTTCCTGCCGTTGGGCGGGTTGTTCATTGCGATATTCGTCGGTTACGCCATGCAGAGGAATGTAGTATTCGACGCACTGGATCTCCGTTTATCGTGGCAACGGATTCTCTGGGATGCGATGATCAAGGTGATTGCTCCCGTGTCGATTCTGGCGTTGTTCGTCTTGACGTTCATCGATTACTTCTATTGGTAGAGTCCCAGTCAAGAGCTCAACGCTAAGTGGCTGCAAAACACGTCACTCGCAGTTTGCTACTGCCGTATTCGGTTGAAGACGTCTTTGGGCTCGTTGCAAACGTCAATGAGTACTGCGAGTTTCTACCTTGGTGCGAAAGCTCGAAAATCATTGAGTGGCAAGGAGAAGACTACGTTGCGGCCATTGAAGTCCTAGTTTCGGGTGTAAGCACAGAACTGGTGACTCGAAACAGACCGCAGGCTTGTTCAAAGATTTGCCTCGACCTCGTCAGAGGTCCGTTTTCCCATTTTTCGGGAGAATGGCGATTCGTGGACCTTCGCATCGGTTGCAAGGCAACGCTGGACCTCAACTTCGAATTTGAGAGTCGGCTGTTCCAGTTGCTGAATCCTCAAGCTTTTGAGATCGTCGTTGATCGAGTAATGACGGCATTCACGCAACGCGCTAGGGAGATACTCACCCCGTGCGTGTGAGTATTGTGTACGCCGAGACTTCGCAAAACTGGTCTACGGAGTTGGAATGCGATGAAGGAACAACTCTGAGAACACTGTTGGCCATCGCTTCACAATGCAAAACCTTTGAAGACGTGGACATTGCAGAAGCGGATGGATTCGCGATATGGGGCAGACGAGTTTCGACCGACTACGTACTCCAGGAGAACGATCGAGTTGAAGTGCTCCGCAGACTGAAGATCGAACCGATGGAACTGCGGCGGATCAACGCTCAGAAGACGAGAAAGAATTAAGTCCGAAGTTACGGAACGTAGACCGTCAACGAGGATCCGGAAAGCTAACTCGACAGAGGTTTTCCGTGTAGTTGCCCAATCAAATGCTCCAGTTGCTTTTGCTTCGAATACTTCGTATTGCACTCCGTTGTTAGCTGACTGATTCCGGACAACATTTCGGTTATGAGGAAGTCCTGATCGAGATCGCGCACAACATCCATCAACTCGTTATATTGCTCAACAATTGCCTCTTGCTCGAAGCGACTTTGAACCTTTTCCAGACTATGTGCCAACCTGCGATAGCCCGCAACCATTCCATCTGTAAGCTTCACAATAGCTCGAGAGCACACAGTGATGTCATCGTTGCCGCCAGCAATCCTTGTCCTCAGGTTTAGCGGTCCAGTTTCGCTCGAGTTCCACCACTCAATGCGCTCGATAGACTCCTGTCGATTGAGAAACTGACGGACCATTACTCCGGTCATTGCATTCCAAACGACACTTGCCTTCTCTTTGTGCTCTTCGGAACTTAACTGCTGAAGCTCTTGCGCAGCGTCCATCAGCCTCTTGATCTCACGATCTGCACCGAGTGCATCCAGCAACTTTGGAACCACTTCATCGAAGTTCTGAACGCCGTTACGGTCGGACCACTCCCCGTGGAGATCAACCTCACCGAGATCGGGCAACGCCTTGGCGAGCCTGTCGAACTCGTTCTCACTGAGAGGGTCGCCGACCGACTTGATACGTTCTTGTTCATCGTTCGGAGCGTCGCTGTTCACGGCAAGCATCGAGCAGATCAACGCAAGTCCCAAGAAGCGCAAAGTTGATTTCATCGCACAACCTCACACGGATACCGAATGCACGCGTGAAGCTTAACCGAATTCAGCAAGTTCAGTGCGGCTTGCCAACTGAGGCATGGATTGACGGAGTCCGCTCCGATTGACGTTCACAAGACTAGCAAGCGAGAAGACAAGCTTCACTGACCCAGAGGGGTTACTAGACTCCTATTCCAAGTCGCTAGTAGCTGGATCGTCTGCTGTCGCGTCGTCTTGTTGATTCTCGTCTTCGTCTTCGATTGAGCTGGGCTTGAAGTGTCCGGCCATGTACACGAGCTGATCGTTCTCAAACTTCAGCGTGAGAACTCTGCGTGTGCGTTCGCCCAACCGATTCTCAAAGGTATAGATGTAGTCCCATTGGTTCACGTTGAACGTATTCAGGTGAACCGGCAGGCCGAGCACGAACTCCACTTGCTCCTTCGACATACCGGGTTTCAGCTTGTCGACCATCGATTGAGTGATCAGATTGCCCTGTTGCAGAGATGGACGGTGCATCCCCGGAACTTTGCAGGCTGATAGTCCAACCAACGCTACGGCGAAGACGACAAGTAGAGCGCCACACCTGGCCATGAGTTTGTGCAGAACTTCCGACTTGCCGCTCGATCGAAGCATTTCTACAAACATCGCTGTTGAACAATTCCTGCTACTAAGATTGTGCTTGGTCGAGCAAAGTTCTTGCGTATTGACGACTTTGTTCATTGACCTCGCGGCTCCCGACCATTCGCGCGATTTCGTCCACGCGATCCTGGTCGCTCAAACTGGTTACTTCGATATCCTGTTCGGAAGTCTTGAAGACACGAACGTGAGAGTTGCCCAACGCAGCCACCTGTGGAGCGTGAGTTACACATACCACCTGATTGTTCCGCGAGAGGGTGCGAAGCATTCTACCTACCACATCCGCAGTAATCCCGCCGATACCGAAGTCTGCTTCGTCAAGCACTAGGCAGGGCAACTTCGAGCGTTCAGCGACCACGACCAAGATCGCCAAGGCTATCCGTGAGAGTTCACCTCCGGATGCAATCCGGCCCATTGGCATGGGCGGATACTTGGGGTTCGTTGATACCAAGTACTCAATTCGGTCCAGCCCTTTCTCGCTCTCTGCAGCCGTGAACTGGGTGTCAAACTTCGCGCCGGGCAAGGCAGTGCTGGCGAGCATCTCCACTACGACGTTGCAGAAATCTGCCGACTGACATTTTCGTTCGTCGCTTAATTTCCTCGCACTCTCGAGGAACTGTTTGTGGTTGTTGCGAACCGACTCTTCCAGACGAACGAGCTCGGACTGGGAGTTCTGCAGTGAGACGAGTCGTTCCCTAATGTGGTCTGCGTGCTCAAAGAGCTGAGACGGCAAGACCTTGTGTTTGCGAGCTAGTGCATGAACGCTGTCCAGTCTCTGTGCGATCTCCGCGGCTTCCTGTTCGTCGATGTTCAACGATTCCGCATACTGCCTCATGTAGTTGGCAGATTCGTCTGTTTGGATACGAACTGTCTCGAGAAGGCTCGTGGTCTCATTCAGGGCTGAGTGCTGATCGTCTAGCTGCTCGACCAATCTAGCGACTCTGGCGAGATCTGCACTAATCGTCGAATCCAGGATCTCAAGTGACTCTCGCACCGATGCAAGCATGTCTTGAGATCGAGAAGCCCGCTTGAATCTTCGGTCGAGCTCTTCGAACTCGTGCTCTCCAAGTTCGAGGTCGTTCAACTCCTCAACTTGAAACCGAAGCAAGTCCATGTGACCAAGGTCTGCCCCTGATTGTTGCTTTGCTTGATCTAGATCCACAACTGCTCGACGCCAAGCTGCATGCTTGTTCTTCACATCGTTTCGCAGATTCTCGTCAACTCCGAAGTCGTCAAACCAGTCCAGTTGAAACGAGGGATCAACCAGTTGCATCTGCTCGAATTGCCCGTGAAGCGCTACGAGCTGGCTACACATTCTTCGGAGCACTTCAATCGTTACAGGGATCCCGTTGATCCACGCTCTCGATCTGCCGTCGACTCGTGCAATTCTCCGAACTAGGCATCGGTGGGGATCATCGACATCCAGCAATTCGTTGTGCTCGAGAAACGTTTGGACTGGCGGGCACATCTGGACGTCGAAATCCGCTGTGACCTCACTTTGCTGTGCTCCCGGCCGGGTCAGTTCACGACGAGCGCGAGCTCCCAATACCAGCGAAAGTGCTTGCAATAGGATGGATTTGCCAGCACCGGACTCACCGGTAATGACGGTCAGTCCGGGTTCGAATGAAATGTCTAGTTCGTTCACCAATGCGAAATTTCGCACTGACAGACTGAGCAGCATGACCTGGGTTGTGCTCGATGTTGTGATAGCGTATTGCGAGGAGAGTCGATCCCGCACCCTACATTATGAAGGACACTAGCCGAGAGAGCCTTGCAAGTTTGCACGCTGTGCCGTTAGTCAATGAACGTGCACTCGAGCTCTTTCGACTACTGGTGGAAGAGTATCTTCAGATCGGCACGCCGATAGGGTCGAGACACATCGCGGACAAGGCGCGCATGCGAGTCAGTTCCGCGACCGTCCGCAACGTCATGGCGGACTTGGAAGACAAGGGATTGGTGAAGTCTCCTCACACATCGGCTGGAAAATTGCCCACCAATCGAGGTTTGCGCTTCTTCGTCGATCATTTAATTGCCCCAGAACCTCTTGAAACGACCGCGGAGACTCTGCTTCGATCATCTCTGGAGGAAAGTCTCTCACCGAATGAACTGGTTGAATCGGCATCGGAGCTTCTTGCAGAGGCCTCCAATCTCCTCGGCATGGTTACTACCCCACGTCCGGCGTTGATCGAATTCCGACAGATCCACTTTCTCCCGCTGGCCGGTTCTCGCGTTCTTGCAGTGTTGGTGGTTAATGAACGTGAAGTGCAGAATCGCGTGATCGAAACCGAAAGGGCGTATACGGAAGTTGAACTGGTACAAGCGGCCAACTACATCAATCGAGAATTCGGCGGTCACACCTTGCTTGATATTCGCCTCAAGATTCTCGACAGCATGAAAGAGGACCAGCACAAGATGAACTCTCTTATGCAAACGGCCCTTGATGTTGCATCCAAATCGTTTGACCACGCTGGGTCTTCCGACCACGACCACGACTATGTGGTGAACGGCGAAACCAATCTGATCGGACTCCTCTCATCTTCGGAGGAGGCACAGGAGCTGCTCGACGCTCTGAAGAGCAAAAGCAGTATTCTTCACTTGTTGGATCGTTGCCTGCAAGCCGCTGGGGTACAGCTTCATATCGGAGGTGAGCCAGGACACGCTCCCTTGGACGACTACAGCCTTATCACTGCTCGATACGAAGTTGAAGGAGTGGTTGCCGGCGTAGTCGGGGTGGTCGGTCCTTCACGGATGCACTACGAGTCGATCATTCCGCTCGTCAATGCCACGGCACACAGGCTGGGCTTTGCGTTGGAACATCACGACTCTTGCAATTGAAGAAATCATCCCCATAACCAATCTAGCGGGAAATCGAAGTAAGGAGCGTCGATGACGACGGATCCCAAGAACGACAGCACTCCAAAGGTCGACGAAACAACCGAATCGGAAAACGTTGGCTCTTGTGACAATACGCAAGAAGCGCAAGAACCGGATGCTCCGGACTCAACCTGTTCAGAAGACGGGGAGAAAGTTGCTGAGCCGGATCTGGAAGACGGTGCTGAGGACCAACAATCTGAGAGCGATCAAGCAGATGAAGAACCCACCGTTGAGTCTCTGATGGTCTTGGTCGAGGAACTTCGTTCCGCTGCCGATTCGTCTAGGGACCAAGCATTGCGCGCACGAGCGGAAGCCGAGAATGTACGCAAGCGAAGTCTGCGCGAATCTCAGAACGCCCGCAAGTTTGCGCTGGAGAGCTTTGCCAAGGAATTGCTACCGGCACTCGACAACTTTGCAACGGCCGTTGCACAGGCAAAGAAAGATGGAGTGGCTGATAGTGTCGTTCAGGGAATTGAATTGTCAGTCAAGACGCTTCTGGATGCCCTGGAGCGCAACGGGATCCAGGAATTCGATCCAATCGGTGAAGTGTTCGATCCGGAAAAGCACATGGCGATGGCTACGATCGAGCATGCTGACGCTGAACCTGGCTCCATAGTTGAAGTGTTTCGCAAAGGCTACCTGATACACGACCGACTACTCCGCGAAGCGGAGGTTATCGTCGCCAAAGCCCCGCAAAGTGAAGCAACTGAAGCAGAAGAAAATGAAGATGATTGAGTTCAGTTGCTTGAAAACACCACCACCAACCCCAATTTACTCAGCTAATGCCTGTATCGAATCTCGGTGCTGGACTGAAACTAGCTGACGACGGAGAGAAATAGTGTCAAAGATCATTGGAATTGACCTGGGTACGACCAACTCGTGTGTTGCCGTGCTCGAAGGGAATGAGCCTCGTGTCTTGGAAAACTCTGAAGGCGATAGGACAACTCCGTCCGTTGTCGCCTACACGGAGAGCGGTGAAGTTCTCGTGGGACAGAGTGCGAAGCGACAGGCAGTCACTAATCCCGACAACACGATTTTTGCTGTGAAGCGTCTGATCGGTAGAAGACACAGCGACGAAGTGGTTCGAAGGGATGCCGACATGGTGCCCTACAAGATCACTCAAGCAAGCAACGGCGACGCCTGGGTCGAAGCACGTGGCGACGCCAAAGCTCCGCCTCAAGTGTCGGCGGAAGTGCTCAAGAAAATGAAGAAGACCGCTGAGGACTACCTCGGAGAGGCCGTGACCGAGGCGGTGATTACCGTACCGGCCTATTTCGACGACTCTCAGCGTCAGGCAACCAAAGACTCTGGACGCATCGCAGGGCTTGATGTCAAGAGAATCATTAATGAGCCGACTGCTGCGGCGTTGGCGTTTGGCCTTGATCGCGGTAGCGGCGACACGAAGATCGCAGTCTACGACCTAGGAGGAGGAACCTTCGACATATCGATCATTGAGATCGCCGATGTCGACGGGTCGCAGCAGTTTGAAGTGCTGGCGACGAACGGAGATACGTTCCTAGGAGGCGAAGACTTCGACCTCAAAATCATCGATTTTCTGGCTGAGGAGTTCAAGAATCAGAACGGTATCGACCTACATAACGATCCGTTGGCGTTGCAACGTCTCAAGGAAGCCGCTGAGACGGCAAAGGTAGAACTCTCTTCCAGTCAGGAGACCGAGGTCAACTTGCCGTTCATCATTGCGGACGCATCCGGACCCAAGCACTTGGAAGTCAAAATCACTCGGGCCAAGCTGGAAGCGTTGGTCGAAGACCTTGTTGATCGCACAATCGATCCCTGCAGCACGGCCATCAAGGATGCTGGATTGTCGATCGATCAGATCGACGATGTCATTCTCGTAGGCGGACAGTCAAGAATGCCGCTCGTGCAGGAACGTGTACGGGTGTTCTTCGGCCGGGAACCGCGTAAGGATGTCAATCCCGATGAAGCGGTGGCACTCGGTGCCGCCATTCAAGGTGCTGTACTTTCGCAAGACATCAGCGATGTTCTCTTGCTCGATGTGACGCCGCTGTCACTTGGAATCGAGACGCTAGGCGGAGTCATGAGTACGCTGATCGACAAGAACACGACGATTCCGGTTCGAAAGCAACAGGTGTTCTCCACTGCGGAGAACAACCAAACTCGAGTGACCATCCACGTTCTACAAGGTGAACGGAGACAAGCCACTCAGAACAAATCGCTGGGACAGTTTGATCTGACAGACATTCCTCCAGCGCCTCGAGGAGTTCCACAAATTGATGTCAGTTTTGACATTGACTCGAACGGAATCTTGAACGTGAGTGCCAAAGACCAGGCCACTAGCAAAGAGCAGTCGATCATCATCAAGGCCTCGAGTGGCCTATCGGACGCAGAAGTCGATCAGATGGTGAAGGATGCTGAAATGCATTCTGCTGAAGACGCTCGATTTGAAGAATTGGTAGCACTTCGCAATCAAGCGGATTCAATGATTCATTCCATGCGCAAGATGGTGGAAGATCTTGGCGACAAGGTCAACGAAAGCGAAAAAGCAGCCATTGAGAGTGCAATTTCCGATCTCGAAGAAGCAGTCAAGACCGATGACAAAGATGCAATCGAAGCAAAGCTGCAAGCTTTAAGCAAGGCCGCCGAACCTGTAGTGTCAAGGGCGTACCAAGATACTTCCGCAGGAACTGGTGGGTCTGAGCAACCATTCGGTCAAGATCCAGACCCCGGCTCTTCCGATGGAGGCCCCTCGCAATCAGACGATGGTGCAGTCGATGCGGAATTTGAAGAAGTCAAGGACGACAAGTAGGACTACGCTGACCAACCCTCCGCGTACTTCCATCAACCCGATCTGATATGTCAAAACGCGACTACTACGAAGTCTTGGGAGTTCCGCGCAGTGCGGATAGTTCCGAAGTAAAGCGCGCCTATCGTCGGTTGGCGATGAAGTACCACCCTGATCGAAATCCGGATGTCCCGGATGCCGAAGAGCGTTTCAAGGAAGCCACCGAGGCGTTTGGAGTGTTGTCGGACCAGGACAAACGAGACGCCTACGACCGCTACGGGCACGAGGGTGTCAATGGCATGAACCTTGGAGGGTTCTCCGACTTTGCAAATGGGGCGGGAATCGACGACATTCTGAACAATCTCGACAGTGTCTTTGGCGATATGTTCATGGGTATGGGTGGGCGACGAAGGCGCGCTCGTACCCGGAGTCGACAAGGTTCAGATCTGCGATATGAAATGACCGTCGACCTGGCACAGGTACTTAGCGGCGACAAGATCGAAGTTCGCATTCCTGCTCTGAGAACTTGCCGGGAGTGTGAGGGATCTGGAGCGGCCGCCGGGACTTCGGTGGTCAGTTGCCCCGATTGCGACGGCACGGGAACCATTTCGATTCGAAAGAGCATGTTTCTCATGCAGCAAACCTGCCAGCGGTGTGGAGGTGAAGGGCGAACTGTAGAAAAGCCATGCTCCACTTGTGTTGGACAAGGTCGTGTGACTCGGGAAAAGACACTATCCGTCAGAGTGCCCCCAGGGGTGGACAATGGAACTCGGTTACGCGTGCCGGGCGAAGGTGAGAGCGGCGTGCATGGTGGTGGATCGGGTGATCTGTATATCGAGTTCAATGTTCGTCCACATCCCGTATTCGAACGGCACAACGACAATTTGCTTTGCTCCGTACCAATTACTTTCACTCAAGCGGCCTTGGGATCGGAAGTGGAGATTCCGACTCTTGAAGGTAGCGTGAGACTGCGAATTCCTGCTGAAACGCAAACCGGCAAGCTGTTTCGGTTGCGCGGTC
This sequence comes from Pseudomonadales bacterium, assembly GCA_963667455.2. GTDB lineage: Bacteria > Pseudomonadota > Gammaproteobacteria > Pseudomonadales > Azotimanducaceae > Bin55. Next base: position 95,820 of record CAXXFR010000002.1, on the reverse strand, counting down.
GAGGAGTGCCCTCACTTCGTGATCGAATCAAGGGTGACTTGATGTGCAAAGTGCTGGTGGAAACACCCGTTAGGTTGTCTTCCAAACAGAAAGAATTGCTCGAGCAATTGGAGTCAACGTTTGAGGGCACCGACAACAAGCACACGCCACAGGGCAAGACATTCTTTACCTCCGTTCGTGATTTCATCGAAGGATTGAAGTCGAAGTAGTCGCCCACGCTGATGATTCCCGTTGCAATCTGCGGCGCCGCTGGACGAATGGGGCGCATGTTGACTCTTGCCGTACTTGAACACCCTGATCTCACACTGAACGGGGCTATTGGATCTCCACAATCCGATCATCTAGGCGCAGACTGTGGGGCAGTGGCCGGAAGTCAAGCCATTGGTGTTGAGATCACCAACAACATCGATGCTGCATTGGATGGCACTGAGGTGGTTATCGACTTCAGTACGGCTGCGTGTACTGCAGATTTGGTTGGCGAGTGTGCCAAGCGGCGAGTCGGGCTTGTGATAGGTACGACAGGTTTTGACGACCGCCAACACGCTACCATTCGCAACGCTTCTCAAGACATTCCAATTTTGTTGTCTCCCAACATGAGCGTTGGCGTCAATGTATCCTTTAAGCTACTGGAAGTTGCAGCGGCGGCTCTTGGATCCGATGTCGACGTTGAGATCTTCGAAATCCACCATCGCCACAAGGTCGATGCACCGTCCGGGACTGCTGTGAGAATGGGAGAAATCGTCGCCGCGGCACAGGACTCCACTATCCAGAAGTCCGCGGTATACGGTCGAGAAGGGATAACCGGTGAACGACAACGTGGGACCATTGGTTTTCATTCGGCGAGAGCTGGAGATGTCGTCGGTGAACACACCGTGGTCTTCGCTGGAAGCGGAGAACGCATCGAACTCACCCATCGAGCTGGAAGCCGTTCGAATTTCGCGGCAGGAGCAATGCGAGCCAGTGTGTTTGTCGCAGATCAACTCCGCTCTGGACAGTCCGGAATGTACGACATGAACGAGGTTCTCGGGCTGTAATGGCCATAGGGCGTGAAATGCACACTGTTCATGCCCGTTCCGTTGTTTCTTTTGCTTTACTCGGGTTGACGACCTGATGCAACCCGTTCCAGCAACGCTCGTGCTTGAAGATGGGACTGTGTTCCGTGGGGTGTCGATCGGAGCCTACGGCACTGCTACCGGAGAGGTGGTCTTCAACACCGCCATGACCGGCTATCAAGAGATTCTCACGGATCCCTCGTATGCTCGACAAATCGTGACATTGACCTACCCTCACATTGGCAACACTGGTGCCAACGATGAAGACTGCGAGTCTGACTCGGTGTGGGCGGAAGGCTTGGTGGTTCGCGACACGCCCTCCGTCCTGAGCAATTTTCGATCTCAGGTTTCGCTACGAGAATTCCTGCGTCGGGAGAACGTTGTAGCCATTGCCGGGATAGATACCCGCAAACTCACCAGCATCATTCGGGAGAAAGGAGCTCTGGCCGGAGCCATCGTTGCGGGTGTGGGATTTCGTGCCCAAGACGCGAACCAAATGGCTCGAGACTTCCCCGGTCTTCTCGGTATGGACTTGGCGAACGTAGTTACCCGCCCATCTGAAACCAGTTGGAACGAAGGCGGATGGGACATCAAGACCGGCTATCGCACCGAATCGGCTGCCAAGTATCGAGTCGTGGCGTTCGACTTCGGAGTCAAACGCAACATTCTGCGTTTACTGGTTGATCGTGGGTGTGAGGTAATTGTTGTGCCAGCGACCACGACCGCTGATCAAGCGCTCTCCCACAATCCCGACGGGATTTTTCTTTCCAACGGACCGGGCGACCCTGACCCGTGCACTTATGCGGTCAATGCCATTTCTCAGTTTCTGGAGCAACGCATTCCCACTTTTGGAATATGTCTCGGCTGTCAGTTGCTAGCAATAGCTGCCGGAGCGAAGACTGTGAAAATGAAACACGGGCATCACGGAGCAAACCACCCGGTCAAGGACTTGAAGAGCGGCAAGGTCGTCATTACTAGCCAGAACCACGGATTTTGCGTGGACAAGGAAACGTTGCCTCCGAGTCTGGAGATGACTCACTCATCTCTGTTCGACGGTACGTTGCAGGGCCTGACACATCGTCTCGCCCCTGCGTTTGGATTTCAAGGTCATCCCGAAGCAAGCCCTGGACCCCAGGACTGCCGCTACTTGTTCGATCGATTTATCGAATTGATGGGCGTTAGGGACTGAATTACCTCGTGCCTAAGCGATCCGACATCGAATCGGTATTAATTCTGGGTGCCGGTCCCATCGTCATTGGACAGGCATGCGAGTTCGATTACTCCGGTGCTCAAGCGTGCAAAGCCCTCATGGAAGAGGGTCTTCGGGTGGTGCTAGTCAATTCCAATCCCGCCACGATCATGACCGATCCCTCGATGGCGCACGCCACCTATGTCGAACCAGTGGAATGGCAAACCGTCGCTCGAATCATCGAACGAGACCGTCCTGATGCCTTGCTCTCGACCATGGGTGGTCAGACGGGTCTCAATTGCGCTTTGGATTTGGTCCGTGAAGGAGTGCTCGAAGCCCACGGAGTGGAACTCATCGGAGCGAGTCGGGAATCCATCGACAAGGCTGAAGATCGCGAGCTGTTTGACAAGTCGATGCGAAACATCGGACTGGAAACTGCTCGATCGGGCATCGCGCACAGTCTCGAAGACGCTTTCGAAGTTCAGGAAGAGCTCGGCTATCCCTGCATTATTCGACCGTCTTTCACACTTGGCGGCTCGGGCGGAGGCATTGCGTACAACCGCGAGGAATTCGTGGAAATATGCAACCGCGGACTGCAACTGTCGCCGACCAACGAACTGCTCATCGACGAATCGCTTCTCGGCTGGAAAGAGTACGAGATGGAGGTTGTGCGCGACAAGAACGACAACTGCATCATCGTCTGCTCCATCGAGAACGTCGATCCCATGGGCATTCACACCGGAGACTCGATCACAGTTGCCCCCGCGCAGACGCTGACGGACAAGGAGTTTCAGTTGATGCGCGATGCCTCCATAGCAGTGTTGCGTGAAATCGGAGTGGAGACTGGCGGTTCCAATGTGCAGTTCGCGATCGATCCTGCTACCGGAAGGATGATCGTTGTGGAGATGAATCCCCGCGTTTCGCGGTCTTCAGCGTTGGCATCCAAAGCAACAGGATTTCCCATTGCCAAAGTTGCAGCCAAGCTGGCATTGGGCTACACGTTGGACGAACTGGCCAACGACATCACAGGTGTAACCCCCGCGTCGTTCGAGCCCACACTCGACTACGTTGTGACCAAGATTCCACGATTCACCTTCGAGAAGTTTCAGCAAGCCGAGAACCGACTCACCACTCAAATGAAGTCGGTAGGCGAGGCAATGTCCATCGGACGCACTTTCAAGGAGTCGTTTCAGAAAGCTCTGCGAAGCCTCGAGACCGGAATTTCGGGATTGGAGCCGGTGGCCTCGGTCGAAACGCCCGACGACCTTCGTGATCTGTTTGCTGAACTCCGCCAACCTGGAGCGGATCGGATTCTCTATCTGGCGGATGCATTTCGCAACAACGTTTCGCTCGAGGTGGTGCACGAGGCAACCAGGATCGATCCCTGGTTCCTCGCGCAAATCTACGAACTGGTTCAGTCTGAACAAGCACTATCAGGAAGAACCCTTGACGACATCTCCTTGGTGGAGATGTTGGAACTCAAACGAGATGGATTCTCGGACTTGCGTCTAGCAACACTGTTGAAGTGCAGCGAGGCAGGAATTCGAAGCAAGAGACACGAGTGGAACATCAAGCCCGTCTACAAGAGAGTGGATACATGCGCGGCGGAATTCGCGGCGACTACCGCCTACCTCTACTCGACATACGAGGAATCGTGCGAGGCTAGTCCTTCTGATCGTCAGAAAGTCATGGTGCTCGGCGGCGGTCCCAACCGCATCGGACAAGGCATTGAGTTCGACTACTGTTGCGTCCATGCGGCATTGGCCGTGCGTGAAGATGGCTTCGAGACCATCATGGTCAATTGCAACCCCGAGACAGTGTCGACCGACTACGACACATCGGACCGGTTGTACTTCGAACCCGTCACTTTGGAGGATGTGCTGGGGATCATCGAGGTCGAACAACCCGCTGGAGTCATCGTTCAATTTGGTGGACAGACTCCGCTCAAGCTAGTCGACAAGCTAACCGAGCTAGGCGTGCCGATCATTGGAACAAGTGCCGATGCCATCGATCGAGCTGAAGACAGAGAACGATTTCAGTCCGTGATCGAGAATGCCGGATTGCGGCAGCCCTCCAATCGAACGGTCATGACCATCGAAGCCGGTGTGGAAGCCGCAAAGGAAATCGGGTTTCCCTTGATCGTTCGACCGTCGTATGTGCTGGGCGGTAGGGCAATGGAGGTCGTATTCAACGAGTCCGAGCTGTCTCAGTATTTGGCGACAGCGATCCCGCTCTCCAACACCGCACCAGTTCTACTTGATCGCTTTCTGGATCAAGCGGTGGAAGTGGATGTCGACTTGGTTTCGGACGGCACCGACGTACTCATTGGTGCGATCATGGAACACATCGAGCAAGCGGGCATTCATTCAGGAGATTCCGCGTGTTCCTTGCCTCCCCACAGTTTGGGATCTTCCGTCCAAGACGAGATTCGCCGGCAGGCGAAAGCACTGGCTCGTGAGCTCAATGTCGTGGGCTTGATGAACATTCAGATGGCGGTTCAAAATGGCAACATATACATATTGGAAGTCAATCCCCGCGCGTCCCGTACAGTCCCGTTTGTATCGAAGTGCATAGGTTTCTCGCTCGCGAAGGTTGCCGCCCGCTGCATGTCGGGTCAATCCCTGAAAGAACAGGGCTATTTGGAAGAAGTCGTACCCAGCCATGTCTTTGTCAAGGAATCCGTGTTTCCGTTCGCCAAGTTTCCGGGTGTTGATCCCATTCTTGGCCCCGAGATGAAATCGACTGGTGAAGTCATGGGAATTGGAGACTCATTCGCTGAGGCGTTTGCCAAGGCCACGTTGGCCGGAGGCACTGTCTTGCCTTCAGGAGGACTTTCCTTCGTTAGTGTCAAGGAATCGGATCGGCCCAATGTCTCGGAAGTTGTACGGCATTTGGTACAACTGGGTTTTGAAGTAGTGGCGACTCGAGGCACGGCGGCCGTTCTCAATGGCGACGGCATTCAAGCGAGCGTGGTGAACAAAGTCACTGAAGGTCGCCCCGACGTCAGCGATCTCTTGAAGAATCGAGACGTCAAGTTGATAATCAATTCCACAGAAGGTCGCCAGTCCATAGCAGACTCAGCTGTGATTCGACGCTTGGGACTGCAAAACAACGTGACCTATACGACCACGCTGGCCGGTGGGGCGGCGATATGTCAGGCGATTAGCTATGGTCGTTCGAGTTCCGTAAGACGCTTGCAAGAGTTGCAGTGAGGTAGGGATCGTGCCGAAGCCAATGACCGTGGAAGGCGAGCGCAAGCTGAGAGAAGAACTGTACGAACTACGAGGTCTTCGACCCGAAGTCTCCAAAGCGATCGGCGAAGCTCGCAAGGACGGTGATCTAAGCGAGAATGCGGACTACCACGCCGCGAAAGAACGTCAGGGGCTCATGGAGGCACGCATACGCCAAATCGAAGCGCAACTGACTGACATTCGGATCATCGATGTCACCAAGTTTCCGAATACCGGAACCGTGATCTTCGGCTCGACTGTCACTATCGAAGACCTGGACTCTTCGAAGAAATCACGTTATCGAATCGTCGGCGAAAGCGAGTCGGACCCCAGTTCGGGGACCATTTCCAACACTTCGCCGCTTGCCAGAGCGATGATCGGCAAGAAACTGCAGGATGTCTTTGTAGTCGGTGAAGGCGAGAATGAACGCGAGTACTGCGTTTCAAAAGTCGAACACATCTAGGTTTCGATCAATGCCAGCACTAGCCAGACCACATACAGGTCGTGACTTGATCGAGCACAACCGCATCTAATCAAACGCCATCGAACGCTAGGGAACGCTCGCTGTCGAGGCAATCTGGCAAACCGAGTCGGGGCTTGAATTGAAACCTAAACCAGACCGTAGATGTCAAAGTTGGTGGAAATCTCTACTCGAGCAGACTTGAAAAACCCTTGACAGACAACATATTTACGGTTAGGGAGACTGGAAATTGAAGAAATTTTTGGACGAGATGAGGCTTGTATACTGTAAACTCGCCGATTCCCCGTCGGTGCGAGGGTTGATATCTTGAGCTCAATGGCCAAAAACCTGTTGCTATGGATCATAGTGGCACTCGTGCTGCTTACTCTGTTCAACAACTTCGTCGGCCGAGGTGAACCCGAAGAAATCAGTTACACGGCGTTCAAGGCGGAGGTTGCTCGCGACAACGTAGCCAAGGCAACTTTCAAGCACGACGCCATCATCGTTTTGAGACGAGATGGACAGCAGTTCAAGGTCATTCAACCGCCCATAGCCGATCCGCAATTGCTCGATGATCTGTTCGCAAACGACGTTGAAGTCCGCGGTACGGAAGACACCGGCAACGGTTTCTGGATGCAGCTGTTTTTCGCTGTGCTCCCCATTCTGATCATTCTGGCAGTCTTCATGCTGTTGATGCGGCAAGTACAAGGAGTTGGAGGCCGCGGCGGGCCGCTTGCATTCGGCAAGAGCAAAGCCAAGATGCTGACGGACGAAAACGTCAAGACGACTTTTGCCGATGTCGCCGGCGTCGAAGAAGCGAAAGAAGACGTGCAGGAACTGGTTGAGTTCCTGCGGGATCCAGGCAAGTACCAGAAGCTCGGCGGAAGAATTCCGCGCGGAACATTGATGGTTGGTCCTCCGGGTACAGGAAAGACTCTGTTGGCAAAAGCCATTGCCGGCGAGGCGAAAGTACCGTTCTTCTCGATCTCAGGATCCGACTTCGTCGAAATGTTCGTTGGCGTCGGAGCTTCTCGGGTTCGCGACATGTTCGAGCAGGCCAAGAAGCATGCTCCGTGCATTGTTTTCATCGATGAGATCGATGCGGTCGGCCGGCATCGCGGTGCCGGTTTGGGCAATGGTCACGACGAACGCGAACAGACTCTCAATCAACTCCTCGTCGAAATGGGTGGATTCGAGCCCAATGACGGAGTCATCGTCATCGCTGCAACCAACCGTCCCGACGTTCTCGACCCAGCCTTGACTAGACCGGGAAGGTTTGATCGCCAGATCGTGGTTCCACTCCCAGATATTCGTGGAAGGGAGCAGATTCTCAAAGTACACATGCGCCGCGTACCACTTGCGGAAGACGTCGAGTCGCTCACGATTGCTCGGGGAACTCCTGGTTTCTCCGGTGCGGATCTTGAGAACATCGTGAACGAAGCGGCTCTTTTTGCCGCACGCGCAGGTCGTCGGCTTGTCGGAATGGACGAGTTCGACAAGGCAAAAGACAAGATCATGATGGGCGCTGAGCGCAAGTCGATGGTCATGTCGGAGAAGGAAAAACGCGTAACCGCCTATCACGAAGCGGGACATGCGATCGTCGGATACAGCATGCCTGAGCACGACATGCTCTACAAGATTACGGTTGTTCCAAGAGGCCGTGCACTTGGGCTCACAATGTTCCTGCCCGAAGAAGACAAGTACAGTCTGAGCCGTATTGCCGTGGAGTCTCAGATTTGCACACTGTACGGCGGTCGAATCGCTGAAGAGCTGATCAATGGAATCGAAGGTATCACCACCGGTGCCTCCAACGATCTGGAACGAGCCACTCAGCTCGCTCGAAACATGGTCACCAAGTGGGGATTCTCCCAGGCACTCGGACCGTTGAAGTACGACGAGAACGAAGGCGAAGTCTTCTTGGGAATGTCGGCAGGCATGCCGAATCCCACAGTGTCCGAAAGCACTGCCCGAAAGATCGACGATGAAGTGAGAGATATCGTTGACAACCTCTACCAGAGAGCCAAGCAAGTGCTCGAAGACAATCTCGAGAAGCTTCACGTCATGGCCAATGCGCTCATTGAGTATGAGACGCTCTCTCCTGATCAGGTCGGAGACATCATGGCTGGTGGAAAGCCGCGTGCTCCCGTACCGCCATCGGACAAAGCAGCTGTTCCCGAGAGCTCTGCTAGCGAAGCCAGCGAAGAATCAGAAACCCCGCCGTTTACATCCCCCGCAGAAGATTCCTAACGGCTTAACGGGTGTCCGGCCCATCGCAGTCCAGCAAGGGTTCTCGTCAGAGATCGAATTTTCTCTTTGGCACTGACGGCATTCGTGGCCGAGTTGGTCAGTTTCCGATAACTCCAGAGTCCTGTCTCAAGATCGCTTGGGTTGCAGGCGGAACGGTCCGGAAGCAAGGCTGCGGCAAGGTCCTGATCGGCCGAGACACACGGACATCGGGTTTGATGTTGGAAGCGCTCTTGCACACGGGCTTTGTTCGCTCGGGTTGCGACGTGGAACTCTTGGGTGTCATGCCGACCCCAGCAATTGCAACGCTGACCCGGAAATCGGATGCCAGCCTTGGTGTCGCGATCAGTGCATCGCACAATCCATTCCACGACAACGGCATCAAGTTCTTCGATGACGAAGGATTGAAGCTGTCGGACGAGAGCGAATGGTGTATTGAAAATTTGATGCATCGTCCGTTCAACCTTGCGAAAGCTGGGCGACCGGGAAGATCGCTGAGCAGTCGTTCTGCTGGAGAACGATATGTTGACTTCTGCGTTGCTTCAACAGACGGGCGGTTGGATCTTCGAGGATTGCATGTTGTACTCGACTGTGCCAATGGTGCGAACCATTTGATCGCTCCTCAAGTCTTCTCCAGATTTGGCGCAAAGCTAGACCTCATCGGATCGCTGCCCGACGGTCGCAACATCAACTTGGATTGCGGTTCGACAAGACCTGCAAGGTTGCAGTCTGAGGTAGTTCGACTAGATGCCGATGTCGGAATTGCATTCGACGGAGACGGTGATCGCGTTGTCATGGTCGACAAGAAAGGACGATTGTTGCACGGAGACCAGTTGCTTTATGCATTAGCCAAGTCGAGCCGACAGCGCAACGAGGAAATCGGCGGCGTGGTGGGAACGGTGATGTCCAATCTGGGTCTTGAAGTTGCGCTCGAGGAATTGGGCATACAGTTTTGTCGAGCAGAAGTCGGAGATCGATACGTGTACTCCAAGATGGTTGAACTGAATTGGTTCCTCGGGGGAGAATCTTCAGGTCACATCGTGTGCAGTCGGCACACGAACACTGGCGACGGAATCATCACTGCACTACAGGTGCTAGTTGCTTGCCAGGAAGTGGATTGCACAGTTGGCGATGTCTTCGACGAACTCCAGCTGTATCCGCAAGTCCTAGTGAACGTTGAAATCCCGGAACAACACAAGCCGTTAGCGTGTAAGGCGATCCACGCTCATGTCGCGACATTGGATCCAAAGATCCAAGAATGCAATCGAATCATCGTGCGTCCATCGGGGACTGAACCAGTGGTTCGCGTTATGGTTGAAGGGAAAGACGAAGCGGTAATTACGGATATTGCGCACAGATGTGCCGAGGCGGTCAACGTTGTCAAATGAAGAAGCCACTCAGGAGCGAAGGCCTCTCGTGCTTGCGAATTGGAAGATGCATGGTTCACCTGAACTGTGTCTGGAATTCGCATCGCACATGGAAACGTTCGAGGGAATTGACATCGGAATTGCTCCACCTTCACTCTTTGTGCACTTCCTGCAATCGCTCCCCAAGCGTTCATTCATCGTCGGAGTTCAAAACATTCACGCCGAGCAATCTGGTGCCTACACTGGCGAAGTCTCTACAACAATGGCACAGCAATCAGGAGCTTCGTTCGCAATTGTGGGTCACTCGGAGCGACGAGCATTGTTCCACGAGTCCGATGCGGACGTCGCCGCCAAGGTGTTGGCTTGTTGCGAGGTTGGAATTGCACCGATACTGTGTGTTGGTGAAACATTGGAACAACGCAATGAAGGATTGGCGAAGGAAATTGTCTCAGGTCAAGTCGAAAGTGTTTTGCAGACCTGCGGCGCAAAGGTACTCTCCAATGCGGACCTTGCCTATGAACCGGTGTGGGCGATTGGAACGGGTGTGGTAGCCACTCCAGGCGATGCCATGGAGATTCACGATCATCTTCGTAGTATGATTTGCGACGCTTTGGGTGCCTCTGGCAGCCAAATGCGGATTCTCTACGGAGGAAGCGTCAAGCCAGACAACGCAGCCGACTTGATTGCCCAAGAGAACATTGATGGGTTTCTTGTGGGCGGCTCGTCACTTGACGTTCAATCATTCAATGAAATTTGTGCAACAGTCGCAGGTCGTTAGCTGATGGATCTATTTGAGACGGTTCTTCTGATACTGCTGGTGCTGGTGTCCGTTGGTTTGGGCGCACTAGTGCTCATCCAGCAAAGCAAAGGAGCGGATATCGGCGCGGCATTTGGAAGCGGTGCCGCAAACACACTTTTTGGATCCTCCGGTGCCACTTCGTTCGTGGTCAAATTCACTGCGACTTTGGCAATCAGCTATTTTCTGATCGCGTTCGGATTGGCGTATACGGCCAAGGAACGTGCAGCGAGTTTGTCAGGCTATCAGATTGAAGACGTGCCAGCGCTGAATGTCGAAGGCGATCAGTTGCCAACCGACTCGGAGTCTATCGAAGGGACCAGCGAAGACTTGGATACCGGACTTCCGCTTGAGGGAGATGACATGCCGTTGTTCGATTCGACCGAATCCGAAGGCACAGAAGGAACACCTGATTCTGCAACAGAAACGACCGACTCGGACGATTCCGCGGAGATCCCGGACATTTAGTATTCGATTGATTTCGTTGCTATAGCTACTGCCGAAGTGGTGGAATTGGTAGACACGCTACCTTGAGGGGGTAGTGGGCTTTTGCCCGTGGAGGTTCGAGTCCTCTCTTCGGCACCATACCATCCAATTGGGCGAAATCGCCGAGACGTTGATTAGACTGCTGTCCCAGAACTCTAACTGAAGCTCTGACTTGTTGCGAACGTTAGAGAAAATACGACGACTATTGGCAGTCGCCTCAGTACGGGATTTGCGGTTATCGAGTAACAAATAGCGATACCTTCTGGGATGTGGCACAAGTTCCAAACCTGTCACATTGACTCTACGCTATTCCTGTTGATTGGGGTTACATGCATCGGGAAAGGTCGTCGTTGAGTCCTTAATCAGCCTCTCGACTCGTCGTATGGCATCGTCGTGTTTATCGTCTGGAAGGTTGTTATACAAGGGGTAGTTACATCCGATCAGTGGGATGCCTTCCTTGCTCGTCTGCTCGACAGTCTGGTTTGTGCGCTTTTCGCGTCCCATAAGGTGCAAGAATGGCTGTTTACCGTATGTGAGAATGACGGCCGGACTCATCAGCTTAATGAATTCCTCAATCCAGCCCACGGACTTGCTGAGCCACTCTGGTGCCCCCGGCGTCTTCAACCACTCTGTGAATCCAAGATCAGTTTGTGGAAATGCGATGTTTGTCGCGACGGTATGACACAGGAGAACATGGGTTAGCCCTATTCGTCCAAAAGCACCGAACAGAGATGTGCCGAAGGGATGCACCTGTTCGCTGTAGGAGAACTTACAAGGCCACTTCTCCTGAGGCAGTTTGCGGTCCCCAGCGCTTCCTTGGATGGAGACGATCATAAGCTTTGGCCTCAAGATTGGTGGGCTGTATAGAACATTCATTCCGCGAGGCGTTCCGCCGTGCTGTTTGCGATATGCGGTTACCTCTCTGTAGATTCGTCGCATTTCTTGTTCGAGGGCTTTTTGGGATTCGGCTGTCATAGGTGCTCCTACTTGATTGTGCGCAGGAATTGTAGAGTGCTCCGTCTCGCTCAGCCATGAGTCACCAAGAGCAGTCTAGCGTGCTTCGTAGTAGACTCAAGTGGCTACCGGACGATCCCGATCAAGCACAAACCCTTGAGGATGTCTAAGGACCGTCGAGAACCAGTCTTGGGCTGAATTTAGCGTCAGGATTTCACCCTCTCAGCAAATCCAAAGATGTCCCACCGTACGGCTTGCTTGGTAGGCCTCAAATCTCTATAATTGCGCCCGTTGCTGATGCGGGGTGGAGCAGTTGGTAGCTCAATGGGCTCATAACCCATAGGTCGGAGGTTCGAATCCTCCCCCCGCTACCACGATGGTCAACGAATTGCAGACAATTGCAAGAATAAGTTAACAGACCGTCATGAGTTTGCCCTCGCATCGGACGATGGGTGAGGGCCGATACGATTCCCTTCTATCGCTGGAACGATGCAGTCCGACTGCACCGTGCCGGCTCATTCGTGTTCGTTGCTCTCTTGGTTTGAAGACCTGTTCAGGCAGGAACGGTCTCGATTGAGTTGGTTTGCCAGTGCAAGCAGTGAACACACAGTCAAGCAAGTTGGAGCAAATGCTCTCGGATACGGTGGAAGCCATGGGCTTCGCCATTTGGGGCATCGACTACATGCAGCGCGCCAATCGCGCGAGACTGTGCGTGTTCATCGAATCGAACGATGGCATCACAGTCGACGACTGTGCGAGCGTAAGCGATCAAATCCAGGCGATTTTGGATGTCGAGCGTGCGCTACCGAGCAATCTGACCATCGAAGTGTCGTCGCCGGGTCTGGACCGAGTGTTGTTCAAACCCGAGCAATTTGAAGCCTATGTCGGTGAAGTCATTGATGTACGCCTGTCGTGGCCGAAGTTGGGTCGGTCCCATGTGCGAGGGCGATTGCGCTCGAGCGACGAACAAAGTTTCTGCATTGACTTTGACGATGGCGAATTCACTGTGGACTTCGAGCAGCTGCGGCGGGCTCGAGTCGTACCGTCGTTGAACTAGACGTCCTAGATCTCAGAGAGATATGAACTACAAGGAAATCAGCATTGCTGTCGAATCGGTGTCCAACGAAAAGGGCATCTCGGAAAGCATCGTCTTAGAGGCAATCGAGGCGGCGTTGGCCACAGCAACCAAGCGGCGCGTTCGAGAAAACGCGGAGTTTCGCGTATCGATCAATTGGGAAGAAGACACATGCGAGACATTTCGAGTGTGGACTGTGGTCGATCCAGACCAGATGTTCTCGGAAACGGACACCGAAGTCCAACCAGTCAATACGGACAACGACGAGCCTTTGAGCTGGGAGCAGCAGATTTTCAATCCCGATGCTCATTTGACCCTGGAACAAGCGCAAGAAAAAGATGAGACGCTGGGATTAGGCGACACATGGGAAGAGCCATGGCCTACAGTGGACTTCGGGCGAATCATGGCTCAAATCGCACGCCAGGTGATCTTCCAGAAGGTCCGAGAAGCGGAAAGGGATCGCGTCGCTACGGAGTACCGCAACAAGGTAGGACAGCTGATATCGGGAACTGTTAAGCGAACGGGGCGGGAATCCGTCGTGATCCTGGACCTCGGCAACAACGTCGAAGGAGTCTTGTACCGCGAGCACATCATTCCTCACGAGTCCTACAAGACGGACGAACGGGTTAAGGCATATCTCTTGCGCATCGATCCGGAGAACAAGGGTCCACAGCTGATTCTCTCGCGGACGTGCACCGAGATGCTGGTCGAACTTTTCAAGATCGAGGTTCCCGAGATCGCTGAAGAGGTGATCGAGATTCGGGGAGCGGCCCGGATTCCGGGTCAGCGTGCCAAGATCGCAGTTACGACCAATGACCGTCGAATCGATGCTGTTGGTGCGTGTGTCGGCATGAGAGGTTCGCGCGTACAGGCAGTTTCGAACGCGTTGGCGAGTGAACGAATTGATGTAGTTCAGTGGGACTCCGATCCCGCTCAGCTGGTAGCCAATTCCATGAGTCCCGTTGTGATCGAACAGATCGTGCGTGACGATGACCTGCACTCGATGGATGTTTTGGTACGCGAGGAGCACCACGCCATTGCCATTGGATCGAATGGCGAAAACGTGCGTCTGGCAAGCGAACTGAGTGGTTGGAGACTCAACGTTCGTCGTTACGACGATGCCATCAAGGAACAGGAAGAGCGGGAACTGAAATTAATCGAGATGTTCATGAACCGGCTTGAGGTCGACGAAGATCTAGCGCAGGTCCTGGTGGAAGAGAACTTCTCGACTCTCGATGAAGTGGCCTACGTGGACATCAATGAAATGCTCGAAATTGAGGGTTTCACCGAGGAAATCGTGCAAGTCCTGCGGGAGCGAGCCGAGGCCGCGATAGCGGAAAATCCCGACGAGGAAGACATCGACTCGCAATCAGAAGCTCCCTCCGTTGAGTTGTTGAACCTGGAAGGCATGACGGATGTTGTGGCTTGGCGACTTGCTTCACAGGGAGTCCGAACGGTAACGGATCTTGCCGATCTCGCAGTTCCCGACATCCTGGATATGGAGATTGGAATCGATCCCGACACTGCAGGCAATCTGATTATGACTGCGCGACAACCCATGTTGGAAACGTCGGATTGATAACTCGGTAAGAAGTAAAGACTGAAACAGCAACGACGATCTGACTCTATGGCAACCAATTCACCCAACACTGTCGCTGACATTGCCCAACGGCAGAATGTCGATGTCAAGTTGTTGCTGGACAACATCGCCCTTGCCGGTCTACCCCAGAAAGAGCCCGGGGACTCGATGTCCACGGACGAACTTAGCCAACTCAACGAGTACTTGAAAGGCAATTCCAGCCGGTCGACGGCTGCTGGAGGAACCGTACTGCGTCGCGGTGAACGTGCTGTTGGGGGAAGTGACGCGGGAATGGCTCGGCGGGATGTGTCCGGAGGCGGAGTTGGAACGTTGACCCGCGCTCGAACCGGAACGCTTGGCCTGCAGCGTCAGGTCGGTGCGGTCAAGGTAACTGAACGCAAACGACGTCGGATCGTTAAGCGTGGACAAACAACCGTAACCCCCGAGCCCACTGAACCAACTCCGGATCAGGTCGCCAAGCCTGCAGAAGCTGAAGCGCAAGAGACGGTTGACGTCGATCTCGAAGCCAAGACGGCTGAACCAGATCGGACCGAAGGCGAGCCGTCACAGCTCGATCTTGAGAAAGAACGAATTCGTCAGGAAGAGGCGAAGCGCGTCGCAGCTGAAGAGGAAGTTCGACGTCAGCATCAAACACGAGCCGAAGAGTCGCGGCAACGACAGGAAGCCGAACGGTTGCGAGCTGAGCAAGCGGAACGCGAGCGTCTGGAACGCGAACAGGAAGCGGAACGCGTTCGGAACGAAGAGGAACAGAAGCGCAAGCAGGCTGCGGATGCCGCAGCTCGGGCCGAAGCTGATGCACTCAAAGTTGAAAAGGGCGGCAAGCGACGCGAGCCTCGCAAGCAAACCGGTGGTCGAGCGGGACTTGGCGGAACTCTCGACTTTCGAGGCGGAAGGCAAGGCAAACGCCGTCGCTCCGGCAGACGCAGTCAGAAGCAGCAGTTCGAGGTTACCAAGCAGGGTGGAGAGTTCTCGAAGCCCGAGAAGCAGGTAGTTCGCGATGTCGAGCTTTCAGATGCCATAACCGTCGGCGAACTCGCCCGCAGGATGTCGGTGAAGTCTGGCGAGGTCATTACTACCTTGATGAACCTCGGCGAAATGCGAACGATCAATCAGACAATCGACACCGATACGGCCAGTCTGGTCGTCGAAGAGATGGGACACCGTGTCAAGATCGTCTCCTCCGACCGAATCGAAGAGGAGTTAATCACCGGCAATCAAACTGAAGGAGAACCTGTCGGACGATCACCAGTGGTTGTCGTAATGGGTCATGTAGACCACGGAAAGACGTCGCTACTGGACCGCATTCGCAAGACACGAGTCGTCAACGAAGAAGTGGGCGGCATGACCCAGCACATCGGCGCGTACCACTTGGAGACGCCTCAGGGATCGATCACATTTCTCGACACGCCCGGCCACGCGGCTTTTTCTGCGATGCGGGCTCGTGGTGCAGGTGCAACGGACATTGCGGTGCTCGTGTGCGCCGCAGACGATGGTGTGATGCCTCAAACGGAGGAGGCCGTGCAACACGCCAAGGCTGCCGAAGTACCCATCGTCGTCGCGGTCAACAAGATCGATCTGCCAGGTGTCGAACCGAGTCGAGTCAGGAACGAACTGAACGCCATCGGAGTTATGCCAGAAGAGTGGGGCGGCGATACTCAGTTCATCGATGTTTCCGCCGAGACTGGAGAAGGAATCGAGGAACTCTTGAACGCGATCTCGCTATTGGCAGAAGTGCACGAATTCAAGGCCTATCCCGAGGCTACCGCCCGAGGGACCGTTATCGAGTCGAAGCTGGATCGAGGTCGTGGTCCTGTTGCAACTCTCCTGGTACAGAACGGCACGTTGAAACGGGGCGACGTTGTGCTGGCAGGCGAGTGCTTTGGCAAGGTTCGTTCGCTGCTCAACGATCAGGGTGTGGTAGTGAATGAGGCAAGTCCTTCAATTCCTGTTGAAATGCTCGGATTGAACGGAGCACCTTCGGCTGGCGATGAATTCAATGTCGCCATGGATGAACGTCAAGCGCGCAACGTCGCGAGTGTGCGTGCCGACAGGAATCTGAAGAAGCAGTCGCTCATGCGCCAGGGTCCGCGGATGGAGAACATGTTCGCGAATCTTGGCAAGGGCGAAAAACGCATTCTCAACATTGTCCTGAAGACCGATGTAAGAGGATCGTTGGAAGCGATCACTCAGGCCTGCAACGAATTGGGGAACGAGGAAGTTGCCGTACAGATTCTCGGATCGGGAGTCGGCGGAATTACCGAATCGGATGTCAACATGTCATTGGCCTACGATGCCATGATCTTTGGTTTCAACGTGCGTCTCGACAATGCAGCCAAGAGTCTCGTCGAGCAAAACTCGGTCGAAGTTCGGTACTACAGCATCATTTACGAATTGTTGGACGACATGAAGAGCATGCTGGAAGACATGCTCGTGCCCTTGGTTCGGGAAGAGATCATCGGCACTGCCGAAGTTCGAGATGTCTTCCACTCTCCACGTTTTGGAAACATTGCCGGCTGCATGGTTGTGGAAGGTTCGATATTCCGCAACAAGAAGATTCGGGTGCTGCGAGAGAGCACAGTCATCTACGAAGGCGAATTGGAGTCTCTACGACGATTCAAGGATGATGTGCTGGAAGTTCGCAACGGATTCGAGTGCGGTATTGGCGTACGCAACTACAACGATGTTCGAGAAGGGGATCGAATCGAAGTCTACGAAGCGCGCGAAGAAGCGCGCGCCCTCTAATGCGTCGCGTTCGAGTTCTCAATCGCTCTCGATCGTTCGGACGTGAGCTTCGTGTAGCTGAATCGATCCGTCGGGAACTCAGCGAAATCATTCGACGTCGAATGCGCGACCCACGGGTGAGCACGGGCGAATTGACTCTCACGGAAGTGCGGGTCACACGGGACTTGGCGTTTGCCGATGTCTACGTGCAAAGCCCCGAAGCCGGGACAGAAGATAGAGCTGTTCTGGTTGACGTATTGGGCAAGGCGGCGGGATTCCTGCGGACGGAACTGGCACAGCGGCTTCCCATGCGATCCACCCCACAGCTTCGGTTTCACTATGACGACTTGGAGGAATCCAGTCGTCGATTGGACTTGCTCATCGAAGAAGCAGCCAGACGAGAAACGACAGTAGCGGAAAGTTCGAGTGAGTAGCCGACGCCCTCGAGGGAGGGACATCAACGGGATATTGGTGCTGGACAAGCCTGCCGGCATTTCGTCGAATGCGGCGTTGCAACAGGTCAAGCGTTTGTTTGGTGCCAAGAAAGTCGGTCACACCGGAAGTCTCGATCCCTTGGCCACCGGAGTTCTTCCTCTGTGTTTTGGCGATGCCACGAAGTTTTCTCAGTTTCTCCTCAATGCCGACAAGCGATATGTAGTGGGTTCGGTACTGGGAGTCGCAACTGATAGCGGCGATGCGGAGGGCTCGATTACTTCGGAGCGCAACGCAGATCACGTTGATTCGGGGGACCTCGAAGCTGTGCTCGAACGTTTTAGCGGCCAGATCGAGCAGATTCCATCGATGTTCTCAGCTATCAAGAGCAACGGGCAACCGCTGTACAAGCTGGCGCGTAAAGGTCTGGAGGTTCCGCGTGAACCACGACCCGTGACGATTTTCGCCAACAAGCTGGTTCGATTTGAACATCCCGAGTTTGTGCTGGACATCCACTGTAGCAAAGGAACCTATGTTCGAACGCTGGTTGCCGACATTGGCGAGGAGTTGCAGTGTGGAGCTCATGTGACGGCTCTTCGTCGCACTAAAGTCGGCCCATTCGACGAGAGTAATCTCGTCACAATGAAAGAAATAGAAGATGCGGTGCATGAGAAGCGCAATGACGGACTTTTGCTTCCGACTTCTCGTGCGGTAGATAGTTGGCCTGCAGTTTATGTGACAGGTCCAGCTGCGTACAACGTCAAGCATGGACAACCCGTCCGGGTCGAACAAGCACCCGAACAAGGCTGGGTTCGACTGTGCGAGACATCGCGAGGCTGTGAAGAGAAATTCCTCGGAGTCGGAGAAATCCTCATCGATGGCAGAGTTGCGCCGCGAAGAATCATCGCATGAATGGCGGTTGTTTCCGTCAATCTGCAAGTACAAGAACCTAGGAGGCTAGGGCATGGCATTGACTGCCGAAACAAAGTATGAAATTCAAAAGGAGTTCGGTCGTGGTGAAAACGACACCGGCTCACCCGAAGTTCAGGTTGCACTACTAACCAAGAACATCAATTCCGTTCAGGAACATTTGCAGAATCACAAACGAGACAATCACTCTCGTCGTGGATTGCAAATCATGGTCGCTCGCCGACGCAAGTTGCTGGACTATCTCAAGTCGAAGGATGTTGATCGGTACACGTTCCTCATTTCGCGGCTCGAGATTCGACGCTAGCACTGAAGGTGAAAGACTTGAAACCAAGAAAAGTTGAATTCCCACTCGGTAATCACCGAGTACGGCTGGAAACAGGGCGTGTAGCACGTCAGGCATCGGGTGCCGTCATGGCGCATATGGACGACACCAGCGTGCTCTGCACGGTCGTTGCGGCGCGGGAACCCATGCCGAACCAGTCGTTTTTCCCGTTGACTGTCGACTATCAGGAACGGATGTATGCGGCTGGGCGAATACCCGGCGGCTTCTTCCGAAGAGAGGGCAGGCCTAGCGAAAAGGAAACGCTGACCTGCCGATTGATCGACCGACCGATCCGTCCGCTGTTTCCGGACGGTTTTCGTAATGAAGTCCATGTCATCGCCACCGTGATGTCAACGGACAAGGATGTCGATCCCGACATCGTCGCCATGATTGGCACATCGGCAGCATTGGCTATCTCGGGAGTGCCGTTCCGTGGCCCCATCGGAGCGAACCGCGTTGGATTTTCCGACAATTCCTACTTGCTCAATCCTCGTCTCTCCGAGCTTGAGTCGTCGAACCTCAACATGGTCGTTGCGGGCACCGAGTCGGCTGTATTGATGGTCGAGAGCGAAGCCAATGAGCTTTCTGAGGATCAGATGTTGGGAGCTGTGCTGTTCGCGCATCAGGAGATGCAGGTGCAGATTCAGGCCATCAAGAGATTGGTGGAAGTGGCTGGAAAGGAACCCTGGAACTACGCGCCGGCTGAGAAAAATACGCAGATCGCCGAGCAGGTCGAACAGAGAGTTGCCACCAAACTTGGCGAGGCCTACCGAGTGACCAACAAGTCGGAACGACTTGCCGAAGTCCGGCGGTTGCGTGACGAGGTGGTCGAGTCCATTGCGGACTCCGGGGATGCCGAAAATGCCGAATCAGAAGCGAAGGAACACTTTTCTTCGCTTGAGAAAAGCATCGTTCGAGAGCGTATCCTGAATGGAGAGGCCAGAATCGATGGGCGTCGAGCGGACGAAGTTCGAGATCTGGATATCGAGGTCGGAGTACTCGGTCGTACACATGGATCCGCCTTGTTTCAGCGAGGTGAGACACAGGCGATCGTAACGACCACATTGGGTATGACTCGAGATGCAGCCCTCATCGATGCGCTTAGTGGGACAACGCGCGATCACTTCTTGCTTCACTACAACTTTCCGCCTTATAGCGTCGGAGAAGCAAGTCGGCTGCGGGGTCCAGCACGACGCGAAATCGGACACGGTCGATTAGCTCGCCGAGCTGTCGAAGCAGTGCTCCCCGATGCCGATGATTGGCCCTATACAGTGCGCGTCGTTTCCGAAATCACTGAAAGCAACGGTTCGAGCTCGATGGCCAGCGTCTGTGGTGCATCGCTCGCGCTTATGGATGCCGGAGTGCCGGTTTCGTCTGCAGTTGCCGGTGTTGCGATGGGACTCGTGAAAGACGAAGACCGATTCACTGTTTTGACCGACATTCTTGGAGATGAGGATCATCTCGGAGATATGGACTTCAAAGTTGCCGGTACAACGAACGGTGTGACTGCCCTGCAGATGGACATCAAGATCGAAGGCATAACCGAAGAGATCATGGAAGTTGCGCTGGCACAGGCTCATTCTGCTCGTCAGCACATTCTGAGTGCTATGAATGCGGTTCTGGACAAGGCGCGAGACGATGTTTCGCCCTACGCGCCCACCATCGTCACGTTGAAGATCAACAAAGAAAAGATTCGTGAAGTCATCGGGAAAGGTGGGTCCACCATTCGTTCCATTCAAGAAGAATCCGGAGCAGAGGTGGAGACCTACGACGACGGCACGATCAAGATCTATGCCGAGTCAGGTGAGGCGGCAAACATCGCCAAGGAGATGATCAACAATCTCACGGAAGAACCGGAAATCGGCAAGATCTATCGAGGCGAGGTGAAGAACATCATGGACTTCGGCGCCTTCGTGAACATCCTGCCCGGCAAGGATGGCCTTGTTCACATATCGAAGATCGCTCCGAAGCGTGTCGAACGTGTTTCCGACTACCTGAAGGAAGGCCAGCAAGTGGAAGTGGTCGTGCTCGACATCGACCCTAGAGGCAGGGTGTCGCTGTCGATGAAAGACGTTGAAGGAGCTCGTGCAGAAGCAGAATCGTAGTCTGCTGTTGTTCCATCCAGTCTTGAGACGAGTCCGGTCGCATCGGCAACCGATGTTGGACTAGCCTAGGAGACGCGATTCTCCACGAGGTCCTCGACGACCGCCGGATCCGCTAGCGTTGATGTATCGCCAAGGTCCTCAACGTCGTTCGCGGCAATCTTGCGAAGGATTCGGCGCATGATTTTGCCGGAGCGTGTCTTGGGTAGTCCAGGGGCCCATTGGATTGCGTCCGGTCGAGCGATCGGACCGATCTCGCTCCGTACCAGCTGAAGCAATTGCTGACGGAGATCCTCAGTCGGCTGAACACTGGTCATGGTGGTCACAAAGGCGTAGATGGACTCACCCTTGATGTCGTGCGGCGCGCCCACAACGGCAGCTTCGGCCACGGATTCATGCAAGACGAGAGCGCTTTCGATTTCTGCGGTACCCAAGCGATGGCCCGAGACATTGATCACATCGTCGACACGGCCAGTGATCCAGTAGTAGCCATCCCCGTCTCGGCGAGCTCCGTCTCCCGTGAAGTACATACCCGGAAACCGAGAGTAGTACGTATCGATCACACGTTGATGGTCGCCATACACCGTTCTGATTTGACCGGGCCAAGCTTGGAGCATCACGAGGTTTCCGGATGCTTCGGTTTCCTCGATGATGTTGCCTTCATCGTCGACAAGGGCCGGCTTGATTCCGAAGAACGGTCGTGTCACGGAACCCGGTTTGAGGTCAGTTGCTCCGGGTAGTGGAGAAATCATGATTCCGCCGGTCTCCGTTTGCCACCACGTGTCGACAACTGGGGATCTTCGGTCACCTACGACTCCGTGATACCACTCCCACGCTTCGGGATTGATGGGTTCACCGACGGTGCCGAGAAGACGCAACGACTTGCGAGATGTACGGGCAACGAATTCATCGCCTTCCGCCATGAGTTGTCGAATGGCAGTCGGAGCGGTGTAGAAGATGTTGACGGAGTGTTTGTCGACGACTTGCCAGAACCTCGAGGCGTCGGGGTAGGTTGGGACACCTTCGAACATCAGTGTGGTCGCAGCGTTCGCCAGAGGTCCGTACACGATGTAGGAGTGCCCGGTAATCCACCCGACATCGGCAGTACACCAGTAGATGTCGTCGGCGTGATAGTCGAAGATGTACTGGTGCGTCAACTTTGCATGCAGCAGATAGCCGGCCGTTCCGTGTTGCACACCCTTGGGTTTTCCGGTGCTACCCGAGGTGTACAGAATGAACAGAGGGTCTTCTGAGTTCATACGTTCCACAGGGCAGTCGTCGCTCTGCGGGTCGACTAGCTCGTCATACCAAACATCGCGTTCGGGAACCATCTCCACATCGCCACCGGTGCGTCGAACGGTCAATACGGTGTGCACATTGGGACACTCCGCAAGAGCCACATTGGCGTTTTCCTTGAGAGGCACGGTTCTGCCGCCTCGAATTCCTTCATCGGCTGTGATCAGCGTCTGACAGTCGGAATCGAGAATGCGGTCACGAAGTGAGATCGACGAGAATCCACCAAACACTACGCTATGGATTGCACCAATGCGAGCGCACGCCAGCATCGCGTAGGCGGCCTCAGGGATCATGGGCATGTAGATGCAGACACGATCGCCGCGTCTCACGTTGCGTTGCTTCAACGCGTTGGCGAGCTTGCAGACTTGTCGGTGAAGTTCGCAGTAAGTGATGTGTTTCTGTTCGGAGCTGTCGTCGCCTTCCCAAATGATGGCGATGCGGTCACCAAGTTCCGCCAGATGTCGGTCTATGCAGATGTGGGAAGCGTTCAGGGTTCCGTTTTGGAACCAATTGAATGTGCCGTCTTCAAACGATGCTTCGCAGACATCGGTGAACGGATTGAACCAATCGAGATGCTCTCGAGCCTGCCTGTCCCAAAATCCTTCCGGATCTTGTACAGACTCCTCATACATGCTCTCGTACTTGCTCCGATCAATGTAGCTAGATTGGGAGAAGTCTTTTGGTACGGGATAGTTCTCGGACACTGGCATGCTCTCCGGTAGGGGACTAGGTACTGAGCTTCTTTCGTATTGTAAGAAGGAGTTCTGCGGTCGCAGGATCAACTTCGTCTGCCGCTTCGCCCTGAATCGCATCATGTACCCGACCCGCCTGAAGCTTGCCTTCTTCGACTCCCCACTGGTCAAACGAGTTGATGCCCCAAAGATGTCCACATGCCGCGACCTTGTGTTCGTAGAGCGCGAGTAGAGCTCCCAAAGTCCGTGGATTCACTTGGTCTAGGAGAATGACAGTGGAACCGTTTCCGCCGGGTATTTGGCGATGTGGTTCGGTCGATGCGTCCGTTGTGCCGGCCAGCATCACAGCGCTCTGTGCGACGGCGTTCGCGAGCATCCATTCATGCATGTCTTGGTCGGACTTGGAGTCCAATGCATCCAGCGAAGCCACGATGTCCGCGCTGTATGAGCGGGTTCCTTGATGAAGCAACTGGTGCCACGCATGTTGCCCGTCGGTCTCGAGTCCACCCCAGACCACCGGACTGGTCTGCTCTCCGACTGTTTCGCCGTCGGTGTCGACCCGCTTCCCATTGCTCTCCATTTCCAATTGCTGGCAATACGGGGTCAGCAATTTCAATCGGGAGTCGTAGGGAAGCACCAGATGTGACTCGCAATTCAGGAAGTTCGTATTCCAGATTGCCAATGTTGCGAGTCGAATCGCTACATTTGTGCCAGTGGGTTCACTGAGCACATGAAGATCCATTGCATTTGCCCCCTCCAGCAGTTCCAAGAATCGGTCACGCCCCATGAATATGGCAATGGGCAATCCCATGCTGGACCAGAGCGAGAATCTTCCACCGACGGAATCGGGAATCCAGAACTTTCTCGCTGACCCAACTTGTGCATCAGGTTTGCTCGAAATGTGCACAAAGTGACTGTCCAGGTCTGCCTCCGGTTTCAGGCGTTCGGTCAGCCAAGTTCGAGCGCGGCGAGCGTTGGCAAGCGTCTCAAATGTGGAGTTCGACTTCGAAGCGACAACAAGAAGTGTTGTCGATGCTGGGAGTGACGATTCCAATGTCTGCAGATTCCGCGGGTCCGAGTTGGAACAGAAGTGCAGTCGAATCGGACTCGAGCTGAATTCTTGAAGCGCATCGCAAACCAAGGCCGGACCCCAGTGTGACCCGCCAATTCCGCAGTGGACGATGTCGGTAAATGCCTTTCCGTCCGATCCTTGGACTCGGCCTTGGCGAACATCCTCCGCAAACTCGAGCATTCGTTTGCGTTCCGTTGCGATTTGCTCTGCAATCGTGTTATTGATGTAGTTCAGTTTGCGCCCGATGTCGCGCAGAGCCATGTGCATCACGCTGCGATTTTCGGTGAGGTTCAGGATCTCGCCACGAGCCAGTCGATCGAGGAATCCCAAGGTGTCACGGTCGTCGGCCAACTTATCGAGAGCACGAATGCCTCCTTCGTCGATGCGTTGGCGGGACCAATCGACGATCAACCCCTCCACCTCTTGATGGTTTGCAGCAAATCGACCGGCGATTTGCGTGATGGAGCTTGGATTCAGCTGCAAGACTCGATCAGCTTCATACTGTACAAAGTTCCACGTGGAACATTGAACGTCGTTTCCTGGTGAATCCGACACACTAATTACTCATCAATCGGGATGTTGTCGATTAGGCGTGCACTTCCTAGATGAGCAGCTCCAAAGACCCGTCGGTCCGTACTGTCGGCGGTGGCAGCTTGCAACGATGCTCCTTCCCGTACGCAAACGTAATCGGGTGCAAAACCCTCACTGGCTAGTCTCTCAAACGCGTCGGACTCCAGTTTCGCGTAGTCGAGGTCTCCATTCAAGACCGATTGGCGGATTCGGTTTAGGGATTCGTAGAGCAGATGCGCTTTAGCTCGTTCCTCAGCGTTCAGATATCCATTGCGACTCGACAACGCCAGTCCGTCTTCGCTTCTTGCGGTAGGGACGCCCACTATTTGAATTGGAAAGTCGAGATCGTGAACCATTGCACGTATTAGAGTAAGTTGCTGCCAGTCCTTCTCCCCGAAATACGCCCGTTGAGGCTGGACAAGATTGAACAGCTTGGATACCACCGTTGCCACGCCATCGAAGTGGCCTGGTCTGCTGGACCCGCAAAGAAAGCCCGTTAGATGGCCCAATGAGACGTTGGTGTGGGGGGACCTGCCATGTGGATACATTTCCTCCATGGAGGGTGCAAACAGCAAGTCAGTGCGATGTTCACGGAGAAGCTTTGAGTCTTGTTCCAAGACGCGCGGGTAGCTTTCGAAGTCTTCTTTCGGTCCAAACTGCAGTGGATTGACAAAGATGGTTGCGACTACTACAGCGGATTGCGACCGAGCCGCTTCGATCAGTCTCAAGTGTCCAGTGTGAAGATTGCCCATCGTGGGCACGAGTCCAACAATCGATGTCAGCTCAATCGATTGCAAGGCATCGCGGAGAGCTGCTTTCGTCGTTACGACATCCACTGGACTCTAGGCGAAGCAGTGTTCGGGTCCGGGGAACGATCCATTCCGAACTGATTCAGCATACGCCTCGAATGCGCCTCGAATTCCATTGTTGCTCTCCGGCAGGAAGTTCTTGACGAATTTCGGTGTCTTGATTGAGACGGGCGTAATGCCCAGCATGTCGTGCATGACCATGATCTGGCCGTCGGTATGCGGGCCGGCTCCGATCCCGATGACGGGAATCTCGAGCCGTTCGGTAATGGTCTGTCCAAGAGAGGCAGGCACGCACTCAAGAAGCAAGATCGAAGCTCCAGAATCTTCGAGAATTAGGGCCTCGTCAAGCATGTTTGATGCTTGTTTTGGGTCGCGCCCTTGGACACGAAAGCCACCGAATCGATTGATCGACTGAGGAGTCAGTCCCATGTGTGCGCACACCGGAATTCCCCGTTCGTACAGCAATCGCGTACTCTCCGATAGCCATGCTCCACCTTCCAGTTTGACGATGTGGGCTCCTGATCGCATGAGATCGGCTGCGCTCTCAAGAGATTGGCTGGACGACGCATAGCTCATGAACGGCAAGTCCGCCATGATCAAACTGCCTTGATTTCCTCTACGAACGCAGTTCATGTGGTAGACCATATCTTCGAGAGTGACTGGCAGGGTGCTGTCGTGCCCTTGCAGCACCATGCCCAGGGAATCGCCCACCAGCATGACTTCGATTCCACTGGTGCTGATCAATTCGGAAAACAGCGCGTCATACGCGGTCAGACACGCAAACTTATCGCTTTTGCGCTTGCGCGTTGCAAGAGTATTAAGTGATACCGGAGTTCTCGCCGATTGACTGCTCATAGTGATCTCGCTGAAGGTTTCATTCGCTTCGAACCTATGAGCAAATTTTATTGTGTTGCTGGATTCGATTTGCGACTCGAACGAGGACGGCGTCTGCGGCGTCTACGGGTTCGTTTTGGCTGAAGCTGTCGAATGGTCGACTCTCGATCTTCAGGGCACATGGATTGGATGCTCGTCCACCATTGAGCGTGATCAGCGTCGGTGTCTCCGACTTTAGCTCGTAACACGAGCAGATCATAGGCGGCGCGAAAGAATCTCCTCTCGAGGAGACTTCGAACAGTCTTCGGCCGCGGGTGTTCCAACCGAGCCTGCAGCATCCACATGTCCACAATGTTGATGCGCATCTGATTGGGAATTCTGAACACCGAGTTTTGTTCCCGAATGATGGAATTCGCGATGGCAACCCTTTGTTCGACTGTCATGGAGCCTTTCGTTTCGGGGTTCGTTAGTTCTCTGAAGTGTCTCCACAGAATGGCCGCGATCAGAAATGCCAGCGTTGCTGGCTTTCCTTCGGCAATTCTGGAATCTGAGTTGCGCAGCGCGGCAATCGCAAGATCGTCAAGGTCATGTAATGGAGGAAAAAGGACATTCAATAGATCCAGTCTTTCGAGAGTGCGGCAATTCTCCAGAGAATTGCCACGCAACAGCATCTTTTCAAGTTCATTCTGAAGACGGCCGGGTTTGATTTCAGTGATTAGCTGGCCTTTCTTGCGTATCGTCTTCCTAATGTCAGGTTCGAGTTTCAGTGGCAATGTGGAAGCGAACCGGCACGCTCGAAGCATCCGGCAGGGATCTTCAGCGAACCGACCCATGGGTTTGCCAATGCATCTGAGAATCCCGTTCCTAATGTCGTGGAGACCATTCATGTAGTCCAAGACTTCTTCGCGCTCGATGTCGTAGTACAGAGCGTTGACTGTGAAGTCGCGGGTCACTGAATCCGTCTTGATCGAGCCGTAGCGATTGAGAGACAGCGAACCACGTTGCTTGCTGCGGCGTCGATACGTCGAAACTTCCACGACGTCTCGACCATGCTGTACGTGAACGAGGCGAAATCTTCGACCGATGATCCTTGAGCGATCAATTGTTTTGGTGATTTGATCGGGACGGGCCGACGTAATGATGTCGAAGTCCTCGGGTTCGATTCCGAGCAGTAGATCTCGGATGCATCCGCCAACCAGTTTCGCATCGTAACCGTGGTCGACGAGCTTGGACACAATTCCCCTGATCGCGTGGGGAATCTGATCAGCGGTGATCAGATGCTTATGTCGTTTTGGGGATGTCAAACCAACGGCATAGCGGGAGCGATGGAGATGGCGCAGATTGTAGGCACGGGGTGGATTCTCTCTATCGTTGTAGTGTCAGGAATTCTGGGCGACCTATTGTTCTTCCACCGCTTCCATAGCGTCAAATACTCCCCAATCGTCAGTGGAGGTGCAAGCTGTGGCGATTGATTGAGTGTCGTACGACACTAAAACTGACGACATTTCGAAAACAAAACTGACGACTCGGAGACCAGCGGAACGCCCGACTAAGTGCTTCGGATCCCACTTCGCGTCATGCGCCCCTCTTGGCGGAGTCGATCCGCGAATTCAGCACTCCGAGCATACCGAAGGTACTCGCACCGGCGACCGGGAAGTAATTGCTGGCATGTCCAGAAACCGGAGCAGATGTCGAATGTATAGCGGAGATTCTTCGCCGCATTTGGACAACCGAGTCCACAAATTAGTGGTGACTCGCTAACAGGGGAGCTTGAAGTTCAATCGAGCAGCATATTTCTGGAATGTTCCACCAGCCAAACCGGTCAGCTCGTATGCTTCCCCGAATCCAAGTCGTCCTTCGAGCGCTGCGCTGATCACATGGGTCGCAAACATTTGGCCGACCCGCGCATTCTGGTTGCTGTAGAAATCGCCACCGAACTGCTTCGGACCGCCCTGGCGTTCCCTGCTCATGTGGTATCCGTAGAAGTCAAAGAACGTGTTGCGATCAATGAGCATCACGTCCATGGCCCGACGTGCGGCGACTACCGGGCTTACCTTGAACAAGCACGCAAGTTTCTCAAAGCGATTCTGTTGCCGCTTGACTTGTGACCAGCACTCCCGTAGTTCGCACGACGGAACTAGAAACTCAGCTGCCGCCAGATTGCACCAATTCTCCACTTCGCTATCACCCGGAAGCAGATTTTCGAAACCCGAGAGTCCTTCTTCACCAAGCCAGATGTGCGCCAGCTCGAATGCCAGCATGAACATTTGGGCGGACTTCACATCAGAGCTGTTCACGAAGATAAGAGGAGCGTAGCGATCTGCGAGCGCAAAGCCGCGAAATTCCTCAGCACTCAAGGGGCGGTGCGAGTTATTGCCGACGATACCGTTGACCACCGCCATCACCCCGACCCGTTCGATCATGCGGCGTAGCTCATCCGCTGCATCCTGCCAAGTACTGACTCCTTCTGCCCAGCCGTCGTCCAGGCCGATGGTTCGCCGCATCTCTCGGCCCGTCTCGGCAGGGTCGTCTGTAATGCGAGCGCTTGCCACGAAGTCCAATGGCTTCGCCTCGTTCTCTACGAGGTGTTCGTGCAACCACGCTTGGCGACGCTGCATCGCATAGATCGTGTCGATCAAATTAGGGCTTGCTTTGGCCCGCGTCGGTTTCGCGCCCGTACGGAAATCGGCAATGGGTAAGGCTTCTTCGGGGGGCTCGGAGAGGAACAGATAGCCTAATGGCACGTAGACCTTGTTGGCGAAGCTCTGGAGTTGCTTGAGGGTGGGTTGTGCATGTCCACTCTCCCAATCAGACAGTCTCTTGAACTTCCCTTGAAGACTCTCCTGAGTGATCCCCGCTCGCTCTCGCGCCCAGCGGATCAGCTCGGGTTTCACGGAAACTCGGATCACGCTTCGTTCTCCTGCGGTGTTGCACCGACATAGTGGCCGGCAGACAGAACACGGCCTCTCTCGCTGTTCTCAACAAGCGGTGCAGACTTGCGGCTAGCACGTACCGGTGTTAGCAAAGTCGTGAAGCAATACCTCACTCTTGGTGTCGTGGCATTGTTGCCATATGTCACTAATTGAGTCATGGCCTGGGGTGTTGTAAACAGAATCCATACAAGTAACAACCAACGCAGGTGAACGCAAACAGGCTGTTCCACGGGGTATTTGGTGGCTGGCTGGGCACCCCTCTTGAACTCCCCGGAAGGTGCGGGAGCTGCTTAGGAGTGAAGTCGCTTAATTTTCGTTCGTCTACGCGGTATTCCAAGCTTATTGCGACGTTCCCACAAACTCTTGCGTGAGATGCCGAGTTTTTCCGCCAATTCTGTTTCCGTGAATTTCTCCTCGTTCGTTCGAACAAACTCGACGAAGTAGTCCGACAGTGTCGTGTAGTCACCACTCTTTGTTTCGTTTTCTCGGTCGGGAGGGGACACGGAGTCCAATCCCAGGTGATCTGCCATGATCCAATTCTCGTCGCACAGCAAAACGCTCCGTTCAACAGCTTGGTCCAGTTCGCGCACGTTTCCGGGCCAGTGGTAGGAATTCATTCGCTCCACGGCTGCTGGACTGAATTGCAATCCGGGTTTCTTTAGATTTGCACAGTGTTTTTCCAGCATCGTTTGAGCTAGCAAATGGATGTCACTCTCACGCTCGGCAAGTGGTGGTAAATTCAGTGTGTATTGGCTGAGCCAGATGCGCAAGTCGTCTCGAAATTTGCTCTGTGCGGCGAGCTGATCCAGTGATGTGCTGCTCGAAACGACAATTCTTGTGTCGACGGACTGAAACTGATTTGCTGGCTGGCGCTGGATTTCACCGTACTTGAACAAGTGCAACAATCCTGCTTGCGCTTCCAGCGGCAACGCTCCCACTTCTCGTAGAAACAAAGTTCCTCGGGCCGCAGCGGCGATACGTCCCGGAATTGAGTCATCGTCGGAACTGCCAAACAATTCGGACATCACGAGGTCGTCCGGCACCAGATCGCAGTTGAGGGTTACCAACGGTCTGTCGGAGCGCGAACTGGCGGCGTGGAGGCAACTGGCGATGAGAGTGGTTCCGGCACCGGTTGGCCCGTAAATGAGAACCGGGCTCTCGATGGGCGCCACCTTGGAAATCATGGATCGAAGTTCGACTACTTGCAAGCAGTTTCCGATGATCTTCTGTTCGAGGTCGTAGCGATCGGATGCATCGTGAAAGCTTTGAACTGATTCGACAATCCTGTTTTGCAGGTGGTCCTGGGGTTCCGCCGTCAGGTAGTCGTAGGCACCGTTGCGAATGGCCAGTACGGCTTTCTCGTAAGAAGGGTCCTCGTCGACGATGATCACCGGAACGATGTTCGAGAGTGATTGGAACAATTTCTTCTCTCCGATGAAGTCCAGCGACGCAATGATGGCCGAAAAACTTTCGGGACGCCGGCCGTTTTCGAGTTGGTCCCTCGTGCATTCTCGGACTGCAGAGTCCTCGAGGCCAAGCATGGAGCGGAATGGCCCACTTGTCGTGGGTGTCGCAAGGATGCCGTAGACCGTTTCTCGCATGCTCATGGGATTAGGTATTGCGGCGGGTCTATCGCTGGAGGGGGAGAGTTGATTGCAAGAAATCGAACATCATCTCGAGCCTTGACCGAATTAGATGCTTATACACGACTTTAGATGGTCTTGCTTCGGGACGCTATCTATGTTCCACGCCTTCACTCCCCACTCAAGAAGCTCAGCAAGTGAAAGTCTCTGAGGCGGCTCCATTCCAAGAAGTTGCATAGACCAGATGAGGTTGTACTTGGCGCAGCGATCATCGATGGATGTCGCAAGATCTCGCTTGGAGAGCTTGTTGCCACTACGTTCGGTAAGAACCGGGACGTGTGCGTACCTGGGTGCTGGAAGATCGAGACTTCGGGCAATATACGCCTGCTGAAACGAGTTTTCGATTAGGTCGGAGCCACGCACTACATCGGACACACCGTCGTTCTTGTCATCTACGACAACAGATAGCGGGTAGGATGGTATTCCGTCTCTTCTCCACAATGCGATATTGCGCGCTTGAGTCGGTTTGTATGGACTCATGCTTCCCTGAATTCTGTCGCACAGTTCGATGTTGTCGAGATCCACGTGCATTCGAAGGGAGTGCGCCTGGTTCGGACGAGTCGTGTTGACACTACAGGAACCGACGCAACCAATTTGTCGATCCACCTGGTTGCGACTACATGTGCAGTAGAACACGTTGCACGCATCCTCCAGTCTGTCGAGTGCTTCACGATAGAGGTGCCAGTTGTCTTGCTGTCTTGAAATTGAGCCGTCCCAATTGAGCCCATGTGATTGGAGCGAGCGCAAAATGCTGTCTTCGGCCTGCTTGGATACCCGCGGCTGATCGAGATCGTCGATTCGAACCAGCCATAGCCCATTATGTTTTCTTGCGTCTAAGTAGCTGGCCACTGCAACGAACAGTGTGCCAAAGTGCATGGGACCGGAGTTTGTAGGAGCAAATCGCCCTACGTAGCGAAGGTCTGAGATTACGGTAGCTTAAACGCCTCGCTCCAATTTTTCGCGCTTTTCGTCGCGTTCCTTGCAGTCCACGCATTTGGTGGCGATGGGTCTCGCCTCAAGGCGTCCGAGACCGATTTCGATGCCACAATCTTCGCAGTAGCCGTAATCCTCGGTCTTGATACTCTCCAGAGCCTCAGCGATCTTCTTGAGAAGTTGACGCTCGCGGTCTCTCGTTCTCAGTTCGCCTTCAAATATGCCTTCGTTGGTTCCCTGATCGACGGGGTCGGGAACATTCGAGATTTCTCCCTGCATCCCTTCGACAGTACGGTCCACATCATTCATGAGTTTGTGTTCCCACCGAACCAGAATTTCCTTGAAGTGAACGTGTTGCTCTTGCGACATATAGGGTTCTTCGGTCGCTTGAACGTAAGGTTCAATACCTAGGTTTCG
This sequence comes from Pseudomonadales bacterium, assembly GCA_963667455.2. Classification (GTDB taxonomy): domain Bacteria; phylum Pseudomonadota; class Gammaproteobacteria; order Pseudomonadales; family Azotimanducaceae; genus Bin55. Next base: position 63,661 of record CAXXFR010000002.1, on the reverse strand, counting down.
AAGAAATCCCGTGTTCTTGCTCGCAGAAGTCTGGCTGGGGCGTGCGGACAATCCAGGTAGTTCTCTTAGCGGTCTCGGAGGGATTGGCTTGGGCAAGCCTGATGGCCTTCCACGACTCCTGGTCGTCTTCTTGGCCGGTTTCCCATTTGAGCTTGAATCAGCAGCACTTGGGCTGGCTGCTTGTGGCTCGGGTTTTGCCTTGGTCGATTTCTTGTCTGCTCTTGCAGCAGTCTTGCGTGTGGAATCCTTGCCTTTCGCCGACGTAGCGCGTTTGCTCGTGGTCTTTTTGCCGGCGACAGTGGTTGTGCTCGTCTGCCTTGTCGTTGTCTTTCGAGCTGTGGTTCGTTTTGTACCGGTTCCACCCGATCCGATCTTTGGCGTAGGTGGAGTAGGAGGCGTTGGAGGAGGTGTTTGTAGGTATTCAACGATTCCGGCAAGTGCTTGAGTCAGCTTCTGAACATCTTGCGCCAGCCCTCCTACAGCATCCATGGTGGTTTTCGACAGTTTCTTGATATCGAACTCAGGCTTGCGCTTTTTGGCAGGCTTCGATGCGGTTGCCTTTACAGAGGTAGGTCGTGGACTGAGTAGTTTTCCTTCTTTGGGTGCTCGAGTTGGGGCTTTGCGAGTTGATCTAGCAGCAGTCTTTCTGGGGCTTGTAGTCTTGGAAGATTTTGCGGTCGTTGTCTTCTTCGATTCTGACTGAGTCGCTTTGGAGCCACTGGTCTTTGTGGTCTTCGTTGCAGTAGGCTTCTTGGCAGTTGATCGAATTCCGGTCTTCTTCGCGGTGGAAGGAGTGGACTTTGCCGCGGTCTTGGTCTTTGCCGTTGTCTTGGGCTTGGCCGTTGACTTGGAATCGGTGCCTGCGCTCTTGGCAGCGGCGGCTTTCTTGGTCGTCGATCGAGTTCCGGTCTTCTTCTTAGCCGACGGAGTGGATTTCGCAGCAGTCTTCGGCTTGGCCGTTGACTTGGGCTTGGCCGTCGACTTGGAATCGGAGCCTGCGCTCTTGGCAGCGGCAGTCTTCTTCGCAGTGGATCGAGTTCCGGTCTTCGTCGCAGTCGAAGGAGTGGACTTGGCCGTTGTCTTCGGCTTGGCCGTTGACTTGGAGTCGGAGCCTGCGCTCTTGGCAGCGGCTGTCTTCTTCGCAGTGGATCGAGTTTCGGTTTTCTTCGCGGTGGAAGGAGTGGATTTCGCAGCAGTCTTCGGCTTGGCCGTTGTCTTCGGCTTGGCCGTCGACTTGGAGTCGGAGCCTGCGCTCTTGGCAGCAGCTTTCTTGGCAGTCGATCGAGTTCCTGTCTTCTTCGCAGTCGCTGGAGTGGACTTGGCCGCAGTCTTCGGCTTGGCCATCGACTTGGAGTCGGAGCTTGCGCTCTTGGAAGCGGCTGTCTTCTTTGCAGTGGATCGAGTTCCGGTCTTCTTCGCAGTCGCTGCAGTGGACTTGGCTGTGGTCTTGGGCTTGGCCGTCGACTTGGAGTCGGAGCTTGCGCTCTTGGCAGGGGCGGCTTTCTTGGCGGTGGATCTAGTTGCGGTCTTTTTCGCTGCGGTTGAGACGGGCTTTGCAGTGCTCTTGGTCTTCGTAGCAGTCTTTGTTTTTGGACTAGCGCCCTTTGCTGCCGTTTTCTTTCTTGAAGAACTGGCTGTAGCTTTCTTAGCCGCTGTTGGGGCGTCCTTTGCCGTCGTCTTGGACTTGGTAGTAGTCTTGCTGTCCGAACTAGCTTTCTTGGATGCTGTAGCCTTCTTGGTGGATGTTCGAGATCCAGTTTTCTTCGCCGCCGAAGAAGCGGACTTTGCCTTTGAACTCGGAGCAGCTTTCTTTGTGGTCTTGGCGGCTGTCGTCTTGGTTGCTGGAGCTTTCTTGGCTCGAGCCGGCTTCGCTGTCGATCCTTCTTCAGACTTCGTTTCTGGTGATGGCGTAGTATCGGTGTCGGGAGATTTGGATGGCGCGGGCATATGAAACCTAAATTAGCTGACCGTGAAAAGCAAGCAAACTTACCAGATTTAACCTTAGATTTCTACACTCATAGCAATTTTGTGTGAATTTTCGTGAATTTCGACCCCCCACTAAAGCAGGCGATTTTGCTTCGTCGCTACAAGAGATTCCTTGCCGATATACGGGTTGGCGAAGGAATCGAGACGGTTCATTGCGCCAACACCGGCGCCATGCACGGGTGTTCCGATCCAATGAGTCGCGTCTGGTATTCCACTAGTTCAAATCCGCGGCGCAAGCTCCAACACTCGTTGGAAATCGTGGAGACGAGCCAGGGACACAGAGTCTGTGTCAATACTGCCCGCGCGAACCAACTCGTGGCGGAAGCTCTCGAAACCAACTCAATCCCAGAGCTCTCACGTCTTGGGACTTGGAGACGAGAAGTAGGTGTCCCTGATGAGAGTGGTCGCTTCGACTTCGGAACGGACGGTGTAGTCATGGAGGTCAAGATGGTCTCTTGGTTGCGTAATGGAGTTGGAGTCTTTCCAGATGCAACGAGCGTGCGAGCTGCTCGACATGTCGAGTCCTTGAAGAAGTGTGCTCAGCGGGGAATGCGAGCGATACTTCTGTATTGCGTACCGCATAGCGGCGTTGACTCGGTGACCACTGCATCAGACATCGATCCGACCTATTCAGAGGCCATCAGTGACGCCGTGGCCGACGGTGTAGACGTCTTAGCGTATCGATGGAGCGTGTCTGCGACGAATTGGTTGTTGGACAGAGAGTTGCCGTTCGTCGTCGAAGACTAACGATAACCGAAGGAAATCTCTGTGTAGGAACCGAGAGTCCGCATTCTCGGACCATATTGACGCACGATGTGAGAAGCTGCGTAGTTCGCGAACCGAGCGGCTTGATTCAGAGACGTGCCTTGATGAATGGATGCAAGAAATGCTCCAGCAAACATATCGCCAGCTCCGTTGCTGTCGACAGCGTGTACCGGAAATCCTTCAGTGTGAGACATACCATCGGGAGTCACGACGTAGCAGCCCTTCTCGGACTCAGTGATTACCGCGCAGCGGGCCATGTCGACGATTTGGTTTGCTGCGACATCCAAACGATCGGTATCGCACCAAGCGAGCGCTTCGTCGATGTTGCAGAAGACAAGATCGATCGAATCACCGAAGATGTCGTTCATGGGTTCGCGGAATGTCGTGACCATTGACACGTCCGCAAGAGTCAGACTTGTCTTCACACCGTTGGATTGAGCTAGTTCTCTCGCGGCTTTCGCCGCTTGGCGACCCGTAGGCGAACTCGCGAGATATCCTTCGATAAACACCCAAGAACTAGACGAGATGATCTCTTCGTTCACGTGGTGGACGTCCAAAGACTCGGCTACCCCAAGACAGGTGTTCATGCTGCGCTGACCATCTTCAGTTACGAAAATCAGGCACTGCCCGGAGTTTCCCGTTCCGTCACTGACCGGCTCTAGACTTTCAATGCCTGCATTGGCAAAGTCGCTTCGAATGGCTTGTCCAACCTCGTCGTCAAAGGCGACTCCTGCGAAGTAGCATTGACATCCAAATCCTTGTGAAGCGTAGACGGCGTTAGCGGCTGATCCACCCGCACGAACGCTGGACGGTTCGCCGTCGATGGCGTTGAGCAATTCGCGTCGTCTCGCTGAGTCGATCAGGGTCATTCGACCCTTGTCGATGTTGTTCCGAACTAGAAAGTCGTCGTCTGCACCGTATTCCGTATCCAGCAGCGCATTGCCGATGCCGTAGATGTCGAAGCGACTCATGTGACGTTGCGGAACGCCGTACCCATGTGTTCCAGGGTTTGATTGATTTCGAGCCCGGTGTGGCTGCCGCTGACAAATGCGCTCTCGTAGGGAGAGGGTGCGAAGTAGACCCCGTTGTCGAGCATCGCGTGAAAAAACTGCCGGTACTTGTCGCTGTCGCAGGCAATCACATCGGAATAGTTGGAGACTTGTGCTTGATCGGTGAAGAACATGCTGAACATTCCACACTCTGCGTTCACACAGATGTCGATTTTCGCGGCCTCCGCTTGTTCTCGTATCCCGTCGACGAAAGTCCTGGTAGTGAGCTTGAGAGTCTCATAGAAATTGCTGTCCAGTTGTTGAATCAGCGCAAGTCCGGCCGCCATTGCCAGTGGATTGCCGGACAGGGTTCCCGATTGATAGATGGGTCCCTCCGGAGCTAGAGAGTCCATGATCTCGGATTTGCCTCCGAACGCACCGACCGGCAGCCCGCCACCGATGACCTTGCCCAACGTCGTTAGGTCCGGTGTGATCTCGTAGAGTTCCTGAGCTCCTCCCGCAGCCACACGGAACCCCGTCATAACCTCGTCGAAGATCAGCAACGCGCCGTGTTGCGCCGTACGATCCCTCAATGCATGTAGAAATTCTTCATTCGGCGGAATGCAGCCCATGTTGCCAGCAATGGGCTCGACGATGACACAAGCTATTTCGTCTCCACTCTGGGAAAACACCTCGTTTACAGCTTGAGCATCGTTAAAGGGAAGAGTGATCGTGTGCTGAGCAATGGACGCCGGAACTCCAGGAGAGTCGGGGAGACCAAGCGTCATAACGCCCGATCCGGCTTTGACCAGCAACGAATCGGGATGTCCGTGAAAGCAACCCTCGAACTTCACGATTCGATCTCGACCGGTATATCCCCGAGCCAATCGAATTGCTGACATTGTGGCTTCAGTGCCGGAGTTGACCATACGTAACTTTTGGATCGATGGGAATCGACTGACTACGAGCTCGGTCAGTTCAATTTCCTGTACAGTGGGTGCGCCGAAGCTGGTTGCTCGAATTGCCTGTTCTCTCACTGCGCTGACGACAGGTTCGTTGCTGTAGCCGTTGAGCATCGGTCCCCACGAAGCCACGTAGTCGATGTAGTGATTGCCATCGATGTCGGTCAGGTAGGGTCCCATCCCCGACACAAAGAACACCGGCGTTCCACCGACGTTCTTGAATGCGCGCACGGGGGAGTTCACTCCGCCGGGGATGACCTCTTTTGCACGCTCGAAAAGTTGCTGGGAAACGGAGAGAGCCATGGGTGTTCCTAGTCAATCAACGCAATCGTACGGATGCCTAGAAAGGTTTCACGATCACGAGAACAAGAATCAGAATGAGAAAGAGAAGTGGAACCTCGTTGAACCAGCGATAGAAAGTGTGAGACCGTTGGTTTCGATCGTTTGCGAAGTCTCTGCACATGCGACCGCACATACCGTGATAGCCAAACAGGAACAAGACGCAAGCAACTTTGAGCCAGAACCAGACGGACACTGTGTAGGTAGTCCATGCCAACGAGGTCATCCATAGACCGAACACAAGCGTAAGCAAAGCTGCCGGCGTCATGATTCCACGAAACAGGCGTTGTTCCATCACCTTGAACCGTTCGATGCTGATTTCGTCCTCTGCCTGTGCGTGATAGACGAACAGGCGTGGCAGGTAGAACAGTGCGGCAAACCATGCAAAGGCAAAGAGTAGGTGGAGAACTTTGATGTATTGAGTCCACATGAGTCTGGGTGTCTAGTTGCTCTGTTCGTCGGGCTGTCGCATGTCCAATCGATCGATATCTCTACGCTCCAACACCCCGATTATTGTCTTCGACCACTCATGTTCCGTTGCACAAACGGCATCAACCTCGTATTCGTCCATTTTGGTCAATGCCTCTTCGAGCGAACTGCGAGAACTTAAGATGGGCACGGAAACACCTGTTGCATCGGGCAGTTGGGTAGTCGAGTAGATCACGGCTGTTTCTTCGGATTGCGGGCGGATCGTCCAGGCAAGTTCCTCGTCGGAGTCGATCTGCTTCCGAGCGTCAGCATCGTCTTCAACAACCGAAATGTTGTAGTTCATTGCTGCCCGAATGCTGTTGCGTCGTAAGAATTGGACATAGGGCGGCGGCGGATACGGTATCCCCATGGCATGAATTCTCTCCACGAACACCGAACGCTGTCCGTTCAGTAGATAGGTCGTCAAAGTCGAGGCAACGACGACAAGCAGTCCGGGCAGTATGGCAAGGTGATTGTTGCTCAACTCCACTACGGACAACAACGCCGCGAGAGGAGCGTTCAACGTCGCGGCGAACATCGCGACCGCACCCAGCAATCCGTAGATTGATGAGTCCGAAACCGCCCCGGACAACACGGGTGCTGTGCCAAACAGCACTCCAAGCATCACACCTATTACAAGTGTCGGACCTATGATTCCCACAGGCAAACCCAGTCCTGCACTAGCGCTGGTGGCAATGAGTCTTGCTCCGACGAGCGCGAGCAAGATTACTGCCGACATTGAGTAGGGATCTTCCAACAGCGACCTTGTCGTGTCCCAACCCATTCCAAGCACCTCGGGAAGGAACCACGCCAGAGCACCTGTAAACAGACCGGCAGCAAGGATGCGTAGCCAGTGATACCCGATGTTGACGTTGGCAAAGAACTTGATCAGTTGCTTGAACAGTGAAGCAATGATTCCGATGGCGATTCCCATGCCGAATATGTAGAGGAACTCCCACTGGTTTGCGATCACATAGGAAGAGGCGTCGTACAACGGTTGTTGGCGAACCAACAGGTGCAACAAAGTCGTTGCTGTAAACGCCGACACCATGATTGGAAGAAACGCCGTGATGGTGTACTCCATCATGATCACTTCCATTGTGAACACAATGCTGGCAATGGGCAGATCGAATGAAGCGGCGATCGAAGCCGCAATTCCACATGCAACCAAGACTCGTATGTTGTTGTGGGGTAGCCTGAGTGCGTGCGCTATATGGCTGCCTGTTGCGGCACCAAGATGTATGGCGGGTCCTTCCCGTCCACCCGATGTGCCGAAGATGAGTGCGAGACTTCCAGCGAGGAACTGAAACACGGAGTTGCGAACCGGCATCTTCACGTTGTTCGACTGAAAGCGTTCAATGACATGCACAACGCCGACTTGGCGGCGATTGGAAGGGAGTAAGGGAAGCAGCGCTATGACAATCAGAGCCCCAGCGACAGGTAACCCGGCGTGAAAAAGACTCGACAGCTGCTCAAACTGATCCTCTTCGATGCCCAGTATTAGCTGGCTTCCCCATTGGATCGCCGCCCGGAATGCGATGACAACCAATGCGACGAGGATTCCGACAACAGCTCCAATAAGAGACAGAAGTGGAAGATCTTCGAGACCTTGGCGGTCGACGCCTCCTCGCTGAATCGCCAGCTTCGTGGAGAACTTAGGAAGTTCCATGCGAATTGGAGACGTAGCAACGAGAGTGCTTGCCGCAATTTCCCATGCTAGGTTTTTGCTCTAGTCGACGACATTGTTGGGAGCTTGTCAGTACTGCCCAGATCGCGGAATGCTTGTGAGTGAAAGTCGGTAATCGGTCTGACTGAATCCAAACGCACACATGTCAACCTGGCGGGACCTGTCCGGGCAGAATCAGCCATGCTTTCTGGCCCGGATGAGCGGCTTCTTGTTTACTTCGCCAAAAAATTCGAATCGAGACACCGAAGCCGAATTCTCTTGCGATGGAGAAAATCGCTTCACACGTCTTGTTCGCACTCATGCCTAGGAACGAAGCGTCGATCTCTTCAATGTATATCCAGCCATTCGCGTCCTTTTGGCCTTGGTCGAGGTTCGTGAACTTGTTGCAAACATCCTTGAATGCACCAAATGCTGGTCGACTGGCGAAGGCGGCGACCAGCAGATGCTTCAGTGCTCCTTTCCATGTGATGTCGACCTCTGATGCTCCATCGATGGATATTCCCAGTACTTTCGTAAACCGCAAGTCAGTCGCTCCAAACGGATCGAGTGCTGGCTCTGTGAGCGGCGATCCCTCTTCTTGGTACGAAATCTCAAACCCATCGGATATGGATTCCGATTTCTCCAAGGCATCCAGTGCTCGGTTGATCACATCATCTTCAGACTCCTTGAATGGAATGGCGACTTCCCCCATACGTTGGTGGGTGGACTTCTTGATGTTGATGGGAACCTTGGCCATTTGGAAATTCTAGCGACCGATTGGAATTGCCCTCGAGCGCACTGAGAAACCGAACGTTTCGATTGACTGGCGGCGCGGAAGCGTCTCATTGCGTTCAAGATCGTTCGCTCACCTGCTCTGTACACTTGATCGAGAGTGTTCTTGAAAAGGGGAACTCAAGTGACCGAATCTTTCTACGAAGATCTCTTTGGCGTTCGGGACAAGATCGCACTGGTTACCGGTGGAACCCGAGGCATAGGGCTCATGATCGCCGAAGGGCTGGTCAGAGCAGGTGCGAAGGTGTATGTGGCATCCCGCAAACCCGATGCCTGTGCAGAGACCGAGCGCAAACTGTCTCGTATGGGATTCTGCAAAGCCATTCCGTGCAATCTGGCGGATGTAGAGGGTTGCAGCAAGCTGGCGCAAGATTTCCTTGACCAAGAGTCCGAGTTGCACATTCTTGTCAACAACGCGGGATTGACTTGGAGCATGGATATCGACGATTTCTCGGAGAAGGCTTGGGACCGAGTGGTGGATCTCGATGCGAAAAGCCCTTTCTTCTTGACTCAAGCTTTGTTGCCCACGCTTCGGTTGTCAGCTTCGGCAGACAGTCGTGCTTCAATCGTCAACATCACATCGGTCAACGGACTGAAACCTGGTGGGCTTCGCAACTATTCATACGTGGTTGCCAAGGCAGGGTTGGGTCAGCTGAGTGCCCAGATGGCCCGAGATCTCATGGCGGACAACATCAACGTCAACGCCATCGCTCCGGGTCCTTTCAAGTCCAAAATGACTGCTCCGCTTTTCGCAACTCCGAGCATGGAGTCTCAAGTCGTCGAGAGTTTTCCGATGAAACGCTGGGGTCGTATGGAGGATATCGCGGGATTGACGATCTTTCTCTCCTCGCGAGCCGGTTCATACGTGACGGGGATGACGATACCTTGCGACGGTGGGTCAACTACAACAACTTAGGGTCCTTGTTGGCGGGCAGACTGGGCGATTTGCTCAAATGTAAATCAACTCTTTCGGCTTCGGTTGGTCTTGATTAGCGGATCCTAAGGCTCACTCTGTTGATGCAGCCTTTGTATGTGGGAAGCCAGTTCGCGCATGGCTGAACCCGTCTGTTGTTGCTCAATTCCTTCGGTCGCTTCAAGCTGTTCCTCGACTTTCAGTTGATCGCAAAGATGCTTGATCGCCTGATCGGTGTTTTGGCGAAACCTGTTGAACGTGCTGAGATGTGGCTTGAATCCGCCGGTCAAGTAGTGAAACCGCAGGTCGTACTTGCAAAATTCAGCTAATTTTTGACTCGATGAGACTCCAATGGCGTAACCAAGAATCCACGCTTTCAGGAGTGCCGCTGGCGGATAGGCCTTGCGTCCGGAAGACGAGTAGAGACCTTCGATTTCGGACAAGTCAAGCTTGTCCACCGTATCGTGGATGAACTGTGTGAGCGAATGGGATCCCGCGTGGTGTCGTGGATAGTCAGCAAGCAGTGGTACTTCCTCTTGGTCGGAAGTTAGAAATCGCTTGTCCATCGCGATGTTGGGCGTATTCCTGCAACCCTCTCTCGATTACTTTACTCGTTAATGACAAGGATTTGTCCATTCGTGTGTCGTCCCGTCTCATGCTTCAGTGGCCGACAGACTTCGCTGAGCACAAGTCCGACTCGACTCACCGAGAATGAGTGACTCTTATAATTTGCTGGCGATGAACGAATCAAACATCAGCTTTTCCGGCCGCGCCGCAGCCAAGGTTTCAGCACTAGCTCAGGAAGAAGGGATTGTCGATCTCAAGCTGAGAGTGTTCGTAACCGGCGGCGGGTGCAGTGGCTTCTCCTACGGCTTTACGTTCGATGAGAGCGTTGCCGAAGACGATGCAGTAATCGAGCGCGACGGAGTGACCATGGTGGTCGACTCGCTCAGCTATCCCTATCTAGTCGGCTCGGAAATCGACTATAGAGAGGATCTTCAAGGATCCCAGTTCATCGTTGCGAACCCCAATGCATCCAGCACATGCGGGTGCGGAAATTCCTTCGCGATATAAGGCTTACCTGGCCGGATACAGACTGCCGATCACTCTTTCGCCAACGGCTCCGGTTACCTGCGGTGCGTTGCCCGGCATTCGATTGACAAAGAGATAAGCAAGATAAGCGAATGCGGCTGCTTCCACCGCATCGCCGTCGATGCCCAGCCGCTCGCATGGCATCAATTTGAAATCTGTGGCCCGTTCCGCAAGCCGACGCATCAAGTGAAGGTTCAATCGACCGCCTCCGCAAACCACGATCTCTCCTGAATTGCAACACCATTGCTTGATTGCGTTGACGATCGATGCAGCGGTAAGTTCGGCGAGTGTGGCCAGAACGTCCGCATCGTCCATTTGTCCACCAGCTGACCGCAAATTGCTTCGAACATACGCGTAGTCGAAGTGCTCCTTGCCAGTGCTCTTGGGTGGCGTTTCCTCAAACCATGGATCGGAGAGGAATTGATCGAGAAGCGAATCATCCACATAACCGGATGAAGCGATGCGACCTTCCGAATCGAATCGTTCGTCGAGCTTCTCGTTGACATATGCATCGAGCAGGGCATTGCCGGGTCCAGTGTCAAAACCCTCACATGGTCTTTCGGGAGAGCTCGCAAGATAGGTGACGTTGGCGATCCCGCCGATGTTCAACACGATGCGGTCGAATCGATCGGTTTGAAACAGCCGTTGATGAAAAATTGGAGCTAGGGGTGCACCCACTCCTCCCGCCGCAATGTCGCGGGAACGAAAGTCGGCTACGGTATCCACACCGGTGATTTCGACGATGCGGCTGGGATCACCGATTTGGAGCGTGAATGCCTCCTCACCCTCAGGGTAGTGTCGGACGGTTTGGCCGTGACTACCTACCGCTCGAACTTCACGGGGATGAACTTCTGCTTTGCGAAGAAAGTCGTTGATGGAGTTCCCAATGAACGTACCCAAGGCGGCATGCGAATGTCCCATTTCGACCAGTTCGTCCCTGCCTGGTCGAGCGAGACGTGCCAATCGAGACCGCAAGGATTCAGGGAAGGAAACGGTTTCTGCATGACGGATTTGCAGATTCTGGTCGTCGATCTCCACAAGAGCGAGATCAAGTCCATCGACGCTAGTGCCTGATATCGAACCCACAAAGAGTGGCATGTCGAAAAGACTTGTGAGGAGTCAGCGCTGAACGATGGCGGGCTCGGAGTCCTCTACCTGCTGTTGGAGCGCGTTCATGCGGTTCAACAGTTCGTCGGCATGAGCTTGAAACTGCTCGATCTCGCTTTCAGACAATGGGTCGCCGTCCGGCAGGTGGATCGTCGCGGGGTTCTGGTGTTCGCCGTGGACTAGAAATTCGTAGTGCAGATGAGGCCCTGTTGCTTTGCCCGTCATGCCCACGCTTCCGATTCGTTGACCTTGCTTGACCGTTGCACCTTTCTTGACTGCTGGATCTATCTTGTGCAAATGCAGGTACTTTGTCTTGTAAACGCGGTCGTGCGCTAGCACGACATAGTTTCCATTCGCACGAGTGTGCCCCGCAGTCTCTACCGTACCGTCGCCCGTAGCGTAGACGGGCGTACCGGTTGGAGCCGCATAGTCGGTTCCAAGGTGTGGTCTGACGACTTTGTCGATGGGGTGGAGTCGTCGCATACTAAAGTTCGAGGATATCCGTTTGTATTCAAGTGGAGCGCGCAGGAATCGCTTCTTGATCGCATACCCATCACGTGTGAAGTAGCCTTTGAAGATCCCTTCGAAGTCGTACCGGACGATGGCGTAGGTTCTCTCGCCTCGATCAAACTGAAGTGCGAGTATTTCGCCGTCGCCGACGTATTCGCCATCAACGAAGTTCTCGTAGTACAGGATCTGGTAGGAGTCGCCGGGATGGATGTCGTGGTAGAAGTCGATGTCCCATTGCAGAAGTTTAGGAAGCTTCCACACTGTCTTCTCCTGTCGGATTCCGGCTGCGAGACCAGCGCTGATAACCGAATCGCCGCGCTCGATCTTGACGTAGCGATAGGTCTTGTTCGAGACCACTTTGCGCGTAGCTACTTCCGACGTGAGCTTGTTGCCAATTCTTCTGAACGTGTATGACGTCAATTCTTCCGGAGAGTACTCAAAGTAATCAAGCTTTCCGTCATCGTTCAGTGCGTAGCTGATGTGCAAGCCGGCACGCAGATCTTGCCGCTTCCACTGTTCTGGACTGGCATCTTGTATTTCAAGCAAGTCTTGATGCGAGACTCCGATCCGTCGAAAGATCGATGAAAGGCTGTCGCCGTTACGGATCAAGACCTTGACTCTTGCGGAGTCGGAGGAAGTGGGTTCGTAACTGCCATTGGAACCATTGAGTTCATCGACAAGTGCAACGGGGAGCAAAGACGCTTCACCGACTACGGCTGGTTCGCCAAGACCGTTCAAAGAACCGGACATTGAAACCGTCGCGCCATTCCCGTTCGCGCTAGGGTTCGACGCGCCGGGATTGTCGGAAAAGACCAGAAAGCTCAGAATGACGCCAGTGACAAGCACGGTGCATATCAAGAGGTGTCGTACGGGAAATCTACGCATCTTTAGGATCCAGTGTCATCCATACCTGTAGCCAAACATCCATGTCGGCGACTTTCGTGAGGAGATGCATGCGGAGACCTCCCGAATATCTCGCTGTCTAGGCTTCCGTTGCCTGTGATTGAGAGCGAGAATCGGCGTAAGTATACAGCGTGCGACAAGATTTCTCACACTAATGTTCTGCTACACATGAAAACCCCGGGTATTGAACTGAATTTAGTACCCCGCAAAGGTCCCGCACGGTGTTGGATAATGGAGTGAATTGGTTGGCAGTTTTCGGAAACTCCAAGAGGATCCCATGAGTGTTCGAATTGACTCGATGCCGCCGGATGTTCAAGCACTCCAAGTACATGGAGATACCTCGGTCGGCTGGGATGTTCGACTGCCGCCGAACGAGTTGGTCGACGAATACGGGCATCGCGTCGACATCAACGAGTACGGATCGCCCGACCCACGAGCTCCTCGAGTTCGAGACTTCAATCATCCAGAGGTTCAGAAGCTTCGAGCGCACCTGCGTCAGAACAATGGCATACGAGGACTGGAGATCTGTTCGCCTCACGAAGTTGAACGGGCCGTAAGAATTTTTCGTCGAGACGGATTCGTCGTTGTTCGAGACTGTCTGAATCCGGAATTGCTGGATCAGTTCCGGGAGATCTGTCGTATCGCTTTGCAACAGATTCTTTCGCACGGTAGCAAGGATGGTCGAAAGTACTTGCAGGAGACGGGACGACTACCTCACCGCTATTGCTATGGAACCTGTTCGGCTTCGAGACACATGCTGCACGAACCGGTGTGGGCATCTTTGGTGGATCTGCCAACTACTACACCAATCCTGAAGGCCATTTTTGCAACCGAGGACTACTCGGTATGGGGAGGCGGTGGAGACTTGAGCCTACCGGGCGCGATCGAATATCAGCATCTACACACCGATGGTGTGGATCAGCAAGTGCCAAGTGATGCACGGTTGGAATTTGCACGCCGCCAAGGGATGGACTTACCCGAAAGTGGAGACTTTGCCGACTTGGACTTCCGTACACAGCGTACCGTAATGGATCGTACGAACACGGGTTGCACCATCAATTTCACGCTCACTGAACTGACCTGGGAGAACGGACCCATTCGACAGATTCCAGGGACGCACACTGCATCGACGCCTCCGCCTTCTCAGATGGAAGAACCCGAGTGGATGCGTCTGTCAACTTTAGTTGGTGCTCCAGCCGGGTCGGGGATATTTCGCGACAGCCGTTGCTGGCACGGTGCTACGCCCAATGTGTCCCATGAAGTTCGAGCGCTACCAAGTGTCGAGTACTCGGCGAGCAGCCGCCATACGGCGGGGTTTCAGAAGTCCATGCCGTTTGAAGTGTGGAAAGAGCTGTCTGAACATGCGCAGCGAATCACCAAGCCGATCGTTCAGGAACCGGGCGTTTGGCCACCTGGAGCGGGGATTCTGCATCCATTGGTTAGTGGTCGAGAACACGCGTTTGAATCAGATGCGGGCACCAGGGGAAAGACTACACGGGTACGAACTGATCCGAGGTCGGCTGGTACTGCAATTCGTCTGTTCAACGAATACGGCTAAGTCATAAGGCGAGCAAACGATGCAAATCACTTCCATTGACACATTCGTCGTTGACGCAGGTTGGAGGCCGTGGCAATACGTGGCTGTGCGGACCGATGAAGGTATCACGGGCTACGGAGAGTGTTCGGATGGAAGAATGCCCTACAGCGTCGTGGGAGCGGCAAAGGAATTCGAGCCGATTCTTGTCGGACAGGATCCCAGACCGGTCGAAGCTCGTTATTGGGACATGTATCGAATGGCTCGTCAGAGTCCCGGAGGAATTGCAGCCAAGGCGATCGCTGGGATTGAACTCGCTCTTTGGGACATTAAGGCGAAGGCTCTAGGGGTTCCCGTTTACGAGTTGTTTGGCGGTCCGATGCGTTCGCGTCAGCGAGTCTACTGGTCACATTGCGGAAGCTCTCGTGCCGGCAACCATGAAATCATTGGTGTTCCACCACTTCGAACTTGGGACGACATCACCGCTCTCGGCAAGGAAGTCGTGCAACGCGGATTCACAGCTCTCAAGACGAACATTGTGTATCCGGGTGAGGTCGCTCGGACGTATCGAGGAGGATTCGGTGGCGGAGAGGGCACGACCGATGGGAACGTTTCCAACGCCATGCTGGATCACATTCGAACCCTCATTGGAACGTTTCGAGATGCTGTTGGACCGCACGTCGACATTGCTCTGGACTTGAACTTCAACTTCCGTGCTGAAGCGGCAACTCGCATTTGTCACACTCTGGAGGATCTCCGCATGATGTGGGTGGAGATCGACATGTACGAACCCGATGCCTTGCGAGAAATCCGCGATGCAGTGCGGGTTCCCGTCTGTTCGGGTGAAAATCTTTTCACTTCCCGTGAATACCGACGATACTTTGAAGCTCGATCCATGGACGTGTGCATGGTTGATGTTCCGTGGAACGGATTCTCCAACTCTCGGCGAGTGGTTGAGATGGCGGAGACCTTCGAGATCAACTGTGCTCCGCACAACTACTACAGCCACTTGTCAACACTGCACTCGTTGCACTTGTGCAGCATTTCGCCGAACATCCGGATTTGTGAAATCGACATCGACGATGTCCCTTGGAAGGATGATCTCGTAACCGAACCGTTGGTGATCGAAGAAGGGAGTGCGGTGATTCCCGATCGGCCTGGATGGGGAGCGGATCTCAACGAGGAAGTCGCGCGAGAACACGTTTGGGGCCGAGGACAGCTACCGGGTTATTGGGCGGGTTCCACGCGCTAGTTGGACTTAATGCATCAAACTCAATCTATTGAATCTTCGGTTTTGTCCTTCGAGGAGACGAAAAGAACTAGCTTTTCGGTAGCTCACTGTGCTTGTGTGGAGTTCCAAGAATTCATTCACACTAACTCTTGAGCAAATCCGTTGTCGGCAGTTTTTGGGATTCCCTACGACTCTTGTCTGTAGCGGGACGGGATTGGTCACACATCGTGGTTGGCCTTGGACGGCAACTGAAGTAAATCGCGTTCTATGAGTGATCCTGTCTCGATTTCGGGTAACTGAGGAATCAAGGTTATGCGTCCCAGCTACCTAACTCTTGATACAGTTGCGACTTGATCGGATCAGTCAGTCGAGACCTAAAAATCCCAGGATACAAGCGCTCCGCCATCTTCAGCAGATCGAGTAGATCAGCTACGTCTTCATCGCTACGAGCCCCTAACCTTTGACTCAGCGGACCATCCAAGAGAACTCCACGAACTGCTTCAATCCAGTTTTCCGTACCTCTCCAATAATCCAAGTTGTTGCTCATTAGTGTGTGTTCGTACTGGACTAAGCATTGCGTGACTACCTCTCGTTCCAGCTTGGTCATGGGAACAACGCGTTCGCATTGGCTGGACTCCGCCTTTAGCACAAACCAATCTAATAGGCGTTTCATCGAACCTTTAGCGTTCGCATACTGGTTCGAGCCCATGTGTCTCGACAGTGACTCGTCAAACGCCCTAAACCTCGCGAAAAAGGGATTGCGAAAGTAGCTGATGCCCACGTACTTCAAGAATTCCCCGTTGAACGCTACCGGCTCTCGCACATGGGGAATCCACCCTACGAATGGACCGCGGTCCAAGTCGAAGCCCCTTAGCGAGCTGAGAATCCCAACCTCTAGTTCGTTGCAACGATCCCAATCCTTCAGGATCAGGGAAAGGAACGATGGCAGGTAGTACAGGAAGCCATCGACGGTCAGAAAGTAGAGCCGGTCCGATTGACTACGCCACGGGGGAGATTCGAAGACATCGAAGTCGAACTCTGTGGGTGCAATAGGTTGAAATTCCTCGCTGTACTCGCGAGCCTCCCAATTCTCTTCGTTCCAAATCATCTCCGGCTGGCTTCGCCATGAGAAGGCATCGAACACACGCTTTATGATTTCTGTTGTCTTCGCGTCGTTAAAGGCAAACCGTCGCGAAGCTGGTGGAGGGAGAGCTGCGATCTCTTTGCGCAATTCTCTTTGGACTGGTTCCTTGAGGGAATCCGAGAAAACTCCGGGATAACTTCTGCCCACATAGTCCAACAGGTCGATCAGATCGGCCACGTCAATGTCGTTGCGGGCTCCCAGACGACGACTCAGCGGACCGTCGAGAAGAACACCTCGCACCGCCTCGATCCAGTTGACAGTCCACCGCCATCCGTGCAGCCACTCCTCATTGAGCGTTCGTTCGAACTGTTCCAAACAAAGAGCCACAATTTCGCGCTCCCGTTGGGTCATTTGGACGATGGTGTCGCACTGGCCAGGTTCCGCCTTCAGAACGTACCAGTCCAACAGGTTGTCTATGGGTCTTCTCACATCTGGATCTGTGCATTCCACAAGAAATCCCTTAAAGGACGGCTGGTAACGCAGATGTTCAAACCACATCGTGAACGGCCCTGGATATACAGCGCGGCTACGCAGTCTGCACAGTATTTCCGCTTCAAAGCCGTTGCATCGTCTCCGGTCCTGGAGGAGTAGCGAAAGGAAAGAAGGCAGGTAGTAAAGGAAGCACTCGACGCTCATTTCTCGGATTGCTTCCCCCTGACCGTTCCAGGGTTCAGACTCGAAGACATCAAAGCTGTACTCCGTGGGGGTCATTGGGAGGAATTCCCCTCGGAATTGGTTCGCTTCTGAATGCTCGTGGTCCCACACCTCTTCGGGCGGATTCCGCCATGCAAACGCATCGAAGGTGCGTTCTATAAGAAATTTGTTCGTTTCAGCTTCGTTCAATTTGACACTACGTGTCCCAGCTGCCGATCTCTTCGTACAGCTGCGTATCGATCGATTCCGTCAGTCGGGACGAAAAGATCTGGGGATATAAGCGCTCCGCCATCTCCAACAGGTCGATCAGATCGGCCACGTCTTCGTCGTTGCGCGCTCCCAGACGACTGCTCGAGGGACCGTCCAGCAGGACACCGCGAACTGCCTCGATCCAGGCTGCGTCGTCTTGCCAGTCGTACAAGTCCTCGTTCTTCATTAAGTTTTCGAAGTGGTCAAGCCACCGCGCGACGACTTCACGCTCCTGTCGCGTCATGAGGGTTACTCGATTGCGTCGGTTGGGTTCTACATCCAGCACAAACCAATTTAACAGATTCACTATCGATCTTCGGTCGCTTGAGTACTGGTCAGTGTCCAGGTAGTCCACAAATGACCCATCGAACGCCTCTGGCTCTCGAACATAAGGAATCCACCCGACGAACGGGCCGCGACTCGGGCCGTAGCCGCGTAGCGCACCGAAGATGCAGGATTCGAACCCATCAGTGCGAAAGCAATCTTGCAGAATCCGGGCTAGGAACGACGGTAGGTAGTAGAGTTGTGCTTCATGGGTCAAGACGAACATGTTCTCTCCGTTTCCAAGAAAGGGCTCGGACTCGAAGACTTCGAAATCGAACTCCCTGGGGGGAACGGGACGAAATTCCTGTTCAAATTCTTCGGCATCGTAGTGGAATTCGCTCCACAGCGTCTTGGGCAAAGTTCGCCATGAGAAAGTTTCGAATGCCTGATCTGTGATATCCCTCGTCTCAGTGTCACTAGCGGCAAATCTTCGCGAAGCGGATGGAGGGAGGGTTGCGACCTCTTTGTGCAACTCTTTTTTGAGGGGTTCAATTAGTGAAGTCGAGAAGACTCTTGGATATGTTCGCGACGACATATCCAACAGGAGGAGCAGATCCGCCACGTCAGTGTCGTTGCGTGCTCCAAGCCGACGACTCAGCGGAGCGTCGAGCAGCACGCCGCGTACGGCTTCGATCCAGTTGACCGTCCATCGCCACCCGTGCAGCCAATCATCCTTGAGTGTTCGTCCGAAGCAGCCCAAACATTGAGCCACAACCTCGCGTTCCTGCAGGGTCATTTGGACGATGGGATCGCACTGGCTGGATTCCGCCTTATGAAAGTACCAGTCCAACAGGTTGTCTATAGGTCTTCTCACATCTGGATCGATGCATTGCGCAAAGGAACCTTTGAACATTGGCTGAAGCTGTATGTGAATGTGCCACATCATGTACGGGCCTGGAAACACTACACAGCTCCGCAATCGGCTGAAGAGGTTCGTTTCTAGCCCCTTGCAGCGTTTCCAATCCTGAAGTAGCAGTGCAAGGAATGAGGGCAGGTAGTACAGGAAGCCCTCGACGGTCATGCTGTTAATAGCTTCCCCTTGACCGCACCACGGTTCAGACTCGTAGACATCAAATCCAAACTCCGAGGGAGTCAGTGGGAGGAATTCCCCTTGGAATTGATCTACTTCCGAATGGTCTTGATCCCACACCTCGTCCGGCAGCTTCCGCCAGACGAACGCATCATAGGTGCGTTCGATTAGGTCGTTTGTTTCAGGATCGGTCAATTTGAGGCTTGGCATCCCAGCTACCCAGCTCTTGGTACAGCTGCGTCTTGATCGGTTCCGTCAGTCGGGTCTGAAAGACCCCTGGATAGAGGCGCTCCGCCATCTCGAGCAGGTCGATCAGATCCGCCACGTCTTCGTCGTTGCGCGCTCCCAGACGACAGCTCAACGGACCGTCTTGCAGAACACCTCGAACAGCCTCGATCCAGTTTGGGTAGTACCTCCAATAGCCCAGATTCTCGACTCTGATCGTTTGTTCGAAACGGTCGAGGCACCGTGCAACGACTTTCCGTTCCTGCTGTGTCATATTGGAGATTTGGACCGACTCGCTGGAATCCGCCTTTAGTACAAACCACTCTGACAGTTTCTGTAGTGATCTTTTTCCGTCCACACTTGGGTCAATGTCCTTGGATACCACCCATGAAGGGTCGTACGGGTGCGGTTCGTTAATGTGAGGAATCCACCCTACGAAAGGTCTGCGATTCAAGTCCCAGCCGCGTAGCGAACTGAGGATCGCTACCTCTAATTCATTGCTTCGATCCCAATCCTCCAGGATTAGGGAAAGGAACGATGGCAGGTAGTACAGGAAGCCATCGACAGTCAGAAAGTAGAGCCTGTCCGATTGACTATGCCACGGGGGAGATTCGAAGACATCGAAGTCGAATTCTGCGGGCGCAACGGGTTGGAATTCCTCGCTGTACTCCATAGCCTCCCAACTGTCTTTGCGCCACATTGCTTTTGGTTGACTTCGCCATGAGAAAGCTTCGAAGGCTTGCTCGATGATTTCTCTCGTCTCAGCGTTGCCAGCGACAAACTTTCGCGATGCGGGTGGCGGAAGAGCTGCGAGCTCTTTGCGCAACTCTCTCTTGGTGGGCTCCGTGAGAGTTTCGGAAAAGATTCGTGGGTAGCACCGTTCAGCCATCTCCAGCAGGTCGATCAGATCCGCCATGTCGCAGTCGTTGCGGGCTCCCAGACGACGACTCAGCGGAGCGTCGAGCAGCACGCCGCGTACGGCTTCGATCCAGTTGACCGTCCATCGCCACCCGTGTAGCCATTCATCCTTGAGCGTTCGTTCGAAGCAGTCCAAACATTGAGCCACAACCTCGCGTTCCTGTTGCGTCATGCGGGCGATGACATCGCACTGGTTGGATTCCGCCTTGAGAACGTACCAGTCCAACAGGTTGTCTATGGATCTTCTCACATCTGGATCGTTGCACTCTACGAAGGATCCGCTAAACGATGTCTGATAGCGCACGTGAAGGATCCACATGGTGAACGGCCCTGAATACACAGCGCGGCTGCGCAGTTTGCATAAGACTTCTGCTTCGAGGCCCCAAAAACGCTTCCGATCCTGAAGAAGTAGCGAAAGGAAAGAAGGTAGGTAGTAAAGGAAGCCCTCGACGCTCAGGCCTCGGATTGCTTCCCCCTGGCCATTCCAGGGTTCAGACTCGAAGACATCAAAGCTGAACTCCGTGGGGGTCATTGGGAGGAATTCCCCTGGGAATTGGTTCGCTTCTGAATGGTCGTGGTCCCACACTTCGTCAGGTGGCTTCCGCCACGCAAACGCATCGAAGGTGCGTTCGATGAGCTTGTTTGTTTCAGGTTTGTTCAATTTGAGACTGTGCATTCCATCTGCCGAGCTCTTCGTACAGCTGCGTCTTGATCGGTTCCGTCAATCGGGACGAAAAGATCCTTGGATAGAGGCGTTCCGCCATCTCCAACAGGTCGATCAGATCTGCCACGTCTTCGTCGTTGCGCGCTCCCAGACGACTGCTCAAAGGACCGTCCAGCAGGACACCGCGAACTGCCTCGATCCAGGTTGCGTCGTCTTGCCAGTCGTACAAGGCCTCGATCTTCATCAATTGTTCGAAGTGGTCAAGCCACCGCGCGACGACTTCACGCTCTTGTTGCGTCATGAGGGCAACACGATTGAGTAGGTTGGGTTCCGCATCCAGTACAAACCACTTCAACAGATGCTCTATCGACTTTCAGGCTTTCGAATACCGGTCAAGGCTCAGATATTCATCAAATGATCCATCGAATGCCTCCGGCTCTCGAACATGGGGGATCCACCCTACGAAGACACTACGATTTATTTTGAAACCACGTAGCGCACCGAAGATGCAGGATTCAAAATCATCGGTGCGATCCCAGTCTTGCAGGATCAGGGAAAGGAACGATGGTAGGTAGTAGAGTATTCCTTCATCGGTCATGACGAACATGGTTTCCCCTTGACCATGAAACGGAGCGGAATCGAAGATGTCGAAGTCGAACTCTGCAGGCGGCACCGGACGAAACTGCCGTTCGCATTCCTTGGCTTCGTAATGGGTCTTGCGCCACAACGTTTCAGGTAAGGTTCGCCACGAAAAAGCATCGAATGCCCGAGCTGTGATGTCTCTCGTCTCAGCTTCGCTAGCCGCAAACCTTCGTGAAGCGGGTGGGGGAAGAGCTACGATCTCGTTGCGCAACTCTCTCTTGATTGGTTGTGTGAGTATCCTCGAGAAAATTCGAGGGTAACACCGTTCCGCCATCTCCAACAGGTCGATCAGTTCCGCCAGGTCGACATCGTTGCGGGCTCCCAGACGACGACTCAGTGGAGCGCTAAGCAGAACGCCGCGTACAGCTTCAATCCAGTTGACCGTCCATCGCCACCCGTGTAGCCAGTCTTCCTTCATTGTTAATTCGAACTGGTTCAGACACTGAATTGCAACCTCGCGTTCCTGCTGAGTCATGTGGACGATGGCATCGCACTGGCTGGATTCCGCCTTCAGAACGAACCAGTCCAATAGGTTGTCGATGGGTCTTCTCACATCTGGATCATTGCACTCCGCGAAGGATTCCTTGAACGATTTCTGATAGCGCACGTGAAAGATCCACATGGCTAACGGCCCCGGATACACCGCGCGGCTGCGTAGCCTGCACAAGACTTCCGCTTCGAGGCCGTTGCATCGTTTCCGGTCCTGGAGGAGTAGCGAAAGGAAGGAGGGCAGGTAGTACAGGAAACCATCGACGGTCATGCCTTTGATTGCTTCCCCCTGACCGTTCCAAGGCTCAGACTCGAAGACATCAAAGCCGAACTCCGAAGGCTTCAATGGGTCGAATTTCACTCCAGTGTCAGCGGTGGAAAAAGATTCCTCAATCCACACCTCTTCCGGCAACTTCCTCCAGGCAAATGCGTCGAAGGTACGCTCGATGAGTTGCTCAGCTATCGCTTTACTCATGAAACTAGCTTGGTTCGTCATTGCCATTCAGGTCGGCGCGTTGCACGACTTAGATGAGAGGGAATAGGGAACCCGCCGTTGGCACTCTCTTGCTCTGCAAACTTACAATTGAACCAGAAATATGCCTTCCATCGTCTCAGATCTCAATGAACGCGGCCTTGTAGCCCAAGCGTCAGACCTAGCAGGACTGGATCAACATCTTGAGTCCGGTGCTCGCGTCGTCTACGTGGGATTTGATCCGTCCGCCTCAAGTCTTCACGTTGGCAACCTGATTCCATTGTTGACACTTCGCAGGTTTCAGCTAGCGGGTCATCGACCGATCGCCTTGGTTGGAGGAGCAACTGGCCTGATTGGCGATCCCTCAGGTCGCTCCGATGAGCGAAACCTCAACAATGAATCGATTGTTGGGGATTGGGTCGAATCCATTTCCGACCAAGTGTCCCGATTCTTGGATTGTTCCGGTAGCAACGCAGCTTTAGTTCTCAACAACCTTGAATGGACGGGAACAACAGGATTGCTTCCGTTTCTTCGGGATGTTGGGAAGCACTTTTCGGTCAATGCCATGGTTCAGCGTGATAGCGTCAAGACGCGGTTGGCACGCGATGGAAGTGGAATATCGTTCACCGAATTCAGCTACATGCTCTTGCAGGCGAACGACTACCTCGAACTTGCCAAACGCCATAACTGTACGGTCCAAATCGGTGGATCCGATCAGTGGGGCAACATTACCAGCGGATTGGATCTGGTACGGCGAGTCCTGCGTCGGCAAGTCTTTGCACTGACTTTCAACTTGTTGACCAAGAGCGACGGTACGAAATTCGGCAAGACGGCCGGAGGTTCGCTGTGGTTGGATTCCAAACTCACATCGCCCTACGCCTTCTACCAGTATTGGATGAACGTCGCAGACGCCGACGTGCATCGACTTCTCGGTATGTTCACGTTGCTGTCAGCGCAAGAACGAAAGGAGTTGCAACAACAGACTGCAGATCGACCGCAGGATCGGGCGGCTCAAACTACCTTGGCGAAGGAGGTGACATCCTTGGTTCATGGCGAAGAAGCACTGAACTCTGCCCAACGCATCACCGCTGCGTTGTTCAAGTCGGATGTCGTCAGTTTGAATGAGCAAGATGTCGATCAGTTGTGGCTCGATGGTTTGGAGCGAGTCGAAGTTGTCGAGGGAACTCCGGTCTTCGTTGCATTGTCCGATACGGGTTTGGCCGACTCTCGTGGCGCTGCAAGACGCCTAATTCGAAGCAATAGCGTCTCGGCCAACGGTGTACGCATCGAAGACGAGAACGCGGTGCTCAACCGGTCCAATGCGCTGTTTGGGCGTTATCACTTGCTACGACGGGGACGGAAGTCGTGGTGCATAGCCCGACTCTCAGCGCACGCATCCGACTAACGTTCACATAAATTGCAAGTGATGGTTGCAACTTCGATCTCGATTCCTATAATCATCTCCCCTTGCCGAACGTCGGCACTCAGCAATGCACCGTTTTCGGTGCTCGATGACGACGGGCGGCTCGATCTTTAAGAACCAAACAAGCCATTCGTGTGGGCGCTCGGAATCGAGTTGAAGCCACGAGCAGACCAAATTTCCTAGCTGTTGCGCTTCGTGCGCGACGGCCGGACAAGTACTTGAAATGAAGAGTCTGATCATGGCTCAGATTGAACGTTGGCGGCAGGTCTCATACATGCAAGTCGAACGGGGTAGTGGCTTCGGCCGCAACCCAGTGGCGGACGGGTGAGTAACGCGTAGGAATCTACCTAGTAGTGGGGAATAACTCGAGGAAACTCGAGCTAATACCGCATACGACCCAAGGGTGAAAGCGGGGGATCTTCGGACCTCGTGCTATTAGAGGAGCCTGCGTTGGATTAGCTTGTTGGTGGGGTAAAGGCCCACCAAGGCTGCGATCCATAGCTGGTCTGAGAGGATGATCAGCCACACTGGAACTGAGACACGGTCCAGACTTCTACGGAAGGCAGCAGTAGAGAATATTACGCAATGGGCGAAAGCCTGACGTTGCCATGCCGCGTGTGTGAAGAAGGCCTTTGGGTTGTAAAGCACTTTCAGTAGTGATGAAAAGCCCGTCGTTAATAGCGACGGGTCCTGACACTAGCTACAGAAGAAGCACCGGCTAACTCCGTGCCAGCAGCCGCGGTAATACGGGGGGTGCAAACGTTAATCGGAATTACTGGGCGTAAAGCGCGCGTAGGCGGTGTGGTAAGTGGGATGTGAAATCCCCGGGCTCAACCTGGGAACTGCATTCCAAACTGCCACGCTAGAGTGTAGTAGAGGGAGGTGGAATTTCCTGTGGAGCGGTGAAATGCGTAGATATAGGGAGGAACACCAGTGGCGAAGGCGGCCTCCTGGACTAACACTGACGCTGAGGTGCGAAAGCGTGGGGAGCAAACAGGATTAGATACCCTGGTAGTCCACGCCGTAAACGATGAGAACTAGCCGTCGGACCTTCTGGGTTAGGTGGCGTAGCTAACGCGATAAGTTCTCCGCCTGGGGAGTACGGCCGCAAGGTTAAAACTCAAATGAATTGACGGGAGCCCGCACAAGCGGTGGAGCATGTTGTTTAATTCGAGGCAACGCGAAAAACCTTACCACCTCTTGACATCAGCGGAACCTGCCAGAAATGGCAGGGTTCCTTCGGGACCGCTAGACAGGTGTTGCATGGCTGTCGTCAGCTCGTGTCGTGAGATGTTGGGTTAAGTCCCGTAACGAGCGCAACCCTTGTCCTTATTTGCCAGCACTTCGGGTGGGAACTATAAGGAGACTGCCGGTGATAAACCGGAGGAAGGCGGGGATGAGGTCAAGTCATCATGGCCCTTATCGAGGTGGGCTACAAACGTGCTACAATGGGAGGTACAATGGGTCGCGATACCGCGAGGTGGAGCTAATCCTCAAAACCTCTCGTAGTCCGGATAGGAGTCTGCAACTCGACTCCTTGAAGTCGGAATCGCTAGTAATCGCGAATCAGCATGTCGCGGTGAATACGTTCCCGGGCTTTGTACACACCGCCCGTCAAGTCATGGGAGTGGGTTGTACCAGAAGTGGCTAGTCCAACCTTCGGGAGGACGGTCACCACGGTGTGATTCATGACTGGGACTAAGTCGTAACAAGGTAGCCGTAGG
This sequence comes from Pseudomonadales bacterium, assembly GCA_963667455.2. Classification (GTDB taxonomy): domain Bacteria; phylum Pseudomonadota; class Gammaproteobacteria; order Pseudomonadales; family Azotimanducaceae; genus Bin55. Next base: position 38,446 of record CAXXFR010000002.1, on the reverse strand, counting down.
GGAACCTGTGGCTGGATCACCTCCTTAACCTTACACGATTGGCGCGTAGCGGCGAGCTGTCTTCGGACAGTGATCGAGCGCGTGACCAATCCACTGCTCGAACTTTGACTGGAGTTCGACTCGCGCTTCCAGCGCGAGAGGACGCAGGGCCTTCGGCCCGACGCGTTCTGCGCCCACACGGATGGCTTGTTTGGCAATCGGTACGCTGTGCTGGGTTTGTAGCTCAGTAGGTTAGAGCGCGCCCCTGATAAGGGCGAGGTCGGTGGTTCAAATCCACCCAGACCCACCAATGCGCCGTTGCAAGCGCTTGCATTCGGGGCCGTAGCTCAGCTGGGAGAGCGACTGCCTTGCACGCAGTAGGTCAGGAGTTCGAATCTCCTCGGCTCCACCAATTGTCAAGACTTTGACAACGGTGTGCGTTCCGATTGGACTTGAGGATCTCGGCTTTGCCGAATCGTTCTTTAAGAGTTTGGACAATCAAGAATCACCGCATACAAGTGTTATGACGTCGAGTCGTCTTCGGATGCTCGACGTTGCCGATGCGCGTAAGCGTGTCGGCGGTATGTTGGCGACTGTTCGATGATTGCATGGCCGAAGTGCCGCTAGCAGTGGCGCATCCGGTTATATGGTCAAGCGAACAAGCGCATCTGGTGGATGCCTTGGCAGCTGAAGGCGATGAAGGACGTTGCAGCCTGCGATAAGCCTCGGGGAGCCGGCAAACAGGCTCTGATCCGAGGATTTCCGAATGGGGAAACCCGATGCCGCAAGGCGTCATTGCGAACTGAATACATAGGTTCGCAAGGCGAACCCGGAGAACTGAAATATCTAAGTACCCGGAGGAACAGAAATCAACCGAGATTCCCTTAGTAGCGACGAGCGAAAGGGGAGTAGCCCTTAAGTGGTTCGATGGTTAGCAGAAGGCCTCTGGAAAGGGCCGCCAAAGTGGGTGAGAGCCCCGTACGCGAAAGCCGTCGGATCATGAAATCGAGTAGGGCGGGGCACGTGAAACCCTGTCTGAACATGGGGGGACCATCCTCCAAGGCTAAATACTCTCAGCTGACCGATAGTGAACCAGTACCGTGAGGGAAAGGTGAAAAGAACCCCTGTTAGGGGAGTGAAACAGTACCTAAAACCGGATGCGTACAAGCAGTAGGAGCTGTCATTCCAACCTCGGTTGGGTCTTGACAGTGACTGCGTACCTTTTGTATAATGGGTCAGCGACTTACTCTTGCTGGCAAGGTTAACCGTCTAGGGGAGCCGTAGGGAAACCGAGTCTTAACAGGGCGACTGAGTCTGTAGGAGTAGACCCGAAACCGAGCGATCTAGCCATGGGCAGGGCGAATGTCAGGTAACACTGACTGGAGGCCCGAACCCACCTATGTTGAAAAATGGGGGGATGACCTGTGGCTAGGAGTGAAAGGCTAATCAAGCTCGGAGATAGCTGGTTCTCCTCGAAAACTATTTAGGTAGTGCCTCTTGTATCACCTCCGGGGGTAGAGCACTGTTTGGGCTAGGGGGTCACACAGACTTACCAACCCCATGCAAACTCCGAATACCGGCGAGTGGAGCAAGGGAGACAGACGGCGGGTGCTAAGGTCCGTCGTCGAAAGGGAAACAGCCCAGACCGCCAGCTAAGGTCCCTAAACCGTGATTAAGTGGGAAACGATGTGGGAAGGCACAGACACCCAGGAGGTTGGCTTGGAAGCAGCCATCCTTTAAAGAAAGCGTAACAGCTCACTGGTCAAGTCGGCCCGCGCGGAAGATGTACCGGGTCTCAAATCACGTACCGAAGCTGCGGGTTCGCGACGGTTCGCCGTCGTGGGCGGTAGAGGAGCGTTCTGTAAGCCATTGAAGGCGCGCCGCAAGGCGCGTTGGAGGCATCAGAAGCGAGAATGCTGACATAAGTAACGATAAAGGGGGTGAGAATCCTCCTCGCCGAAAGACCAAGGGTTCCTGTGCAACGTTCATCGACGCAGGGTGAGTCGGCCCCTAAGGCCAGGCCGAAAGGCGTAGCCGATGGGAAGCTGGTTAATATTCCAGCACCGACGTTTGTGGCAACGGGGTGACGGAGAAGGCTAGGCGATCCTGGAGATGGTTTTCCAGGTTTAAGCACGTAGGCTGGAGCTTTTGGCAAATCCGGAGCTCCGCAAGGCTGAGGTGTTATGACGAAATGGATCCATATGATCCATGAAGTCGCTGATGCCCCGCTTCCAAGAAAAACCTCTAAGCGTTAAGCAAACGTCGACCGTACCCCAAACCGACACAGGTGGTCGGGTAGAGAATACCAAGGCGCTTGAGAGAACTCGGGTGAAGGAACTAGGCAAATTGGCACCGTAACTTCGGGAGAAGGTGCGCCGCAGCCGGTGAAGGGACTTGCTCCCGGAGCTGGAGGCGGTCGAAGTGACCAGGTAGCTGCGACTGTTTACTAAAAACACAGCACTCTGCAAACTCGCAAGAGGACGTATAGGGTGTGACGCCTGCCCAGTGCCAGAAGGTTAATTGATCAGGTTAGGTCTTCGGATCGAAGCTTGTGATCGAAGCCCCGGTAAACGGCGGCCGTAACTATAACGGTCTTAAAGTAGCGAAATTCCTTGTCGGGTAAGTTCCGACCTGCACGAATGGCGTAACGATGGCTACACTGTCTCCATCCGAGACTCAGTGAAATTGAAATCGCGGTGAAGATGCCGTGTTCCCGCGGCTAGACGGAAAGACCCCGTGAACCTTTACTACAGCTTCACACTGGATTCTGATTTGGTTTGTGTAGCATAGGTGGGAGACTGTGAAGCGTGAGCGCTAGCTTGCGTGGAGTCGCCATTGAAATACCACCCTTGCCACGTTGGGGTCCTAACTTAGGCCCATTAGCTGGGTCGAGGACAGTGTGTGGTGGGTAGTTTGACTGGGGCGGTCTCCTCCCAAAGAGTAACGGAGGAGCACGAAGGTGCACTCAGCATGGTCGGAAATCATGCAGTGCGTGTAAAGGCAAAAGTGCGCTTGACTGCGAGACAGACGTGTCGAGCAGGGTCGAAAGACGGTCTTAGTGATCCTGTGGTTCTGTATGGAAGGGCCATAGCTTAACGGATAAAAGGTACTCCGGGGATAACAGGCTGATACCGCCCAAGAGTTCACATCGACGGCGGTGTTTGGCACCTCGATGTCGGCTCATCACATCCTGGGGGCGGAGCAGTTCCCAAGGGTATGGCTGTTCGCCATTTAAAGTGGTACGCGAGCTGGGTTTAGAACGTCGTGAGACAGTTCGGTCCCTATCTGCCGTGGGCGTTTGAGAATTGAGAGGAGCTGCTCCTAGTACGAGAGGACCGGAGTGGACGAACCTCTGGTGTTCCGGTTGTTACGCCAGTAGCATCGCCGGGTAGCTAAGTTCGGAAGGGATAACCGCTGAAAGCATCTAAGCGGGAAGCCCACCTCAAGATGAGTTCTCACAAATCTTCGAGATTTCTAAAGGGCCCTCGTAGACTACGAGGTTGATAGGCGGGATGTGGAAGCGTTGCAAGGCGTTAAGCTAACCCGTACTAATTGCCCGTGTGGCTTGGCCATATAACCAGATGTGCGATTGCATCGTCGAATGAGTTTGCCTCTGCCGATGACGTTTGTTTGTGCGATTCTTGATTTCCAGGCGAGCGAAGATCCGGCCGTGAATCGGCTACGATCTTCGCACTAGTTTTTGCCTGACGACCATAGCGAGTTGGAACCACCTGAATCCATTTCGAACTCAGAAGTGAAACGGCTCAGCGCCGATGGTAGTGTGGGGATTCCCCATGTGAGAGTAGGACATTGTCAGGCATCCAAGCGAGCCCCGATCCGGCTATTGTCGGACGGGGCTTTTTTTATGTACGATCGGGCGATTGGAACAGTTGAGCGAAGTCCGCACACTTGGGACTCCGACATCCTGTCGCCGATTGCCATTGCAACTACGATAATGAACACACTCGGCTTGTGCCCCGTCTCAAACTTCAGGAGCGTCCCATGAATTCACTACGCAAGTCAATCCGTCGCCTTCCGTTGGTCATCGCAGGGCTGACACTCGCGATCGGTGCGCTGACAATTCACGCACAAGACGATGCGGCGGTATTGGAATTGCCATCGGGGGTTAGCCACCATGCAACCGTCGAGGGGATTTCGGAATATCGGCTCGACAATGGATTGCGGTTCCTGCTCTTTCCCGATCAGAGCAAAGACCAGATTACGTTGAACATCACGTATCTGGTCGGATCTCACCACGAGAACTACGGCGAGACCGGCATGGCCCACCTGCTGGAACATCTGATATTCAAAGGAACACCCAACCATCCCAACATTACCAAGGAGTTGACGGACCGAGGAGCAATTCCCAACGGCACGACTTGGTTTGATCGAACCAACTACTTCGAGACCCTTCCGGCAACCGAAGACAACCTCGCTTGGGCTATTGATCTGGAGGCAGACCGGATGGTGAATTCCTTCGTCTCCGCTGAAGATCTCGAGAGCGAGATGACCGTGGTTCGCAACGAGTTCCAAAGGGGCGAGAACAATTCGATACGGATGCTCACCCAGCGTGTCCTGTCTTCTGCGTACCTATGGCACAACTACGGAAAACCGACTATTGGTGCACTTTCAGATATCGAGAACATGCCGATCGAGCGGTTGCAGGCGTTCTACAAGAAGTACTACCAACCCGACAATGCAGTGTTGATCATTGCAGGTCGATTTGACCCGAAGTTGGCGATAGAGCTCGTAAGCGAGAAGTTTGGAGCGATACCTCGCCCAGATCGCACGGGTGCCAACCGGATCTACGGAAACTACACAGTCGAACCTGCTCAAGATGGAGAGAGAACTGTACGGTTGCGCCGAACCGGCGACTTGCAAATGATCATGGCTGCCTATCACATTCCAGCCGGGTCTGCCGAGGATTACGCTGCGGTTTCCGTGCTAACTCACATTCTCGGTGCTCAGCCATCGGGAAGACTTTACACCAACGTCGTCAAGACCGGGTTGGCTGCCTGGTCGACTGTAAGCCGCTACCAACTTGAACATCCCGGCGTTCTGTTTGCCAGAATGGGGATTCGCATAGGGGATCCCATCCAGCCTGCGGAAGATGCCCTGAAGGCTACGTTTCAGGAGCTAGTCGACGAGCCACCGACTCAACAGGAGTTGGATCGAGCCAAGAACGAGTTTCGCAATTCATTCGAAACGTCGATGCTCGATCCACAGGCATTCACTCGAAGTCTGAGCAATTGGGTCTCACGAGGAGATTGGCGACTGTTCTTCTTGCACCGTGATCGAGTCGCATTGGTCACAGCGGAAGATGTCCAAACTGCAGCCATGACCTACCTCATCGACTCGAATCGGACCATTGGCTACTTCCTACCTCTGACTGAGCCGCCGCAAAGAGCTGATACCGGAGGAATTCCCAATGTGGCAGCGATGGTCGAGAACTACAAGGGCGGAGAGGCCATTGCTCAGGGTGAGGCATTCGATCCATCACTCGAGAACATCGAAGCGAGAACGACCCGAGTGTCGTTGAGCAGTGGGGTCAAGGTCGCATTGCTACCCAAGAAGTCTCGCGGCAACCTTGTCAGGCTGACCATTCAATTCAATCACGGTACCGAACAATCGTTGAGTGGACAAGCGGCCGCTGCATCCATTGCAGGTGCGATGCTGATGCGCGGGTCAGCCAACTTCTCTCGTCAGGAACTTCAAGATGAATTGACACGCCTGCGGATTGAGGGAAACGCGTTTGGCGGCTTGACTGCAGCCGGAGCTAATTTCACGACAATCAGAGAGAACTTACCGGCCGCGATTCGCCTTGCATCCGAGTTGCTGCGTAGCCCGCGTTTCGATGAAGCCGAATTCAAGATGCTGGTTGAATCGGACTTGGCGGACATCGAAAATGGCAAGAGTGACCCTCAATCTTTAGCAACCGAAGCGATCAATCGCCATCTCAATCCCTATGCGGAAGGGCATCCACACTACGTATCCACTGCGGAGGAGGAAATCGATGCCCTGCGCAATCTGACGCTTGACGATGTCAAGGAATTTTGGAAGGAGTTCTACGGTGCATCCCAGGGTCAAATCGCTGTCGTGGGCGACTTCGATACCAATGAGATCGTGCCGATTCTCGAGGATGCGTTTCAGGGTTGGTCGAGCCCATCGGACTACGAGCATGTGTACAACCGGCACTTTGATCAAGATTCGCTGAATCTGGATATCAATACTCCAGACAAGGCCAATGCGATTATGTATGCCGGATTGACTTTGCCCTTCAATGACGCACACGAAGACTACCCCGCTATGGCCATCGCCATGCACATCATGGGAGGAGGGTTCCTCAGTTCGCGTCTCGCCGTTCGCATTCGACAGAACGAAGGTCTTTCGTATGGCATACGTGCCTCGCTGACTACCGGGACCCCGGACGAACGCAGCATGATCTTGGGCTATGCGATATTTGCTCCCGAGCACAAAGACCGAGTGAAGAATGCGTATAGGGAAGAGTTCGAGAAGGCGTTGAGCCTCGGGTTCACGGAAGCGGAGGTTGAGGCTGCCAAGGCCGGCTATCTGGACTCCGCACAGAATCGAAGATCGACCGACAATTCCATTGCCAGCGCGTTGCGATCTTCACTTCGATTGGATCGGACGATGAAATGGTCCGCGGACTTCGAACGCAACGTGCAAGATCTGACGACTCAACAGGTCAACGACGCTTTCCGTCGTCACGTCGACCTCAAGAACATGACGTTCGTGCGTGCAGGAGACTTCGAGAAGGTAGCCGAAGCTGCGATGTCAGACTCGGCTAGCTACTAGTTGTACTGTATAGATCGAGTGGTTGCCGCCCGCTGATTGCCACTTTTTTGCGGGTTGAGATGTGCAACGGAAACCGATCTCCATTTTTTCTCCACTTTCATTCAGAGTTTGTTACGATTCTTGCGCTCCAAATTGGGTGTATAGTGATAGAATTACTTTTGAACGAAGTGTAGTTGGAAAGAGGAACGAGGTAGATATGAATTTCAAGACAAGATCTGATCTGGCAGACGGAATTTTTCCGTATGTGCGCTGGCTGGTTGCAACACTGACGGCAGTTGGTTTGCTCCTGGCTTCCGGCACTGTTTGGGCTCAGGCCGATGACGACGAATCCGACGAGGATTCGGAAGAGGAAGAGTCCGAGATTGACGATGAGAACATCGAAGTAATGACCGTTACCGGCTCGCGTCTTGCCCAGAATCCTGGGGAAGTTGCAGGTCAATTGGTTGTTATCGATTCGGCGGACATTCTTGCTAGTGGCGAAGTCACTCTCGAGCGCGTGCTGCGGCAGCTGCCCCAGAATCTGAACCCCACCACCGAAAGGTATGGAAGCAACCTCAACAACGTTCAAAACTTCACAGGCGGTTCAACTGTGAACTTACGAGGGTTGGGGAGCGAGTCCACGCTGATTCTTGTGGACGGCAAGCGTATCGGCTACAACGGAATTCTCGGAGGTGTAACCGATGTCTCTGCGATTCCGCTCTCGATCGTGGAACGGATTGAAATCGTTCTGGACGGAGCGTCGGCTGTCTATGGGTCTGATGCTGTTGGCGGCGTTGTCAACATCATCACCAAGAAGGACTTTGAACGGATCGAAGTCAATGTCGGCTACGACTGGCCCGGGACCGAAGGTTTTGATGAAACCAGAGTCGGCATTACAGCCAATCAGTCGTATGGTGGATTCAACATGCGGGGTGCATACCAGCGATCCTCGCATTCAGGCATGGACGCTTCTGATAGGGATCTGACCCTGTTCCAGCAATCGATATTCCCGGGACCACGATACGACATTCGTTTTTGTTGTGGAGCTGGGGGCGTTGCGTTTCCCATTGCGTATCGACTCGATGGAGAAATCCTCAAGCTTTCCGATTACTTCGCTTTGTCCGATGAAGACAAGAACAGAGCGGAGACCTTGACTCACGCGGTTTTGCCCACCGGCTGGAATGAGAACAGCTCGCTGAGCGACATTACGGAGTGGATGGCTCCAACTTGGGGTGCGGATACTCAGGAAGGCTTTAGCGTTCTACCGGAAACCACGCGGGACAGCGTGCTCGTTGGAGTGCAGCGCGATATATCTCCAATGTTTGCGATCGACGGACAGATTCGCATGGAAATGCGAACCACGACGAACAATCGTGGATACATCACTTTGATCGGAGAGAGTCTGACCGGTAGGAGCCCCTACAACCCATTCGGTCGAACTGTCCACGTTCGAGGGCAGCGACGTGACTACCCGCAACCCTTTGTCGAGACCGATGCGACCACGATGGACTTTAGTTTTGAAGTTCAAGGTGATATCAACGATAGATTTAACTACGAAGCGTCCGTTGGACAGACAACCTCTGAAGCCGACACTGAACGGCATTTCGACATGGACCGGACTTCGTTGAGAGCCGGAATGAATTCCGACGGTGTAACACCGATTACCCAGTTCTTGCGTGGGGAAACCGCGGATTCGTGCGCCGCCAAAGGTGGTACGTTATTTTTCGGACTTTGTCGGGTCCAGGTTCCTCCTCCTCCCGCAGTCAATCCTTGGGGTGATCTGTCTGCATTCATTTCCGACACTCCCTTGAACGCTTCGAGCGTGAATTCTCAATTTCGGTTTGAAGGCGTGGTCAAAGGCGAACTCTACGAAATGCCTGCGGGGATGATTCGCGCTCTATTGGGAGTCACCACCCAGACCACGGGGCTGGAATCCAAGACGGAATTTGCGGTTGGTGCCATCGAGAATTCGCCCGTAAGTAACGTGGCGGATTTCAATACTGATGCGGAGCGTTCCGCCAGTGCGTACTTTTTGGAAGCAACTGTTCCTTTGGTCGGAGATGCCAATCCGATGCCTTGGCTGGAGCTGTTGACGGCTACTGCCTCATTTCGCAACGATTCCTACGACGAACCAACCGTCACATACATCAATGACGACGGATCAGTCGAGGCGGAAGGCCTCATGGCACCGGGTTCCGAAGACACTTGGGGAGTGGGTCTGGTCTACATGCCTTCGGAAGACGTTCGGTTCAAAGTGAACCAGCAATCGGCTTTCGTTGCGCCGCAACTGAATCAGCTCTTGCTAGTCACAGAACGCAACCCCAACGATCCATTCCGTGGCATCTACTTGCAGCAGAACGATGGAAGTCTTCGCTACGTGAACATCTTGGTCATAGAAGGTGGCAACTCCGAACTTCTGCCCGAAACTGCTGAGACTAAGAGCATTGGAGTTGAGCTTATGCCTCGATTCCTGACCTCGCTTCAGCTGAATGCCACCTACAGCGAAGTCAACTACATGAACCGAATCAATCGGTTGAGCAACTTCATTGTCGATCCTGACAATCTGCCGAGCGACACTTTCTACGATTCAGCTCTCGGAATGTACGTTCAGGAGCGTCGCTGGATCAACGTGTCTTCGGTGTTCCGCTCCGGTGTCGACTACGAAGCGCTGTGGGGCATTTCGACAGATCGAGGCGACTTCGATTTGAAATTCAAGCGGTCGATCATCAACAGCTACAACTATGTAATCGATCCGACAGATCCGGAAAACGATGAGCTCATCAGTGTTGTCGGTATTTCATCGGGATCAACAGCAGTGGGTGTAGTGTCCAAGAAGTCGATGAATGGAACGTTTTCGTGGTCTCATCGCGGGATCGATCTCAGCGTAGACTTCCAAGGCCGATCAAAGGTGCAGCACAAGTCGACCTCCGTGACGAGTCAGTACTCACCTCCCACAACGTTCGACTTGAGCCTGAGCTATTCGATGGCGCCAGGCGGTTGGATTCAGGTACCTGCTACCTTTGAAGGAGGGCGCATTACATTTGTGGTCAACAACATGTTTGAAGCGTTTGGAAAGACTGAGGTAACCAATGTCAACGGTGAAGTGTTGGAGCAGCAGAGCCCCAACGCCTCTCCGCTGTACGGGCGCATGTTCAACCTGACGATGAGTCTGCCTCTGTAGGTCCAAGACCACAACTGAGAAATTAGTCGGATGCACGAAATTGGATCGTGCATCCGACGTTGAACTATCTATGGGCTAATACACGCCACGGAGGATGTCAGTGAATCGTTGTTTCGGGTTAACCCTCTCTGCACTTGCAGTCTTTGGATTTCTTTCGGGGTGCAATTCCGGTGTCACATCGGAGGGGTCCGCAACCGAAGCGACCGGAGAAGCTGAGGCTAGTTCCGCCAATGTGATGCAGCTGGAAGGAGATGTCTCAGCCGTTTATAGCAACGGGAGGTTCGTCGTATGGACACCTGCGAAGGAGTCGGGTGGAAGCTCGGGCACGGCGGGCGCAATGACGATGTCCACTCCGGCAACCCCAGCTTCGAGCGTGTCAAAAGCCAAAGGAGTCAGCTCGAATACAGCTGTCGAACCTGGCGAACAACCAATCAAGAGTTCAAACCCTCCGGGTATCGATGTCTTGGTCGAAGCTCCTATAGAGGAAGGGATGTTCAGTCTTTCGTATGAAGTCTACGAACCGCAGGCCGCCTACCTTTACATACTTGATGCCATATCTACAAACGGCAGGAAGATGGCACCGGTCAAGGGCCAACAACTCATCGTCGAACCTGGGAATCTTCGACTACAAATGGATGGTCGTGCACGCTTTGTCGTTGAAGGTGGCAAGTACAACGATGCAGTTTTCAACTCCTGGAAGCAAAGCGAGAAATACAAGACTGCACAGCAGGAGTACAACCAGTTGTTGCAAGCTCCGGAAGGTGAAACGGAGGAACAAAAGCGATCACGCTTGGACGCCAGGTCTGCGAAGTACAGCGAGATTCTTGACATCGAGTCTGAGGGTCGCCAACAGACCTCCCTCAATGATCCGGATCCGATTGCTCGAAAGCTAACGTTGCAGACCACATGGCTGATCGACCGATGGTTTTCGGAAGCCATCAATCGCTTGGCTCTCGACCTACCGGATGATCCATGGGTGGTGGAAGCAGTGGCTCGGGATCAACGATCTCGGGAGGCTGCGGAAGCCCGCAACCAGATTGCGGTCGGAACGGAGATTGTCGACTTCGAGGCTTTCGGTTTGGATGGAGAATCGTTAAGGCTCAGCGATGTGCAGGCTGAATCCAAGTTCGTATTGTTGGAGTTCTGGGCATCGTGGTGCGGACCGTGCCGAGTTGAGATTCCACATCTCAAGGATGCCTACACAAAGTTCAAGGACCAAGGGTTCGAGATTCTGTCATTCACAATCGACAACTCGAAGGAAGACTGGGTTGAGGCATCGGAAGAGGAAGCACTACCATGGTTCAATCTGGGTATGGGCTCGGATGCTGAGGCTGCTTCCACCTACAGCGTGACTGGTGTACCGTACAACTTGCTGTTTGATGCTACGACCGGAACAATCGTCGCGAAGAATCTCCGTGGTCACAAGCTTGACGAGAAACTCGAGGAGCTGTTCCTCTAGCTAGACAAAGCTCAGCGCTCTACACAAGTGCAAATCGAATTGTGGATTCGATGGCGAGCGAGCTTCGGTTTGGAGTTCGAGCATCCGTCACTTGATCGCGACATGTGATTAAATGGGTCATCTATACGGTTCTCACGATAAATCCCGGCAAATAGAGACATAAACTGCAGTCTGCGTTGCAGTCTGGGTGTGGCGGTTTGACCACTGTCGCACACAGTTGCTTTGCACAAACTATCCCTTGTTGTGGACGTGGTACGTCATTGTTCGAGAGTGGCGCTTCGGTGCTGTTCTCGGATACGGGAATACAACTCAAGGAGGTTGTACAACGAATGAAGAAGATTCTTGGATTAGTCGGATTGGTTGGCATGGCGTCGATGCTGGTTGCGTGCGGCAGCCCGTCGGTTTCCTACACGATTTCTGGTGAGTACATGGCCATTGAGACGCCGGTTCCGGAAGAACTGGAAGCGGCCGTTGAGTCCATTGACACCGAGGATGCCGGAGAGGGCGATGACGTGGGTCAGGAAGCCGCCGCGCAGAGTGAAGAATTGGAAGTCGCTGAAAGTGAAACGGACGAGGCATCGCAAAGCGAGGAACCCGCGGTAGAGTCCATGGACCTGTCCACCGCAACGGTTGTCGTTTCGTATGAAATGACCAATAGCGATGGAGTGAGCGAAGTCGTCGAGTTGCACAGCGGAGCGTTCGCCGACGGCAAGGTGGAGTTCACTGGAACGGTCAAAGAACCGACCGACGTCACGATTTCCGTAGATGCTGGCGACGGCGAGTCACTTCAATTGACGGCACTTGTAGGTACTGGCAGTGACATTACGTTCGCCTTGCAGGATGTCGAGGGCCCCAATGATCGCTATGCGACGGATCGACTGGTACTAGTCGGCTCTGCGGACATGTCCAGGGACGAACGGAAGCGTTTCAAAATTACCGGCGATTTGAGCAACGTTGAAGAGGATCTTTCGAATGTTGCGGTCAAGGTCTATCGGAGAGGCTATGACGAAAATGGGGGGAGTGAGACCATTGAGTATGTCAAAGGCGTGTTGCTAGTGGACGGAAAGTTCAGCGTCGAAGCGGACGAGGAGACTGCCACGATTGCTTACCTTATGTTTGATGCAGACGGTTTCTACTCCAGTGCGTCTGCGATCATCGAGCCAGGAGCGGAGATCACGATTTCTGCTCTCGATGCGAGTGGTGATCGATTACAAGCACAGGCTGGAAGTGGTCGACATGCCAAACTTGTCGAGTCTTGGGCAAACAGCGACGAATATCTGGCACTGGAAGCACAGTACACCCAAGCGCTCGACGACTACATCGCACAAATGGAAGCCGAGCGAGCCGAAGAGCAAGCCGCCGACGTAGCTGGAGAGGATGTAGAGGAGACAGAACTCGAGGCTTCGGACGAGAGCGAATCTTCGGAATCTGAAGAGGAAATCGAAATCTTGGCTCTCAAGGATGGAATTGCTCAGGCTGAGGGGTGTGAGCACGTTGTGTTGGACGATGTGTTGCCGGGAATCATGGATGGACCAAGTGCTTCTTACGAACCGCCGGCATATATGGAATTCGCAGACAAGATGAGTGCGATCAGGAGTGAAGCATTGCTCGCAATCGTCAATGATGAACAAGCTGACCCGATCGACATTTTGCTGGCAGTCGAACTCGGTGTATTTCGAGGAGACGATCAAGAGAGCACCGAAAGCAATGAATTGCGTGTCTACGACGAACTGGCTCAGGTCATGGATGAGGATCTGGTCGCATCGCGCATAACGCCTGCACGCGATGCCGTTGCACAAAGAATCGCAGTTCGCGAAGCTGATAGCGGACTCGTACCAGGACAGAAAGCACCAGAATTTGCACTGCCCGACTTGGATGGAACTGAGATTGCACTCGTCGATGTAATTACCGACAACGAGCTTGTTCTCATTGATTTCTGGGCTTCGTGGTGTGGTCCGTGCATCGCTTCGTTCCCACATCTCAAGAAGCTGTACTCGGCGTACAACGAAGACGGGTTCGAAATCGTCGCAGTTTCCATCGACAGCACCCAAGAGGAATGGGTGGATGGATCGGACGAGAACGAACTTCCGTGGATCAACCTGGGCGAGATTGGAGGTTGGGATGGAACAGTTGCGAACTCCTACGGCGTGCAATTCATTCCGAAAGGCTATCTGGTCGACATGAAGGGATGCATCGTGCAGAAGGATCTCAAGCACCCCGAACTCAAGGAAGTGTTGGTCGCCAAGTTCGGAGAAAAACCGGAAGAGGAGCCTGAGGTCGAGACGGAGGCGGCGCCCATCGACCCGGGCGCTGACGACGTCGGCGGTTAGCTCGTCGTTCGAATCAAATTGGCGGCTCCGCACCCTTGCCCTCTTGTAGCGAGAGTGCGGAGACCCGCTTACTCCTTCTGATGTCTGCGGAGATGGGCCGCGACTACATGGACTCGAGTCGTACAGAGTCGGCTTGTTTGAGTGCAAGACGAGTGGCCTGACACTTCGCTCCTAGGGTCCTGTTGGACACAGTTCTACTCATGGAAGGCGTACGAAGTTCGGCCAACTATGAGTTGTGATTTGGTCGTGCTTCAGTCGCAAATTTGCTCGCGACTTGTGATTAAATAGTCAATCTAAACAGTACCTACGAAAAGTCTCGGCAATCGAGTCACAAATCTGCGTCGTCATTTGAGTGTGACAGTTTGAACACTGTCGCACACGACTGCTTTGCGCAAACTACACCCTTGATGCTGACGTGGTACATGAGTGCTCGAAGACGGTCTTGCTTGCCGATTTCGGGACTTTGAAATACAACTCGTGGAGGTTGTTGGACAAATGAAGAAGATTCTTGGATTCCTTGGATTGGCGTGCGTGGCGACATTGCTTGTCGCCTGTGGCAGTGCGCCTGTTTCCTACACCATATCTGGTGAATACATGGCCATCGAGACGCCGGCCCCGGAAGAACCGGAAGCCGTTGCTGAGTCGACGGACGGCGAGGATGCCGATGAGGAGTCTGCGGATGCGGAAGCCGCTGAAGGCGAAAACATGGAAGTTGCTGAAGGTGAAGCGGAAGATGCGGCCGATGAAGAGCCGGCCGACGAAGCAGTCGTTGAGACGACCTTGATCGTCTCCTCAACGGATAGCACCGAACCTGTTGAAGACTTTGTTGATCTGTCCACTGCAACAGTAGTGGTTTCTTACGAAGTCGAGAACAGTGATGGAGAGAGCGAAGTTGTCGAGTTGCACAATGGAGTGTTCACCGACGGCAAGGTGACGTTCAGTGACACAATCAATGAGCCCATCGAGGTCACCATTTCCGTCGATTTTGGCGAAGAAGATCCGTTGGAACTCACGGCGCTGGTCGGCACAGGAAACGAAGTTTCGTTCGCTTTGGTCGATTATGACCAATCGACAAACCCATTTGGATCGGATCAGCTTGTACTGGTTGGTAGCGCACACATGTCCCGAGACGAAGAGAAGCGATTTTCAATATCCGGCGACCTGAGCAACGTTGACGAGGATCTCTCAAATGCCGTTGTCTCGGTTTATCGGAGAGGCTTCGATGACGAAGGAGAACGGAAAACTATCTACTATGCCAATTCCGTGATGCTTGTGGATGGCAAGTTCACCGTCGAAGCGGACGAGGAGATTCCCTCGATTGCTTATCTCACCTTCAGAGCTGGCACTTACTACTCTGGTTCGTCTGCTGTTGTAGAGCCCGGTGCTGAGATCACCATTACTTCCCCTGATTCTTCAGGAGACAGCTTGAAAGCAATGGCTGCAGGCAGTGGAGCGCATGCAAAGCTCATCGAGTCTTGGGCCACTAGTGATGAGTACGTTGCTCTCGAAGCACAGTACGCACAAGGTCGTAAGGATTACATCGCCCAAATGGAGGCCGACAGAGCGGCTGCTGCGGCAGCTGCTGAAGAGGGATCGGAGGAATCTGTTGCCGATGCAGAATCGGAAGAAGTTGCAGAAGAGACCGACTCAACGGAAGATGCGGAAGAAGAGGAAACCGAGATATTGGCGCTGAAGGATGGAATCGCACAGGCAGATGGCTGTGAGCACGTTGTACTCGATGACGTTCGACCGGGAATCATGGATGGAGCCAGTGCTGCGTACGAACCGCCTTCGTACTTTGAATACGCAGACCAGATGAGAGAGGTCATGAACGATGCATTGCTCGCAATCGTGAATGATGAACAGGAAGATCCAATCAACGTTCTGCTGGCAGTCGAGCTCGGCGCATTTCGCGGAGACGACCAAGAGCTTACTCAAAGCAATGAATTGCGGGTCTACGATGAACTGGCTTCGGTCATGGATCAGGAGCTAGTTGCGTCGCGGATAACGCCTGCACGAGATGACCTTAAGCGGCGAATTGCCGTTCGAGAGGCCGACAGCGGACTCGTTCCGGGACAGAAAGCTCCGGAGTTCGCGTTGCCCGACTTAGACGGAACCGAGATTGCTCTGGTTGATGTAGTGACAGACAACCAGTTGGTTCTCATTGATTTCTGGGCATCGTGGTGTGGACCGTGCATCGCATCGTTCCCGCATCTCAAGAAGCTGTACTCAGCGTACAACGAAGACGGGTTCGAGATTGTTGCCATTTCCATTGACGATACTCAAGAAGAGTGGGTTGACGGATCGGACGAAAACGAACTTCCGTGGATTAACTTGGGCGAGATAGAAGGTTGGAGTGGCCAGGTTGCGAGTTCCTATGGTGTGCAGTTCATACCGAAGGGCTATCTGGTGGACATGAAGGGATGCATCGTGCAGAAGGATCTCGTGCATACTGAGCTAAAGGAAGTTCTGGTTGCCAAGTTCGGAGAGAAACCTGAAGAAGAGGCTGAGGTCGAGTCGGAGACGGAAGTTGTCGACCCCGGTGCTGATGACGTAGGTGGCTAGCAAGCCGCTATAGGCAAATCGGTGTCTCCGCGCCCTCGCTCTTCATGAGTGTTTGGGTGCGGGGACACCGGTTGTTTCTCTTGTGTCCTTTCCTTAGTACGTACTCACAGTCTAGATTGGGCGACTGTTTCACATGTCGCCTTGATTACTTTTAGTCGAATAGATTCCGAATTGAGCTCAATTGCCGAGCTGCAAAATTGATGCAGTTTCTGGCGAGCGCGCACGCTCAGCATCGGTGGAGCACTAAGGGTTAACCGAGTGCCCGGCGTAACCGCATTTGAGGCTTACAATTGACTGAAATTTTTTGCGAAGCCAGTTAGCTTCGCATGTCAAGGAGTACACACAGAATGAAGACCCAGATCGGATTTGTGAGTCTGATCGGACTCGCGCTCATGGTCGCCGGATGCAGTTCCGGTCCGACGCAGACATTCACTGTTACAGGCGAATACGTCGTGGTGGAAGAGGGAGAGCGTCCCGAGTACATACAGATGGCCATTGATGAAGGACTTGTGGAAGAGAGCGAGCCAATCGACTTAACCAATGCCACAATCTCAGTGGCTGTGGAGTCGACGGACGAAAACGGAGAACAGGTCTTTGAGGAATTGGGATCTGAGTCGTTCGCCGAAGGCAAGGTAAGTCTCGAGTTGCCCATCGACAAACCGCAGGCGATCAAGATCTCGGTTAATGCAGGAGACGATTTGAGCTTTGAGGTCCCAGCGGAGGCTGGACCAGGTGCCAACTTGTCGGTTGCTCTAGTCGATGAGCAAGGACCAATGGGCTACGACCAACTGATGCAAGTTGGTCAAGCTCCGAAGTTCGTGAATACAGGTAGCAAATTCGTAATTTCCGGAGACCTTAGTTCGATGGATACCGGATTTGCTCACGGAAGTGTCCGGGTTGGTGGTCCTCACTTGGATGAAGACACAGGTCAAGTCTCCTTCAAGAATTTTGGCCAGGTGTTGGCGGTAGACGGCAAGTTTCAAGTTGAAGGAGTAGTCGATGGACCAACAGTTGTCAGTGTATCGGCTCAAGAGGGATCAGACCTCTTTGTTTCGACGTATGTGATTGCGGAACCCAATTCCGAAATCTCGATCTCTCTTCGATCCAATGAACTGATTGGTACAACGGGAGAGGGCAAACACGCCAAGCTCATCGAGAGCTGGCAAATGTCGGAAGAGTACCTAGCCAAGATGGATGCTGTCGCGACTTCCTACGCTGAGTTTCAAGAAGAACAAGAAGAAATGGATGCAATGGAAGCAATGGCTGCTGAACAAGAAGCCGGGCAGGTGCAGGACATGTCCAGTCCAGCGAGTGAGGAAACTCCGGTGTCTGCTGTAGAGACGGACGCGGAAACCATGCAGGAAGAAGATTCTGACATGCAATCGGACGAACTGATGGCTGACGCAATTGACTTGCCTGAGCCGGTTGAAGGATGCGAACATGTCGATACCAGCGGTTTCACACCCTTGGACTTCGGTTCGATGGATCCGACACCGGATGAGAATGCACCCGAACACGTGAAGTTGCGGTTTGAATTGTCTGAGATGCGGAGTTTGGCCCTTCAGGAGTTTGCTGAAGATGTAAGCAACCCACGCGATGCTTTTCTTGTATTGCAGATGAACCCCTACACGACCTCTGACGAGTCACTTGCGCCGCTCGACAAGCTCATCTCCAACACAGAAGATGGTTCATTGCGGTCTGCCATGACTGATATGCGTGACTCAATTCTTTCGAGGGCAGAGTCTCGAGAGAACGATGAGAGTTTGGTTCCGGGCCAGAAGGCTCCTGCATTCACATTGGCGAACTTAGACGGAGATGAGACAGCTCTCTACGATGTGTTGAACGAGAACGAACTTGTGCTCGTCGACTTTTGGGCTTCGTGGTGCGGACCGTGTATCGCTTCGTTTCCCGATTTGAAGAAACTCTACGGTGCTTACAGCGACGATGGATTCGAGATCGTCACCGTTTCCATTGACGGCGGTAACGGCGAGGACGGCTATGCAGATTGGAAGGAAGAAGCGATCAATCAAGAACTTCCTTGGATTGATCTCGGTGACCTAAATGGATTTGAAGCTCCGACACCGGTGTCGTACGGCGTCAACTGGATTCCGAAGAGTTACTTAGTCGATCCCAAGGGGTGCATACTCGACAAGGATATTCACTCGGAGAAACTTCAAGCGACGCTGGTCGAACGCTTCGGAATGGATCCAGAGCTCGAGGAAGAGGCAGAAGCCGAGACGGACGATGAGACTGTTATCGACGGCGACAGCGATGAGGTTGGAGGGTAGCCGAGGGTTCTGCGTTCCTGCCTTCGACAAAATTGAACACGGTCGACCGTCTCGTTGCGAGTGGTCAACCATAGATCCTGTTGTACGGAGTGCCGGCAGGCCGTTGCTGGCACTCCGTTTCTCTTGGGGCGTTCATCGACTCTGTGCGAGCACGAGAAGTGAACTTGCTTCTGGGTTGATGCCAACTGAATCACACCGGAACCAGTGCCACAGGTTCTCCAACGCGATCTGGGCTGACTTACTCTTGACTGTTGGGAACACTGAGGCCAAACCGGCGCTGACAACCAGAGTCGGTTTCTTTTGAAACCAACTTCAGGCTTAGAATCGAATGACCTGCGTGGGGAAGCAAGATGTCCCCGAGTGATTAGGAGAACTCACGGAATGAAGACTCCGTACGTACTTTCGATTCTGGTGGGGCTAGCGATCATTCTCGCTGGATGTAATTCCGGCCCTTCACAGACTTTCACTGTTTCTGGAGAGTTGCTTGCAATTGCAGAAGCCGAGCGTCACGAAGTCCTACAGAGTATGATCGATGACGGAGCCAAAGAACTCATCGACCTGACGAATGCGACAATTTCGGTCGCTGTGAAATCGACGGACGAGCACGGAGAACAGTTCTTTGAGGAGTTGGGATCTAAGTCGTTCGCCGAGGGCCAAGCAAGTCTGAAGCTCGCCATAGACCAGCCGCGAGAAGTAAGGATTACGGTCAACGCAGAGTCCGATAAGAAATACGAACTCCTGACAGAGGCCGAACCCGGAGCAGAATTGTCTGTGGTTCTTCTTGAGCTGCAACCGTTTGCAACCTACTTTTTGCTGCAATTGGGTCAAGCTCCGAAATTCGTGAATGCGGACAGCAAGTTCGTGATATCCGGTGACCTAAGTTCGATCGATTCGGGCTTTTCCAACGGAGCAGTCCGCGTAAGAGGCAGGTACTTTGATGAAGACCAAGGTAAGTTCACCTCAAAGCGCTTCGGCCGGGTGCTGGCGGTAGAAGGCAAGTTTCGAGTCGAAGGGGTAGTCGACAAGCCCATGGTTGTCAGGGTAGAAGCTGAAGAGCGGATGGAGTTCCAGGCGACGACCGAAGTAATTGTGGAGCCAGATTCCAAGATTGAGATTTCATTTCGATCCGGCGAGCTACTTGGTGTGTCTGGCGAAGGTAAACATGCCGAGATCATCGAGAGCTGGCAGTTGTCGGAAGAATATGTAGCAAAGCTTGATGCCGCAGCAATTGCGAAAGCCGAGCATCATGAGAAAGTTGAACCCCAAGTAACCGCTGGCGATTCGCACGAGGCAACCACGGTGGATGCCGACTCTGACATGCAAACGGACCAGTTGATTTCTCATGCTATTGACCAGGTGGATCCAGCTGACGGATGCGAACATGTCGACGCAAGTGGACTCATTCCCTCGGCTCTCCATCCAACGGATGAAAACACGCCCGAACATGTGAAGTTGAGCAATGAGGTGGTTGCGATTCGACATTCGGCCCTATTGAAGTTTGTTGAAGACGTGAGCAACCCTGAAGATGCATTTCTTGCAATGATGCTAGACGGCCCCGACTTGTTCTCTGACGCTTCACTCCCGTCCCTTGACAACCTCATTTCTCACGTCGAAGAGGGCCAATTGAGAAGAGCTATGACGGTCTTGGGTGATTCAATTCGAGCAATTGTTGAATCTCGAGAAAATGATGAGCGTCTTGTACCGGGTCAGCTGGCACCGCCGTTCACCTTAGCAAACATCGACGGAGAAGAGACAGCGCTCTATGACGTGTTAAACGAGAGTGAAGTGGTACTCGTCGATTTTTGGGCTTCTTGGTGCATGCAGTGTTTGCTTTCCTTTCGTGACTTGACGGAACTCTACACTTCGTACAACGACGATGGATTTGAGATAGTTACTGTTTCCATTTACCGTTACGAGGGGTCCCTCAGTGCGGAAAAGCAAGCTGTACTCAAACCGGAACTTCCTTGGATCGATGTCGGTGACCCCAATCGATTCAAAGGTGCCACTCCGATTTCGTACGGTGTACACAGGTTTCCAAAGAACTACTTGGTTGATTCGAAGGGATGCATCTTGGAGAAGGATGTTCATGTGGATCAGCTTCAAGCTCTCCTAGACGAACGATTTCCGGGTGGGGGCTAACCGAAGAGCCTGAAGCAGAGCTCGGCGATGTGCCGAGATCCGTAGCGTTGCAGTCGGTGACTAGCCAAGACACTTGAGTGAACTCCTAAACTGAATGAGTTGAGAGTAGCAGACGCTCCGTTCTTGACTGGGCAATTGCATGCCTAAGCTGCTTTGTCTTCTTCGGAAGTTATGCAATGTTGGCTCAAGTCCGCCCAGACGTTCTGCTTCTCGGACCTCCAGATCGCAATCGGTTCTCTTGAGTCGGCCATTGGTGGGGAATCGTCCTGACACGTGGTCTCACTCGGCCAATGTCTGACGCCAGGGAACTACCCTGGGGTACTTCCTTCCGTTTAGCCACGTACCGATGAAGGTTTCACGGACCAGATAGTGGTAGGTGATCAGGCAGAAGACTGTAGTGAACCCAAAAACGAAGGCAAACTTCAGCTCGGCAATGATATTGACACCAGATAGCACTGGAGCTAGGGCAATGACGAATGGAAGGTGGATTATGTACATCCAATAGGACCCATCGGAAATGTAGCGCCAGGTGGGACTAGGTTTGTCGAAATAGCGCAGGAACAGCCCCAAGAAAGCATAGATTCCGATCCAGGTGGCCGGTGCCAAGAACGCAATTGAAAGGAAGTGGTCGAGGGAAGAATCGTCCATACCGAGACCCTGGTCGCGAAAGAAATAGTGGAGACCGAAAAACAGCAAGGCTACCGACAGCTTGATCCAAATGCCCTCTCGGAACCCCTGAAGAAGATTCGCTCGTTGGAATAGGAACCACCCAAACGCATAGAAGAGTGAGTATGTTCCCAGCAACCGCAATGGGGGAAGAGGTGAACTCGATTGATCCAACGTCCAGTACTCCATAAGAAATAACAAAATCCCTGTAGGAAACGAAAGCAATACTAGCATCGCCGGACTGTGCGTAAATCGCTCGAATACATCTAAGGTAGCTCCTTGAAACCCCAAAGGAAGCTGGGAGATAAGGCGCGACACACCGATTGCCAAGATGCTGAACAGCAAGAGATGGTAGAGAAACCAAAGGTGCAAGAAGAGACTATCGAAGATAGCATGGGCACTTGTTTCGGTAATCTGTGGTCCCGTTGTGTGCGATTGGGCGAAGTAAGAGGCAATTCCGAGCACGGGATACAAGACAATGGTTCCGACAATCAGGGGCACCCCGATCCTTTTCCAGCGATGACTCAAGAAGGCGCGAGCTCCCTTAGAATTGTAAAGGTAAGCAGCAAAGAATCCGGCGACTAGAAAAAAGCAGGGCATTCTGTACGTATGAATGAGATAGAACACTACTTCAAGAAACAGACTCTTTTCTGTATCGAGGTACACTTGAAAATCTGGATCGGGCATCTCAAAATAGAATATTGAGGTATGTATGACGATGCCGAGAAGCACAGCGACTGCACGAAAACAGTCGATTCCATAATAACGTTGCACCTCAGGAACCGTCTCAGGAATCGGCGGAACTGAGCGTGCAACCTTTGAGGTCGTTACCTCGGTCTCTCGCCACGCGAAACTTAAACGACGGATGTGGGTGCAATCCTGGAAACCTGCGTACTCTCATGTTGTAGCTAGGAGGATCCAGAACGGGCTCGACATGATGAAGAATAGTGGCGGTATTGAAGACGATTAGGTCCTCCGCGAGACTACGCCCGAGACAGCTGTGTGCACCGAGTCCGAATGGTTCGTAGATGCCTTTTTCTTGAACGTGTTCCGCTCGTTCCTTGCCGAATCGGTCGATGTCAAATTCCAAGGGGTTGGACCAATATTCCTCCATAGTGTGAGTCAAGGAATACGAAACCAAGACGTTTACGCCGGCCGGAATCCAATATCCGTTGAATTGGAAGGAATTGGCCGCTTTGCGGAATATGGCCTCTGAGAGAGGATAAAGTCTCAACGTTTCCATAAGCGCACGTCGAGTCACATCAAGACTTCTCAGCTCATCCGGCGCTGGCGGGCCATTTCTGAACAGGAAGTCCGCCTCCTCAGTCATGCGGCTCAGAAGTTCCCGATCCCTTGCCGCTCCATAAAGCAGGAATGCGTTGGCGGCTGCTGCTGTGTCAAGACCGGCGATAAAAGGTACCAGTAGCGACAACTTTGCATCTGCTTCGGATATGTAATGCGGTTGGGTTGCATTGAGTTCGTTCAATTTATCTACAAGATCGTTCGTTCGTCCTTCGCGTCCGTGTGGATCCAGAACCTTCCCCATCAGTTCGTCCACTCGTTTACGCGCGCGTCGGAACCTCGGTAGTGAGAGAGCTACTTTCGGTACATGGCGGGAGAGATGGGTTGACACGACGAGGTTCGAAAAATCCACGATATCGTCGATGTACTCCTGCGCGAAGAGTCCTGTGGCCAGAAAACCTATCTGACCCGCAAAGATCCGTTGGAAAGTGCGAAAGCCCGGTAGCGATGCCCCGGCCCGCCATTCAGAGATTTGGCGCTCGATGATGCCGAGCACTTCGGAAGTTCTACCCTCGATGGCCTTTCGTGAATATATTTCGGAGTGGTCCCGGCGCATTTTCAGATGTTCGGGGCCGTCTGTGCTTGCCATAGATCGGGAAGCACCGAGAAAGGAATTGAACGAAGTCCACATCTCGTGCGTGCGGAAGTATCTGTTGCCTTTCGACACAAACCGATTAGCTTCTGGACCAGCCAGTACGATCAGGTCCGAGCCGAGCACCCTTATACGGAAAATCGGACCCAATGCGTGGTACTGAGTGACAAAATAGGTTCTTCGATCCCAAGCTAGGCCGATGAGGTGGCCGATAATCGGAAGCCGCGGGGGACTAGGTAGTTCGGTCCACGGACGTAGTGCTACATGAGGAACGGCTTCGACGTCCAGCGTTGCAATGGCACTGGAGACAACCCTCCCTATCAGATCCATCTTTCGAATCTGATCAAGACGGTCCTGCGCCTCAACCAGTTCCTGCGTCGAAACCACCTTAGGAAGAAGACCACAGGAATCCGCTAAACAGATGAGCACTATGTCGTGTGGACTTGGGATGTCGTCAGTGAAGAGCGTGCGCATCATGCGCAAGTGGACTTCCTCAACAGCCTGACCGTCGGTCGTTGGATAACGTCGCGCCCGGGAAACTTGGTTGGAGAGCACAAACATCCCATCGGAGGTCGAGTCCGATTCCAGGATACCGTATTTTTGTAGCCGGCTAAGCGCCGAGTCCATGATCTTATCGCCGTCCTTGGCCACTTCCTCGATCCAGAAAGCAGTATCCCGATACTCCTCGCTATCTGCGACTTTCATCAATGTGGCATCGAGGAGAGCATCTCCTGTCGGTGTCGAATCAATCAGTACAAGACTCTCGGGATCGGTGTCGATACGATTCTCTAGTGCCAAGTCCATCAAGACAGCGCCTGCAAGAACGATATGGAAGGTATGTGATGAAAGTCCGCCTCCGATTTCACCCGTCTGTTCGTTGTGGGCAAGCAGAGTGATCTCTTCGACGAATCTAAGCATCCCCAGTTACCTTTTGGTCGTGTAGTTCATGTCCGACATTCCGAAGCAGTGGCACCGATTCCTAGCCTGACAACCTGAATAGGTCAGCGCGGTCTGCTCCGGTCTGTAGTTGCCGGGTCGACTCGGTGAAGATTCTCAAGATAGTCTGCTACCTTCGTTGCGCCGTCCTCATGTTCGATCAGCGAGCTGACTTCAGTTGCACGTTCTCTGTAGTTGTTTGCGCTTGTTGACTCGATCTCTCGGATCAAATTAGATACGTTGCAATGTGCGAACGTTAGCGTGCGTGAGAGCCCCAATTCTTGGAGTCTTAGTGCGTTGTCGCACTGCTCATAGCTGAAAGGCAGTATCAATTGCGGTACGCCGGCTTGAAGTGCGGCGATTATGGTGCCCATCCCGCCGATGTGTACGACTAGGGAGACTTTGGGCATGAGCGATGGAAACGGTTCGTATTCCCCGACGATGAACTGCTCGCCCAGCTGCGCCTTGAGCAGTTCTTGGGATCTCCCTACAATGAATATCGCACGGCGCTTTGACAAGATGCATGTCTTGACGGCTGTGTGCACAAACCTGTTTGCAAGTGTCGTGGTTGCAACAAAGGTGCCGAACGAAAACAGAAGTGGAGGGTCTCCTTTCTCAAGGAATTGACTCATCCGTTTCGTAATTGGCTTGAAGTTGCTTTGTTCTTGCACAAAGCCGGCACAATAGATAGGTTGCGGATACTCTTCCTTGAGTTGCTGTTCCTTTAGTCTCGAAAATACAGGTGAATATAGTGCTATATTGAAATGAGGAGAACTAAGAGGGGATTTGCCAATAGAAAGGTATCTAGATGTGGGGGGGGGTAGGTCAAGTGCTTTTCTGATGGACTTGAGAGGATACATCCAATGATTCAAGACCAAGAGAGACAGCAAGTACAACGTCTTGGAGAAAAATTTCGGCAATGCAATCCGACGAAGGGAAACGAGACGAGACGTGCGGAAAAAGATGATGGAGTGGGTGAATTCAAATGCTATTGGCTGAGAGATGATTGTTCCCCACGG
This sequence comes from Pseudomonadales bacterium, assembly GCA_963667455.2. Lineage (GTDB taxonomy): Bacteria > Pseudomonadota > Gammaproteobacteria > Pseudomonadales > Azotimanducaceae > Bin55. Next base: position 13,195 of record CAXXFR010000002.1, on the reverse strand, counting down.
AACTCCAAGTTTCTCTGCGACAATCGGGACAATAAAATCTCCTCGAATACAGAGGATTGTGTCGAAATCGGCATCTTTCAATAGCCGAGTAATGTTGCTTTCAGCATGGAAAGTTTGCAAGTGTGCCAAATGTCCCCACTCCTTCACATTTGATCGACCACTCTTTTCCCACCATAAGCTGACTTCGTCCAGTGTCATGGCGGGCAGCGTTCCGATGAACCGGATACCCTGCTCGGCGACTAGATCACGGTAGCTTTCATGCGATGCAATCGTCACGCTGTGCCCTCTGCGGATCAGTTCACGGCTGATAATGACAGCGGGCCCTAGATCTCCGTTAGGAGTCCCAAAGACACAAAACAAGTACTTCAATTGGTACCGACCTCAAGCACTGTTGTCGACGTTCTTGGATGCACTTGACCTACCGAGTGTTCTAGCAAGCCGGCACGAGGGGTGTTCCACGACATGCGATCTCCGCAACCATATCCGTTCGCAACGCCATCGCTAGCCCACTTTTAATTCTATAAGTTTACGGACGTCTTTGTCAAAGACTAAAGCCCGTAGCGTGTGTAGGACGTTTTTGTCGGGAACAGTATTATCCCAGTGATTGCGAGGAGTTCGAGCTCCTCGCCATGAACGTCGGACGAGACACGGAGGTCTTGGGCTGGATGGACGCAAAGGCGAAGGGAAGTCGGTCCCTGGGTCGACGGGAATGCGGTCGATTGACGGGCTCACTGCTGGTTCTGGTGCACGGCACGACGCCGACGCGCGAGGACGTCGCGGGTCTGTAGGACAAGGTGGCTAGGCTGCAAGGAGAGAACGAGCGGCAGCGGGACGATGCGCCAGCACCATGCGAAGCTTCGTCGACCAGTGGTACTCGGAGCGTCAGGCGAGATCGGAAATGTATACCCAAACGACTTCGAAAACGCACACTCTCATTGGCACACCGAGCTAGCTCGGTGTGCCAACTTCAATGAATCTCAGCATGATCGACCGGCTACTTGTTGCGCGAATAGACGCGTGCTGACAGCGAGCGAGGCGAACCGTCTGGTTCGCAGGCACTGGGAGGTGGAGAACAACCTGCTCTTGGTTCCTTACATGGCGTTCGACGAGGACCGTTCCCGCAATCGAAGGGAGAACGCAGAGGTGAATCTCGACGTCAGTCGCATGATGGTTCTAAACGCCGTCCAACAAGACGACACCTCTATGGGGTGAAACGCAAAATTAAATTCACCGGATGGGATCGTGCGTTCCTGAGAAAACTGCTACAGCACATGGATTGATTTCGTATGCAATCGCTCTGGCCTGTAGCTCAGGAACCATGCCGCCGGGAGCATCGCCACAAATTTGATCTCAACACCGTTCGAACTCTAGTCGAGAAACTCAATCCATGTGAGATTACAATTCTTCATTCCAATGGGGTGCGGATAGCATCCTTTGAATTCGAGGAGCATCATGGCTCATTTCAAAAAATTTTTGTGTTTGATCGGATTGGCGAGCATCGGTAGTTTGCTGGTCGCTTGCGGGTCCGCACCAACCACCTACACCATCACGGGCGAGTTCGTCTTCGTCGAACCCGAAGTCCCAGAAATGCCGGTAGATCCTGCGACTGAGGAAAGTTCCGACGAGGATGCACCTTCCGATTCGATGGCCACTGCCGAGGCGGAAGATGCAGTTGATCTCTCCTCTGCCACTGTGGTACTCAAGACAGAGACCACGAATGAAGAAGGGGAAACGGTCGAAGTCGTTATCGAATCCAAGCAGATTCAAGACCGCACGATTGAGTTCACACACGAAATCGATGAGCCGATGCTTGTGACGCTTGAGGTTGATACTGGCGAAGAAGAACCTTTGACTGCACGCACTGCGGTCGGACGCGGTACGGAGATTGCATTCGTTTTGATCGACAATCCCGGTCCCTATCCGCCGGACCAGTTGCTACTGGTCGGAGAGTCAAACGCCGTTCTTGATGAAGAAAAAAGTTTCTCAGTTTCTGGCGACTTCAGTTCTGTGGATCAAGACTTGTCGATGGCTTTTGCCGAAGTATCGGGTAGAGGCTTCAACGACGAAGGAGAGATGGAATGGACGTACTACGGTACAGTCATGTTGGAAGATGGGAAATTCACAATCGAAGCCGAGATTGATGAGCCGCTCGTGGTGAATGTCTCCGCTAGGGCAGGCTTGGAGTGGTCTGTCTTCTCGCAGGCGGTTGTGGAGCCTGGGGCAGCTCTGACTGCTTCACCCCGAAATAGCTCGATGGTCGTGACAGCTGGATCGGGCCGACATGCCGCAGTCGTCGAAAGCTGGGCATCAACCAAAGAGTATCTCGCAGCAGCAGATGCCTATGAACAGGCTTATCAGGAATATCTGGAACAGATGAAAGCCGAGGCCGAGTCACCCCCGACCGACTCAGACGAGGAATCAAGTGTCGAAGAAGAGAGCGCAACTGAAACCGATGTCGCGGAAGAGACGGAAGATTCCGATGCCGAAGAGCAGGTCGAAGCAGTCGCCGAGGAAACCAACGTGCCTGCTGAAGGCTGCGAGCATGTAGTTGTCGAGGAAGCCATTGATCCTCGCCAGCAAGGGGATCTTCCACCCTACTACTCGCTCTATCGGAAAGTGTTCGACATGGAGAACGAGAAGCTGGAAGAGATCGCTGAAAACGATCCGGATCCGATGAATCAGCTCTTGGCGTTGGAAATGGGAGCGTTCTGGTTTGGTCGTCCAGACCAGCACATTGGATTGCGCATCTTCATGGAACTCGAGGAAAAATTTAATGCGGAGTTCGTTGCACGACGAGTGACTCCGCAACGCGAGTCCCAAGCCAAGATGATCGACATGAACAACATCGACAAGGCTCTGGCGATCGGTCAGAAAGCCCCAGAGTTCGTACTTCCCACTCTCGAGGGAGAAGACATCATGCTGTCAACGGTGCTGGCCGACAACGAACTGGTCTTCGTTGATTTTTGGGCATCTTGGTGCGGTCCCTGCATCGCAACCTTTCCCGGTTTGAAACGACTCCATGCGTCCTACAACGACGATGGATTCGAAATTTTCGGAGTTTCGATCGATAGCGAGTTTGCCGATTGGGAAGAAGCCATGGACGAGCACCAGTTACCTTGGCTCAACGTTGGGGAAATCCGCGAAGAAGTACTGGCACCGGACTCCGTTGCCTACGCCTACGCCGCTCAGGCCATTCCGAAGGCGTACCTGCTGGATCAACAGGGATGCATTCTTCAGAAGGATTTGCGACCCGATGCATTGGAAACGGTGTTGGCGGATCGCTACGGACCGATCGAAGAGGAAGAACCTGTCGAGGAAGAGTCTGAGACTCTTGAAGATCCTGGCGCAGACGACGTTGGAGGCTAGTTCAACTTCACGACTTCGTTAGTTTCGGCCATGTGAGAGAAGCGACCTTGAAGTCGCACCTCAAACGGCTTGAAGAAGACGGAGCGATAGCTCAGTAGGCAATCGCCGCTCCAGCCTCTCGGATGGAGCGGCGATTCTCTTTCAACGACTCACACCTGCTTTCAAGGCTCGAGTCTTACTTAACCTTCAACCTTCGAGCGGTTTCAAGCATCCTGAATCGTTCTCATGATCAGGTCGGGGGTCAGCACTGAAGGCAACACAATGGGTTTGTCGATGTCTCCGTCCGGCTTGTAGTACAGGTACATCGGCACGGCGGCCCGACCGTGCTGAACCAACTCGGCGGTGATTTCGGGATCCTCTGAGGTCCAATCTCCAACAAGCACTTCCACATTGTTGTCCGCCAAGAACTGCTGAACCTTCCCCGAACGTAGAACTAGCGCTTCGTTGGCTTTGCAAATCGTGCACCAGTCGGCGGTGAAGTACACGAACATTGGCTTGCTCTGACCGTGAAATCGTGAAAGCTGCGCTTCCGACCAATCAACTTCCTTGACCTGAAGCGATTGTGCGCTTGGATCGGGTGTCGGCCATACCAGGATGGTCACCAAAAGCATGGCACCCACTCCAGCCGTCACATGCCAGCGAGCCTTTTGGAACTCCCTGCCTCGATTCCACGCCCAAAGTGCGAAAGCCATCAACAACATGAGGATCAGCAGCACTGCAACATTGTTGACGCTGGTTTGTTGTCCCAATATCCAGACGAGCCAGATGGCGGTCCCATACATAGGGAATGCCAGCAATCTGCGCATCGAGTCCATCCAAGCTCCAGGCTTGGGAAGAATCTTGCGAACCGGCGGGAAGAACGTCACAAGAAGGTAGGGAAAGGCGAATCCAACAGCCAATCCAGCGAATACCGAAAGCGAGACTACCAACGGCTGAACGATGGCGTATCCCAATGCAATTCCCATGAACGGTCCGGTACACGGAGATGCGATTGCGACCGCCAGGAGTCCGGTGAAGAACTCCGATCCACCCATATTGTTCAGCTTCTCGGACAGGCCTCCTAGGTTTCCAAAAGTGCCCCGAATTTCAAACAGGCCAGAAAAGTTGAACCCTACTGCAGTCATAAGTAGCGCCAGCAGAATGATCGTGGTGGGATGTTGTAGGTGGAATGCCCAACCAACCAGACTTCCTCCTGCTCGCAATCCGAGCATTGCACCTGCAAGCACCCCAAAGCAAACTAGAACGCCTGCGAAGTACGAGAGACCGGCAATTCGAGCGGCTTTTGGTTCATGACCTGCGAGGTTGGCCACAGCCAGTGCCTTTAGGCTCAGTATCGGGAGTACGCATGGCATGGCATTGAGGATCAACCCGCCGAGGAACGCGAGTCCAACAATCTTCAAGAACTCGACAATGCTAGTGCTGGCTTCCGTCGTGGTTCCGCCTGTACTTGCTCCCGTACCTCCGTCTGAACCTGTAGCGGAACCTCCGCCCCCAGAATCGGAAAACGAATCGCCCGGCATCACCGAAGCGGACTGATCAAACGACTTGCTCGGCAAGTTGTCCACTCGTTGTGCCATGAGTTCGAACGACTGCACGCGTCCACCACCCGTCTCGGTGGTAATCACCGCCATGATTTCGTCGTACTGATCGGCTTTGGACCCAGCGACCATTTCGAATCGCACGCTTTGGTCGCTCAGACTGATGTCCTGAGCCTTAGCGTGATCAATTAGCTTCTCTGCTCCGGGAAATAGCTGCGGATTCTCCAGTGGAGCCATACCGTCCGGCAAGTCGATATCGACAACTGTTCGTTCTTCAGTTGTTGCGAACGAAGCGTCCCAATCGACTTTGATCGGATGTTGGGCGCGTGTATCCGCAAAGTCAGTACGCCAGACCGAGAATTCGGAACCATCTCCTCGCGGAATCTTGAGTTCGATGTTCGCTCGTTCTGGTACACACAGTTCATCGTCGCAGGTGAGCCAGTCGGCCCGACCCGAGAGCACGATTTCTTCATCCAGCGTGTCTGGTGCGGTAACTTGAGCAATGAAGAAAGTTGGCCCGTCGTACCCGTACGACATCAGATTCATGAACGGAACGTAGTGTGGGATGGGGAATTGAAACTCGCTGACTTCAAAGCCGTCGGGTAGCTCCCAATTGACCCGTGGGCTTCGACCAGCGTCTCCCGGATTGATCCAGTAAATGTGCCATCCCTTGTCCGGATTGATGTAGAGTGCGACATCGATGGTTTGCCCGGGCGCGATGGAAGTGACTTCGGCGACGAGGCCAACCTGTGAATTGGCAGTGCGGACCTGAGCGTTCAGTCCGACCGTAGTCGCAACAGACAGCAGCCCTATGAGGATTGCGAAACTAAGGCGTTTCAAGAGGTGTTCCTCCAATGAATTCTCGAGTGGAAAGTAGCTAGACCGGTCCAGCTACATGAGACGAAGTGACTTGCAGTTCGTAGCCGGATGGTGCTTCGACCGTGAATGAAGAGTGAATGCTTCCCCGTTCCATTCCTGAAGTCTTGCATCCTCGATCCTTGAACTTGGCATAGGTGGCGTCGATGTCGTCGGCCATCAGGTCGAATGGCGCTTGCGATGCCACTTGATCTTCGTCTTCGGCGGTTCGAAGAACAAGATGCGTTCCGCCTCGCAGCTCCAGGATTCCAAAGTCTTTCCGGTTGACGATTTCCCGCAATCCATGATCGATGTAGAAAGACATCTCGGCCTCTACATCTCGCACTCGCAGGCTGATGTGTCCCACGGCAAAAGATGGTCTCTCGTCCATTTCGAAGATTCCTGTTGATCGATTACTAGAAGACTCAATGTTACTTTGTTACACACCTGCAAAGATAGAATTTTTTGTAGCTGTTTCCGATTGTTTCAACTCTGAATGAAGGACTCCCCAGAGCATCTTCAATCTTTGCTCACAGAGGCATATGAATCGATTGTCGCAGGGCAAGCTTTTCGCCCTAGGCGCGACGAAGATCTCGCTCAGCTGGAACGGTTCGGATTCGTGAATCTCAACGGTCTAGTTGAGTTGGACGAGACCACTGAATTGCTCGATGCAGACGAAATCTCCAGGCAATTAAAGGACGAAACTACTCGACGTGTAGATGGAGTTGAGATATGCGGGTGTATTGGGAGCACCAACGATGAACTGCTACGCCGAGCACAGCTGTCCAGTATTGACGGCGCAGTATTAATGGCGGAAGTTCAGATTGCGGGTAGGGGGCGACGTGGTCGAACGTGGGAGACTCCGTTCGGTAAGAACATCGCCATGAGTCTCGGAGTAGCCTTCGACAAGCCTGCTTCTGAAGTCGCTTCTTTGAGTCTAGTGGTAGGAGTGTCGGTTGCACAAGCACTGTCAGATATCGGCGTTGGTGGAGCGTCGTTGAAGTGGCCTAATGACATATTGATTCAGCGAGCGAAAGCTGGTGGAATCCTGACGGAACTCGTAAGTGCTTCCCGTCCGGTGGAGGTTGTGATCGGCATAGGGATCAACGTGGGCGGAGCTGAGGTGATTCGAGACAAAGTCGACTATCCAGTTGCCGATGTTTGCGATTGGGTGGCGGGTGCAGTGAGAAATCGGCTCGCGGCGGAAGTCATCAATCGAGTTCGGGACAACTGTGTAACGTTTGAACGATCCGGCTTTGAAGCGTTTCAGATCGAGTGGACGGAACTCGATGCCTATCGCAACATGCGAGTCGTTGCGTCGAGCCAACAAGAGCGCATTGAGGGAATAGACATAGGTGTCGCATCCGATGGAAAGCTACTCATTCGAGACGACGGCGGCAACATTCGAAGCGTGATTGGTGGAGACGTGACCTTGCGAGATGTGGTGTGAACACCAGCTTGGATCTTGACATTGGGAACTCGCGGACCAAATGGCGCTGCGGATCCAGTCGAGGGGTGTTGTGTTCGCCCGAAATTCCACAGCTTGACGTTGCGATAGATCGTGTTCGGATTGCTAGCGTTGCAATCGAACAGTCCAAAGTGCGCGAAGCGGTTGCGTCAACCTATGGCGTGGTTCCAAAATTCGCAGAGAGTACCGAGCACTTGGCGGGAGTTACCAATGGCTACGACGATCCCGCCACGCTGGGAGTTGATCGGTGGTTGGCGTTGGTTGCTGCGTGGAATCGAGTACGTCAGGCGACAGTGGTCGTCGACGCAGGAACGGCTCTTACACTGGATGTTGTCGCTGACCGTGGTGTGCATCTGGGCGGATATATCGTGCCTGGCCTAAGCATCATGAAGTCTTCGCTTTCGAACAACACCTTGCAAGTTCAACCTCGACAGCAATCGCGAATCGAATCCAATACGAGTCCAGGATCGAACACCGAGCAAGCCGTTGAACACGGGTTACTTTCGATGATCGGAGCTTGGATTGTGCATTGCACGGACAAGGCTGAGGAAGTGTGCGAAAGCGCGCCGGTAGTGTTTCTGAGTGGCGGAGATCGGGAGACTTTGGCTCGTGTCGTGTCGATGGAATGTCAACTGACCGACGACTTGGTATTGGAAGGCTTGGAGCTTGCGCTTCCATAGAATGAACTAGCGATAACCGAGGTAGTTACGGATTCCGTCCAGCTAGAAGATCTGTGGCCATCCAAGCTGAATCAATGCAAGGAGTTCTTTCGCAGGATCAAGTCTTGCGGTATCAAAATCTTGGCTACGTCGTACTCCCCGGACTCATCGACCAAGAAACACTAAACGTACTTGGAGATATCACCGATGAACTCGTGGAGTCGGCGAAGGGTGTCTCCGAACACACTGACATTCTCGACTTGGAAGCGAGTCACACACCGGAACAACCGCGTGTGCGAAGAATCAAGAGACCGCACGCGGCGCATCCTTTCTTTCGAGAATTTGCTGCAGACTCGCGAATTACGGAAGCACTAATTCCGTTACTTGGTCCGAATATCCGCCTGCGCCCCGCGGGAAAGATCAACATCAAGGCGGGACAGTATGGATCGCCGGTTGAATGGCATCAGGACTGGGCGTTCTACCCGCACACCAACCAAGATGTGCTGGCGGTCGGTGTGTTGCTCGACGACATGGAAGCCGACAATGCGCCACTGATGTTCCTTCCCGGCTCGCACAAGGGTCCGATCTATGATCATCACGCAGATGGAGCGTTTTGCGGTGCTATTGATGTAGAAGAAGCAGGATTGGACGTCTCGGACGCAGTCGAAGTACACGCAAGAGCTGGGTCTGTGACGATTCACCATGCTCGGTTGATTCACGGCTCCACTTTGAATCGATCCGGACGGCAACGACGCATCCTGTTGTATGAGTTCGCAGCTGCCGACGCATGGCCCTTGGGTGGCATCGAGCACGTGGCGAACGTGGAAGAATTCAACAGTCGAATTGTGTGCGGGTCTCCGACACTGCAACCGCGAATGGAAGACGTTCCCGTTCGGATGCCACTCCCGGTCGCGAAGTACGTCGGCTCGATCTACGAGAATCAGCGGACGTTGGAGTCTCGGTACTTCGAGCGGTTCGAACTCAGAGATTGAAGGGCATTCACTCCCTCATTGCTGCAGTGACCAGCACAATTCCACCTGACCAATGGCGCTAGGTCGCTTGCGGTTTGACGAAACCGCTTTTAGCCAGAATTACCACTACTTTCGCGATCGTACAGCCGGCGAGACCGGAGCTGTCGTCAAAGCGGATGCCTACGGAACGGGAGCACCTCGAACGGTGCGGATCCTCGAACGAGAGGGTTGCCAGCACTACTTCGTCGCGTCCTACGGTGAAGCAAAGGCTATCCACAGCTACACAAGTGGAAAAATCTACGTGCTGATGGGACCGCAGAACGCTGAGGAAGCGGAACTCATCGCTTCTCATGGCTGGATTCCGATTTTGAACTCGGCCTCGCAGATCCGTACTTGGCATTCGTTTCGCGATCAACCTGCAGCCCTGCATATTGATACGGGCATGCATCGATTGGGAGTTCCGGTTGCTGAATGCGGTGATCTGGAATTGGATGGCTACAACCTGTGCTTGATACTTACCCACCTAGCCTGTGCGGACGATCCAGAGGATCCCGAGAATCGAGTGCAACTCGACTTGTTTACTGGGGTTGCGAAGCACTTTTCGGGAATACCTACAAGTATTGGCAATTCGGCAGGAATTTTGCTCGGTGAGGAATTTCAGGGCAGCATGACTCGGCCTGGACTCGGTCTCTTTGGCGGCAATCCATGGTCGAAACTTGCCAATCCGATGCAGCCCGTGATCACTTGCGAAGGTCTGGTCGTGCAAATTCGAAGTGTTCCCGCAGGAGAAACGGTGGGATATGGAGGAACGTATTCTGCTCCTCGAGATATGCGCGTCGCAACCGTCGGCTTGGGTTACGCCGATGGCATTCCCTGCAATCTTTCGAACCGAGGATATGTCGTTTTCGATGGACCGAAAATGCCCATAGTTGGGCGGGTAACCATGGATTCGACTCAAGTCGACTGTACTGAGCAACCATTGCTTCGGGAAGGAGACTTCGTTCAGTTCATTGGGCCGGACGTCCCCGTCGACGAGGTTGCGCGACTGGCAGGAACAATCTCCTACGAGATCCTGACAGGTTTGGGAAACAGGTTCGAGTTCAGGTAAATCTCACGCAAACTACATCGGCGAATCACGTCAATTCTTGTCGAAACTCCTCTCCAATGTCATAGAATCGTCGAAGCAGTGGAAGTGGTTGCTCATGCTCTCAATTCGAACAACAACACTGCGCCAGCATTCCCTCGAGGATCGCTTAGGGGACACCATCTAGAACGGACCGTTGAAAATGCGTAGCTTGCTGAAGTACTGCGTCGTTGGACTTGCCTTACTTGCAACCTCCGTTGCATTTGGCATTGGAGATGGGGACGACGACGGCGATGGTGGTGGCCTGGGTCTGGGCGGATCAGTTTCTCGTGCTGAACTGATCGAGGCATCCCGTTTTGCCAGCCAAGCGACCTTTGGGATGGACTACGAGGGCATCGAGCAGATAGCCAAGACGGGTCGCAACTTCTGGTTGGAACAGCAGTTCAAAACCTCACCCTCGTATCTCAAACCCATAGCAGTCGACCTGATTACGAAACAGGATGAGGGCGAATGGCCTGAGTTTGTAGACAACCCGTTCAAGTTGCGCAACGTCATTCATCGCTTCGCTTGGTGGCAGCAGACGATGACAGGGCCTGATGTAGTTCGTCAAAGGGTTGCGTATGCATTGAGCCAGTTCTTTGTCGTTTCGGACAACGTCGAAGTGCTACGCAACAATCCCTATTCGATTACGTCGTACTACGATCTTCTGTTGCGGAACGCCTTCGGCAACTTTAGGGATCTGCTGAGAGATGTTGCACTATCGCCCGCAATGGGCACGTACCTGAGCCACGCCAACAACAGCAAGACTATTCCCGAAGACAACATCTTTCCCGATCAGAACTTCGCTCGAGAAGTCATGCAGTTGTTCTCCATTGGTCTTCATGAACTGAACATCGACGGTAGCGTCAAGCTTGATTCCGAAGGCGATCTGATCCCCACTTACGACAACGACGACATCGCTGAGTTGGCGAAAGTGTTCACCGGTCTCACCTATGCAGGACCCGGTCACTACTGGGGGCGCAATTGGTTCAATCACGCCGATCAGTTTGTGTTCTCGTGGCCGATGACCATGTACGAGGGTTATCACGAACCCGGTGAAAAGACCCTCATCGACGGTACCGTGTTGCCTGACGGTCAATCTGGAATGCAGGATGTAGAGGCAGCGATCGATTGTCTGTTCAATCATCCCAACGTGGGTCCCTTCTTTGGCAAACAGCTGATTCAGCGCTTGGTGACTTCCAATCCGTCGCGCGCTTACATCGAACGAGTGGCTCGCGCATTCAACGGAGAAAACGGAACTCCTCGGGGCGACATGAAGGCTGTACTTCGCGCTGTCTTCTTCGATCCAGAAGCCGAAACCCAAGGCCATTACGAAGGATTCGGTCGTCTCCGTGAACCTGCAGTTCGCATCGTCAAATTGGCGAGAGTCTTCAATTACCACTCGGAAACGGACGTCTTCTACAACACCGGATATCGATTGGCGTACTTTGTGGGTCAGCATCCATTGGCATCGCCGAGCGTCTTCAATTTCTTCCAACCGAACTATGCACCGACCGGAGAAATTGCAGAGCGTGGGATGGTTGCGCCGGAGTTTCAAATCACAACGGCTACAACGATCATCGGCCTGATCAACCAAATCGGATTGGCGGTGTTCAATGAGAACGAGGCGTTTCACACGTGGTACCCGCCGTTTGAGAATCCAAGAATTACGCTGACGGACTACGAGACGCTAGCGGAAGATCCTGAGGAACTGCTGGATCGACTGGATATTGTGTTGACGCAGGGACAGTTGAGCCAGGACACTAGAGAAGTCATCTTGGACGTTCTTGATCGAATGGAAGATCGAATGGACAGGGCGAAGACGGCGATATATCTCATGTTGATTTCGCCGGAATTCGCAATCGAGGAATAGACCATGGTTACGCGACGAGATTTCTTGACGCACAGTTGTGGCCTCGGTGTCGCCGCGGCCACGGCTTCGACTACAGCATTGACTCTTGGGCTGGCGCGGAGTGTCTCGGCACAGGAGGTGGGCGGCTACAAAGCGATGGTCTGCATTCTGCTGGCCGGCGGAAACGACTCCTACAACATGCTGGTTCCGTATGACGACGATCAATACGACGAGTACTCGAAAATCCGCTCGGATCTGGCAATTGACCATTCGCAGTTGCTCGCGCTCTCTTCCGAGACCGAGGAGGGTCGCACGTACGGCTTGCATCCCGGCATGAAGGAAGTGCACGAGATGTTCGAGGATGAAGAGTTGGCGCTTGTCGCCAACGTCGGAACGTTGTTGGAAGCTGTCGATGCTGAGCAGTTTCGACGCGGCAACGTGAAGCTTCCGATCGGATTGTTTTCCCACTCCGACCAGATTTCGCAATGGCAGTCGGCAATTTCCTACAACCGCGATGCGACTTACGGCTGGGGAGGCCGTATGGCGGATCTCATCGAACCGGATCCGGCCAACGGACTGTCGATGAACATCTCGCTAAGCGGTACCAATGTGTTTCAAACGGGCCGCCGAGTCAGTCCGTACACCATTTATCGCGAAGGTGATGGCGCTTTCGGATTGTGGTCGTTCCCGGAACTGTGGTCGAACGGAGTCCATGTTGAGCGAGCCATCCGAGATCTCATGGATGTGAAACACACCAATCTGTTTCGACGGGAATATGCCAGAAAGTTGACGAGCACGCTGGACAGTCGAGAAACTTTCATCAGAGCCATTCGATCCGCTCCAGAGTTCGAGACGCCGTTTTCCAACAACTACTTCTCAAGATCGTTGCGTCAAATTGCGAGAGTGATAGCAGGCAGAAAGATGCTTGGGCAGTCTCGACAGACTTTCTATGTTCAAGTTGGGGGTTGGGACCACCACGACGGCCTCATCGACTATCAGGCGTGGATGCTGCCATGGATCAGCCAGGGACTTAGCGAATTTCGATCCGTATTGAAGGAAATCGGCGAATTCGAGAATGTAACGACCTTTACGATTTCCGACTTCGGACGAACACTGACATCCAACGGTAAAGGTTCGGACCATGGTTGGGGAGGGCATCACATGGTCATGGGCGGCGGAGTGCGAGGTCGCGCCATGTACGGAACCTACCCAGAGTTGTCGGAATCGAGTCCGTTGGACGTGGGTCGCGGTGTTTACATTCCTACAACTGCTGTTGAGCAGTACTTTGGTGAATTGGCACTTTGGTTTGGTGTCGCGCCGAGCGAGCTCGACGAAGTGCTGCCTGGAATTCGAACCTTCCACT
>CAXXFR010000001.1:0-73763 GCA_963667455.2 Pseudomonadales bacterium | reverse complement strand
CTGACACTTCGTAGGAAAACTGGTCCGATCCGTTGTAGTCTGCCTTCGGCGAATAGATCACGCGATCGCTCGAGGCCCGTACCGTTCCATGCGTGGGACTCGATGCTGAAGTGACCGTCAGCGTGTCGCCGTCCACGTCGGAGTCGTTCGAGAGCACGGCGATCGTGACCGACTCGTCCTCGTTCGTCTCCACCTGTTCGTCCACTGCCAACGGAGCGTCGTTCACTGGGCGGACGGTTAAGTCCACAGTTGCTGTCGCAGTTCCTCCTTTTCCGTCCGAGATCGAGTAGTCGAACTCGTCAGTTCCGTGGTAGTCTGCGTTTGGGGTGTACTCGATGCCGTCATCGGAAACTCGCGCAGAGCCGTTCGACGGACTGGAGGACCGACGCCGATCGTCAGCGGGTCGCCGTCAACGTCGGAGTCGTTCGCGAGCACGTTGATCGTGACCGATTCGTCTTCATTTGTCTCCGTCTCGTCGTCCACAGCCACTGGATCGTTGTTGACGCCCACTGAATCGTCGTTACCCGCGTCCGAATCATCATTCCCTGAGTCCGAATCTTCATTCACCAATGTCACAGTCAAATCAACCGACGCTGAAGCGGTTCCACCTTGCCCATCCGAAACTACGTAGGTGAACTGGTCTGTACCGTCGTAGTCGGCATCTGGGATGTACTGGACAGAGTTATCAGAAATTGAAATTAGTACGGAGCCGTTCGATGGACTGGAGACCGACGCGACTGTGAGCGTGTCGCCGTCCGCATCGAAGTCGTTCGCAAGTACATCGACTAAGACTGACTCGTCCACGTTCGTCTCTGCTTGGTCGTTCGTCGCCACAGGAGCGTCATTCACCGGGCGGACAGTCAAATTCACCGTTGCAGTTGCAGTTTCTCCGTTCTGGTCCGAGATCACGTAGGAGAACTGGTCCGATCCGTTGTAGTTTGTTGTCGGCGTGTAGAACACATTGCCATTCGAGACCTGTACTGTGCCGTGCAACGGACTAGATGCTGACGCGACCGTGAGCGTGTCGCCGTCCACGTCGGAGTCGTTCGAGAGGACATCGACCGTTATCGACTCGTCCTCGTTCGTCTCCGCTTGGTCGTTCGTCGCCACTGGAGCGTCATTAACAGGCAGGATCGATATGTTCACTACGCCATTGGCTGTCGTATTCTGCTCGTCAGAGATCTCGTAGGTGAATTGGTCAGTTCCGTGATAGTCCTGATCGGGGGTGTACCGCACACCGCCGTCCACGATGATCGCGGATCCGTTTGGAGGATTCGCCACCGACTTAACGGTTAGCGTGTCTCCGTCCACGTCCGAGTCGTTGTCAAGCACGTCGATCGTGACCGCCGTGTCCTCGTTCGTCGTCGCGCTGTCGTTGGTCGCCACCGGAGCGTCATTCACCGAAGTCACGGTCAAGTTGACCGTCGCCGATGCAGTTCCGCCTTTGCCGTCCGAGATTGAGTAGCTGAACTGGTCTGCGCCGAGGTAGTTTGCGCGTGGGGTGTACTCGATGCCGTGTTGGGAAATTCTCACAGTGCCGCTTGACGGGCTCGAGACTGATGCGATTGTCAGTTTGTCTCCATCCACGTCGGTGTCGTTCGCAAGCACATAGACCATCACTGACTCGTCCTCCTTGGTCGTTGCCTGGTCGTCCGCCGCCACCGGGATGTCGTTCACCGAAGCCACGGTCACATCCACCGTCGCCACCGCGGTTCCACCATTGCCGTCCGACACCGAGTAGTTGAACTGGTCAGAGCCGTTGTAGTCGGCATCAGGTGTGTATACGACGTTGGCATTCACAATCTGCGTAGTTCCGTTCGAAGGACTCGAGACCTTTGCAATCGTCAGCGTGTCGCCGTCCAAGTCCGAGTCGTTCTCCAGCACGGCGATAGTGATCGACTGGTCCTCATTGGTCGCAGCCTGGTCGTCGGCCGCCACCGGGATGTCGTTCACCGAAGTCACCGATACGCTCACCGTCGCCGCAGCAGTTCCACCATTGCCGTCGGAAATCGAGTAGTTGAACTCGTCAGAGCCGTGGTAGTTTGTGTTGGGTGTGTATACGACTTTGCCTTTGGAAATCTGCGCAGTGCCGTTCGACGGACTCGAGACCTTTGTGATCGTTAGAGTGTCGCCGTCCAAGTCTGAGTCGTTCGCGAGTACATTGATCGTAATCGAGCTGTCCTCGTTCGTCGTCGCCTTATCGTTAGTAGCCACCGGGATGTCGTTCACCGAAGTCACGGTCACGCTCACCGTCGCTGTCGCGGTTCCCTGGTTGCCGTCTGAGATCCCGTAGGTGAACGAGTCGTTGCCGTGGTAGTTCGCGTCAGGGGTGTATTCGACTTTGTTGTTCGATACTTGAGCGGTGCCGTTCTTCGGACTGGAGACCGAAGCGACCGACAGCGTGTCGCCGTCCACGTCGGAGTCGTTGCCGAGCACGGTTATCGTGACCGACGAGTCCTCGTTTGTCGTCGCCGTGTCGTTGGCCGCCACTGGAGCGTCGTTCACCGAAGTCACGGTGATGTTTACTGTCGCTGTATCGGTTCCACCGTTGCCGTCCGAAACGACGTAGGTGAACTGGTCAGTGCCGTGGTGGTTGGCGTTGGGTGTGTACTTGACCTTGCCGCTCGAAATTTGTGCAGTGCCGTTCGACGGACTAGTAACCGATGAGACTGACAGAGTCTTGTCGTCCACATCGGTGTCGTTTGCGAGCACGTTGATCGTGACCGATGCGTCCTCGTTCGTCGTCGCCGTGTCGTTGGCTGCCACCGGAGAGTCGTTCACCGAGGTAACAGTGACGCTCACGGTCGCCGCGGCAGTTCCTCCTTTGCCATCTGAAGTGGTGTAGGAGAACTGGTCAGTGCCGTGGTGGTTGGCGTTGGGTGTGTATTGGACTTTGTTGTTCGATATTTGTGCGGTGCCGTTCGTCGGATTCGAAACTGACGAGATCGTGAGTGTGTCTCCATCCACGTCGGAGTCGTTCGCGAGCACGGCGATCGTTACCGATGTGTCCTCATTCGTAGTAGCTGCGTCGTTGGCCGCCACCGGAGCGTCGTTCACCGAAGTCACGGTGACGTTCACCGTCCCCGTCGCGGTTCCGCCGTTGCCGTCTGACACCGTGTAGGTGAAAGCGTCGCTACCGTTGTAGTCGCCGGTGGGGGTGTATTCGATTTCGCCGCTCGAAATTTGTGCTGTGCCGTTCGACGGACTGGTAACCGAATCGATGCTTAGCGAATCTTTGTCGGCGTCGGTGTCGTTCTCCAGCACATCGATCGTGACCGACGTGTCCTCGTTGGTCGTGGCAGTGTCGTTCGTCGCGACTGGAGTGTCGTTCACGGAAGTTACGGTCACGGTCACAGTCGCCGTCGCGGTTCCGCCTTGGCCGTCCGATATCCCGTAGTTGAATGATTCGCTCCCGTGCCAGTTGGCATCGGGGGTGTATACGACTTTGCTGCTCGAAATTTGTGCAGTGCCGTTCGACGGGTTCGCAACCGACGCGACCGACAGAGTGCCACCGTCGGAATCGGAGTCGTTCGAAAGCACATTGATTGTGACCGCCGTGTCCTCGTTCGTTGTCGCCGTGTCGTTGGCCGCTACCGGAGCATCGTTCACCGAAGTCACGGTCACGTTCACCGTCCCCGTCGCGGTTCCGCCGTTGCCGTCCGACACTGTGTAGGTGAAATCGTCGCTGCCGTTGTAGTTGGCATTGGGGGTGTATTTGACTTTGCCCTTCGAAATTTGTGCTGTGCCGTGCGATGGACTGGTAACCGAATCGATGCTCAGCGTGTCGTTGTCGTCCGCATCGGTGTCGTTATCGAGCACATTGATTGTGACCGCCGTGTCCTCGTTGGTCGTAGCCGTGTCGTTCGTCGCCACTGGAGCGTCGTTCACCGAATTCACAGTTACGCTTACTGTTGCTGAATCGGTCCCTTTGTTGCCGTCATTGATCGAGTAAGTGAACGAGTCAGAACCACTCCAATCGGCATCCGGCGTGTATTCGATTTTGCCGCTCGAAATTTGCGCAGTTCCACTCGACGGATTTGATACCGACGCAATCGTCAGTGTGTCGCCGTCGCCGTCGGAGTCGTTTGAAAGCACGTTGATCGTGACGGCCGTATCCTCGTTCGTTGTCGCCGTGTCGTCCTCTGCAACCGGAGCGTCCTCCACCGAAGTCACGGTCACGTTCACAGTCGCCGTATCGGTTGCCTTGCTGCTGTCCCTGACCTCGTAGGTGAACGAGTCGCTGCCGTTGTAGTTGGCGTTGGGGGTGTATTTGATCTCGCCGCTTGAGATTTGTGCAGTGCCGTGCGTCGGACTGGTGGTGATCTTATTGATGGATAGCGTGTCGTTGTCCGCGTCGGTATCGTTCGCGAGCACGTTGATCGTGACCGCCGTGTCCTCGTTCGTGGTCGCCGTGTCGTTCGTTGCCACCGGAGCGTCGTTCACGGAAGTTACGGTCACACTCACCGTCGCCGTAGCGCTTCCTCCTAAGGGCTTGGCCGTAGTGTGGTTGTAGTCCTTGACCACATAGGTGAACTGGTCGGTGCCACTGTAGTCTTCGTCGGGTGTGTATTCGATTTCGCCACTGGAAATTTGCGCGGTGCCGTTCGACGGACTCGAAACCGAATCGATCTGCAGGTGGTTGCTCTCCACATCGGAGTCGTTGTCGAGCACGTCGATCGTTACCGCCGTGTCCTCGTTGGTCGTCGCCGTGTCGTCCACAGCATCTGGATCGTCGTTCACCGCAGTCACGGACACGTTCACCGTCGCCGTCGAGGTTTCTCCCGAGGCTTCGCCCGTAATTTTGTCGTAGTCCTGCACCTCGTAGGTGAACGAGTCGCTACCGTAGTAGTTGGCAGTAGGTGTGTATTCGACCTTGCCGCTCGAAATTTTCGCAGTGCCGTTCGACGGACTCGTTACCGATTCGATCTTCAACTCTCCTTGAGCCCAAACGGTGTCGTTCGCGAGCACGTCGATCGAGACCGCCGTGTCCTCGTTCGTGGTCGCCGAGTCGTTATTCGCAACTGGAGGGGTGTACGCGCCACTTACGGAATAGGCTAAGGCCAAAACAATAAACCCAACGAAGAGTTGGGTTGCAGTTCGATGAATTTCAATAGCCGCTTGCCACGCCGCGTGAATCGGTTGAAAAATTAAGGTCAATCGGCAGGCTGATTGACCGAGATGATGCACTTTCAATTGAGTGTTCTCCTTGATCCCGGTTGAGAGGGATCGATATAGCAAAACCGGTGCGCCCGAAACAGGAAATCTCGCTGTATAGCGAAATCACAATGTCACCTGTTAGGTGCACACCGGAGGTATATCTACATTATATCACAATTACTAATTTAATGCTGCAAATTCGCCAAAGGCTGGGCCGACGGGATGGTCGGGATCAGCCCTCACAGGGGAGTATCTCAAGCGTCTAGCGAAGTCCGATTTGGGAGCTCTGTAGGTAGCAGTCCGCGAACTCGTCAATGTGCCGCTATTCCTTGATCCCAGCTAAAGCGGAAACGGAAAAGCAAAACCGGTGTGCGCAACAGGTAATTCCGCTGAACAGCGACCTTGCAATAGTCACCTGTTAGATGCACACCGGAGGTGCTTACACATTATACCATGTTAAATAAACAGTGTCATTTGCTTCGACGATGGCTGTGCCACGAGGTGGCGGGTATCAGCCACCGCACGGAGGAGCATCTGAGGCTCCTCGCGAGGTCGAGATTGCAAGCTCAGCGGGAGATGTGTCGGGGAGTTCAGCTACGCGCTGTTATTCCTAGATGCCAGCTGCGTCTGCCGCTCTTACACTCCAATTGAGACTGTCCTGGCAATACTGTGCCCGGACCCTCCCAAGGTTCGTCGAAACATCGATCCCGATGTCGTTTGTGGAAACCAGTACCAGAATCGGCAAGTCCGCTATCGGAGACTATTGACCGGGGGTCTAGAAACCAATGAATTTCACACTGATGAAGCTGACGTGTTGTGGCTCGCGAACGTCAATCTGCAAGGTAAGTTTCGCGGCACCAACTGCAGCACGCAGTGGAATCGCGCGCATTATAGCCACAGACGAAAGGCATGGTCGCCTTGGGTGCGCAGCTCGAGCTGTCGTCGACGATCTTGACGACTAACAAGGGCGTGGAGGAGTGGGGATCCGAGCTGGTGAAGACTGTGATGGATAGGGCGGTGCTAGTCGGTTTCTTCACTGGTGCCACATAGTGAACATCTGGGGGACTAGTTTCCGCTTGCGCGGGTATTTCGTTGAGGAGCAAGCCTCCGGGAGAGGACGTGGGAACGGGTAGAGCGGGGAATGCTATGTTCTCAGAGGGTGCAGTGACCCACACCTTTGATGTATCCAAGGTGGGACAATTGGACTTGCTGGTCACAAGACCCTCGAGGTAGGCGGAAAGATCGCACTGTTCGCCCCCGTTTCTCGGCTTCGCATTTGAATGCACCGAATCGCTCCCCATCAGATCCGACAATCGCCGACCTTCGCTTCGTATTCCTGTGCTTGCCGGAAACATTCAAACTTCTGCGAAGGCAAGCAGGCAGTCCGACTACGCTGACTAACGGTCTGGAATTTTGGAGAGTACGGACTTCACGCGTTCAACGCTAAGGGGTAGTCAGCATGTTTCTAACCAAGGTCGGTTCAAGGTTAATCTCAGGATTGCAGCTGGACTTGAAGACGACTGGCACTAGAGCGAATCCTACTCGTACATCGTCCCCGGATTCGTGCAACTTGCGTTGCTGAAGAGACCATCCAACGATGAGCACACACTCGATGCTTCTCATTTGATTTGGGAGGATCGAGATTCGTTTGTAGCGTGGACTCGCTCGGAGCGATTCCGTAATGGTCGTGCGCAGCGAAGCGCTCTGAAGGGAACGATTAACGGCTGACAGAATCTCGAGCTGTTCGAGAAAGCGCTTTAGCAACGCTGACTGGTCGGCGTGTTTCGCGAGTACCCTCCATGCCGCTATCGGATGTTGGTTCTGTCTTGAACTATGGATCCCGAAAGTGCCTCGCAGACTCTCCAGGACACCCGTAACGTCCGCTTCTCACGCCAGCTTCTTCGAGTTCAGAGCGGAGAGGGTATTTTTCGATACTGTATATATGTATAATACAAATCGTCTTTCCACTTCACAGTTGCATTGAACGACTTGACGGATCGAGAACGAAGCCGATTTGCTGAAGAGGATTACCGCCTCAATCGAACCAAGATTCAAGAGATCCCTCTTGACCAGATCGAAGAGCTGGCCTACGAGCCGGCTGAGCTGCAGGAACGACATGATTCCGAACTCGTCGAATCGATTCGACGCAACGGATTGCAGTCTCCGCTTCTCGTCGCGCGACCTTGCCAAAACGCGAAGTTTGTTCCCATCGCTGGAGGGAATGC
This sequence comes from Pseudomonadales bacterium, assembly GCA_963667455.2. Lineage (GTDB taxonomy): Bacteria > Pseudomonadota > Gammaproteobacteria > Pseudomonadales > Azotimanducaceae > Bin55. Next base: position 66,381 of record CAXXFR010000001.1, on the reverse strand, counting down.
TCGAATTCGAAGCTTGAGACGTCTGGAAGCCGAGTTGGACGAGAAGGTGGGGGTGACCGTTCCGTGTGTTGTGGTTGCTTGGCCCGGAGCATTGAAAGCCCGCCTTGCACACGTAGTGGCGAATGAAGTCAAGAAGAAGGTTAGTTTCATTCGACAGGCTCGATGCTTGGTCCATTTGATCGATGCATATGGAGCCAACAATAAAGGACGTTCGACGACGATACGAGAAGCTGTGAAGGTTCTCAATGGTGGAGGCTACGCAATTGATCTCTCGACGTACTGGCACATGGACTATGCGGTTCGGCGATTGCTCCCCCATTTGCCTCGGATGCTAGAAAGCGCTTCTCATCGCGACATTCGTCAAATCCGTAGCATCGAGCGACGATTTTGCGATCATTGGAAACAAAAAGGCTTTGAAATCAATAAGTTCCAAAGCTTGTTTAATGTACTTTGCAGTAGCCTGGACAGGGAGGGTCTCACCGTTAGTGAGCTTGAGAACGGATTGCAGGAGTCATTGCCCGACTTGGATATTCCGCGTGAAGAATCACAAGTCGTAAACGGAATTCACCACAACGAAACTCCGGTTAGCCATACTTGTCAGTCGAAATCTGCCGATTCCTTCACTCCTGCCCACACAACAAGCTCGGCAGGGTCTGTAGGGGATGTGCCTCTACCTCGATCTGTTGATCGAGACGTGACAGAACGTACGATAGCAGATTCGCCCATTGAGCCCTTTCACTCGAAGTCAGACATTGCAAGCACTCGTCCTTTTGGTCGGCCCGTATTCGCAAAATTGCGGATTGAGGCATGTAAGTTCGCTGTGGAACTTGACGAGTTGTTTCAATTGGGCGGATGCATACATGAAGCGAGAGCTGAAGTAACGGGATTTCGCGTCAGCAGACTTCAATCGGACTCCCTCGATTGGAGACAAATTGCGATGTGGGAGTATCTAGTGGCATTCTCGACAGACTGCAAGGATCTGCCATTTGAAGTACTTAGCGCAAGTCTTTGGGGAACGATGAAGAGCCACGAGTGGCGAGTATTCACTCAACTTTGGGACATCGCAAGGGAATTGCAAGTTGCAGCTCTGACTGCAGAGGAGGGACGAGTGGCGAAGCTTTCCAATGATCCAAGGATAGCGGATGTTGCCTAAAGTAGAGCTTTCATTGTGGAGGCCGAAGACTCGATTGGATTGGTGAAAACAGACTAGGAATTGACAAACAAGAGAATTCATGTTCGTATAGGTACGATTTACACGTCAAACAGAGTCGGATCCTCGATTCGATGGCCGTTTCCGTTGGAAATTCCGTGCTGAATTCAGATTGCCGGACTGAAATGGAGAGAGACTCGACCTAGGCTTTTTACGCGTTCTCAATAGCGACTTCGAATACTGCAATGGGGGCGAGGTTGACCGCACTCACATATTTGGGAAGGAATCCATAAACGTAAACTCAAGCAACTCTAGGCCTAATGTCGTATGACCATCGCGATGAATCAAATCGTCAGCGGTGATTGCCGGAGCGTATTGCAGTTTGTTGACCCGCATTCGGTCGATCTCTCGTTCTGGTCGCCGCCGTACTTCGTCGGCAAGTCCTATGAACAACACCTGACGTTCGAGGAATGGCAGACCCTAGTTAGCGAGGTAATTGCCACTCATGGACGCATCTTGCGGCCCGGCGGGGCCATGGTCGTCAACATTGGCGACATTCTGTGCTTTCCCGATCCGGACCTTCCGCGCTTTCAAGCTGACAACATTCGAGGAAAGAGAAACCCAGTGACACGCGAGCAAGTGTTGGCGATGCAGTCTAAATGCCCCGACGCGAACCGTAAGGAACTGGCACGAATGCTAGCTTGCAGCGAACAGACCGTTCAGCGACGACTTGAGGGAAACAATGTACGAGGCGGCAAGCACAATCCGACAACCAAGGTCTTGCTGACGGGATGCATGATCGAGCAATGGGCTGCGAATGCTGGACTGTACCTATATGACCAACGAATTTGGCGCAAAGACCCTTGTTGGGCGAACTGCAGATGGCACTCGACTAGCTATCGTGCGGTAGACGAGTTTGAGCACGTCTACGTTTTTCTGTTGCCCGGTATGGTCACATACGATCGCGAACGGCTGACCTCCCAGAAATGGTCTGAGTGGGGTTCGCGAGGCGTTTGGGACATTCGCTCTGTTCGCACGAATCATCGACACGAAGCGGAGTTTCCTGAAGAACTGGCGAGGCGGATCATCAAGCTCTTTTCACCATTGGGAGGAACCGTGATTGATCCGTTCGTCGGAAGCGGCACGACGACAGCCGTAGCGAAGTCACTTGGCCGTTGTTGGCTAGGGATCGAGTCTGATGAGCGCTATGTTGAACTCTCCCGACAAAGAGTTGATGCCGTTAGCGCTTGACGAGACAGAACACTTGGAACAATCGGTGAACGCTACATAGATGCACACTGTTCTAGGCAACTAGGCTCCCTCTGTCTATCTATCTATTTGTCGGCGTTTAGCCGTCTAGCTTCATCCCGACTCTTTGGGAGACCGTTTGAAGCTTTGTCAGTTGGACCTGCCTGAATCATCCTCTGCTTCGCATCCACCACAGCGCGAATCTCCACAGCTCTTGAATTGATTTATTAAATACTGTATAAATATACACTGTATAAAAGACCAGACTTTACTGTTCGTCGATACACAAGACTGTTGGAATCACTGCAATTACGCGACTCGGTTGTTGACCCCATACTCGAATCAACTGTGAACGGAAGAGGGTTGCCTCTTCAAAGCGATGTCTGGCTGATGCTTCAGACTCGCCACGCACAAGTCCTCGTGAGAGGGCGCAATGAGAACGGCAAGCCGCCGATCATTGGATTGATTGGCTTTGCAGACCGACTGCGAGTCATTTGGCACGCGGCGGAAGCCAACGATCCCTACGCGGACTGGTGGCTGATCAAGATTCACGATGCCATCGCAACCCTAGATGTCCGAATCAAGCAGGAACGATCCAACCTTCGCAAATCGTTGAACAGTGAAAGGTCGTTCCTGGCTTTGCCGGCTCAATCGCGTGAGCCGTTCCGAATTCAGTTGCGATTTGCGTCTCCCTATGCATATCGAGCCGCCCAATTGCTGGCTGAGTTTGATGCTTTCGTTGGACAAGCGTTGACGGCAGTGCATGTTGGCAGTCTTTCCCGAAAGCAGTTCTCGTCGGACACGCATTCGATTGCCTCGAGGATTCGTGGATTGTTCAACATTCCGTCGCGATTTCGACACCTGGGAATTGACCGGGCCAATCCAGCATCTTTGGAAGGCCACGGTGAAACCGCCAAGCGTTACATGGGAGAAATACCGAAAGACATTGAAAGCGGTGCAAGAAGGGCGATGTACGCACCTTCGATACGACTCAACGGTTCGGAGTCAGTGCCACCAGTATTTGAAGAATCAGAACTCCTGAAGGGATTGGACGTATGAACTATCCCCAACTAAACATGCGTGTCCACTGCGTTTCAGTGGAAGAGGCGTTTTCGGGTCATGAAATGGACGCACAAAGCTACGTTCTACGGGACTTCGGCTTGACCCTGCAAGAACCCAGAAGGGCACTTATGTGCACGACTGGATCCCTTGTCCCTTTGACAGGATGTCGAAGGGATTTCATCCAACTATCCAGGAGGTAGTGTGATGGCCACTATCGGAAATGCGAAGAACTTCGCATTGCTGACTACAGGCGTGGGCTATCTGAGTCGGATTCGAGAAGTCGAACCCGTCAATGGACTGCCCTATGTCTCAGTGACTCTATCCGCCCTCCGGGGCTTAGATGGGAGTGTTCGTTACACATTCATCGATTGCCGCGTCGCAGGTCGCTCAACTCTTTCATACATTCGCCAGTTGGCGCCGAGTGTGGAGAGTGGAGACAAGGTGCTCGTTCGCTTTCGATTGAATGATCTATATGCCGATACGTTTACCTATCGACAGGGTCCGAAAACGGGTCAGGTCGGAGTGAGCCTGAAGGCACAGCTAGTCGGAATTGACTGGGCTCGCGTCAATGGCGTGGCTCTCGATAAGTTCGATGACGCTGCATAGTGCGACCTAACGGTTGCAGACATTCGCTCTCAATTTTCCATCCCGGCCGGGAAGTACCACTTCCCGCCGGGGCAGAGGTGTGCCCGGCCTTCTTTCAAGGAGGAGGTCATGACAGACTTCTTTGACGACAACCCTGAGCAACGGGCTGTCGATCCTGCTTACTCAGGGTCGAGAAAAGTTGCTATAGCCGAGGGCAACTTGTTTGACATCGGCGAAATGTCCCGACAAGTCGGGTTCCGATGGCCGGTCGCTTTGACCAAAGCCGTTTGGGAAGACTGCGTGGCTTGGACTGACGAAGACAGCGAGCGTCAGATCCGGCAATCCGAACACGCTCGACTGTACGCTGTCGTTAGCACATGTGCTGACTTTGTGCGCAGGCGCAATCCCAGTGCTGATCGCATGCGATTTCGCATCGATCGGGTACCACGGAATGGCTCTGCTCGCATGGCACGGTCCGTTGTGCTTCAGGTGCTCGCGCATCCTGGCGACGATGGCGAACCGGTCCTGACGATTCGGTTGCCCGCGCAGTAGACTCTCGGGTCTACAGGGATAGAACCTGTCGGATTGGGTGCGAAAGCACTCGATCCGACGGGTTTCTACTTTGAATCGCAAGCTAGCTTCTACTCGCTCTACTGCTCGAACGCCCCGTTTTCCTAGCCAATTTCCACTCCAATTACGGTTAAAAACGCATATTCGCAAAGTATCAAGCATCTCTAATTGAAATTGCTTGTCAACAACTATTCCGTAATTCCATTCACACGATGTAGCGATTTTGCGTTGCACAAGCCCATTGAGATGAACACAATCCCTGCCATCTAACCCGCACCGCACGGTGTTTTGCGGTCAGAGTGCATAGGATCCTTGAATGCACAACGGTCGACAGACTCAGGATCCAGCTTCCTCGACGGCATTCCCTCAGAATGCCAAGCCTCAAAGGTTCTTCCTAGCTACCAAGCACACCGGAGATGCGAGAGAGACTCTTCAGTTTCGAATCGCACTTATGAAAAGGGATTCACGCGAGAATAATGCCTCGGGACGAGTATGCGAAAGCACTGTCTGGAATTAAGTCTCCAGACTGGTCAGATGCGCTAACCACGATTTGCTGATCGAATTCTCAAATCCGGTAAGGAAAGCGGGCGTTGCGGACTTTACCGTCGGCAACGCCCGCTTGCATTGGGCAATGAACAGCTGTTGATTGACAAACCTTTTGATCTCTACATGATTATTTGACGCTGATTTGCGTTTTTCGCAATTTCCGCCACTGCTTAGATCCTTTCCTGAGAGCAAGCTCTAACTGACGAGAACCCGCACTCACCGTCGCAATCTCTCCGCTAAGCGTATGGAATTCTGGTTGTATCGGGATGATCTGTACGCAAACTACCGACTCCATTTTGACCCTTCTTCCACATGAACCCATTCTCTGTGGTCAAGATCCTCATTGCATTCTTGACGCTGACTCTGTGTGGACTTGCCGGTGCTGACGATGAAGTTCAAGTAGGCCGATATTCCACGATTCAACCTCTTCCGACTGCCGAACAGAAGGATCTGTTCCTGACGGTGGTCTCCATAACGTTTCCCTCCGATGTTCAAACCGTTGGTCAAGCCATGAACACTGTCTTGGACGAATACGGATTTCAACTGGCTGATCCGAAGTCAGTGGATCCAGAAATGCAGACAATGCTCGAACTGCCACTTCCCAAGTCACATCGAGAGCTTGGCCCATTGACGTTGAAATCAATGCTTGAAACTCTAGCTGGACCAGTGTGGAAGGTGGTTCAAGACCCAGTTCGCCGGCTTGTTGGATTCGAACTCTGTCGAACGGAAGGCGCACAACCATGACTTTACTTGCGGTACTCCTGTTAGTAACCGGAATCGCAGGAGTAACTCTTCAGGTTGTTACCGGAGACACACAGCGAGAAGAGCTTGGCTCGAATTTTGATCGTCCGGACTCAAGCTCAAATATTTCGAACTGCCAATACGAAACGGGTGGAGTACCGAATCGAAGCCTTTTACCGCGTGTGGACACCGATGTCAATGACAAGCCTCCCGTGGATCAAGAACCGGTAGAGCAGGAGAGTACTCGTGATTCCACAATCGTGGAAGACAAAGCCGAACACCAACCAAGCTCCGGTCCAGACCTGGAAGCAAGTCCATGATCAAGCAGTGTTCCGTAGTGGTATTTGTCGTGTTCTCGTTCGGTGTGATGGCCCATCCAGTGGTGGAAACTGAGAGTCAGCCTTTGACCACCAACTCCACACAAGTCGTTCCAAGTGCCGAGGTTGCTGTATCCGAAGCCGAGTCTTGGGGGTTGACTTCGACCGAGTGGGACAGACACCTTCAACTCAAACGGGGAATCAGGGGCTCACTGAGCGACTCTCGAATTTCTCCAATCGAAGTGCTGGGAATCCACGCGCGTTCGGACGACGAGCGTGCTCGCTACGCAAAGATGTGGGCGACCATGATGCTCGAGGACGCCGGTCGGGTACTGAGGTTTCAACGCGCTTACGACGAAGCAATAGCTGAACTGACCGAGTCTCTGCCGTTGATCGATCCGGTCCGTCTGCAAGTGGCTTATGAAGAGCCAGAATCCCCGCTGAAGGTCGATGATCGCATTCTGTTCTTCGCATCGCTCGACTGTGCCGCCTGCGAGATTGTGTACGACCGCATTCAGCCCTTGATTGAAGAAGTCGCGGGAATTGACATCTATTTCGTTGAGGCGAACGGCAAAGATCATGCCCGTATTCGAGAGTGGGCTTCGAAACGAGAAATCGAAGCCTCGGAAGTACGAAGTCGCAGGATTTCCATCAATCTGGACAACGGTTTGCTCAAGGAACTGAGACCACATGCGCAAGATGTTCCGCATGTGCTGCTTCGTCGAGGTGAGCAAGTTCTTCGCTTTCCGACTAGCTCGATTCCGTGAAGAGACGGATATTGATCGCAAAATGCGGGCTTGCGGCCGCTGTTGTTTTCTTGATGGGAATTGGCGCACAGTCGATACGTCCCACTATTCCCTTCGAATACGAGCGCGTTGCTCGTCTTGCCCAGGTGCCATCGGACATTCTGTACGCCATTGCGTTGACCGAGAGTGGCCGAACCATCGACGATCAACACGGATTCAGACCTTGGCCGTGGACTCTCAATCTAAGTGGCAAGGCCTCGGTGCACGATACTCGGATCGACGCTCACACGCAATTACGCTCCTTTTTAGACGATGGCAGCGAACGAGTAGATGTCGGTTTGATGCAGGTCAACTGGCGATTTCACCAATCGCGGTTTGAGTCGTCGTATGAATCACTGGATCCACGTACCAACTTGCTTGCTGGTGCACGAATTCTTCGTTCCTGCTGGGTGAAGGAGCAAGACTGGTGGCGGGCCGTAGGCTGCTATCACGCACCCTATGCTCGACAACGAGCTCGAGACTATCGCGAGCGAGTGAGGAAGAACTGGCAACAACACGTACCCATCAGCCTTCGCTTGTCTGATCAGCAGACCCAAACCCAAGAGTGAAGTACCCAGTCGAAGCATTGCTTCGCGCGCCGGTCGAATTCTGGTCGGCTAGCGTTGCGCTGATGTGCGCGATTGTCTGTGTTGCCTGTCGTGATCTGTTAGCCATTCCCCACTTCGCTTTGGTCGGGTTTATTGTTGCACTGACGACGCTGTCGTTGGTTCGAGTCTTTGAGGCGGTTGCCGTCATTCGCTATCAGCGTGGCCTGTTGCAGTCGAGTGCCTGGACAATGCGGTCGGATCGGGTTCCGCGGAAAAAGGGGCTGATCTATCTGGGAGAGGGGTTCAAGTGGACTCAGAAGCACACGCAACGCCTCGTGGACACCATTCGTCCCGAAGGCAGAAAATACGTTCAGACAACAAGTCCGACCTTGATCTCAGAATGGGTGTCGAGACTCGGTGATTCCGACTCAAAAGCCCCGGATACGAACCAACTGTCGATCAGCGGCCGCCCGGAATTGCACGGCGTCGAACCCAACAAGAGCCATGTTTGGATGAATGCAGCCGACAGAGTCGGCCACACTCTCGTCCTGGGAACGACACGAGTTGGAAAGACTCGTTTCTCGGAACTTCTCATCTCTCAAGACATACGCAACGGCAATGTTGTCCTGGTCTTCGATCCCAAAGGCGATGTTGACCTGTTGCGTCGTACGTATGCCGAAGCCAAACGGTGTGGTCGCGAGAAGCAATTTGTGATGTTTCATCTCGGCTATCCAGAGCACTCGTGCCGATACAACGCGATAGGGAGGTTCTCGCGGATTACCGAGGTGGCGACACGGATTTCGAGCCAGTTACCCGGACAAGGCAGTTCGAGTGCTTTCCGGGAGTTCGCATGGAGATTCGTGAACATCATTGCCCACGCACTCGTTGAGCTTAGGCAGGTCCCTAATTACCTAAAGATACGCAAATATATCAATGATATTGAACCACTTTTTGTCGATTACGCACGTAGTCTCCTCATGCGAACCGAACCGGCGGGCTGGGCTTCGGAAGTCAAGGACATCGAACGTTCTCTCAATCCCCGAACGTTGCCAACTGCATTGAAGGCACGCGATCCGCAAGCGGTCGCACTGTACAAGTATGTCCAGGAACGTGACATTGATGATCCCGTCCTCGAGGGTCTAATCTCGGCTTTCAAGTACGACCGAACGTACTTCGACAAGATCGTATCGTCCGTTGGTCCGCTGATGGAAAAACTGACAACAGGTGCTGTAGCGGAGCTCATTTCTCCAAATGAGACAGCCAAAGATCCACGACCCATGATGGAGTGGTTGAGTGTGATCCGCAACGGAGGGATCGTGTACATCGGTCTCGATGCGCTTTCTGACTCAACAGTCGCGGCAGCAGTGGGCAATTCGATGTTTGCCGACTTGGTTTCAGTTGCCGGCTATCTCTACAAGTTTGGGATTGACGGAGAGGGGAAGCCCTATCGCGCTCCTCCGCGCGTCTGCATTCACGCTGACGAGTTCAATGAGCTGATTGGAGATGAGTTTGTTCCGTTGTTGAACAAGAGCGGCGGTGCGGGATTTCAGGTCACGGCGTACACACAGACGCTTTCCGATGTCGAGGCACGTGTTGGTGCACGAGCAAGAGCGGGGCAGGTAACCGGCAACTTCAACTCGCTCTTCATGCTCCGCGTCAAAGAACTAGCCACAGCCGAACTACTGACGAGTCAGTTGCCCAAAGTTGAGATCAGAGGATTGTCCGCCTCCTCAAGTGCATCGGACATTCAAGATATCGACGGCAAGCTACACTTTCAGACTCGTAACGATGACCGCCTCTCAAGCGCTGAACTTCCGTTGCTAAGTCCATCGGACATCGTTTCGTTGCCTCGTGGACAGGCTTTTGCGTTGTTGGATGGCGGAAACCTGTGGAAAGTGCGGTTTCCACTACCCGACGCTCGCGATCCTTGGATGCCCCGAGATCTTTCTGAACTCACCGCCGCATTGACGGAGAACTATCAAGAGCAGGTCAGTCAAAACAAGCTGGGTGGTGATCTAACGGCAAGATCCAACCCAGTAGCCGAATAGTGTGAACGCAACTGCCTGATGCATGAGTCTCGTTGGTGAGTGCAGTCGAATCGGCGTAGCAGTCAGCCATCCCTAGGATGCCCAAGCCGCACTCGCAGCCCACTCCCAATCTGTTCACCTCCACTGTGGGACTGGGGCTCAAGGTTCTTTCGACGTTGGTGTTTGCGACTCTTATTTCGATTGTTGTGGAGTTCGTCGGGATGGATCACTTGTGGAGCCAGCACGAAGGATCGCGACTGCGCGACCGCACTGAAGTTGAACGACGGCTTCTCGAAGCCCAAGCGGGAAGTTCACACCTTGTTTCTTACGTTGATGGATTGAGTCAACAGTACCGAGAGTGGCTGGCGACAGCCGTAGGACCCTTCGAAGTATGGCTCACTCGAGTCAGACAGAGTGAGAAGCAACACTCGGAATCCGTATCGCCGCTCAATCACTCGGTGCGGACAGTGGGACGTGCACTTGCAGACCGCACATTGGTAGCGTTGGAGTTTCTCAACGAACTGACTTACCGAATCGCGGCAATGACTGTGGGATCGATTCCGCTACTGATCTTGTCGGCTGTGGGATTGGTCGATGGCTTGGTGAAGCGGGAAGTTCGCCGTTGGTCGGGAGGCAGAGAGAGTTCGTGGTTCTACAACGCTGCACGTAGACTGGTTGGCCCGTGCACTATTGGTTTTGTGGCTACGCTCATTGTCTGGCCTTGGACTCTTTCGATCGCATGGGTCGTTGCCGTATTCAGCGGATGCATTGGAGTGCTGGTTTCGATAGCGGCGTATCGCTTTAAGAAGTACCTATAACTTATTGATATACCGATATTATTTGGGCACTTTCGCTCGATATCTCTGAAAACGAACGGGCATGCTGTAGAATACTGTACATAAATATATAGTTAGACATGCAAGAGGACATCTCAGCACATGCAACCAACTTACTGTTCAACGTTGACTGGTAGTCGATATGATGAAGACCAAAGAGGCCGAATTGATGTCGGCCGTATTGATCTACGCCGTCCGATGCATCGCCGAAGGCGATTACGCTGCGCTTCGACAATTGCAGATCGGGCAGAAGGAAATCGATGAGCTGAAGCGCATCGGGATCCGAGACCTATATCACGCTGGATCGATCCGCTCGCACTGTGTGACCGTCAGCTTCAATCGAGAGCTGTTTTGGTCGATGGTGCGCTACATGAAGTCTCAGACTGAGATCGAGGACGATCTACAAGCCCTCATCGATAGGGATGCTCCCTATGAAATGGTTCGTGATTTCTTTGGTTCGAGCACTAGAGAGTACACACGACGGCGAAGGGCAAGCATTGGGCTGACAAATGCCGGCAGGCCTCAAGAGCCGACGGAAGAGGAAGTGGATCGGTTGTGGGACATGTGGAAGGCTTCCGACCGCAAGGACGCAAGTGGCAGACTGGGATCGGTCAGAGACTACATCGATCTGGCGGAAGAATCCGATGTTTCTTTGAGAAGCATTTGGCTTCTCACGGAGCGATGGGTCGAAGACGAAGCCAAACTGGCCGACATTCGAGCAAACCAAGAGCGTTGAGCCGTTTAGGGACTCAGAAGGTGGTGCTGAACCGTTCTTGCTGATCACTCCACACTCTCTCTTGTCAACGAGCTGTTTGGCAACTTTGACCCGCCACTGTCGCTAAGCCGTTAACATCGCTCATTAAGTCGAACGCTACGTCGAGAGTGGGAATCGCCGAAAAGACAAGAGGAAACTGATGGGAGAAATTACAGTGAAGAACCTACCGCCTTTTAGGGGAGATGTACTAGCAGTCTCCGCACTACTGTCGCTCTTCCTCGTGCTTGCAAGTCGGGCACCTGTACTCGCTGATGAGACTACGTACCAGTTCGATCGTTCTCGGTGGTATGTCAGCGTCGCCGTTGGAGGCAACACTTCTCGCGACGTCGTAGTCGAGAGTCGCAGCAACGACAGAGCCAGCATTTGCGATGAATACATCAATCCAGAAGCGACCACGATTCCGGCTTGTACAACACCGGACCGCGGTGCTGGAGATGGATGGCTTGCTCCGTTTGAACCCGGTTCTGGGTTTTCAGGTGAGCTGGATGTTGGATTTCGCCTGACGCCCAGATTTCGTGTATCCGCCGCCTACACCTACACCGCAACGAACTTCGACCAGGTAGTCTCGTCGACTGATGCCATGGGAGCGGATTTCGACAAGATCAGCAACGAGCTCTCAATAGGTGAGGAAACACTTGGATCAGTATTGTCGGACGAACTGTCTTTGGTCGTGTATCACGACTGGGCGAATAGGACACGGTGGACTCCCTTTGCAGGTGTGGGCTTGTCTCTTGCTCGTACATCAATGGACTTTTCCTGGCTTTGGTCGAGAAGCACTCAAATCGATCAGATAACGACCGGACTTGGGCAGCCGAACGCTGACGAAATTCGACGCAACCTCGCTGGGACTGTAAGCGTGGGACGACGGACATTACGCGACGTAAACGAAGGATATGTAGTGGCTGCAGGAATTGACCGTGAGTTTACGGACCGTGTGTCGATGGGGTTCAAGGTTCAGTGGAAGCATTCCGCTGCATTCGAGTCGGGCGAATACACCGGTGACCTATTGCGTAGCCATCCGCCGAATTTACGCTTGGACAACAGCGAACCCGTGAGCACGTGGTCCACTACCGGAGACACCGCGCGATTATCCGCACTGTTAACTATCCGCTACTCCAACGGATTGGTTGACTAAGCGGGCTCGAAGGAAGACGGGAACTGTGCGTTCGCACTTCGAGTGTCTTCTCGTTAGATATGAAAGAAAACGCCGTAGAGCGTGGCAACTTCGACCTCAGACGAGTCGTCCTTGGTTGTGACCATGTCCATGGTCACGTAACGAGCATTGAGCCAGATCTTTAGACTGACTCTCTACAATGCTCGGCTATGAAACTTCGTCCAAACCGAGTCCTGCACAAGCTTGAAGCCGGTGAGCCAGCTTTCGTCATCGGTGGACTCACACATGCTGACGACATTGACGCAATCGGTCCGATCGGATTCGATGGTGTCTGGCTTGAAGGTGAGCACGGCGGGGTCGATGCTGCCGATCTAGGCAACCTCACTCGTGCGTGTGACATCTGGGGCATGACCTCGGTAGTTCGCGTAAATCAAAACGATCAAGGACTGATTTATCGCACTCTGGATCGAGGCGCTCAGGCCATTATCGTTCCCCATGTGGACACACCGGCAGAAGCGCGAAACGTGGTTGAAGGCGGAATGTTTCCGCCGTTGGGTAGGCGCGGTCTCTACACAAGCCGACAAGGCTACGGGGTTCGCGACTATCTCGATCAAGCCAACGACGAGACTTTGCTCATTGCTCTCATCGAGGACATTGAAGCCTGGCGAAACCTGGACGAGATTCTTCAAGTTGACGGAATTGGAGTGTTCTTCGTTGCCCCGTCGGACTTTGCCGCTTCGATGGGTCACATTGGAGATGTCGGAAATCCAGCTGTCCAAGAAAAGATTGAGGATTCTCTGCGACGCATCGTCGCCGCGGGTCGGACAGCGGGAACGCTTGCCATGGACAACGACGTTCAACGCTTCGCAGAAATTGGCGTACGGTTCTTCTTTACTGTCGGAATTCCGTGGATAGCCATGGGCGCGAGGGCGTTCAAGGCGAAGGCGTTCGAAGGAATGGGCCGGTAGCTTCTTCAATCCTCACTGATCTCCTTTTCTTCTTCAGTGTGTGATGCAACTGTGACCAGCGATCTGGGTCTCGCCGATGAAGGCGAAGCGGTTAACCCCCAGCATTAGCAGCTAACCCTACGGATAGAACTTCAATTGCCGTATCCAAGCCTCGATAGTGCAATAGCGAGCCAAGAATGGTCCAGTGCTCGCAATCTCATTCTGCGCAAGCATGCCAAAGATCGATCCAATGTTGGCTTACCTGACTCAAGTGATCTAACCTTGTTGCAACTTGCAGCGTTATATGAACCTAGCCTCGCCGTCAAATTGCTTGATTCAGGGTTCGAATGCGACTTGCACAGCGCTTGTGCACTTGGTTTGCCGGATCGGATTCAGGAACTCGCCGATGAATCCAGCCTCGGTGAGCTCGCCGAACATCTGCCTCCGCTTGGCTGGGCTTTAGTCCGGGGAAAAGAACAATCGATCGATGCCCTGTTGAAGTCCGGAGATGATCCGTCGCGTCCGCTCAAGCGAATCGGGTTCTTTCTGTGGGAGATTCAGGTCATGCATATCGCCACTTGGTATCCAATTCACGTTGCCGCCACACACGGTTACCTGGACAGTGCGCCTCGGATCTGCCGACAGCTGATAGAAGCGGGTGCGGATATTGAGCTGCTCTCGCCGCTTGGACTCACGCCGCTCGCCATGGCTTGCATCTATTCCTGGATTGAAGTCTTGAAAGAACTCGTCAGCCTCGGAGCGGACATCGATGCACGAAGCCAAGCCGAACACGATCTCGTTTGGGAGTTGTCTGCACCTCGAAGAGCCTCTCGGATATCGGGTCGAACACCACTGATGGTCGCTGTTGGAGAAGGGCAATTGAAGACAGTTAAGTTCCTCATTGAGAACGGTTGTGACGTCAACGTTCGCGACCACTCAGGTTCAACTGCACTGCACATTGCCGCACACCCTTGGTGGGAGCAAAATCCCGAAGTAGTCTCGAAACTTCTGGAATCTGGTTTGAACCCGCTCGAGCCCAACGACGACGGTGTGACTCCTGTCGATCTTGCTGCAACTGCCGACGACGAGGAGACATTGAGGTTGCTGAGAGCCGCGTCTTAGAGCAACTCATTCAGTCGACGCGAGATCCTCTCGCTTGAGTTGACTCGTGAACGGTTGGAGCTGACTCAAGCTGTCTTGAAGCAACCCTGAACTCGCATCGGTCTTAGATACTGTATAAAAGTATAGTAATTCAACTCACTCGTTGAATTGAAAATCGGTTAACAACCGACTTCTCCTTCGCATCATTCGTTTCCGTTGCCCCTTATCGAGAAACGAATGAGAAAAGCTCGAATTCTCTGCATCGCGCTGGTTTGCGCTGTTTGCGGATCCACCTATCACGCCGACATCGTCGCCGAACGCGAAGCACTCGAACAGATCGTCGAGGAACTAGAGCAGCTAGACAAGCTTATCGACAAGGCAGAGCGGGAAGCAGATCCAACTCTACGCATCCGTTTTCGTTACGACTGGTTGCGCAAAGACCTAGAACGGGTCAAGGATGGCATTGAAGACCATCTCGATTCGCCATCGACCGAACCACGAACGTTTGAACCGCTGCAGGGGGACTACCGACAGTGAACAGCATTCAAGAAGCCGCATTCAGAGCCGGATCAGGCATTGCTGCCAACGAGTTGCTGTTCGCAATTGCCGGCGCAACTGCAGTGCTCGCGCTCCTGTGGGTCACATGGGTGGCCATCGGAGCATTTCGCGCATGGAGACTCGGTCAGATCGAAATCTACGACTTTCTGTGGCAGGTCGTTCGAGCCGCAATCGTCTTGCTCATCCTGGGCTTCTACGTTCGATAGCAACGCAAATTCCACTTTCTCTTTACATTTGAGGTAGTTACATGAAAACCTTTCAGACTTTTGCACTGAAGGCCTACTTTCAACTTCTCGATTTGCTTCGCGCGGATCTACCGACCGCCGTTGCTCCAAGCACCAGTCCCAGTGACGGCGATTGGATTGCATTGATTTCGGGCTACATCAAGGATGGAAGCCTAGTACTAGGTTTGGCCATCGCCGCGGTTGGATTCCTCTGGGTTGCCTATGTCGGATTCGCGAAGTTCAACGAAGCTCGGCAAGGCAAGGCTGAGTGGGCCGAAGTAGGCGTTCTTGCCGTCGTTGGCGCAGTTGTGCTCATCTTCGCCAGCTATCTGCTGACCGAAGCCGCAGGTGTCTTCTAGTCGTGAGCGACTCCACCGAAGAACGCGTTGCGGATCGCATGAACGAGGAACCTTCAATCTTCAAAGGTTGCTCGACCACTGAATTGCTCGCCATTGTTGCGGTTGCCACATGCTTCTGGCTACCGGTTTGCCTCCTTGGAGGAGCGATTTTCGGAGCTATTGTCATGGGTCTGGGAGCTACCGGCGTATGTGTTGTAGCCAGTGTCGTTGTGGGTGCTGGCGTGTTTCAAAAGCTGAAAGCTGGTCGACCGGACGGTTTCTATCAACAGCGATTGAGAATTTGGCTTGCCAAGAAGAAACTGCTTGGTTCGCCATTCGTTATTCGGTCGGGAATTTGGGACTTGGGGAGAACGGACCATGCGTCGCTATCGACTCGAAATAGATAACGTCCGTTCGCACCTGCGTTCCCTTTGGGTCGTCATTGGACTCGAGGTATTGGTCATCCTGGTGTTGGGGTTCAGTCTGCTGCGCGCACCAGATGACATCGTTGTTCACATTCCCCCGGATCTTCGGTCCGGCGCGGCAGTCACCCCCGATTCACCGAGTCCTTCCAACGTCTACTCGTTTGCGTTCTACATCTTTCAACAGCTGAACCGCTGGCCAGAAAACGGAGCGGAAGACTTCGGCAAGGCAATTTTCAGTCTTGCTCCTTACTTGACTCCCAAGTATCAGGCTGAACTTCAGGAAGAACTGGAACTGAAGGGCCGGCGAGGGGAGTTGATCAATCGTGTGCGTGGAATGCAGGAGTGCATGGGCCACGGCTATAGCGAAATGCGAGTCAACCCTTTAGGGGATGGTGTCTGGGTGGTGTGGCTCGACATGGAGCTCCAGGAGTCCGTGAAGGGAATGGCAATCAAACGCACCTACATTCGATATCCAGTACGTGTGGTCCGGTATTCGGTTGATCCCGAATCGAATCCGTGGCGACTTGCGCTCGACGGATTTGCCAATGAGGGTCCGCGACGTTTGCAACCGCACGAAGTTGGAGATGCTAGAGAGGAAAACAGTGAGGATGAATAAACATGAATAAACAATTGAAATCTAATGACAAAGCTGGGCTGTGGCGGAGGTGTAAACTCGTTACTCTTCTATTGCTATTCACATCGTCCGTCACAGCCTTTGCTACGGATCTTGTTTGGGACAAGACTCCGATTCCGCTGGATCTTGAAGTCGGAGAAGAGCGACTGGTTCACTTTCCGCAGAGCGTTTCCATTGGAGTACCTGCCAACTTGAGAAAGTTGGTGAAAGTTCAATCCGTCGGTAGCACCGTCTATTTCACAGCTCTTCAGCCGTTCGAGAGGCAACGATTGCTAGCTCGGTCTCGAGTCGACGGTTCCATGATCGTGTTGGATGTAGCAGGAGTATCCGAAACTGTCGTGCCCAAGAGCGTCCACATCCGGAGAGGCAACGCATCGAATCAGGAACTGAACAAGCTGGATTTCGCTGCTCTCACTCGATTCGCAGCGCAACACGCCTACGCTCCTGCACGGCTAGTGTCGCGGCCAAAGGGACTTACTCCCACTCCCACTCCGAAGTCAGCTCGAGGTCTCTTGCGGGGATTACCCGTACGAGTGAAGCCTTACGCGAGTTGGCGTACCTCGGGTGGACTACACCTTACTTCAGTGGTGGTGATCAATGACAGCGATGAACCGATTGAACTGCACCCCGAGAATCTGCGCGGCAACTGGCTGACAGCAACCTTCCATCACTATCGATTGCTTTCAAGCGACAGTGGTGCGGACCGAACGGTCGTCTACTTGATCTCACAGAGCAAGTTTTCTCAGGCACTGGGCTTCTGACATGCCTTGGAACATCAACAACAAATTCATCCCCATCGTTGCGATCGTTGCTCTGCTTGGTCTCTTCTTTCTGGTTCTCACCACATGCAGTTCCGACGAGTCTTCGCCGAAGCTTCTGAGCGACGTACCGACACCGCCGGAACCCGAAGCCGATTCCCCCGCAGACACGATCAAGACCCTCACAGCCAATGTCGGAGAACTGATTTCAGAAGTTGATGCGCTGCGGCGAGACAACGCCGACCTTCATCAGCAACGCGGCGATCTTGAAACCAGCTTTTCCAATCAGATCGCGCGGGAGATTTCGGACTACCACCAGGACCAAAGTAGCGTAGTCCAGCGTTCCGAGCTCGAAGTGCACGCACTTCGAGAGCAGATAGAGGCGTTGACAAGACAACTGGAATCGCTCGAAACGGTTTCCACTGGGTCCGACATACCTCTGGGATTCGGTCTGGACGGACTTGCTCAAGCCGAAGTGGGGCAGTCTTCAACACACTTCTATTGGATCGAGCCGCTCGACGCAGGCTCGAACGAGACTTCCGGAGTAGTAGAAGAGCAGGGAACTTCCAACTCCATTCCTGTCGTCACAATTCCGCGCAACTCAACCTTGGTTGGTTCGACTGCAATGACTGCTCTGATCGGGCGAGTCCCCATCGATGGCCAAGTGAGCGATCCAATGCCATTCAAAGTACTTACGGGTAGTGAGAATTTGGCCGCCAACGGACTGAAGGTTGATGGTATTCAAGGAATGGTGTGGAGTGGCTACGCAGTGGGCGACTGGACTCTGGGTTGCGTCTCAGGAAAGTTGGGCTCAGTGACGTTTGTGTTTGACGATGGAACCATTCGAACCGTAGGAGACGAAGGTGCGGGGAACAGTTCTGCCCAGTCATCATTGGGTTGGATTTCCGATGAATACGGGATTCCGTGCATTGCAGGGCAGAGAAAGAGCAATTCCGCAGCCTATTTGGCCTATCAAACCATGTTGAACGCATCCCAAGCAGCTGCCGAAGCGGCAGCATCACTGGAAACAACGCAATCGTTCGATCCTCTTCGAGGGATTCAATCACTCGTCACGGGCGATACTGGGTCGTATGTCTTGGGCAAGACTCTGGCGGGCAGCGCACAAGCTTCAGCGATGTGGATGTCGCAACGTGCCAATCAGGAATTTGACGCAGTGTACGTTGCACCCGGAAAACGGGTTGCCATTCACGTTCAACGAGAAATTCACATTGATTTTGACCAGAAGGGAAGGAGACTCCACCATGACCAGATGGACTATGCAGATAGTTATCGTCCTATTGATTAGTTGCTTGTATGGATGCCTGAGCACGAAATCCGTGGTACCTCCACGCGACGCTCGCACCATGCAGGAAATCTACGAGACCCATCACGAACAGACTGATAGCGATTTGGACTCGAGAACCACTCTCGAGGACCATCTTGATCGAAGTTCGACTTCGAGGGATGTCGAGAAGGAACTCGATTCCGGGTTCCCTTTGCTGCACAACCCCATGCTGATCATGTATGTGTTTCCCCATGTAGCAACGCCGAGTCGCATCCCAATTCCCGGTTATTGGACGGCTTTTCCGTTGTACGAAGGACAGGAATTTGCTCTTCCCGGAGAACAGCGCTCCCCCACCGGTTCATCCGACTGAACCTTCTCAGTCTGTTCTCGCTCAATAGCGAGACGTCAGCTCCCAAGGCGAAATCTAAGGAGTCCTCGGAAGCTGCTTCTTCCGCCACCCCGGTTCTCCAAGCCGATGTAAAACGTAGCTACGAGCGTCCACCGTCGTTCACGGACTTTCTCCCATGGATGGAATATCTACCTGATTCTCAATGTTTTCTATTGGAGGATGGGATCAGTGTTGGAGCTTTCCTCGAACTGACTCCCGTTGGCACCGAAGCGCGTAACGAGGAGTTCATGCAGAACCTGCGCGATGCGGTCCAGGTGGCACTTACAGATGCCATTCCAGAACAGGAGAGTTCGCCGTGGATCGTTCAGTTCTTCGTCCAGGATCAGCATGACCTGAGTTCGCTTGAACACAAGCTGAAAGAGTACGGTAGCGATCGGGCGGTTGAGAGCGACTATCACGCATTCTTCCACGAGGCGTTCTCACAACACCTCTTGCGCATCAGCGCTGAGGGCGGGATGTATGAAGACACAGCTGTCTCTGGAGCACGTTGGCGAGGGCAGGTGCGATGTGTGAGAGCTGTCTTGTATCGTCGCTTGAGTCAGCAAGATCAAGCCAAGACTACATTGGCGGAAACTGAGCAGGAGCTACTCGACACAACGTCTCGTTTTGTTGCGGCATTGGCCGTTGCGGGAGTGACCGCAAGACAAGGTAACCACAAAGACTTCTACCGTTGGATGTTTCCTTGGTTCAACCCCCATCCGCCTACAGGATTGGATGCAGTCCAGACCATGAATCAACTCTGTGGATGCACTGATCCGCAAGACTTGCCGTTCGGTCACGACTTCGCCGAGAGTCTGGTGCTGTCGATTCCGAGATCTTGTAGCGAAGAGGGAGTGTGGTGGTTCGACGGATTACCGCATGCTTACGTTGCAATGCAGACATTGCGCTACATACCCGCCATTGGTGCATTGACGGCGGAGCGCAGTAGCGGCACGAACACGTTTGCGGTATTTGATCGAATGCCGGAGCACACAATCATGTCCGTTACGGTCACTGTCCGCAGTCAGAGTGCGGTTCGCAACCACGTCGGGAGGATCCGCCGAGCTGCAGTTGGCGACAGTGCTGAAGCAGAGCTGACACGGGAAGATGCGGATGCCGTCGAGAAACAAATTGCCCGAGGCAACAAGCTGTTTCCTATGTCGTTGGGTTTCTATGTAAGGGGGGACGACCTCGAAGACTTGCGTAGGAAGCAGACCGAAGCGTACGCACTGCTTCTATCCAACGGGATACAACCGATCACGCGAGAGTCCGATCTCTTGCCCATCGACAGCTACTTGAGGAACTTGCCGATGGCGTATGACCCGCATCTTGACACGATTCGTCGTCGCTCTCGAATGGTGTTTTCGCGTCATGCGGCGAATTTGCTTCCAATCTACGGTCGCAATCGTGGCACCGGACACAGCGGGATGGTGTTCTTCAATCGAGGAGCCGAACCCATCGATTTCGATCCGCTCCACCCAGATGATCGGAAGAAGAACGCTCACATGCTCATTCTCGGTCCGACGGGAGCTGGCAAGTCGGCCTTGTTGGTGTATTTGTTGCAGCAGATGGTCGCTCGACACCGGCCTCGCGTATTTGTTATTGAAGCGGGAGGTTCATTCAAACTGCTGGGCCAGCACTTTGTCGCCAATGGCTTGACTGTCAATCAGGTCACGCTCAGTCCAGACTCCGATGTTTCCTTGCCTCCGTTTTCCGATGCTGTCGATCTGCTTCATGTTGAAGAATCGACCGAATTTGAAGCGGGTGAGGCATCGGCTCGAGACCGGCTCGGCGAGATGGAGATCGTGGCTCGAGTGATGATCACTGGAGGAGACACCAACGAAGACGATCGGGTGTCGCGTTCGGATCGCTTGATGATTCGGAACGCCATTCTCGATGCTGCGAAAGATGTCAAAGACCGATCTCAAGAGGATGTTCTCATTCATGATGTAGTGGAAGCCTTGAGAAAGAACGCTAAAGATCCTCACGCTGTGGAATCACGCAGGGTTAGGGCGGCGGAAATGGCGGATTCGATGGCGTTGTTCTGTTCAGGTGTTGCTGGCAGGTTGTTTGATCGGCCTGGCAAACCCTGGCCGGATGTGGATCTGACCTTTCTGGAGATGGGGTTGCTTGCGCGAGAGGGGTATGAGGATCAACTGACGGTTGCCTACTTGTCGATGATGAGCCACATCAATGATCTTGTGGAAAAGAACCAGAACACCGATCGACCCACGCTTGTTGTGACTGACGAGGGACACCTAATCACGACTCATCCATTGCTCGCGAACTATGTGGTCAAGATCACAAAGATGTGGCGGAAGCTGGGTGCGTGGTTCTGGATCGCGACGCAGAATCTCGCCGACTTTCCCGACGCCAGCCGACGCATGCTCAACATGATGGAATGGTGGATGTGCTTGGTCATGCCGAAGGAGGAGATCGATCAGATTGCAAGATTTCGGGAACTGTCGGATGATCAACGGTTGCTCTTGTTATCTACTCGAAAAGAACCGGGCAAGTACGTTGAAGGGGTAGTGTTGTCCGACAAGATCGAGACGCTGTTTCGCAACGTACCACCAGCGTTGTCGCTGTCTTTGGCGATGAGCGAGAAGCACGAAAAAGCGCAACGACGGAAGATCATGGAGGATCGCGGCTGTACGGAACTGGAAGCCGCCTACGAAGTAGCCCGCGACATCGTTCAGCGATCAGAATTGCAGAGAGAAATTGATTAACTCGTCGTTGATTACGGTAAATGAAAATCTGAAATTCACATCTTAGGTGTTGAAGAACTGACTTGACATAAAATTTGTATGGGCCTATTGGCGGCCAAGGAGTCTATTTATGAAACAAACAGTCCTAGCTATTCTCGCGGTCGTCTTTGCGGTCTCTGCATCGACGGAATCTGACCAGAACTCAGGCGGCTCTGAGGCTCTTGCGGACACGAAGACCAAAGTGATGTGGAACGGCCTGGAAGTCCGCGACGAGTACACCGATGCCGAATGCCCCAGCTACTCGGATATACGGGATGAGTACGCCTATAGCTCCAAAGCCGACTTGGTCATCCAGCACGAATTTGGAGGCTTTTACTCACCTTACGACAATGTTTGGTGGGACGAGGCAACCGATGTCTCCGTTGAGCACATGGTTGCCCGGAAAGAGGGACATGAGAGCGGCCTTTGTGCTGCGAGTCCGGAGCTCCGCTATCAGTTCGCGAACGATCTGTTGAATCTCACCTTGTGCACACCAAGTGTCAATTCCTCAAAGAGCGACAAAGATGCAGGTGATTGGTTGCCGGATCACAATGAGTGCTGGTTCGTCTATCGAGTTATTCGTGTCAAGAAGAAATACAAGTTGTCGATTGACACAGACGAGCGAGATGAGATGCAGAAAGTCCTGCGCCGTTGCACGATGGACGACATATTCCTGAAGGTTCCTGACAATCCCAACGACACAGCCTCGAGCAACAACCAATCCCCAAGTAGTGACACAGCTGCAAGCGACGACTAGTTCTTAATTTGAAGAGTGTGGACACCTAGACCGCCCACACACTTTCCCTGCTAGCAAGATCAGCCTGAGCATTTCACGGGCTCCGGCTATCATCCTATTGGATCTTTAGTTGGATTCTCCGGAGAATTCGATGACTACTGAAAAGGGATCTTTCGTAGACATGGTGAGGCCGTTGAAGGATCCTCGAATTTGGCGGATTTTCGTCTTGGGGATCGCAAGCGGATATCCATGGATCATCATCGGCGGTTCGACCTTGTCGATATGGCTTCGCGAGGAGGGCTTCTCTCGAACGTCGATCGGAATCTTTGGTCTTGTCTTCACCGCTTATACGATCAACTTTCTCTGGGCTCCGATTCTCGACGCAGTCAAGTTCAAGTGGCTTGGGAATATCGGGCAACGCCGAACGTGGATCCTTATTTGTCAGATCGCCATTATTGGTTTTACGTTGCTCATGGCGACGACTGGATCCACCTTGCTCCAGTCAGACTCGGGGTCTACTTGGCAAATTCTCACCTTTGGCTTGATGGCTGTGGGGGTTGGAGTGGCTTCGGCGACCCAGGATCTGGCAATAGATGCTTACCGCATCACTGTGATTCCAAAAGGCGAAGAACAGCTGATTAGCTATGGCGCTGCAATGGCAACTAGTGGCTGGTGGGTTGGGTTTGGCGTTCCTGGAGCAATTCTGCTCTATCTGTCCGAGACTATGGCTTGGCCAAGCGTTTACTTAGTTGCGGCCGTCATGGTTCTCCCTCTGACTGTGTTAGTCATTCTGTGGTTTGAGGAACCGGCGCATGCGCCTGCTGTTGAGAGAAACTGGTTCATTAATGTCTTGATGGCGTACTACAACACGGTTCGGGATTTCTTCCAGAGGAACGGCGTAGAGATCGCATTGAGCCTGTTGCTGTTCATTTTTCTTTTCAAGATCGGCGAGGCATTTCTCGGCCGAATGGTGGGAGTCTTCTACATCGAAGTCGGCTATACCAAAGCCGAAATCGCGACGTACTCAAAGCTCATCAGCACATCAATCACGATAGTGTTCGCGTTGTTTGCTGGGGCTGTTATGCCAAAGATCGGAGTCTTCAAGATGCTGTTCATTGCAGGTGTGGCAATGGCGGCGACGAACCTGATGTTTGCATGGATTGCATGGACTGGACCGAGTCAAGAACTGTTTCTTGCAGCCGTGGTTACAGACGGAATCACGAGTTCCATTTCGACCGTCGCCTTCGTTTCATTCATAACGTTCTACGTTAGTCATCTGCACGCAGCTGGGCAGTATGGTGTTCTTGCTTCGTTAGGAAACGCTGGACGTACGCTTCTCGCTGGAGCAAGTGGACTGATCGTCGATGAATTGGGAGGAGACTGGGGACTATTCTTTGTACTAACTTCGGTCGCTGTTGTTCCTTCTCTGCTGATCCTGTTGTGGATTGCGATCAAGGTGTGGACCACGGGGGCTAAGGAAGGTGCGGACATTCAGAAATCTAGTGTTGAGCCCTAATTGAGAGGATTGAACTCACCGTGCTTGGCATGAGAATCTGGTTCTGCGGTTACCTAAATTGGCACCCTTGAGAAATGATGTGAAACTTTGTTGCTCACTACTCGAGAACGGCGAAAGTAGAGTAATTGTCGCCCGGGACTGCGCACGTTTCACTGGACAGTTTTTGCTTAAGGTTTTCCATCCTACAGACCCAATCGCACCTCTGTCTCATCCTGCTCCGCGATTCGCTGCAGTTCCTCCCGCAGCAGGGAGGCTCTGCGTAGAGGGTTGTAGATCTTCAGAAAGTATGCGTCGATCATCTGGGCGGCTTCCGTCCGCGTCTCGAACCTGCATCGGTTCACCAGCTCCCGCTTGAGCTGTCCGAACACGCTTTCCGCCGAGGCGTTGTCGGCGCAGGTTCTCACCCGTCCCATGCTCATGGTCAGTTCGTGGCGCTCGAGGCACTCGCGGTAGGCCTGGCTGGTGTACTGGCTGCCGTGGTCCGAGTGCAGCACGGGCCGGTCCCCCTCGAGTCGCTTGGCCACGGCGTGATCCACCGTCGAGGTCACCAGATCCGCGGTCTGTCGCGGACCCGTCTTCCAGCCGACCACCGAGCCGTCGTGGACGTCCTTGACGACGCACAGGTACAGCTTCCCCTCTCCAGTGGAGATCTGCGTGATGTCAGTGACCCAGATCGCGTTGGGACGCTCGGACCGGAATCTGCGACGCAGCAGATCGGGAACCTCCGAGTCGGTGCGGATCGGCGCGCGACGCCGCTTCTTCCGGGGAATTCCAAACAGTCCGACCTCCCCCATCAGACGCCGGACGCGTCGGGCTCCGACGCTCTCCCCGTGCATGGACCGAAGGCAGTCGACCATGCGGCGGTAGCCGAAAATGCCCTTCCACTGGGTGTGGACGCTGCGGATCAGCGTCGTCAGGCGAAGGTCCGATTCCCGGCGCGACGGCTTTCCTCCCCGCGACTTCCAGGCGTAGTATCCGCTTCTCGCCACCTGAAGAAGCGAGCACATCCAGACCACGGGGTGACTAGGGCGGAACATGTCTACAGCCCGGTAGACGTCGTCTGTCGGGACGCGAAATAGTTGGACACTTTTTTTAAAAACGCCACCTCCTTCCGCAGCTCGAGGTTCTCGCGTCGCAGCTCGGCGTTCGTCGCGTCGCGATCGGCCTCGTCGGTCTCCTCGAACTCCCTGGCCCAGCGCGACAGCAGCGACGGGCCGACTCCGATCTCGGCTCCGACTTCCGTCGCGCTTGCTCCGGAGCTTCGCAGCAGAGCCACCGCATCGCGCTTGAACTGGTCGTCGAAGCGTCTCCGCCTGCGTACCTTCGAAGAATTGGTCGTGTCAGTCATAAGCTCTCTCCTCGTTCAAATTATGCTTATGGACTGTCCACAAAAGCGTACGCAAACCCCCCACAGTACTCTTTGGCAGAAAGTCTTGAGAGCTCTACGTGACAAGAAATGGGTGTTTCGGACAGCTCCGGGAATTGCTAGGGAAATTGACGAGGACGAAGCTCTGGTAAGTAGAGTGTTGAGAGAGCATCAGAGAGAACTACGTGTGGCACCGATCCGACATCCCGAAAAGGGAACGCTCTATACGTCGAAAGAGCGTCAACGGTCATTAAGAGACTGGGTTTGGGAGATTCGGGCATCGATTGTTGCCCCCTTTCACTAGGATCGAGGGCTAGCACAGGAAACTCGCGGCTTTCACAAGCCGGACTAGCTTGCTAGTAGCGTTTCGATAAGCTGTTTAGCGCGCGGAGAACTCTTCACTACTTTACTTGGATCGATGTTGCGAAGAATCTTGAACGAGTGGCGGCCCTTGTCGTACCTGCCTTTCGACTGGCACGAGCGAGTTGCAGACTTGAGACTGTTCAATACGTCCGCTTTGGGAACCTTTTCAACATCGGATTGGCCTGGTAACGCGGCGCGGTTGAATCCCTTGCCAAAGTACGTTTCCAGGTGGTCTTTGTCAGCGAGAAAACCACGCCTCCATACATTGCACCATTAGGTGTGCAGTCTCTTCCGCCGCACCTATTGGTCTGCTCCAGCCGTCTTGACTTGCTAGGTGACTCCAAGCACCGACATGTTCGTCTACAGGACCTTCGCTATCTACCAGAAGAAAGGCTATTCGATGTTCTTGTCTGCGACTGTGCGTAACCCCGAAATTTCTTGAATGCCGCCTCGCGCGAACCCAAAGCCACAATTTTGGGCATTCGGCCTTCCAATCCGGCCTCAGCAAAGAACTGTCTAAATCCTTCTCTACACTCAGCCTTCTGCTCCCGCGTTCCGCCACCTTCAACAACTAATATCTTGTTTACCAGCGATTACCCCCAAATTCCTCCGCTCGACCAAAGTTCGCCTAGGCGGTAATCGGTGAGCCACTCCTCTAATTCACCAGAGCTTAGGCGTCGCATCCGAGTCTGTCGGTCGTGTTTTTCGCATACCACCACGGTTTCAGGCTTATCTGTGAAGCAATCCACCAATACATCGGAATGGGTTGTAACGATCAATTGGGTTCTTGCAGAAGCCTCCCGAAGTAACTCGGCCAATCCAGGGAGCAGATCTGGGTGTAGTCCCAATTCTGGCTCTTCTAGACAGATTAGAGGTGGTGGTTCGGGATGACAGAGAATGATAAGAAGACAGACGTACCTAAGCGTCCCATCGGATAGTCGTGTAGCAGGAATCGTTATATCTCCTTCTCTCAAGAACAACTGAACGGTACCAGCTTGGATACTCACATCAATTGATTCAATGCCTGAATAGAGCCGGCGTAATTCATCCAAGACTCGATCCGCCGCCGTCGGATAGTCTCTCTTAAGACGGTTCAATACGAGGCCCAGATTTGTTCCGTCTTCCTGAAGAGTATCGTTCGGATTGTCTGCGGGTTGCGCCGTACGGAGGGCAATGTTCCTGCCAAATGCCCACTCTCGAAATAGTTGAATTTGATTTAGCTTCTCACCTGTGTACGTGACAGCGGAGTACTCGGGACCTCGAATGAACGAAAACACAGACTGGTTGTTCTTTGGGTTTGTTACGGACGAAGTCAAGTGTTTGTCATGCGTACGGTCCCTGATGAGTAGCTTCACATCATCATCTACCGCATCAAAGAGTGGAGGGGAGCTGGAGCCACCACAAGACTCAATCGGTTGCAGCCTCTCACGGTGTATGCGGAGGATTTGATTGATCCCTGTGAAGGAGATCTCATATCGGAGTAGCCGAGTCCAGTTAGACTCAATCGCTGTTTCTATGTGAGCGTTTCCCGGATTCCTCTCTCCACGCCAAATCCAGTTGTCGATACCTCCGCCTTTACGAATAGTCTCTTGCAGGTTGTTCGGAGCGGCTCGCAGAAGGCTTACCACCTCTATGAGATTCGATTTTCCGGATCCGTTTGGCCCAATCAGCACATTGAGGGGTTCGAGTGGCAAATCCAGTCCTTCCGAGCCAAAAGACAGTATGTTCTTCAACTTCAACTGATGTAGGAACATTGCAGGTCCTCAACAACTAGCCTCGAAGGCAAATCGGTTCTTCTCTCCCGGAAGCAGGAGAATGGTTCCTCTCACTTCTGGCAAACGGTCAAAGTTTTGGCTGGTCTCCAGTCAATAGGAGACCAATTCCGTACAGGCCGACCATGCGAAGCAGAGGTTACTTGTCCTGACAGGATACTTTGTTGGTCGGGCATGGAAGGCTCACCCTTGACAATCACGTATATCAAAGCAAATGAATAGTACAACGGGAGTCGATGGTGTAGCACCCTAGCATCGTCCCTGGTCAGTTGAGTCAGATGGGCAGAAGACTCGTATGTTGTCGGAATCGCTACTGATACACGTACCAATTGCAGTTCGCCATAGGGTTCGGTCCGCGCATCGGATAGCGGCAGAGAGTCGACCAGCGTAGTCTACTCTGGCCGCGTTGAATTTGGCTATCAGGCTAGTCTCCCCATTTCCTCTAAATGCTCGATGAACTGCGACCCGATGAGCCTCGCTAGGCGTACCGGAACTGCGTTTCCAATCTGTCTTGTCATCGATGCCATATTGCCTTTGAAGACGTAGCTATCGGGAAAGGTCTGTAGGCACGCGGCTTCGCGAAGACTGATAGCTCGATCCTGTACAGGGTGGCCAAAACGACCATTGGAGTAGCTCGTGCACCTCGTGGTAAGACCGGATGCCGGTGCATCCCACGACATCCGCCCATAGACATCGCTATAACCCGAAAATCCCTTGTGGCATTTCAGCATAAGGTGTTCTGGCCAATCTCTGTTGCCACCTCCTTCAGGTGTGGCTTTGATTCGTTCCAAATTGCGTATCGAGAGATTCGCAGCTCTATGGTTCGGAATGTGATGGTGCTGTTCTCCGCCCTGAATCGGAGGAAGATGGGCAATCCAGTCTCTCACTGTGGAGTGTTGTCGGTTAGAAGTACCCGGTCCGTGTGTTTCCTCTGGTAGCTTTACTTTTCCGTGGCGACTTCCAACTAAGACGAGCCGGCGGCGACTTTGAGGTATTCCGTACTTGGCGAGTTTGATCGGTCGATAGTCCAGTTGAAAACCAGCCTTCTCAAGACGCGAGACGAATTCGCCAAATGGTTGGCTTCTGGCATCCAGTTTCTGAAGACCTGGTACGTTCTCGATAAATACTAGATCCGGCCGACACTGTTCTACGAGCACGGCAAAGTACTCGAGCAACGGGACACGGGCATCTTGATTCAACTGTGGACGAGTCGTATTGTGTTTGGAGTAGGGCTGACATGGAGCACATCCACTGAAGAGAACCGGAGCCGTCTGTTCGGCCGCCATTTGGGCTCGGATGGCATCTACACTCGTCGTGCGAATATCTGCCTGTTCAACATGCGTTTGTGAGAAGTTCGCCTTGAAACTCTCACACGCATCCGAATCGTGATCCAGTGCGAATGCGATATTCATCCCGGCTGAAGCAAAACCACAACTTGCTCCACCGCATCCGGCGAAGAAGTCGTAGACGTGAACACTCGTGGGAGCAGTTCGATTCCTCACAACCAAGTACCACAGAACGCCACAGATTAGTTATTGCCGACTGGCGTTAGAACACATTCGACCACTTGTACGACTAAACGATACATGGATTGTCGTTCGCGTCAAAATCAAACCAGTCTCGTGCGGACTGCTAGATCCCCGCTCTTCAGTCAAGAACGATTGTAGATTCATCTTCAAAGCAGGACAGACGCTCTGGCTTTAACTCGACCCTACTTGAATGGATATTTGGTACCAAAACGAGAAACAGCTAGGCAACATTCCCAATCCCCGCTTACCGCTGTTTCTCCCATGCCTGAACTGGTTCGTATCGTCGGACTCCACGCGTGTGCATCACGATTAATCGCCGCGCTTCTCTGCTCGCTTCTCGTTACGACTAGTGCCGTTGCAGATGTCAATACTGCCGAGATAGTCTCCACTACGACCCGAGCGATTCCCAACTGCCTGAAGTGGAAGCTTGTCGGTGAGTGCTTCTGGTTGCACTGCGACCTCATCTCAGGATGCTCGATTAGAGTCTCGGCAAAAGTGGCGCACTATCGTCCCGATAGCGTTGTGTCCGTCTACCCCCACATCGACTCACATCCGTGGAGAGAAGTGAAACTGGTCGTACGCAACGCTTTTCGGGCGGCAATTCCAAGTCTCGGTTCCAAATATGCATCTTGGTTGCACGGCAACGGTCCCGAGCCTGCAATGGACAGGTTCGATTCGGCTTCGAACTTGCGATACTTCGAGAGTGATCTGGTAGGGCATCCGCTCAACGAGATTGAGTTTCCGGGAGCAGACTACATTTGCGACTCGGTTACGACACCGTTGATCCCTCACTACTCCTCGCTGGTCGATCTTCTGGCTTGGCGGGATCCCACGATAGAGAACTTTCATCGAGCGAGTCTTGTTCCCGGTCTACGAGAGGTTGGGAACTGGCCAGTCAATACTTGGGGACCCATCTACCCACGTTCGGGCTGGATCAATCAACCAAGCGCACCCAAAGCTGCGGCTGTGATTGCCCAGCGAGCTGCGGACATTGCCATCAACGGGGGAGCATTGAGGGTCCGCAACTCGATGTCTGGAGGTCGTGTCAATCTTTGGCCACCGAGTGGAATACGCGAGAACGACGCTGGGACTGCCAAGTGGCAGATGCTCTATCCACAAAAGGAAAACCGTTGCTCGGTGTTTGGTACCAACGACTTGAACTCGATTGCTGATTGGGGTGCACACAAAGTAGACGACGAAAACGCATACATGTGGTCTCTCTGGAGACCCTACAAGTGTTGTCCGCGACGTGGACAACGATTCCTCGGATCCGATGACGTTAGAGGTTATCCATGAATATCAAATACTTAATCTGCATTCTTGCAGTTGCGTTTCAATTCTCAAACTTAACAGCCCAGTCGCCTAAGTCTCCTCCGGAGAACGGAATCTGGTACTACGAAATCGGTGGTGCTCAACCAGTATCGGCTCCCGCCAATCCTTCTGTGACCAATGTAGCCATTGGCGGAGCTGCGGAGTTGGGTCTGGGTTACAGCTGCCTGAAACTCGATCCTGTTGCCGCTGTGGAGAACACCTTGAACCAGGTGAAGAGTGGGGCGGAGAACATGCTGAACGCCATGACTTCGGCGGCCACTGGAGCGATCGCTTCTTTACCTGCCGTGATACTGCAACGCGCAAATCCAGGGCTGTACGACCTGTTTCAGAATGCGCTTGTTCGTGCCGAGTACTCCGTTGACATGGCAACCAAGTCTTGCGAACAGATTGAAGCCGCAATAGCCAACAACAAGAACCCTTACGAAGATCTCGTTGTGCTCTCCAAAGGCAATGACTGGAAAGTCCAAATGGGCATCGGCGGGAATGACCCAGTATCAGCGCAACAGGCTGTTGCTAGTTCCAACGGAAGCAATGGAATTCCGTGGATCGGAGGCGCAGCGGGAGGTGAATCGCAAGATCCGATCAACCTGACGGCGGACGTGACCAAAGCAGGTTTCAACGTCGAACTGAACCGTGCTCCAAGTTCCACGGGCTCGGTGCCTGTCAGCGATACGCAACGAATCACTCAGCTCTGGTCCTCGCCGGATGCGTTAGCCGAGTGGACGGTCGATGTAATCGGAGAGCACTCCGTGACGACTTGCGAAGAGTGCACAAAGCAGAGTACTCCCGGCCATGGTCTCGGTCCAGCTCTCAAGGAAGAAGAAGCTGCTCTATTGACCGAACTCAACTCAATTGTTTCGAGCAACGCCAACCCGACGCTCACGGATCTTGCGGCTGTTTCAGCCCCAGGTATTGCCATTACCAAGCAGGTAATTGAGAGCATCAATGCTCTGCCCGATACCGAGCGTCACATCGTTGTTGATCGATTGGCATCCGAAATCGCAGTTGCTCGTACCGTTGAGAAGGCGATTCTTGCGCGCAGGGCAGTCAAGGCTGGCGGTCAGCTTCCAGAAGTTCAGGCAAACGAAGTGGCTGCAACCCACGTCGATGAGATCATTAAGGATCTCGATGCAGAAATCGAACGGATGTTGTTCGAGAACCGGATACGAAAGGAAGTTGTCTCCGATACCGTTCTTAAGCTCCTGATTCGAAACGAAGAACAACGTCGAGCATCGCTCAGTGTGCCCGAGGGTCATCGACGAGATCCACATCCACTGTTGGACGGTAGAGTAGAGGCAACTCCCTGACGTGCGCTGGTTCTTTCGCCTTGGCGGGATTGTCTTGCTTGCAGGTCTGGTGGTTGTTGTGGTGTGGTTTGCGGTCCTCGAGTCGGAGCGACTGCAAGACTTCAGTCAGACAATTCTGGACAACCACTGGCAACTAACGGCGTTACGCGTCGGGATTCTCGGCCTAGTTCTTGGATCGCTGTTTCTGTTCGAGAGGCGCAAGCAGGTGAAGGTGGATCAAGGTCCACGAACCTTTGCTGAGTCGATTCGTTCCTCCAAGATTCCGCGTATCGGAGTGTGGCTGCTGCTAATTGAGCTGTTGTTCGGGCAATCAGCTCTGCGCCATTTGTTGAGTCTCTTCTCCGCATGAGCCTAGACAGCTATCTCGAGCTCTATTCGACGATGTTTGGATGGATGTTCTACGGAGTCGTTTGGGACGTATTGGTCGCAACCGGAATCGTCTATCTTCCGTTCTTAGGAATCCTGATCGATTTCTGGCGCGAACCAGCTGCCGAAGCACCGCATAGCGTCTCGAGTGGTCTTTCGCTTCGCCAAATCGAGCAGCAAATGCTTGCGGCGTTGATTGTCGTCGTCATTGCAGGCCAGCCGGTTCCGCTCACTCCGTTGGTCGCAACGGAACTGACCTATACCCCTCCACCTACTGCTGCAAATCCCAATCCTCCTCGAGTCGAATTCGGATCCAGCGAGAGTACATTCGGCCATCAAGGGTTCGGCGAAGCTCCCGGCAGAGTGAATGTACCGATCTGGTGGTACGCAGTCATGGCTTTCTCGTCCGGTTTCAACCATGCGGTCGTTGAAGGTTTGCCTCGAGCAAGCGAAATTCGGCATGCAATGCAGCTCTCCCGTCTAGTCACTCTCGAAGATCCGCGTTTGAGACAGGAAGTCGCCGACTTCTACATGTCGTGTTACGTTCCCGCACGATCTAAGTTTCTCGCGGAGCAGCCCAGTTCTGCTGCTGTCACCAACATCTTGAACCGGTTTGGTCAGGCCGACACCGATTGGATCGGCTCGCACGTCTATCGCGACATACCCGGTTACTACAACACGTTTCGTGCGACCAAACCCGTCGATGGATGGTCCTACCGAGCATCCCGCGACACTGAATACGACCCGTCCCATCCACCGCCCAATGGCCGACCTTACTGCAACGAGTGGTGGGCGTCTTCTGCCAATGGACTACGTCAGAAACTGTTGGACGCCTCGGACACATCGTCGCCAGGGTTCGCATCGCTGTTCTATCGACTGGCACCCGGATTGGCAACCGAGCGTCGGCTGGATTTGGTGGCGAGGACAGTGCTGTTTCACACTCCGGATACGTGGTCGAACAACGACCTCAACGCCGGTACAACTCGTTCGAGTGGAGTGTTGGGGGCGATAGAGCGCAAGCTCAAGGGAATGGCCTACGTCTTGTCATCGATCCCCACTTTCACGGTGTTCGGGGTCGTCGTTACCGGGATCATCGCCGTCGCACCAATGATGCAGGCAATGTTGTTGATGGGAATCTACGCATTGTTGCCTCTAATCGTTGTGTTCTCTCGCTACTCGGTCTCGATTTTGCTGATTGGTGCAATGGCGATCTTCTCCGTGAAGTTCTGGACCGTACTCTGGTATCTGGCTCAGTGGGTGGATCAGAATCTGATCACTTCGATGTATCCCGACGTTGACGTGCTTTGGGAGTTTCTCACCAACTCGACCGAGCAAACGACAAAACGCATGGTTCTCGACTTCACCACTTCATGTCTCTACATTGGCCTGCCGATACTGTGGAGCGCGATGATGATCTGGGCAGGAGTAGGCGTGGGCAACGCGATGAATTCTGCTTCAACCACCTATACGCGCAGCACGGACGATGCAGGCCGGATCTTTGGCTCCTGGTTGATGAAGAAGCGATGAAGAAGCTCGAGTATCAGCTACGTCAAATGACCTTCCACAACCGCGATGGGAGCTATGGTACGCAACGCGGGCGGCTTGCCGATCTCATGCTCATCGCACGCCAGTTGAACGAACTCGGATTCAATCAGATGAACGTATATGCATTGCGACGCAAGCATGTGGACGCGTTGCTTGGATTGTGGAAGGCTAGGGACCTATCCTCCAGTCGCATCAAGAACTGCATGTCGGCGCTACGCTGGTGGGCTCGGAAAGTCAGCCGAGACGATGTGATTCCCAGCACGAATCGAGAATTGGATATTCCGCAACGCAAAATGATTCCCGAGTCATCCAAAGCGCAGTGGCTGGATTCAGCGCGGTTGGACTTGTTGCCGAACGAGCGGATGCGATTGAGCGTGGAACTACAGCAACTGTTTGGACTAAGACAGGAGGAGAGTCTCAAGTTTTCCCCTGCTTATGCGGACCAAGACACATTCGTTCGGCTCAAGGGCTCTTGGACCAAAGGCGGGAGGCCGCGGGAAATCCCGATTGTCGAAGAGAGCCAACGTTCGTTGCTGAATCGAGTCCACGACGTAGCCCGATCCGGTTCGATGATTCCAAGCGAGTTTTCCTACTTCCAATGGAGGAACCGCTATCAGTCGATGATCGGTAGATGCGGATTCTCCAATCTCCACGGCTTGCGCCACGGGTATGCGCAACGACGCTATCACACCTTGGCCGGTTGGCAACCTCCTTTTGCAGGTGGGCCATCGAGTCGCGAGCTTGAAGGTGAACGCGCTGAGCTGGACAAGAAAGTTCGATTGGTGATTAGCCGTGAATTGGGTCACAACAGAATCGATATCACGGACGTATATCTAGGTCGATAGTTGTTGAGTGAATAGCAAAAGATACTTCTGTAGCTACGACAAGCTACATGCAGCCTACAGGATCTTCGAAAAGGCCCAAAGGTGGCGGTCATCCGTTATGGGCTTGCGGGTGTAGCGTACGGTATTGTTGGGAATCTTGCAACCAGCGAATGTGCCGCTTCTCTCGTTTCAGGGCAATAGCAAGTCAACAAGTCATCCGTTATGTCACCAAGTTTCGTCCAGAATTCGCCCCGTAGCCTTAAACGTCGCTGTTCTTCTCGGAAACACTTCAGTGCAGTCGGTAGCTTGTCCATGAATGGCTGTACGCGTTTTTCAGCTTCAGCCCAAGGGTCCCAACGAGAATCTGTGTAGGAATCGACCTTCTTGTACTGAAACCACGTTGCCAATCCTTCCTCTAGGTAATTGGTTGGATTTGGATGTGGGTCCAACACATGGATGGACTCATGTGCAATGTGCCAGCGAGCCGCCGTGAGATCACACACTAGCAACGAAGACACTGGCAGGACCACTGCAAGTCTACGATTCGATGTATCTGTGTATGGTCCCTCTCTATTTTCACTTCGGATCTGGGGGAGGCAGTACTGTTCATCTCGCGCGCCAAG
Source organism: Pseudomonadales bacterium (assembly GCA_963667455.2). GTDB lineage: Bacteria > Pseudomonadota > Gammaproteobacteria > Pseudomonadales > Azotimanducaceae > Bin55. Next base: position 31,393 of record CAXXFR010000001.1, on the reverse strand, counting down.
TAACTCCTGCACCTGATGGATGCATTCGGCAAGAAACGGTTGCAGGATGCCTATTGACTGCTCGATCTTCTCCTGAACTCGACTATTGGAATTCATAAGCTGTTGATTTACAACGATACTCCTAGAAAGCCTGGAACTACACTTCAGGTCTGGAGAGCGATTCTACCCTAGTCAGGAGCGCGGACGGCATCACGTTGGGTTAGACTCAGACGAGGTTGTACAGACCCTCTGCGTGCACCTTGGGGCGCGAGGGAACTTCGTGGGCTGATGTCGGAAACGTCGAGTAGCACAGACTGTTTCTTGCCACGAACGGAGTTCTGGATGGCATCGGGCAACAGGGGCTGATTCTGCAGGGTGCACGCGCAGGTCGTGGTTGGTCAGTTGGAAGTCGTTCTCCAATTGTTAGAGTCCAAGGTAGGCGCTGAGGATGTACTCAGTATCAGACGACAACAATATTGACGACTTATTGACAGCAAGACTGACGAATTAGGAAGTTCGCTGAACCGAACGGTTAGAGCTAAAACCCCCGCGATGCATCACCAAGTGTCCCCTGTAGCGCACTTCGTGCAAGGCTGAACCGAGTCTTTACAGTTCTTGCACTATTTGGGCCATCAGTGATCGCCGATATGAAATCGCCATTCCCTAAGAGGTCATAAACGGCCTGCCGAACGTCTGCGGCATACCCCATGGTGTGCTCTTCTGTGTACATCGACAACCCCGTCGTCATGACATCCCAGAATGAAGCATTCAAAGGGTTTCGATTCTCTTGACCTGCCCGATGCCTACGAAATGCATGTTCGCCAAATAGTATGAGGTTGCTTCGGAGTCCACGGCGAAATTCCATAGACAGTTGCGAGAGAGCAGCCGATCCTAGATTGTTCATCTTGTAAAGACTCTTGGCGAGGAATTCATCCATATCTCCCCGATATTGGGTCGGTCCAAGGAGCTGAAATGCGCAGAACCGATTGACGAACTCGCGGTCCCTCATAGTCTCTCGACTCAGACTGTTACCAGTGGCATCAAGGAACAATTCGGTTTTCGCTTCACGCCTCAAGAACCGCGTTGCTTCTCCCATGTAGAGACAGTTTCTCATCTGTTGGCGAGTCAATGGAATTCCCCAGTTCACCCTCTCAAAAACATCGAGCCGAACTCGTTCCGGTACATCGGAGTCAATGATGTAGAAGATTAGATTGAAATCTTCGATTCGATTTTTGATTTTGGGCGTGAGGTCCGAAAACCGTTGCTTGTCCAGCTGCGGCCGGTCAGGAAGCTTTAATCGAAGTTTGTCCTTTAGGAAGCGATTGATCGATGTTAGGCGTTGCAAACCGTCCACGACAACTATGCGGCCTCGATCATCCTCCGCGAAGTAGAACACAGGCAGGGGAATGCGCATGATTATCGATTCGATCAACTTGCTCTGCTTGTCTTCTGGCCAGATGAATTCCCTTTGGATGTCAGGATTCATCACACAACTTCCATGATCAATTCGACGAATCGTTTCATAGATGGAACGGTTCTCAGGTCGGATCAGCAGATCATCAATCGAGTACTCGTCCAGTGATTCACTCGACGAATCCAAGCCTTCCACATCGCTTTCTGGTTCCAGTCGGATTTGTGACTCGTCCACCATGTCTCGGGTTGCAACAATTCCAGCAAGCATGTTCGGTGGTAAAGGCCTATTGCCGTTTCTCGAACACTTCAAATGAGAGAACAGTCGAGAGCTTCCCGCCTTTATCTTCAATATCGAGTCGGGAGCCTTCAAGAGACTATACCGGCGCTTGAGTATTTTATGGTGCCAACCACCTGTCTACACCTGACTCTCAGAATCTTCTGAGCAGCTGCAGGTGAAGCTAATCAACTCTCGGAGCCGGTCTTGCAAGACCTCATGGTCGGATCCGGCTAAGTTGAGCTTCCATTTCAACCCGTATAGGTGTAATGTGATCGAACGACGCTCTCCGTGTGCAAATCGTCGTTCAGTTTGTAGAGGACTTGCTCAATTCCGCCCTAGGTTCGTCTGCTCGCACCCTGTCTTGTAGAATCCAATGTGATCTTCTAGTGGCGGAACAGCTGTGTTCAAACGACCTGCAGTTCGCTCAGTTTCCCAATCGGCGGGAAGGACTGTTCGCCTCCTCTTGTTGGCTTGGATTGGCGCATTGGCGTCGACCGTATATGGCATAGAGGAAGTGGAATTGCCGGCATCTTTCTTCAGGGACTCCGATCTCGAGAGACACCGGGTCATGGACATTGAAGTGATTGGCGACAACCGGTTAGCAGTATTGACTCCAAATCGAGTCCATGAAGTGGACTTCGAATTCAACGAGCTGAGTCACTACGAACTCGATCATCAGTATCGAAATTGGATGCGTTTGGTCCGAATCGATTCGCAACTGTACGTGTTAGGGATGATCTACGAGGATGGCTTCTGGGGATTCAAAAACGATCTGCACTTGATTCCTTACGGCGAATCCCGGCCCGTCAAGGTGTGGCGCTGTGGCCATTGCGGAAGACCCAGAATCATCAATTTCTATGACTATGAGAATCAGACGCTGGTCTACGCCGCCTATCAGCGTGGAAGACAGGAACTGAGAATTATTCATCTGGGCACTCTCGAGGAGCAAAAGGTCAGCGCCATCGGATATGCCCTGGACTTGAGGGTCGTCGGCATTCCAGATGAGGCTCGAGGACTCCAGGACTTGGTAATTAATGCTTGGCGCGATCAGAGGTTTCGCCTGGAATTTGGGAAGCCAACCACCATCCGACTTAGTCAGATCGACTTGAGCAAGAAACGCAGTCACATTCTTCAGTTCGAAAGCCAGAATCGCAGTCCAGACAAAGCTCACCGACAAGAGGGACCGGTGCAGTACACGGACCATGTTCGCATGGACTTCGACAGTAAGATTGCTAGCATCGGAATTCACAAAGCGTCCAGTGATCAAGCAGATGTTTACTCTCACTATATGGACTCAAAAGCCTTCCTTTGGTGGGAAATTGAATCGGAAGCTGAGAGTCTATATTTGGTACGAGCTATTCGCCCTCTTGAGTTGAAGTGCAACTCGGCAGACGGTACGCCGTTTGAGTCCTACCTCGTTGCAGTGTCTCAGCCATTTGCGCCTGAAGAGGAATTCGTTGGAACAACCCTGTACGAACTAAGAGAAGGCGGCTATTGGCGCGAGGTGTATCACAGCCACCAATGGATAACACCCATACGTTTGTTTCGGCCGGAAGTATCGTATTTGACGACTTCGGATTCCGTTCTGCGACTTGAACGAGGCACGGACTTCTGCGTGGAAGATCTCGAGGAGTTCAACCATGGTCCTTCCAAGAAGACCGAATTGGAAGTCTCTTCAGTCCAATGGACGGATCCAGGCGGATAGTCCCGACTGTTCGGCGATCAGGCATCGCATTCGGTAACAACACCACAGGAGTAGTACATGGCGGCACTTGATGGCCTCCGCATTCTGGACATGACACAGTATGAAGCGGGCACTTCCTGTACCCAGGCGTTGGCATGGCTTGGTGCAGACGTCGTCAAGGTGGAGTCGCCTCGGCGAGGAGACCCAGGCCGGGGTATTGGGGGGAGCAGCGAGTACTTCATACTGTGGAACTCCAACAAGCGAAGCATCGCCATCGACTTGAAGAGCGAAGAAGGGCGTGGTCTGTTCATGGATCTCGTGCCCAAGTTCGATGTGTTTGTTGAGAACTATGGTCCGGGAGTTGTGGAGAGACTGGGAATTGACTACGAATCGCTCCGTGAAATCAACCCCGAAATCATCTACGCCCGCATTAAGGGTTTTGGCTTGACGGGACCTTGGTCGCACTACAAGTGCTACGACATGGTTGCTCAGGCCGCCGCCGGTGCCTTTTCGATTACAGGCGAAAGCGATGGGCCTCCGATGAGACCGGGCCCCACAACCGGGGATGCAGGTACCGGTGTTCAGATGGCGTTGGCTATCTCGGCCGCATACATTTACAAACTGAAGACCGGGGCGGGACAGTTCATAGAGTTGTCCATGCAGGAAGCGATGACCTACTACCTCCGTACATCGATGGCTGGCAGCGAATTCGGTAAGAATGCGGCTCGCAGGTCTGGCAACGGTACTTGGGCAGGATCCACACTGTATCGATGCAAGGGAGATGATTCCAACGACTACATTTGGATCATGGCAGTCACACCAAAAATGTTCGAAGCGCTCTGCTCAGCTATTGAGCGTCCCGATTTGCTCACCGACCAACGGTTCAAAGAGAACCGGTCGCTCGTGAAAGATGAGGTGGAGAAGTGGACGTTACAGCGCGACAAGTACGACGCGATGCGAGAACTGGCCGAAGCTGGTGTTCCGGCAGGTGCAGTAATGAGCACGGCGGAACTGCATGAGAACCCACACCTGACCAGCAGAGGATTTGTTCGCGAAGTGGAACACCCAGTCCATGGAACCATCAAGCTACTGGGTTGCCCAGCGCGTTTGTCGGAGAGCGAAGTTCCTTTGTCTGCCGCACCCTTACTAGGTGAACACACGGCTGAAGTCTTGAGCAACGAGCTTGAAGTTGCAGACGACGAACTACAGCGGCTAGTAGCTGATGGTGTAGTGGCAACCGGCTAGCTTCGGTCGGCATCGCACACCACTTTCTCCTCTCTCGTCGATGAAGTACGACTACGACCTCTTTGTCATTGGCGCTGGCTCTGGCGGTGTTCGAGCGGCCCGCATGTCTGCGGGTTTCGGTGCCAAGGTGGGAATTGCCGAAGAACGATATCTGGGCGGCACCTGCGTGAACGTGGGTTGCGTACCGAAGAAACTGTTCGTCTATGGTTCGCACTTTGCCGAAGACTTTGTCGATGCCCGATCGTATGGGTGGCGCATAGCCGATCCTGAGTTCGACTGGAACGTTCTTCGTGACAACAAGACGCAAGAAATCGAGCGATTGAATGGAATCTATCTCGGCTTGCTCAAGAATGCAGGAGTCGTTGTTCACCACGATCACGCTTCCTTCATCGACGAGCACACGCTGTTAGTGGGCGACCGCAAAGTCACCGCGGAACGCATTCTGATCGCAACAGGGTCATGGCCTCACATTCCCTCAATTCCAGGTCGGGAATTGGCCATCTCGTCGAACGAGATGTTCTATCTGGAGAAACTGCCCGAACGCATTGCAATCGTTGGAGGCGGCTATATCGCAGTGGAATTTGCCGGAATCATGCACGGCTTGGGTGTTGAAACATCCTTGATTTACCGAGGGCCACTGTTCCTGCGAGGATTTGACGGAGGGATCCGCAATTTCGTCAAGACCGAAATCGAAGGGAAGGGAGTGGAGCTCCGCCTCAACGAAAACGTCGAGTCAATCGTCAAGCAGTCGAGCGGACTGCAGCTGAAGTTAGCCAGTGGGAAGTCGATGGAAGTGGATGCGGTCATGTACGCCACAGGCAGGAGGCCGCTGTCTGATCGTCTGGGACTTGAAGAGGCGGGTGTTCAAGTGGATGCAGATGGAGCGATAAAGGTCGACTCCGAATATCGAACTACGAGTTCCACCATCTATGCGTTGGGCGATGTGATCAATCGCTTCCAGCTGACTCCGGTTGCCATCGCCGAAGGAATGGCTTTTGCCTACTCGAACTTCGGTCCGAACCGACGCGATGTCGATTACTCCTCTATTCCAACCTGTGTCTTTTGCCAACCCAACATTGGTACGGTGGGGCCGATTGAGGAAATCGCTCGCAACGAGTATTCGGACCTGCAGGTGTTCGAGAGTTCGTTTACTCCAATGAAGCACACCATGACGAGTAGTGGGGAGAGGTCGTACATGAAGTTGCTTGTGGATGGGTCGACCGACCGGGTTGTCGCAGCTCATATGGTCGGACCCGAAGCCGGCGAAATCATTCAGGGAATGGCAGTCGCGATCAGCGCGAAAGCAACCAAGAGCGACTTTGATCGCACAATCGGCATTCATCCCACGATGGCCGAAGAGTTCGTGACCATGCGTGAGCAAGCTCGCTGACCCATACATCCGGCGACTTGGGCTACGTTCATTCGCAGATGTGCTAACAAACCAGTCGATTGAACGGTAAACTTAGTGCCATGCTTGGGTTGGGGCTAACCATGACTGGATTCAGTCATGTCGCTTCTCCGTGCGTAGCACACGCACTTGACTGACAAAGAGGAGATTTCATGCAAGCACTTGGCGACTTCCTGGATTGGTTGGACAGTTTGTTGGGTTCCGCGCTGTGGTTTCCGATCTTGCTGCTCGCAGTTGGGGTCTGGTTCACACTCTACTTGGGATTTCCGCAGATCCGTTATTTCTTCAGGGGCTGGCGCATCCTGCTCGGTAAGGAAGCCAAGCCCGATGCTGAAGGGGACACCACCCACTTCCAAGCACTGACAACCGCACTATCCGGGACTGTTGGCACTGGCAACATTGGCGGTGTCGCATTCGCCTTGTTCCTCGGTGGTCCCGCAGCTCTTTTCTGGATGTGGGCAACGGCGTTCATCGGCATGACGACGAAGTTCGTTGAAGTCACGCTCTCTCACAAGTATCGAGTCAAGGATGACAAGGGAGAAATTGCTGGTGGTCCCATGTATTTCATGGAGCGAAAGCTCAACATGAAGTGGCTTGCCGTGATCTTTGCTCTTGCGACGATCTTTTCAACCCTTGGAAGCGGGAATCTGCCTCAAAGCAACTCGGTTGCATCCGGGTTGGAAGCATCATTCAGCATTCCAACTTGGGCGACGGGACTTGTCCTGGCTGGTTTCCTCGCGTTGATCATCCTCGGTGGAATCAAACGGATAGCTACGTTTGCTTCGCGGGTTGTTCCGTTCATGGGTGCCGTCTATATAGTCGGTGCGTTTGCCGTGATCTTGATGAACCTCGATCAGATCATTCCTTCGTTCCGAGTGATTTTCGCGAGCATCTTCTCGGGGAGCGCTGCGTTGGGAGGATTCCTTGGCGCGAGCATTGCTTTTGCGTTTACCAAGGGAGTCGGACGAGGTCTATTCTCGAACGAAGCGGGACAAGGTTCCGCGCCGATCGCCCACGCAAGTGCCAAGGCAGATGATCCCGTTCCAGAAGGCTTGGTTTCCTTGCTCGAACCGTTTATCGATACCTTGGTGATCTGCACCATCACTGGTCTCGTAATTCTGTCTTCCGGTGTCTGGACCGAAAAATTCGAGAATGAATTCGAACGTTCATCGACCGAATTTATCGTTGGAAACTACACCGATTCCAACCCCGAACATGTGGAGATCCTTCGTGAACACCTGGGGTTTGGTCAGCCTGCGGAGATTCAAGTTGTCACACTGAATGGTGAATTGAATGTGGCCAACGGAGTCATTCAAGAGACTGACTTCTCAGTCATTCACAATCGATCGTTAGCTGAAGATGTTCGGGTATCGAAAGGAGGAGAACCCTACACCGGCATTGTCTCCGTTCAAAACGGCATGTTGCCGGTCGAGTACGTTGTCAGTGGCAAGTCGTTGCTCCACTCTGTACCGCTTACGGCGGAAGCATTCAAACGAGGTTTCTTCGGAGACTTTGGGCAATACTGCGTGACGATCACGTTGGTGCTCTTCGCATTTACCACGGCGGTCGCGTGGTCCTACTACGGTGATCGGGCGATCGTCTACTTGTTCGGGGTCAAATGGGTGTTCGCCTATCGGATGTTCTACACGCTTGTGTTCTTTCTCGGGACAATCCTGGAGACCACGCTCGTCTGGAAGTTCTCGGCCGTTACCTTGGTATTGATGGCATTGCCCAACTTGATTGGGATAACCATATTGAGCAGGGACATGAAAGCGACCACCAAGGACTTCTTCGAGAGGGACAAGAAGGCCAAAGAAGCTGCCTGACAGACCCCGACCGAAAAAGGGGTCGGGGGAAGACTCAAGCCTATGCTGACGTGGAGCGTCTGCCGACCCTGATGGTCTTGATGGCCTGGTGTCGGTTTTCGCTACCGATCGGGCGACAATGAACTCGCACTGACAGAAGGAATTGAGGCAATCAAAGAGCGTTCTGAATTTCGAGGATGGCCTGGAGATCGTGGGCCGGCTACACTCTCCGAGACGGTTGACACGTGGCTACCGAAGGTGCGTGTGCCGACGCGAACCTGACAATCACCTCGTTAGTGGTAAGTGGTTGCTGAGAATATCGCTCGTAGTCATGGACCAAGAGAATGAATTTTGAAAGCAAGACAAGATTGGTACTGATAGCCGGAGGGAGCATCGTCGTTGGCTTTCTTTTCGGGTACATTGCTTTTGCAGTTATCGATCAGTTCGGAGTCCCCTCCGAAAACTCTGAACAGGAAGCCACTGAGGAAGACGACTCTACTCACGCCATTAGCAGGAGTAGAGCCAATCGTGTTTCGAATTCACAACTACTTGATTCATATGAAGGGAGTTTTGAGGATCTCGAATCGATGTACGATTATGTCGGCGATGCAGACGAGAAGTCGTTAACAGAACTCCTGAAGCAGTCAAGCAAGATTGAATGGACACACGGAAGGTCAGCAATTCAACGGGTCATTATTCACAGGCTTACAGAGTTAGATCCTCTTATCGCCATTGATCATGTGGAACGACTTCCCAGAAATCATCAGGATTCATTGGTTCAGGCACTGGTCGAGCATTGGTCGCTATTGGATATCGATGGCTTGCTGAAATACGCCGAAGGATCGAGTCAATCCAATAGATACGCAGTCTTGAAAGCCATTCTCGACACTCGAATCGATCTCTCGCTTGATCGACGAATCGAAATTGCAGTCCAGCTGGGAGACAAGCGCTACGGGCGGAACGTGATCTCAGAATCTGAAATAGTCGCACTAATGGATGTGCCTGAGCTAGCTTGGAATCGGATCGTACAAGAAGACTTACTCAGAGACGCACATTTTGCAAACGTAATCGTTGAAATCGCTCAAGAAACAGTGGATCGGGTAGGATTTCGTGGCACTTTACCGATGTTAGATTTGTTGCAGGAGGAACGCGAGAGCAAACACAATCTCGATGTACTGATTGAGTCCCTTACGTTGCTTGATCCATCGGCTTTCCTGACGTCGATTCGGGAACTACCACACCGGAAGCAGGAGCGTCTTCTACCTGGGCTGTTTGAGACTTGGTCCAAGATGGACCCTGAGACTGCCTGGCGCGAGGCTTCTGTCGTAGCACAGGATTCGGGAATCACAAATATTGTTTCAATAGTCATTTACCAATGGTCACTTGCCCAGCCTCGAGAGCTATTGGGTTCACTAGGGGAGTTGTCGCCAGAGCATCAATTGATAGCGATCGAACGGGCGATTACGGAAATTGCACGCGATTCAATAGAAGAGGCAAAGGACATCTTGGATCGGCTGCAAGGACAGGGGAGAGACGTTTCTTCTGCGGTACGGAGATTTGCTGATTTTTGGTCAAGAAGGGATCCGAATTCAGCCATCGACTGGATACTGTCTGAATCTGAAGACCAACATGGGCTCCACTATAGTGATATGGTGGAACGGGGGCTTGAAAATCTTGCAGTTGTGAATCCCCAGCGAGCCTTCGAGCTGGCACTAGATCAACCGATACCTGCTTTCGGGGCTCCATTGGAAGCTCGAGTCATCCGAGAGATGCTCCAGGACAACTTGGATTTAGCATTGGATTATCGAGAGCATGTTCGAGCGGAGGGACGAGGAAAGCTCAGGGCCTACAAATATATCGGACAGGAGTTGGTAAAGCGAGGTTCGTCAATGCAAGCACTTGATTTGGGCAATGAATTGTCAAGTGAAGAGCAAGAAGATTTCCAACGGTCGGTCATTTCTGATTGGTCGACACTGGATCCTATCGACCTGTATAGAAATCTTGAGCATATTGAATCCGAATCCACTCAAGCGATGATTGCAAAGAAACTATTGATGGTTCAATCAAATCGGCCGGTCCTAACGGACGAACAGTTAGGAATTGTGCGATCATATGTACCCGAGGGGGTGATTGTAGTGAGTGATTTATCACCAGAAGAATTAAGGAATCTTGTAGATAAACTGAAGCGAGAGAGTGAAGCGGCAGAGTCTCCTTGAGATGGTCTCAAGGTAAATCTTTTGCAATCTAGCTACATTTAGGAGATATTCCTGTACTGGCTAGGCTAGAACTTGGGCCGTACTCTCGGATGACTCAATACTCCGAGACTTTGCCGGATTGACAGTGCTTTCAAGGTTTCTTGCTTGTCCAAATTCGTTTTTTTCCGCAAAGTGCATTCAAGAGCGGCGCAGATTCTTCGTTGAAGTCCCTGAACTTGCCGATTGAATCTGTGTGGGTTGGCCGACTATGTTTCGGAAGACTCGTTGGTCGTGTCAATGCTGACTCGGTGTCCCTGCTGGATATTTCCGAAGACGAGTCCCAGTGCCTGGACAGAAGCCGTTGCACCAGCCCCTAAATGTCAGTCGGAATCGAACTGCTCCAGATTCTTCCCGCATCCAAACGTGACTCGCGAAGGCACAAGAAAATGTAGACTCTCAATAGTTTCCAACCACTTCGATTGCTTATCCTTAGGAATTCGATCTAGGTTGACAGTTTTGAGCGAGCCAGATTCAGTGGCGAGTCGGCTACAGTCCAGCATGGAGTTTGGAGTTGTCTGATTTGAGCATTCTCGAAACGCAATCAGGTTTTTCTGCTGCACACTCAAGGATCCTTGTTGGAACTCTGATCGGCGCACTTCTCGCTGTCTGTGTCTGCTGGGGAATCTCCGAACTCACGAATCCTCCGACTGTTTACCGGGACTTAACAACCAAGAATGGCCATTCCACATCTGATGTAGGCCGATTGAACGATGTCGAACTGTCTCTTCAGGGAATCTTGGAGATTGAGAGTCCGTCACAGCGTCAGAGGTCTCTCTCTGGTTGGATGCGAGGGCTTGACAGTTCCCAGATCATCGATCTGATCGAAGAGTCTTCGGATTTGGATGGTGGACGAAAGCTCGACTCGATTCAGGACCAGCTATTCAGGTAACTTGCCCGTGTTGAGCCTAGCACGGCACTAGATCTTGTGTGGAGTAATCATCGCCAACGATGGCGTGATCTTCTACCAGTGGTCTTCGGGGAGTGGTCGTTGTTGGACTTGCAAGCCGCATTGCAGATGGCGAGCACACTCGAAGAACCTTATCGCGAGCAAGCAGTTCGAACCGTTCTTGAAATTGGCTTCGAACAAGAACCCACAAACGTAATCGAGATCTCGAGAGCGCTCGGGCTCGAATCTACAGCGCAACAACTCAACACCGAGTCTCAGGTAATGTCGCTGGTTGACGATCCCAACCGTGCGCTGGACCAGGTCGCAAGTGCCAACATTGGCGAAGACCGACAACGGACGTTAATTAGACACATGCTCGACATTTGGATTCATCGAGACGGAATCGAACCAGTTCTTCCACTGCTTCAGAAGCTGCAGGCCACATACGGAGAGAACAAGAGACTTCTTGTCGAGCTTGTCAGCAGCATTGCCGAACACGATCCCGAGAGAACCTGGGAATACATGCTGAGTACTCCCACAGAAGTACAGAACCGGCTCCGCGAGGGCATTTTGTTTGCATGGGTCGAAAGCGATCCACAACGTGCATTGATCGCGCTTACCGAACAAGAAAGCCCCGAGCTCTTGTACTTAGACTTCAATCAAGCAGTCGACGCTTGGGGTTACAGGAATCCCAAAGAGGTATTGGAGAATCTGGATTGGATTCCTCCTGAACACGTAGAGTCGGCGATTGCGGATGCAATCAGAAGAATCGCAGAGGATGAATCAGTAATGGAAGCTGAACGACTCTTGAAAGAGCTCAAGTCTCGAGGAGAACCGGACGGCCGAGCCATTAGCGCACTCGTGCATACAGTTGGGCGACTGGATCCTGTTGCGGCGGTTGCGTTGGCCTTGTCACATACCGAGGAAGACGGACCGGAGCGGGACTTGTTGCTGTTACTGGTTCTACCAAAACTTGCTCTCGTCGATCCTGTTCAAGCCATGAAGACTGCACATGAACATCCCTATGACGAGTCTAGCTACTTCTCAGGTATGGACGACGATGTGGTAGAGGGTTTGGCATCCAATGGTCGCCTCACCGAAGCCAAGGAAGCCCTAGGGATGGTAAGAGAGCCGATGCGAATGAAATCGTATGCAGCACTCGGGATGGCTTACATTGAATTCGACCAACCTGAGGAAGCCATCAATCTTGCGGACGACCTCAGCAAGTCTGATCGTATTGAATACTTCAAGAGTGTTGCATATACATGGTTTTTCTTGAATCCGGATCACGTTGTAAGCACTCTAGTTCGATTGCCTGAAGAGGATGAGCGAGATGTCGTCGCTCGGGAAATACTAGGTGCTCAACAGATTGTCGATCACTTGTGGCCGCAGCAAATCGAATACGTAAAGACCTTCTTGCAAGAGAAAGGGGGGACAGAGTGAGATTCGGCGGGAGGGACATTGACTTGCACATGGCGATGCAAGAAGGACCGGTATCGCTAGGCGTGAGATTGGAGCATGGCCAGAGTAGAAGCGATTAACTGTGAACAAGGCTCGAGTGCCAAGCAGTGGGTTCTTGGTCTCGTGGTCGGTGCTGGCATCGGATGCACGGCCTATTTCTTGGTGGCTGAATTCCTGATCCAAGACACTCGATTTGGACCAGACTCGGTGTCATTGCCTGTCGACCGAGCTCTTGGCGCTAACGAGACCGAATCAATTGACGTCTCGTCGCTTGAAGAGGTTCTTGAAGGTGCAGAGGACGTGGATCAAGCTAAAGAACTCTTAAGCCGGGTTGACCAACTGAGTAGCACACAACTGGTCGAGTTGATCGACAACGTTGCATCAATCAACGCAAGCGTCCAAGCGGATTTGCTACAGGAACAGTTGCTAGGTGCACTCGCTCGCACGGAACCCTCTCGAGCTTTTGAAAGCATTTGGAAGTTTCCTAGCTCTCGTTGGAATGACTCGCTTGAAATTGTGATGGGAGAGTGGGCAGTAGTGGACCTAACGGCTGCGTTGCGTGCGACACACAGCCTGATCGGGTCGATGAAGGAAGTATCAATACGAGCCATTCTGGCAGAACTCAACGATCAATCGATTTCCAGTGTGTTGCAGATTGCGAAGTCCCTTGACCTGGGATCCTTCGTCGAGAGGAGTATTCAAGAGAGTCAGGCGATCAAGTTGCTCGATCAACCGCCTGAGGCATGGAGTCTCATTGTGCGCGACAAAGTGAAGAACGTCTATCAGAAGGAGTTGCTGACGCGAATCGCCCAAGCGTGGATACTCAATGACGGTTTTGAGGCCTTAACACGCCTCTACGATGATCTGTATCACGAAGATTCGGAGTTCTTCGAAGAAATGTTGCGATCTGTTGCTTCCCATGATCCGAGCGCTGCATTCGACTACGTGGTAAACCTGCCGTACGACGAGAAACAAAGTCTGCTCTCAGTGAGACTATTGGACGTGTGGGCGCAACAAGACGCTGAAGAGGCGTTGCAGGCAGTGTCACGACTTACCAATGGTTGGACACGTAGCAGTGCAGCAAGCAATGTACTGTTCACCTGGGCACAGAATGACCCTCTCGGATTGTTGGAGAACGTAGAGTCTTTTCCGCGATCATCGCGACAAGAGGCAGTGCGAAGAGCGGTGAGGAAGCTATCAGCTTCCGCACCCGAACAGGCGGCTGAACAACTGCAAAGGTTGCAACCAATCTTGGGCGAGATTGAACTGACTACGGAGTTTGCGCTGGTCGAAGGGTGGTCGAAAATCGACCCAGTCGCGGCGATGGCATGGGTGGACGAACAAGCGAAGCAGACCAACACGAGACGATCACGCTTGATGCAACGGGTGCTAGCTCGGTTTGCGCTTGTCGATCCCGAAGAAGCGATGAAACAAGCGCTCGATGAAGTGACTCACGAGTTCGAGGAAGGAGCAGAGAGGCATGTAATCGATGCGTTGGTTGACCATGGAAGGTTTGAAGTTGCGCTTGGCCTGTTGGACGGGGTTCGCGAAACCGCCAAGCTCTCTTCCGCCGTTAGCATCGCTCGCAGCCTAGTCCGTACCGATCAAGCGGATGAAGCGGTCAAGCTCGCCCAACAACTGCCTGAAGAGAATCGATCAATGTATTTTGTACGACTATCGCTCTACTGGATGCGTATTGATCCTCAAGAACTGATGAATCGACTCGCAACGTTTCCAACGCAATCAATAAGATCGGATGTTGCGCAGGCGGTCTTGACTAGTGCAGAGTTCCCGGACCACAATTTGACTGAGGAACATCTAGCCCAATTAGATTCGTACGCGAAGCGCTGAATTGTCTAGTGGCAAGCTGTGGCTACGAGAGGAGAATACGAGTCTCGCGTAAGTTGAGCCCCTTGCACACAGAGCGTTATTTCACAGACTGAGCTGAGCCAAGCGGGCTTGCCAGCTCATTCGACACTTGCAGCAACCGGTTACGAATCCGTTCCAACGAACGAACAGACCCTCTTAGAATGAGTCAAAAGAGATGTTGCCGAGAGGCCTGGTGGCCATCCTTGGAAAATGAAAAAAAAAAAAAAAAAAATGAAAATGGTGACAATTTCCATCGTCTTGATGCCGTTGCTAGCCTACGGAGCGGATGAAGCCAAAGAGTCTGTTGATCCCAAGCAGCTGAAGGGCGTGGAGCTGTACGATTGGCTCGGCTACGAGGGAATGATGGATCCTGAATTGAGCAACGACTACATTCACGACGTTCTTGAGGAAGGAATTTACAAACGAGGATTCTGAGGTTCGCAACGCTGCTCTGAGCGCAATGGGATGGTATTTGTTCTACATCGCTCTCTCCGATCAGAATGATGCCGAGGATCCTCCGATTATGCGCCGACTGGAGACAGTGCCGGGTATGAGAAGTTTTTTGCTCGAAACATGGCGCAACGGATCTGAAGCTGAACTGGAGTGCCCGCAGGATGGTGACCTCATGGACAGCGAATGGGCTGAGTCAGCAATGGAAATGCGAAACGGCAGATTTGTCTATAAGGAGCCGGGTATCTGGTGCTTCGTCTTACCAGGCCTATTCGTCGAACTGTATCCGCAAGATCCCGAAGTGCGCGACATCGTCTTGGAATGGCTCAAATCCACGTTCGGAAACGGCCAAGACAACCTGCAGTGCAACGCCTTGTTTACGCTGAACCGAATGAAGGTCCGGTCCGAGGAGATCAACGAGTTGAGAATTCAATGCCTGTTTGAGAACGACAATGCGGAAGATTCGGCAAATGCAGCAAAGGGATTGGCCCTGATGCAAACTGAGTCGGGCTTCGACGCGATGCTGGAGTGGCTCACTGAGGATGAACATCGTCGTAATCGTCGAATTGCCAACACGCCCCATGTCCTTGAAGCCATGGTTTCCTACGGTGCCAGAGTTGTACCCCATGCCCAACGCGTTAGGGATGTAGCGAAGAACCTTGGATTGATCGCCAAGGAAGGCGAGACGATAAGCCGCCCAGCAGGCTATAACATCTTTCCCAATGTAGGGCACAAGTATCGAACGCAACAAGCTCTCCGAAGTTTGAATCTGTTAGAGCGAAGGTATCCCGAGCTTGTGTCGATCAAGGCTAATGAAGAGGAACTCGAGGACATACCTTTGGTTGTGCCAGACTTCCCAGACTCGATTCCAGTGGTGCAGAAACTCTCCGACTGAATTGCCGGCGGAAGAGCATTAGAGTGTCCAAATTCCTTGCCGCAACTCTCCTTGCGGTTGCAGTCCACGCCTGTTTTGCAGAAACGATTGCGAGTGCAGACACCACTGAAACCGTTCATATTGACGACTCATCGAAAGAGCAAGTTCTCTTCGATTCAAATGGATCGGTTTCTTCCAGCGAAGTTTCTCTCACAGACTTGGGGCAACTTGCAAGCAATTTCGGTCGTACGGCGGCATTACGTCAACTACTGTCAGCAGCAGACGAAAGGGGTGTCCTCGAACTTCTCGATCAATCGAGCGATCTCGTTCACGAGAACTGGAAGAACACAGTTCAAACTGAGATTTTTCGCCGTCTCGCGTCATTGAATCCTAGTGGTTGTATAAGTCTCTTGAGTGAAATCCCATGGAATAGACGAGAGTCAATAGTAGAAACAATATTTGGGGAGTGGGCATCGACAGATTTGGAAGGTGCCATTGCTCATCTCGATAAGTTGGATCATTCTCTCCGACGTGTCTCAGCTGAAACGCTATTGCGTCGTGCTGACGACATTTCCGCTGAAGATCTGCTTCTTCTCGCTAAGCAGACAGGTGCGTTGGAAGCAGCCATCCAAGTGGTGGAGCAAAGAGTCTCGGTTGATGGTTCTCTCGATCCCGAAACTGCTTGGGTAGCTCTAATCGAACACGCTCCCCACAGCAGTGCGCAACTACAGGCTCTGTCCAAAATCGCTGTCTCATGGATTGATCAGGAAGGCATTGAGAAACTCCCAGATCTAGTCGAGTCACTGGACAACTGGATTTCTAGAACCGGTGTCATCAGTGCAATCTTGATTGACAAGGCAACCACGGATCCGGGTGGAGCTTTCGAACTGGCAAGAGTGTGGAGAGACGAAACCCACGGTTTCATTTTCGATCCAATAGTGCGAAGTTGGGCATTGACAGAACCCAAAACTGCATTGAATGCAGTGGGCAACCTTGGGAATGGGATGTTGCGCAACATGCTTCAGACTGCTGTGCTCGTAACGTGGTCTGAAACCGATGCGCGTGACGTCTTGCAGAATCTTGAGCAGTTGCCTGGAGAGTTGACCAGCCTGGCCCTAACTAGGGCCACCATTTCGCTTGCTGAGACTGCACCTCGGGAAGCGGCTAATTTGGCCGCGAGCTCGTGGGATCGACTTCCGAGTGATATTGGACACGCGATCGTCTCGAACTGGTCCAAACACGATGCCCATGAAGCCTACGAATGGGTAGTCGCAAATGCCGTCAACGACAACCAAAAGAAATACCTGCTGGACTTCGTTTGGAGAGAACTCGTAAAGAACGATCCAGAGGCAGCGCTTCAGTATGCATCGAGTATTCCGGTCGCACGCCACGAAACAGGTCTGGAGTCGGACGTGATTCGATCGGTTGCCGCATTTGATGTCGAAAAAGCCAGGTCTATGCTGTCTCTCATCGAAGACGGAGAGACCCTAGAAAGTGCAGCATTTGAAGTTGGCGTTGCTCTGATACGCAACCGAGAGTACTCCAATGCAATGCAGCTCGGTAGTGAATTGCCCGCTCCTCAGCATGACGGCTACTTCAATGCATTGGTCGCGCGGTGGGCGTACACCGAACCAAGGGCACTCTTGGAGAAGATCGAGGAAATCCCTACGAAAGAAGCCAGATCCACAGCTGCGATGTATTTGACCATGGCGAATCGGTCAAAGCATGTACTGAAGAAAGAGGAAATCGAGCAGCTGAAGAAACACCTTTCCAAGACCGATGCCCGGAGACTGAGAAATTGAACGCGATTAGTGTGTTCAACGACTCACGGAGATAGTTGATGAAACTTGATTGGATTCTTCGCATCCTGTCTTCGCGACCGAACTTGCTGAGTTCCTTCGTGGTCGTCGTATTGTTGGGTTGTGTGTTCTTGCTAGCGGACCCCGGCGCCTCCAGTGAGAGCAATACTCCATCCAACGCTCAAGACAAGCAGTCCATACAAGAACTCAACGTTACGACAACGGAACCGGAAATGGCGGGCCAAACCGATTCTGGCGAGTGGTGGACTGTACAAAGCGACTTCCTGCGTTCCATCAAACTCGACGAGCTAATTCTGTCGACTGACTTGGATGGCTTAACACATCTGCTTGACCAGGCGAATCACCTTTCCAATTTTGCTTCTCGGTTCACGGCAAAAACCAGGATTGTCGAGGGCATTTCCGCTCGCGACCCGCTACGTGCGTTGGAGCTTGCTCAAGAATTTCCTATCCAACACCGTTCGGTGCTACTCAGTACGATCTTCCACGAATGGATTCTCGCGGATCTCGATAGCGCAGTAGAGCATGCCAAGCCGTTAGATGAACAAACTAGGAAACTCTTCGTAACTGCACTTTTCTACGTGCGAGAAGACCTAGGCGAAGATGTCCGCCGGAGCATTGCGACGAGTCTTTCGCTCAAGGATTTCGCAAGAGAACTCTTGCTTGAAGCACAAGTCGCATCATTGATGGAGCAACCGGAAGAAGCCTTTCAAGCCATTCAGAACGACAGCGTGCCCGATTCTCGTCAGATGAGATTACTTGAAGAGGTCGCACTGGAGTGGATAGACCGAGATGGAATGGAGGTTTTCTCTCGCCTTGGCGAACAGTTGACATTTGAGGACAGAGAAAACTTGCGGTACGGTGTGACCAGATCGCTTACTCAACGCGATGCACCGGCGATGTTTGCATACGCGAAGACCTCGCTAGGAGAGACGGATTTCCGTGTTTGGAAAACCATTCTCAATGAATGGGTCAGGTGGGATGCACCAGCTGCGTTCGATGCGATAAACCAATTGTCTTCGGAAGAACTCGGTCGCACGTTGCGCGAAAGCGTTGTTTCGGATTGGGCGCGGAACAATCCATTTGAGTTGCTGGATTATCTCGACACGTTTCCGCAGGATATTCGCTTGACAGCAGAGGAACAAGCCATTCAGTTCGCGACCATGATGTCCCCTAAGAAAGCGGCGATACACTTGGCGTCGCTCGATGGAAACCAAGATGTCGTTGTTCAGAACTTCGTCTCAGGATGGGCGATGCAGGACCCAACGGCCGCATTGGATTGGGTACTGGGCTCGCCCCAATTGGTAGACACTCGTCAGGAACTGTTCAATCTGATTGTGGATCGAATGCCGATCGAAAACGCTGATCGTCTCATGAACGAAGCACTCGCCATTCCCATTGGTGAGTCTGGGGTGGGGGCGGAAGTTGGCATCGTGCGCTGGTTGGCAAGAGAAGATATCGACAAGGCATTACTGGCGCTATCGCAAACGCGAGAAGGCCAAACTAAGCTGGATTCTTACAGGGAAGTTGGATGGGAGCTTGTCAGGCGCGACAGAAACCAAGACGCTATCGGACTGGCGGATCAACTTCGAGATGAACAGAGAGCTAGCTTCATCCGAACGATGGCACCCACTATAGTGGCAAGCGATCCAGAGAATATTCAGGGTGTCCTGGAGATGTTTGAATCCACAGAGGGCAAGTCGTCAGTCGCGTTGGCAGCCCTTACGTTTCACGGGTTGCAGGAGTTTCTATCGGAGCAGCAGGTTACCGACCTTACGAAGCTGTTGTTGCCGGAAGACGTTGAACAATTGAAGAAGGGATTCAGTCTGCCTGAAGATGCGGACGAGTAGATTCCCGGACCGACTAACATATCGGGCTGAATCAGAAGAACCCGCCAGGGCATCGTCGTAGCAAGTGCTCAAGACAGCTCTGATCCTTAGACGGGGCATAGCGACTAACTTACCCTCGTTTCAATATGCTCGCGAACCATACTTGCCCTCGCCGAAATGAAAGCCTTGTACGCAGATAGATTCACTTTATCGACCTGGAGCTTGTCGTACGGCACAGAGTGAGACTTGACTCGTCTCTTGATGTCGTTTGTGTCGATCTTGCCCTTGTCCACTCGTTCTTCGAGATACTTCAATGGAGTTTTCGCCGCCAATTTCCGGTTGGTAATGGCAGAAATCAATACAAAGTTCAAGGGATGATTCATTCCATCTCGTAGCTCTGGACTTGACTTCATCAGTGCCTCTGGAAAAAGGTGGTGATACTGTAAGTCAGTTATGTTCCTGGGATTGAGCTTCTCGTCGGATGCAAAGTCAAAGCAGGAGTCCCAGAGAGTACAAGCGAACACCGCACGAGACAGTTTGTTCTTCGAGTTCGGTTTCTTGTTGTAGAGTTTCAGGTCTTTCAGTTGAGAGTGGGACGGGACGGGCCACGCCTGCTCATCGAAAATGGGAGCTTGATTGAGAGGAGATTGGTTGCGCTTGATGCACTCGATATCGTCAGCTAGCTTCTTGAAGTCGTCGAATAGCCGTTGATTGGCCTGACGGTCATAGCGCTCGGTCAGGAAGCTCCTCCAGAGATACGAGACCATCAGCTTGTGTACTTGGCCTTTCTTGTCCGTGTCGTAGATTTTCGTTGCATGGACATGCAAAGCGGGCAAGACACGCAGAGGAACATGGCTGGGAAGTCGTCGATCATCGAATATCTTCTCGTGCTCCAACAACAAGAGCGACTCTTCGATTCCATCGACGATCTGCGTCCACTTCTCAGCTACTTTCCTAATTACCTCGGACTCCGTATACGAACGATCTGTCGGCATTTGCCCGCACAAGAGGCAAGCTACTTTCAGGACAAGCTCTCCAAATCTTGAGACTCTTGCGTTCTCTTCGGTCCCAAAGTAGCGATCAATCCATGGCAGTTCGTCAAATACAGCTTGGATCATGGATCGTAGCCCTTCCTCTTCGGAGGCTAATACTTCTAGGTCTATCTCAGCGACTGCGATGTCAAATCGGGAGATGGTTGCTGAAGACTCATTGGTCCTGACAAATGCGTTAATAGCATCCTCTCGGCTTGTGTTACTCGCAAGTCGATAGTGCGAGATATCTCTACCACCTAGCTCTTCCGCTAGCCTCCCAATCTGTTTCCACAGCCTCTTGTTCGGGATCGCCTCTTGGAATACTTCGTCGCACCAGATCTCGAGCTCGTCTCGATCATCCGTAGCAGGCGCTTTGTGTCTGGCTAGGAGACGTACGGGAATGAGTCGAGCGTTCCAACAGGCGACAGGATCTTCGATTGCATCTTTACCCCTAAGGTCACCTAGTTTTTCACTGTCGACTCTTGTCTTGTTGGGTTTGATGCAATAGACCGATTTTGGGATCAGTGAATTGTCTTCCTCCCGCACCTCTACGTGTACGAAGAACTCACGGGCTGGACCGGAATAGTCTTCGTCCGCAAACGAGTTCTCAAAGGCATTCCACAGTGCGGTTAACCGTTGCTGACCATCCAATATCAACAATTCACAATTCTCGGGTTCGGGTGCGTTCTGGAGTCTCTCCGGTCGAAAAATCTGATTCATAGGATCACTGCTACACGGCAGAGTCAGCAGAGCTCCTACTGGTCTCTTGTGGAGTAGTGCTTCCAATAGCTGTTGGATCTTCCTGTCGT
This sequence comes from Pseudomonadales bacterium, assembly GCA_963667455.2. Lineage (GTDB taxonomy): Bacteria > Pseudomonadota > Gammaproteobacteria > Pseudomonadales > Azotimanducaceae > Bin55. The sequence goes on along the minus strand of CAXXFR010000001.1, from coordinate 10,301 downwards.
CCCAGACGACTCCGCGTTGCCATCTGGGTTTGCCGACAGCACCGTCGCGAATCAGCTCCATCCATTCCTGAACAGTCGAGTTGTGAGGCTTTTCAGAATCCTTGATCAGAGACATTGAGATGATCCTCGTCTATTGCTTAAGTTGCTGTGCACCTCTTAAGAGGGTGCGGATGGTTTGCTGAATTTCTTCGTCTGTGGTGAACCGTCCGATCCCAATCCGGATCGAACTGTTTGCTTGCTCAGGCGAGAGGCCGTGGGCGAGAAGAACAGGAGAGGGTTCGAGAACTGCTGAACTGCAAGCGGATCCAGACGAAACGGATATTCCGTCAAAAGCTCCGATGAGCTCGTCGACGGTGTAGCCAGGGAACTGCACGTTCATGGATCCTGGAATTCTTGATGTGCCCAAAATCTTAGAGTCTGCCCAAGCACACTTGAGTCCACTGATCAGCCTCTCGCTCAGCTGTCTAACACGACGCATGTCTTGAGCAAGTTCCTGCTCAACTAGCCTTGCGGCAATCCCAAATCCAACACAAAGGGCCACAGGAAGTGTTCCGGGTCGAAGCGACTTTTCCTGACCCCCACCGAAGGTGATTGGAGCAATGCGATCCAAGCACCTTTCGCGACAGTACAGAGCGCCAATACCTTTTGGTCCGTAGGCCTTGTGAGACGAGAAGGTGGCGAGGTCAACATCCAGTGCCGTCACATCCACTGCAATCCGTCCCAGGGCTTGTGCACAGTCGGAGTGAAAGAGGGCATCGGACTTGGAACGGACAATACTGGCGATTTCGTCGATTGGTTGAATCACGCCTGTCTCGTTGTTGACGTACATGACCGAGACTAGGGCGACTCGATCATCAAGAGCTTGTTCGAGCAGGTCTAATCGAAGTCGCCCACTGCTTTCTATGGGTAGAAGCTCAACTTCAAATCCGCTTTCTCTGAGGTTGGAGAGAGGACCCAAGACGGAACTGTGCTCGGTTTGAACTGAAACAAATCGGTTCTTCGACTTGCACGTCTTGTTGGCAACTCCAAGAATCGCCAGGTTGTTGGATTCGGTTGCTCCCGAAGTAAACACAATCTCCCGGACGCTCGCATTGATGGCCGATGCGACTTGCCTCCGAGCCTGGCGAACAGCCTTCGCAGCGTTGTTTCCATGAACGTGCTCGATCGAACTAGGATTTCCGAAGTGCTCTGTGAAGTAGGGCAGCATTCCTTCCACAACACGCGGGTCTATTGGAGTCGATGCTTGATAATCGAGGTACACGGATTCCATGTACGACACTCTCTACTAGTCCGTGCAGTCGCACGGTTGGATGTTCGGGCCCTCGAGCGCAATCACATCGTTGGGAGCGACATGTCTTAGCGCTTTGTATGAGTCGCCCGAATCTGCACCCCAAAATCCAATGCGAACCAGTTCAGAAGAGTTGAGAGAGTCATCCTTCTTCGTGCGTTTGGCTTCTCGTGAATAGTTTTCTTCGAGGTCAACCCACCAGTCGATATCGCTTGGTGAATTCTGCTGATGGCGCAGTTCAGCTGGCAATCGCTCGTCAACGAGTTGAACATGTTCACGTATCTTGGGAATGGCCCGAGTTCCCTTCATGAAGCAGTAGACGCAGTTCGACAAATTGCCGTCCTCGGGAAGTCGCAATTGAAAGGCCTGCGTGCGCCAAAACTCAAGAACGTCTTGCTTGGTGACTTCGGAGTCTGCCAGTGGCATGAGCAGACGTTCGCCTTGAATCTCTTTCTCGCCTTTTCTTGAACTTCGAACTGTGCCTTCTTCTGCTCGTTTGCGTACTCGTGCAACGCGAAGTGGCTCATCCGCACGAAGGCCCATGAGAGAGACATAGCGAAACGCATCTGGCCCGGACAGCGCAATTCGGTCGCGGTTCCTGGTTTTCTCCTCCTGGGAGTTCAGCCTGACTGGAAAAGAACCAATCGAATAGTCGGAAAAGCGTTGCGGTGCTCGGCTTAGCGGTCGCGATCGCACGAATTCCTTCTTGCGCAAAAGGTCTTCGTCGGATTGTTTTCCGCGAGATCTCCGATGTCGCTTAACTATGGAGTAGTTTGAAGACTGCTCGGTGCTGCGATGGTGTCCTCGATGCTGATTGAATTCATTGCCCGTGAACCATTCCTCGAGGAACCGTACTGTCGTCTCTACTTTGAGGTGAGTCGTACAAATGCGGTTGTGTCGACTGGGAAGGAAGCTCTTGTCGCTGACCAATTCCTCAAAGACTTCGCCTTGGTGGTGGTAGCCGCTGGGATTGGAATCTGAAATCGGACGCGAATTGACCATGCGATAAGTGGAGATGCGACCCCAGTCTCCCTGTACGGCATCTTCCACGGTTGCAAACTCAATCCAAAAGAACGGAATGCCGTAGGTTTGTTCGCAGACTTCTTTGCACCGATGCACGAACTGGTAAGTCGCAGGATGTTCCGCGGAGGTATTGTTGAAGATCACAACATCGCCGCGAGATCTAATGAGCTTGCCTTGTTGCAGAAGTTGCATCAGCATCATTCCGCTGGACCGACCACCGGAGAACTTGATCACGTGAGGCAAGTTCGCGTCCGCTTTGGATTCGTAGTCCAAGGCGAGTTCGGTCGATATCTGGTTTTCTGAAGCTAATCCGTTCATTCGGTGTTGAGTGTCAACTAGTCTTGGGGGCTAGCTCACTCCGTAAGATCTGTTGCAGCTCCGAAATGGGAAGAACTGCAAGCATCTGGACGGTACAGCGTTTCCCCACAGCATCGACAATGGCCTTGAATCCTTGCCTGGATTGCTCTGTTTCCACGATGTGATGAATCAACACATTTCGAATGTTGCTAGCACCTATCACCGTCATTCGAGAAACGATGCTCTGAACTAGCTCCTCCCAGACACCCCCTCGGAGTGTGTTCGAAATCTGCTCCAAGTCCAAATTCCAAGTCGGACAGCTGTAACACTCCCACGCGAAGTTGTGCCGCCACCATGCCCGCGAGGTAGGGCAATCGAGGTAAGTTGTCCGTTTTGCGCGATCAGAGTAGATACCGCCCAAGTTTCGAAAGACGGACCGCACGCACGAGTCGATTTCAGTGCCATCTTGGCCCTTGAGAACCGCATCGATGCGGTCTCTGCCGGATTGGGTTGGTACATCGCGGCGTGCAGCTAGAAAGGTTGTGGAAATCCTTCCTTGCTTGATCATTTCGATCGTATAGTGGGTCCAGAATTCGGGTTGGGATGCCTGGCGGCGAGGGAGTTCTTTGAGGAGGTTGGCGATTTCTCTCTCAGTCGAGAACGGAGGATTCAAGAACTCGCGTTCCGACATTTGCTCGCTTGGAGTCGGACATGGAGTGAGATCCTTGGTGGATACATGGAGATCCTCGAACCCTTTGATCCATTGATCTTCATTCTCAACCAACGAGTGCAGGAATTCTCGTTGCGCTTCGCCACCTCTGTTTGCATGGCCTTTGCGAAAGATCAGTTCCTTCTGCAGTTGCTCCAGACTCATTCGGTCATAGGTATTGAATTCGGAATCCATTGGATGTGTTCCTACTGTTCGTCGAATTCAATCGGCTTTAGTTGCGTTGCTACTTCGAGGGAGTTGAAGCTGGTTTCAGGGGAATCAAGTGCAGGAAGACCGTTATCTTTCAGGTACTTATCTAACTCCCTCAATACTGGATGAGAAGTCCAATCGGTGGACTCTTCGACCTTGTACCTCTCACGAATCGTATCCAAACCCCCAGCCAACGCACACGTCAAAATAGTCTGTCGGTGAGCGATGTGTTCCCCAGGATTCTTGAGCCAGTTGAATAAACTTGGATGAGCTTGAACTTCGATATAGATGTCTTCTGCTGACTCCATTACATCGACCTTGAGTGAGCCTTGGTTCAAGTTCTTGCTTTCGCTGAGTCGGAGAAGACTAGCCATGCCCGACGTACGGTAAAAGTCGCTTACCGCCAAGACTGAACCAGGGTGGACTTCAACCTTCTTGCCGCGCCAGATTTCGTGCGTACCAGATTCCTCACTCAGATAGACAGTCTTCGTCGATTTGGCGGGTGTAGCCACCACGAGCATCCGTGACCAAATCGGTGGGCTGAGCAGAGAGTTCGGTATTTCTAGGGATTGTGCCGTTGAAGTGACCCCTCGTTCTTCAGCGGGGTGAGCTTCTCGATATGCAGTCGATGGCGAGCAGATTTCGGTTACGAACATTGCTTCGCGATCCACGAGCATCTTGGAAATGAGATTCTCTCCTTCGATCACGTGATTTGCTCGCACCACCCAGGCAGAACGCTCGCCGCTTGACTCCAACGCAATGTCAGTCGTGTAGCTACCCCTAGCAAAATCAAGCGATGATGGTGAGAGGATGGGTAGATCGGCGAGACTCATGAGGAGTCACCTTCTTTGCTCAAAGTTGCTTGTTGCGGAGCCTTTCTTACCAGCTCGACGACTATGCTTTCATCACTTGAGATGTCGCAAGGAATATGAACGGCCCTTTCGATATCCAATTCCCGAACGGATCCGATCCGAATAGCTTTGCACTCTCCATTGGTGGTCCCTCGGATGTAGTTTCCATCGCTTATCTTGTTGCCGTCAACGCGTACACCCGGAAGAATCGAAACATATGTGCGTGGAGAGATGAAGTCACAAGTCGCATCCGAACCATCAAGCACTCGGAGCCTCAGTTCGACATCGCTTGCCTTTTCGGAGGGCCTAACACGAACATTAAGTCCATTGGCCGTACGAACAGAGCCGACACGAGCAGCCAGAGGCTGACCTTGAAAGTTTAAGGAGGATCCAGAAGGCTTACCGTCTCCTTTCGGCGTACCTTTTCCTTCAGGATTACCACCAGATCCGCCTGATCCGGCGGTCTCGAGTTCTACAACGAAGGGAGTTTTGTCAGGGGGGGGGGGGTAGAGCCTCTTGTCTTGGTTCCACTGGACTGAGTCCCGGCCAGATCCAATAGGAAAAATCCAGGGTCGAACTGGGAACCAGTCACTTCTGGAGCGCGCAACAGGATCGCATCGTGGATTTCCTTCAGAAATGTATCGAACTGAATCCGTTTCTCCTCTTTGACAGAGCCAATACGCTTCGGATCAATATCCACATGCCTTGGACCCTCAGCGTTGCGCACCATCTCGCAAGCTTCTGGCGCGTAGTCCGGATCCAACAGGATCACTGCACTAAACGGGGCGGACTTGGAGAAGTTTCGTGGTCGGTTGTGCGGAATATCATTGGCAATCCACATTCCATTGCGGTAGAGCTGAATGCTTGAACCGCCAACTTCTTCAGCCGACAAGTTCCTGACACGCAGGTCGACTTTACCCAAACTAGTGTCAATGAAATTTGGGCTTGTCCGCATCAGTGTTTCGCTTACTTGCCAAGCTTGGCTTCCCGTCGGCCCGATTTTCGTTCCACTTCTACGGGTTCGAGTCTTGTTGTCGCTGAGAATTGGTTGAATAGCATTTCGGTCAGCTACAGACTCAGGTTCAGACTCCGATTTGACTGTAACTCGTAACGAACCGTCGTGTACTGAAGGAGTGAAGTGCGTGGCAACAACCCGACGAATAATCTCAATCGTCTTCTCAACATCGCCGTTGAAGTCATTAAAGCCCAGAATTCCGACAATTGCACCATGACCGAAATCCCGTTGAACCTCGTCAAGTTTGCGGCTGAGCAATGTTGGAATTTCCGAACCCGAGTAGAAGTCATAGGGGAGCAGGAGATCATTTTGAAACCCTTTGATGAAGTAACCGTCTTTGCCGTATTGCTTGCCTTCAAATTCATGGAAAGCCAGTATTGAATGGCCGGCAACAATACGGCGGAGCTCCCCGTTGTCTCGAAAGACACCACCGTACAGCAAGAAGCGCAGATTTGAAGCAGGGAACACGGTCATATGGCCGTTTCCATACGAACCTGTCGACTGAGCGTCGCCTTTCTGACTCTGACCGTCTTGTAGCAATCGGGTCATGTTGTCGACATCAAGCCCGATCCCGTTGTCCTTGACCCAAAGGACTCTGACTTCGGAAGACTTGAGCTGCTTACTGATAGCGTTTGTGATCGGCTTTGCTTGGGCGGCAGCGTTTAGTCGCTCTTGAGTATCGAGTGCGGCTGCGAATCGATCTTGATACGACTTGATTCCCGGGATGTCTTCTATCTTGATTGAGGAGAATTCGAAAGAGATCTCAACCGTTTTGCGTTTGGCACTTCGACCCGCATCAACTGCATTCTGAAGTATTTCACGAAGGAGCGTATCCGGGTCGATGTTTCCGAATATGGAGAGGCTAGTTGATCGAAAGCCTTCTCGGTGCTGGGTTTCGCCAAACTGAATGCTGTGATCACGACTTGCGTTGAGTTGCATGGTTTCTAACTTGAGATTAGTGGGAGACTTAGCCGTTAGTAGCGGACGCGATATTAGCAAACGCTACGGCCGTGGACACTTCACAGTTCCAGTCAACTTGTTGAAACTCTCTTCCCGATCGCATCTCGAAGATTGACTTGAGCTTCACTCAGTCGATCGCTCCACTATCACGTAGAGCTTGAATTTCTTCAGTCTTGAGTCCTAGTAGCTCATTCATCACATAGTCGTTGTGCTCGCCGATGTTCGGCGGAGCGGTTCGCACCATTTGCTTTCTCGCCGAGAAGCGGGTAGGGAATCCGAAATGCACGACATTTCCGCACTCTGTTTGATGGAGTTCTTGCTTGAATCCTCGATCTTCGATATGCGGGTCGCTATAGACATCCGTGGGCCTCATAACTACTGAAGCAGGTACGCCATTCTCGGCAAGTCTGGACTCTAGCTCAAAGGCATCTTGATCAGCCGTCCACTTCGCAATTGACTCGTTGATCTCGGCTCTGTGCTCCCAGCGCTCTTCAAACTTGGAATAACTCTCGTCTCGATACTGGAACTCTGGAATGAAGTTGGCCAAGCGTTCCCACTGCTTATTGCTCTCCGTCGCTATGGCGATGTAGCGCTGTGTTCCAGAGCACTGGTAGATTCCTTGAGGACAGGCATACATGGAGTCGAATCCTTGCGCCTGTGCTGTCCGCCTGTTTGCTGTCTCATCGAGCACCAACGGAGCCAGGAACAGCATCGAACATTCCCCTTGGGCTAAGTCGATATGTTGTCCGAGACCTGATCGACGCCGCTCTAGCAATGCCGCTGCAAGACTAGCGATTCCGAACTTCGGTGCAACCACATCCGTATACGGCGTTGCGACTCCACAGGGAACTCGATCAGGCCAACCCGTGATGTAGTGCAAACCGCTGAATCCAGCTGTCTGCTGTCCGAATCCGGCGTATCGTCTGTACGTACCGGTCTGTCCGAGCATTGATGTGCTGAACATGATCAAATCGTCTCTGTCCTTGCTCAGCATCTCGTAGTCCAGTCCCATTCGCTTCAAAGTACCGGGAGAAAAACTTTCGACAACCACGTCAGCCCAGTCACAGACCCTACGAGCAAGCGAACGACCTCCCTCGGTGGAAAGATTGCATTCCAATGAGAGTTTCGAAGTGGCATACAAGTAGCTCCAGTAGCTTCGATTCAGACCTGGTTCGTTTCCTACAAACGGATCCAAACTTCTGGACAGGTCCGGTCGGGTCTTGGATTCGATTTTGACCACAGTGGCACCGTGATCAGCCAAACACTTGCTGACGGTTGGACCAGCCGCCACCCACGAGAAGTCCGCTACTCGTAGTCCTTCAAATGCAAGACCTGTGCGATTCGTGCTCTTTGGCGGATTGGGACGAGGTTGCCAGTCAATCGAATCAGCCTTGGATCTACTGGTCTCTCGTTGTCTCAACGGAGTGCGAGAAAACTTCGCCCACACAGCGGGTTGGAGAAAGCCGTTGACTCTTCGAAAAACTCCACGTTCGACGAACTGCGGAAAGTCAATGAGGTCCCTTGTCGTATGAAGCGGACCTAGACGTAGGTTGTTCTCCAGAGCCCATTGCACCAGCTCGAGTTTCGTTCTTCGTTGAATGAATTTCCTTAGAAATCCGCTAATTGATTGCAGGTGTTCAGGCTGAATCTCTCCAGCGCGATATTGCGGAATCCAATCGTTCCAGTCGTATTGGTCCAAGCCATCGACCGATTCACCAAGACTGATTGCTTCTTCCAAAGCGAAAGAGAACATGGACTTGGAACCCCGAGGAGTCGCGCCAGGAGCCATTGTTATCCACCCGTCTTTGGCTTCCACCATCTGGGTGCCTTGACCGCGTTGTCGAGGTGCTCGATCGTCGCCAACGCCGATTGGGTCAGTTCCGGAGCAGACGGGGTTCCCCTGTGCTCCCATCAGAGTCCACCACATGGCTTCCTGCGCGGAATGATCAAGAAACTGACCCAATCCCGATACATCTCTCTCGTTCAAAGCCACAGTTATGTCGGCGGCAATCTGAGCTCCCGCATGAAGAAACGCTTGCGGGTAGCCAACGGGGAGGGGAGGTCTGTCTAGGTCGCCTTGCAAAGAAATGCGTCCACCAGCCGCTTCAGTCGTCAAGTCGGTGGCCGGCCATTGCGATTTGGGACCGTGCTGCCCGAACGGTGTGATGGCCGCATAAATGAGACCAGGATTAGTACGTCTGAGAGATTCATATCCGATCTTCAATGAGTCGGCCAATCCCGGTTCAAAACACTCGATGAGCACGTCTGCTCTTGAAGCGAGATCGACTAGCTGTTCTCGACCTCGAGTGGACTGATAATCGATGTTGACGATCGTCTTGCCGGCCTCGTAGGCTGCCCAGTAGAGTGAAGTCCCATCGCTGGCGAAAGGAGGAAGATGCTTGGATTGCGTTCCATAGGGCGAATCGATTTTGACGACCTCAGCACCTAGGTCAGCGAGCAATCGACCTGCGATGTTCCCACGATGAGTCGTCAGGTCGAGAACTTGGATTCCGTCGAGAGCGCAGGTCACGGTGCTTGGATCGGTTTGTGGAATTTAGGCAGTCTTGTCAGGAGAACGAAATACTTCTTCCGAGTGCCATTGAACAAAATCGGCATCGGGTGCGGAATCTACTCTCTGCGGTGTTTGAAGAACGGCACCGCGATAGTCTTCAAGCCAACGCAGGGCCTCGCTCTGCCCGCGGACATCATCTGACACCAAGATCCGATACTGTTGACGGTGTTTTTCCAATCCCCACGCTCCTCTGTCAAATGCTTTGTGGTGGAATCCACAAAGTGCAAGACCATTTTGGACCTTGTTTGGGCCTCCGGCTGCGAGCCACTTGACATGTGCGGCTTCTAATCCAAGCGGCTCATCGCCCAGTTTAATGTCGTACAGGCAAACCGCACAGCGGTAATCGTACGCTTCCAAAATCTCCTGTCGAAACCTCGGGTCTCGTTTCGGCAAGAGACCGTCCTTCAATGCAACGACATCGCGATACTTCCAAACATCCGACAATCCAACTGCGCCTCGAATTTCTTCGTGCAAGGAAGTAGGAAAGTGAGCATTCAGAAGCATGCTTGCAGATTCCAGTAACAGTCGGGGGTCTTCGACAAGCAAGTCGTAGTCGTCTTCCCTAAGACCACCTCGAATTCCCAGTTCCACCATCGAAGACACATGCAAATCACCCGACTGGGTCCTTGACACTTTCTCAACGTCAGGAATCTCCCAAAGCCCGTCGTTAGGTAGTCGTCCAAACGGAAATTCTGGATGAATTGTCTTCCGCGGAACGCCGAACCTGCTCAGAAGAGACCCTAACTCACTCTCAATCTCTCGGTACGCAACGAGACGTTCTTTCCGCTGTTGAGCCCTGCCAAGCGCGTTACAGCATGAGGAGAGGGCTTGTGCCGGTGCTCGCCGTCCACCCGACTTCCATACACCGATCCTCTCGAGACGAGCGAGGAAAAGTCGATTGCCTCATTCAGGAAGGGGATTGTGTGATCTCATTTGTTGGGAAAGGCGCACAGTCGCGTTTGTATGCGCTAAACGCCGTTCGGATTAGCTCTACTGCCTTGAATTCGATCCCCGAGAACAGTCATCTCTGCCCGACTCGAACTCCGGTCAGCGTCCACGCCAAGACGTTACGAATCTCTTTTGGGGCATTCTAAGGATGCACCTGCTTTGGATATTCTCAACTAGTGGATTCGTGCTCTCTCAAAACCGTGCGAGTACGAATTTGCGAAGATCCGCCTTCAAGAGCTTCTGGGCACATGCCGCCCAAGAGGGGCAAAGCTCGTTCATTGTCGGTCTTTCGCAGTTAGTTTGGACCAATCTGCACAATGGACGGAACTGTTAGAGCTTCGGAGTTCGCCCATTCCAATGAAGCGACCATCAGCTATACCGATTTGAGCCGGAATAGGGAATGAACGCAACGAGCAATGACTCGGACT